>CAWVIZ010000016.1:0-342742 GCA_963929535.1 uncultured Lachnospiraceae bacterium | reverse complement strand
CACTAGATCGCGTGTTGATTTCTGCTGGGCTGTGCTCTGATCCTGCTGGGGATCTGGAATCCCGGAGGGTTTTCCGTGATCGGCCGGATCCTGACAGCCTGGATCGGGATCATGGTCTTAACGGCGGTATACTTTTTGTGGGAAAGAGTCCGGGGCAAAGCCGCAGGGAGATCCATGGCCGGGAAGATACAGCCGGGAACCGGATTTTCCTGCAGAGAATAACAGGGAGGCCAGCGGGAAGCGCGCCGCGCTGGAGGAAGCGCTTCGCGGTCAGGAGGCCAGCAGGGAACGCCTGGCAGGACAGGCGGATGCGCTGGAAGGTCAGCTTGGGGAAAAGGTTACGGTGGGAGAAAATCTCCGGGAAAGCCGTAAGGAACTGGAGATTCCTTCGCAGGAGGCAGCGGCCTGCCAGACAGAGATAGACGGGCTGAATCTGGCGCTGGAGACGCTGGAGCGCCTGTCCGGCGATATCCGACTTCGGGATAGGAAAGCAGCTTCGGGTACGGATGGGACAGATCCTGGAGGAACTGACAGAGGGAAAATACCGGCAGGTTTCCATGGACGGCGATATGAAGATAGAGCTGGGTACAAGAGATCATCTGGTCCCCTTGAACAGTCTCAGCAGGGGAACCGTGGAGCAGGTATATTTTGCTCTGCGGATGGCGGTGGGAGAGATCCTTTGCCATGAGGAGGAACTTCCTGTGCTGCTGGACGAGATATTTGCCATGTACGATCAGGAACGGCTGCGGAAGCTTTGAAATGGCTGGCAGCCCGGGAACGGCAGGCGGTGATCTTTACCTGCCACAGGCGTGAGCTGGAGCTGGCCCGGCAGGAAGGGAATCCCTGTCCGGGAGATTTATCTGGAAAGCCAGGAGGCTGCAAAGGGCTGAAGATCTTTGAAAGGAGGAAAAGTTACAGTTCACCTGTGAACTGTGACAGAAAAGATGCTTAGAATAGGATGCCATCTGTCGTCCTCCAAGGGGTTTTTGAAGATAGGGAAAGGATGCGGTGTCTATCGGCGCCAATACCCTTTCAGTTTTTTACCAGAAATCCCTAGAGGAAGCAGAGCAAAGGAGATAGATGAGAAGGATGTGGAGGCGTTCCTGCAGTATGCGGGGGAGCACGGGATCGGTGAGATCCTGGCGCATGCCCTTATACGCTGAATGCCTGCTCCAAGGATGAGAGAACCCGGGAATTTGCCCTGGAAACCATGGAGATGACCTGAGAAGAATGGAGTACGTTCGGGAACTGCTATAATTTTCATCCGGGCAGCCATGTGGGACAGGGCGCCGGGGAAGGGATCCGGATGATCGCGGATACGCCTGAACAGGATCCTGAAGCCCTGGCAGAGGACCACAGTGCTGCTGGAGACCATGGCCGGAAAGGGTACGGAGGTTGGCGCAGCTTGAAGAACTGAGGGCCATCCTGGATCTGGTGGAACTGCAGGACCATATGGGGTCTGCCTGGATACGTGCCACGTTTATGACGCCGGGTATGACATCGTGGGTGACCTGGACGGGGTGCTGGAGGAATTCGACCGGGTGATCGGACTGGACAGGCTGCGGGCGATCCATATGAATGACAGTAAGAATCCCTTTGCCAGCCATAAGGACCGTCATGAGAAGATCGGGGAAGGATCCATCGGTCTGGAGACTTTTCGGAAGATCCTGAACCATCCAGGCTTCAGGGCATTCCGGTATATCTGGAGACGCCCAATGAGCTGGAGGGATATGCCAGAGAGATCGCGGTGCTGAAGGAGTGTGCGGGAGAGCGGCAGGACGTCTGATCCTGGGCGGCTTCTTTCTGAGAACTGATAAGTGCCGGTTTCTGCAAAAAAAAGGATAAAACCGTCCGGGCAGATTTGCCTGCGGCAGACGGTTTTATCCTTTTTTTATGGCCCTGCTTCTGAAAAACTGTATTCCCGCAGGCAGCCAGCCGGGTGGACGCGCAGCGGGTGGGGAATCATCTTATCTGAAAAACATGTCTTTGAAAATTCCCTTTTTATGGAAGAATAAATGGAAAAGAGTCCGGAAAGTATATGAAAACAGATAAAAATACGATGTTTTTGTAAAAAGAAGATATTTTTGATAACATAATAATTTGTAATAGATACCCTGCAATGCTATAATTTTTATACTTTTTTTAAATCGAGGAACCCATGAGCGGAAAGGACAAAGGAGGAAATATGAAAAAGGAAGGCATTGGGAAGAAGTTTAAAAAGCTTCGCAGAAGCAAGTATCGTCTCCGGATAACGGACGCTTTTACAGCATCAGGGTGCAGGAGGTTTCCGAAGTCAGGAGCAGATCGATCAGGCTCTGAAGACGATCCTGCTGTCCACCATTTTGGGAATGCTGGCGGTGCTGATCGTTGTGTGGTTTCTGGCCGGATGGGTATACCGTCCGCTGGGAGAGATGTTCCGAAATATCCTGCGTCTGGCTCAGGCGAGGAAGACGGACAGGAAAAGGACGAACTGATCCTGGCGGCGGATGCCCTGGAGGATGTCAATGAAAATATGAACTTTTTAAAGCACCAGATCAGAGGCAACGCCGTACTCCGGTTCCTGAGACAGGGAAAGGGAGATGACGGCATGGATGCCGAATGTTTGAATTCGGGACGTGTCATCCCACGGCTTTCCGGTTATGGTACTTCGCTATTATATGGAAGACTGGAATAAAAACGAGGCGCTGACGGCCAGTATTTCCCAGATTTATGAGAAAACCGCCAGATCTGAAGAAGAAGGGATGCACTGTTACAGAGCCGCCCAGGGCGAGGTGATCCTTCTGTTTTCAGGGAGGCCAGGGCCGCCTGGACGGGGAGGAAGAGGCGGCGGAAATCTTGAAGAGCTGAGAGACTGTATCATATCCGGGGATGCGTGGGAATCTCAGGATGCGGTTACCGTGGATGAACTGCCCGCAACGTACCGGAGGGCGGAGCTTTAACGGAATACTATATCCTGTCCCGGGAAACAGAAGTAGTAGATGAACGGATCCTGAGGGAAAAGAAGAAGGGAGAGGTACAGGAGCCGGAGCGGGAGCATATCCTGCGCTGGGTAAAGGAGGATACGGAGAAAGGACCGGAGGAATACCTGAAAAAACTTCTGGAAAACCTGTCGGCCTACCGGATCCAGGAGACGCAGAAATATCTGAAGGAACTGATCGCGGATGTGATCCGCCTGTCCGAGAATATCGGAGGGGAATACGAACAGTATGAGAAATACCTGGAGGATTTCCTGAAAAATCCTGTTTTTGTGGGGCAGGCCAATCTGGAGGAGTGGCTCTGCCAGCTTTTCTACCAGGTAAAAGACCAGCTGAAGGACGGAAGACAGACCACCTCCGCCAGAGTAATGGGAGAAGTGGTGGCCTATATAGAGGAAAATTATGACAGCTGCGGGGCTTTCCGTGGAATCCGTGGCGGAGAAATATGGATTCAGTGTTTCTTATTTCAGCAAGCTGTTCAACAGCTATACAGGGAAGACATTTCCCGATTATATGAATCAGCTCAGGCTGGCCAAAGCCCGCACTCTGCTGCTGGAATGTCCGGAGCTTACGATCCAGGAGATTGCCGGCAGAGTGGGATTCAACAGTTCTTCGTATTTTTCAGCGGCTTTCCGCAAATATTACGGAGTGACTCCTTCCCAGATCCGGAAACTGAAAGGACACTGAATAAGAATCAACCGTTTGGCCCGGGGCTTTTGCTGAAGCAAAAGCCCCGGCAATATTTGTGCAACATTTACAAAAACGGAGGAAAAATACGCAATAAAATCAAAAATATGAAAGTGAAAGATGAATTTTAAAACCCTGAAAAGGGTGTTTTCGTCAGAAAAACAGGATTTTATCATTGCCACAGAGAAAAAGCGACGGTATGATGCACCCATAGCACTTGTACGTACGGTGACAACTAAAAACAAGAGAGGAAGGGCTATGAAAGGAAAACATACGTTTAAGAAAGACCTGCCGTTATATTTGATGGCGCTTCCCGGGGTAGCGGTTCTGATCGCTTTTTGCTATGTTCCCATGGCCGGCCTGATCCTGGTATTTAAGGATTATAACTTCAAGGGCGGCATCTTCGGAAGTCCGTGGGCGGATCCGTTGTTCAAGAATTTTGAATTCTTTTTCAACAATATGGAAAATGCCATCCGGGCCACCAGGAACACGGTGGGACTGAACATCCTGTTTTTCGTCTTTGGAACCATCTTTGCGGTGGCCATAGCGATCATGCTCAGCGAGGTTCACAACAAGTATTTCATCAAAGCCAGCCAGAGCATTATGTTCTTTCCCTATTTCATCTCCTGGATGGTAATGGGAGCGATCCTGAATGCTCTGCTCAGTTCCGATGTGGGAGTGATCAGCAAAATGCTGGGAAAGATGGGGATCGAATTCGATTTCTATTCCAGTCCCGGAATCTGGGTACTGATCCTGGTGCTGGTGGTGATCTGGCAGAGTACGGGATACAATTCCGTGATCTACTACGGGGTTCTGTCCGGCTTTGATACTTCCATTTATGAGGCGGCTCAGGTGGACGGCGCTTCCAAGTGGCAGCAGATCACAAAGATCACCCTGCCGCTTCTGAGACCTACGATTACCATTATGTTCCTGCTTTCCGTGGGAAATATGCTGAAGGGAAATTTGAATATGATGATCGGTCTGACGAATCTGAATCCTCTGCTGCTTCCGGTAACGGACGTTATTGATGTATTCGTGTACCGCAGCGGTGTTCAGAACGGAGATATGGCGTTTGCGTCGGCAATCTCCCTGTACCAGTCCATCTTCGGGTTCCTTCTGGTGGTGATTTCCAATAAGATCGCCAAATGGTATGACAAGGATACCTCACTGTTTTAGGAGGGAGAGCAGGCAATGACAAAAAGAACACAGAAATCAGACAAAATTTTGATCGGTGTATTTTATGTGCTGCTGGCCATATTTTCACTGATCTGCCTGATTCCGTTGGTACTGGCTATATCGGGCTCCTTTTCCACGGAATCAGAGGTATCCCTGAAAGGATTTTCACTGCTGCCCAGGGGATTTACGCTGGATATCTACCGTTATGTATTTAACAGCCAGGGGGAGACGCTGCTTGGCGCTTATATGGTCACCATCGTGGTGACGGTGCTGGGAACGATCCTGTCGGTGATCATCACCACCTGCTTTGCTTATGTGATATCGGTAAAGGATTTCCGGCATGCCAATAAACTGGCATTTTTTGCCTACTTTACCATGCTGTTCAGCGGAGGAATGCTTCCCTGGTACCTGGTATGTACAAAGTATTACCATCTGGGAAATACGCTATGGGGACTGATCCTGCCCTACAGCATGAATGTATTCTATATGTATCTGATCAGGAATTTTATCAAGGGAATTCCTTATGAACTGACGGAAAGCGCAAAAATCGACGGGGCGGGACATTTTCAGATTTTCTATAAGGTGATCCTGCCGCTGGCGAAGGCCGGTATTGTAACGATCGTACTGTTTTATGCCCTGACTTACTGGAATGATTTTTATCTTCCCCTGATGCTGGTCAGCGAGGACAAGTATTTCTCCATGCAGTACATCCTGTATAAGATGAATGCCAATATACAGTATCTGGCCAGCAATCCCAACGGTATGGGTGCGGGGCATATCGTCCTTCCCACCAATACCATTAAGATGGCGATCACCTGTATTGCCATCGGCCCCATCGCTCTGGTATATCCTTTTGTACAAAAGTATTTTGTCAAGGGAGTTACGGTAGGGGCGCTGAAAGGCTGAGACAGCTGCAGTTCATCCTGGACTGTAACCTGAGATACAAAAAGAACGAGTGAAAAAGGAGAGAGAATATGAAATTCAAAAAGCTGAAAAGAATGACAGCGCTGGCACTGGCCGGTGTGATGGCAGCCGGTATGATGACCGGATGCGGAGGCTCTGAAAAAGAGGAGACGGCTTCTTCCGGAAGCGGGACAGAAGCGGCAGCAGAGGATCCCATTCCTGTTAAGATCGTAATGTTTGGAGAGGAATCTCCCAGAATGAAGGAGCTGATGGAAAGTGAGATCCATCAGAAGGTAATGGATGAGATCAATGTGGATCTGGAGATTCAGTATCTTCCCTGGACAGAGTACGGCGGAGGAAAATCAGAGCTGATGTTTTCCGCAGGTGAAAAATTCATGTGCTTTACCAACACTGAGGTTACCGCCAAAATGGTGGGAAAAGGATACTATGCGGATGTGACAGACGTGCTGGAGGAGAATGCCCCGGAGCTGTACGAGTACTGTGACGAGGCCAATGCAGTGGAAGCTTTCAATATTGACGGGAAATATTATTCCGTTCCCATCGGCTACAAGCCCAATGCAGGTGAGGATTACCTGATGATGGTGAGAAAAGACCTGATGGAAGAGGTAGGCGTGGAAGAGATCAAAACCATTGAAGACCTGGAAAACTTCTACACCCTCTGCAAGGAAAAACATCCGGATTACATCGGTCTGGGCCGTGGTCTGAATCCCAAGGTGCTTAACGGAGCCATAGCCTCTGAGAAAAATATGAACTTTATCAACAGCTTTGTATTCACCGATGGAAATGCTCAGGATGACAGCACTGTTTACAGCTACTATGAGTCAGAAGAATACAAACAGATCTGTGAGATCGCAAAACGCTGGAATGAAATGGGAATCATCCCTTCTTATCAGCTCTCCAACCCGGAGCAGTCCTCCAGTGAGTTTGCAGCCGGCCGGGCTATGTTCGCAGTGAGCGCCAACGACCGTATCTTTGAGATGATGGAAACTGTTCGTCCTTCCGCGCCGGATGCTGTGTTTGAGAATGTTTATCTGGGAGATGTATCCAAAAAACCGCTGATGAGCTGGGGAACCTATGTAACAGCCTTTGCCATCAGCGCCGGTGTGGAGGATCCCGAGGAGCTGGCCGCTTACATCAAAGTTCTCAACCTGTTCCAGAAGAACCAGGAGTGGGTGGACCTGTGGACCTACGGTATCGAGGGAACTGACTATACGCTGACTGAAAACGGACGTGTGGAGCGGATCTGCACCGATGAGATCATGCCCAACTGGATGTGCGTGAATACGGAATTCCGCCGTTATCCGGATTATGTGACAGACCAGCAGATCGAGACCTTTAACAACCAGGCTGAGGGAAGCATTCCTATGAAGAGCACCAACTTCATCTTTGATACGGAGCCGGTGAAATCTGAGTATGCACAGCTGCAGGCAGTGGAGACAGAATACCTGAACCCCATCTCCAATGGATTTAAGGATTATGATGAGAACATTGACGAAGCCATTGAGAAGCTGAAAGCAGCAGGTCTGGACAAGTTCATGGAAGAGGTTCAGAAACAGTTTGATGAATTCATGGCAAATAAAACTGCGTAAGTGAGTGGAAGTTGACATAAGCCATGGGAAGACAGATAAAGTTCTGTGCTGTCCCTATGAGTGAAGAAAATCCGTTTACTGATAAAATGAAGAAGCACCTGGCGGGAAGTTTCCGCGGGGTGCTTCTCGCAGTATAAGCCGGTTCCATTAAAAATGCCATCAGCCACGTGACGGAGAATTTTGGCTGTTCTGCTATCTTTTCCGGTACTCGGTAGGCGTCTTCCCCATCCGTTCCCGGAATACCTTGGCGTAATATGCGGAGGCGGAGAACCCTACCCGGCTGGCGATCTCCGTTACCGGGAGATCAGTGTCCAGCAGCAGCGGCAGACTTTTTTCGATCCTGTAGGATAGGAGATACTCAAACAGGGATTCCTTCATATGTTTCTTAAAGAAACGACAGCATTCACTCTGGCAGATATTGGACTGACGGGCAATATCCTCCAGGGTGATTTTTTCGCTGTAATGCTTCTGGATGTACCCCAGAATCCCTTTCAGGCGGTCCATATGGCGCAGGGTGGTATCCGGTGTGCGGGCGGTGGAGAAGTCGCCGTTTTCCCAGAGCAGATTCCAGATCTCCAGAAGGAGGATCAGCACCTGCAGCTCGTAACTTTTGGGAGGTTTCCGGAAAAGCTCATAAAGAGCTGCCTGTTTTTCCAGGACTCTGGCCTGCCAGGAGGTTCCGGGGGACAGAAACAGGCCGGGGAAGGCAGGGTTCTCCGTGATCATTTCCACATACCGGGTCTGGAATACGCTGCCCTGATATCCATAGAGGATACGGGGATGGAAGGTGACAGAAAGGTAGATGCAGTCCTGGCCGTCCTCATCGGGGAATCCGGTGTGCATGGTGTTGGAATTGCAGAAAAGCCCGTCTCCCGCTCCCAGATGAAAGACCGTTTCGTTAAGCTGATAGCACATTCTCCCCTGGAGAACCAGTGTCAGCTCCACTTCCCGGTGCCAGTGCCAGAGAAAGCTGTTCCGTTCATACCGGGAGAGCTGCTCCCGGCTGATATTTACGGGAAATTCATACGTTCCGTGAGATTTTATTTCTTTTTTGCTGGGATCAAGACGCAGCTGCATGGATTACCTCCTCCGGTTTTGCGCATCGGAACTGTTAGCTCAAAATATTCATAAGAGATGCAAAGATAGTTGTTGTAGTATACAGCAAATCTCATTATAATGATAAGCAAAAGAAAGTCAAGCAATAAGTATATAAGGAGAAGGAACATGAAAGCAGCAGAAGTAAAGGAACTGATGAAAGTTGTGAAAAGTGAGAAGCTGGTGAAGCTTTTCCGGCAGATGTATGGGGAGAACCGGGTGGAGGAAAACGCGAAGCGCTATCAGATGGTGGCGGAAGGCTTTGCCAGGGAATTCGGTGACAGAGAATTTGAATTCTTTTCCGCACCCGGCAGAACCGAGATCGGCGGAAATCATACAGACCATAACCACGGAAAGATCGTAGCGGGCAGCGTACACCTGGACTGTGTGGCGGCTGCGGCCCCCAATGGGACCAACACTGTGAAGCTGATCAGCGAAACGTACAATCAGCATCTGGTGGTGGATCTGGACAATCTGGACCCCACAGAGAAGACCACAGGAACGGAACCTTTGCTGAGAGGGATCTTTGCGGGACTTAAGAAGCGGGGCATGAAGGTGGAAGGCTTTGACGCCTACGTGACCAGTAATGTGATCGGAGGAGCCGGCGTCAGTTCTTCCGCGTCCTTTGAGATGCTGGTGTGCGTGATCGTGGATTATCTGTTCAACGGCGGAAAGAGAGATGTGGTAACTTACGCAAAGGCCGGACAGTATGCCGAGAACAGGTACTGGCTGAAAGGCTCCGGCCTGCTGGATCAGCTGGCCTGTGCAGTGGGAGGCATCATCACCATTGATTTTGCGGATATTGAAAATCCCAGTATCCGGGAGGTAAACTGCGACTTCGATGAACTGGGACATGATCTGGTGATCATTAATACAGGAAAGGGCCATGCGGATCTTTCCGCAGAGTATTCCGCGGTTCCCAATGAGATGAAAAAGGTGGCGCAGTATTTTGGAAAAGAAGTCCTCCAGCAGGTGGACGAGGAAGCGGTTATTGAAAATGTGCAGGCTATCCGGAAGTTTGCCGGAGACCGGGCTGTGCTGAGAGCTTTCCATTTCTTTGAGGAAAACAAGCGGGTGGACGCTCAGGTGAAGGCTCTGGAGGAGAAGGATTTTGCCGCCTTCTTCCGGAATGTGTCCGAGTCGGGAGACTCCTCCTGGAAATGGCTGCAGAACTGCTACTGCAACGAGACTCCGGATGAGCAGTCCATTACCGTGGCGCTGGCACTGACACAGCTGTACCTGAACAAGATCGGACATGGCGTGTGCCGTGTACACGGAGGCGGATTTGCGGGAGTGATCGCCGCGTTCCTGCCCAAAGAGTATACAGAAGGATTTACAAAGTATATCGACAAAGCGCTGGGAGCCGGATCCGCTTATGTGATGCATATCCGTCCCCAGGGTGCCATCAGAGTGGAACTGTAGATCCATATAAGCACAAAAACCGCAGGGCATACTGGGCCCTGCGGTAAAATATACAAAACAGAGAAAACAAGGAGGTTTACAAATGGATATTTTATTCGTATCGGATTATGTCTGTCCCTATTGCCTGGTGGCCAAAGAAGCCATGAAGGCGGCGATCGCCGAACTGGATTTCACTCCCCGGATCACCTGGCATCCTTACGAGCTGACCATTGAGCCGGCGCCCAGAGTAGATACCTACAATGACCAGGTACGCAAATCCCATTATCAGGTTCTGGTGGAACCCTGCCGCCAACTGGGACTGGATATGAAGCTGCCGCCGAATGTGGTTCCCAGACCATATACCCGTCTGGCATTCGAGGGGTATTACTATGCCCTGGAGCATGGACGGGGAGATGCATACAATAATCTGGTGTACAGAGCGTATTTTATAGATGAGGAAGACATCGGACAGGCGGATGTGCTGAAGCGTCTGGCCGGACAGGCGGGGCTGGATCCGGAGGATTTCGGGGAAGCGCTGGAAAACGGGATCTACAGCGACCAGGTAGCTGCGGATAATAGACATGCCAGAGAAGAGCTGCACGTCGGTCATGTGCCCACTATTTTCATTGACGGAAAAGAAATTTCTGTGGAATCGTATACCAAGGAAGCATTTCTGGAGGTGTTCCGGAATGTGGAGAAGTATGAAGCCTCAGGAGCGGGTGAGGGAAAAGCCCAGGGAGGCTGCGGGCCGGATGGCTGCAGTCTCGGAGGTGGAGCAAAGGCTCAGGGAGGCTGCGGGCCGGATGGCTGCAGCTTCGGAGGCGAGGAGGAAGCCCAGGGAGGCTGCGGACCGGACGGCTGCAGTTTCTGAACGGAACAACGGAGAAAACCTAAAGAAAGGCCGAAGTTCTGAATGTGGATGAACAGGAAATATGGATGAATAAAAGTTGTCTCTGCGGGGAAAAAACGCGGAGACATTTTTTTGCCCTTTCTGCTATCCTTTTTCCTGGGAGGATCGTTATACTTAGTGAGAAGGGTGAAAAATCGGCCTTCCAATGATCTCGCGAGACAGACAAATTTACTGGCGGACAGAAGGGAGAAACCTGTGGATACGGATTTTAAGCTGATCAGAAAAATGAGGCAGGGAGATGACGGAGCTTTCGATGTCTTTGTGCATAAATATTACGGAGAGATCCTGAAGTACTGCGGGTATCACTGTATGGACGCATCGTATGCTGAGGATCTTACCCAGGAGACTTTCGTCAGGTTCTTTACCAATCTGTCCGATTACCATTATATGGGAAAAACAAAGAATTACCTGTACACCATAGCCGGCAATCTCTGCAGGGATTTTTACAGAAAGAGAAGAGACATGCCTGCAAATGAGGAGTTTCTGGAGAATTCCGGCAGCTTCCAGGATGTCTCACTGGAGGCTATTGAAACGCTGCAGATGAGCCGGTGACAGCTCGGCCGGAAGGAGGAACCGTTACCGGGCAGAAAGCAATTCCCGGAGGGGGACTTGCAAAAGAAATCAATTTGCGATAAACTTTATAACGGTTATAAAGATCAAACTGCCGGTGTGCTGTCTTCTGTGTAAAAGGAGACAGTACACCGGTGTCTGTTGAAGGAGAAAAAGGAGACCGTATGTGGATCGCAGACAAATATATTGACTACGTTAAGGAGCAGACCATCCAGCATCCCGGCGAGACCTGGGATAAGATCCTGCTGGGATTTAAGGCAAACAAACTGAGAACCCGGCTGCTTCCCAAGAAAAACCTGTCCAGAGGCTATCAGAAGGTGGAGAATATGATGATGTCTCTGGTGGCAGACTCACTGGGAAAAGCGGACAGTTATATCTGGGGAAATATTTTTGCCCCCTGTGAGATCGTTCAGTGTTTCGGACTGAATACTTTGTCCATCGAAACCCTGTCCTGTTATTTCAGCGGATATCATCTGGAGGATTATTTCATTGATTTCGCCCAGAATGAGGGGATCGCCCCCACCCTCTGTTCTTATCACAAGACCTTTGTGGGAGCTATTGACAGCGGAGCTGTGCCGGCGCCGGGATACGCGGTCACCACCTCTCTGTCCTGCGACGGCAATCTGAATACCTTCCGGTACCTGGAAAAGAAAAAAGGGGTGCCTTTCACCCTCCTGGATATTCCATACGGGGATGACCCGGATTCCGTGGAGTATCTGGCGGAACAGCTGAAACAGTTTGCCGGGAAGCTGGAGGAGTATTCCGGAGTAAAATTTGATATTGAAAAGCTTCGGGAAGCGCTCCGGATCGAAAACGAGACCCGAAGGGAGCTGGTCCGCTTCTTTGACCTGCAAAGCGAGTATTATTATCCGGGCGAGCTGATCAGCCATCTTTATATGATGATGGGAATGCATCTTATGATCGGCACCCGGGAGTTCCTGGAGCTGATCCGTTTCATGAATCAGGAGATCCGGACCTATCCCAGATTTCAGGGGAAAAAGATCCTGTGGATCCATCTGCTGCCTTTTTATCAGGAAAGTCTGCAGCAGTATTTCAACGGAAGTAAGGACTACCAGATCATTGCCAGCGATATCATTCTGGATTATATGGAGGAGCTGGACGTGGAGCGTCCCTTCCATGCGCTGGCAGGAAAGATCATCCATAATCTGTACAACGGGTCTTACGGCCATAAATCCAGAATGGTGGAGCGGCTGGCGGACCGTCTGCAGCCGGATGCAGTGATCCAGTTCTGCCATTGGGGCTGCAAACAGTCCTCAGGGGGGAGCGTTCTTCTGAAGGAGCGGATGCAGGCCAGGGGGATCCCCATGCTGATCCTGGATGGAGACGGTATCGACAGAAGAAACAGTCATGACGGCCAGATCAAGACACGGCTGGAGGCATTCCTGGAAATGATCCGGACAGAGGGAGAGGAGTCGGCAGTATGTTAGGTTATATTTGCAAATACGCCCCCATTGAGGTTTTTGCCTCCATGGGAGTGGAGATGAAAAGAATTGAGCCGGATGTGACGAATTTCAACCAGGCGGACACCCGCATGCATCCCAATATCTGCAGCTTTGCCAAGGGTGTGCTGGAGGAAATGATGGAAACAGACTATGAGGGCGTGATCCTTACCACCTGCTGTGACAGCATCCGGCGGCTGTATGATGTGCTGAAGGAGGAGTTTCCGGAAAAATTCATCTATATCCTGGATACCCCCCGGATTGCCAAAGAAGCCGGAACCCGGCTGTATGAGCAGAGGATCCGCCAGATGATAACAGCCTTTGAGGAGTGGTCCGGAAAATCCTTTCATGAGGAAGCGTTTGCCGGATATCTGAAGAGCCGGCAGGAAGAACAGCAGATGAACTTCCGGAAGGAAGGGCCGAACATCGGCATCCTGGGAGCCCGGGCAAACGAAAGGATCAAAGAGATCCTGGAGAAAGAGAAAGCGAACGTGGCTTTTGACCTGACCTGCACCGGGCTTGGCAGAAAACTTCTGGTGGACGAGGAAGAACCCCTGGCTGGGTACACCCGGGGGCTTCTGGGGCAGTTCCCCTGTATGCGGATGGAACAGGCGGCCAACCGGGACGAGCTGATCAGAAGGTATGCGGACAGTGTGGACGGTATTATCTACCATACGGTCCAGTTCTGCGACAATTATTCCTATGAATATGCCTGGCTGAAGGGATGGCTGAAACGTCCTCTGCTGCTTCTGGAGACAGATTACACCAGACAGAGCGCGGGTCAGATCCTTACCAGGATCCAGGCGTTTCTGGAATCTCTGCGGGCGGAGAAAAGAAGTCCGGTTATTGAGAAAAAGGAGGACGGAGAAATGTATGTACTTGGAGTTGACAGCGGTTCCACCTCCACCAATGCGGTGATCATGGACCAGAACCGCAGGATCGCGGCATTCGCTGTGGTGCGCACCGGAGCCAAGGCGGGAGAAAGCGCCGAAAAGGTACTGCGGGAGGTGCTGGAGAAGGCCCGGCTTACCCGGGATGATATTTCCTGGATCGTGTCTACCGGATATGGACGGGTGAGTATTTCCTACGCGGATGAGAATGTGACGGAGATCAGCTGTCACGGAAAGGGAGCTCATTATTTTAATCCTGCCATCCGGACGATCCTGGACATCGGCGGCCAGGACAGCAAGGCGATACATCTGAATGAAAGCGGAGAGGTAAAGGATTTCGTTATGAATGACAAATGCGCGGCAGGAACCGGCCGGTTCCTGGAGATGATCGCCCGCACTCTGGAGGTCAGCATCGATGAATTGGGGAGCATTGCGCTGGAATCAAAGGAGAAGATCGAGATCACCAGCATGTGTTCCGTATTTGCGGAGTCGGAGGTGATCTCCCTGATCGCCAATAACAGGGAGAAGGCAGATATCGCTGACGGCGTATGCCATGCCATCGCCAACAAGGCATTTTCCCTTCTTCGGCGGGTGGGAATGGAGCCTGACTTTATGATGACAGGCGGTGTGGCCAAGAATCCCGGTGTGGTACGGGCCATTGAGGAAAAGATCGGGAATCCGCTGTATATCTGTCCGGAGCCGGAGATCGTGGGAGCTGCCGGCGCGGCGCTTTACGCTCTTGAGCGGATGAGCGGACAGTAGGATGGAGGTCCTGCTGTCCGCCGCGCGGTTTCTTCCATATTAATTATGTATCTGACGTCTGCCCGCTTTCTGCTGGGGCTTTGGAATGGATAAGCTTCCGGTTGATTTTCCCAAAGATTACCAGAACAACTATGGAAGCCGCCACCCATGCAGTCTGGTCTGTGCAGCAGACCGCGGCATAGCCGAAGGTGGGAATGGCAAAGACGGACATCAGTCCTCTGGCTGCAAGCTCACTGAAACCGGCGAAGATGGCCACGCCTCCATACCCCAGTCCCTGAATGGTAAGCCGGGTGCAGGAGAGGATAGCCAGGAGCCAGTAAAAAAATCCGGAGAAGGTTAAAAACTGCTGGACGGCTGTCAGAACCTCTGTTTCGCTCCGGTCCACAAACAGCCAGGCGATGGTGGAGCCGTTGGTGATCAGAACGATTCCGATCAGAACAGAATAGACCATCCCCACCAGGATCCCGCTTTTCAGCCCTTTGGATATCCGGTCATACTTTCCGGCTCCCAGGTTCTGACCGCCGAAGGTGGCGCAGGCAGAAGCGATGGCATCATAGGGACACATGGCCAGCTGTTTTACCTTGGTGGCTGCGGCAAAGGCGGAAACGTAGACCGCGTCCAGGGCATTGACCGCGCTTTGCATCATGATGCTGCCGATGGCCGTAATGGAAAACTGGAGTCCCATGGGAATGGAATCCACCAGAAGGATTTTCTGACAGGCGGCAGAGAACCTGCGTTCTTCCCGGTCCATCCGGAGGATTTCGTATTTTTTTCTCATGTAGATCAGACAGGCCACGCCGGATACTCCCTGGGACAGGATCGTTGCCCATGCCGCTCCTGCCACGCCCATGTGAAAGATCAGAATGAAGGCCAGATCCAGCACGATATTCAGGAGCGCCGATACCACCAGAAAGTAAAAGGGCGTTTTGGAATCTCCCATAGCCCGGATAATGCCGGAAGCCGTGTTGTACAGAAGTGTAAAGGGGATTCCCAGGCAGATCACGAAGAAGTAGGCGTAGGAGTCCTGGAAAATGTTCGCCGGAGTGTTCATGCCGCGCAGGATCGCATCGCAGAAAACTGTGGTGAACAGGGTCAGCAAGATGGCCAGAGCAATGGCCAGATAGGCGGCATTGGCAGTAAACTGCCGCATTCCCCGGTAGTCCCTGGCTCCGAATTTCTGGGCCACCGGGATCGCCAGCCCGGTACAGGTTCCGGTGGTGAAGCCGATGATCAGAAAATTCACAGAATTGGTGGCGCCTACGGCGGTAAGGGCGTTAAGTCCCAGAGTCTGCCCCACGATAACCGTATCCGCCATGTTGTACATCTGCTGAAACAGATTTCCGAAAATCAGTGGAATGGAGAACCGCAGAATATGCTGCAGCGGATTCCCTTCCGTCATGTCTTTGGTCATGGTCCGTTCCTTCCTTATTCTTGATGAGATAAAGTATACGCCTGCCGGGACGGTTTGTCCATGGCAAAAAGGCTCTCATGGATATCGCTGCGGGTGAAAGCCGGGGACGATACGGCTTTTGCTGAAAAACAGTCAGTTTGACCGTATCGCAGACCGGACAGTTTGGCGGCGATAAAATTTCTTGACTTTTCCTGCTGACCGTGCTATAGTTAGAAAGCGACATGGAAGTAGGTCTTTTTTTTATGCCTAAAAAGCGGAGATGCGTGAACTTCGCCGGCAGAAAAAAGAGTCCGTTGCAAAACGCAGAAATCAACACAAGTGGAGGTGGAAGTCGTGCGCGTAAAAATCACATTGGCATGCACAGAATGTAAACAGCGGAATTACAACATGACAAAAGAGAAGAAGAATCATCCGGAAAGACTGGAGACGAAGAAGTACTGTAAGTTCTGCAGAAAACACACGATGCACAAAGAGACCAAGTAATTTGACCGGTAAGAGGTGAAACTATGGCAGAATCTGCAAAGAAGGAGAAGGCTCTGAAAAAGGACAAGTCCAAAAAGAAGAGCTGGACCAAAGGGCTTAAGTCCGAATTCAACAAAATTATATGGACGGACAGAAAGACTGTTGCGAAGCAGACCACAGCGGTGGTGGCGATCACGGTGTTCCTTGGAGTGGTGATCGCTATTTTGGACAGTGCAGTTCTGGAGCTCATTAATTTATTGATCAGTTAAGGACAAGGGTGACGAGATGGCAGAAGCAAATTGGTATGTAGCCCACACCTATTCGGGCTATGAGAACAAAGTGAAGGCCAACATTGAGAAAACAATCGAAAACAGACACCTGGAGGATCAGATTCTGGAAGTGCGTGTGCCGATGGAAGACGTGGTGGAAGTGAAGAACGGAACCAAGAAGAAGGTACAGAGAAAGCTGTTTCCAGGCTATGTTCTGCTGAACATGGTAATGAATGACGACACCTGGTACGTGGTTAGAAATACCCGCGGCGTTACCGGATTCGTAGGCCCGGGATCTAAACCGGTGCCGCTGACCGAAGCGGAGATGATGGCGCTGAATATTCAGAGCCCCAGTGTGGAGATCGATCTGGAGGAGGGTGACAGCGTGGTTGTCACCGGAGGCGCGTGGAAGGACACCGCCGGAATGGTCCAGAGCATCAACAGACAGAAACAGGTTGTTACCATCAATGTGGAGCTGTTCGGACGCGAGACACCCGTGGAAATCAGTTTCGCAGAAGTAAAGAAGTTGTAAGAAAGCAAAAGAACTGCCTGCGCAGTTCGTGGGAGGGAAGTTCCCGCAATTACCACATTATAGGAGGTGCCCAAGATGGCAAAGAAAGTAACAGGTTATATTAAATTACAGATCCCGGCTGGCAAGGCAACGCCGGCTCCCCCGGTAGGACCGGCTCTGGGTCAGCACGGTGTAAACATCGTTCAGTTTACAAAGGAGTTCAATGCCAGAACGGCGGACAAGGGAGATCTGATCATTCCCGTAGTCATCACCGTATACGCAGACAGAAGTTT
This sequence comes from uncultured Lachnospiraceae bacterium, assembly GCA_963929535.1. Lineage (GTDB taxonomy): Bacteria > Bacillota > Clostridia > Lachnospirales > Lachnospiraceae > Pullilachnospira. The sequence goes on along the minus strand of CAWVIZ010000016.1, from coordinate 325,357 downwards.
CAGCTTTATAACCAAGACTCCGCCGGCTGCAGTTTTACTGAAGAAGGCCTGCAACATCAAATCCGGTTCAGGTGTTCCCAATAAGACAAAGGTAGCCACAATTTCCAAGGACAAAGTCAGAGAGATCGCTGAGATGAAGATGCCGGACCTGAACGCAGCCAGCATCGAAGCAGCTATGAGCATGATCGCCGGTACCGCAAGAAGCATGGGTATCGTGGTAGAGGACTAAGGTTCACTGCCTTCGGCCGGCTCTCAGGGCTTGGGCCGACAGTTATCGAGTGCCTGTCTGACAGACGGAGCAAGCAAAGCAAATGAGACGTGGGAGGGCAATCCCCGCAATTACCACAGGAGGTTATAGGAAATGAAACACGGTAAAAAATATTTGGAAACCGCCAAGGCCGTTGACCGTACCAAACTGTACGATCCGGAGGAGGCAATCGCTTTAGTAAAGAAAGCAGCTGTTGCAAAATTCGACGAGACCATCGAGGCTCATATCAGAACTGGCTGTGACGGACGTCACGCTGATCAGCAGATCCGCGGCGCTGTAGTTCTTCCTCACGGAACCGGAAAGAAGGTTCGTGTCCTGGTGTTCGCCAAGAACGCTAAGGCTGATGAGGCTGCCGCAGCAGGCGCAGAGTATGTAGGCGCTGAGGAGCTGATCCCGAAGATCCAGAACGAGGGATGGCTGGACTTTGACGTTGTTGTTGCAACCCCGGATATGATGGGTGTTGTAGGACGTCTGGGCCGTATCCTTGGACCGAAGGGCCTGATGCCCAACCCCAAGGCCGGAACTGTGACCATGGACGTGACCAAAGCCGTTCAGGATATCAAAGCCGGTAAGATTGAGTATCGTCTTGACAAGACCAACATCATTCACGTGCCAATCGGAAAAGCTTCTTTCACAGAGGAGCAGTTAGCGGACAACTTCCAGACGCTGATGGGTGCCATTAATAAGGCAAAACCGTCTACTTTAAAGGGACAGTATTTGAGAAGCGTAACGATCGCTCCCACCATGGGACCGGGCGTTAAGATCAACCCGTTAAAACTTGTGTAATTGATAAAAATACTCCGGAGTGAGAACTCCGGAGTATTTTTGTACGAGTGCGCCTGGCGGCGCACGTTTCTAACGGGTGAAAGTCCCAGATCCGCCCGGTAGTGGGAAGGATATAGCCGAAGGCAAGGGTGTTGCGGGTGACTGCAAATCTGAAGGAAGCCGGATGTGGGGAACCTACTAACCCACGGGCAAACCTCTGGTCTGACGAACAGAAAACGTATATAAGGCTGTACATGAGGGTAAGTCTGCTCGTCAAGGCAAAGCCCAATAGCTACACGGAATCATGTGCAGTAAATGCGGCAGATGGATGGAGGGAAAGAAACGTGTGGTACCCAGGGAGGTCTGTACGGGACGTTCCGAGAGGAGTAACCATTACTGTGAGGTAATGCTGAGCGTACAGAAGTCAGCAGAAGCCATAGTAGCCGGGAGTTTTTTTGGTGAAGGGCTGAATCAATAGGAGTCCTTAGTACGACAGGGAAAGGAGGAATGGGCAGATGGGTACAGAAAACAGAGAAAGCTGCTCACAAAGAGATAGCGCGGAACGCAAAGGGTATGTGAGAGCGCACCGCTCATTCAGCCGGATATGGAAGGAAAGGGACAGTGCAGAGCCGGACATCTTATGTAAGATACTGGACAAGGATAACCTGAACCGGGCTTACAAAAGAGTGAAGGCAAACAAGGGAGCGCCGGGAGTTGATGGAATGACCATCGAAGCGGCACTGCCATGGCTGAAAGAACATAACCGTGAACTGACAGAGAGAATCCGAAGGGGGAAATACACCCCGTCTCCAGTCAGACGTGTGGAAATCCCGAAACCGGAGGGAGGGATACGAAAACTCGGCATTCCGACCGTCATCGACCGTATCATTCAACAGGCAATGCTCCAACAGCTCATGCCAATCTATGAGCCGCTGTTTTCGGATGACAGCTTTGGCTATCGACCGGGAAGAGGAGCAAAAGACGCCATCTTCAGGATAAAAGAGTACATCGAACAGGGCTATACAAGGGCAGTCATCCTTGACCTGTCGAAATACTTCGACACGCTGAATCATACAATCCTCCTGAACCTGCTGAGAAAGCAGACAAAAGATGAAAGGGTCATACAGATGGTAAAGCGATACCTGAAAAACGGAGTGATGGAAAACGGTGTTGTAACAGAGACAGAGGAAGGCTCCCCGCAGGGAGGAAATCTATCCCCACTCTTAGCAAATGTATATCTGAATGAATTCGACTGGGAGTTCCACAGACGGGGCGTACCGTGTATCCGCTATGCGGACGATATCGTGCTGTTGGCGAAAAGTGAGCGAGCAGCAGAACGACTGCTGGAATCCAGTACGAAGTATCTGGAGGAAAAGCTGAAGCTGAAAGTGAACCGGGAAAAGAGCCGGACGGTCAGTGTATTCGCGATCCGAAATTTTAAGTTTCTTGGCTTTTGTTATGGGAAGAACGGAAAAGGAATTTATATCCGGGTCCATGGGAAGTCATGGAAGAAAGTCAAGGATAAACTGCGCAGGCTCACTTCCCGGAGCAGGTGCGGAAGTATCGTCCAAACCATGGAGAAGATAAAGGTCTACATGAGAGGATGGCTGAATTATTACGGAATAGCGGATATGAAGAATAACATCGAAAGCCTAAACGGATGGGTGTACCGTCGGATACGGATGTGTATCTGGAAACAGTGGAAGCTGCCCAAAACCAGAATGAGAAAACTCATAGGATTGGGAGTGGACAGCCATTATGCGGCAACGATTGCCTATGACCGTAAAGGATACTGGTTTAATGCAGGAAACAAGGCGGTCAACTGGGCATTAAGCAAAAGAAGACTGATAAACTGGGGCTTTTATGATTTAGCTACAGCCTATCAGTCTGTGCACGTCAACTATTGAAACCGCCGTGTACCGAACGGTACGCGCGGTGGTGTGAGAGGACGGCGGCTAATCACCGCCTTCTACTCGATTAAGCCAGGCAGGCCGCCGTCATGCCTGCATGAACAGCCATTGGCCGGGCGGGTACAGGGAACGGCTCTGCTGGGAGCTGTATTTGCATCGCGGCGACCGGACAGGGAAAGCAGCTTCCCCTGCCCGGTCAGGTAACCGCGCAGCCTTCCGGCTTCCTGCGCCCGCCGGAGCGCTGCCGGGGTTTGCCTGTGATATCCTGTATTTGGTTTCGACGCATGCATCGTAATCCGGCAGGCGTACTGCAAAAAAAATGAAAAAACATATTGACAAGCTTTGAAAGGAATGCTATGATAAGCAAGTATCACGCCGAAGACAGCAGGTGCCGTAAGGCATAAGGCTTGTACGCCTGCCGAGGAAAATACATTCTTGACGAATAGATCAAGTTCCTCTCTGTCTTTTGCAGAGAGGTTTTTTTCATATTTGGCGGTACACTACTAATCTATAAGGAGGTGCACCATTCATGGCAAAAGTAGAACTCAAGAAACCGATCGTAGAAGAGATTGCTCAGAGTATCGATGGTGCGGCAGGTGTTGTGCTGGTAAACTACAGCGGACTTACTGTTGCTCAGGATACACAGCTGCGTAAGGAATTAAGAGAAGCCGGTGTTGTATACAAAGTATACAAGAACACCATGATGAATTTTGCATTTAAGGGAACACCCTGTGAAGAACTGTGCAAGCATCTGGAAGGAACCAATGCTCTGGCGATTTCCAAGGACGATGCAACAGCTCCTGCAAGACTTCTGGCAAAGTTCGCCAAGACCGCTCCCAAGCTGGAGCTGATCGCCGGTGTTGTTGAAGGCGGCTACTATGACCAGGCTGGAATCAAGGCTCTTTCCGAAGTACCTTCCAGAGAGGAACTTCTTGGAAAACTGCTTGGAAGCATCCAGTCTCCCATCGCAAATTTTGCCCGCGTTATCAGCCAGATCGCGGAGGCAAAAGAGGCGTAAGACAGTATGGGATCCTGATGACGGATTCCCCGGAAGCAGCATAGCTGCATAAGAAAAATACAATTATTAATTGGAGGTAAAGAAGAATGGCAAAGTTAACTACAGCTGAATTTATCGAAGCTATCAAAGAGTTATCTGTATTAGAGCTGAACGAGCTGGTAAAGGCTTGCGAGGAGGAGTTTGGCGTATCTGCAGCAGCAGGTGTTGTTGTAGCAGCAGCAGGCGGAGCAGCTGAGGCCGCTGAGGAGAAGGACGAGTTCGATGTAGAGCTGACAGAGGTTGGACCGAACAAGGTTAAGGTTATCAAGGTTGTTCGTGAGGCAACTGGTCTGGGACTGAAAGAGGCTAAGGCTGTTGTAGACGGCGCTCCGAAGGTTCTGAAGGAGGCTGTATCCAAGGCTGAGGCTGAGGAGCTGAAGACTAAACTGGAGGCTGAAGGAGCAAAGGTTACTCTGAAGTAATTGAAGAGCAGCCGTTCCGTTCAGGAAGAGCAGAAGGTTTGGCTATCCTGAACTGCCATACAGAATTGTATAAGCCAAGTGGAGAAATCCCCCGCAAGACAACCGCGGGGGATTTTCTATTCCCGGGTCCCGGGGATAGAAGCCGGCAGGGCCGTCCGTCCGCTGCGTGTGCAGCTGCCGTCTGAGGCCTGACGGACATACCGCCCATAGGAAAGAGATAAAACAGTCTGACGCAAGTAACCTTTCCCATCCTGTTTCATACCTGACAGCAGATGCTTTTGTGCAGACACAACGCGTCTGCTGTCAAGTATGAAACGGCTGTGAATAGTAACTTCCTATGGCGGAACTGTTGAAAAAAATAAAATTTCTTATTGACATACTTGACAAATCATGGTAATGTAGAAAATGCACTATTATGGCAAGATATGCCTAGTAACGTAAAATGATCGACTTGAATAGGCATGAGCGGTAGTCAAAGACCCCCGCGGCAGTTGCAGAACGGACATGCAGGCATGTCCGTATGTTGATTGTCTGCGGGAATAAATTATACACAAGGGGTGAAACGGTCTATGGAAAAAAACAGAATACGTCCTATTACATCTGGAAAAAGTATGCGGATGAGTTACCAGAGACAAAAAGAAGTTTTGGAGATGCCCAACTTGATCGAAGTTCAGAAGGATTCCTACAACTGGTTCCTTGAGGAAGGCCTGAAGGAAGTATTTGAGGATATCTCTCCCATCATGGACTACAGTGGAAAGTTGAGCCTGGAATTTGTGGATTTTACTCTGTGCGAAGACGATGTGAAGTATTCCATCGAGGAGTGCAAGGAGAGAGATGCCACTTACGCGGCTCCGCTGAAAGTCAAGGTGAGACTGTATAATAAGGAGAACGATGAGATCAAGGAGCATGAGATTTTCATGGGTGATCTGCCGCTGATGACGGAAACAGGCACCTTTGTAATCAACGGTGCTGAGCGTGTTATCGTCAGCCAGCTGGTGCGTTCCCCCGGTATCTACTATGCCATCGCTCATGATAAAGTAGGAAAAAGACTGTTTTCCTCTACCGTTATCCCCAACCGCGGAGCCTGGCTGGAATATGAGACGGACTCCAATGATGTGTTTTACGTCCGTGTGGACCGGACCAGGAAGGTGCCCATCACTGTTCTGATCCGTGCCCTGGGACGGGGAACCAATGCGGAGATTATCGATCTGTTCGGTGATGAGCCGAAGATCGAGGCCAGCTTTACCAAGGATACGGCTACCAGCTATGAGGAAGGACTTCTGGAACTGTACAAGAAGATCCGTCCCGGTGAGCCGCTGGCAGTGGAGAGCGCCAGAAGCCTGATCAACAGCATGTTCTTTGACCCCAAGAGATATGATCTGGCAAAGGTGGGCCGTTATAAGTTTAATAAAAAGCTGCTTCTGCGCAACCGTATTGCGGGACACATCCTGGCGGAGGATGTGGTGGACACAACCACAGGAGAGATCCTGGCAGAGGCCGGTACAGAGGTGACCAAGGAGATGGCGGACGCGATCCAGAACGCCGCTGTTCCCTATGTGATGATCCAGACAGAGGAAAGAAATATCAAGGTTCTTTCCAATATGATGGTGGATCTGCGGAATTTTGTTGACTGCAATCCCAGAGATCTGGGGATCACTGAACTGGTATACTACCCGGTGCTTTCCCGCCTGATGGAGGAGAATGAGGACGAGGATGAGCTGAAGGAGGCTATCCGCCGCCATGTACACGACCTGATTCCCAAGCACATTACTGAGGAAGATATTTTTGCTTCCATTAACTATAATATCCATCTGGAGTACGGTCTGGGCAACGATGACGATATCGACCATCTGGGCAACCGCCGGATCCGTGCGGTGGGCGAACTTCTGCAGAATCAGTACCGGATCGGTATGTCCAGACTGGAAAGAGTAGTCCGCGAAAGAATGACTACTCAGGACGCTGAGGGGATTTCTCCTCAGTCTCTGATCAACATTAAGCCTGTGACTGCTGCTGTAAAGGAATTCTTTGGTTCCTCTCAGCTGTCCCAGTTTATGGATCAGAATAACCCGCTGGGTGAGCTTACACATAAGAGACGTCTGTCTGCCCTGGGTCCCGGAGGTCTGTCCAGAGACCGTGCCGGATTCGAAGTGCGTGACGTGCATTACTCCCACTATGGAAGAATGTGCCCTATCGAGACTCCTGAGGGACCCAACATTGGTCTGATCAACTCCCTGGCATCCTATGCCCGGATCAATGAGTACGGATTTGTGGAGGCTCCTTACCGTAAGATTGATAAGACGGATCCCAAGAACCCCAGGGTAACCGATGAGGTGGTATATATGACTGCCGATGAGGAAGATAATTACCATGTGGCGCAGGCCAATGAGCCATTGGATCAGGAAGGCCATTTCGTTCATAAGAACGTATCCGGACGTTACAGAGAAGAGACGCAGGAGTATGAGCGTCAGATGTTTGACTTCATGGACGTATCCCCGAAGATGGTGTTTTCTGTGGCTACGGCTCTGATCCCCTTCCTTCAGAATGATGATGCCAACCGTGCGCTGATGGGATCCAACATGCAGCGTCAGGCGGTTCCGCTGATGATCACAGAGGCTCCTGTGGTGGGAACCGGTATGGAGGCCAAGACGGCTGTAGACTCCGGTGTTTGTATTGTGGCGAAAAATTCCGGTGTGGTAACCAAGTCCACATCCAAGGAGATCACCGTAAAGAACGATCAGGGGACTGTGGATGTATACCATCTTACCAAGTTCCTGAGAAGTAACCAGAGCAACTGCTACAATCAGAAGCCCATCGTGAATAAGGGTGAGCGGGTGGAAAAAGGACAGGTAATCGCAGATGGTCCTTCCACTTACAATGGAGAACTGGCTCTGGGTAAGAATCCGCTGATCGGATTCATGACCTGGGAGGGATATAATTACGAGGATGCGGTTCTGCTGAGCGAGCGTCTGGTACAGGAGGATGTGTATACATCCATCCATATCGAAGAATATGAGGCGGAAGCCAGAGATACCAAGCTGGGACCGGAGGAGATCACCAAGGACGTTCCCGGCGTAGGTGATGATGCCCTGAAGGATCTGGATGAGAGAGGAATCATCCGTATCGGCGCGGAGGTTCGTGCCGGGGACATCCTGGTGGGTAAGGTTACTCCCAAGGGAGAGACAGAGCTGACTGCTGAGGAACGCCTGCTTCGGGCCATTTTCGGTGAAAAGGCCAGAGAGGTGAGGGATACTTCCCTGAAGGTTCCCCACGGTGAGTATGGTATCGTTGTGGATGCCAAGGTATTTACCAGAGAGAACGGGGATGAGCTGTCTCCGGGAGTGAATCAGGCAGTACGTATTTATATTGCCCAGAAGAGAAAGATTTCCGTGGGAGACAAGATGGCCGGACGTCATGGAAACAAGGGTGTTGTTTCCCGTGTACTTCCGGTGGAGGATATGCCCTTCCTGCCCAACGGCCGTCCTCTGGACATTGTGCTGAATCCGCTGGGTGTGCCTTCCCGTATGAACATCGGACAGGTGCTGGAGATCCATCTGAGTCTGGCGGCCAAGGCGCTGGGATTCAACATTGCCACGCCTGTATTTGACGGCGCCAACGAGAATGATATTCAGGATACGCTGGAACTGGCCAATGATTATGTAAATACAGAAGATTTTGAGGAATTCCGTAAAAAATATGAGGATATCCTTGCTCCTGAGGTTATGCAGTATCTGGATGAGAACAAGGCTCACAGAGCTCTCTGGAAGGGAGTGCCCATTTCCAGAGACGGTAAGGTGAGACTGCGTGACGGCCGTACCGGAGAATATTTTGACAGCCCGGTAACGATCGGACACATGCATTATCTGAAGCTGCACCATTTGGTTGACGATAAGATCCATGCCCGTTCCACAGGCCCATACTCCCTGGTAACGCAGCAGCCTCTGGGCGGAAAAGCCCAGTTCGGAGGCCAGCGTTTCGGAGAGATGGAGGTTTGGGCTCTGGAGGCGTACGGTGCATCCTACACACTTCAGGAAATCCTGACTGTAAAATCCGATGATGTGATCGGACGTGTGAAGACCTATGAGGCCATCATTAAGGGAGACAACATTCCTGAGCCGGGAATTCCGGAGTCCTTTAAGGTACTGCTGAAGGAACTGCAGTCTCTGGGACTGGATGTGAAGGTCCTGAAAGATGACAATACTGAGGTGGAGATCATGGAGAACATCGACTACGGCGACACCAGCCTGCGCTCCATTATTGAGGGAGACCGCCGCTACAGGGATGATGACAATGAATCCTATGGCGAATACGGCTTCAGCAAGCAGGAATTTGACGATGGAGAGCTGGTGGACGTGGAAGACGATGTGATGGATGAGCCGGAAGGAGAAGAGGATCTGCTGGATATCTGATGCAGAATGCTTTGTTCCATAGATGGTGTGCCGGAAGATCAGGGAGGATCCCGGCGCACCGGGCTTGACACGCAGCCGCAGGGAGATCCGGCGGCGGTGATAATCTGAGAAAGGAGCAACCAAATGGCTGAAACAACCAATAAAGAAGTATATCAACCGATGACATTTGACGCGATCAAGATCGGTCTGGCTTCTCCGGAGAAGATTCGGGAGTGGTCCCGGGGCGAGGTGAAGAAACCGGAAACCATCAACTACAGAACATTGAAGCCGGAAAAGGACGGATTGTTCTGCGAGCGTATCTTCGGGCCCAGCAAGGACTGGGAGTGTCATTGCGGTAAATATAAAAAGATCCGTTACAAAGGCGTTGTCTGCGATCGATGCGGCGTGGAAGTTACCAAGTCCAGCGTCCGCAGGGAGCGTATGGGACACATTGAGCTGGCAGCTCCCGTATCCCATATCTGGTACTTCAAGGGGATTCCTTCCCGGATGGGACTGATTCTGGATCTGTCCCCCAGGACCCTGGAGAAGGTGCTGTATTTTGCCAATTATATCGTTCTGGACCCGGCCAACAGCGGCCTCCAGTTAAAACAGGTGCTGACGGAGCGGGAATACCAGGATGCCAGAGAACAGTACGGATATGATTTCCGTGTGGGTATGGGTGCTGAATCCATCAAGGAGCTTCTGGAGGCCATTGACCTGGAGAAGGAAGCGGCGGAACTGAAAGCCGGCCTGAAAGATTCCACGGGACAGAAACGTGCCCGGATCATCAAGCGCCTGGAGGTTGTTGAGGCGTTCCGTGAGTCCGGCAACCGTCCGGAGTGGATGATCATGGATGTGATCCCGGTGATTCCTCCGGATCTGCGTCCTATGGTGCAGCTGGACGGAGGCCGTTTTGCCACCTCTGACCTGAATGATCTGTACAGAAGAATCATCAACAGAAATAATCGTCTGAAGAGACTGCTGGAGCTGGGAGCTCCTGATATTATCGTGCGCAATGAGAAGCGTATGCTGCAGGAGGCAGTGGATGCCCTGATCGACAACGGACGCCGGGGACGCCCTGTAACAGGTCCCGGAAACCGTGCGTTAAAGTCTCTGTCCGATATGCTGAAAGGAAAATCCGGCCGTTTCCGTCAGAATCTGCTGGGAAAACGTGTGGATTATTCCGGCCGTTCCGTTATCGTGGTGGGACCGGAGCTGAAGATCTATCAGTGCGGTCTGCCTAAGGAAATGGCTATTGAGCTGTTTAAGCCCTTTGTTATGAAGGAGCTGGTGGCCAACGGAACCGCTCATAATATCAAGAACGCCAAGAAAATGGTGGAGAAACTGCAGACCGAGGTCTGGGACGTGCTGGAGGAGGTTATCAAGGAGCATCCTGTAATGCTGAACCGTGCGCCTACCCTGCATCGTCTGGGTATCCAGGCATTTGAGCCCATTCTGGTGGAAGGTAAAGCGATCAAGCTGCATCCGCTGGTTTGTACCGCTTTCAACGCCGACTTCGATGGAGACCAGATGGCTGTGCATCTCCCCCTGTCCGTGGAAGCGCAGGCGGAGTGCCGGTTCCTGCTGCTGTCTCCCAATAACCTGCTGAAGCCCTCCGACGGAGGACCGGTGGCAGTTCCTTCCCAGGATATGGTGCTGGGTATCTACTATCTGACCCAGGAACGTCCGGGAAGCAAAGGAGAGGGATCCTGGTTTAAGAACCTGAATGAAGCGATTCTGGCTTATGAAAACGGATATATTACTCTGCAGACCAGAGTACATGTGCGCTGCAGCAAGACCATGCCGGACGGCACAGTGCTTACCAAGAATGTGGAGTCTACGCTGGGACGTTTCCTGTTCAATGAGATCCTGCCCCAGGATCTGGGATTTGTGGACAGATCCCAGGAGGGAAATGAGCTGGCGCTGGAAGTGGATTTCCACGTTGGAAAGAAACAGCTGAAGAAGATCCTGGAAAAGGTTATCAATACCCATGGAGCAACCACCACCGCTGAGGTTCTGGATGATATCAAATCCATGGGATATAAATACTCCACAAGAGCGGCCATGACGGTATCCATTTCCGATATGACCGTGCCGCCTGAGAAACCGGAGATGATCCAGAAGGCCCAGGATACGGTGGACAGGATCACCAGAAACTTTAAACGTGGTCTGATCACGGAGGAAGAGCGTTACAAAGAGGTGGTGGAAACCTGGAAGCAGACGGATGACGCACTGACCAAGGCGCTGCTGGACGGACTGGATGCTTACAACAACATCTTTATGATGGCCGATTCCGGAGCCCGTGGTTCTGATAAGCAGATCAAACAGCTTGCCGGTATGCGTGGTCTGATGGCAGATACCACCGGACATACCATCGAGCTTCCCATCAAGTCCAACTTCCGTGAAGGTCTGGACGTACTGGAATACTTCATGTCTGCTCATGGAGCCCGTAAAGGTCTTTCCGATACGGCTCTGCGTACCGCCGATTCCGGATACCTGACCAGACGTCTGGTAGACGTTTCTCAGGACCTGATCGTCCGGGAAGTGGACTGCTGTGAAGGAAAAGATGAGATCCCCGGCATGTATGTGATGGAATTTGCCGATGGAAAGGAAGAAATCGAAAGTCTGCAGGAGCGTATCACAGGACGTTTCTCCTGCGAGACCATTAAGGATAAAGAGGGAAATGTGATCGTTAAGGCAAATCACATGATCACGCCCAAGCGTGCGGCAAGGATCATGAGTGAAGGTGTGGACGAGAACGGAGAGCCCTTTAAGAAGATCAAGATCCGTACCATCTTAAGCTGCCGGTGCAAGATTGGTGTCTGCGCCAAGTGCTACGGCGCCAACATGGCTACCGGAGAGCCGGTGCAGGTGGGTGAGTCTGTGGGTATTATCGCAGCTCAGTCCATCGGAGAACCGGGTACTCAGCTTACCATGCGTACCTTCCATACCGGAGGTGTGGCCGGAGGTGATATCACACAGGGTCTTCCCCGTGTGGAGGAGCTGTTTGAGGCCAGAAAACCCAAGGGACTTGCGATCATTACAGAGATCAAGGGAACGGTTGCCATCAAGGATACCAAGAAGAAACGTGAGATCGTGGTTACTGACGGAGATTCCGGAGATTCCAAGACGTATCTGATTCCTTATGGTTCCAGGATCAAGGTTCAGGACGGACAGGTTCTGGAGGCCGGAGATGAATTGACCGAAGGTTCTGTGAACCCCCATGATATTCTGAAGATCAAGGGTGTGCGCGCCGTTCAGGATTATATGCTGCGGGAGGTACAGAGAGTATACCGCCTTCAGGGTGTGGAGATCAACGATAAGCATATCGAGGTTATCGTGCGCCAGATGCTGAAGAAGATCCGTGTGGAGAACAACGGTGACAGTAACTTCCTGCCGGGAACACTGGTGGATGTACTGGATTATGAGGAAGTGAACGAGCAGCTTGCTGCTGAAGGTAAAGAGCCTGCAGAGGGCAAGCAGGTGATGCTGGGTATCACCAAGGCATCCCTGGCCACAGATTCCTTCCTGTCTGCAGCATCCTTCCAGGAGACCACAAAGGTATTGACGGAGGCCGCCATCAAGGGTAAGGTAGACCACCTGATCGGACTGAAGGAAAACGTGATCATCGGTAAACTGATTCCTGCCGGAACCGGCATGAAGCAGTATCGGAATGTAAGGCTTTCCACTGATGGAATGATTCCCGACAAGGAGGAGGACTTCCATGAGGAACTGAAAGCCCAGGAGCCGGATGAGCCTGTTCAGGATGTGGAGGAGAATGATATTCTGCTGGAGGAGATTCCTGTAGAAGAGGAAGACCAGCCGGAAGAGGAGATTGTCCTGACCACAGAGGAGTAGGAATATCTCATATAAATTATAATAGAAGATATACAGAAGAAGGATGCTGCTTTTGAACAGCATCCTTCTTTAAATTTTACAAAAAGTAGCTTGACTTTTGATTTTTCAGAGGATATAATACAAAAGCGTGCATGGAAACGCAGTTATTTTCATGCCCATAACAAAGATGAATAGCAGTCACAGATTCTTGAAAGGGAAAAATTTATAGGAGGTGAAATGGAATGCCTACATTCAACCAGTTAGTTAAAAAAGGACGTCAGACTTCCGTGAAGAAATCGACAGCTCCTGCTCTGCAGAGAAGCTTCAATTCTTTAAAGAAGAAATCTACTGAGATGTCCTCCCCGCAGAAGAGAGGCGTGTGCACAGCCGTGAAAACAGCTACACCGAAAAAGCCGAACTCTGCTCTGCGTAAGATCGCCAGGGTGCGTCTGTCCAATGGAATCGAGGTAACAAGCTACATTCCGGGAGAGGGACACAACCTGCAGGAGCACAGCGTTGTTCTGATCCGCGGCGGCCGTGTAAAGGACCTGCCCGGTACCAGATACCATATCATCAGAGGAACACTGGATACCGCTGGTGTTGCCAACAGAAAACAGGCCCGTTCCAAATACGGAGCTAAAAGACCGAAAAAATAGTCGTTAGCATTGAGCCATGCACGGACAATCATCAGATGGAAGAATGGGCTGCTTGCAGCCCAGGCTGACAGCGGATGATTGGACGTATACGGCGAAAGCCGCGGCACGAATCGGCGAAGCCGATGAGTGACGGCATGGCGGCAAACAGAAGATCATCAGATGGAAGAATGGGCTGCTTGCAGCCCAGGCTGACAGCGGATGATTGGACGTATACGGCGAAAGCCGCGGCACGAATCGGCGAAGCCGATGAGTGACGGCATGGCGGCAAACAGAAGATCATCAGATGGAAGAATGGGCTGCTCGCAGCCCAGGCAGAGAGCAGATGATTGGGCGTATACGACGAAAGCCGCGGCACGAATCGGCGAAGCCGATGAGTGACGGCATGGCGGCGAACCGCATATCAGCAGAGGACAGAATGGCTTCACGGCTGATGGCGGTCGGTGTATTAAATCAGTATCACAAACTATGTATGGTATTCCATTATACCCTGATGACTGCGGGTTTAAATAGAGGAATTTACCAGTGCGAACACATAGGGATATACCGGTAACTGCCCGGGATATCATGTGAGTACCTGTGAGATAATCTATTGATTAAGGAGGGAAGTAACGTGCCACGTAAAGGACATACTCAGAAAAGAGACGTTTTGGCGGATCCGTTATACAACAACAAAGTGGTTACCAAACTTATCAATAACGTAATGTTAGACGGTAAGAGAGGAATCGCTCAGAAGATCGTATATGGCGCTTTCGCCAAAGTAGAAGCAAAGGCTGAAAAGCCAGCAATTGAAGCTTTTGAGGAAGCAATGAACAATATTATGCCGGTTCTGGAAGTAAAAGCAAGACGTATTGGTGGAGCTACCTACCAGGTACCCGTTGAGGTAAGACCGGAGAGACGTCAGGCTCTGGCGCTTCGCTGGCTGATTATGTTTTCCCGCAAGAGAGGCGAGAAGACAATGGAGGACAGACTGGCTAATGAAATTCTGGACGCCATGAACAACACAGGCGCATCCGTGAAGAGGAAAGAAGACATGCATAAGATGGCAGAGGCTAATAAGGCATTTGCCCATTATCGCTTCTAATTAAAAGGAGGAATTCCAATTGGCTGGAAGAGAATATCCATTAGAGAGAACCAGAAATATTGGTATTATGGCGCACATCGATGCAGGTAAGACAACTCTGACCGAGCGTATCCTGTACTACACCGGTGTAAACTATAAGATTGGAGATACCCATGAGGGTACAGCCACCATGGACTGGATGGAGCAGGAGCAGGAGAGAGGTATCACCATCACTTCCGCTGCTACCACCTGTCACTGGACTCTGCAGGAGAACTGCAAGGCGAAACCGGGCGCACTGGAGCACAGAATCAACATTATCGATACTCCTGGACACGTAGACTTCACCGTTGAGGTTGAGCGTTCTCTGCGTGTACTGGACGGTGCGGTAGGCGTGTTCTGCGCAAAGGGCGGTGTAGAGCCTCAGTCCGAGAATGTATGGCGTCAGGCTGATACCTACAATGTTCCCCGTATGGCATTCATCAATAAGATGGATATCCTGGGAGCAGATTTCTATAACGCGGTTGACCAGATCAAGACCAGACTTGGAAAAAATGCCATTTGTCTGCAGCTTCCCATTGGAAAAGAGGATGAGTTCCAGGGAATCATTGATCTGTTTGAGATGAAAGCCTATATCTATAACGATGATAAGGGCGAAGATATTTCCATCGTAGATATCCCGGAGGATATGCAGGATGAGGCAGAGCTGTACCATACCGAGCTGGTGGAGAAAGTCTGCGAGCTGGATGATGATCTGATGATGGAATATCTGGAGGGCGAAGAGCCGTCCGTTGAGGCTATGAAGGCTGCTTTGAGAAAAGCTACCTGCGAGTGTGCGGCTATTCCGGTTTGCTGCGGTTCCGCATACAGAAACAAAGGTGTTCAGAAGCTTCTGGATGCCATCCTGGAGTACATGCCTGCTCCCACAGATATCCCGCCTATCGACGGAACGGATATGGACGGCAACGAAGTTGTAAGACATTCTTCTGATGACGAGCCGTTCTCCGCTCTGGTATTTAAGATCATGACAGACCCGTTTGTTGGTAAGCTGGCATATTTCCGTGTGTATTCAGGAACCATGAATTCCGGTTCTTACGTTCTGAATGCCACCAAGGGCAAGAAAGAGCGTGTTGGCCGTATCCTTCAGATGCATGCCAACAAGCGTATGGAGCTGGATAAGGTTTACTCCGGAGATATTGCGGCAGCCATCGGATTTAAGGTGAGTACCACAGGAGATACCATCTGTGACGAGCAGCATCCGGTAATCCTGGAGTCCATGGAGTTCCCGGAGCCGGTTATCGAGCTGGCTATCGAGCCCAAGACAAAAGCAGGACAGGGCAAGCTGGGTGAGTCTCTGGCCAAACTGGCTGAGGAGGATCCCACCTTCCGTGCGCATACCAATCCGGAGACCGGACAGACCATCATCGCTGGTATGGGTGAGCTCCACCTGGAGATCATCGTTGACCGTCTGCTCCGTGAGTTCAAGGTGGAGGCCAATGTAGGTGCACCTCAGGTTGCTTACAAGGAGACCATCACCAAGGCAGTGGATGTGGAGCACAAATATGCTAAGCAGTCCGGTGGTCGTGGACAGTACGGACATGTTAAGGTGAAATTCGAGCCCATGGACGCAAACGCAGAGGAAACCTACAAGTTCGAGTCTACGGTTGTGGGTGGTGCGATTCCGAAGGAGTATATCCCCGCAGTCGGCGAAGGTATCGAGGACGCCATGAAGTCCGGTATTCTGGGCGGCTTCCCGGTAGTAGGCGTACATGCGAATGTATACGATGGTTCTTACCATGAGGTAGACTCCTCCGAGATGGCTTTCCATATTGCCGGATCCATGGCATTCAAGGATGCTATGCAGAAAGCAGCTCCGGTACTGCTGGAGCCCATCATGAGAGTGGAAGTTACAACTCCGGAGGATTACATGGGAGATGTTATCGGTGATATCAACTCCCGTCGTGGACGGATCGAAGGTATGGAGGATATCGGAGGCGGAAAGATGATCCGCGGATTCGTACCCCTGGCTGAGATGTTCGGATACGCAACAGACCTGCGTTCCAGAACTCAGGGCCGTGGTAACTACTCCATGTTCTTCGACAGATATGAGCCGGTTCCCAAGTCTGTACAGGAAAAGGTTCTGTCAGCAAAGAGCAAATAAAAACCCAGATTCCGCAATCTGACAAAATCATCGGTGTTCTTCAGCGGGCAACCGCTGAAGGCCCGGTATTTCTTACGATTCTTCGTAACAGTTCAGCCTTCCGGCTTCACTGTCACAAGAGTATGCACCCAGGCTGCTGGAATCGCAGCCTGGCGCCCGCAGGCCTCGGGATCCCGCTGCAAATGCAGCAGGACGCCTCGCGGGGTATTGGAATGCTGAATAGTTACGATTCTTCTGAAAGAATCGGTAAATTTGGCTTGCAAATATCCCTGAATTGCAATATAATCAAGGATAGCAGGTTTTAAGAAAAAAAGTTAAAATTTGCCCCTGCGGGCTAAAGTTTTAAGGAGGACATTTATAATGGCTAAAGCTAAATTCGAAAGAACCAAACCGCATTGCAACATTGGTACCATCGGACACGTAGACCATGGTAAAACCACTCTGACTGCAGCTATTACCAAGACACTGCATGAGAGACTGGGAACCGGAGAAGCTGTAGCATTCGAGAATATCGATAAAGCTCCGGAAGAGAGAGAGCGTGGAATCACCATCTCCACCGCACACGTTGAGTATGAGACAGAGAAACGTCACTATGCACACGTTGACTGCCCCGGACATGCTGACTACGTTAAGAACATGATCACCGGTGCTGCTCAGATGGACGGCGCTATCCTGGTAGTTGCTGCTACTGATGGTGTTATGGCTCAGACTAAAGAGCACATCCTGCTGTCCCGTCAGGTAGGCGTTCCCTACATCGTTGTATTCATGAACAAATGTGATATGGTAGACGATGAGGAGCTGCTGGAGCTGGTAGACATGGAGATCCGTGAGCTGCTGAACGAGTACGAGTTCCCGGGAGATGACACTCCGATCATCCAGGGTTCCGCTCTGAAGGCTCTGGAAGATCCCAGCAGCGAGTGGGGCGACAAGATCCTGGAGCTGATGGATGCTGTAGACAGCTACATTCCGGATCCGCAGCGTGATAAGGACAAACCGTTCCTGATGCCTGTAGAGGACGTATTCACCATTACCGGTCGTGGAACCGTTGCTACTGGTAGAGTAGAGCGTGGTGTTCTGCACCTGAACGACGAGGTTGAGATCCTGGGCGTTAAGGAAGAGAAGAAGAAAACTGTTGTAACTGGTATCGAGATGTTCCGTAAGCTGCTGGATGAGGCACAGGCTGGTGATAACATCGGTGCTCTGCTGCGTGGTATCCAGAGAACTGAGATCGTTCGTGGTCAGGTTCTGGCAAAACCCGGAAGCGTTACCTGCCATAAGAAATTTACTGCTCAGGTATACGTTCTGACCAAAGACGAGGGTGGACGTCATACTCCGTTCTTCAACAACTATCGTCCGCAGTTCTACTTCAGAACAACAGACGTAACAGGTGTTATCTCTCTGCCGGAAGGTACTGAGATGTGCATGCCTGGTGATAACGTAGAGATGACCATCGAGCTGATCCATCCGATCGCTATGGAGCAGGGTCTTACTTTCGCTATCCGTGAGGGTGGACGTACTGTAGGATCTGGCCGTGTGGCTTCCATCATCGAGTAATCATAAAATATAATTTGTCCAAGCATAAGATTTACCCGGAAAACTGCGGTTTTCCGGGTTTTTCTGTACTATACGGAGAACGGGAAGATCATTGAAGAAGGTACTCATACGGAACTGATGAAGAAGATGGGGAAATACAGGGAACTGTATATGGCTCAGGCGCAGTGGTATGTATAGAAAGTACCCGGAGACTTTGCAGAGAGTTAACAGCCTGATCCCGCAGCAAAAAAGGAGCCGCCTAGTTTCCGGCTGCCCCTTCCTGAAGCAGCAGGGCTTTCCGCAGAGCACTCCGCTGCAAATTTTTTCCTATAAAGATACTTTTCGGTATCTCCGTTTCCTGGAAACCGGCGATCGTATACTGACCATTCACCACGTCAAAACGCAGCCAGCAGTCTCCGGTTCTGACAAATCCTTTCGCCCTCCAGATATTTCCATATGCGCCTGAGATCAGACGTTCCAGAAAAGCAATGAGATGATTGCCGCTGGGGAGACTGATGTTTTTCAGTCCCAGATTTTCCAGATCCGGCGTCTCCAGTGAAGAGGACACCGTTTTTCTGCCTTCCAGATCAGTGGTCAGTAAATCTTTCCACCATTCGGCTGGAAGGGCCGAATAGTGAGGAATCTGAATTCTGGCGCCCGGGTTCAGTCTGCGGATCTCTGTTTCCAGCAGTCTGGCCTCCGGGAAGCCCCGGAATCTCCAAAATCCCGTTTGGAAACCACAATGGTTCCGGCAGCTCGGATCTGATCCTCCATGAGTTCCCGGTATTCCCGCAGGGAATCGTTAAAATTCCGGGCGTCCAGAATCGTTACCGGGGACAGGAGGGTGATCCTCTGATACTGGATCTGCTGGAGATTCCTGATCACATTGGACAGAACACCTACACCGGTGGGCTCCACGATCAGATATTCCGGATCCAGGGTATTGGCGATGGTCAGAACGGAGGAAGCAAAATCCGATTTCATGGAGCAGCAGATACATCCTTCCGTCAGCTCCCAGATATCCATCTGCCGGTCATTGTCCAGCAGATCCGCATCGATTCCCACTTCCCCGTATTCATTTTCCATGACCACAAAATCCAGGGAAGTCTTCCTGGACATTTCCCGGATAAAGGTTGTCTTTCCGGCCCCAAGAAAGCCGGATACGATCAGCACTTTCATGAGAAAAGATCAGTCCTGGATCTTCACAACCGGTTTGATCAGATCTCTGGGTTTGTCCCTCATCAGAAACAGCGCCTCTTCCAGATGCTCCCAACCCTCGAAGAGGTGGAATACCAGGGGATGCACATCCAGCTTACCGGAAGATACCAGGGCGCCCAGCTTTTCCATGCGGAGACGTCCGCCGGGCATCAGTCCGCCGTTGATCTGTTTGTGCCCCATACCTACGCCCCATTCTGCCCTGGGAATGTTTACATAAGTACCGCTGCCCAGATAGTTCACGTTTCCGATCTTTCCGCCGGGTTTCAGGCATTTAATGGCGGAATCAAAAGTTTCACAGCCGCCTCCGGCTACGATCACCTTATCCACACCTTTGCCGTCGGTCATGGCAAGAACCTGGTCTTCAATGGTTCCGTCCTTGTAGCTGACAAAACCGGTGGCGCCATAGTCTTTAGCCGCTTCCACGCACACGGGCCTTGTGCCCACTGCAATGATCCGGGAGGCACCGCGCATATTGGCTCCTGCAACAGACATCAAACCTACAGGGCCGATGCCGATCACCAGCACGGAATCCCCGAACTGGATATCTGCCAGCTCTGCGCCGTGAAATCCGGTGGGAACCATATCGGACAGCATGCAGGCATCCACCGGGGAGATGTTGGAGGGAAGAAGCGCCAGGTTGCCGTCTGCATCGTTTACATGGAAATACTCGGAAAATACGCCGTCCTTGAAGTTGGAAAACTTCCAGCCTGCCAGCATACCGCCGGAATGCATGGAATAGCCGGCCTGGGCTTCCAGGGAATTCCAGTCGGGAGTGATGGCGGGAACAAGAACCCGGTCGCCGGGCTTTAATGTTCTTTTAATCTTTGATGGTTAGAATAAGCGTATCAAAACAAAAAAGAAAGCGAGGAAATATGTTATGAAGAAATTATCGGTAAAAGCGATTGCAGGTATTATCATTGGTGCAGTTCTGGTGATAGCAGCTGCAGCGGTGATTCTGGTGATGACTCTCCGCATTGATCAGAGCCGGGCCAGAGAAATCGCGCTGGAGCAGACAGGGGGAGGAGAGATCATCCAGGAGGAGGTAAGTTCAGAAGGACTGGTATCGGAATTCAGTTATGTGATCACCAATGGGGACAACTGGTATGAGGTGGAAATCGGCGGTTTTGGAAATGTGGAGGAGATGAAGAGCGGAACCGGTCAGTATATTGATGACTGACAGGTGAGTATGGAAAACTCTCCGCCAAACTACGATAAAGCAGAGGTGAGATCCCACCGCCCGTATGCCTTGAGAGACATGCGGGCGGCGGGATCTTTGATTTTCAGGCAGATTATTTCTGCATTATATCCTGAATATGCGCCCAAGCCTCATCGTCGATCTGGCGTCCGCGAAAGTAGGTGCGTCTGTCAGCTTCCGTGATCTCGCGAAGTACGCGGCAGGGATTTCCTGCGGCGATGGTTCCCGCGGGGATATCTTTGGTGACTACGCTTCCGGCGCCGATCACCACATTGTCACCGATATGAACACCGGGAAGGATGACGGTGCTGCCGCCGATCCAGACGTTATTGCCGATGGTGACACTGATACCGTACTCATACATGGTGCCCCGGGTTTCGGGATGAACCGGATGGCCGGCGGTGTAGATAGATACATTGGGAGCAAACTGGCAGTTGTCTCCGATGGTGACCCTGGCCACATCCAGGATCGTGCAGTTATAGTTGGCAAAAAAGTTTTTCCCTGTCTCAATATGGAAACCATAATCACAGTAAAACGGCGGGTTGATGAAAGCACCGTCAGATTTTCCCAGAAGCTGCTTGGTCAGGACGGCCAGTCTGTCAAAGTCAGACGGATCGCAGGTGTTGAACTCCCGCAGGATTTTTCTGGTTGCCTTCTGTTCTTCCATTACGGACGCATCGGAAATATACACTATTTCCCGGTCCCTTCTCTCTTTATTGGTCATGATATGTTCCTCCTGTCTGCGTACTGTTTGGGGATTTCCTTTTCCGGATCCGCTGCCAGGGCAGCGGATCAGCCTTCCGGGTTGGATCAGAGCCGGAAGACACACGCCTGCATCAGCCGGGGCGGAGAACCTCCGCGCGGCTTTCAGCTTCCGGTCCGCGGCTTGCCGGCATGACAATTCCGGTTGAGAAGTTTTTCATTTCCCGCTATAATTTTATTGTATCCATGCAGATTAATATATCATTTTTTTAGAATTTATTATAACAATCGTAGCTGCAGCTGCAGGTTAACTGTAACTGCGGCAAAGATGTACGCCGGCACAGCGGTCCTGGGGGACGGAGGCTGTGAACAGTAACTGGCCCTTCCTTCTTTGGATCCACAGGAGGAAAGCTGGAAGGAGCGCGGCGGAAGGGACAGAGGATGAAGGGAAACAGAGAAGAAATCTTTTATCATTTCGGGGATTTTCCGGCATATGCGGCCAGGGAGAGGCTGTCGGAGTATCCCAATATGGCGGGAATCGGGCACTGGCATGAGGATGTGGAGTTTATTGCTGTGCTGGAAGGGGAGATGACTTACTGGATCAACGGCACAAGCTGTCGGATGGAAAAGGGGGAAGGAGTGTTTGTCAATGCCCGTCAGATCCATTACGGATATTCGGCGGACGGAAAAGACGGGGAATTCATCTGTGTGCGGTTTCACCCTTCTCTGATCGGCGTTACAGAGGAGATCCGGAGAAGATATGTGATGCCTGTGGTGGGGAGACAGGCGGTGGCATTTTTAAAGCTTTCCTCAAAGAATGAAGAGCAGAAAAGAATTCTGGAGCTGGTCTGCCGGGTGAGGAAAGCCTGTGAAAGGCAGGGAGAGGAACTGGAGCTGGAAATGGAGGGCCTGTTTTTCGGAATCTGGAGGCTGGTCTGCCGCCAGATGCCAATTTCCGGAGAACAGGGGAAGGAGAGGGATCCCAGACTTCCGGGGCTTTATCAGATGATGGAGTTTATCCAGAAGAATTATGCGGAGAAACTGAGACTGGAGGACATCGCCAGGGAGGGGAAGATGTGCAGAAGCAGCTGCTGTAAGCTATTCCGGGAATATCTGCATAAGTCCCCGGTAACCTATCTGACGGAATACAGGATCCGCAGGAGTATGGAACTGCTGGACTCATCGGCGCCCATCACGGAGATCGCCATGAACTGCGGATTTTCGGGGGCCAGCTATTTTGCGGAGACCTTCCGGCGGGTGGCAGGCTGTACTCCGGGAGAATACAGAAAGAGATGCAGGGAACAGGCGGAAGGCCGGGAGTTTGCCGGAGGAGGCAGGCGGGGCAGCGGCCCTGCCGCGACAGATGGGGAGCCGGAAGAAGACGGAAGTTTCCGCTGACGGTCCTGACGAGGCTGCGGCAGCCGCTGCTCTGGAGGAAGTTTTCAGGCAAATTTCTGAGACTTGCGCGCAACCGTTCAGTTTTGCATTTATCACAGTGAGATTTGCGGCCGCTGTTGGGAGAAGGGACAGGGAGGAACATTTTATGAAGAGGTATACGGGAAAATCCATTTTAAAGGGGATTGCCGTCGGGAAAATTTCATTTTATTCCAAAGAGGAGCAGGCGGTACAGAGAAAAAGTGTCACGGATCCCGCAGCGGAGTTGGAACGTTATGAGACTGCCAGGAAAAGAGCCATCCGGCAGCTCCACGCTCTGTATGAAAAAGCGCTGAAGGAAGTGGGGGAGGTGAACGCCGCCATTTTTGATGTACATGCGATGATGCTGGAGGACGTTGAGTTCAATGATTCCGTAAAAAACATCATCGAGTCTCAGAAGATCAACGCGGAGTACGCGGTGGCCGCCGCCGGCGACAATTTCTCCCGGATGTTCGCGGAGATGGACGATGAGTATATGCAGGCCCGTTCCGCCGATGTGAAAGACATTGCCGAGCGGGTGGTGGGGATTCTCCATGGACGTCATGACGGGCAGGCGCTGGGGGATGAGCCGGTGATCCTGGCCGCCAAAGATCTGGCCCCCAGCGAGACGGTGCAGATGGATAAGTCCAAGCTGCTGGGATTTGTGACGGAGCTGGGAAGCGCCAATTCCCACACCGCGATTCTGGCCAGGACCATGAACATTCCGGCGCTTATCGGGATTCCTGTGGGGCCGGAGATGGACGGCATGACGGCTGTGATCGATGGGATCACCGGAGAACTGATCCTGAATCCGGACGCGGATACGCTGAAGACGTATCAGGAGAAGCAGCAGGAGGAGCTGCGTCAGAGGGAGCTTCTGCAGCAGCTGAAGAATAAGGAGGATGTGACTCTGGACGGAAAGCATATCAGGCTGTACGCCAACATCGGTAGCGTGGGCGACACCGCCAAGGTGCTGGCCAATGACGCCGACGGCATCGGTCTGTTCCGCAGCGAGTTCCTGTACCTGGAAAAAAGCGACTATCCCACAGAGGAGGAGCAGTTCCAGGCCTACAAGACCGTGGCGGAGACCATGGCCGGACGAACGGTGATCATCCGTACTCTGGATATCGGGGCGGACAAGCAGGTGGACTATTTCCAGATGGATAAGGAGGAGAATCCTGCCATGGGATACCGGGGCATCCGGATCTGTCTGGACCGGACGGAGATCTTTAAGACTCAGATTCGGGCCCTTCTGCGGGCCAGCGCCTATGGGAATATCGCAGTCATGTATCCCATGATCATCTCCGTGAAGGAGGTGCGTCAGATCAAGGCTATTGTGGAAGAAGTCAGAAGCGAGCTGGCCGGGAAGGGTGTTCCCATGGGAGAGATCCAGCAGGGAATCATGATCGAGACACCTGCCGCCGTGCTGATCAGCGATCTGCTGGCCAGGGAAGTGGATTTCTTCAGCATCGGAACCAACGATCTGACCCAGTACACTCTGGCCATCGACCGGCAGAACCCCAGGCTGGATTCCATCTATGACGCTCATCACCCCGCAGTGCTGCGGGCCATTCAGATGGTCATCGACAACGGCCACAAGGGCGGCTGCTGGGTGGGGATCTGCGGAGAGCTGGGGGCAGATACCACGCTGACGAAAACATTCCTGAAAATGGGGATCGACGAACTGTCAGTGACGCCTGCGGCGGTGCTGCCCATCCGGAAAATCATCCGGGAGACAGATCTTCGGGAAGCGTAGATGAGTACAGAGTGAAAATGTTGCAGGAGAACAAACGGACACAGCCAGAGAAACGGACTGCCGTAAGGAGGCCGGTTTTCTCTGGCTTTTATATTGGGAACATGGAAAAGCCGTTGTTTTTTGAAACATTGTCCCGTATCCTGGAGATGGCAGGGACAGGATCGTGTCAGTGAGGGCGGGACTGAGCTGCTTTGGAGTATTTGAAACCTGAGAAAAATTTTTTGAAATGCGGTCAGGAATCCGCCGTGTTATTCGTTATATTAAGTAAGAGCGCTCAATAAACAGGAATTTGAAATTCCAAGGGGCGGCAGCCCCGGATAAAACAGGAGAGGAGGGGTGTGGATGAGATTGCCGGGAGACAGAAAAAGAAAGCGGATCAGGGGGCAGAAGGATCAGCGCAGCCTGATGGAACAGATCTACGCCCTGTATGAGCAGAAGCTGTACGCAGCAGCCTTCAGTATTCTGGGGCAGGTGCAGCAGGCCGAGGATGCGGTGCAGGATACATTTGTCAAGCTGGCGAAATATCTTCCGCAGATCACCGGGGCGGAGGAAGAGGATACAAGGCGTCTGGTCTTCCGTATCCTCAGGAGTACAGCGATCGATCAGTACAGAAAAAATTACAGGGAAAGCCAGAGGCTTACGGCTGAGGAAAGCCTGGAGCAGGAGAATACCATCGTGGAATTTCCCATGAAGAGTGTGGAGGAGCGGGAACTGCTGGAACGGATTTTCCGGCAGATCCCCCGGGAAGCGCTGGAGGTGATCCGGCTGAGGTGCTATTACGGTTTTTCGGGCAGAGAGACGGCGCAGATCCTGGATATCAGTGAGGATGCGGTTGCCAAGCGCCTGGAACGGGCGAAGAGGCTGGTGGAAAGCAGATTGGAGGAGGCTGAGGCGCATGAAAAAAAACAGGACGGAATATTTTCTGAAACATATCGGGCGGCTGGAAGAAGCAGAATTATGTGATTTCGCAGATGGGGAGCATGTTTTTTCTCAGAAATACGAATTGGAGAAGGAAAAACTGCTGCAGTCGCTGGAAAAGAGAAAAAAACGGAACGGAAAGCGGGGAGCGGTGGTTGCGGCGGCAGCAGCAGCGGCAGTTCTGGCTACCTCGGCAGGGGTATATGCCGCTGTCAGCCTGTTCAGCGTGGACGTGACGGAGGATACGGAGCACGATAAGGTGAACGTTCAGGTGAAGAAGGAGGGGGAGACCAGAGTCCTGCCCATTAAGATCACGGCCAATTATCTTCCTGAGGGATATGAGGAATGGGAAGAGGGCAATTACAGTCTTGGCGGTGCCTGGGGGGAACCAGGGCTGAGGATAGACGATACGGGATGGTATACAGACTGGAGCCAGGTGATGGAGTATTACTATAAGGACGTCAGCAGCTCGGAGATCGTTCAGGTGGGAGATGCCCAGGGGATCCTGGTCACCCATGAAGGGTACGATTATCCCCACATGGAGATGGATCTCTACTATGGAGATTCCGGACATGTGATCACTGTATTTGCTTCCGAAGATATTTCCAGGGAAGAACTCCTGAAAGTCTGTGAAAATCTTACCTATGAAGAAAGAAAAGGTACTGTATCAGAGGACGGAAGCATATTCACGGACGAGAACGGCAATATCTATACATTATCCCCATCGGATAGCGCAGAGGAAGAGACGGAAGAAGAGGAGGTAGCGCCGGAGGCGCTCCCTGTCTATGACAGAGTGGTTATGGAAAAAGGAGAAACTTTCAACCATCCGCTGCTGAACGATGTGAAGCTGAAGGTAACCGATATCCAGATCAAGGATACTGTTGATACGGAGAAGATCAATGAGGACACCGCATCTGATTATGCTCAGGTATGTGAATATCTGGAGGGAAATACGCTGAAACCCTATGAGCGTTATGTGGAGGAATGGCGTGACAAAGAACTGGAAAAGCTTCCCCTGGATACGGTAAATGTGAAAAATGTGGAGGTTACCATGGAGGTGACCAATACCTCACAGGAGGCTGTGGAGGATATCAATATCTATCCGGTCTGGGCGAGATACAGCCGGCAGGAGGACGGTACGTATCTGCTGGATAACAGCATTCCGGGATATCAGCAAAACGAGAATTTCCGCCATGCCAGCACTTACGGCATAGAGTCGGACGGAGCGCCTTATTATTTTGACGGATCATCTTTCCCTGGGACAACCCATTTCTACTATATGAATATGGCGGCGGGAGAGACGAAGACGGTGCATCTCTGGTTTGCCGTTCCGGAGGATGAGCTGGAAAACAGTTATATGGTGTTTGATAATTCTTCAGCAGTATCCTCGATGATAAAGCTGAAATGATGGAAAAACCTCCCTTACTGTGCTATCATATACACAAGTGAGAAATTCAGATGAGCGTGTATGGAAGAGCACAGCAGAAGGGAGGTTTTTCTATGGCAAAGTATCGCTGCGGTATCTGTGGATTTATCTACGATGAGGAGAAGGAGGGAGCGCCGTTTTCCGGTCTTCAGGAATGCCCGGTCTGTCATCAGCCGGCCAGCGCGTTCCAACTGTATGAGGATGTGTCGGAGACCGGGCAGGAGAGGAGAACAGAGAGGAGGCTGGACTACGCAAAGGAGTACTATCGGATGGATGAGAACTGCCGGTATATGGAGGAGATCCATCAGATGGCGGTGAGCGGGAGATCCGTCTCCGCAGCTATGGGGACACAGCTTCCCATGCCCTCCTGGGATGATATTCTGATCCTGGGAGCGCAGCTGGACCCCATGCCTTTGGACGAGGACGCTCCGGTGGAGACCAGGACTGTGATCGGCCCGAGGGCCAAAAAGCCCATGATCCTGGAGAATCCGGTATACGTCTCTCATATGTCCTTCGGGGCGCTGTCCCGGGAAGCGAAGATTTCTCTGGCAAAAGGAAGCGCCATGGCTCATTCCGCCATGTGTTCCGGAGAGGGAGGGATCCTTCCGGAGGAAATGAAGGCTGCGGATAAGTACATTTTTGAATATGTGGCCAATATGTACAGCGTGTCTCCGGAAATCCTGCGAAGCGTGGATGCTATCGAGATCAAGATCGGTCAGGGAACAAAGCCAGGCATGGGCGGACATCTGCCGGGAGAGAAGGTGACCCCGGAGATCGCCAGGATCCGAAATAAGCCTGTGGGGCAGGATATCATTGCGCCTTCCCGGTTCCCGGGAATCCGGACCAGGGAGGATATGAAAGCGCTGGTCTCCCAGCTCCGGATGGCTTCGGAGGGAAGGCCCATCGGCATCAAGATCGCGGCCGGGAGGATCGAGAGGGATCTGGCTTTCTGCGTGTATGCGGAACCGGATTTTATCACCATAGACGGACGGGGCGGGGCTACAGGCTCTTCGCCCAGGTTTCTGAGGGATGCCTCCAGCGTTCCCACCATCTACGCCCTTCACCGGGCAAGAAAATATCTGGACAGCGTGGACTCAGATATCAGTCTTGTGATCACCGGAGGGCTGCGGGTCTCGGCGGACGCGGCAAAAGCCATTGCCATGGGAGCGGACGCGGTGGCTATGGCATCCGCGCCTTTGATGGCCATGGCCTGTCAGCAGTACCGGATCTGCGGAACGGGCATGTGCCCGGTGGGCGCGGCTACCCAGGATGAGGAACTGCGGGAGCGGCTGAAGGTGGATACGGCCGCGGCCCGGGTGGGGAATTTCCTGAATGTAACCCTGGAGGAACTGAAGATGTTCGCCAGGATCACAGGCCATGAAAGACTCCATGATCTTGGGGTGGAGGATCTCTGTACCATAAACAGAGAGATCAGTGAGCATACGGATATTGCTCATGCGTGACGGATGAATACAGCCTCTGCGAAACGGGGCTGTATTTTTTATGTGATTTCCGCATACGGCAGGCCGGCGGTCATGCCTGCAAGGATAAAACTGCTTGCATTTTTTCACTGGATCCTTTATACTAAAATAAATATAATACTTAGCAATGCTAAATAATAACCAGATCAGAAAGAGGTTCATCATGGAGGACAGATTCAGACAGCAGATCAAAAAAGGAGTCCTGGATATGGTGGTTTTGGGACTGGTGGCGGAAAAGCCCACCTACGGATACGAGATCCTCCAGGAGCTGGAACGCAGAGGCTGCGGATTTTTCCAGCTGAAGGAGGGAACGCTGTATCCGGTGCTGTACCGGCTGGAAGACGGCGGGCTGATCCGTTCCCGGTGGCAGGTTATGGAGGGAAGGGCAGCTCCCAAAAAGTATTATGACGTTACTTCGGAGGGGCGGGAAGCCTTTCAGAGTTACCGGGACACATGGAGGCAGTTTACGGCTGCGGTAGAGGAGATCTGCGGGGAGGAAGAAAGATGAGAAGGGAAAAGGATCAGAGGGATCAGACGGGAAACATCATGAAGTCAGAAGAGGAATGCAGGACAGAACAGACAAAAGGAGCCAGGGACAGGCAGGAGGTCCGGCTTACCCGATATCTGAGGGAGATCGGGAAAAAACTGGAGGTATCTGAGACGATGAAAAAGCGGATCCTCAGTGATCTGGAGAACGATATCCGGGCAGGAATAGAACACGGGGAAAGCCTGGAAGCGATCTGCCGCAGAATGGGAACTCCGGAGGAGATTGCCGGACGTTTTTCCCGGGAAATGGGAGAGGAGGGGAACCGGAGGAAAGGGTATCTGGTCTGGAGGATCGGAGCAGCGCTTTCCGGTGCGGTACTGGTTTTGGGTCTGCTCCGAACCCTTATGCTAAGGGCTTTTATGACAGGAAACGGGGAGTATTTGGGCTCCTCGGTAGCTGTGATCGGAGGGGCGGATGGCCCCACATCCATCTATCTGGCGGGGAGGATCGCCGATCCCTGGGATACCATGCTGCTTCTGGCGGCAGTAATGCTGGGATGTGTTTCCTTCTGTCTGACCACAGGAAGGCGGCAGCATATCCGGGCCTCAATTGCTGCGGCGGTGCTGGCCCTGGTGTCAGCGGTCGCGGGAGGAATGCTGGGAACAGTGATTTCAGGCGGGGTGAGGCTGTCACCGGATCCATTTTTCCTGATCCTGTTTGCCGCTGCGTTTCTGATCGCGCTGGGGGCATTGGTCTGGGGAATTCAGAAGTTTCGCAAAAAAAAGTGACGGGAGAAAAGAAAAAGAAGAGGAGAAGACGGATGAGAGCCGGGGGCTATTTCCGCTTTCTCCTCTTTTCTGCTATGGATACATCCGGAAAGGATATCGCCTTACTTCCGGCTGCCGCTTGGAAGGCGGCTTTTATCTTCCGCTGGACGGGAAGTAGGGACGCAGTACGCCGGCCACTGACGAGATGGGCATGGTCTGCAGCCAGATATGACCCGGACCGGTTACCAGGGTATTGAAGATTCCCTCCCCGCCGAACAGCATATTCTTTACTCCGGGTACAGTAACCACTTCAATGGAACAGGAGGCGGTCATAGCAGCCAGGTAACCGGTGTCGATCACTATCTGCTGACCGGCGTCCAGCTGATATTCCACCACATGGCCGTCAAATTCTGCGAATACCAGCCCATTTCCCGATATTTTCTGCAGGATAAAACCCTCTCCGCCGAAGAGTCCGGAAGAGAACTTTTTCTGGAAAAAGGTTGACAGCTCTACGCTGGATTCTGCCGCCAGGAATGAGCTTTTCTGAAAGATATATTCCTGCCCCGGGCCCACCTCAAAGGGCTTTATGGAACCGGGAAAGCTGGACGCAAAGGCGATCATGCCAGGTCCGCCCTGGGCTGTGTAAATATTCTGAAAGAAAGAATCGCCGGAGAAAAGCCGTCCGAAAGCCTTTCCCACGCCTCCGTTGGTACTGGTCTCCATCTGCATATTGGGAGACATCCAGGACATGGATCCCTTTTCTGTAATCATTTTTTCTCCGGTTTCCAGCTGACAGATCACAACGGGCAGCGTATCCCCCTGAATTTGATACTGCATAATAACTACCTCCATTCCTCATTTTTTCTCATATCACTCCGGAGTATGGCGGCCGGAGCTTGCTGTATTTCTTCCATTATATCAATCTCCGGGAAAAAGCGGAAGAAAAAAAGCGGATATTCAGAAAAGCGTAAGAAAATAGCCCTCTGTACGATTCTTTGGTTCCTGTTCTTTACAAGCAGCACTGTGATATGGTAAAGTAGTAGATGTGAAAATCCGGGGAACGGGAAGTATGAAAGAGGAGGACAGACACATGTATGAGAAAATTTATGCTGTGGTTCAGAGCATAGATGATGCGGTCTGGGGCTGGGGTATGATCCTTCTGCTGCTGGGCACCCACATATTTATGACATTCCGCACGAAAGGGATCCAGAGAAAGCTGGGAACGGGAATCCGGCTTTCTGTGACAAGGGACGAGGAAGCGGAGGGCGAGGTGAGTCAGTTCGGAGCACTGACCACGGCTCTGGCGGCAACCATCGGTACGGGAAATATTATTGGAGTGGGAACCGCCATTGCCCTGGGAGGACCTGGTGCGGTGCTGTGGTGCTGGCTCACCGGTGTATTCGGGATCGCCACCAAGTACAGTGAGTCTCTGATATCTGTAAAATACCGGGTGAAAACCCGGGACGGCAGGATGCAGGGCGGCGCCATGTATGCTCTGGAGCGGGGGCTTAACATGAAATGGCTGGGTGTTCTTTTCGCATTTTTCGGGGGATTTGCCGCCTTTGGAATCGGCTGCGCCACCCAGGTGAATGCCATTGCTACAGTATGTTATGAGAATCTGAGTATTCCCAAGTGGGTGATCGGCGTAGCTGTGGGGATTCTGGTGGCCCTGGTGATCTTTGGCGGAATCAAATCCATCGCCAGTGTATGTGAAAAGCTGGTGCCCTTTATGGCAATCCTTTATGTGGCAGGCTGCATTGTGATTCTGTGTTACAATTATGATTACATACTGCCCGCACTGAAGACCATCGTTTCCCTGGCGTTCCAGCCGGGAGCCGCGGCCGGGGGACTGGTAGGCGGCGGAATCATGCAGGCCATGCACTATGGAGTGGCCAGGGGGCTGTTTTCCAACGAATCCGGTATGGGTTCCGCGCCCATTGCCGCTGCAGCTGCTCAGACCAGAAATCCGGTACGCCAGGCACTGGTCTCCAGCACCGGAACCTTCTGGGATACTGTTGTGGTCTGCGCCATGACCGGTATTGTACTGGTCAGCAGCATCATGAAAAATCCTTCCATTGATATGAGCGGTGTTACGGACGGAGGTATCCTGACCACACTGGCCTTTGATCAGATTCCGGTGGTGGGTCCCTTTATTCTGGTGGCGGGGATCATATCCTTCGCATTTTCCACCGTATTGGGCTGGGCTTATTATGGAGAACGGTGTGTGGAATATTTCGCTGGGAAAAAGATCCTGATCCCGTACCGGGTGCTGTATATCCTGGTGGCGGTGGTCGCTCCCATATTATCTTTGAATCTGATCTGGCTGATTGCGGATATCCTGAATGCGCTTATGGCTATCCCCAATCTGATCGCTGTGCTCCTGCTTTCGCCGTTGGTGGCCGCGGAGACAAAGAAGTATATCAATAATCTGGACGCCCGGGATGACACACCGGTGCCCTACCGGGACGAACCGGTTAGAAAGGATTCAAAGTAGAAAGGGAACAACTGATGAAGGAAACTGCTGTATTTACCAATATGTGTATGGTATATGATGAGAAGGGAAACGTGCTGGTGCAGAACCGGGTGGATCCGGAATGGGGAGGAATCACCTTTCCCGGCGGCCATGTGGAAAAGGGAGAGTCTTTTACGGATTCCGTGATCCGGGAGATCAGGGAAGAAACGGGACTGACCATCCGC
This sequence comes from uncultured Lachnospiraceae bacterium, assembly GCA_963929535.1. Lineage (GTDB taxonomy): Bacteria > Bacillota > Clostridia > Lachnospirales > Lachnospiraceae > Pullilachnospira. The sequence continues at coordinate 293,246 of CAWVIZ010000016.1, read as the reverse complement.
CCCCCCCGGATCTGCGGGGTGAAACAGTTTTTTCTGGAAGATGGGACCAGATACGTGGTACTGTGCTATAAGACATGTCATTTCACGGGACAGCTCACATCCTCTTTGGAAGGACAGATGTCCTGGGTACGGCTGGAGGATATGGAAAATATGAAGCTGGCCCGCGGGATGGAATATATGATACGGCTGTTTCTGGATGATTCGGTGAGTGAGCATATAATTCTGGAGAAAAACGGAGAGAAGAGAAACGTATTGCAATAAGAAAAAGCCTGTGATACCGTTCCCTGTATAAGGGATGGCATTGCAGGCTTTTTGATGTCCGGAATTCAGGTCTTCAGACCAACGGATCCCACCTTCTGTTTTCGAAAAGCGGCATAAGCCTCTGCCTGTTGGGAAAGCTTACGTTCAAGAGACGCTTCCGTTTCCCCGCTGTGATCCGGGATCTTCCATAACTCTATCACAAAATCCAGACCGTTTTTCTGCTTTTTGGCATTCCATATCCCGATGACCTCTCCCCGGTAAAGTATGGCGCCGGGATTGGCCACAGTCCGCCAGATACGGCGGTGAAAGGATTTTTCCGGCTGGAGGATCTGGCGGTCCCTTTGGTCCAGGAAAGGATCATGAGCATCGATCAGCACCAGATTCCGTTTCAGGGGGGCAGGGCTTTCCAGCGCCTGCCTGTCGGAAGCCAGAAAAAATGCTTTTTTTCCCAGGATCTTTGCGGATTCCAGCTCATCTGCCACGGTATCCCACATCCGCCGGGCCTGACGGGGGGTACATCCCAGCCAGGCGGCCATATGAGACGGCGTGGAAGGTCCGTAGCAGTGAAGGTATTTTCTCACCAGTTTCTGAACCGCTTCTTTTTGGGGAACCGCCGTACCTGGTTGGGAGGATGCTTCCACCCAGCTTTTCAGAGAGGTAAATGTGGGGTAGATTCCATTTCGTCTGCCGAAGACCACCAGGCCCAGAAAGGAACAGGGACGCAGAGGGCATATCCACCGGGCCAGAGTCTGATCCAGAGTATTTTTGCTTTCCAGCACCACTTCCTCCAGCCGCGGGATCACCTGAAGCAGCAGCTGCAGGACCTGATCAAAGTCCATCTGAAGAAAATCCAGAGCCAGGCCGATCCCATCAGTATAAATCCACTTCTCCCCCTCCTCCGGAACCAAGGCGGACAGGAAGATGTCCTTTGCGGCGGTGGGAAATACCACCGGAACGCCCCGGAAGCTCCAGGCCTGCAGGAGGGATTTCTCTTCATAGAGAAACCGGTCCGCGTCTTCCTGGAGAAGAGTTGGGATACGGTGAAACAGCGCCGCCTCCCAGGCGCCGGGCGGACTGTTCTGGAAACCGCATGCCTCCGCCAGATATATGGCGTCTGTTTTTGCGTATTCCCGGTCCAGGTGGTGGGAGCGAAGGCGAAAATTTCGAATCTGGTCTGTAGTGAAGTCTTCCATATGAATTTCTCCTGGTATTGAAGTCGGATAACTGTGCTGCGGCGGAGCCGGATGATGGCTCCTATGGGGATATTATATCGGGAAAGCGGTACTATATCAATACCATAGGATGCGGCCCAGCCGATCATAAAGGAGATCGAAAACCTCTTTGATGAATTTCCTGCGGTCAGCAGGAAGCAGAACGGTCACAAAAACTTCACAAAATTTTAGCACTCCAGGCTTGACTTGGCTGATAATAAGTGTTATATTACATATAGAACAAAGGGAGAGGAAAAAAGGATGACGAAAGGCAGATCCGGTAAGGCTTCTTCCCAAAGTTCACGATCATAACGACAACACCTCGGATTTCTCCGACAGTGCTTATAAAGATTTCATCATACAAAGAAAGGGGATATGACTTATGATGATGCCTAGTATTTTTGGAGAAAACTTATTTGATGATTGGATGGATTTCCCGTTTGACAGAGATTTCTTTGGACAGAAGAACCCGCTGTATGGCAAACACGGGAAAAACATGATGAAGACGGACGTCAGAGAGACGGATAAAGGTTATGAACTGGATGTGGATCTTCCGGGATTTAAGAAGGATGAGATTTCCGCTCAGTTAAAAGATGGTTATCTGACGATTTCCGCAGCCAAAGGCCTTGATAAGGATGAAAAGAATGAGGACGGCAAGTACATCCGCCGGGAACGCTATGCGGGAGCAATGAGCAGAAGCTTCTATGTGGGCGAGGGTGTGGAGCAGGAAGATATCCACGCCAAATACGAGAATGGAATCCTGAAGCTGTCCATTCCGAAGAAGGATGCCAGGGAAGTGGAACAGAAGAAATATATCTCCATTGAGGGATGAGAACAGGACGGAGGGCTGCGGGCTTTTGCGGAATACCAATGAAAAGGGCTGTGCGCCGGTAAGCCAGCCACCGATGAGGAAGTATTGAAAACAGACCAACTTAACGACTGGCAACCAGGTTGCGACAGAAAGCGGTTATCAGGAAACCGGATTATTTCTATCGTATTTAGGAGTAGATTATGAAGTTTTTTGCATGGATAACGATTTTCAGGAGGAGGATTTCAAAGAGATGATGGAAACGATTCATGTAAAAGACTTTAGCCCGAAATACTTTCATAAATAAAAACGGATTTGCTATCTGTTAACGCTATACCAAAAACTGAATATCGGCCATCCGCTGAAAGCAGTAAATCGGAAAAAGATTTACTGCTTTTTTTCTGTTCCTTTGACAAAATCAAAATACGGTGTTAAGCGCCTGCTGACAAGAAAAGCAAGGAGCGCTAAAATAGCGGCAGCAACCTGTTTGCCGGGCGTGATATAACGGTATACCGCCATCAACGGCGGTGCGGACAGTGACAAGGGCAGCAACGATTTTCCCCAAAAGGCCGGAGCCGGCAGAGGTATAGGAAAAACGTTCCTGTTCAGTTTTACGCAATCCCGTGAGACCGCTGTGTACCAGCGGTACACCCATAGCGCCGGCTGAAACAGAGTGAAGCCGCAGGCTGAGCTGCTGCCGAAAAACAGAAATAAAACAGGTTATTCTGGCGCTTCTGCCAGCCTCGTGTTATGATAAGCGGGAGGGTACCTGCACACCTGGCAGTGCCGGGGTACCGGGAAAGTATAAAATGAAGGAGGAGAGACAAGTGGAAAAGAAAATCATTCAGGTGGAAGAGAAGGTTCCGGTAAAACTGCTGGTTCCGCTGAGTGTACAGCACATGTTTGCCATGTTTGGCGCATCAGTTCTGGTGCCGTTTATGTTTGAGATCAATCCGGCCATCGTACTGCTGATGAACGGCGTGGGTACACTGCTGTTCATTCTTATTACAAAAGGGAAAGCTCCTGCTTATCTGGGCTCCAGCTTCGCCTTTCTGTCTCCGGCGCTGCTGGTGATCGACAAATTCGGTTATCAGTACGCGCTGGGCGGATTTGTGGTGCTGGGAATCTGTGGTATGGCAGTGGCGCTGATCATTAAAAAATGCGGTACCAATTGGATCGATATTGTGCTCCCCACGGCAGCCATGGGGCCTGTGGTGGCGCTGATCGGTCTGGAGCTGGCGGGAAGCGCCGCTGATACGGCAGGACTCCTGGCAGAGGAGGTGGACGGCCGGAACGTGGCAGTGTTTCTCATTACCCTGGGGGTGGCAGTGTTCGGACAGATCCTGTTCCGGGGATTCTTGTCTGTGATCCCTATTCTGATCGCCATCATTGCCGGATATATTTCCGCGGCGGTGCTGGGGATACTGGATTTCAGCGCAGTGAGGGAGGCCTCCTTTTTTGCGCTGCCCAATTTCCAGACGCCCAGATTTAACGTGGAGGCGATCCTGACGATCCTTCCGGCGCTTTTGCTGGTGACTTCGGAGCACATCGGACATCAGATCGTAACAGGAAAGATCGTGAACAGGAATCTTCTGAAGGATCCGGGGCTTCACCGGTCACTGTTTGCGGATTTCTTTTCCACTGCTCTTTCCGGTCTGGTGGGATCCGTTCCCACCACAACTTACGGAGAAAATATCGGTGTGATGGCGGTGACCAAGGTGTACAGCGTCCAGGTGATCGGAGGCGCGGCGGTACTGTCCATCTGCTGTTCTTTCCTGGGGAAACTGGCGGCGCTGATCAACACCATTCCGGGTCCGGTGATCGGAGGAATTTCTTTCCTGCTGTATGGGATGATCGGAACTTCCGGCCTGCGGATGCTGGTGGACGGGCAGGTGGATTATGGAAAATCCAGAAATCTCACGCTGACCTCAGTGGTGTTCGTGGTGGGACTTTCCGGTATTGCCCTGAAACTGGGAAATGTGGAGCTGACCGGTATGGTGCTGGCCTGCATTGTCGCTATGGCCTTAAGCCTGATTTTCTATGTTTTGGATCGGCTGAAACTGACCAATGACCAGGAATAACGGAGAAGCGTGCAGACGGAGACCGAAGAGAGGATGATGGATCGTCTCAGGCGCTGTGCGGGATACCATGAAAACAATCCGCAGTCCGGAGGAACGTCCGCTGAGGCGCGGAAGACGTCTGCCCGGCGCTCTGGACGGATATCCGGAAGAGTCGGCGGAAATCCCGAATGAAGGGGGCCGGGGAAGCTTTGGAAAAAGCTGCGGATCGGAACAGCCGGAATTTGGATGATCCCAGGGGGATGTACGGATTTTTGCACGTAACAGTTCAGCCTTCCGGCTTCACTGTTACAAATGTATGCACACAGGCTGCGATTTTCGCAGCCTGGCGCCCGCAAATCTCGGGATCACGCTGCGAACACAGCGTGACACCTCGCGGGATATTGGAAAGCTGAACTGTAACTTTTGCACAAAAGAAGCAGGAAAAAAGGTTGACAACCGAAAGGGCGGAGATTAGAATAGAAACAATCCATTGAGGGAGTAATTTGCGGCAGGGCCGTGGTAATGTCAACACAATGATGAAAATCTGGTATTGCCTTAAAAAATGAGACTCATGGACAGCATAAAAATCCAATGCTGTCCATGAGTTTTTTGTACGATAAGCCTGAAAGGCAGCTGCGGTGCCCGCATCCGCGGACACCGGCCGTACGACGGCAAAGGCCCGGGATTCCCGCAAAAAAAAGAACGGAGGAGAAAGATGGATACATTAACATTATTTACACTGGCGGTAGGCCTGTCTATGGATGCATTTGCCGTGGCAGTCTGTAAGGGCCTGGCCATGAAAAAGGTAACCTTGGGGAGAGCGGCGATCGTAGGACTGTGGTTTGGAGGTTTTCAGGCGCTGATGCCGGCTTTGGGATATTTCCTGGGAGTGCAGCTTCAGGATAAGATCACCGCGATTGATCACTGGATCGCATTTATCCTGCTGGGTCTGATCGGAACCAATATGATCCGGGAGGCATGTTCCAGAGAGGATGAGAAGGAGGAAGAGTGCGGAGTCTGTCCCCAGGAGGAGGGGTCACTGGGAGTGAGGGAGATGTTTGTCCTTGCTGTTGCCACCAGTATTGATGCTTTGGCGGTGGGAATCACATTTGCGTTTCTCCGGGTCAATATCTGGGCGGCGGTATCCTTTATCGGAGTGATCACCTTCCTCCTGTCCATGGTGGGAGTGAAAGCGGGAAATGTGTTCGGTATCCGTTATAAATCGAAAGCGGAGATGGCCGGAGGGATCATTCTGATCCTGCTGGGCCTGAAGATCCTTCTGGAGCATCTGGGAGTTTTATGAGACGGACGTAACGGTTCCGCTTTGCGCCGCCCTGTGCCGATGGGCTGAACTGTTGTAACAGTTCAGCCTTCCGGCTTCACTGTTACAAATGCATGCACACAGGCTGCGTTTCGCGCAGCCTGGCGCCCGCAGGTCTCGGGATCCCGCTGCAAATGCAGCGGGATCTACACTCCGTTTCGGTCGGCGCTTAACGTGTCCACTGGCACACAGCGCCCTCGCGGGACAGTTGAAGGCTGAACTGTAACGAACTGTTCTATATAAGCTGCATGTTCCTTGCCTGCAGATTGTTGAGACAGTTAAAAAGTCAGAAAAAAATAAAACAGATAAGAAATAGTAAGAAAAAAGTAAAACACTCTCCGGTTCGGGATGCTATAATGAAAAAAAAGAGAGAGGTAGTGTCTCAAAAAACTGGAGGTGACGCATATGTCGAGGAAAAAAGGATTATCCCGGATTTTGTCATTTGTGGTTATGATGGGAATGCTGCTGGTGTCTCTTCCAGGTGAGCTGGCCCTGGCCGCAGAAGACGGTCAGGATACATTTCTGATTACTGAGTTCGAGAAGCTGGATTCCTGGAAGATGGAGAAGACCTCCTTTGAGAAGGGTACCGCAGTGGCAGACATGAAATTTCCCACAGAGTGGACAGTAAAGGGATATATGAAGAGCGATGAAAGCGGGACAGTGACGGAAAAGACCCTGGAGGAGCTGGAGTGGACAGGAGTCCTGAAGGGAACGGAGGACAGCGAAAGCAAGACTGCATATTCCAAAGAAGCCGGTGAGGGAGAATACTATTTTTCCATAAAGCTTCCGGAAAATGTAGAGGCCGCCAAAGATGTGGAAGTTCCGGAACAGTTGATCACGATCACGGGGAAAACGGAAGAACTGAAGACGGAAGAGCCCAAGACAGAAGAACCGAAGACAGAGGAACCGAAGACGGAGGAGCCCAAGACGGAAGAACCGAAGACGGAAGAGCCCAAGACAGAAGAGCCCAAGACAGAGGAACCGAAGACAGAGGAGCCCAAGACAGAGGAACCGAAGACGGAGGAGCCCAAGACGGAAGAACCGAAGACAGAAGAGCCCAAGACGGAGGAACCGAAGACGGAGGAGCCCAAGACGGAGGAGCCCAAGACAGAAGAGCCTAAGACAGAGGAACCGAAGACGGAGGAGCCCAAGACGGAGGAACCCAAGACAGAAGAACCCGGGACACCGGATCCGGATACCGGTAACTCCGGTGAACCGAATTCTGGAAACGACGGATCGGGGGATTCTCAGGAAGGGAATGGGGATCAGGAAGAGAACAAAGCCGGCAGGATTCTGTCTTTTACGATTGGGATCAGTCAGGGAATTATCACAGAAAATGAAAAAAGCGGTCTGATCGAAGTGGTTCTTCCCCATGGAACTGAGGATATTACCGGTCTGACACCGGTGATCCAGGTGGATGAGGGGAGTACAGTATCTCCTGAATCGGAAAAGGCGCAGGATTTCACCAATCCTGTGGAATACACGGTAAGGACAGAGCAGGGTGAGGAAAGAATCTACACGGTAAAGGTGACGGTGGATGAAACACACGATTTTGCTCCTGCGGACTGTACGAATCCCAAGACCTGTAAGGTATGCGGAGCTACTGAGGGAGAACCGCTGGGACATGACTGGAAGGCAGCGGACTGCACGAATCCCAAGACCTGTACCAGATGCGGGAAAACTGTAGGGAAAGCGCTGGGGCATGACTGGAAGGCAGCGGACTGCACGAATCCCAGGACCTGTAAGGTGTGCGGAGCTACTGAGGGAGAAGCGCTGGGGCATGACTGGAAGGCAGCGGACTGCACGAATCCCAGGACCTGTAAGGTGTGCGGAGCTACTGAGGGAGAAGCGCTGGGGCATGACTGGAAGGCAGCGGACTGCACGAATCCCAGGACCTGTAAGGTGTGCGGAGCTACTGAGGGAGAAGCGCTGGGGCATGACTGGAAGGCAGCGGACTGTACGAATCCCAAGACCTGTAAGGTATGCGGAATCACAGAAGGAGAGCCGCTGGGGCATAAATGGAGCGAATGGGTGCTGACAAAGAAACCCACCGAGAACGCCAGGGGTGTGGAAGAAAGAATCTGTACGCCATGCCAGACAAAGGAAACCAGAGAGGTACAGAGGCTGAACAGGATAGGTGAAGCCAAGAATAATAAAGTAACCGGCATCAAGTCCAAAGGAGTGTACGGCGTAAATGAAAAGATCACCATTACGGCTCAGGGAGCGTGGATGGACAACAAAGAGCCGATCAAAGGTGATGTGCGTTACCTGCCTGTGGGATGGAAGGTGACCAGTTATAATAATTTCACCGGAAGTCCGTACCAGGTGACATTCACTGTAAAAGCGGAGGGTCAATATCAGCTTCAGGTAACTTTCCAGAAACAGAGCTTTGACGGAAAACAGTGGATCAACGAAAAGGATACGGATACGAAGACTGTGGACTTTACCATTTCCAGAAATAAAGCGGCTGTGGCCAAGACCGGTGATGATACTATGATCGCCGGATGGGCCGGCATGGCGGTTGTGGCACTGGCGGCGCTGTTTGTGGGATACCGCCAGAGCAGACGCAGAGAATCCAGATAGTCCGGGATGTGGACAGAGCGTGCGGCAGTGGAGCGGATGAGGCGGATAGATAAGGGGTTATAAGTAAAAATTCCGGCTGGAGACAGCCGGAATTTTATGTAAACAGAAGGGGAAACCGCGTTCTTAAAAAAATACAATTTTTTGTCGAAAACAGGGGATTTGACATGGGGGAATATCTTGCGAAAACAGACCGATAATGATACACTTATAGGACATGAAAGTAATTTCCGGCCAGGAGGCCGGACAGCGGGACAGTCCGCCCGCTGTCTGACATATCAATAAGCGGAGGTAAGCAAATGAAGAAATTAACAGTAAAAAAGGGCGCCGAGTGTATGGCATGTCTGGAGTGCGTAAGAGCATGTTCCATGGCTTTCTACAAGGAGTTTGATCCGGATAAGTCCTGTATCCAGATCGTGGAGAAGAAGGGCGCTGTAAAGCCGATGGTGTGTGTGCAGTGCGGTAAGTGCGCAAGCGTATGTGAGGCCGGAGCGATCACCAAGAACGCCAAGGGTGTTTATATGATCAATAAAAAGCTGTGTACAGGCTGCGGCAAGTGTGTAGAAGTCTGTCCGTTCGGTGTGATGGTAAAAGCACCGGAAGCCCCCGTTTCCAGCAAGTGTATTGCCTGCGGAATCTGTGCAAAGGCATGTCCCATGGAAATCCTGGAAGTAGTGGAGAAATAAAAACAGTTCAGTTTCCATGCTGATTGGGAAAGCGGCAGCGATGCCGCAAAGCGGAAGCTTTACAGAATAACAGGAAGATCCTGAAGAAGATCCCGGAGATGTAATGTCTCCGGGCTTTTTATCTGATCGTTCCGTTCTCGCAGGAAAGATGATCCCGGTATGGGCGGACAGAATGTTTTCTGTATCATTGGTTTGGGGATTTTTCGGGCGGAAGTTCAGCCTTCCGGCCTCATGGCCGTGGATACAGGCGGTCCGGACGGAAAGGAGGAGGACTGCTTCCGGAGGGCGCTGGGAGCACAGCCATAGGAGCGGCGGAACATTTTCATAAACAGCTTATAGTTCAGAAAACCATGACGTTCCAGCAGATCAGAGATGGGATCATCCGTTTCAAGAAGATCCCGGTGGATATGTTCCAGGCGAACGGAATTCACATATTCCAGAAAGGTGATCCCCATATGTTTTTTAAAGTAGCGGCAGAAGTATTCCGGATTCAGAGACAGAATGGAAGCTCCTTCCTCCAGGGAGATCGGCTGGGTATAGTGCTGCTTTACATAGGCAGTCACCTGTTCCAGACGGGTCAGATTCCGGTCGTTTTTTCGCCGCAGAGAGGAACTGATATCCGTATGGCAGGACAGGTCCAGACGGTACACCAGATCGTAGATCAGGCTGGAAAAACGCAGGGAACAGCCCTGAGGACTGGTGAGGGAAAGGGAATACAGCTCCTCGAGAACAGCGCTTATGGCCCCATGACAGGGACTGTCTGTTAAAAGGCAGGATCCGTTCTCTGTCTGGAACCGGACGCAGCTGTAGTTGGGTATGTGGGCCTTTAACAGGGGATAGGGGATCTGCAGCGCCAGTACAAAGCTGGGACGGCGGCAGAGGGTATAGTGGATATCTCCGGAATTGATCACGATCAGATCTCCCTGCTCCAGATGATACGTTTCACTGTTGACGCCTACATCCATAAGCCCCGACTTCATAAAGAGAATTTCAAGGCTGTTGTGCCAGTGGCTGGTGATGAACTGGCTGGCGCTGCTGTAATAAAAAAATCTGGCCGGAAATGGTTCCGGGGTGATCACTTTTTCGTGCTGCGAATCGGTCATAGCGATGCCTCCAAATTCCGTGTGCTGTCATATCCCTTTCGGCTGTCGGCAGGGAAATGGTTTCTGTTATCCATTATGTGGGATGGGAATCAAAAAGTCAATGCGGCAGTGCCCCCCAAAGCCGGATTTGTAACAGTTCAGCCTTCCGGCTTCACTGTTACAAATGCATGCACACAGGCTGCGATTTCCGCAGCCTGGCGCCCGCAAATCTCGGGATCACGCTGCGAATGCAGCGTGACACCTCGCGGGATATTGGAAGGCTGAACTGTAACCGGATTGCTGCAGGACGGAGGGCTGAAGGATAACCGCTGACTTGCGGGAAGAGGGAAAATTGCTTATAATAGATGGAAACAATGGAAGGGAGAAATGCTGTATGGAATTTCAGAAAAAAGATGTAAAAAGCATAGAGATGAAGCCTTTTGAGAAGATCGGGTCTGAATGGATGCTGATCTCAGCAAAAAAGGATGACAGGGTCAATACCATGACTGCCTCCTGGGGTGGTCTGGGGGTACTGTGGGGGAAAAATGTGGTGACAGTTTATATCCGGCCCCAGAGATATACCAAGGAATTTGTGGACGCGCAGGACACCTTCACGCTTTCTTTTTTCGGAGGCGAGTATATGAGGGAGCTGGGATATCTGGGAAAGGTGTCTGGAAGGGAGGTTCCGGACAAGATCAGGCAGTCGGGACTTCATCTCACTACGGTGGAGGGACAGCCGGCCTTTGAGGAGGCTCATCAGGTGTTTGTGTGCAGAAAACTGTATCAGGGAAAGATCCATCCGGAGAACTTTCTGGACAGGAGCCAGGATGAACGCTGGTATCCGGAAAAGGATTACCATGAGGTGTATATCGCCGAGATCGTGGAGGCATATGAGAGAAGGCGTGGATAAAGAGAAGGCAGGGAAATCCTTTTCGGGATAACCCTGCCTTCCTTTCAGGGAGGTTACGAGCGCTCCCAGCGGCCTGACGCGCCGCAGGGAAGCACCAGACCGGTCCTGGTGACGGGAAGACCGATCTCCTGAGAATCCACATGACCGCGGTAATCCTTCAGTTCCGTGGCGATCATATAAGTGAGCACAGCCGGCGCCAGGCCGGTGGTGTAAGAATTCACCAGGAAGAAAAGCGGGGAATCGCTGAGCAGCTTTGCGCACAGGCGGATAAAGGGATGGATGGATTCCTCGATCTTCCAGATCTCTCCCTTGGGTCCCCGTCCATAGGAGGGCGGATCCATGATAATGGCATCGTAGTGATTGCCCCGGCGGATCTCCCGCTCCACAAATTTGACGCAGTCATCCACGATCCAGCGGATGGGAGCGTCTTTCAGCCCGGATGCCGCGGCATTTTCCCTGGCCCAGGTGACCATGCCTTTGGAGGCGTCCACATGGGTGACAGAAGCCCCTGCAGCCGCAGCCGCCAGTGTGGCTCCTCCGGTGTAGGCGAACAGATTCAGAACCTTTACCGGCCGTCCTGCCTGCCGGATCTTTTCACGGAACCAGTCCCAGTTGACGGCCTGTTCCGGGAAAAGGCCGGTATGCTTAAAGCTGAAGGGCTTCAGGTGAAAGGTGAGGTCCCGGTAATGGATGGACCACTGCTGGGGAAGATCAAAAAATTCCCATTCACCGCCCCCCTTCCTGCTCCTGTGATAATGGGCGTTCATCCTGTGCCAGCCGGGATCCTTACGGGGAGTGTCCCAGATCACCTGGGGATCGGGACGGACCAGCAGGTAGTTTCCCCAGCGTTCCAGCTTCTCTCCTTTGGAGGTGTCAATCACTTCATAATCCTTCCAGCCGTCTGCTATCCACATATCGTTGTATATCCTTTCTGTTTTGCGATTTTCTCATGTACCCTTTTTTGCTGTTGAAAAGTATGTTACGGTTCAGCCTTCCGCCGGCCCGCCAGGGCCCTTTGCGCATACGTCTGTGACAGTGAAGCCGTAAAGCTGAACTGTTAAAAAAGTATACCATAAGATGAAGGGGAAGGGAACCCTTCCAAAGGATATCCTGCATTTCCTTTGGCCATGTCTTTCATAAAAAAAGGGTATGCGAAGGAAAGAAGGGTAAAAATGCAAGTAAAAATAAATAAAATTGCATAATATGCAGAAGAAAGGGGAAAAGTATCGTGTGAAATTGACAAAAATGCAAGTAATCCTTGACAAGTAATCACTTTCTACATAAAATATTGTCTAGTGACATTTGCTGTATAAGGTCCGGAGCCATCTGGTTTTCATACTGCAGTGAAAGCCCCGGACAGACCGGAACCGTCTGGTTCCCGGGAGAAGTGATGACTGCGCCGGCAGCCGTGTCTGTTTTATAGAGAAAAGTGATCAGGAGGAAATTCCCATGAAGCCTTATAGTCAGTTGAGCAGGGAAAAGTTAACGGCGCTGAAAAGCGATCTGGAGAAGCAATTTGAAGAAGTAAAGGGAAAAGGACTGAAGCTGGATATGTCCAGAGGAAAACCCAGCAAGGAGCAGCTGGATCTCAGCAACGGTATGATGGACGTCCTTACCAGCCAGTCGGATCTGGTCAGCTCTGACGGCGTGGACTGCCGGAACTACGGTGTGCCGGACGGTATTTCCGAGGCGAGAAAACTGCTGGCGGATATGTCCGAGGTACCGGAGCGGAATATCCTGATTTACGGAAACTCCAGCCTCAGCGTGATGTTTGATACGGTTTCCCGGGCTGTGACCCACGGAATCATGGGGAATACTCCCTGGGGTAAGCTGGATAAAGTGAAGTTCCTCTGTCCTGTTCCGGGGTATGACCGCCACTTTGCCATAACAGAGTTTTTCGGCATCGAGATGATCAATGTACCGCTTTTGGCCACAGGACCGGACATGGATATGGTGGAGAAGCTGGTGGCGGAGGACGAGTCCATTAAAGGGATCTGGTGCGTTCCCAAGTATTCCAACCCCACGGGAATCTCCTATTCCGATGAGACGGTGCGCAGATTTGCCAGACTGAAGCCGGCGGCCAGGGACTTCCGGATATTCTGGGATAATGCGTATTCTATCCATCATCTGTATGATGAAGAACGGGATGTGATCCTGGAGCTTCTCAATGAATGTGTGAAAGCGGGCAACCCGGATATGGTGTTTAAGTTTATCTCCACCTCCAAGGTGAGCTTCCCCGGCTCCGGACTGGCGGCGCTGGCAGCCTCCGAGGCCAATCTGGCGGAGGCTAAAAGATATATGAGTTTCCAGACCATCGGACATGACAAGCTGAACCAGCTTCGTCATGTAAGGTTTTTTAAGGATATGCAGGGGATGTACAGCCATATGAAAAAGCACGCCAGGATCCTGCGTCCCAAATTTGACAAGGTGCTGGAGGTGCTGGACAAGGAACTGGGCGGACTGGAGATCGGAACGTGGACCAGGCCAAGAGGAGGGTATTTTATCTCCTTTGACGCCATGGAGGGCTGCGCCAAGGCCATCGTTGCCAAGGCCAGAGAAGCGGGACTTGTGATGACCGGTGCGGGAGCCACCTATCCTTATGGAAAGGACCCCAGAGACAGCAATATCCGTATCGCCCCCTCTTTCCCAACCGTGGAAGAGCTGGCACTGGCGGCGGAGATCTTTGTGCTCAGCGTGAAGCTGGTAAGCATTGATAAATTGCTGGGATCAGACCGGACGGCCGGGAGTGCCGGACAGGAAAAAGCCTGATCTTTAAGGTGTATGAATACATCTGCGGCAGCAGGCCGGAGCGCCGGGCTTCTGCAGGAGGAGAAAACCCGTAGAAGGGGCTGCCTGGGGGCGGCCTCTTCTGCGTTTTCTCCTGTGTAAATATCTGTAACAGTTCAGCCTTCCGGCTGCACCGCCACAAATACTTTCTTACATTTTTCTAAACTCCTTTACCGGGGAATTTTTCAGTGTTACAATACAATGTACAAGAAAGCAGCGTATTTATTGATACAAGCATCAAAAAGCCGTGCAGTCCGTGCCCGCGCAGGCAGCTGCAGCAGTGAAGCTGTGCGGCGGACTGTATAAAATATTTTTTCAGGATAAGGGGATACTATGGCAGCAAAAAAGAACAGAGCGAAAGCAAGAAAGATCGTGCTGGGGGTTCTGATCGGCTATGTGCTGATCATGGCAATCGGCTATATGGGGGTGGCATTTTACTATTCGGATCATTTCCTGAAGGGAACTGTAATTAACGGGATCGACTGCGAGAATATGACAGCTGAGGATGTGAAGGAAAAGATCCAGGAGGGTATCGGAGAATATCAGCTGGAACTGGTGAAGATCGACGGAGGAACGGAGATCATCACCGCGGATCAGATCGGTCTGCAGTATGTGGATGACAATAAGGTGGATGAGCTTCTGAAAAGCCAGAACCGGTGGGCATGGATCACCGCTTTTGCGGATGACAAGACGTACGAGCTGGCCGCCAACACCACCTACGACCAGAGCAGCATCGACGGACTGCTGGATGCCATGAGCTGTTTCCAGGAAGCGAATATAGAGGCTCCGCAGGATGCAAAGCTGGAGTTTGACGGAACCCAGTATGTGATCACTCCGGAGGTGGTGGGAAACACTCTGGACAGGGAAAAGGTCAAGGCGGCTGTCGTTGAGGCCATCGACAGCGGAAAGACCCAGCTGGATCTGGATGAGGCCGGCTGTTATCTGAAGCCCTCCGTGTATCAGGACGATGAGAATCTGATCACAGAGAGAGATCAGCTGAATCAGTTTTTGAAGACAAATATCACGTATGATTTCGGAGACCGGTCGGAAACCGTGGACGCTTCCCTGATCAAGGACTGGATCGTGAAAGGGGATGACGGACAGTATACGGTGGATGAGGACAAGGTGATGGAGTATGTGAAACAGCTTGCTTACAAGTACGACACCTTTGGGCTGGCTCATGATTTTACCACCTCCCACGGGGAAAAGATCCGGCTGGAGAGAGGCGGAGATTACGGCTGGGTGATGAAGAAGCAGGAGACGGCAGATCAGCTGGTGGAGTATATCAGAGAAGGTAAGACAGGTACCGTGGAGCCGGTGTATCTCTATGAGGGAAAGAGCCGGGATACCAACGATATCGGCGGTACTTACGTGGAGATCAGCATTGAGGAACAGAGAATGTGGTGCTATAAGGACGGACAGCTGATCGTGGACACTCCGGTGGTAACGGGGAATCCCAACAAGGGATGGGAAACGCCTGCAGGCTGTGTCTGGGCCATTGACGCTAAAAAACAGAATGCGGTACTGACGGGAGAAGGATATACCCAGCCGGTGACATACTGGCTGCCGTTCAACGGGAATGTGGGAATCCATGACGCGGATACCTGGCGTTCTGAATACGGCGGAGAGATCTACAAGACCAGCGGCTCCCACGGCTGTGTGAATACGCCCACAGAAAATGCAAGGAAAATCTTCGAGGCGGTTGAAATTGGTACGCCGGTTATTGTATATTAATAGAGAGCGATTTTCGAAAGAAAACAGAGAAGCGCTGCAGCATCCGCAAGGATCCTGCAGCGGTTCTGTTATGAGAGAGTGAGGAATTTGAAGATGAAGATAGTGGTATTGGCAGGGGGAACCAGTACGGAGAGAGAAGTATCCATTGTTTCCGGTACAGAGGTATGCAGGGCGCTGCGCTCCAGAGGACACCAGGCGATTCTGGTGGATGTTTATTTCGGATACGGGGCGGGAAAGGAGATTCCGGAAACACGGGATTCTGCGGATGACCGGGGGATGGAAGGACTGGACAGGGCATTTGAAGGCTCCTACGATGTGGAGCGGGAGGCGGATCGGCTCAGAGTCCTGTCGTCAAAGCTTCCTGAGACCATGAAAAACCGCAGAGAATTTTTCGGGCCCGGAGTTCTGGCGCTGTGCCGGGCAGCGGACGTGGTATTTCTGGCGCTGCATGGGGCCAACGGAGAGGACGGAAGAGTGCAGGCGGCCTTTGATCTGTTTGGGATCCGCTATACGGGAACCGACTGTCTCAGCAGTGCCATGGCGATGGACAAAGGCATCACCAAGAAGATGTTCCGGATGGGAGGAGTCCCCACGCCGGACGGTTTTGAACTGCGCCGGGGAGAGGATGCGGATCTGGCCTCCAGAGGCATGGAGCTTCCAGTGGTGGTAAAGACCTGCTGCGGAGGTTCCAGCGTGGGAGTTTACATTGCCAGGACCATGGAGGAGTATAAGGAAGCGGTGCAGGGCGCGTTTTCCTATGAGGAAGAAGCGGTGATCGAGGAATATGTGGACGGCAGGGAATTCTCTGTGGGAGTTGTGGATGGAAAGGCGTATCCGGTGATAGAGATCGCGCCGGTGGACGGATTCTACGATTATAAAAATAAGTATACCGCCGGGGCTACGGTGGAGACCTGCCCGGCCAGCCTTACCGGAGAGCAGACGGAAAAGATGCAGGAGTATGCCTGCCGTGGATATGAGATCCTGGGAATCAAAGGATATGCCCGTCTGGATTTTATGATGAAGGATAATGGGGAGATGTACTGTCTGGAGGCAAATACACTGCCCGGTATGACTCCTACCAGCCTGCTTCCTCAGGAGGCAGCGGTACTGGGAATGGATTTTGCGGATCTGTGCGAGGAACTGATCCGGATTTCCCTGAAAAGATATCAGGAGACCAGAGCCTGACGGATTGCGGTTCGCTTGAAGTCCGCAGTTCTGGAGGGATGCGGCGGGGAAGCCACAGGGACAAACCGCGGCGGGAAGGAGAATATTTTGAAAAATCTTACATTAGAGCATATTGCCGGGGCCTGCGGCGGAGTTTATATCGGGCCGGAAGAGCAGCGGGGGCTGGAGGTGACTGCTGTCACCACTGACAGCAGGAAAACAGAGCCCGGGTGTCTGTTTGTGCCTATTGCGGGCAATCGGGCGGACGGTCACGATTTTATTCCCCAGGTGATGGAGGCGCAGGCGGCCTGTACCCTGTCGGAGCGGGATCTGGGAGCGCAGGAATATCCGTATATCCTGGTGAAGTCCTCCCTGCAGGCAGTGAAGGACATTGCGGCTTATTATCTGGAGCAGCTGGCTGTGCCTGTGGTTGGGATCACGGGAAGCGTGGGAAAGACCAGCACCAAGGAAGCCATTGCGGCTGTGCTGGCTCAGAAGTACCGGGTGCTGAAGACCCAGGGGAATTTTAACAATGAACTGGGACTTCCCCTGACGGTATTCCGGCTGAGAGAGGATGATGAGATCGCGGTCCTGGAGATGGGGATCAGTGATTTCGGGGAGATGCACCGTCTGGCGGCCATCGCCAGACCGGATATCTGTGTGATCACCAATATCGGATACTGCCATCTGGAAAATCTGGGGGACAGGGACGGGGTGTTCCGGGCCAAGACGGAGATGTTCCAGCATATGAAGGAAAACGGTACGGTGATCCTTAACGGCGATGATGATAAGCTGTGCCAGGTGGAAGAGGTACACGGGAAGAAGCCGGTGTTTTTCGGACTGAAGGACAGCAGCGGGATATACGCAAAGAACATCCGCAGCCAGGGCCTGAAGGGGATTTCCTGTACTGTGTGCACCCCGAAAGGAGAATTTGATGTGACGATCCCTATTCCGGGACAGCACATGGTGTACAATGCGCTGGCGGGTACGGCTGTGGGTCTTGCCTGCGGACTTTCCCTGGAGGAGATTTGCCGGGGGATCGAAAGTCTGCAGCCGGTGAGCGGAAGATTCCATATCATTGAGACGGAAAAGTATACCATCGTGGATGACTGCTACAATGCCAATCCCATGTCCATGAAGGCTTCTCTGGGGCTTTTGAAGGATGCCCTGGGACGGAAGATAGCTGTGCTGGGAGATATGGGAGAATTGGGAAGCAGGGAAGCACAACTGCACGCGGAGGTGGGAGCGTTCGCTGCCGGCTGCGGGCTGGACCTGCTGGTATGTGCCGGACCGCTCTGCGCCCATATGGCACAAGCTGCCAGGGAAGGAAATCCCGGACTTCCGGTGGTGTATCTGGAGAACAGGGAGCAGCTGATGGAGCGGCTTCCCGGGCTTTTGCGGGATGGGGATACCATTCTGGTGAAGGCTTCCCACTTTATGGAATATGGGAAGGTTGTGGAATTGCTGGAAAAGGAAGGCGCGTGAAGAAAGTCACGGACGGGAGAGATCCCGGTTCCGTGATTTCTTTTATGAACAGAAATTGCTTTTCCGGAGAAATTGCGTATAATGAAAAAGGATGAAAGTCTATAAAAATCTGAAAATACTGCAGGTGACAAAATGAAGAAAATCGAGAAAAACGGAATCGCTGTGACACTGGATGAACACAAGCTGTCTGTATCCATGAAAAAGGGAGATACAGTCTGGAGATGGAGAGAGGAATTCCAGCCACGCCTGGTATGCGAGGAGGGGGAATTCCTCTTTCAGGACGCTGTGAATATTTTTCATGAGAATTACAGTATGGGGATCGGAGAGGGGATCCGCAGCCGCTTTGAAGGCTTTGTCAGAGACGGGAGGGAGTTCCCCTACTCTTTTGAAACACTGATCTGGGAGGAGACGGCCACAGGGAATATTTTCTTTGAATGGATCCCGCTGTGTGAAGAGGGGCTTCATGTGAAGAAGGTTTTCTGGCCCGGGGAGATGGAGTTTGAGGAACCACGGGATGGCTGGTATACTCTTCTGACCCATCAGCAGGGGATTCTGATCCCCAATACCTGGGAGAACGGTCTGTCCCCCATCAGCTTCAACGGATTTTTCGGAACAGCAGGGGGATATATGCCCTGGTTTGGCCAGGTGAAGGATGGGGAGGGCTACATTGCCATTTGTGAAACTCCCTGGAATGGGGGCTATTATGCGGAACATCCGGCAGGAGGCCCGTATACCCATGTGGGAATTTACTTTGAACCCAGTCTGGGAAAGATGGATTACCGCAGGATCGTAAGGTACACGCTGGCCTCGGACTGTGATCACAATACGCTGTGCAAGGTGTACCGGAATTATGTGAATGAGCAGGGAAGACTGCGGACCCTGGCGGAAAAGGCGGCCAGAAATCCTTCCGTGGACGGGCTGATCGGCTGCGCGTTTGTACATACGGGCATTAAGACCCAGGTACAGGTAAATTCGGATTTTTTTGATCCGGAAAATCCGGAAAAGAATAATCATCTGACCACTTTCTCCCAGAGGGAAGAGGAGATACGCCGGATCCACGCCATGGGAGTGGAGAAGCTGTATCTACACCTGGACGGATGGGCCCAGCCGGGTTATGACAACCGGCATCCCGATTATCTTCCGGCATGTGAGGAGGCCGGGGGCTGGGAGGGGATGAAGTCTCTGGCAGATACCATGCATGAATGCGGCTATCTTTTCGGTATCCACGATCAGTACCGGGATTATTATCTGGCGGCTCCCAGCTTTGACGAAAATTATGCCTGCAGGCTTCCGGACGGGACCATCCCCAGGCACCAGAGGTGGGCAGGAGGCCCTCAGTCTTATCTTTGCGCCACCCAGGCACCTTACTATGTAAAGCGGAATTTCTCTGAGCTGGCCAGACATGGGATCCGGCTGGATGGGGCATATCTGGACGTATTTACCTGTAATGAAGGGGATGAATGCAGCAATCCGGAACACAGGATGACGCGGCGGGAGTGCTGCGAATTCCGGGGAAGGTGCTTTGAGTATCTGCTTTCCCGGGGAATCCTTCCCAGCTCCGAGGAGGTGAGCGACTGGGCGGTTCCAAGTCTGGTGTTCTGTCATTACGCTCCCTATGATTTTATGATGAAAAAGCCGGGAAGTCCCAAAGAAGGGATTCCGGTACCGCTGTATAATCTGGTGTATCATGACTGTGTGATCCAGCCGTGGATGATGGACAGGGTAAGCGAGAAGGAGGATTATATGCTGTATGCCCTTCTGAACGGAGGCGCTCCCTATCTGATCAGGGATGGCGCTTACCCCAATACAGACGGTGCTTTCGAGGGGGATGGACCGGATCTTGAGGAACAGGTGAGACGGTGCCGGGTGGTATCCCGACTGCATGAAAAAGTGGCAAAATGTGAAATGGTGCGCCATGAAATGGATCCGGAGGACTGGATGGTGCAGCAGACAGTCTTTTCAGATGGAACCAGGGTGAAGGTGGATCTCAGAAGGCAGACGTATGAGATTGCCATGGCAGAGACGCATATTCAGAAATGACCCAGACAGAAAAGTTCCCAAAGCGGACAGCCGCCGCAGATTTGTGACCTGCGGCGGCTGTCCGCTGCGTAGTTTTATACCAGCTCCTGATTCTTCTTCAGTGTCTCCCGGATGATATTCCGGCAGTACTGGCCGATAAACTTCCGTTCTTCCTTCGCCAGCTGGCCAGGGATCACCGGAGTGCAGTACTCGATGACCACATGGGTTTTCCTTACCCTGGGAAACTGTTTTTCAAAGATGGAGACCGTATTGTTCAGCGCAATGGGAACAATAGGGCAGTTGGTCTTGGTGGCCAGTTTGAAGCTTCCCTCATGAAAGGGAAGCAGTTCCAGCTCATCCTCGTTCCGGTTTCTGGTTCCCTCCGGGAAAATACAGATGGAAATGCCGGACTTGATCTTCTCCACTCCTTCCAGGATGGTCTTCAGCCCCTTCTTGATATCCTTCCGGTCCAGGAACAGACAGTGAAGGTATCTCATCCAATCGGAAAGCAGCGGGATCTTCCGCATCTCCGCTTTGGCCACATATCCGGTGAGATCCGGACAGCGGATATAGGTCAGCAGAATATCAAAGAAGCTGCGGTGATTGCCGATGTACAATACAGGCGTATCCCTGGGAATATTCTCCTGACCGATAACGGTGACGGTCACCCCGGCAATTGTCAGGATCAGCCGGAACACAGCCTGGATGATCCTGAGAGAACTGATGTCTTTGGCTCTGGGATTGATCTTTCCGATCACCCATTCGATGAGAAGAAGGGGGATGGAGAGGATCAGATAGCCCACCACAATGATGCAGATCACAATAAAACGAATCATAATTTCCTCCAGTATAAAGAGCCGTATCAATTTACCACTCGGTATAGTAATCTTCCACCTATTATACAGTAATTTTTGGAAAAAATCCACATAAAATAGTAGCGATGAAAGGATATATTCAAGGAAACCGGATGATAAGACGGATATCGTTCGTATTGCTGATTGGGCTTCTGGCCATGGGGATCGTAGGCTGCGGCATGATACAGAAGAAAAGCAGGGAGGGAAAGGATCTGGATTACACGGTGATGAAGGAGGAGGATTTTCCCGCTCAGGTACAGAAGGTACTGGAGGTGAAGAAACAGGAAGAATTCCAGATGAGCTACCAGTGCGAGGGGGAGCTGTACCTGCTGAGAGGGTATGGGATCCAGAGCACCGGGGGCTACAGCATTCAGGTGGAATACGTACGTGAGATCGGGGATGAGATCCACATCAAAACAAAACTGGTGGGACCCGAAACCCGGGAGGAACAGAAGGAGGCCATATCCAATCCCTATATCGTGGTAAAGGTGGACTCCGGCAACAAAAGCGTGGTATTTGATTAAAGTGAGGAGGAAATGGATTTGGAATTAGTGAAGAAAAATCTGCATATGCTCTGCACCAGGAGCCAGGCGGTGAACCAGCTTACCTTTGACGAGGATTTCAATGTGCCGGATTCCAGACCGGATATCAGCCGGATGATCCAGAAAAAAGGAGAAATCCAGGTGGAGGATGTCCAGGTGGGGGAGGGGAAGGCTCAGATAGACGGCGCACTGGTTTTTAAGCTTCTCTATGTGGCAGACACACCGGGACGGCAGATCTGCAGTCTGGAGGGGAAACTGCCGATTTCCGAGACGCTGCATCTGGAAGGGCTGAAGACAGGAGATAAGGTCTGCCTGAAATGGGAAATCGAGGATCTCACCCTTCATATTATCAATTCGCGGAAGCTGAATGTGAAGGCCATCGTGGAATTTTCCGCGTCTGTGGATGAACTGACGGAGATAAGGCTTCCGGTGGATATCCAGGAACAGCCGGATATTTCTGTAAAAAAGAAAACCATTCGTATTCTGACTCTGGGAGTACATAAAAAGGATACCCTGCGCCGTAAGGAAGAGATCACGCTCCCCTCCAACAAGCCCAATATCCACGAGATCCTCTGGAATGATATGGAGATCCGGGGAATGGATCTGCGGGCTGAGGAAGGCAAGGTGGCAGCAAAGGGGGAACTTTTCGTGTTTGTCCTGTATGCCGGGGATGATACGGATAATCCCCTTCAGTGGATGGAACAGGCCATTCCCTTCACCGGTGAGGTGGAGTGCGCGGGCTGCACCATGGATATGATCCCCCACATTCAGACCACCATGCTGCAGGCGGGATTGGAGATCAAACCGGATGCCGACGGCGAGGAAAGGATCCTTCAGGCGGATGTGGTGCTGGAGCTGGATATGAAGATTTACCAGGAGGAAACCTGTACGATCCTGAT
Organism: uncultured Lachnospiraceae bacterium; assembly: GCA_963929535.1. Taxonomy (GTDB): domain Bacteria; phylum Bacillota; class Clostridia; order Lachnospirales; family Lachnospiraceae; genus Pullilachnospira. The sequence continues at coordinate 270,843 of CAWVIZ010000016.1, read as the reverse complement.
GGATGTATATACTCCCCAAATGGAGTGTGTACCGGTACGGGAAAGCCGGACACTGGAGCAGCTTCTGGTGAAAAATTATTCCAAATGCCGGGTGAGCCACCGGATTCCCGTACAGGAACCCCAGGGCCGGATCCTTCAGGTATGCCACAGTGACGGGACCGTGAAGATCGATGAGATCCGTATGGTGGAAAACGGGATCCAGGTGGAGGGGATCATTCAGGTGCGGGTGCTGTACAGCATCGGTGATGATGATATGCCTTTCTATTCCATGGAGGCCTCCATTCCCTTCTCCCATGTGGTGGAAGCGGAGGGGATCGGGCCCGGATGTACCTACCATCTGCAGGCGGATCTGGAACAGCTTTCCACTACCATGCTGGACAGCAGTGAGATCGAGGTAAAGGCTGTGATGAATGTAAACGCTCTGGTTTTGTGCCGTTGGCAGGAGGAGCTGATCCGGGAGATCCAGGAGCAGGAGCTGGATATGGAGAAAATGGAAAATATGCCAGGGATTGTCTGCTACGTGGTACAGCCCCAGGATACTCTGTGGGATATTGCCAAGCGGTTCTACACCACTGTGGATTCCATCCGGCAGATGAATGAGCTGGGGGAGGAGGAGCCCAGGGAGCAGCAGTCGCTTCTGATCGTAAAGAAAGCGGAAGGGTAACAGCGGGGCTTGCTTTTTTCTGAAGTGGGGTTATAATAATATTGTATACAAAATACATTTGAAAAGTCAGCGGCAGCCAGCGGCATGCTGCAAATGACAGTGAGAATACAGGAGAGAAGCCATGAAGTTAAAAGCTTATGCAAAGATCAATCTGGGACTGGACGTGATCCGGAGAAGAGAGGACGGATACCATGAGGTCCGGATGATCATGCAGACCATAAGGATGTTTGATCAGCTGGAGATGGAAAAGTGCTCCAGGCCGGGAATCCGCCTGACTACCAACCTTCCCTATGTCCCCTCCAATGAAAATAATCTGGTGTATAAGGCTGCGAAGCTTTTGATGGACGAATTTCAGATTCCGGAGGGGGTGGAGATCAGGCTGGGGAAATTTATCCCGGTGGCAGCGGGAATGGCGGGAGGAAGCTCCGATGCCGCCGCTGCGCTGGTGGGGATGAACCGGCTGTTCGGCCTGGGACTTTCCCAGGAGGAACTGATGCTGCGGGGGGTGAAGATCGGTGCGGATGTCCCCTACTGTGTGATGCGGGGAACCGCCCTGGCGGAGGGGATCGGAGAGAAGCTGACCAGGCTTTCGCCCATGCCGCCCTGCTATATTCTGATCGGAAAGCCGGGGATCAGTGTGTCCACCAAGATGGTATATACAAATCTGCGGCTGGATGGCAGTACCCGCCATCCGGACATTGACGGTATGATCGATGCTCTTTCCAGGGGGAGTCTGGAGGGGATCACAGACCGTCTGGAGAATGTGCTGGAGAGCGTTACGATCCCCAGGTTCCCGGTGATCCGCCAGATCAAGGATGTGATGATGGACTGCGGAGCCATGAATGCGCTGATGAGCGGCAGCGGTCCTACGGTATTTGGCATATTTAACGACAGGGAGAAGGCGGAGCAGGCGTATGGAAGGCTGAAGGAAAGCCGGCTGGCAAAGCAGGTATTCCTGACCACTGCGTTTAATTACGGAGGTACAGAAGATGACAAGTGATTTTCATGTGAATATCAATGAGTATCTGCCGCTGAGAGACGTGGTTTTCAACACACTGCGGCAGGCGATCCTGAGAGGAGAGCTGAAGCCGGGGGAGCGTCTGATGGAGATAGCCCTGTCCAAACGGCTGGGGGTGAGCCGCACTCCCGTGAGAGAGGCGATCCGGATGCTGGAGCTGGAAGGGCTGGTGACCATGATCCCCCGGAAGGGGGCGCAGGTGGCTCAGATCACGGAGCAGGATCTGAATGATGTGCTGGAGGTGCGGCTGGGACTGGAGGAGCTGGCTGTGCGTTTTGCCTGTGAGCGGATCACGGAGGAGGAGCTGAAGGCCCTGGAGGATGCGGTGCAGCAGTTTGAACATGCCATGAGCGAGGATGATCTCACCGATCTGGCGGAGGCAGACGTGAAATTTCATGAGATCATTTACAATTCCACCCACAATCGGCGGCTGGTACAGATCATCAATAATATACGGGAACAGATGTACCGGTATCGGATCGAGTATCTGAAGGACGTGGAAAGCCGGAAAACACTGGTGAAGGAGCACTATGCCGTGTGGGCCTCCCTGAAGAACCGGGATGTGGAAAGTGCCAAGAAGCATATCGGGGTCCACATCCGCAATCAGCAGGAGGCGATCCTGCGGAGTCTGGCCAGAATGGAGAAGGCTGGCGGCAAGGGACAGGAGGAGAAATAGAGGGAACATCTGAATTGGAGAATAAGGCCGGGACGGACCTTTTCAAATGGCCCATGGTGAGAGATGAGCATATGGCGAAGAGCCGTATGCTCAATTTTTATGTCCGCGGGCAACGAGCCAAGCGGGCATGCCTGCATGTCCATTTGGCGACTGCCGCGAGAGTCAAATCCATTGCTGCTCTGCGGCACTGCAGGTTTGACATCCCGTTGTTTGCAGCAGGGCTTTGACTTTTGCGGGCAACGAGCCAAGCGGGCATGCCTGCGCCGGAAGATGGATTTTCTGTTTTGCGGGCTTGGGGACATAAAAGAAAAAAATCGGGAAAGACTAAAAGAGTATTTCCAGGATTCCAAGGAGGTAAACGCAATGACAGAGGTTTTTCTGAAGGTCAGGGAGAATGAGCGGTGGCTTCGGGCCCGGTGTGAGGACTGTGCGGATATTCTGTTTCGGCCCATGAGTCTGGGAAAACCCGAGATTTCCTGTCTGGCAGTATACCTGGAGACCACAGTGAGCAATCTGATGCTGGAGGAATCCATGCTGGGACGTCTTCTGAATCAGTTCTGGGAAATGCCCCAGAAAGACATAATCCGCTGTGTGCAGGAAAACGGCATGGGAATTTCAGATGTGGGAGAACTGACTACTCTGGAGGATGGTCTGCGGGCGCTTCTGGCCGGGAATCTGATCCTGCTCGTCGATGGGTATAACAGGATCCTGAAGATCGGAAGCAAGGGCTATCCGGGAAAGACTCTGGGGCTGGCCCAGTCGGAGAAAGTACTGCGGGGATCCAACGAGGGATTCTCCGAGCCGGTGAAGGTGAACACCGCCCTGGTGCGCAAGAGGATCCGCAGTACGGACCTGAAGGTAAAGGAAATGTTCCTGGGAAAGCGGTCCGATACATTGATCAATATTTTATATATGGAAGGGCTGGCTTATCCGGGACTGGTGGAGCTGGCCTGCCAGCGGATCCGGCAGTATGAAGTGGATGGGATCCTGGACAGCGGGATCCTGGAACAGCTGGCGGAGGAAAACTGGATTTCTCCCTTTCCCCAGTTTCAGACTACGGAGAGGCCGGACCGGGCGGCCATGGAACTGCTGAACGGACGGGTGGTGATCCTGTGTGATAATTCCCCGGTGGCATTGCTGCTTCCCACTACCCTCAACAGTTTTCTCAGTGTCAGCGAGGACCGATATAACCGGTTTGAGATCGCTTCTTTCCAGAGAATACTCAGGTATCTGGCTATGTGCGTGGCGCTGATGTTTTCCGGAATCTATCTGGCGGTGATCGGATTTCACACGCAGATCCTTCCCACCAATCTCCTGCTGTCCTTTGCGGAGGCCAGAAGGGGAGTGCCCTTTCCCAGCCTGATCGAAGTGATCTTTATGGAGCTGGCTTTTGAGCTGATCCGGGAGGCCAGTGTAAGGATGCCGGGTCCTTTAAGCGGAACCATTGGCATTGTGGGAGGCCTTATCATCGGGGATGCGGCTGTGGGAGCCAATCTGGTAAGTCCCATGGCTGTGGTGGTGGTGGCGCTCAGCGCCCTCTCCTCCTTTGCGATTCCCAATGAAGAATTTTCCGCGGCTTTCCGGCTGATCAAATATGGATTTATCCTTCTGGGAGGGATCCTGGGAATGTTCGGCATTGTGATGGGAATGTACCTGTTCCTGGGGCATCTGGCCGGGCTGGTAAGCTTCCGGATCCCGTATCTGATGCCCTTTGTGGGAAAGGGTGTGAAGGACTATCAGACGGAGGGAGACTCTCTATGGAGAGCTCCGCTGAAGGATATGCGGCTGCGGCCCATTTTTGCCAGGAGAGGGCACAGGGTGCGGATGAGAAGGAGGGACAGCGATGTTTTCGGACAATGACAGGATTTCCTGGCTGCAGATGGAACGACAGATTTCCCTGGCCTATCTGGGGCCGGTTCTGCTGCTCCTTCCGGGGAGCATCTGGGGAAGGAATGGGATCTTTTCCGTGATCCTGGGGACAGGGATCCTGTTTGTGTGGATATTTTTCCTTTTAAGACAGGTAAATGTGTATAAATACCCGGAGCGGTACTGGGGAAAGTGGCCGGCCAGAGGGGCGGCTCTGATCTTTCAGGCATATCTTGCGGCAACAGGCGGCTGGCTGCTGGCAGTGATCATCCGGCTTTTATCGGAATATCTGATCCCCGGGATTCCCGGGTGGGTACTGGGCGCTCTGGCTGCCGCCGTGGCACTGGTGGGAAGCGGGGACATCCAGTCCAGAGGACGGTTTGCTCAGGCAGCCTGGCCGCTGACGGCGGCGCTTCTGGGAGTCCTGATGCTTCTGGCAGCTTTTCAGGGGGATACCGGTCTGATGATGGAAGAGACCCGGCGGGGAAGCCTGTGGAGCAGGGAGAATCTGAAGCAGATCGGGGAGGGAACCCTTTCCTATATGGGGATGCTTCTGGGGATCACCCTGCTGCCGTTTTCCCTGTCCCAGACGGAGAGCAAGGCGGGACACCGGCAGTCGGTATTTCGTACGGTGGGACGCCTGGGGCTCTGGGCAGGCGCTGTCCTGCTGCTGCAGCTTGCGGTGCTTGGCCCTGCGGGCCGGGAGTATCACCGGTTTCCCATACTGGACCTGATGGCGGGAGCAAAGATTCCGGGAGGCTTTCTGCGGAGGCTGGATCTGATCTTTCTGACAGCCGCCATGTTTGCCCTGCTGTTTTCTCTGGGAAGCGTGTTTTTTTACAGCAAATATATCTGGAACAGGGTGGGGGTTCCTGCGGGAAGACTTCCCGCGGCGGCGGTCTCCTTCCTGCTGGCGAATATCTCCTTTGGCGGCTGGGAGATCAGTGAGGAGTACGGAGCCCTGGTGCTTTATATTTTTCTGCCGCTGCTGGCAGCAATGGGGATCTGTTCCGGATTTTTAAGGAGGCGGAAGATTGGATAGGATATTCCGATGGATAGGGCTATGGATCATCTGCGGGGTACTGGTGTGTGCCCTGGCCGGCTGTCAGATCGTGGAGCCGGAGAAAAGAGCGTATCCCCTGGTGCTGGGGATCGATGAACAGGACGGGGAGTATCAGGTGTATTTCGGGATGGCAGGTCTGGCCAGCATGACAGGCCAGGGAAAAGGCGGGGAGGAGGACGGCCAGGGCGGCAGCGGCCAGGGGGCTCTTCTTTTTACAGGGAAGGATCAGGAGGAGATCCTGGACGCTTATGAGAAAAGTCAGGAGCTGTATCTGGACGTGGGACATGTGCAGGCGGTGATCTTCGGACAGGACCTGTGCGCCGAGACGGATAAGCTGGTGGAGGTGCTGAAGGCCATGGAGCAGAAATCTACTCTGGGAAATGCGGCATACGTCTACCGTACCCGGGATCTGGCAGGTGTTATGGAAATCAATGGGAATCAGGTGGAGTCATTGGGAGAATATCTGTCCGGTATCTATGAGAATCGGACGGACAGCGAAAAGCCGCTGATCCTCCGCCGGGTATACAGTACGCTTCATAATGAAAAACGGGTGGAAGAGTTTCCCATGATCACGCTGAAGGAAAACGGGATTTCGGTGCAGATGGAATCCAGCGGAAAGTCGGTATAGCCAGCAGATCCGGGAAAATCTGTATTTCCGGTATGAGAATGGAAAATCGGGCAATCCTCCAGACAGGAGGATGATACGGAAATGAAGAGAGGAAAAAAATGCGGAATGTGGATGATCCCGCTGCTGGCGGGACTGGCGGCGGCATTTCTTGCGGGAGCCGGGCCTTCGGAAAAGGAGAAGGAGCTGCAGGAAGAACTGGCAGGGAAGGTGCTGCGTCTGCGGGTCCTGGCCAACAGTGACAGCAGTCAGGACCAGGAAGAGAAGCTGAGGGTACGGGATAAAGTTCTGGAGTATCTGGAGCCGCTGCTGGCGGATTCCGGTTCCCTGGAAGAAAGCTGCCGGATCGTGGAGGCGCATCTGGACCAGGTTGAGGATGCTGCCGGAGAGATACTGGAACGGGAGGATTCCGGCCGTCAGGTACAGGCAGCGCTTTCCACGGAATGGTTTCCTTTGCGGGTCTACGGCCGGTATACGTTTCCCGAGGGAGAGTACCGGACCCTGAAGGTGACGGTGGGAGATGGAGAAGGCCATAACTGGTGGTGTGTGCTCTATCCGGGCCTCTGTTTTGCCGATGCGGTGCATCCGGTAACGGAGGAACAGGAGGAAACAAAGGAGGCGGACAGCAGGCTGGGTCAGATCCTTCCGGAGGAAGTATATGACTTTATCCGCTATCCTGCCCGGACGAAGATCCGGTTCCTGTGGTTTTGAAAGAACGTTACAGTTCAGCCTTCAACTGTCCCGCGAGGGCGCTGTGTGCCAGTGGCACACGTTAAGCGCCGACCGAAACGGAGTGTAGATCCCGCTGCATTTGCAGCGGGATCCCGAGGCCTGCGGGCGCTAGGCTGCGTGAAACGCAGCCAGTGTGCATGCTTTTGTGACAGTGAAGCCAGAAGGCTGAACTGTTACGAAAGAACGGCAACTTGGTCTTGAATTCTCCTGCAGGACACGGTATTATTATAAAGATCGCAGTCACAGCTGCGGAAAACAGGTGAAAGCTGGAGAGACAGATATATGAAGATAGATCCCAATGCGCCTGTGGGCGTTTTTGATTCCGGAGTAGGCGGGCTGACCGTAGCAAGGGAGATCATGCGGAACCTTCCCATGGAGAAGATCATCTACTTTGGGGATACGGCCCGGGTGCCTTACGGCAGCAAATCCCGGGATACGGTGATCCGGTATTCCAGGCAGATCGTGCGGTTTCTGCAGGAACAGCGGGTGAAGGCCATCGTAGTGGCCTGCAACACCGCCAGCGCTCTGGCCCTGGAGACGCTGGAGTCGGAGAGTGATATTCCCATTATCGGAGTGGTAAAGCCCGGCGCCCGGGTGGCGATCCGGGCCACCAAGAAAAAAAGAGTTGGTGTGATCGCTACAGAGGCCACCATCAACAGTCACCTTTACCGGAGACTGATCTGTGAGATGGATCCTGAGATCACGGTGGTGGGCAGGCCCTGTCCTCTGTTTGTCCCCCTGGTGGAGGAGGGATGGCTGAAGGATCCGGTGACAGAGATCGTGGCCAGACGTTATCTGAAGGATCTGCAGGAGCAGGATATTGATGCTCTGATCCTGGGATGTACCCATTATCCCCTTCTGCGGGGGCTGATCGGGGAGATCATGGGAGAGACGGTGACGCTGGTGAACCCGGCATACGAGACAGCTCTCGCGCTGAAACGACTGCTTACGGACAGACAGCTTCTGAACCCGGGAAGCCGGGAGAGCGAATTCCCTTATCGTTTCTTTGTGTCGGATGCGGCGGAAAAGTTCAAGCAGTTTGCCAACTCCATCCTGCCCTTTGACGTGGAGATGACACAGCAGATTAATATTGAGGAGTACTGATGGCGATGACAAAGGAAGTACTGATACATATCCGGGGACTGCATACCCCGGGAGAGAGCGATGGCCAGGAGGAGCCGCTGGAGCTGATCACTCCGGGGGAATATTATTACAGGAATAAGACCCATTACCTTCTGTATGATGAAGTAATGGAGGGATTTACAGAGCCCACCCACAATATGATCAAGATCAGACCCGGTCTGATGGAGGTGAGAAAGCGGGGAGTGGTGAATGTCCAGATGATCTTTGAGAAGGATAAAAAGAATCTGACCTGTTACCATACGCCCTTCGGCCGCCTGGAAATGGAAGTGGCGGCTACCAGGATCCTGATGGGAGAATCCGCCTCCGGACTGGAGATCCACGCGGAATATGCGCTGGGCATGAACGGAAGTCCTGTGACGGACTGTGTGATGGATATCCGGGCGGTTCCCAAAGGGGACAAAAGCTTCCGGCTGTAAAGGATCATGACCGTAACAGTTCCGCCTTCCACTGTCCCGCGGGGGCGCTGCGCGCATTCATTTGCAGCGGCGAAGCCGTAAGGCCGAACTGTTGCCTGTGATCTTTCCGTAAGGCCGCAAAATGTTAAAACAGAAGAACGGCTGAAAAAATACCGCAGAACCGATGGGCAATGCCGTACCGGTTCTGCGGTGCTCTTTTTCAGATCCTATTTTTTCTTCTTCTTTTTTGCCTTTTCTTTTTCTGTCTCTGCTGCATGGGAGCTGAGAACCTTGTCCTTCATGCGTGCCCAGAATTTTTTCTTCTTGGGCGGCGCTTCCAGCGGTCCGCGGACACCCCGTACCTCAGTAATATAGATGCCGCTCACAGTAGCCTTGACTTCCTTTTTCAGCGGGATGAGTTCGTATACTTTCGCATCCGCTACCAGAACCATGATCCTGGGACCCACCTTTGCCTTGACAATGGGCAGCTTTGCCCGGCGCATCAGCCTTGGGGTCTGATCAATGACCATCTGAGGCAGACCGGACTTCTTGATCGGCAGACGTTTCTTGTCAATGATCAGCATGGAGACAGTCTGCTTGGCGGCTTCGATCTGCGCCTGCTGTTCATTCTGCTTTTTCTGCGTTCTTTTGCCAAGAAAATACAGGGCAACCAGGACGGCGGCAACAACGACAACAATAAGCAATAATAACTGCCAGACTTGCATGGTGCTCCTCCTGTCCTTTGTTCATACTGTTTTATTCTATCACTGTTGGGAGGAAAAGGCAATTATATTTTTTGCGGAAAAAAGGTAGAAATACGGGACTTCTGTGTTATAATGTATTGGAAACGTCCCGAAAGGTCATGGAAGGGGACGAAATGAAAAGCATAAAGGAAGATTATCATGAGCGAGGGAATGAATACAGGACGTCCTCCCATGTCCGAGGAGGAGCGCAGAAAAAGGATAGAACGTTTAAGAAAGGAGCGGCGCCGCAGAAGGAGACGCCGGGCCATGATGCTGCGGGCAGGACTTCTGGCCGCCGTGCTGCTGATCCTGGTGGGAGCCATCGTACTGGTATCGGTGCAGGTGAGGCGATCCAGAGAGAAGAAGGAAGAGGAACGCGTCCGGCAGGAAGCTCTGATCCAGGCGGAGGAGGAGAAGAACCAGCAGCGTAAGGAGGCCATTGAGAAGGCGGAGACCATGTCTCTGGGATATGATTATGAAGGAGCCATCGAGCTTTTAAAGTCTCTGGAGAACTATGATAAGGATGCGGATATCATTGCCAAGATCGCTGAGTATGAGTCTGAGAAATCCAAGCTGGTTCCGGTGGATATGAATGAGGTGACTCATATTTTTTATCATTCTCTGGTAGTGGACCCGGAACTGGGATTTGCCGGAAGCGACAGTACCGCTGCAGGTTTCAAGCAGTGGATGACCACAGTGGATGAATTTAACAAGATCACGCAGGCCATGTATGACAACGGCTATGTGCTGGTGGATCTTCATGATCTGGTGGTGCAGACTACAGATGAGGATGGTACGGTGCATTTTACCACCAACCAGATCATGCTGCCGGAGGGGAAGAAGCCCTTTGTGCTGTCTCTGGATGACCTGTCCTATTATCACAGCTACGACGGGCGGGGGATTGCCACCAAGATGGTGCTGGATGAGAATGGGAAGCCCACCTGTGAATATGTACAGAAAGATGGAACCACGGTGACAGGCGCATATGACTGCGTACCTCTTCTGGATCAGTTCTTGGAGGAGCATCCGGATGCGGCGTACCATGGGGCCAAAGGGACCATCGCTCTGACCGGCTATGATGGGATTCTGGGATATCGGACAGATATCGCCTATAAGACAAGAGAAAATCTGACAGAGGATCAGCAGGCTTGGCTGGACGCGCATCCCGATTTTGACTGGGAGAAGGAATGCGAGGAAGCCAAGAAGGTGGCAGCAGCTCTGAAGGAGGATGGATGGAATTTTGCCAGCCATACCTGGGGACATATACGGGTAGGCTCCAACACAAGCCTGGAACAGATCAAGACAGATAATGAGAAATGGCAGGCGTATGTGGCTCCGCTGATCGGGGGAAGCGATACGATCATTTTCGCGCATGGTGAGGATATCGCTGACTGGCATGATTATTCCATGGATAATGAGAAATTTGCTTATCTGAAGAGCCAGGGATTCAATTTTTACTGTAATGTGGATTCCAGTCAGTATTTTCTGCAGATCCGGGACGATTATGTCCGGCAGGGAAGAAGAAATCTGGACGGATACCGTCTGTGGAATGACGTACATGGTGAGAAGAACAGGACCAGTGATCTGTTTGACGCAAGTCAGATCCTGGATCCGGCCCGGACGGATATGCCGGCCTTATAAGGTGCAGTATGGGGCGGACCGCTGTGCCCGGCAGGGAGAACCTGCGGGCGGCAGCGGTCTTTTGTGAAAGGGAGGATCTATGGACGAGAGAGAAAAGGGAACAGGAGAAATGACTGACCAGGAACGGGAGCGCAGGATCCGGCGGCAGAGAAAGCTGCGGCAGGAGATGCGCAGGAAAAGACGGAGGAGAGCCCTGATCTTAAGAGGTGTTCTGGCGGCGGTCCTTCTGCTGCTTCTGGCACTGGTGATCTGGGGGATTACAGCGGCGGTAAGGGCATTTACCGCTTCCGGTGATGAGAAGAAGGAAAAAAAAGCGGAGACCCAGGAAGCTGCCGGGGATTCCCCGCAGGAAGAGCTGGAGGAAGTGGCTGTGGACAAGATCCTCCATCTCTCCTTTCAGTCTCTGATCGCAGACACCTCCGCGGCATTTTCCCAGGAGGATACCTCTGCGGCGCTGGCCATGGATCAGGGGCATCTGACGGTAGATGAATTTAACCAGGTGCTTCAGCAGCTGTACGACCAGGGATACGTGCTGGTAAAGCTGCACGACCTGGGTGTCTGGGATCCGGAGACGGGAACCATGACGGCATCCACGCTGCAGCTGCCCAAGGGAAAGAAACCGCTGATCATTTCCCAGATGAACGTGAACTATGATCTGAGTCTGACGGGCCAGGGCTGCGCATCCCGGATCGTACTGGGTGAGAACGGAAATCTGACGGCTGAGCTTACGGGGGCAGACGGAACGGTGCAGACCGGAGCTTACGATTTGATTCCGTGTGTGGAGGCATTTATTAAAGAACACCCGGATTTTTCCAATAACGGAGCGCGGGGGATCCTGGCTTTCAGCGGATACAACGGAGTGCTGGGCTACCGGACAGACGAGAGCCTGGGCAGTACGGAGAACAATAAATACGCCTCCCGGTACGGGGTGTTTGACACCGCTAAGGAAACTGCGGACGCGGCGCCTGTGATCGAAGCTCTCAGAAGTACGGGCTGGGAATTTGCCTCCTGTGGGTATAATGCCATCAGTTATGCGGAGGATCTGGAGACGGTTCAGGCAGATATGGAGCTTTGGCAGCAGCGGGTAAAGCCGCTTCTGGGAGATGTGGACATCCTTCTGTTTCCTGAGGGAACGGATATCGGTACCAGAAAACAGTACGCAGAGGATAATGAAAAATACACCTGGCTGAAGGAACAGGGATTTCATTATTTTTGCGCCCGGGATCTGGGAGAAGCGTTTACCCAGATAACAGATCAGTATCTGCGGAGTAATTACTGGAATCTGGACGGGTACCGGATGTATCAGGATCTGTATCAGGGAGCCGGAAGATTTTCCCAAATACTGAATTTTGACGGTGTATACGATCTGGAACGGCCGTCTGTGGCATCGGAAGATCTGACGGACACAGCTGCGGAGGAAGAAAACGAAGAGAGCGCGTAACGGCCTGGCCCCCCTCTCTGCCCCGCCAGTGAGGAGCGGGGGCGGGCCAATGTGTCATGTCTGCGGAGCGGGAAACTGCGGGAATTGCGGCTTCGTACATGCATTGGTGACGGTGAGGCCGGAAGGCTGACCAGCAGATGCTTTTGGGCAGGCACAACGCGTCTGCTGTCAGGTAGGAAACGGCTGTGAATAGTAACAACTGCTGCCAGAAAAACCAGGAAATCCGCGAAACGGCTTTCTTTTTATCTTAAAATATGATATAACGTTGAAGAGAACGGAAACAGCCGTTGGCGGCCGGGCGGACAGAAAATCACAGAACTGGACGTAAAAAAGCCGGAAACGGTCACAGTTGGAGGAGAGCATGAAAAGAAAATTCCTTATGATGGCGCTGCTGGTAAGCTTCTGTGTGGCGGCGGCCGGATGCGAAAAGAAAACAACCGATGGAGATAGTCAGGCCGAACAGACCAGTGCGGAAGGCGAGACGGAAGGAGAGATAGACGGAGAAGAAGATCAGACCAGCGAGGCAGGGGACAGCGAGACAGAAGAGACCGAGGAAGGTCCCACCACCGCAGAGCTGATGGCGGACATTGATGTGGAAAAATGTGTGACTCTGGGACAGTACAAGGGGATCACTGTGGAAAAGTCTATCCAGCCTGTGACTGATGAGGATGTGGAGGCTGCCATCCAGTCTGCGCTGGCGGATTTTCCGGTGGAAGTGGAAGGCCGGGCAGCCCAGGAAGGCGATACGGTGAATATCGACTATGTGGGCAGGATAGACGGAGAAGAGTTTGAAGGCGGCAGCGATCAGGGAGCGGATCTGGTGCTGGGATCCGGACAGTTCATCGAGGGATTTGAGGACGGGCTGATCGGAGCAGTGGCGGGGGAGACCAGGACTCTGAACCTTACCTTCCCCAGTGACTATACCCAGGAGCTGTCAGGCAAGGCGGTGGAATTTACCGTAACAGTGAATGCGGTGAAGGTTCCTCTGGAGGAACCCACGGATGAGTGGGTGGCAGCCAACATCGAGGGATACAGTACGGTGGACGAATATCGGGCGGCGATCCGCTCCCAGCAGGAGGAAAGCAACCAGCAGACCGCAGATGACCAGGTACAGTATACGGCCTGGACCCAGGTGGTGGACAGTTCTACCATCCATGAGTATCCGCAGACACTGGTGGATATGGGAAAAGATCTGTACCGCCAGCAGGCGGAGATGTATGCGCAGTTTTCCGGTATGGAGCTGGAAGCATTTATAGAGTCTTCCGGAATCACCATGGAAGAGTATGAGGCGAACGCGGAAGAATTCGGGAAAGATATAGCCGCCCAGGCGCTGGTGGCCCAGGCAATCTGCGATGCGGAAGGATATGCCATCGGAGATGAAACGTATCAGGCGGAGCTGGAGCAGATGATGTCGGATTACGGGGTGACCGAGGATGAGCTGTATGAGAGCTACGGCCGGGACAATGTGGAGCAGACGATCCAGCTTCAGAGGGTATATGATCTGATCATGGCCAATGCCACTGTTACTGAGACCCAGGCTGCTGCAGAGACGTCAGAAGAATAAAGCAGCATTTCATATGTCTGAGAGAAAGCTGATGCAGGACAGGCATTATATGAAAAGTCAGAAATTGAGAAGCAAAGAGAGTGTTATCCGGCGGGATGGCACTCTTTTTGCTTCCGGTGCGCCTGGCGGAAGGATGCGCTGCCGGCCTGAGATGGATTTTCATACGCTAAAACATTGAATTGTAAAGCGTAAGCGGGTATAATGTACGGTATATGAATGGAAACATGGATTTCCAGACGGGAGGGAGCAGTTATGCGAGTGACAGAACATCCCATACTGGGAGATATGCAGGATGTGAAGAAGGTAACCTTTTACTATAACGGGGAGCCGATGGAGGGGATTGAAGGAGAACCGGTGGCGGCAGCCCTGATGAACGCTGGCATCCGTGTATTCCGGACCACCGCAAAGAGGGGGGAACCCCGGGGCATTTTCTGTGCCATTGGCCGGTGTACGGACTGCATGATGGTGGTGGACGGAATTCCCAATACCAGAACATGCGTTACCTCACTGAGGGAAGGCATGCGGGTGGAAAAACAGGAAGGGCTGGAACGGCTGAGGAGGAAGGTATGAAGACATTGACAGCGGATGTGGCAGTGATCGGGGCGGGAAGCGCCGGCCTGTCCGCAGCATACCAGGCGGCCATGTGCGGGGCCGATGTGCTGGTGATCGATGAGAATAAACGTCCGGGAGGACAGCTTTTTAAACAGATACATAAATTTTTCGGGTCCAGAGAACACCAGGCGGGGACCAGAGGTTACAGGATCGGAGAGCAGCTTTTGACCAGAGTGCAGGAGAGCGGCGCAAGGGTGATGCTGGACGGAGTGGTGTACGGCCTGCTGCCGGATAAGAGTATGGGAGTGATCAGCGGCGGGGTGAATTATTCTGTCTGCGCAAAAAAGATCGTGATCGCTTCCGGCGCCAAGGAGAATTATATGGCATTTCCAGGAAGTACGCTTCCGGGAGTGATGGGCGCGGGGGCGGCCCAGACCATGGTAAATGTAAACCGGGTGCTTCCCGGAAGGAAGGTCCTGATGGTGGGAAGCGGAAATGTAGGACTGATCGTCTCCTACCAGCTCCTGCAGGCAGGAGCTCAGGTGGTGGGAATCGTGGAAGGTGCTCCCAGGATCGGGGGATATGGAGTGCACGCCGGAAAGATCCGCCGGGCGGGAGTTCCCATTTATGTGGGACATACTATCCGGCGGGTATTCGGAAAGGAAGAGGTTGAAGGGGTGGAGATCGCTGCCCTGGATGCTTCCTGGAATATGATCCCGGGAACAGAAAAGACCTTTGAGGTGGATACCGTCTGCCTCGCTGTGGGGCTGAATCCCATGACGGAGCTGGCGTGGATGGCAGGATGCCAGTTTGTGTATATTCCTCAGTTCGGAGGGCATGTCCCCCTTCATGACTGGAACATGGAGACCACAGTGAAGGGAATCTATGTGGCAGGGGATGTGACCGGTGTGGAGGAGGCATCCACTGCCATGGAGGAAGGCAATCTGGCGGGAGTGGCCGCAGCGGAGGCTCTGGGATATCTGGACGGTCAGGAAGCGGCTGCCCGGAAGATGGAGATACGAAGGCGGATGGACGCGCTGCGCTCTGGGCCGTTCGGAGAAGGAAGACGGAAGAATAAGGAGCTGCAGGTGGAAGCCATGGAGGAATACCGGAAGAACCACAGGAAGGAGACAGCGGAGAATGGAGAATAAAGGAATTCTGTATACGGGGGTACCGTCCCGTCAGGAGCTGCTGGAGGCACCGGGAGTCCCGTCGGAGGAGCGGATGAGAAAGGGGCGGGTTGCATGTATCGAATGCGTGCAGGAGATCCCATGCAATCCCTGTCAGGCCGCCTGCGGGTTTGGCGCTATCACCGTGGGAGAAGAGATCACATGTCTTCCCCATCTGGACGAGGAAAAATGTACCGGATGCGGAGCGTGTGTGGCAGCCTGCCCGGGGCTGGCCATTACCCTGGTGGATAAAAGCTGGAAGCCGGAAGAAGCCACCATCGACTTCCCCTTTGAATATCTTCCTCTGCCTCAGGAAGGGGAAGAGGTGGATGCGGTGAACCGCTGGGGAGAGCCGGTGTGCAAAGGGAAGATCCTGGCGGTGAGAAAGCCCCGGTCGTATGAGGGTACGGCAGTGATCCGGATGGCGATTCCGGTGGAGCACGCAGATGAGGTCCGCAGTATGAAGCGGCTGGAGGGACGGTCAGAAGGATGAGGCGCACCGTCCAAGGAAAATGCGGACATGTCCGCATGGTTTGTTGCCGCAAAAATAGAGACGTATCGGAGGAAGATAGATATGGAAGATGATATCATAATCTGCCGCTGCCAGGAGGTGACCAGGCAGGAGATCCTGGACGCCATCGCAGACGGGGCCACCACAGTGGATGGGGTAAAGAGAAGGACCAGAGCCGGCATGGGGCTCTGCCAGGGGAAAACGTGCCAGCGGCTGGTGGCAAAGCTGATCGCGGAACAGACGGGAAAGCCAATGGCTGAGATCCTGCCTCCCACCAGCAGAATGCCTGTACGGCCTGTAAAAATCGGAGTGATTGGAGGGGACCAGGATGAAGGGTGAGAAGCTGTGCGGCGGTAAGAGCTCTCAGGGATCCTATCCCGCGGGAAAGGATGCGGATGTGATCGTGATCGGAGGCGGAGTGATCGGATGTTCCGTCACGTATCATCTGGCAAAGCTGGGAAAAAGTGTGCTGCAGATCGAACGGGAGGATCTGACCAGAGGGGCCGCAGGAGCCACCGATGGGGTGGTGGGATATCATACCAAAAAACCGGGGCCCCAGATGGAGCTGGCTGTCCGGAGTATCGCCATGTTTGAGCATCTGGGAGAAGAGCTGGGAATGGATATCGAGTATGGGCTCTGCTGCGGCGGAATGCAGCCGGTGGAGGATCAGCTCCAGTGGGACATTCTGTCCGGTATTGTGGAGGAGCAGAAAAAAAGCGGTGTGGATATCCGGATGATCGGCATTGAGGAAGCGAGAAAGATCGAGCCTATGCTGGCAGAGGATCTGATGGGAGCGCTGTATTCGCCCACTGGGGGAAAGGTAAACCCTATCCGGCTGACTCTGGCTTTTGCGGGGGTAGCCAGGCGGCTGGGAGCCAGGATCCTGACAGAAACGGAGGTATGCGGGCTTCTGCTGGAGAAAGGTCAGATAAAAGGCGTAAAAACCAACCGGGGGGAATTTACAGCGGACGCAGTGGTGAACGCCTGCGGCGCCTGGGCGGCCCAAATCGGAAAAATGGCCGGACTGAATATTCCCATTACTCCCAGAAAGGGACAGCTGATCGTGACGGAACCCATCGGTCCTTTTATGAATGTGACACTCCAGTGTGCCCGGTACAATGTGATCAAATTCCGGCCGGACGCGGTGGATGACCCGAAAGCTCTGCAGCTGGGTAACTCCCTGAGTATTGAGCAGACAAAGGACGGAGGACTGATCATCGGAGGCACCAGAGAATTTGCCGGTTATGACCGGGGAAATACGCTGGAGGCGGTGGAAACCATTTTAAGAAGAGCGGTCCGCTTTTTCCCGGCTCTGAGAGACGTCTGCATTATCCGGGCGTTTGCGGGACTCAGACCGTATACGCCCGATGGCCTTCCGCTGATCGGCAGAGTGAATGGCCTGGAAGGATTCTATATGGCTGCCGGGCATGAGGGGGACGGCATTGCCCTGGCGCCCATTACGGGAAAGCTGCTGGCGGAGCAGATCGTATACGGAAAGGAATCTTATTCTCTGAAGGATTTTGATCCCAACCGTTTTCCATTGAAGGGAGGAAGCATATGATAAAGGTGATCATTCCCATTGCGGTGCTGTTGTTTATCATTCTCTGCAAAAAGCTTCCCAAGATCGGGGGAAATATCTATGTGGCGCTGATCGTTACCGGTGTGCTCTCCCTGCTGATGGGAGGAGTATTTGCTCCGGTAAGCTGGATCTCCGCATGGATTGACGGGCTGGATCGGATTTCATGGGTAATCTGTCTGTCCATATTCGGGAGCATTTATGCGGAGACACAGGTACAGCTTGGGACAATGGATACTGTGATGGGAGCTCTGAAAGCCAGGTTCTATAATTCGCCGCGGATTCTGGTGGTCTGCGTAGTTCTTTCGCTGGTGGTGGCAGGATCGCTTCTGGGAGACGCGGTAGCCGCCTCTACGGTTATCGGAGTGCTGACCATCGGAGTGCTGTCCTCCATTAATCTGTCTGCGGAGCAGATCTGCTGTATCATTGTAGCGGGAGCGTCCATGGGATCCATCATGCCTCCCATTTCGCAGGCTTTTGCTCTTTCTTCTTCTCTGGTAGGGTCTGATCCTGATTCCACTATCCGGTACGGGTATATTACTGTGCCGCTGATCGTACTGGTGGTGACGATCTATATGGTGACCTTTTTTATCAAAGGCCATCCGGTGATCCGGGAATATGATGAAAACGGAAAGGAAATCACGCAGAGAGAGCCTGCGATGATGATCCTGAAAAGGAACTGGAAATCTCTGATCCCGCTGGGAATCCTGATCCTGGTGATCCTGTTCAGGACAATTACCAATGAAAAGCTTCATTTTGACCTGATTCCGGATCTGTTATCTCAGATTCAGTTTATTACGGTGGGAGATACCACGGTATCCTTCTATGACTGGCTGAATAATATCACGGTATTCAAAGGGCTGGCCAACGGAATCGTTCTTTCCATTATTTTTGTTACGGTGATCTCCTTCTGCTTCAAAAAGGTCAGGGTAAACGCAAAGGAAACGCTGCACAATGGACTGTCCAAGGTGCGGACCACAGTGCTGCTTCAGGTCTGTGCGGCATTTATGCTGGGATGCTTTTATGCCGGCGGCCAGGTGGATGCTGTGCAGGAATTTGCTATGGGACTGAATTCCAATGTACTGAAGATCGGAGGGGCCGCAGCCATGATGCTGATGGGAATGCTTACTGGCTCTCAGTCCACGGCTCAGAACGTGGTCTTTACCTTCTTCGGACCGGCCTTGGTGGCCACAGGGCGCAGTCTGGATTTTACGGCTGTGGCCGGAGCTCATCTGGCTGCAGCTGGAATGGGAATGCCTCCGGTGGACCTGACCACTTTTGTGGTGGCCGGTATCGTGGGCGGTATCCTGGGCCGGAAGGTGGATCCGCTGAAATCCATGCTGTACATGCTTCCCATGTGCATCTGTATGGCCATCGTGGGATTTGTGTTTATGTATATTTAGAGGGGAATCGTGCAACCCTTCTATTGTCCGCCGGGGCGCTGTGTGCCGGTGGCACACGTTAAGCGCCGACCGAAGCGGAGCGAAGACCGCTGTGTGCCGGTGGCACACGTTAAGCGCCGACCGAAGCGGAGCGAAGACCGCTGTGTGCCAGCGGCACACGCTAAGCGCTCACCGGAGGGAAGCCGGAAGGCCGAAGGATTCTATTTAATGAGAAGATCCTGTCCTGAGGGACAGGCAGACTGAGCGGAGGCATGCCAGGCTGCGGGATCTTTGGAGACGCTGACCTGTATGAGGATGAATGGCGCAGCCGGGAATGCGAATACAGGATGAGAATTTGGGGAGTCAGAAACCCCGCAGGAATAAAGAAAGTCAGAGGGATCAGATATGGCAGGAATTTATAAAGGAATAGAGGAGATCATTGGGAATACGCCGCTGGTGCGGCTGGAAAATATTGAGAGAAAACAGCAGCTGGAGGCGGCGCTCCTGGGAAAACTGGAGTTCTTGAACCCTACGGGGAGCGTGAAAGACCGGGCCGCTCTGTCCATCATTATGGATGCGGAAAAACGGGGTATACTGAAAGAAGGAGCCACGATCATAGAACCCACCTCCGGAAACACAGGGATCGGTCTGGCGGCCATTGCGGCGGCCAGGGGCTATCAGGTGATCCTCACCATGCCGGAAACCATGTCCCAGGAACGGAGGAATATCCTGAAGGCATACGGGGCAAAGCTGGTGCTGACGGAAGGCTCTCAGGGAATGGCAGGCGCGGTGGAAAAAGCGAAGGAGCTGCAGCAGGAGATACCGGGAAGCATCGTGGCCGGCCAGTTTGAGAATCCGGCCAACCCCAGAGCCCATCGGGAGACCACCGGGCCGGAGATCTGGAGAGATACGGAGGGAAAGGTGGATATCCTGGTGGCCGGAGTAGGAACCGGAGGAACACTTACGGGAACCGGTGAATATCTGAAGGAAAAGAATCCGGATATCCAGGTGGTGGCTGTGGAACCCCAGGCCTCTCCTTTGCTGTCCAGGGGAAGAACGGGAAGTCATGGGATCCAGGGGATCGGAGCGAATTTTGTCCCCAAAGTGCTGAATTGCCGGGCGTACGACCGGGTGATCCCGGTGGGGGATATGGAGGCCATCAACTGGGCGAAGGCGGTGGCAAAAAATGAAGGATTTCTGGTGGGAATTTCCTCAGGGGCCGCTGTCTGCGCTGCGGTGCAGCTGGCCAGGGAGCCGGAGAATAAAGGGAAAAATATCGTTGTGATCTTTCCGGACAGCGGCGACCGGTATTATTCCACGGCGCTGTTTTTATAGGATACCTTAAAGAAGTCCGTTTTTGAAGGTTTTGTAAAAAAGAAGGAGGAGAGAAACATGGAATTTGAAACATTGCAGAAAGATATGGTGGCGGCCATGAAGGCCAGGGATAAGGTGAGAAAGGAGGGAATTTCCTCTCTGATCTCCGCAGTGAAAAAGGCGGCCATCGACCAGGGCTGCCGGGATGATATCCGGTCAGAGCTGGTGGATCAGGTGATCCTGAAGGAGCTGAAGACGGCAAAGGAACAGCTGGATACCTGCCCGGATTCCCGGACAGATCTGAAGGAGGAGTACCAGGCCAGATATGATATCATCAATGAATATGCACCCAGGCTGATGTCAGCCCAGGAGGTGAAGGAGCTTCTGCAGGAGCGGTTTTCAGAGGTTCTGGCCACCAAAAACAAGGGGCAGATCATGAAGGCTGTGATGCCGGAGCTGAAGGGCAAGGCGGACGGCAAGGTGATCAACCAGGTGGTGGGAGAGCTGTGCGGCTGAGCCATGCGGCCCGTGCTTAAGGAAATCCCGCAGGGGGATACCATAATGGCCATGCGGCCGTGCTTAAGGAAATCCCGCAGGGGGATACCATAATGGCCAAGCGGCCGTGCTTAAGGAAATCCCGCAGGGGGATACCATAATGGCCAAGCGGCCGTGCTTAAGGAAATCCCGCAGGGGGATACCACAATGGCCATGCGGCCCGTGCTTAAGGAAACTGTAAGGAATTATTATATTGTTGGAAACGTCTGGAAAGGGAAAATCTGATATACTCTCTGAGGAAGAGATTTCTTTCAAAGGAGAGTGTAAAGAATGATAAGAAATATACTGGAGTATCTGGAGGCATCCGCCGGACGATACCCACAAAAGACGGCATTTGCGGATCAGGAGAGTTCCTGCACATTTCAGGAGCTTCTGGACCGGGCACACAGGATCGGCAGCGGACTGGCAGAGAGAATCCCTCCCCGTCAGCCGGTGCCTGTGATGATGGAAAAAAGTGTGGATACCATTGCGGTCTTTATGGGAATCGTCTGTGCAGGATGCTTTTATATATTGCTGGATATCCGGCAGCCGGAAAAAAGGATCCGGCAGATCCTGGATACGCTGGAGGCAGAAGTGGTGGTCTCTTCCCGGGAATATGCCGGTGAGCTGGAGAACATGGGATTTGACGGTCAGGTACTGTGGATGGAGGAGCTGGAAGCGGCGCCTGCCCGCCGGGAGCTTCTGAAGAAAATCCGCTGTCAGGCCAGGGATACGGATCCGCTGTATGGGATATTTACTTCCGGCTCCACCGGAGTACCCAAAGGAGTGGTGGTGTGCCACCGGTCAGTAATTGACTTTATCGATCATTTCACGGAGCTTTTCGGGATTACACAGGAGGATGTGATCGGAAACCAGGCGCCCTGGGATTTTGATGTGTCAGTGAAGGATATCTATTCTGGCCTGAAAACAGGAGCACGGGTGCAGATCATCCCCAAAAAGCTGTTCTCCTTTCCGACCCGGCTTCTGGACTGTCTTTGTCAGCACCAGGTGACCACACTGATCTGGGCGGTCTCTGCCCTCTGTATCGTCACAACCTTGCATGGCTTTGATTACCGGATCCCTCACAGTGTGAAGCGGGTGCTGTTCTCCGGGGAGGTGATGCCGGCAAAGCATCTGAATCAGTGGATGCAGGCGCTGGACGGGGCTCAGTTTGTGAATCTGTACGGCCCCACGGAGATCACCTGCAACTGCACCTATTACCGGGTGGAAAGAGAGCTGGAAATGGGAGAGACGCTTCCCATCGGCAGGCCGTTTCCCAATGAGGCGGTGTTCCTGCTGGATGAGGAGGACCGGGAGGTAACAGAACCCGGCCGGAAAGGGGAGATCTGTGTGGCGGGAACAGCTCTGGCCCTGGGATATTACAACAACCGGGAACAGACGGAGAAGGTATTTGTGCAGAATCCGCTGAATCCCAGATACCCGGAGAGGATATACAGGACAGGAGATCTGGGGTATTACGGGGAGGACGGGGAACTGTACTTCGCATCCAGAAAGGATTTCCAGATCAAGCATATGGGCCACCGGATCGAGCTGGGAGAGATCGAGGCCGCCATGGAACAGATCCCGGGAATCGGCCGGAGCTGCTGTATCTTTGATAAAGAGAAAAACAGGATCGAGGCTTTTTATGAGGGAAATCTGGAAAAACGCCAGATAAAAAAGCTTCTGGGAACCCGGCTTCCGGCTTTTATGCTGCCAAATGGATTTTACAGGATGGACTGTTTTCCGCTGACGAAAAACGGAAAGACGGACAGGAAGCGTCTGGAACAGATGGCAAAGGAGGGAAGCGTATGAGGCAGGAGGTGATTGCAGACGCCTGCAGAAGGTTCGGGACGCCTTTTTATCTTCTGGATCTGGAAGATTTTCGGGAACGGATCCGCAGTCTGAGGGATGTGCTGGGAGACAGAGTGCAGCTTTGTTATGCCGTGAAGGCCAATCCCTTTCTGATAAGAACGGCGGCTGCCCAGGGACTGAAGCTGGAGGTGTGCTCCCCCGGGGAATTTGCCATCTGCGGCAGGCTGGGGATCCCCATGGAACAGATCGTGCTGTCCGGGGTGTACAAGGAAGAAAAGGAGATCCTCCGTGTGTTGAAAACCCAGGAGGGCCGTGGGACGTATACGGTGGAGTCCCTTTCGCAGCTGGATATGCTGAACCGGGGAGCCCGGCAGATCTTCGGGCCGGATCAGAGCCGGAAGCTGCGGCTGCTGCTGCGGGTTACCAGCGGAAATCAGTTTGGCCTGGATGAGGAGGAGCTGTGCCGGATCATCAGGGAAAGGCAGAAGTATCCTCTGCTGGATTTGGCGGGAATCCAGTATTATTCGGGAACCCAGAAAAAGGGGAGGATCATAAAGGAGGAGCTGGAGTATCTGGATGAGCTTCTGAAAAAGCTGGAAAGAGAGTGGGGATACAGGCCCCGCATGCTGGAGTACGGACCGGGGCTTCCGGTGGCTTATTTCCAGAAGGATCCGGCGGTGAGCCTGAAGGAGCAGGCGGATGCGCTGAAGGAAATGCTGGATGGGATGGAGTTTGACGGAAGGATCACGCTGGAGCTGGGACGGTATCTGGCGGCTGCGTGCGGCTGTTATGTAACCCGGCTGGTGGATGAAAAGGTGAATCGTCAGACTTCCTACGGCATCGTGGACGGGGGGATCCATCATCTGAATTATTACGGGCAGACGATGGCTATGAAACTGCCTTTTTATCAGCAGCTGGACGGAAAAACGTATCAGACGCGCCGGCAGGGCCGGCAGTGTGAAGTGACCGTGTGCGGCGCCCTGTGCACGGTCAGCGATGTGCTGGTGAAGCGGATGCCCCTGTATGAGCCGTATCTGGGAGATCTGCTGGTGTTTGAGAACACGGGGGCGTACTCCATCACAGAAGGGATTTATCTGTTTCTCAGCAGAGCGCTTCCCCGGGTGATCAGCTGGTCCGGGGAGGAAGGCCTGCGGCTGGTGCGGGACGCCCTGGATACCAGCCTGTTTAACGGAGAATCCGGATAAAGCCGGATACAGATCGCAAAGTCAGAAAAGAAAAGGAGGTAATGTTTTATGGAAAAATTATTGGAGATTTTAGAGGATATTCAGCCGGATGCGGATTATGAGACATGCACGACGCTGATCGACGATGGAATCCTGGATTCCTTTGCTATTCTGTCCATCGTGGCGGAGCTGGAGGATGTTTTCGGAATATCGGTCACTCCGGCGGAGATCGTTCCGGAAAACTTTAATTCCGCCCAGGCGCTGTGGGCCATGGTGCAGCGACTTTCGGAGGAGAACTGATCTATGGCGCTGAATTCGCTGGAATTCCTGCTGTTTTCGGCTGTCTGCGCGGCAGTTTATTATCTGATCCCGGGAAAGGCCCAGTGGGGATGGCTGCTTTTGTGCAGCTATCTTTACTATCTGTCCCAGGGCCCGGGGCTGGTGGTGTTTCTGCTGTTTACCACCCTGACCACATATGGAGGCGGCCGGATCCTGGAAGGGATTTCCCATAAGAAAATGAAAAAATGGACAGTGGCGGGAGTCCTGCTGCTGAATTTCGGAGTGCTGGCGGTGCTGAAATACACGAATTTTGTGATCCTGAATCTGAACAGGATTACCGGAGGGACCATTTCCTTTGTGGATCTGGCGCTGCCCCTGGGGATTTCCTTTTACACCTTTCAGTCCATGGGATATCTGCTGGATGTGTACTGGAACCGGTGTCAGGCAGAGAAAAATCCGTTTCGTTTCGCTCTGTTTGTCTCATTCTTTCCCCAGATCCTCCAGGGCCCCATCGGGCGTTATTCCAGGCTGGGAACTCAGCTCTTTGAGGAGCACCGCTGGGACTGGAGCCGGATGGAGCGGGGATTTCAGCTGATCCTGTGGGGATTTTTTAAGAAAATGGTTCTGGCGGACACGGCGGCGCCCTTTGTGTCGGCCATGTTTGACCAGTATGAGACGTATGGGGGCCTGGGGGTATTTGCGGTGCTGGCTTATTCCGTGCAGCTTTACGGGGATTTCTCAGGAGGCATTGACGTGGTATCGGGAATTGCCCTGATTTTGGGAATTTCCCTGGATGAGAACTTCCGGCGTCCGTTTTTTGCCAGATCCATCACAGATTTCTGGCACCGGTGGCATATTACGCTGGGTACCTGGATGAAAGACTACGTGTTCTATCCGGTATCTCTCTCCCGCTGGATGGGACGGTTGGGAAAATTCGCCAGGAAAACATTCGGGCGGAGCACAGGACGGACCCTTCCCATCTGTCTTGCCAATCTGATCGTGTTCTTTCTGGTGGGGGTATGGCACGGAGCGGCCTGGAAATTCATCGCCTACGGGATGTACAATGGGATCATCATCGCCTTTAGCGGCCTGATGGCCCAGAATTACCGGAAATGGAAAAAAGCCTGTCACATCAACGACAAAAAAGCGTACTGGCAGCTTTTCCAGATTATCCGGACGTTTCTGCTGGTAAATATCAGCTGGTTTTTTGACCGGGCAGATACGGTGGGACAGGCTCTGCGCATGATGAAGAACAGTGTGACCCGCTGGGAGCCCTCCCAGCTGCTGACTGTTCCGGTGGGCTTGGGCGGAACCACCGGATATACGGCGCTGGCGCTGGCAATCCTTCTGCTGGGCTGTGCCGTTCTCTTTACCGTCAGTTTCTTCCAGGAGCGGGGAAAGGATGTGTTTGCCGCGCTGTCGGCCAGGCCAGCCATGATAAAACTGGTGATCTATGGAGTGATGCTGTTTGCCATCCCCATGCTGGGACAGTTTCCGGCATCTGCAGGAGGATTTATCTATGCGCAGTTTTAGAAAGACCGCGTGGTGCGCGCTGTTTCTGGCGCTTTGCGCGGCTGCCAATGGGATTTTAAACTACTTCCTGGTTCCCTATACGTATACCCGGGCGGATGCCCATAATCTGCGGACGGCGCAGTATGAGGAGCTGTTTGTGGGTTCCTCCCATGGAAAATGCGGGCTGGACCCGGCGGTGATGCGGGAGGTTAGCGGAAAGGCTTCCATTAATGTATGCCAGGGAGGAGAGTATCCGGTGGACTCCTATTTTCTGGTAAAGGAAGCGGCCAGGCACCGGAAGCTTTCCAGGGTGATTCTGGAGGTGGATCCGGGCTATTGGGTGACAAAGCCCAATCAGACGGCGGATTACGCAGTGTTTTATCAGGAGATGGAATTCTCTCCTGTGAAGATCGAATACTTTCTGGGGAAAATGATGCAGGCGGATTTCCGTACCACGCTTTTTCCCTGGTATCTGTACCGAAAGGAGATCCGGCAGATTTCCGGGAACCTGGAGATGAAAAGAAGCAGCGTCTACAAAAACTGCGGGACAGAACCGTTCTCTTCTCCGGTACAGGACTACCGGCAGGACGGTATGATCGTGCGGAAGGTTTCGGAAGGAGATAAGACCAAGGAGGATAAGCCGGTGCTTTTTAACCGGAAGGAGCTGAATCCGGATGCCGGGAAATACTTTGAAAAGCTGGTAAGATTCTGTGAAAAAGAGGGGATCCGGCTGATCGCTGTAACCACTCCCATTCCCCAGATGACGTATGAAAAATATCAGGAGGCTTATGACTGCGGGACGGCGTACTTTACCTCTTATATGGAGAAACTGGGGGTTCCTTATTACAATTTTACCAGAGGTTGGGAATACGGGATGCCTTACCAGCTGGAGGATTTTGCCGATTACGAGGGACATATGTATGGGGATGCCGCCGCGGAATTTACCGAAATCTTTGGAAAGATCCTGGAAGAGTCCAAAGGCCGGTCCCGGTAACCGGTCTTAGGCTGCCCCGCGAAAGGGCTGCGTCTGTGTGCCGCAGAGCGCCGCTGCAGTACGTTTGTGAAGTGTAACGTCAATACTGGAGGAAGAAGGAAATTCTCTGAAATGTGTTGTTATTTCCGGTCGAAAAGTTTATAATAGGGGAAGCAAGTCGGCAGGAGGATTATTATGGGAGAATTTAAGATTGAGAAAGGCGATATCACAACGTATGCCGTAGACGCAATTGTAAATGCTGCCAATACCTCCCTTCTCGGCGGAGGAGGAGTGGACGGTGCGATTCACCGGGCGGCGGGCCCCAGGCTGCGCCAGGAGTGCGAGACTCTGGGCGGATGCGAGACCGGAAAAGCCAAGCTGACCAAGGGGTACAAGCTTCCGGCCAAGTATGTGCTGCATACACCGGGTCCCGTCTGGCACGGAGGCAACAATTATGAGGATCTGCTGCTGAAGAGCTGTTATGAGTATTGCCTGAAGCTGGGGGAAAACAAAGGTTTCAAGACAATCGCATTCCCGTCCATCAGTACGGGAGTGTATGGATATCCCGTGGATCAGGCTGCGCGGATTGCCGTACATACCATCTGCGAGTTCCTGCGCTGGACTCAGGTGGTAGAGACTGTGACAATGGTCTGCTTTGATGACAGGACTTTAAAGGCATATCAGAACGCTCTGGCGGAGTACGAAGCGGAGCGGGAGGAAAAGCGGAAGGCCGCTGCTTCGGAGGAGACGGAACTGTAAATTACAACAGAGTATGACTGACTTGTAGAGAAACCGCGGTACGGGATGTGCCGCGGTTTTTTCAGGTGGTGCGGTGATCGGCGGGGCATTGCAGGCCTATAGAAAGATCTGGAAGTCTGCATACAGAGAAAAAATCAATGGGGTAAGTTCCCCGGATCGGGCAAAGGCAGTACGCCTTCAAAGATCTTATCGGCTGCTTTAGCAGCCGCGCCGGTAAGAGGAGCATCACTATGAAAAGTGAAGTGATTTTTTCGTCTGGCAGAAGCAAAAAGACTCAGCAGAAGGACCGGTTTTCCGGAAAAATATTTTTCGGAAAAAGGACGAAAAATTCCTGCTTTTTTTGGTGATAAAGCAGATGGAAAACAAAATAAAGTTGCCGTATACTAAGTTTACGTTTGGCAAAAATCCGCCGGAAGGCCGGGGCGGCGAAAGGCGGGACTGCCACAGAAACACAGACTTAATTTTACAGACAGGAGGACTTTCAAAGGTGTTTTTTACGATTGAAAAATTCCAGAGGAGAGTAGAAGAGCTGGGTCAGAGAAGATACTTTGGACAGCAGTGCATTGCGCCGTTTACGGCTGCTCCGGGAACTCTGCCGGAGGATGAGCACTATCATGAGGTGCCGGAGAAGATCGAAGGAGAACCGTTTGACCTGAACGATTCCTTTGTGGGAAGAGACCGATATCTGTGGGCGGAGAAGGAAGTGACTCTGCCTGCGGCAAAGGAAGGCTGCCAGGTAGTGGGACTTTTCAATTTCGGAGAGACAGGCGGAGGCTACAACAGCGGATTTGAATCTCTGCTCTATGTGGACGGACATCCCTATCAGGGTGTGGATACCAACCATAACGAAGTGTTTTTTGAGGGAAAAGAGGGCGAAAAGGTAAGACTGACCTTCCTTCTGTGGACGGGTCTGGAGGGAGGCGGAGTACACCGCACCTTTTACCATCAGTTAAAACAGGCCCATCTGGGATACCTTCATAAGAATACGGATGAGCTGTACTATTTTGCCCGCGCCATCACTGAGACACTGCTTCTGCTGCCCCAGGATGATGAGAACTATGCCGGCCTGAAAACCGCCCTGGACCGGGCTCTGCTCTGCATTGACTGGGATGAGGACACCTTCTATCCATCTGTGGATCAGGCGCACCGCGTTCTTATGGAGGAGCTGGACAAGCTGGAGAAGCATACGGATGTGACTGTCCATGTGGTGGGACATACTCATATTGACGTGGCATGGCTGTGGAGACTGAAGCATACCAGAGAAAAAGCGCAGAGATCCTTTTCCACTGTACTGCGTCTGATGGAAGAGTATGATGAATACGTATTTCTTCAGACCCAGCCTCAGCTTTACAAGTATATCAAAGAGGACTGCCCGGAGCTGTATGAGGGGATCAAGAAGAAAGTGGCAGAGGGCAAATGGGAAGCGGACGGCGGTATGTGGGTAGAGGCCGACTGCAACATCTCTTCCGGAGAGGCATTGGTACGCCAGTTCCTGCATGGAACCCGTTTCTTTGAACGGGAATTCGGAAAAAAATGTGAGTACCTGTGGCTGCCGGATGTGTTCGGCTACAGCTGGGCGCTGCCTCAGATCCTGAAACTGTGCGAGATCGATACCTTTATGACCACCAAGATCAGCTGGAACCAGTACAACAGTATTCCCGATGATCTGTTTAAGTGGAGAGGAATCGATGGAAGTGAGGTTCTCACATATTTTGTGAATACTCCCAGCGAGGGACAGGATACCTCCACCAGATATTCCACCTACAACGGTTTTGTAACGCCCCATGCGGTGATAGGAAGCTGGAAGAAGTTCAGGAACAAAGATCTCAGCAAGGACACCCTGATCTCCTACGGATTCGGAGACGGAGGCGGCGGTGTGACCAGGGAAATGCTGGAACTGCGCCGGGCTATGGACAAGCTGCCGGGTCTGCCCAATGTAAAGACCGGAACAGCCGGGGAATTCTTCAGAAAAATACACGAGAACGTGGACAACACGGACCGTTATGTACACACCTGGGATGGAGAACTGTATCTGGAGTATCACAGAGGAACGTATACCTCTCAGGCATACAACAAGAAGACCAACCGTCATCTGGAGAACAAACTGGCGCAGATCGAGTGGCTGTCTTCGCTGGCATATATCCTGGGCGGAGAGTATGCTCAGAAGGAGCTGAATGACAGCTGGGAGTGTGTGCTGCTGCATCAGTTCCATGACATTATTCCGGGATCCTCCATTCATGAGGTGTATGCGGATTCCAGGATCAATTACAAAGCGGCTGAGGATAGGGCCGATGGCGTACAGGCTCAGGTACTGGACCGCCTGACAGAGAAAAAGGAGAATACCTTCGGTATTTATTCCACCAACAGCTTTGGAGGAAAGGAGCTGGTGAAGATTCCGGCGGAAGGCACCGGCCATTTCCTTGATGAGGAGGGCAATGTTCTGGAAGCACAGAAGACAGCGGACGGCTACGATGTGCTGATGGATGTGAAACCCTTTGCCGTAACCAACGTGACTTTTGTACCAGGACAGGAGCATGATGCCCCGGCTGTGTTTGCCGTGGAGGGAAATACGCTGGAGACACCGTTCTATTCCATTGAATGGAATGAGGAAGGACAGATTGTCCGTCTGTACGATAAGGAAGCGGGACGTTCTGTTCTGAAGGAAGGCGCCAGGGGCAATGTGCTGGAGGTATATGAGGATAAACCCATAGATTACGACGCATGGGATATTGATATTTTTTATACGCAGAAGATGGAGACCATGAAGATCTGCCAGCCGGCCCAGGTGGTGGAAAACAACGGTCTGAAAGCGGTGATCCGTTTTACCTATCAGTATCGGAAATCTCAGCTCACTCAGGATATGACTGTTTACCGGGATTCCCGCAGGATTGATTTCAAGACCCATGTGGACTGGCATGAAGATCACCGGCTGCTGAAGACGGCATTCTATACGGATATCCGCTCCACAAAAGCTGTCTATGATATCCAGTTCGGCCATGCGGAGCGCCCCACCCACTGGAACAACAGCTGGGATTGGGCCAGATTTGAGGTATGCGGCCATAAGTGGGCGGATCTGTCGGAGACCGGTTATGGCGTCAGCCTGCTGAATAACTGCAAGTATGGTTATAATATCAAGGACAATGCCATGAAGCTGAGCCTGTTAAAGAGCGCCAAACACCCGGATACCTCCGCGGATATGGGCGAGCATGATTTCACCTACGCTCTGTATCCCCATACGGGAGCAGTGACAGAGGGCGGAACCATTGAGGAGGCCAACCGGCTGAATCTTCCGGCTCAGGCGGTACAGGGATGCTTTGGCGATGAGCGGAGGATCGTGAAGGTTTCCGGAGACTGTGTACAGGTGGATGTGGTGAAAAAGGCGGAGGACGAGGACTGCCTGATCGTGCGTATGCATGAGTGCAGAGGCGGTCATGGAACTGCCGCGATGGAATCCGAGTTCCCTGTGAAAAAGATCGTTCCCTGCAATCTGCTGGAGCATGACTGCGGTGAGGACGTGGAAGGAAATTCCGTGAAGCTGTCCTTCCATCCCTTCGAGATCAAAACATTTAAGCTGTATCTGTAAAAAGAGCAGCTGTATCCATTCAGTTGTCGGACCTATCGGCCCTGCCGCAGACAGAATGCGGCAGGGCCGATTTGCGCGATACGCCCGGCAAGCAGCCGCCATGCTCGCATGAGCGGGTAATTGCCGGGCAACGGACAGCGAACGGCTTAGCCGTGAGCTGTCCGCAGTATCGCGGTGATCGGAAGCCTTTTGCCCTCACGGTAAAGACATTTGTGCGTGTCTTCTGTACAAGAACAAATGTTTTAAAATGTCCTCCTATCACGGAAAATAATCCTTGAAATTTCCCAAAAACAGAGATATGATGGAAGTATCAAGAAGGGAAGATCAGGCAGAAAGACGGAGGCGTCCCGCAGTCTGCCGGAGGATTTTCCAGAATCAAGGAGGACGAAAGATGCAGGAACAGACAATGTGGGCACTGGTGAAGGAAAAACCGGAGGAAGGACTCTGGATGAAGAGAGTTCCGGTTCCCCAGGTGGGACCCAACGATGTAAAGATCAAGATCCACAAGACGGCCATCTGCGGAACAGACGTACATATCTACCAGTGGAACGAGTGGGCGCAGCACACGATTCCCGTGGGACTGACAGCAGGCCACGAGTATGTGGGAGAGGTTGTGGAGACAGGAGCCGGAGTGGAAGGTTTTCAGGTTGGAGATCTGGTATCCGGCGAAGGGCATATCACCTGCGGAAAATGCCGGAACTGTCTGGAGGGACATAAAGAGAACTGTAAGGATGCAAAGGGCGTGGGTGTGAACAGGAACGGCGCGTTTGCTGAGTATCTGGTGATCCCCTCCTCCAACGTATGGCCCTGCAACCCCAATATTCCGGAGGAATTATACTCTATTTTTGATCCCCTGGGAAATGCCACCCATGCGGCTCTTTCCTATGATATGCTGGGAGAGGATGTGCTGATCACGGGAGCAGGCCCCATCGGAATCATGGCTGCCGCCATTGCCAATTTCGCAGGCGCCCGCCATGTGGTGATCACGGATCTGAACCCCTACCGTCTGGAGCTGGCCGCCAAGCTGGGGGCTACCCGCACGGTGAATCTGAAGGAGGAAAATCTGACGGATGTGATGAAGAGCATCGGCATGACCGAGGGCTTTGATATCGGTCTGGAGATGTCGGGAAGCCAGCCGGGCCTGTCAGACATGATCCACAATATGAAGCACGGCGGTAAGATCGCCCTTCTGGGACTTCAGGGACAGAAGGCCACGGTGGACCTGGAAACGGTGATCTTCAACGGCCTTAACATCCGGGGAATCTATGGAAGAAAGGTATGGGATACCTGGTACAAGATGTCCACCATGATCCAGGCAGGGCTGGATATTTCAGGGATCATCACCCATCGGTTTGATATCCGGGATTATGAGAAGGGATTTGAGGCCATGATCTCCGGACAGTCAGGAAAGGTCATCCTGGACTGGGCGCATATCAACGACTGATACGGAGAAAACCGGAGGATTGGCCCAGCGCGGCGATCCTGAGCATCTGATGCCGCGGGGATTCAACAAAAAGGAGAGCGAAAACATGATCGATAGAAAAAATGACATTTTGAATATCTATGCCAAAGAGGTGGAGGATATCAAAGAGGCAGGCCTTTTCAAGGGAGAAGCTCCCATTGCCTCCCCTCAGGGCGCCAAGGTAAAGCTGGAGGATGGCCGGGAGGTCATCAACATGTGCGCAAACAACTATCTGGGATTGGGGGATAATCCCAGACTGATCGAAGCAGCCAAGAAAACGTATGATGAGAGAGGATATGGAATGGCTTCCGTCCGTTTTATCTGCGGAACCCAGGACATTCACAAACAGCTGGAGGCGAAGATCTCCAAATTCCTGGGAACGGATGACACCATCCTGTACTCTTCCTGTTTTGACGCCAACGGCGGTCTTTTTGAGACGATCCTGACAGCGGAGGATGCGGTGATCAGCGATGAGCTGAATCATGCATCCATCATCGATGGTGTCCGCCTGTGCAAGGCAAAACGTTTCCGCTATAAAAATAACGATATGGCGGATCTGGAGGAGAAGCTGAAAGAGGCTGACGCAGCGGGAGCCAGGATCAAGCTGATCGCCACAGACGGGGTATTTTCCATGGATGGAATCATCTGTAATCTGAAAGGGGTCTGCGATCTGGCGGACAAGTATCATGCTCTGGTGATGGTGGATGACAGCCATGCAGTAGGTTTTGTGGGAAAGCATGGCCGCGGAACCGCAGAATACAACGGAGTGGAAGGCCGTGTGGATATTATCACGGGAACTCTGGGCAAGGCTCTGGGAGGAGCCTCCGGCGGATATACCTCCGGAAGAAAGGAGATCATTGATCTGCTTCGCCAGAGAAGCCGTCCGTACCTGTTTTCCAATACGCTGGCTCCGGCTATTGTGGGGGCCAGTCTGGAGCTGTTCGATATGCTGGAGGAGAGCACTGAGCTGAGAGACCATCTGGAGGAGATCACGGCATATTACCGTCAGCAGCTTACGGAAAATGGATTTGATATTATCCCGGGTGTGCATCCCTGTGTGCCGGTGATGCTGTACGATGAAAAACTGGCGGGAGAATTTGCCAAACGGATGATGGACAAGGGGGTATACGTGGTAGCCTTCTCCTATCCGGTGGTACCCAAGGGAAAAGCCAGGATCCGTACCCAGGTGTGCGCTTCCCATACAAAAGAAGATATCGACTTTATCGTAAAGTGCTTTAAGGAAGTGAGAGCTGAGATGGAACTTTAAGCCTCTGATGGGAAATCCTGATGGAAAAGACGGGATTTCCTCAAGGCCGGCCCGGGAAAGCTGCCGGGGGCAAAGCCGCCGTATCTGTAAGAAGGATGCGGCGGCTATTTTGCGCGATACGCCCGGCAAGCAGCCGCCATGCTTGCATGAGCGGATATTTGCCGGGGAACGGACAGCGAACGGCATTGCCGTGAGCTGCCCGCAGTATCGCGGGGTTCGGATAGGGGAGGAATGCCCCTATCCGAACGATACGCCCGGCAAGCAGCCGCCATGCTTGCATGAGCGGATATTTGCCGGGGAACGGACAGCACCAGGCAGAATTGTTGACTTTTGCCGGTAAGTGAAGTATGGTAAGGATAAGTAAATTTTGTGTAAATGCGGAGGAAATCTAACTATGAAAAAGTCCTATGAAATGGACATGACCAACGGTCCATTACTGAAAAAGCTGCTGATTTTCGCGGTTCCGCTGATGCTGTCAGGTATTCTGCAGCTTTTGTTCAACGCGGCGGATATCATTGTGGTGGGGCAGTTCACCGGAAGCAGCGCGCTGGCGGCTGTTGGATCCACCAGTGCGCTGATTAACCTGTTTGTCAACGTATTTATCGGATTTTCCATTGGAGCCAATGTACTGGTGGCTCAGTACTACGGCGCCAGAGATGAGGAAAATGTTCATGAGACAGTACATACCTCCATTCTTCTGGCTCTCATCTGCGGAGTGATCCTGATCGTGGCAGGAGTTTCTCTGGCTCCCCCAATGCTGGAGCTGATGGACACCCCCAAGGAGGTACTGGGACAGGCCGTGCTGTATATGAGGATCTATTTCGTGGGAATGCCTGCCACCCTGGTCTATAACTTTGGCGCAGCCATCCTGCGGGCAGTGGGCGATACCAGACGGCCCCTGTATTATCTTCTGATATCGGGGTGTGTCAATGTGGTGCTCAATCTGTTCTTTGTGGCAGGATGCGGACGCGGAGTGGACGGTGTGGCTATTGCCACAGTGATTTCCCAGGTGATTTCTGCGGGACTTATCGTGCGCTGTCTGGCAAAGAGCGACAGCGTGTACCGGCTGGAACTGAGGAAGCTGAAGCTGCATAAGCAGAAGGTGATCCGGATTGCCCAGATCGGACTTCCGGCAGGGTTTCAGGGAGCCATCTTTTCGATTTCCAATGTGCTGATCCAGTCCTCGGTAAACTCTTTCGGATCCATCGCCATGGCGGGGAACACCGCGGCGTCCAATATAGAAGGGTTTATCTACACAGCTATGAACGCGGTATATCAGACCGCGCTCAGCTTTACCAGCCAGAATCTGGGCGCCGGAAAGCTTGGCCGGATTCCCAGGATCCTTGGAGAGTGTCTGGCGGTGGTATTTGCGGTGGGAGCTATCCTGGGATTTTTAGCCTACGGATTTGGAGGAGAGCTGCTCCACATCTACTCTTCCGATCAGGAAGTGATCAAAAATGGTCTGTACCGGATGATGGTGATCTGTCAGACGTATTATCTCTGCGGAATGATGGACGTAACGGTAGGAGTACTGAGAGGCCTGGGTTATTCCATTGCGCCCATGCTGGTTTCTCTGGCAGGAGTCTGCGGTCTCCGGGTGCTGTGGATCTTTACCATATTCCAGTGGCACAAGATGCTGTTCTCCCTGTATATCTCTTATCCGGTATCCTGGGGCATCACCTTTGCGGCGCATCTGGTATGCTACTTTGTGATATTCAAAAGGATAAAACGGAGACAGCAGGCAACAGGCGTCAATGGACCTGCGGCGGGGAATGCAGAAGCCTGAGCCGTTTCATAAGTCCGGGATCCTGCTGAAAGCGGCGGGGTCCTGGAACCTTGCGTCCGGAAGAGAGGAAAAGTACAGGAGGAGCGGCATGTATATTGCGGATTTACATATTCATTCCAGATTTTCCAGAGCCACCAGCAAGGAGGGGGATCCCCAGCATCTGGAGCTGTGGGCGGCCAGAAAAGGGATCCGGATGGTGGGGACCGGAGATTTTACCCATCCGGCCTGGAGGCAGGAGCTGGAGGAAAAGCTGGAGCCTGCCGGGGGCGGCCTTTACCGGCTGAAAGAGGAATACCGGCTGCAGGAATGGCGGGCAGCAGGAGAGGAAGAACCTCTGTTTGTGGTTTCCGGTGAGATCAGCTCCATTTATAAGAAGAACGGAAGGGTCCGGAAGGTTCACAATGTGATCCTCCTCCCGGGACTTGAGGAAGCCGGACGCCTATCGGCCAGGCTGGAGGCCATTGGAAATATCCATTCTGACGGACGTCCGATCCTGGGACTGGACTGCCGGGATCTGCTGGAGATCCTTCTGGACACCTGTCCGGAGGGGATCCTGATCCCGGCGCATATCTGGACGCCCCATTTTTCCATGCTGGGGGCATTTTCCGGTTTTGATACGATAGAAGAATGTTTTGAGGATCTGACTCCTTATATCCACGCGGTGGAAACCGGGCTTTCCTCTGATCCCCCCATGAACTGGCGACTGTCCATGCTGGACGGATATCAGCTGGTGTCCAACTCCGATGCCCATTCTCCGGCCAAGCTGGGGAGAGAAGCCAACCTGATGGATGGGGAGCTTTCTTATAAAGGACTTTATCAGGCAGTGCAGACAGGAGCGGGACTGGCGGGAACCGTGGAATTTTTTCCGGAAGAGGGAAAATATCATATGGACGGCCACAGAAAATGTCATCTGTGCCTGACACCTGCCCAGACGCGGGAGTTTCAGGGAAAATGTCCGGTGTGCGGCAGAAAGATCACCATCGGAGTATCTCACCGGGTGGAGGAGCTGGCTGACCGGCCGGAGGGATACGAAAAAGCGGGAGCGAAGCCGTATCAGAGCCTGGTACCTCTGCCGGAGGTGATCGCCTCCTCGGCAGGTTTTTCCGTATCCAGTGTGAAGACAGCCAGAAAATATCAGGAAATGCTGGAACAGCTGGGCTCGGAGTTTAAGATTTTAAGGGAGGTGCCGCTGGAGGATATCCGCCGGACATCCGGTCTGCGTATCGCCCAGGGAATTGAACGGCTCAGGAACGGACAGGTGGAGAAGATACCCGGTTATGACGGGGAATACGGTGTGATCCGGGTATTCGATCCCGAAGAGATCCGGGAAACCGAAGGGCAGATGGACCTGTTTTCCTGCCTGGGAATAGAGATGCCCGGCAGGGAGCTGACGGAGGAAGAGAAGCTGAAGGGTAAGATCCGGGAAGCCAGACGGGAAAGGCAGCAGGGGGCCTTCCGGGAGCCGGCGGCAGAGCCGGAACAGAACTCCGGGTTTTTGGATGAGGGCCGGAGGAAACCGGCCTGCGCCCGGGAGGAGCCTGAGGATGGAAAACGGGAAAGTGAATCCCGGAAAACATATGGCGCCTGTGGAGAAAGGGAGACAGTATTGTCCCGGGAGCTCCTGGGAGATCTGAACCGGGAGCAGAGAAGGGCAGCCTGCCTGACAGCTCCGGTGACGGCAGTGGTGGCAGGACCGGGAACAGGAAAGACAAAAACGCTGATCTCCAGGATCCTGTGGATGCTGAAAGGAAGGGAAATTCCGGGAGACCAGATAACGGCGGTGACATTTACCAGGAAAGCGGCTGCTGAGATGGAGGAACGGCTGAGGAAGGAGGAACCGTCCGCAAGGGTGCAGGTTGGAACGTTCCATCATATCTGCTGCGATATCCTGAAATCGGAGGGACGGGAATTTGCACTGGCAGATGAGATCAGGACGGGACAGATGGCGGAGCTGGCCAGGAAAGAATTTGGTCTGAAGGTTTCCTCCGGAAGCTTTCTCAGAGAAGTATCCCTTAGAAAAGCCGGGCATCCCGGCCATGAGGCAGGAATCGTACCGGAGGCGTTTTCCTGGTTTGACAGTCTGATGAAAGAACAGGGCCTGCTGGATTTTGACGATCTTCTTCTGGAGGTGCTGAAGCGTCTGGAGAGCGGAGAACACCCGGTCTGGGGAGACCGTTTCCGGTATCTTCTGGTGGATGAATTCCAGGATATCAGTCCGGTACAGTACCGGCTGGTGCGCGCGTGGAGGGAATTGGGACGGGAGCTTTTTGTGATCGGTGATCCGGATCAGTCCATTTACGGGTTCCGGGGATCGGATTCCCGCTGCTTTGAGGTGCTGAAAAAGGATTTTCCAGAGACAGAGGTAATCCGGCTGGAAGAGAATTACCGTTCTACCCGTCAGATCCTTCAGAGCGCCGATCAGGTGATCTCCCGGAATGCAGGACAGCCCAGGACACTTCATGCGGCCAGAGGAGAGGGAGTGCCTCTGCGGCTGGTAAAGGCTTCCGGTGAAATGGGGGAGGCCGTTTTTACAGCCCATGAGATCAACCGGCTGATCGGCGGAATCGATATGGTGGACGTGCAGGAGAGCAGGGGAAACCGGGAAGGGGAAAGAGTCCGCAGCTTTTCCGATATCGCAGTGCTTTACAGAACACACCGGCAGGCAAGGCTTTTGGAAGCCTGTCTGAAAAAAGAAGGAATCCCCTATACCGTGGCCGGCCGGGAGGATTATCTGAAGGAGCCTCTGGTGAGAGGTACTCTGGGATTTTTCCGAAGCCTGCGCTATCCGGAGGACCGGGAGGCAAAAGAGGCGGCCATGGAACTGCTGTGGGGCCTGGAGGCGGATGAGATGGGAGAACTGGTTTACCGGCGGCAGGCGGACAGATATCGTCCCATGATGAACGGCGTACTTCCGGGGAAGCTCATGGAGACGTGGCTGGAGGAAATGATTTCCGGAGAAGCTTCAGGAGATCGTAAGGCAGGCAGTAAGGGAAATGCTGCCGGAAAGTACCGCGGACTGGAGAAACTGAAGGATATGGCATACTGCTTTGCCACTGCGGAGGAATGGCTGGACACAGTGACCTTTGGTGAAGAGGGAGATATCAGGCGGACAGGAGAGAAAAACGGATCTGCGGGAACCGTGACGCTGATGACACTGCACGGTTCCAAGGGCCTGGAATTTCCGGTGGTGATCCTGTACGGCGTAAAGAAGGGGATGCTTCCGCTGGAAAGCGGAAGGGAGCCTGCGGATGTGGAGGAAGAGCGACGGCTGTTTTTTGTGGGGATGACCCGGGCCAGGGAGGAACTGATCATCACCACTTCTGAGGAACCCTCCCCGTTTTTGGGAGAACTCTGTCAGGAATTTCTGGTCCGTGAAAGCGCGGGAAGAAAACCGGAAAGAGCGGACAGCAGAGACGCAGGGGTACAGATGAGCCTGTTTGACTTTCTTCCGGATTCCGGAAGATAACAGACGCAGAAATAAAGTTCGGATCGCAGACGCAGTAATAGCGGATTTTTTCAGAGATACAGGAGGAAACAGGATGAGACTGGAGAAGATACAGCGGGTGCTGGAGGAAAAGGGAATTGTCTATACATATGCGGAGGAGGACGGATGCGGAAGCATCGATTTTCTCTTCCGGGGAATTCCGTATCACATCTGGGAATTTCAGGACGGGGAATGGGGCGCGGAGACCAACGTGGAGAACTCCGGGAAAAGCAGGGATGTGATGGGAGATTATGAGGAGGAGATCTCAGCAGTGATACGAAGCTGGCCCGGATGAGCGGGATGGTCAATGCCATACCGGTACGCCTGGACGATTACCGGGAGAGGAGGACGAAAACCCTTCGTTACTAATTGACATTTTTCCCTCTCTGTGTTATGGTAACAACAGTATGAAGAGACATTATCGTTTTCATGCAAATGTATGACCACTCTGCTTTGGCGGAGGCAAGCCCAGACGGACAGGCGGGTCAGTTGCCGCAGGTGGCGGGAGGCCACATTATTGATTGAGTTAGGAGCTCAAATTTTATAAGTTGATAACTTTATAATCAGTGCTGACGCACATCATCTTGTGAAACGGTCAATAAGAGCAGGAACAGTATATTTGCTATCAGACTTGAAAACCGAATGTCTCATCATTCATTCAGGAACAGTTTTCATGCGGAAAATAGTATGATATTTGCGGATTGCGGACAGATGATGAGGAGTCATCTGTCTTTTTGTTTCCGCGTGTAGCGCTGCCCGAGACAAGGGCGGCGGGAGAATCAGGCTGACGCTTTCATGCCTGGGGGGCCAGACGGTCAAAGACACAGCAGAAATTTGGCTGAAGTTTACCGATGAGTGATATTGCCCGAATGCCGGGCAGGGGAAAATACAGGCGGCTTTGGGCCGCCGGACGGACGAGGTGGTTTTATGGACAGAGAGAATCAGAAAAGAGCGCCCATCTGCGAGGCGCTGGAGAGGTTTCGGAGACAGAGGGTGGTGCCTTTTGATGTTCCGGGCCATAAGAGAGGACGGGGCAACCGGGAGCTGGTGCAGCTTCTGGGAGAACGGTGCGTGGGGCTGGATGTGAATTCCATGAAGCCTCTGGATAATCTCTGTCATCCTGTTTCGGTGATCCGGGACGCGGAGGAGCTGGCGGCAGACGCCTTCGGCGCGGCTCACGCGTTTCTGATGGTGGGGGGAACCACCTCGGCGGTACAGGGAATGGTGCTCTCCGTATGCAAGGCGGGAGATAAGATCATCCTTCCCAGGAATGTGCACAAAAGTGTGATCAACGCCATGATCCTCTGCGGAGCCATTCCCGTATATGTGAATCCTGAGGTGAATGAAAAGCTGGGGATTTCTCTGGGAATGGAAACGGAGCAGGTGAAAAAGGCCATGGATGCCAATCCCGACGCGGTGGCGGTTCTGGTGAACAATCCCACCTATTACGGAATCTGTTCCGACCTGCGCAGTATCGTGAAGATGGCCCATGAGCGGGGGATGAAGGTACTGGCGGACGAGGCCCACGGGACTCATCTGTATTTCGGGGAAGGGCTGCCGGTATCTGCCATGGAAGCCGGAGCGGATCTGGCGGCGGTGTCCATGCACAAGTCCGGAGGGAGCCTGACCCAGAGCTCTCTGCTGCTTCTGAACAAGGGAGTGAATCAGGACTATGTGAGGCAGATCATCAACCTGACCCAGACCACCAGCGCTTCCTATCTGCTGCTGTCCAGTCTGGATATTTCCCGGCGGAATCTGGCTCTGAGAGGCCGGGAGTCCTTTGCCAGAGTGGTGGAGATGGCAGAATACGCCAGAAAGGAGATCAACGCCATAGGCGGTTACTATGCCTACGGCAAGGAGCTGGTGAACGGGACCAGCGTCTTTGATTTTGATGTGACCAAGCTGGCGGTCTATACCCTGGACAACGGTCTGGCAGGAATCGAGGTGTATGATCTTCTCAGAGATGAATATGATATCCAGATTGAGTTCGGGGATATCTGCAATATCCTGGCCTATATTTCCATTGGCGACCGGATCCAGGATATCGAGCGGCTGGTGGGAGCGCTGGCGGATATTGAACGGCTCTATAAGAAGGACAGCACCGGCATGCTCAGCGGAGAGTATATCGCGCCCAAAGTGGTGGCTTCCCCCAGAGAATCCTTCTATTCCGATAAGGTATCCCTTCCTATCCGGGAGACGGCGGGAAGGATCAGCGGGGAGTTTGTGATGTGCTATCCTCCGGGAATTCCCATCCTGGCTCCCGGAGAGGAGATCACCCAGGAAATTGTGGAGTATATTGTATATGCCAAGGAAAAGGGATGTTCCATGCAGGGAACGGAGGACCCGGAGGTAAATCATCTGATGGTACTGGAGGGATAAGGAATGGAAATCTGGTTTTCTGAGATGCACACGGATAATGTAAAGCTGTCCGTGAGGATCGACCGGCAGCTGTTTGCCGGGGAGAGCGAATATCAGCGGATTGATGTATTCGACTCGGAGGATCTGGGAAAATTCATCGCTCTGGACGGAGAGATCGTGTTCTCCGACAAGGACGAGTTTATCTATGATGAGATGGTGGCCCATGTGCCTATGGCGGTGCATCCCAATGTGAAGAAGGTGCTGATCATCGGCGGCGGGGACGGCGGCGTGGCCGGAGAGCTTCTCCGGTATCCGGGGATCGAGTCCATCGATGTGGTGGAGACAGATCCCATGTTTATTGATGTATGCCGGGAATTTTTTCCGGAGACGGCCAAAAGCCTTACCAATGAAAAAGTGTATGTGTTCTGTGAGGACGGACTGCGGTTTTTGCGGCGGAAAACAGATGTGTATGATCTGATCATCAACGACTCCACAGACCCCTTCGGATACACGGAAGGCCTGTTCACCAAGGAGTTTTACGGGAGCTGCTATAAGGCGCTGAAAAGCGACGGGGTGATGGTATATCAGCATGGAAGTCCCTTTTACGATGAGGATGAGGCGGCCTGCCGGACCATGCATCGGAAGGTATACCGGTCCTTCCCCATCAGCCGGGTGTACCAGGCGCACATTCCCACGTCGCCGTCAGGTTACTGGCTGTTTGGATTTGCGTCCAAAAAATATCATCCCCTGAAGGATTTCCGCCCCAGAGAGTGGAATGAGCTGGGGATCAAGACGGAGTACTATACAACCAATCTGCATATGGGGGCGTTTATGCTGCCCAGATATGTGGAGGATCTATTGGAAGAGGAGGAACAGTACAGATGAGCAGATTAATGATTATCGGATGCGGCGGAGTGGCTTCCGTGGCGGTGCACAAATGCTGCCAGAACAGCCAGGTGTTTTCGGAGATTATGATCGCCAGCAGGACAAAGTCCAAGTGTGACGCTTTAAAGGAGAAGCTGGAGGGAAAGACCTCCACAAAGATCGCCACCGCCCAGGTGGACGCGGACAATGTGGAGGAGCTTACAGAGCTGATCCGTTCCTGGAAGCCGGATGCGGTGCTGAATCTGGCTCTTCCCTACCAGGATCTGACCATCATGGACGCCTGCCTGAACGCGGGAGTGGACTACATCGATACGGCCAACTATGAGCCTGAGGATACGGATGATCCCCAGTGGAGGAAAATCTATGAGGAGCGGTGCAAAAAGGAAGGATTTACCGCGTACTTTGATTATTCCTGGCAGTGGGCTTACAAAGAACGATATGAGAAGGCCGGCCTTACGGCTCTTCTGGGAACCGGTTTTGATCCGGGAGTGACC
The DNA here is from genome assembly GCA_963929535.1 of uncultured Lachnospiraceae bacterium. Taxonomy (GTDB): domain Bacteria; phylum Bacillota; class Clostridia; order Lachnospirales; family Lachnospiraceae; genus Pullilachnospira. Next base: position 228,396 of record CAWVIZ010000016.1, on the reverse strand, counting down.
AGTGTGTTTGCGGCCTATGCCCAGAAACACTATTTTGATCAGATCGATACCATTGATATCCTGGACTGCAACGGAGGGGATCACGGCTATCCCTTTGCCACCAATTTCAATCCGGAGATCAACCTGCGGGAGGTTTCCGCCAACGGCTCCTACTGGGAGAACGGACACTGGGTGGAGACAGAACCCATGGAGATCAAGCGGGAGTATGATTTTCCTCAGGTAGGGAAAAAGGATATGTATCTGCTGCACCATGAGGAGATCGAGTCCCTGGCAAAGAACATTCCGGGGGTAAAGAGGATCCGTTTCTTTATGACCTTCGGACAGAGTTATCTGACCCATATGAAGTGTCTGGAGAATGTGGGAATGCTGTCCACCTCCCCGGTGGAGTTCAACGGCCAGGAGATCGTGCCGATCCAGTTCCTGAGAAAGCTGCTGCCGGATCCGGCAACTCTGGGTCCCAGAACGGTGGGAAAGACCAATATCGGATGTATTTTCCATGGAACCAAGGATGGAAAGGAAAAGACTGTCTATATCTATAATGTGTGTGATCATCAGGAGTGCTATAAAGAGGTGGAGTCCCAGGCGGTTTCCTATACCACAGGGGTTCCTGCCATGATCGGAGCTATGATGGTGGTGACCGGACAGTGGAAAAAGCCCGGCGTGTTTAATGTGGAAGAGTTTGATCCCGATCCCTACATGGAGGCCCTGAACAAATGGGGACTTCCCTGGACGGTGTGCGAGGATCCGGAGACGGTGGAATAGATGAGGATCGAAGAACTGAAAACTCCCTGCTATGTGATCGATGAAAAAAAGCTGCGGGAAAATCTGGAGATCCTGGCCGGTGTGCGGCAGCGCACCGGCTGCAGGATCCTTCTGGCCCAGAAGGCTTTTTCCTGTTTTTATGAGTATCCGCTGATCGGAAGGTATCTGGACGGAACCACGGCCAGCGGGCTTTTCGAGGCCAGACTGGGGCGGGAGGAAATGAATCTGGAAAACCATGTATTTTCTCCTGCTTACCGGGACCAGGAATTTGATGAAACTGCCGGATTGTGCGATCATATTGTGTTCAATTCCTTTGAGCAGCTTAGAAAGTATGCCGGCCGCTGCCAGGGAAAAAGCGTGGGACTGCGGATCAACCCGGAGTGCTCCACTCAGGAGGATCACGCCATCTATGATCCCTGTGCTCCGGGATCCCGGCTGGGAGTGACGGCGGAGAAGTTTGAAGAGGCTGTCCGCAGGGAGCCGGAGCTTTTGGACAGGCTGGACGGTCTTCATTTCCATACCCTTTGTGAGCAGAATTCCGATGATCTGGAGCGGACGTTGGCGGCGGTGGAGGAAAAGTTCGGCCAGTGGCTGTCCGGGATGAAATGGCTGAATATGGGGGGCGGCCACCACATCACAAGAGAAGACTATGATATTCCCCGGCTGGAGCGGTGTATCCGCCGCGCGCAGGAAACGTACGGGGTTTGTGTGTATCTGGAACCCGGTGAGGCGGTGGCGCTGAATGCAGGCTATCTGGTGACGGAAGTACTGGATGTGGTGGAAAATGATATCCGCACGCTGATCCTGGACGCCTCCGCTGCCTGTCATATGCCGGATGTGCTGGAGATGCCTTACCGTCCGCCCCTTCGGGATTCCGGAAAAGCGGGAGAGAAGCCCTGGACGTACCGGTTGTCCTCCTATACGTGTCTGGCAGGGGATATTATTGGTGATTATTCCTTCGACAGGGAGGTTCGGCCGGGAGACAGGCTGTATTTTCAGGATATGGCAATATATTCCATGGTGAAGAATAATACTTTTAATGGAATCCCGCTGCCGGATATTGCGGTGATGGATGAAAAGGGAGACTGCCGGGTGATCCGAAGCTTCGGATATGAGGACTTTAAGGGCCGGCTGGCGTAGGAAGTGCATGGAGGTCTGATATGAAACGATGGAAGACGCTGCCCGCCCGGGATGGTTTCCGGATGCCGGGAGAGTTTGAGCCTCACAGGGGCTGCATCATGATCTGGCCTGTACGGCCGGGGTCCTGGGCTCACAAAGCCAGAGAAGCCCGGAAGGCCTTCGCGGCTGTGGCGGAAGCCATAGCGGACAGCGAACAGGTTTATATGCTGGTACGGGAGGATCTGATGGACTCTGCCCGGAGGATGCTGTCTGACAGGATCCGGCTGATTACCATGGACTCTGACGATGCCTGGGCCAGAGATGTGGGACCCACCTTTGTGGCGGATGACAGCGGTGCTGTCAGAGGAATCGACTGGCAGTTCAATGCCTGGGGCGGCAGAGTGGACGGCCTGTATGCCAGCTGGGAAAAGGATCAGCAGGTGGCTTCCCTGTTCTGTCAGGCAATGGGGTATGATGTGTACGATGCCCGGGATTTTGTGCTGGAGGGAGGTTCCATCCATTCAGATGGGGAAGGAACTGTTCTGGTAACGGAAGCCTGTCTGCTGAGCGCCGGACGCAATCCGCAGCTTACAAAAGAACAGATCCAGGAAAAACTGCGGCAGTATCTGGGGGCGGAGAAGGTGATCTGGCTGCCCAGAGGGATCTTTCAGGATGAGACCAACGAGCATGTGGACAATGTGTGCGCATTTGTCAGGCCGGGAGAAGTGGTGCTGGCCTGGACAGACGATCCGGAGGATCCCCAGTATGAGCTGTCCATGGCCAGTCTGAGATGCCTGGAGTCAGAGCGGGATGCCAGAGGGCGGGCCTTTACAGTGCACAGACTGCCGATACCGTCCCGCCCGGTGTGTGTGACCCAGGAGGATCTGGACGGTCTGGAATTTGAACCGGGTGAGGATGAGCGGGAAGCCGGAGAACGGCTGGCGGCAAGTTATGTAAACTTCTATATTTCCAACGGGGGAGTGATCCTGCCTCAGTTTGGAGATGAAAATGACAGGACGGCAGTGGAGATTCTGGGAGGACTGTTTCCGGAGAGAAAGATCTATCCGATTTTCGCCAGGGATATCCTGGTGGGAGGGGGAAATATCCACTGCATTACCCAGCAGATTCCCCGGGGACGGGAGTGATCTGCTGCTGCAGTTGTGAGGCGAGGAAAATCATGAGAGAGATTACAGTTGCCGCAGTTCAGATGAGCTGCGGCCGGGATGTGGGAGAGAATATTGAGAAGGCAGACGCGCTGGTAAGGAGGGCGGCCGGGGAAGGGGCGCAGGTGATCCTTCTGCCGGAGCTGTTTGAAAGACAGTATTTCTGCCAGGAGAAGCGGTATGAGTATTACGGGTTCGCAAAGACCGTGGAAGAGAATGATGCGGTCCGGCATTTTCAGAAGAGGGCCGGGGAGCTGGGAGTGGTGATCCCGGTAAGCTTTTATGAGCGGGATGGGCTGCGGCTGTTCAATTCCGTGGCAGTGCTGGATGCGGATGGCACCAATCTGGGTGTTTACCGGAAGACGCATATTCCGGATGACCATTATTATCAGGAAAAGTTTTATTTTACCCCGGGAGATACGGGATTCAAAGTCTTCTCCACCAGATTCGGAACCATCGGTGTGGGAATCTGCTGGGATCAGTGGTTTCCGGAAACTGCCCGGTGTATGGCGCTTTTGGGCGCTGAACTGCTGTTTTATCCCACTGCCATCGGAAGCGAACCGATCCTGGACTGCGACAGTATGCCCCATTGGAGGAGAACCATGCAGGGACACGCCGCTGCCAACCAGGTGCCGGTGATCGCCGCAAACCGGGTGGGAACGGAGGAAGTGAAACCCTGTAAAGAGAACGGAGGACAGGAGTCCGCACTGAAGTTTTACGGCTCCTCCTTTATCACTGACGGTACCGGGGAACTGGTACGGGAGCTGGGACGGACGGAGGAGGATGTGATCTGCGCTTCCTTTGATCTGGATAAGCTCCGGGATGAGAAGTTTGAGTGGGGACTGTTCCGGGACAGACGGCCGGGGATGTACGGAGAGATTGGAAAGTAGCATGCAGCGAACACCAACGGCTCTGTGCTGTAAGGCAATGTTAAGACTGTGATAATTTTCTGTATGGAAACAGATAAATATAGACAAAAATCGCGTTAATTATTTCCGGAAAAGATTGAACATAAATTCATAAAAGTCAGAAGCAGCGGATGTGAAATTCCGCTGTTTTTTGTATGCCATTACATAAGAGCGGGTAGCGGTGTTGTTGATGATCCGGCAGTAAATAGGGGATGGAATATCCTTTAATATCCGATTGACGACGATTTCCGGCACAAATCCCACACCCATTCCGCTTCCGATCAGCGCATTGATGGCGTCCCAGTTGGAAAGACGGTAGGAAATCTGTGGCTCAAACCCGGCACTGCGGCAGAGAGAAAGAGCCGTCTGGTAAAAACGCTGATTGGTATGAAGAAATATGAAGGATTCTCCGCTTGCATCAGACAGATCAATGTAGGGATGATCCGCCGACATGGCAACATGAAGAGAATTGCGCAGAGGACTTTCTGCCGGAATGGCAAAAAGAATCTGTTCCTGGTGAAGGATCAGACAGTCCAGCTCCTCCGGATGATCGAAGGGCATGGGGATCAGGCTGAAATCCACACTTTCCTGGAGTACCATTTCTTCCAGATGATGGGAAGTACCCTCACAGATCTCTATATGGATTCCCGGATGAAGCGCCTGAAAATCCGGAAGGATTTTGGTGAGATAATAGGAACTGTAAAAGGTGGAGATTCCGATCCGGAGATTCCCGATTCTCTGCGCGGACAGGTTCAGCATATGATTTTTCAGGCGGCTGCTGAGGCGGAGAAGATCTTCTCCTTCTGAAAGAAAAATTTTCCCGGCCGCACTCAGTTCCACGGAGGAGGTGGTCCTGTCAAACAGAAGAACGCCCAGTTCTTTCTCCAGCTTTTTAATTGCCTGGCTGAGGGCTGGCTGGCTGATAAAAAGCTTTTGCGCTGCCGATGAAAAACTTTTCTCAGAGGCGATCATAGCAACATATTCAATATCTTTCAGCTGCATTTCTTATTTTCCTTTCCGATTTACAAGAATAATATCTAAAATTTCCCAATTATTTACTTATTGGTTTTGGTTATAAAGCTATTATAATAATCTATTTTGAATTTTGCAATATTCGCGATATGATACAGCCAGTGAGGCGTAACAGTTCAGCCTTCCGGCTTCACTGTTACAAATGCATGCACACAGGCTGCGGGAAACGCAGTCTGGCGCCCGCAAATCTCGGGATCACGCTGCGAATGCAGCGTGACACCTCGCGGGATATTGGAAGGCCGAACTGTAACAGTGAGGCGGTCTGTGGTATGAAAAAGTTGTACTGACAGACTAGAAGGGAGGATATTGTGAAAAAATCAAATGTGCTGTCAGCAGTTATTCTGCTGCTTCCGGCTTTTGTATGTTTGTTCATCTTTAACTTTCTGCCGGTTCTCAGAAATCTGTATCTGAGCTTTACATCCTGGGATATGGTGGTTGGAGATCCCCAATTTATTGCCCTGGATAATTACAAGGAGCTTTTTGCCAGTGAAGATTTCTGGAACAGTGTAATTGTCACTTTGAAATACACAGTTATGTATGTTCCTGCGAGTATCTTGGGAGGACTGTTCCTGGCTGTAATGCTGAAATCGAAAAGCAAGCTGAACATTATTTATCGTACCATCTTCTTTGCGCCCTATGTTACTTCCATGGTGGCCATTTCCGCGGTGTTCCTGTTTCTTTATCATCCCCAGTATGGAACGCTGAATACCATTCTTTCCGCTTTCGGACTGGAACCGGTCCGCTGGCTGAACAGCAAAGCCACGGCACTTCCCTCACTGGTGCTTATGAATTGCTGGAAAAGTATGGGATTCTGTGCAGTGGTTTATCTGGGAGCGCTGCTGAATATATCCGATGATCTGAAGGAAGCCGCGCAGATTGACGGGGCAAATCGATGGAAAAGTCTGCTCCATGTGGAAATTCCCATGGTATCGCCCACTACATTTATGCTGGTGATCATGCTGACCATTGAATCCTTTAAGGTCTTTACCCAGATTAATGTGATGACGGGAGGAGGACCGGACGGAAGCACTACAAACCTTCTGACCTACATGTTTTCCCAGGCATTTGAACAGTTTCGGGTAGGTTACGGAGGAGCAGTGGCCATTATCCTTCTGCTCATGGTGCTGCTGATCAATCTGATCCAGATGGCATTTGAACGTTTTGTAAATTATGATTTATAAGGAGGAGTGAGCGATGAACAGGAAGCTGTCCTGGAAAAGAGTGGTACGCCAGATTGTACTGATCATCTGTGCCGGAATCATACTGTTTCCATTTCTGTGGATGTTTTTTGCATCCTTTAAAGAAGAAAGTGAAGTGTTTGCAAAGGACTTTCATCTGCTTCCGGAGCACTGGCGCTTTGCCAATTATATAGATGCCTGGAACGCAGCTCCCTTCGGCAGATTTTATATGAACAGTCTGAAGGCTGCTCTGATATCGGTGGTATGCCAGACCTGTTTCTGTTCCATGGCGGGATATGCTTTTGCAAAGATACAGTTTCCGGGGAAGAAAACGCTGTTTTCTTTTATGCTGGCCATGATGATCCTGCCCGAGGAGGCAGCGATCATTCCTAACTACCTTCTGGCGCAGGACCTGGGACTGATCAATACATCCTTCGGAATTGCTATGATGACGCTGGTGAGTGTGTTCAACATTTTCCTGCTGCGGCAGACCTTTATGGCGATACCGGATGATCTGATCCAGTCTGCAAAGCTGGATGGCTGCAGTCTGCTGAAGGTATTTGTCCATATTGCAGTACCAAACGCCAAGGGAAGTATGGCAACGGTTGCGCTGCTTTCTTTCCTGTCATCCTGGAACAATTATATGTGGCCTTATATGGTTACAGATGAAAATCAATACAGAACTCTGCAGATCGGACTGAAATATCTGGTAAAACCGGATCTTGGTCCCCAGTGGCCTATGATCATGGCCGCATCAACAATAATTTTACTTCCGGTGCTGGTACTGTTCGTATTTCTTCAGAAGTACTTCGTACAGGGAATGCTGACATCGGGAATAAAATAAACAGACGCATTACATACACACAAAGAGAGGAGAAAACAATGAGAAAAAAATTATTCTGTGCGGTTTTGGCGGGAGTGATGATGGTATCGGCTTTTGCCGGGTGTGGAAATGGAAGTGACACAGCTTCCGCAGCTCAGGAAACGGCAGGAGCAGAAGCTGTAAACGGAGCAGAGGATCTGGAAGACGTGGAGCCTGCTGATGAAATTACCTTCTGGTCCACCAAAGAGGATTGCTTTGCTGACCTGTGTGAGGAATTCACCGAGGAGACAGGGATCAAAGTGAACGCTACCTATATGGGAGATTACGACGATATGGTAAATAAGGTAATGGCGGGGATTTCCGGGAAAAAACTTCCGGATGTGGCTCAGCTGGGGCAGCGTCACGGCCTGGCACAGATGTTTGACAGCGGATATCTGCTTCCGGTGGAGGATTACATTTCCCAGGATATCCTGAATGATATCCTTCCGGGATTCTGGAAAAGATTTACTTATAAGGATACCAAAGTGATCCTTCCGTTCCAGAACAGTATGCCAATGCTCTACTATAACAAAACGCTGTTTGAGGAAAATGGTATTGAAGTTCCCACCACACTGGATCAGGTGGTTGATGCAGCAAAACAGATCAAAGATAAGACGGGAATCTATGGATTTACCCTGAACAGCGATTACCCCTGGTATATTATGGCTCTGATGTATAACAGCGGTACCGCGCCGGTAGTAAACGGAAAGGCGGCTATGGACAGCGATGAAGTAAAAAATATTTTTGAGAAGATCCAGCAGATGAGCATCACGGATCAGAGTATGCCTCAGAACCAGCATGCCACCGCACAGGAAGATTTTTGCAATGGAAATATTGGAATGCTGATGACATCATGCGCCAGCTATGCTAAAATACAGGAACTGACGGATGGAAAATTTGAGATTGGTATTGCGCAGTTCCCGGAGGTGACCACTATGGATATCACCATGGGAGGAAACGGGCTGGGAATGTTCCGGTCTACGCCGGAAAAGGAAAAGGCAGCCACCATGTTCATTGAGTTTATGCTGGATTCCCAGAGAATCGCTGACGGCTGTCTGAATTCCGGATACATTGCGGTGACAAATGCAGCCACAGAGACGGAAACCTATAAGAAATATCTGGAGGATCCCAATCGTCAGGTGGTAAATGACCAGCTTCAGTATCTGGGAGGAGCGGCAGTGAATCCCACAGACTCTCTGGTTTGGGAGGAAGTGATGAATCTGGTGGATTCTGTGGAGGCGGATCCGGATGTGGATCTGGACAGCCGTCTGCAGGACATCAATGAAAAAATTGAAAAATATTTGAATGAATACGCGGGGAATGAATAGAATGTTTGTCAACTATGCACATCGGGGAGCAAGTTCCTATGCTCCGGAGAATACGCTTTCGGCTTTTTATCTCGGTATCCGGATGAAGGCCAATGGAATAGAAACGGATATCAGAAGAAGCAGGGACGGTCAGCTGGTACTGTTTCACGATGACTCATTGGAAAGGATTGCCGGCAGAAAGGGCGGTGTCAGCGATTATACGCTCCGGGAGCTTCGGGGAATGCTGCTGGGCGGCCCTGAGGGCAGCATGCCGGACCGTATCGTCACGCTGGAGGAATTTCTGTATCTTTTTGGTTATCGGCCGCTGACATTTTCCCTGGAGATCAAACAGCCGGGAGTGGAGGAGGACAGTCTGAAGCTGACGGAACAGTATGGGGTGACAGAAAAATGCATCTTTACTTCTTTCGATTATGAATCTCTCAGAAGAATCAGGGCAGTGAACAGAGAGGTAAGGCTGGGATATCTGTTCCGGGAAGTGACTGAGGAGCGGATCCGGGAGGCGGAAGCGATTGGCTGCAGACAGCTCTGTATTCATGTACAGGAGATAGACAGAGAAAAAAGAGATGAGCTGAAGAGCAGGGGATTTTCTGTACGTGCCTGGGGGATCAGGACAGAGGAGGATATGATGCACGCCATGGAGTTGGCGGATGACGGAATGACGGTAAACTTCCCGGACAGATTGACAGAGGCGCTTGTCAGCAGAGCTGGAAAGAGAAACTGGCAATAAGAAACAATATACTGGAAAAGTACCTCCGAATCGTTTACAATAGCATCAGATAAAATGCAGATCCCTGCAGATGACAGGAGGAGAAAAATGTTTGAACGAATGGATTATCAGGTGGAGTGGATTGACGGAGACTATGCTTATCTGAGGAGACTGGATGGGCAGGAGCAGGAAGCCAAGTGCGTGGCCAGGGCACTGCTGCCGCCGGAGATCATGGAGGGAAGCAGGGTAATTTATGAGATGCTGGAGTATCGGATGGGATAAGCTGAAAGCGGCCCCGGTTGGGACTTAAGCGGTATTTCAGAGAAAACGGAGGGAAAAGTCCAGTGTCAGACTGTCCCCTATACAAAATGGCAGCAGGGCAGGATTGCCGAAGGATGAACTGCTGCAAAAAAGCCGGACAATGTCCGGCTTTTTTGTGTGAAATATGTTTCTGTTATTTCTGCATAATATGGATGGCAAATCCGCCGTACTCGCCGTCCAGATACACATTCTTGATGGTTCCGTCCTCATTGTAGGCAGCGGTTTCCATATTGAAGGTAAATCCCTTCTCTTTCAGCTCCTCCACTGCGGCGGTCAGGTCCGGTGTGCGCATGGCAATGTGGCCGTTGGTTCCCAGGAAGGGAGCCTTCATACACTCAAAGTAAGGGCCGCCGAATTCGGATTTCTGTCCGTGGCGCGGTTCCAGATTGAACATCATGCTGAGAAGCTGTGCCAGTTTTTCAGCCTCTTCCGGATTGGGAGTATTGATTCCGATGTGTTCCAGCTCAAACTTATTTTTCATTTTATTACCTCATTTCTGAAAAGACCGGGAAGACATCCAGACCATTTCCCGTAAGGAGCTGCGGTACGCGATCCTCGGTGAAAATATGGCTGCAGTGAAATCCATGGTCCCGGATGCCGGTCCCGGCAGTTGGCAGTTTGTTTTCCGGTTTATCCCTCTCTTAAACCGGGAACATGATCAGTGCTCCGGCCGTCAGAGCCAGCAGACGGATGAAGTACTGAGGAATGGTATATTTCCAGAACTGTTTGATGTTGTATTTTCCAATACCCATACACATGGCGGGCAGTCCATCGATGGGAAGGAAATGTCCGCACCATCCGGATACTACGATGGCACATGCCGCAGCGGTGGGATCCAGTCCCATGCTGGTGCAGGTGGCAATAGCCATGGGAGCGAACACGTAAACCGTTCCGATGGTGGATCCTGTAAGCGTGGCCAGAACGCTGGTCAGGATACAGAATACGAAGATCAGGATGAACGGATTGACGTTGCTTCCCAGCATATTTGCTACAGTGGAGCCAACCAGGTCAGTCAGACCGGTGGCGCCCAGAGCATTGGCGATACCGATAACGCCGGCGGACATCAGAATGATGGGAGCGCTGATGGCATCCCGGATCTCTGTGAAGTCCAGAACTCCGATCACCAGGATAACGGCAACGGACAGACCGGCGATGGCATAGCCGGCATCACCGATGGTACCCTGAAGGATCATACCGATAACGGCGATAACGAATACCAGATATGTAACGTTCTGTTTCCATTTGGGCAGCTCGGAGGCTTTCAGCTCCGGAGCGTTGCTGGAAGTTTCTCCGTCGGAGATCGGATGATCCGGCAGGAACTTGTACTGGATCAGGGCATTGATCAGGAAGCCCATGGAAAGGAAGAAGTTCACCACTGCGAATTTTACAACGGAAACTTCATTGTTGGCTCCGGCACTGGCCAGAACCGCGATCACGATACCATACTGCAGTGCGGTATTGAACGGAATCAGCGGATGGTTGGTAGCAATACCAGCCGGCAGGATGATCTTGGACGGCGGCAGCTTTTTGTTGTAGGGCAGGGTGGACAGCAGACCAAGTGTCAGCACATAGTAAGCTGTGGAACCGGTGCCAAACAGAGAGGCGGCCAGCATGGCGATCAGGATAATGACCACGTAAGCCTTGAATCCCCCTCTTTCAGCCATGTTGAACATGGCTTTCTTGAAGTAAATGATAAAGTCAGTTTTCTGAAGCGCTGCGATGAGTGCCATGAACTCTGCCAGCATGACGATGGTAGAGTTGGAAAATCCGGCAAAAGCAGAAGCGATATCGCTGATGCCGAATACGACAAGCAGCAGACATGCCAGCAGAGGCGGCGCGCCAAATGGCAGCTTGTCCATCATGATCAGGATGATCATGAATATAGTGATTAATAAAGCAATAATCATCTGGGTTGTCATATTGTTCTTCCTCCTGTTTCTTTTTTCACCACATTCTGTACAATCACTGCAATTTGCACAATGCTTTATGGGCTTAACATGGTTTTATTATATAATGTGCCGTATGAGATCACAAGAAAAGAAGTTAGATCATGTGTTTTAAATCGAAACGATTGCAAAAAAACGCCCAAAAATCCACAAAAAAAACGTTAAATTTTGAAACGTTTTTAGGAAAAATGATCCATCTGCTTTCTGCTCTTACGGCATTCTGCAAAAAAAGGCGGGGCCAAAGCCCCGCCTGTATAACACCTTTTTATGCTCTGCGTCCGTTGGTCATACGGATGGCATAATCAATGGCATTGACAAGACTCAGCTCATTGCTGGTACCCTTTCCGGCCAGCGCAAATCCGGTTCCATGATCCACGCTGGTGCGGATGATCGGCAGGCCAAGGGTGACATTGACACCTTCCACGGCCTTCCATGCCTGTTTTTCTCTGTCATAGACAAACCCTACTGTTTTCAGTGGGATGTGTCCCTGATCGTGATACATGCATACTACGATATCATACCAGCCTCCCAGAGCTTCAGAGAAGACGCTGTCAGGCGGGATGGGACCGATGGCATTGATGCCCTCAGCCTTGGCGGCTTCGATGGCGGGAGAAATCTCTTCCAGCTCCTCGGTGCCGAACAGGCCGTTCTCACCGCAGTGAGGATTCAGGCCCGCGACAGCGATCCTGGGATTCTCAATACCCATATCCCTGCAGGCTTTGTCCGCGATCTCGATAACCTCCAGCACACGGGCTTTTTTTACCCGGTCACAGGCCTCCCGAAGGGAAACATGGGTGGAAACGTGTACCACCCGCAGATCGTGGTGCGCCAGCATCATGGTATATTTTTTCGTGTTGGTGTAAGTGGCGTAAATCTCGGTATGCCCATCAAAGTGGGTATGTCCATCGGATTTTTCACCGTGGTAGTATTCCAGAGCCTTGTTCATGGCTTCCTTATTCAGAGCGTTGGTGCAGGTGGCATCCACTTCACCGTCAAGTGCCAGCTGGATCACCTTTTTCACACACTGGAAAGCGGCATTTCCGCCCTCGATACTCACCTGTCCGATGGGGAAGGTGTTCACATCGGGAATCAGCTCCATATGGAGAACATCAATGGTTCCCGGAGTAAACCGGGCGTCGCTTACTTTTTCGCAGCGATGGATCTTCATATCGGAACGGTCAACGAAACGGGCCGCCTGTTCGATCATTTTGGCGTCACCCACCACGATGGGGCGGCAGCGGTCGTAAATATCGGAATGAGCCAGCGCTTTCACGGTGATCTCAGGTCCGTTGCCCGCAGGATCGCCCATGGTAATACCGACAATCGGCTTTTCGTTCATGATCGTACCTCCTTAGTTCATGCCCTTGGCAGCGTTCTCTTCCAGAACTTTCTTCAGGGCCTTGATACCCTCTTCCGGAACCTGATTGAACGGAGCGCGGCAGGGACCTACCTCGTAGCCCAGCAGACGAACAGCTGTCTTTACGATGGTGTTGGGATTGCCGTACTTGAAGCAGTCGCGGAAGCTTTGGATGCTGGCATTGGCAGCCTTGGCCTCTTCAATCTTGCCTTCCATGAACAGGTTGTAGATGGAAGCCATGGTGTGGGGATAAACATTGGCGCAGCCTGCGATTCCGCCGGTTCCGCCTGCCAGCAGTGTCCAGATGATCAGCTGATCGTTTCCGGACAGAGTATAGAACTTGCCGTTGGGCTTCTTATTGCCTGCGTTGATGTAGTTCAGGATATTGGCGAAGTTTCCGCTGGAATCCTTTGCGCCTACGATGTTGTCAATCTGTGCCAGACGTGCCACAGTAGCCGGAGCCAGAGCGTTTCCGGTACGGGCAGGAATGTTGTACAGAACGATGGGCATATCTACCGCTTCCGCTACAGTCTTGTAATGAACATACAGCTCTTCCTGGCTGGCAGCGGCAAAGCTGGGAGTGATGATGGACAGAACGTCCGCTCCGGCAGCCTCAGCCATCTTGCTCTGCTCCACAGTTTCTTTGGTGGAAATGCATCCGGTTCCTGCATATACGGGAACACGGCCGTTACACTGGTCAATTACAGTTTCCAGCACCAGCTGTTTCTCTTTGGCGGTGAGGATATATCCTTCTCCGTTGGTTCCGAAGGGGAACAGCGCGTGAACGCCGCCCTCGATCATACGGTCAACCTGACGGCGCAGCTCGGCCACATTGATGCTTTCGTCCTCATTCATGGGAGTGATGATTGGCGGGATGATACCCTTCAGTTCGATTGCTTTCATGAGATGTTCCTCCTGTTTTGATTATATTTTTCTGCAGGGAGATGACTGTTTCCTCTGCGTTTATCTTGAAGCAGGTCCGGCCGGTGCCAAACTGCTCCAAACTTCCCTGTGATTTAAAAAATCTCCTGATAGAGCGCCCGGGCATCCTCCGGTGTTACAGTGCGGGGGTTGTTTACCAGCAGACGCTGTACCTGCATGCCTGCTTCCACCAGGCTGTCCAGATCGCTCTCCGGAACGCCGAATTCCTTCAGGCTGGTGGGGATGTCCAGATGTTTCACGATTTCTTCCAGACGGTTGATGATCCATGCGGATTTTTCCGCTGTGGTCTTACAGGTTTTTACCTCATCATGGCAGCAGCGGTCATAAGCTGCCGCAAAACGTTCCTGGCAGGCGGGCTCGTTGAAACGCATTACAGGAGCCAGCAGGATGGCGTTGGAAACGCCGTGGGCAATATGATACTTTCCTCCCAGCGGATAGCTGAGGGCATGCACTGCGGTGGTTCCGCTGGCCGTGATAGCCAGTCCGCCATAATAAGCGGCGATCTGCATACGGTTTTTCTCTGTCATGGCCTCGGGATCATCGCAGGCTTTCTCAATGTTGTTCAGGATCAGATCCAGACCTTCCAGAGCATAGAGATCACTGAACGGGTTTGCTTTGTTGCTGGTGAAGCACTCAATGCAGTGGGCCAGTGCGTCCACACCGGTGGCAGCCGCGATCTTCCTGGGAAGATTCTTGATCATACGGGCGTCCAGGATCACGTAATCGGCGATCATGTTTTCATTGACGATACCAACCTTCAGTTCCTGCTCCGGAACCGCCACGATGGCGTTGGGAGTAACTTCTGCGCCTGTTCCGGCGGTGGTGGGGATCAGGATGATGGGAACGCATTTTTTTGCTCTTCCCGGATCGTCCAGCAGTTCCTTTACACCGTATTCATCGGTAACCAGTACGCTGGCCAGCTTGGCCGCGTCCATTACACTGCCGCCGCCGCAGGCTACGATCATATCGGCTCCGCTTTCCTTGAACTGATCCACCAGCTTCTGCACAGCCATGTAGCTGGGCTCTGCGGGAAGATCATCCAGCACATAGTAGTCTGCTCCGGCCGCTTTTACGGCCTCTTCCGGCAGTGTGAACAGGCCCGCGCCTTCGATACCTTTGTCGGTAAACATGGCCACACGCTTTACACCGTTGGTCTTCAAGATCGTGGTGATATTGTCCATGGCGTTCTCTCCGCCGTAAACAGCGTGAGGCATTTTCAGGTTATAGGTGGTAAGCATAATAAAAACCTCCTTTTGTTATGTGAAAACTTGTTGCAGCGTTTTGTCTGTAAGCTGAACGGTTACCGGCTCTGAGCAGCCGTAGGGTTGTACAGGCCTACACGTTCCCGTTTTTCTCCCAGAATGTCCTTTTCTGTAAAGCGTACGTATTTGATACCCTGACGGGTGCGGGCGGCATAGGCCAGATGGATCATGCCGTCTTTTCCCTGCATGATATAGGGATACTCATACTGTTTGTTGTTGGTTTTATTTTCATCTCCGATAAAGCCTTCTCCGCGCTCCATCCAGCGGATAATGGGGAAGGTCTTGCCGCCGTCTTCGGACAGGGCCACTGCCACCGGGCAGCGCAGGCCGGGCCATGCGGCCTTTCCGGGCTGCGGATCCGGAGTACAGGTGGGGTTGTAGGCGATAGCTATACGTCCGCTGGCCAGCTTGGTGGCGCTGATGCTGGAGTTGTTGTTGGGCAGCGGTGTGGGAACCGGCTCGCTCCAGGTATCGCCGTAGTCAAAGGATTCGCTTCTGTGGATGCGGTAAGCTTCCCGGTTCCGCATGAATGCCACCAGATGTCCCGGCTCCAGTTCCACCACGTTGGGGTGTACATGGCCGTTGCTCTTGGGCATCATTACCAGCTTCCAGGTTTTGCCCTGGTCATCGGAAATCCGGAATGCGCTGGGATCACCGGAAAGTCCGTCTGCGGAATCCGTGCACAGCCAGTTTCCGAAGATCCAGCGTCCATTGGAAAGAACCTGAATGGGCTGGCGGCAGAAAGTGCCCTCCTCCGGGAAAATGGTCTCATAGGGACCCCAGGTACGGCCGCCGTCGGTACTCTTCTGGCAGCGCACCACTGCGGTATACTGCATATTGTCCTTACCTTCCTGGCGATCCAGCTGAGCGGTATACATTGCCCATACCGCATTGTCCGGGCCGTAAAACAGGGAAGGATTCTGTTCGCTTCTTTCGGGATCGCCTGAGATATCCACCGGCGGCAGCCATGCAGGAGCATCCTTGGGAAGAAGGGAGCAGATGATGTGGACATCAGCGCTTCCTTCATAGGTGCCTGCGAACCAGCAGCACAGCAGATCTCCGTTTGGCAGCTCCACCATAGCGGGAGCATGAGCGGTGGGATAACCACCGTGAGGGATCAGAGCCTCCACGGTTCCCATTTCCTCGTTCTCGTAGAGGGTTCCGTCCCAGGTCAGACCGGGAAGTTTTGGATAGGTCATAAGTGTTACCTCCTTATAAAATATTTATCCTTTTAAAGAATCAATGGTTGCCAAGCCGGCAGGCCAGCTGGGTCAGCAGATTTTCCTGTCCGAAGCCGCCGGATTTTGTGATGACATGACGGGTACAGCCGTTGTAGGTGAAACTGGCCAGTACAACCCCCTTTTCCAGTTCACAGATGGGCGTAAGTTCCCGGACGTTCACACAGTTCATACATTGGAGCAGGGTGTCTCCTCCGGTAAGGAGCAGTGTGCCCAGGGAAGGGCTTGTAAAGAGCGTTCCCACCAGGTAGCCCAGGCTTCCGGCAATGCGGACCCGCATAGTTTCAAGATCGATCCCCAGCTTTTTGGCGTAATCCGCAGTGGGCTGATTGCCGCCGGGATCGTTGCTTTCAATGATGCACAGGGAATGTTCTTTCAGCATTTCTTCGATATGGATCAGATCCTCCGCACCCTCGCCGGTTTTCCAGTATCCGGGTTCCAGCTTCTGGCGAAGAGTCAGGCGCAGCCGGGCAAATCCTTCTGCTTCCGCTCTGTCAAGCTGGGCCAGCGTTATAGGATTCACGCTGCCGCATACCACCAGCAGTCTGGGATCCAATTGGGGCATGGGCCGGACATCTTTTGCTTCGATCCCCAGAAGCTGGGGAAGCACCGCGGCAAATCCCGCGCAGCCGGCCATCACATGGAGTCTGTTTTCCTCCATCAGCCGCCTTCCGGTGCTGGCCAGGTCATCAGCAGTTTCCGCATCGAATACCAGGATTCCCTCTTCTTCGGGAACCGGGTCCCCCTGAGATAAGGGCGCAAAGCTTTCCGCGGTCAGCGCACACTGCCGGGAGATCAGCTGAGTGACCTCAGCGTATTTGACGGGTTCAAAAGGATCCTTTCCAAAGGGACTCTCTGTTACCGGTACGCCGTCCACGTAGTGGATACCGCCCTTTGTGACGCGCCCGATCTGGGGAAACGCGGGAAGAAACGGAAGCTGGCGGGCCTGACTGGCTTCCAGAACAGCCGCCAGTTCGGATCCCACATTCCCCCGCAGCGCGGAGTCTGTCTTCTTATAAATATATCTGACGCCTGCCGCCTGTGCCCGGCCGGTCAGTCTGGATACCACCTGATAGGCTTCGGCTGCCGGAAGATGTCTGGTTTCCGTGTCCACCACCAGTACCTCTGCCTCATAGGCGGAAAAATCAACATCCGGATCCACCACCACCCGAGTCCGGATACCGTGACCGGCGAACTGTACACCGGTATCCAGTGCGCCAGTGAAATCATCTGCGATAATTAACAGAAGGATCATACGTCCCCTCCTCTCTGCTTTTACCAATGAACGGCTCTGTTCTTTGGCTGCTTTTGTTCTATATCACCATTATGCAGTATTTTTCGAAATTACGCATTGAAAAAAATCACCAAATATGTTACATTTTAGAACGGAACGAGATTTTTTTGAAAAAAGCTTGAGAAGAATGTTTCAAAAAAGAACATAGAGCGGTGGTTTTTTTACTGTTTTCAATAATACAGTCTCAAAAAGAAACACAAGGAAACGGAGGTAGCTGCTATGGTAGAAACACGTACCCGGATTTTGGGGATTGCTCCCTATGAAGGAATGCAGACGGTGATGGAACGGGCGGCCCAGGCGTATCCCAACGTGGAACTGGATGTCTATACCGGTGATCTGGAGGAGGGGGTTTCAATTGTCAGGAGCATGCCCTCCAATACGTATGACTGCATTATTTCCCGGGGAGGTACGGCTACTCTGATCCGGCAGGTAACGGATCTGCCGGTTGTTGAGATCCGGCTTTCGGTCTACGACGTTTTAAGCGCCATGAAACTGGCGGAAAATTATTCAGACCTGTATGCCATCGTAGGGTTTCCCAATATCACGGAATCGGCGCATACGCTCTGTGACCTGCTGGGCTATAAACTGGATATTGTCACGATACATACCCGGGAAGAAGTACCGGAGGTTCTGGAACGCCTGAAGGGCGAAGGATACCGGATGGTGGTATGCGATATGGTAGCCCATACCGTGGCCCGGCAGATGGGGCTGGATGCTTTCCTGATCACTTCAGGAGTGGAAGGGATGTGCGCCGCCATTGATCAGGCGATCAGCATCAGTCTGTGGTTCGGGCGGCTGAGACAGGAGAATATGTTTCTTCGCAGCATTACCCAGGGACAGAATGGGCGGATCGTGGTGATGGAGCCGGATGGTACGCTGTTTTACAGCAACCCTATGGAACTTCCCGCAGGGATGGCTCAGACACTCAGGAATCATCTTTCGGAGGTGCCTGCGGGAGGTTCTCTGAAGTTTTATCATACGGAGCGGGATCTGCTGTACAGGATCACAGCTCAGACCCTGCTGATGGACAGTAAGCGGTACTGCCTGTTTTACTGTGTGCCCTCCAGGATCCCTCTGCATTCCCATTGGAGAAAGGGGGTGCGGTCTATGAACAAAGGAGAATGTGAGTATCTTTTTATGAACAGCTTTTACAGTATCAGCGGGGCAATGGGAAGCATGGCCAAGGAAGTCCTTACCCTGGCCTCGGTGCGGCAGCCGGTGATGATCATCGGGGAAAACGGCACCGGAAAAGAACAGATCGCCCGGTATCTGTATCTGCACAGCTCGCTGGTGAACAAACCTTTTGTGCTGGTCAACTGTGAACTGATGAATGACAAAAGCTGGGATTCTCTGTTTAATCACGACAATTCCCCGCTGAATGCCATTGATACCACGATTTATTTTCAGTATTTTGAGCTGCTTCCCAGGGAACGGGTTCCGGAGCTTCTGGCAGCCATCCAGGAAACCGGACTTTCCCGAAGAGTACGTCTGATCTTTTCCTGTGTCTGCAGGGACGGGGAGGCTATCCCCGATGAGATGCGCCGGTTTGTCAATCGGCTGGGCTGTCTGATGCTGCATCTCCCGTCCCTTCGCAGCCGCTCCGATGAGATCCCGTCCCTGGCCAGTCTCTATCTGAGCAGTCTGAAGCTGGAGCTGGGGAAGCAGATTTCCGGATTTGAGCCCCGGGCTATGGAGATGCTGTGCCAATACGAATGGCCCAACAACTATATCCAGTTTAAGCATGTGCTGCAGACACTGGCCACACTGACGGATTCCACCTATATACGCAGCAGTATGGTGGCAGAGCTTCTGGCCGGGGAACGTACCATGCGCCGCCGGACCACGACAGCGGCTGCCTCAGTGAATACCGACTGTACTCTGGAGGAGATCACCAGGGAAGTGGTGCAGCAGGCGGTGGCTTCCCATAATGGGAACCGGGCGGCGGCAGCAAGACAGCTGGGCATCAGCAGGACTACGCTGTGGCGGTATCTGAGCAAGGAAAAGGAAGGATAGTACGGAGCTGCATTTGCCGCACTGCCGGAGGAAAAGAAAAATGGCTGAATAGGATACCGTTTGGCCAGGGCTTGAAGGTATGACTTCTTTTCCCGTTGCATACATTGTAAAAACAATGTTTTCGGGGGAGTCCCGTGAAAGATTATATAGAGGAGCGGGCGGTGGAGATCGCCGCCTATATCATCGATGCAAAGGCAACGGTCAGGCAGACGGCGAGGAAGTTCGGGGTCAGTAAGAGTACGGTACATAAGGACGTAACAGACCGCCTATGTCAGATCAACCCCGCTCTTGCCAAGGAAGCCCGCAAGATTTTGGACATTAATAAGCAGGAACGTCATATCAGAGGAGGAATGGCCACAAAAGAAAAATATCTTCATCAGCACAGATAAAGACATAAGAAAAATGCAGCAGGAGTCAGGCGCGGGAAGCAGCGGCGCAGGTCTCCTGCTTTTCTTTTTCAGCTGCTTGAAGAAACCATTGTTACTGAGTATAATACCCTTAAAAGGACAGACAAATCGGTGAAAACAGGTAGAAATGTCAAAAGGAGGAAGAAAAGGAAACATGAGATTAGGGGGAGGAAAGACAAAAGAGGATACCAGTGGTTATTTTTTCAGCAACGCGGATCTGAAGCAGCTGATCATTCCGCTTGTGATCGAGCAGGTGCTGTCCATCACCGTGGGGGTGGCGGACTCCATGATGGTATCCAGCGCCGGAGAGGCAGCGGTATCGGCGGTATCCCTGGTGGATACCGTGTTTGTACTGCTGATCAATCTGTTTTCCGCGCTGGCAACAGGCGGAGCGGTGATATGCGGACAATATATAGGAAAGAAAAAACAGGAAGTGGCATGCCGGGCGGCCAATCAGCTGGTGTTGTTTACCGGAGTGTTTTCCGTGCTGGTGATGGCGCTTCTGTATCTGGGGAGAAATTTCATCCTGCATGTGGTATTCGGAAGGATCGAGCCGGAGGTGATGGCCAACTGCACCACCTATCTGCTGATCGTGGGGGCTTCCATTCCGTTCATCGCTCTGTATAATGCGGGAGCGGCTATTTTCCGGTCTATGGGAGATTCCAGGACAGCCATGTACATGGCTCTGGTGATGAATGCCATTAACCTGACAGGAAACTCTGTCCTGATCTTTGGCCTGCATATGGGAGTGGCCGGCGCGGCTATTCCTACGCTGATATCCAGAGCAGTGGCGGCAGTGGTGATCCTGCGGATGCTCACCAATCAGAAGAAACTGGTGCATCTGCCCCATCCCTTTTCTTTCCGGTTTGACTGGCCGCTGCTGAAGAAGGTACTGGGGATCGGTATTCCCAACGGCCTGGAAAACAGTATGTTCCAATTGGGAAAGATCCTGGTGCTCAGCATGGCTTCCGGATTTGGCACCGCTGCCATTGCGGCCAATGCGGTGAGCAATAATATCGCCATGTTTCAGATCCTTCCCGGCAGCGCCATCGGATTTGCTGTATTGACGGTGGTATCCCAGTGCGCCGGAGCCGAGGATTTTGTGCAGGTACGCTACTACACAAAGAAACTTCTGAAGCTGACCTATGGGGCCAAGCTTCTGATCAATATTCTGGTGCTGGCGGCGCTGCCGGTACTGATCCGGATGTACAGCCTGTCGCCGGAGGCGGCCAGGTATACCAGAGAGATCATCTGGTACCACGCATTTTGCGTAGTGACCATCTGGCCTCTGTCCTTTACTCTGCCCAATACCCTCCGGGCTTCTGCTGATGTAAAATTTCCCATGGTGCTTGCTATTGTGTCCATGTGGGTGTTCCGGATCGGTTTCAGCTGGGTGCTGGGCGTCAGACTGGGGATGGGCATCATGGGCATCTGGATCGCCATGACTATTGACTGGCTTTTCCGGGCTATCTGTTTTACCATCCGGTATCTGCGGGGGAAATGGGAAAAAACATATTTGGTGGGAGAGTGAAAGCTTCTGTGCTTTTCAGGCTGTCTGGCGAGTGTAACGCAGGATAAACATATCGGGGATGATACCTGCGGCTTGCCGGGCAGCCTTTTTCATATTTTGTCTTCCCTGGTCATATGATAGAAAGAACGTCAGGAGCGGCGGAAAGGCCGGAAGGCAGGAATGCCGCTGTCAGGAAGTTAAGGGGGAACTGGATTGTACGATCATGGTTTGGGAGTGCTGGAGAAATACGGACTTGCGGCCGGTTCCGTGGTCAGAGGACGGGGAGCGCTGATCTGTGAGACAGAGGAAGGAACGAAGCTGATCAAAGAATACTGGGGATCTCCCAGAAAACTGGAATTTCAGCGAAGGCTGCAGCTCCATTGCCGCCAGGAGGGATTTCCGCTGGTGGACCTGGTATTGGAAAACCAGGAGGGACAGACTGTCACTGTGGATGGAGAAGGGATTCCCTATGCGGTGAGGGACTGGTTTGTGGGAAGGGAGTGTGATACCAGGTCCAGGGAGGATATCCTGAAAAGCGTGAGATCCCTTGCGGCCCTACATAAAGTCATGCAGATGCCGGCCAAGGAGGATCTGCCCGAAGAAAATCTTCTGGAAGAATGCCGGAAACATAATCAGGAGATGAGACGGATCCGGAAATTTGTTCAGAGCAGGAAAAAGAAAAATGATTTTGAAACAAAACTGGCCGGCAGCATCAGCGGATTTCTTGAACAGGGGGAACAGGTGGTCCAGATGCTGGAGCAGTCCCCTTACCGGGAGCTGAGGCGGGCCTGCCCGGACAGCATCTGCCACGGCGACTGCAACCAGCACAACATCCTGCTTACCCGCAGAGGTGTGGCATTTACCAATTTTGAAAAGTGGAGTTTTGGCCTGCAGACAGGTGACCTGTACCTGTTCATGCGGAAAATACTGGAGAAACACAACTGGAACCAGGAGCTGGGCCGCCGGATGGTGGAGGAATACCATAAGGAACGCCGCCTGACGCCGGAGGAGCTGGAAAATCTCAGGCTCCGCCTTTCCTATCCGTGGAAATTCTGGAAGCTGGCTAATTTTTACGCAGGCAGCAGTAAAGTATGGATTTCCCAGAAAAATACGGAGAAGCTGGAGCAGACGATTCGGCAGACAGAGCCCTGGAAGCGTTTTCTGGAGACTTTTCCCCGGAAAATATGAAGATGGGAAGCGGTTCATCCATCAGCAAAAGGATAAGGCAAACTGAGCGGGCTTGTTTTATCTTTTTGCTGTGGGCGGAATGCGCGCCAGGTCCCGGACATACGCCTGTTGTCAGCGGAAAATAGGGAGTTGCGCTTTCTTTTTTCTGTTAAATGGTATATAATGGGGGAAAATAATTTCCTTAGGAGGTACGCAGATGGGATATAATGAAACATACAAAGAGTGGTTATCCAATCCGTATTTTGACAGTGACACCCGAGCAGAGCTGAAGGCTATTGAGAATGACGATAAAGAGATTAAAGAAAGGTTCTATCAGGATCTGGAGTTTGGAACCGCGGGCCTGCGGGGCGTGATCGGAGCAGGAACCAACAGGATGAATATCTATGTGATCCGCAAGACTACTCAGGGGCTGGCAAATTATATTTCGGAGGTGGGTGGACAGGCCAAGGGAGTGGCCATTGCCTACGATTCCAGAAGAATGTCCCCGGAGTTTGCCCAGGAAGCGGCTCTGTGCCTGGCTGCCAACGGGATCAAGGCGTATATCTTTGAGTCGCTTCGCCCCACACCGGAGCTGTCCTTTGCCGTGCGGAAGCTGGGATGCATCGCCGGGATCAATATCACCGCAAGCCACAATCCGCCGGAGTATAACGGATATAAGGTATACTGGGAGGACGGCGCGCAGATCACACCGCCCCATGACAGAGGGATCATGGACGAGGTGAAGAAGGTGACCAATTTCTCTGCGGTGAAAACCATGAGCAGGGAAGACGCGGTAAAGGCCGGACTGTATCAGGTGATCGGACAGGAGATTGATGACGCTTATATGGAAGCTCTGAAAAGTCAGGTCATCCATATGGACGCCATCCAGGCAGAGGGAAAAAATCTGAAGATCGTTTATTCTCCGCTGCACGGTACCGGCAACATTCCTGCCAGAAGAGTGTTAAAGGAGCTGGGATTTGAGAACGTGTATGTGGTGAAAGAGCAGGAGCTTCCGGATGGAGAGTTCCCCACGGTCAGCTATCCCAACCCGGAAGCAGATGAGGCGTTTGAACTGGGACTGAAGCTGGCAAAAGAGGTAGACGCGGATCTGGTGCTGGCCACGGATCCTGACGCGGACCGTCTGGGTGTACGGGTGAAGGACGCCAAAACAGGAGAATACCATACCCTTACAGGAAACATGTCCGGGTGTCTGCTGGAGGAGTATGAGCTGAGCCAGAGGAAGGCTGCAAACGGAAGTCTGCCGGACGACGGGGCAGTGATCAGTACCATTGTGACCACCAACATGGCGGGAGCCATCGCCAGATCCTACGGTCTGCGCTTTATTGAGGTACTGACGGGATTCAAATATATCGGGCAGCAGATCCTGGGCTTTGAGCACAGCAAAAGGGGGACGTATCTGTTCGGTTTTGAGGAGAGTTACGGCTGTCTGATCGGAACCCATGCCAGGGACAAGGATGCCATAGTGGCCACCATGGCGCTGTGTGAGGCTGCCGCCTACTATAAGACCCAGGGCAAGACGCTCTGGGATGCGATGATCGATCTTTACGAGAAGTACGGATATTATAAGGATGATATTCAGTCCATCACTCTGAAGGGGATCGAAGGCCTGGAGAAGATCGGGAAGATCATGGAAAATCTGCGCCAGACTCCGCCCAGGAAGATCGGAGATTATGAGGTGGAGGCCGTAAGAGACTACAAGAAGGAAGTCATCATTAACCTGAAGAACGGAGAGAGGACCACCACAGGGCTTCCCAACTCCAATGTGCTCTATTATGATCTGTCTGATGACGCATGGGTATGCGTAAGACCTTCCGGAACAGAACCCAAGGTAAAGCTGTACTTCGGCGTGAAGGGCACATCTCTGGCAGATGCGGACGCCAGATCCGCGGCTCTGGGGAAAGCGGTGGATACACTGGTTCACCATATGATGTGAGATGGAAGGAAAGAAATATACCTTTGAGGATTTCTGCCGGATCGTAGAGGCGCTGCGGGCTCCGGACGGATGCCCCTGGGACAGGGCCCAGACCCATGGGAGCCTGGAACGCTGCATGATCGAGGAAGCCTATGAGGCTGTGGAAGGTATCCGGCGGTATGAGGCTTCCGGAGACGGGGAGAATCTCTGTGAGGAGCTGGGAGATGTGCTGCTGCAGGTGGTGCTGCACGCCCAGATCGCCAGGGAGGAAGGGATCTTCACCATGGAGGACGTGGTACAGGGGATCAGTGAGAAGATGATCCGCCGTCATCCTCATGTGTTTGGGACAGGCCATGTGCAGGATGCCCGGGAAGTTGTAAAGTCCTGGGAGGAGATCAAACAGGAGGAAAAGGCTGGAAAGCGCCGGCCGGTCAATCCCCTGGAAGAAGTTCCGGCGGCATTTCCCGCCCTGATACGGGCTGTCAAAGTCCAGAAAAAACTGGAAAAGCTGGATCCGGACCGTTCGGAGCCGGATGCGGAAGAGACGGCTGCGCTGCTGAAAAGCCTGGAGGAAGGGGAGATTTCCGGGGAACTGCTGGAGGAGAAGACAGGAGAACTGCTTTACCGGATATGCGATCTGGCCCGCAGGCAGGGAATTTATCCGGAGTCAGCGCTGGCCGGGGCTGTGGAGGAAAGGATCCGCAGTTACGGGAAACGTAAAAATATCCGCGAAATTCCTTGACAAAACAGCATTGACAGTATATAAACATTATATGTATCCGCAGTGGCAGGGTATAAGTCCGGGCTGCTGCATAAGACAAAATACAGACACTTACAGGAGGAATATCATGAATAAGACAGAATTAGTTGCAGCTATGGCTGAGCAGACACAGTTATCCAGGAAAGATGCAGAAGCTGCGTTAAAAGCATTTATTGATGTGGTTTCTGAGGAGCTGAAAAAAGGTGAGAAGGTTCAGCTTGTGGGATTCGGAACCTTTGAGGTATCCGAGAGAGCTGCCAGAGAGGGAAGAAATCCTTCCACCGGTGAAGCCATGACCATCAAAGCATCTAAATCTCCCAAGTTCAAAGCCGGAAAGGCTCTGAAAGACATGGTAAATGCCTAAAAGATGAGACTGGACAAATATCTGAAGGTTTCCCGCCTGATCAAGCGGAGAACCGTTGCAAATGAAGCCTGCGATGCAGGCCGTGTTCTGATCAACGACCGGCCGGCCAAAGCCTCCGCCCAGGTAAAGGCAGGGGACGTGCTGGAGATTCAGTTTGGAACCAGGAACGTGAAGGTGGAGGTTCTGAACGTGCAGGAGACTGTGAAGAAGGACGAGGCTCAGGAACTGTACCGGTATCTGTAAAATATGGCAGCCATTCAGAACTGCGGGAAAGAGGTACAGTTTTGAAGGGCTGCGAAAAAAATGACGAATGGGAAGGAAAGCCGGAGCGCTGCAGCAGCAGTGTTCCGGCTTTCGTACGTTCGGGATTGCGGGAAGAGCAGCGGAAATTAACATACCTGGTAAACTCCCTCCATATAATTGCTATAGGCGCATAATATGGAGGGGATTTTTATGGAAGAAAACGGGAAAACCCATCAGATGCAGATAATGGAGAGGGAAAAGGGCACCATTACGGGAGTGGTGGACGTCCTTTCCTTTAATGACACGCAGATCGTGCTGGAAACCACCAGGGGAATGCTGACTGTCCAGGGAACCCAGCTTCATGTAAGCCGTCTGCAGCTCCAGAGCGGGGAGGTGGATGTGGAGGGGACAGTGAACAGCCTGGTATATACAGAAGGAGGCGCATACAGGAAACGTCAGAGGGGCAGCCTGGTAAAACGGCTGTTTCAGTAGCATGAGCGGATATATGGGAAATGAGCTGACACTTTTCATGAAATCCCTGTGGTGCGGCGCGTTTCTCCTGATGGTTTACGACGGACTGCGGATCTTTCGCAGAGTGGTTCCTCACAGTCCGGCGGCGGTGGGGGTGGAGGACTTCTTTTTCTGGGTGGGGAGCGGACTGTATCTGTTTTCCAGAGTGTTCCAGGAGAACGAGGGGGCGCTCAGAGGATATTTCCTTCTGGGGGCGGCGGCCGGAATGGCGGCCTGGCACTGGTCTCTCAGCGAATATTCGGTAAAATACCTGTCGAAACTTTTGGGAATTCCCGTGGGAAAACTACTTATTTTGCTAAAAAGGTTGAAATTTTGGACTATGCGATGTAAAATTTTCTTATGCGGCCGGTTTCGGCAGGCAGAACACAGATGGAAAAAGAAGGTTCTTTGGCATAGAGGAGACAGGTATGGCAGGAAAAAAGAGATCCGGAAGGAGAAAGCCCCAGGGAAAAGCGGGAAAAAGGGCATCGGCAAACAAGGCCGCTATGATCGGCATCAGCGCCGTGGTGACCATGCTGGTGGTGGTGCTGATGGTACAGGGACAGTCCCTTCAGCAGAAGATCAGGGAGAATAACCAGAGAAAAGCGGAGCTGGAGGAGCAGACCGAGGCTGAGGAAGCCAGAACGCAGGAGATCCAGGATCTGGAAGAATATATGCAGAGCGATGAATATATTGAGAAGATCGCAAAGGAAAAGATTGGTCTGGTGAAGGATAACGAGATCATTTTCAAGGAAGTGGATTAAACGGGCCGTGTTTCGGATTTTGTCTAAAAGTTTTTGGGACCGGCCCGGTATATTTGACAAGTTTTTCAGACAGAGGCATCTATAATACTCCTTTAAGAGAGCCCGGAGGCAAGAGCTCCGGCAGGAAGATAAGGGGGTCATGGATGGATGCAGATGTGGATGATTGCCATGCTCGCCGTCAGTGCTGTACTGATTGTCCGGGACATGGCAAAAGTTATTTTCACGGACAGAAAAAAGGGAAAGCCGGTGTACGACGCTTACCCTCAGAAGGAGAAGATCGAGAGATATGCCCGCTCCTTTCAGCGGCTGGCCCATACGTTTTACCAGATGCCGGGGTACCAGGAGCAGCTGACCCAGGCGGAGGTGCAGGAGATCTTTTCCGGAGTGAAGAGGGAGATCTGTGAGAACTGCCCGGGAAGGGATATCTGCTGGGGAGAACGGGAATTTCAGACGTATCAGAAAGCGTATCAGCTTCTGCAGGTGGTGGAGGAGGGGGATCAGGAGAAGCTTCTGCGGGCTCAGGCGGACTGGATCGGGGAGTGCAGTCAGGCGGCCCGGTTTACCGATGCGCTGCGGCGCGGCTTTTTTGAGGCCAGGGAAGAACTTCTGTACAGGAACCGTCTGATCGAAAACCGGCTGGCAGTGGCGGAGCAGCTTGGGGAGGTGGCCCGTCTGATCCAGAGGATCTCAGGGGATGTGAGCAGTATCTGCAGCGTGCCCACGGTGATGGAGGAGAAGATCAGAAAACAGCTTCAGAAGCAGCATATCCTGGTTAAGCAGGTGTGGATGCTGTCCCGCCCGGATGAAAAGTGGAGGATTTTTCTCACCATGAGAACCCGGGGAGGACAGTGCGTTACCATGCGGGAGGTGGCCCGGCAGCTTTCCCAGGTATGCGGCTGTGCCATGGCTCCCTCCAGGGAGAGCAGGGCGGTGCTGGGAAATGAGATGCGCACGGTGCTGTTTACAGAGGATGTGAACTACAAGGTGCTGTACGGGGTGGCCCGGGTGACCAAGGAGAGGGAGACGGTATCCGGGGATAATTACGCCTGTGCCTGTACGGACGAGCAGTTTGTAATGTGTCTGTCGGATGGTATGGGATCCGGGGTGGAGGCCTGCCGGGAGAGCGAGACGGTGGTGGAGCTGCTGGAGGAGTTCGTCACTTCCGGATTTTCCAGGGAGACAGCGGCCAGAATGGTGAATTCCGCGCTGGTGCTCCAGCGGAAGAACGGGATGTTTTCCAGCGTGGATGTGTGCTCCCTGGATCTGTATACGGGAATCTGCGAATTTTTAAAGGCCGGAGCGGCCACCACATTTATCCGGCGGTCCAACTGGGTGGAAACCATAACCTCCACCAGTCTGGCGGCGGGACTGGTGCAGCAGCTGGATTTTGAGAAAACCTCCAAGAAGCTGTATGACGGGGATTATCTGGTGATGGTGACCGATGGAGTGCTGGATGCCCTTCCCCAAAAGCGGCAGGAGGAGACCATGAAGGAGATCATCCTGCAGGCTCAGGAGGAGATGCCCCGGGAACTGGGAAGGTACATACTGGAAAAGGTATTGAGCTACAGCAATTACCGGGCACTGGATGATATGACCGTTCTGGTGGCGGGAATGTGGAAAAAATAGGGAATGCGAATGGAGAAACAGAAGGAGGAATGGCCGGGATGCGGCGGTTGGAAGAACAGGTGGAGGCCTTTGCGGGCCGGTACGGAATGATCTGCCCCGGGGATGGGATCGTTCTGGGATTGTCAGGAGGTGCGGATTCTGTCTGCCTCCTTTTTGTGCTGAAAGAGCTGCAGAAAAAGATCCCGTTCAGGCTGGCGGCGGTCCATGTGAACCATAATCTGCGGGGGGATGAGGCCTGCAGGGATCAGGAATTTTCCAGGCTTCTGTGCCGGGATGCGGGGATCCCCTTTTTTCCGGTGTCCGTTCCGGTGGGGGAGCTGGCTGCCAGGGAGAAGATTTCCCTGGAGGAAGCGGGAAGAAGAGCCCGATACCGGGCGTTTGCCCGGATCTGCCGCCGGGAAGGATATGAAAAGGTGGCGCTGGCCCACCACAGAGATGACCTGGCTGAAACCATGCTCTACCATCTGGCCCGGGGGACCGGGATCGCGGGCCTGTGCGGTATCCGGCCGGTGAGCGGGAACAGGATCCGGCCGCTTCTGTGCGTAAGCCGGCGGGAGATCGAAGCGTGGCTGGGGGAAAAGGGGATCGTCTGGCAGACAGACAGCTCCAATCTGGATGATCACTTTACCAGGAATAAGATCCGGCATCATGTGGCAGATTATCTTGTTAAGGAGATCAATCCGGAGGCGGTAAATCATATGGCGGATACGGCCGGTGAACTGTGGGAGCTGGAGGAGCTGGCGGAGGAGCTGACAGAGGAGTGCCTGAAGGAGCTGGCAAAAAAACAGAAGGGAGGGACTTTTCTGGAGCAGGGATGTCTTCAGAAGCCTGCCATCCTGCGAAAAAGGATGCTGCATACCGTGATTGCCCGGGAGGCGGGGAGCGCCCGGGATATCACCAGAGCGCATGTGGAGGCGGCAGACAGCCTGTGGGAAAAACAGGTGGGAAAGTTTGTGTGCCTGCCCCGGGGAGTCCGGGCCATCCGGGAATATAACGGTATCTGGATCGGAAGCCGGAGAGAGGGGGAAGCCGGGGGCAGGGCTTTGGAAGGCCCCGTATCCGGGAAAACGGAGCGGGAAGAAGGAACCCGGGATACCGAGCCGGCACAGGCGTTTCTGCTTCCGGCTTCAGAGGATCCGGAGGGCCGGATGCTTCCGGTTCCCGGGACGCTCCGGATGGGAGAGTATGAGATTTGCTGTGAAATACGGTCCAATGAATTTGGCCGAATTGAAGAAAAGACGTATACGAAATGGCTGGATTATGATAAAATAGACCAGTGCCTCCGGATCCGTCACAGAAGGCCGGGAGACCGTTTTGCCCCCCATCCGCTGGGAGGAAAAAAGCTGAAGGACTATCTGATCGACTGCAAGGTCCCTCAAAAGGAACGGGACAGTCTGTGGCTGCTGGCCGCGGGATCGGAGATCCTCTGGATCATTGGAGGAAGGATCAGCGAGAGGTACAAGGTGAAGGAAGAAACCCAAAGGGTACTGTACATTCAGATAAAGGGAGGAAAAATCTATGAGCGACAAGATCAGGGTTCTGCTGAGTGAGGAAGAGGTGAACCGGAAAATTGAGGAGATCGGTGCTGCGATCAGCAGGGACTATCAGGGAAAATGCGTGCATATGATATGTGTGCTGAAGGGCAGTGTGTTTTTTGCCTGCGAGCTGGCCAAGAGGATCACGGTTCCGGTGACCCTGGATTTTATGTCCGTGTCCAGCTATGGGGATGATACAAAGTCAAGCGGTGTGGTGAAGATCATCAAGGATCTGGATGAGCCGCTGGAGGGAAAGGATGTTCTGATCGTGGAGGATATCATTGATTCCGGAAGAACGCTCAGTTATCTGATCGAGATCCTGAAGCAGCGCCGCCCGGCCAGCCTCCGCCTGTGTACGCTTCTGGACAAACCGGAGCGCCGGGTGAAGGATGTGAAGGTGGATTATGTATGCTTTAATATTCCGGACGAATTTGTTGTGGGATACGGTCTGGATTATGCCCAGAAATACAGAAATCTCCCGTATGTGGGAGTGATTGAGCCGGAAGCGTAGGCTTGAAAGGAGATTCTAGCAGTGAGAAGACAGACGAAAGGAATATGGATCTGGGTAGCGCTGGTGGCTGTGGTGGTGCTGGCATTCAACTACCTGTCCATGAGTATGCAGGGTAACGGAAGCTACACCTACCAGCAGTTTGAGGAGGCGCTGTCTGATGGACAGGTGGTCCGCGCGGTGATCCATCCCAACAGCCAGGTACCCACCGGTGAGGTGGTGCTCCTGCTGGAGACGGGAGAGCAGGAGAGCTTCTATGTCAGCGATGTGACAGAGATTGAAACGGAGCTTCGGCAGCAGGATGTTCCCTACTCCTATACCAATGTGCCTCAGGAGAGTAAGCTGACCACGCTGGTGCTGCCCCTGATCTCCATAGGCATCATGGTGATTCTTCTGTTTGCGATCCTGGGACGCTCCATGGGAGGCGGCGGAAATAACGGAAAGATGATGAATTTCGGAAAGAGCCGCGCCAGGATGTCCACCGATGCGGATAAGAAGATCAATTTCGGCAATGTGGCCGGTCTGGAGGAAGAAAAGGAGGATCTGCAGGAGATCGTGGATTTCCTCAAGCATCCTCAGAAGTATAACCAGGTGGGGGCCCGGATCCCCAAGGGTGTGCTTCTGGTGGGCCCTCCGGGAACGGGAAAGACTCTGATGGCCAAGGCAGTGGCGGGGGAGGCAGGAGTTCCCTTCTTCTCCATCTCGGGGTCAGATTTTGTGGAAATGTTTGTAGGCGTGGGAGCGTCCCGTGTCCGTGATCTGTTTGAGGAAGGGAAAAGACACCGTCCCTGTATCATTTTTATTGACGAGATCGATGCCGTAGCCAGAAGAAGGGGCACCGGCATGGGCGGCGGCCATGATGAGAGAGAGCAGACACTGAACCAGCTTCTGGTGGAGATGGACGGATTCGGTGTCAATGAAGGGATCATCGTGATGGCGGCCACAAACCGGGTGGATATCCTGGATCCTGCGATCCTGCGTCCCGGCCGGTTCGACCGGAGGGTGCTGGTGGGCGCTCCCGATGTGAAGGGGAGAGAGGAGATCCTTCAGGTACACGCCAAGGGGAAGCCGCTGGGAGATGATGTGGATCTGAAGCAGATCGCCCAGACTACCGCGGGATTCACCGGGGCAGAGCTGGAGAATCTGCTGAATGAGGCGGCTATTGCGGCAGCCAGGGAAAAGAGGGCGTACATTACCCAGAGTGATATTCAGAAATCCTTCATCAAAGTGGGAATCGGAACAGAGAAGAAAAGCCGGGTGATCTCCCAGGAGGAGAAAAGGATCACCGCCTATCATGAGGCGGGCCATGCGATCCTGTTCCATATCCTGGAGCATATGGAGCCGGTGTATACCATCTCCATTATCCCTACGGGAATGGGAGCGGCCGGTTATACCATGCCGCTGCCCAATAAGGATGAGATGTTCAACACCAGAGGAAAGATGCTGGAGCATATCCAGGTATGTCTGGGAGGACGTATTGCGGAAGAACTTATTTTTGATGATATCACCACCGGAGCGTCACAGGATATCAAGCAGGCTACCAAGATTGCCAAAGCTATGGTGACCAAGTATGGAATGTCCGCAAGCGTGGGTATGGTGGCGTACGGTGACGATCAGGATGAGGTATTTATCGGCCGGGATCTGGCTCATGCCAGAGGCTTCAGCGAGGATACGGCGGCAGCCATCGACCATGAGGTGAGGAATATTATTGATGAATGCTACGCCAAGGCAAAAAAGATCATCAGCCAGTATGAGTACGTTCTGCACAGCTGCGCAGCGCTTCTCCTGGAAAAAGAGAAGATCGGAAACAAAGAGTTCGAGGCGCTTTTTGACCGGAAACCTGAGGAAATTGTATAATATTCCGGCGAAACCGGCAGGGGGGAACCCGAAAGGCCGTAAAATTCGATAAAAATCACCTGGAAAAAAAATCAGGTTTGTGCACACTTTTTGATTGACCCAGGTTATAATAATAACCGTAAAAACCCCCCAATACATTATATAGTTTTTGCTACACCCCATAAGAAGAAATACCTTCTCCAAAAAAGACAGCGCGAGCTGTCTTTTTTACTTTCGATTAAAGGTTGTATTCCCCAGGGGAATGGGATAGAATAATATGGAAGGGAAAAACAGAAAGGCGGAAAATTATGGATATTGATCAGTATATGGATTACCAGAAGGTGCAGCAGTATATATCCCATATGCGCCCGATTTTTAATAAACAGGCTTTTTTCAGCGATGAGACGGGCCAGTACCGGATTCCGGAGGAGCCGGAGCCGGGAGATGTGGTGACGATCCGCTTCCGGACACAGAAAAATAATGTGGATGCGGTTTTTTTTATCAGCGGAGCCAGGCGTGAGCAGATGACTCTGACAGAAAGCAAGAACGGTTTTGATTATTACAGCATTAATATCGAACTGGGACAGGAGACGATCCACTATTATTTTGAGATCCGTTCCGGAAAGATCACCTGCTTTTATAATGAGCTGGGAGTGACTAGAGACCTGCAGGAACAGTATTCCTTTGGTATTGTGCCGGGATTTCGCACTCCGGGATGGGCCAAGGGGGCGGTGATGTATCAGATCTTTGTGGACCGCTTCTGCAACGGGGACCCGTCCAATGATGTGCTTACCGGGGAGTATTTCTATATCAATGAACAGACCACCCGGGTAACAGACTGGGGAAAGATGCCGGAGAATATGGATGTGAACAATTTCTACGGCGGCGATCTCAAGGGTGTGATGGATAAGCTGGACTATCTGCAGGAGCTGGGGGTGGAGGTGATTTACCTGAACCCTATTTTCGTATCTCCTTCCAATCATAAGTATGATATCCAGGATTACGACTATGTGGATCCGCATTTTGGAAAGATCGTGGAGGATGAAGGCGAGCTGCTGGCGCCGGGGGACCGGGACAACAGTCATGCCAGCCGTTATATCCAGAGGGTGACTAACCGGAAGAATCTGGAGGCCAGCAATCAGGTGCTGATCGAGCTGGTGGAGGAGATCCACAGGAGAGGGATGAAGATCATCCTGGACGGCGTATTTAATCACTGTGGTTCCTTTAATAAGTGGCTGGACCGGGAGAGGATCTATGAGAATCAGGAAGGTTATGAGAAGGGGGCGTATATTTTTCAGGACAGTCCCTACCACACCTTTTTCAAATTTAATAATGAGCACGACTGGCCCTACAATGAATTTTATGACGGCTGGTGGGGGCATGATACCCTGCCCAAGCTGAACTATGAGGACTCCCCCAAGCTGCAGGAGTATATCATGTATATCGCCAGAAAATGGGTGTCTCCGCCGTATAATGTGGATGGCTGGAGACTGGATGTGGCTGCGGATCTGGGACACAGCCCGGGATACAATCATCTGTTCTGGAAAGAGTTCCGCAGAGTGGTTAAGGAGGCTAATCCCAATGCTGTCATAATCGCTGAGCACTACGGAGACGCCAGCTCCTGGCTGAAGGGTGACGAGTGGGATACGGTGATGAATTATGATGCCTTTATGGAACCGGTTTCCTGGTTCCTGACGGGAATGGAGAAGCACAGCGATCAGTACCGGGAAGACCTGAAGGGGAATGCCGCCAGCTTCCGGGACGCCATGCTGTACAACGGTTCCCGTTTCCTTGCTCCGTCCCTGCAGATCGCCATGAACGAGCTGGATAATCATGACCATTCCCGTTTCCTTACCAGGACCAACGGGAAGGTGGGACGGGTGGCCCAGCTTGGGCATCAGGCTGCGCAGGAAAATGTCAACAAGGCAGTGCTGCGGGAGGCCGTGATCATGCAGATGACCTGGCCGGGAGCGCCCACCCTGTATTACGGAGATGAGGCGGGCGTCTGCGGGTTTACCGATCCGGACAACAGGAGGACATACCCCTGGGGGAAAGAGGACAAATCCCTGATCCGGTTTTACAAGACAGCCATTGCGATGCACAGGGAGTACCAGATCCTGAAGACGGGATCGCTGAAGTTTCTGAAGGAGGAGCATAATCTGGTTTCCTATGCCAGATTTTCCGATGAGGAACGGATCGTGGTGATCGTTAATAATAACAATGCCAACATTTCAGCGGAGATTCCGGTGTGGGAGGCCGGGATTCCCAGGACCACCACTTCCAGGATGATTCAGATCCTGGACAGCAATGCGGTGGGCTTCACCTCTGAGAAGCGCCAGCATCTGGTGGAAGCTGGCGTGCTGAACATAGAGCTTTCTCCGCTGGAGGCTGTGGTGCTGTATTCCGGGGAGGAGGAAGAATAAGGGCAGCCGTTGGGGGTTCCCCGCTTGTGCTGAAACGGCAAGAGGGTCTGCCGCAGGCAGGGGCGTTCCGCTTTTTGCTGCCCCCGCAAAGGTTCTGTCCCAATGAACGGTTCCCAAGAATGTGCAGGAATGTATAAAAAATGCTTGCATTTTCAAGGGAAGTAAGCTATAATTCTATCTTGTCAGAGCGTTGGAATGACAGATATGGATGGATTCCCGAGTGGCCAAAGGGGACAGACTGTAAATCTGCTGCAATTTGCTTCGGTGGTTCGAATCCACCTCCATCCATTGAGATCAGTTGATCTCAGCCATACAGAGTAAGTCAGTGGCATCAGGGCATGCCCGTAAAGGTCACGCAGTCGACCGAAATGTATGATTTGCCGGCGTGGCGGAACTGGCAGACGCCCGGGACTTAAAATCCCGTGGGTAGCGATACCCGTACCGGTTCGATTCCGGTCGCCGGCATAGTAAAGAAGCAGGAAAAACAGGAAGAAGGTTTTTCCTGTTTTTTTGTGCGGAAAAACCGGAAAACGGCGAAGATGCCTGCCCCAATGTGATGAATTCCTGAAAATGTCCGCCGGCCGGCAAAGACGGGCCCTGGCAGGAAAAGAGCAGAAGGCTGTCTCATCAAACAGGAAGAAGAGACGAGTTCCGGTCAGCTGCGCTGTTTCTTCAGGTGCCAGTACAGAATATCCAGAAATTCGCCTACAGTTGGTTTATAAGTGAGTGCGTAAGGGGAAATTTCCTGCAGAACCTTCCGGGATGGAGAATCCCAGCAATTGTCGATGATGGTGCGGATATCCCGTTCGATGCATCGGACATCCGTGTGATAATATGCGGCTACCAGTGGGAAGAGGTTGCGGGACAGAAGGTGCATACAGCCACTTTCTGCGGACAGCAGGGCCGCATTTCCCGGACAGTCCGGGCCATATTAAACGGACAGCCTGGGATATCAGCAGGGCAGAGGGTAGTCCGCCCTACTGATCAGTATTGCTCGTTGTTCCAGCAGAAAGCTATGCTTTCTCAATCAGTACAGTAAATCCTGTAGTCAGTCTACGTCTGATCCCGTCAAGCTTACCGTAGCATTCCTTCTCGTCACTCAGCTGGTTTCCCCACTCATCTGGAGAATACTGACAGCTGAAGAGTGTGGAGGTGCCAAGGTCATCCCGAAGTTTTATCAGATGATACAGGATCTTGATCCCTTCTTCTGAATATCTGCTTATGGCAAAATCATCAATGAACAGCAGTTGGATCCGTGCATAGTACCTGATCCTCTTACGGTACTTGTTCAGGTCTTCCTGGCGGTTGAGGACGATCAGTTCGTCCAGCAGGTCACTATAGTCTACGAACTTACAACGGTAATTACGTCTGCATGCTTCCACACAACAGGCAGACAGGAAATAAGACTTGCCGGCACCGGTGACTCCATAGATCCCGACGTTCTGCCGATTCTCAGCGAAATGAAATTTCAGGATCTGTTCAACAGTGGCATCATTATAGATGCGCCCGTTGCCGGTTTTCAGGTTCTCAGTCACAGCCCCTTTGTTGATCAGGCTGCTGAGCCGCAGATTTGTTTCAAACCTGTTGTTGAGTGTTTCTATGTACTGAGGTTCCAGAACCTCACGGATGAACTGCAAAGCGGTATAGCTGCCGAATTCAGGGCTTTTAGACAGTTCTGCGAAACGCTGGGCGGCTACCGGCAGGGATAGTGTGTCCAACATCTCATAGATATCAGTAGTCTTATTCTTCATTGCCAGCCTCCGTTTCCTGACGCTTCAGCAGGTTCTTAAGGGAATACTTGCTGTCGTCATCTTTGTAGGCGCCGGATACGGCTGCTGCAGCATCTTCGTTGGGGCTGCTCTGTGGCATTGTACTTTGCAGCGGCTCTTTATGGTAAGTTGAGATTGTGTTACAGATATAGGAATAGTTGCACCTCCCAGCGAAAACGGCGTCTTTACAGCAACGTTCCAGGGCTTCCGGCGAGTACTTCTCCGCATACCGCAGAATGCCAAAGCAGCTTCGGAATGACTGCACCGGATAAGCGTATTTCTGAATGACTGCATCGATCAAAGCACGGGTGCTGGGGCCGATAGCAGATGCTTTCTGCTGGAAATAAGGCACCGTCCAATAGCCATAGTCTTTGTATTCGGCAGGCATATCCGAGGGGATGATCACCCAGTCTTTCGGTGTGTAGCTCCGCTTATGCATCCGGATGAAGTCACCGTGTTTGTTATAGACATAGATTTCTTTTTCCCCTGCCCGGATCTCAAGTTCCTGTCGCAGATATTTCCGGGGCATGCTATAATGGACCTTGTCGAAGGTGAAGGAGAAATCTTGTGCTACTTTAACAGTCTTTCGTTCAAGATATTCAAAACGGCTGGGCGGAAGAGGCAGGAGGGTCTCCTTCTCTTCTGTTGTAAAGAGATCGTACCGGGAATAGGTGAGTCCTTCAAAGGGTTTCCGGTTTTCGGCATCCACCTTTTCCATCAGGACACGGTTTAAATCATCCAGCGAATAAAAGACCATATCTTCCATATCCATGAGGATGTGCATGGTAATGATCTTTACGTGGCCTTCCACGACTGGTTTCCAGCGGGGGGATTTCACTTTGGCAGGGGTTAAAACCGTATTGTTATGTTCTGCCCATGCCTGGAAATCTTTATTCAGGACAGGGCTGATCCAGTCCTTGTTCCGGGCAACTGCTACTTTGCAATTATCCGGGGTGATCGTTGGTGTCACGCCGCCAAAATAGGTCAGAGCATTATTATTGACCCGGATCCAGTTCCGGATATCGCATTCGGTCATTCCTTCAGCGTAAAAGTAATCACTGTAGGTGAGGGCAGCGATAAAGATCGTGACCTTTGTGGTCTCATCCGGGTTCCGGCGGTTATGCAGATAGAGCTGCTTCCCTGCGTAGTCCAGTTCGAGATTGACACCGGGATAACGCTGGATGTGGAAGGTCAGCTGTTTGGAATCAGCCCATTCGCTGTAACGCCTGCAGTACTGGCGATAGCTCATTGGCTTCTTCCCGTCTACGACACCTATAGCATTGTATTTCTGCCACAGATGCTTCAGGGTCTCTCCTTTGCGGGCCAGAGCCTTGTAGACAGCTTCCTTGTTAAAATTCCGGTAGAGGAGCTGATCTACCGATACACCAGGCTTTTTATAAAGCATGTTTCCGATGTATTCATTCGTGACATCTGCCGGTAAAGGGTATGAAAGCTCCGGATTCTCTCTGAAGCGTTTCAGAAACTCATTGACAGTTGTTTTGCTGCAGTCGCCGCAGCTTTCGGCGATTTCACGGCAGCTGAGATGGTTCACAAAGTGAAGCCTTAGTACTTTTTTGTAATCCATAGTAGGACCTCCAGATATAATATTTCTCCATTTTAAGGAGATGCACTTATTATATCTGAAGATCTATTGTCCGGTTAATGTGTCCCTACTTGTCCGCTAATTATGTCTCAGACTGTCCGCCGAATATGGCACAGGTGTCCGTTTAGCCCGACAATCTGCAGAAGGATCAGACGGTTTTCATCTTCAAGGGCAAGCTCAAGAGAACGGCTGGTGAACCAGTAACCCTTGCGGTTACTTGAAATCCCCAGCGATGACAACAGGTGCTGCGGTTTCATGGTAGGAATCCCCCTTCATTTTTAGTAAATACAGTATAAATCTGATTTTCCAGAAAATTGGAAATGCGACGGTTTACGACGAAATGCGACATGGAGAAGAGGGCCGCCGATGGGGCCGCAAGGTGAAGACAGATGAAGACCGGATTTTCAGCTCCATTGTGGGAAATGGCTATGCATAAGCTGCAGATCCTGCAGCCAGGAGTCCTCAGAACTGGGAATCCCGCTGCAAAATGCAGCGGGCGGTAAACAACTGAGCCGCAGCCTCCGAAACGGGCTTACGCAGGCTGTCCATTATCATCCGGAATGTGTTTTTTGATAGCGGCAAAGCTTTCGGCGCTGATCACATGCTCGATTCGGCAGGCATCCCGGACTGCAACCTTTTCGTCCACTCCCAGCCGCATCAGCCAGCGGGAGAGAAAGGTATGACGTTCGTACATGGTGTTGGCGATGGCCAGCCCGGCCTCCGTCAGAGTAATGTAACCGTCGCTGTCCATATGGATATATCCGTTCTCCCTGAGATTCTTCATGGCCACGCTGACACTTGGTTTGGAAACCTCCAGCTCTGTGGCGATATCAATGGAACGCACATGAGGTTTTCTCTGGCCAATCATCAAAATGGTTTCCAGATAGTTTTCCGCTGATTCCTGAATTTTCATTAATACACCCCGCTTCCGATGGTTTAACTTCCTGGATATAAAGGTAGTCTATCATAAAAAAGGAAAAACTTCAAACAAATTGGGGGAAAAGGGGACGTGGAGAGAAAAATTCGCATTTTGACAAAAAGAAAACGGCCGGAAATCCGACCGTCAAGAGCACGAGACGGGATTCGAACCCGCGACCCTCGCCTTGGCAAGGCGATACTCCACCACTGAGCCACTCGTGCATACATTCTGAAGTTTTGCTCTTTCATACCACTGTACTGTTCTGAAAGAAATGAGATACTGAAAAACAATATCTTCAGAGAGCAGGTGATGGGAATCGAACCCACGTATCCAGCTTGGAAGGCTGGTGTTCTACCATTGAACTACACCTGCGTAAATGGCTGTTATCTCAGCGACAACAAATATTATACACAGCAGACAGAAGATTGTCAAGCATTTTTTTCGTTTTTTTCAGAAGAAGAAACGCGCATGTTTCCAGCGGTCCCGCTCTTCAGAAAAAAGCGAATGCCCAGAACCGGAATCGAACCAGTGACACGAGGATTTTCAGTCCTCTGCTCTACCAACTGAGCTATCTGGGCGAGAACAAATGCATCTTATCATATTTTTTTCGGGATTTCAAGTGGAAATTTGAAAAATATTGGAGCTTTTGGGGTTGTACCGGAGGAAATAAGTATGCTATAATCTGATTTACTATGATAAAACAGTGATGTGACGAAGAAAGGAGCCTATCATGTATTCATTTCAGGAGATTGAAAAAACAGA
The DNA here is from genome assembly GCA_963929535.1 of uncultured Lachnospiraceae bacterium. GTDB lineage: Bacteria > Bacillota > Clostridia > Lachnospirales > Lachnospiraceae > Pullilachnospira. The sequence continues at coordinate 188,326 of CAWVIZ010000016.1, read as the reverse complement.
TCCGGAGATCGCTGCCGCCATTGAGCGGGAGATTGACCGTCAGAATTCCCATATTGAGCTGATCGCCTCTGAAAACTGGGTGAGCAAAGCAGTAATGGCGGCCATGGGAAGTCCGCTGACCAATAAATATGCGGAGGGATATCCCGGCAAGCGGTATTACGGCGGATGCCAGTGTGTGGATGAGGTGGAGAACCTGGCCATTGAGCGGGCAAAGAAGCTGTTTGGCTGTACGTATGCCAATGTGCAGCCTCACTCGGGAGCTCAGGCGAATATGGCCGTATTTTTTGCCATGCTGAAGCCGGGAGATACAGTGATGGGAATGAACCTGGCTCACGGAGGTCATCTCAGCCATGGAAGCCCGGCGAATTTTTCCGGAGCGTATTTTAAGATCGTACCTTATGGAGTGAATGATGATGGATTTATTGATTACGAAGAAGTGCGGCGCCTGGCCATCGAGAACCGCCCGAAGCTGATTGTGGCCGGAGCCAGCGCTTACGCCAGGATCATCGATTTTAAAAGATTCCGCCAGATCGCGGATGAGGTGGGAGCTTATCTGATGGTGGATATCGCCCATATTGCCGGACTGGTGGCGGCCGGACTTCACCCAAGCCCCATTCCTTACGCCCATGTGACCACCACTACCACCCATAAGACTCTGAGAGGTCCCAGAGGAGGACTGATCCTGTCCAGCCAGGAGGTGGCTAAGCAGTTTAATTTCAACAAAGCCATTTTTCCTGGGATCCAGGGAGGGCCGCTGATGCATGTGATCGCGGCAAAGGCTGTATGCTTCCAGGAGGCTCTGCAGCCGGAGTTCAGGGAGTATCAGGAGCAGGTGGTGAAGAACTGCCGTACCCTGGCGGAAGGTCTGACCAGACGGGGTATCCGCCTGGTATCCGGCGGTACGGATAACCATCTGATGCTGGTGGATCTGAGGAATACAGGCGTGACGGGAAAAGTTATGGAGAATCTTCTGGATGAGGTGAACATTACCTGCAATAAGAATGCTATCCCCAATGATCCGGAATCCCCCTTTGTCACCAGCGGAGTTCGTCTGGGAACGGCAGCCGTTACCTCCAGAGGCATGAAGGAGGAAGATATGGAGCAGATCGCGGAAGCGATCGCTATTGTGATCCAGAGACCGGAGGAGAAAGAAAGGGCCAGAGAGATCGTAGCCCGCCTTACTGCCAAATATCCGCTGAATGCCTGAGCACGGTTTACAGCCGGTGCGGCATGGGGCCGACGCGTCAAGCCTTTGCATCCCGGCACCCGGTGTTCTGCCCTTTGGCCCGGTGGGCGCTGAGCGGGTGCCGCTGGCACTCGGCCCCTCGCAAAAAGGTGGGATAACACCGTTACAGTTCAGCCTTCCAATATCCCGCGAGGTGTCACGCTGCATTCGCAACGTGATCCCGAGATTTGCGGGCGCCAGGCTGCGAAAATCGCAGCCTGTGTGCATGCATTTGTGACAGTGAAGCTGGAAGGCTGAACTGTTACATAAAACCAGAACAACTGGTAAAAAATAGTAAGCTGCACATTGAGATTAACCGTTGGAAATGGTATAATAAAATAATTGCGGAGCCTGTGAAACAGTCAAAGTCTCCGGTGCCGGCAGCGGTGCGTTCAGCATACATGGGATTTTGATTTTTGGGGTATGTCCGCCCGGCTCGCTGCCTGCGGGAATAAAACAGAAAGAAAAGGGGTATAGAGTTATGTTTGATGTGACTGCACTGGGAGAGGTGCTGATTGATTTTACACCCTGCGGAAAATCAGAAGCGGGAATGGCGTTGTTTGAACAGAATCCCGGAGGAGCGCCGGCCAATGTACTGGCTGCTCTGGCCAATCTGGGAAAGAAGCCGGCCTTTATCGGGAAGGTGGGCGATGATATGCACGGAAAGCTTCTGAAAGATACGCTGGATGCGGCGGGGATCGATACCACAGGCATGGTGGTGGATTCCAGATATTTTACCACGCTGGCCTTTGTTTCACTGAATAACGGGGAAAGAAGCTTTTCCTTTGCCAGAAAGCCGGGAGCGGATACCCAGCTTACCAAAGAGGAAGTGAATCTGGATATTGTACGGAATACCAGGATCTTTCATTGCGGTTCCCTGTCCCTGACAGACGAGCCGGCCAGAAGTGCCACCTTCTATGCGGTGGAGGAGGCGAAGAAAGCGGGAGCGGTGATCTCCTATGATCCCAACTATCGCCCGCTGCTGTGGGAAAGTGAGGAGACGGCCATTCGCCATATGCGCTCCATGATCCCTTATGCGGACATTATGAAGATCTCCGATGAGGAGACAGCGCTGCTGTCCGGAAAGGAAGATCCTGTGGAGGCGGTCAAAGTGCTGCTGGATGCCGGTGTTTCCTGTGTGGTCGTGACCCTGGGGAAGGACGGGGCGCTGCTTGTGACCAAAGATATCCAGGTGCAGGAGAAAGGGAAAAGCCGGAAGGTGGTGGACACCACCGGAGCAGGGGATTCCTTCTGGGGAGGACTGTTGTCCAGGCTGTCTGAGGACGGCGTAAAGCCAGGGGATCTGACGGAAGACCAGGCTCGAAGTTATCTGAAGTTTGCCAATGCGGTGGCAGGACTGTGCGTGGAAAAGCGGGGAGCGATCCCGGCCATGCCCACACTGGAACAGGTGATGAAAGAATTATGAGGATACTGCTGACGGCGATAAATGCCAAGTATATCCATTCCAATCCCGCAGTATACAGCCTCAGAGCTTCCGCAAAGGAATTTGCGGGGGAGATCGGTCTGGCGGAATTTACCATTAACCAATCAAAGGATGAGATCTTAAAAGGAATCTTCCGGCGCAAGCCGGAAGTCCTTTGCGTTTCCTGCTATATTTGGAACATATCCCTGGTGGAAGAGCTGGTAAGGGAAACCGCCAAGGTGCTTCCTGGTGTGCAGATCTGGCTGGGAGGACCGGAGGTGTCCTATGACGCCCGGGAAGTCCTGAGGAGAAATCCGGCGGTCCGGGGCATCATGAAGGGGGAGGGGGAGACGGTTTTTGGCATGTTGGCCAGCCACTATCTGGCCGGCAGTCCGCGGCTGGAGGATATCCCCGGACTCACATGGCAGAAGGAGATTCCGGCTGGAAACGCCGTTGCCGGGAACGGCAGGGAAAGGGAAGAACGGCAGGAGATCTGCGACAGCGGATGGCCTTTGGAGATGAGTATGGACGAGATTCCCTTCATATACCGGGAACTGAAGAATTTTGAAAACAGGATCCTGTATTACGAATCCAGCCGGGGATGCCCGTTTTCCTGCAGTTACTGTCTGTCCTCGGTGGATAAGAGACTGCGCTTCAGAAGTCTGGAGCTGGTGAAGGAAGAGCTGCAGTTTTTCCTGGATCACAGGGTGCGTCAGGTAAAATTTGTGGACCGGACATTCAACTGCGATCACGGCCGGGCCATGGAGATATGGCGTTATCTGACGGAACATGACAACGGAGTGACCAATTTCCATTTTGAGATCGCGGCGGATCTGCTGACGGATGAGGAGATGGAATTGATCGCCTCCATGCGGCCGGGAATGATCCAGCTGGAGATCGGAGTACAGTCCACCAACCGGGATACGATCCGGGCTATCCGCCGGAGAATGGATTTTGACCGGGTGATCCGGGCGGTGAAGAGGCTTTCCGCGCCTCACAATGTGCACCTTCATCTGGATCTGATCGCAGGGCTTCCCATGGAGGATCACGCTTCCTTCGGCAGATCCTTTGACCAGGTGTATGCGCTGAAACCCCAGCAGCTCCAACTGGGATTTCTGAAGGTGTTAAAGGGATCCCGGATGCATCAGGAGGCTGTGGAATACGGATGTCTGTACCATGAAAAGGAACCGTATGAGGTGCTGATGACCAGATGGCTGTCCTATGAGGATGTGCTGCGGCTGAAGCAGACGGAGGAGATGGTGGAGGTTTATTATAACAGCGGGCAGTTTCTGTGGACGCTGCCGGCGGTGGAACCGTACTTTTCCTCGCCGTTTTCTTTTTATTCCCGGCTGGGAGAGTTCTATGACAGGAAGGGGTACCTGGAGATTTCTCATAATCGGCTGCGGAGATATGAGATCCTGGAGGAATTTCTCAGGGAGAGTCTTGGGGATGGACAGGATACAGAAGGTGTTCCCGGCGCCTCCCCGCAGAATGCTGTTTCCCCGGAAAAATGCCGCAGAAAAGCTTTTCCGGACGGGAAGGGCCGGGAGGAGTTTATTTTCCGGATCCGGGAACTGATGACCCTGGATCTTTATTCCAGAGAAAACCTCAAGTCCCGGCCTGCCTGGGCCGGAGATACCGGGACATACCGCAGGGCTGTCAGGAACTTTTACCACAGGGAGGCTGAAGAGCACCGGTATCTGCCGGGATATGAGGACTGCGATGAGAAACAGCTTCAGAGGATGACCCACCTGGAGCGGGTCACCAGGGATCCCGTGTCGGGAAAACCGGGAGAGCGGTATTTCCTGTTTGACTACAGGCAGAGGGATTGCCTGACACAGGCTGCCCGCTGTCTGGATGTGACGGCGGCTGTAAGCGGTTTGGGGGAAAATGACGATACGCCCGGAAACAGAACAGAGAAAGGAGCCGGCTCATGAAGGAAAGAACGGAAGAAATCCTGGCACTTCTGGACCAGGCATACGGAACGGAATACGTCTGTTATCTGAATTATGAGACTCCCTGGCAGCTTTTGATCGCCACCATGCTCAGCGCACAGTGTACGGACGCCAGAGTAAATGTGGTGACCAGGGATCTGTTTGTAAAATATCCCACTCTGGAAGCCTTTGCCGGAGCGGATCTGAGAGAACTGGAAACGGATATCCGGCCCACGGGATTTTTTCACACCAAGGCCAGGAATATCATTGCGTGCGCCAAAAAGCTGGTGACGGAATACTGCGGAGAGGTGCCGCGGAAGCTGGAGGATCTGGTGAGCCTTCCGGGGGTTGGGCGAAAGACGGCCAATGTGATCCGGGGAAATATTTTTCATGAACCCAGCGTGGTGGTGGATACCCATGTAAAGCGGATATCCAGGAGACTGGGACTGACCAGTCAGGAGGACCCGGAAAAGATAGAGTATGAGCTGATGGAGGAACTGCCAAAGGACCACTGGATCCTGTACAATATCCAGATCATAACCTTCGGACGCCGGATCTGTACCGCCAGAAGCCCCCGCTGCCAGGAGTGCTTTCTGACAAAATACTGCAAAGAATACAGGGGAGAAGAAACATGAGTGAAAACAATTTTCCCGATACCTATGTGGCAGTGGACCTGGAGACCACGGGGCTTTCCCCGGAAAATGACAGGATACTGGAAATCGGAGCTGTAAAAATAGAAAAGGGTCAGGTAACGGATACCTTCTGTACCTTTGTGGATCCGGAAATGGAAGTACCGGAAAGGATCCGGGAACTGACGGGGATCTCCACCGACATGGTAAAGGGGCAGCCTGGGGCGGAAGCGGCATTTGAAAGCTTTGCCGCTTTTTGCGGGGACATGGATCTGATGGGACATAATCTCCCCTTTGACTACAGCTTTCTGAAGGTACAGGCAGTGAGGCAGAAACTGCCTTTTGAAAAAAGAGGAATCGACACTCTGCAGATCGCCCGGGGACTTCTGGCAGATCTGGAAAGCAGAAGCCTGTCCAGTCTGTGCAGCTGCTTTGGAATCCAGAGGGCGCGGGCGCACAGGGCCCTGGATGATGCCATGGCCACTCATCAGCTGTACCTCTGTCTGCGGCAAAAAGCCAAGGAGGAGGCGCTGTTTTTGCCGAAACCGCTGATGTACAGACCGAAGCGGCAGAGTCCGGCCACAATTTCTCAAAAACGATACTTGAAGGATCTGATAAAATATCATAGAATAGAGTTGGACATGGATCCGGACAGCCTGACCAAAAGCGAGGCTTCCCGGATGATTGACCGGATTATCCTGAATTACGGAAAATGTACAGGACGGCGGGACAACAGGTAAGCCGTTCAGAACAGTTTTGAATAAGTATGAGGTGATGAGATGTTCAACAACAATAAGACCAAGAGGATCGTGGCCTCTGTGATCGCCATTCTGCTGGTGGCAGCAATGGTGATTCCCATGCTGCTGGATGTGATGATATAGGAAGGTCAGTGACGGGGTGCGTGCAGCGCCCCTTTTTTCCCGCAGGCGGTCAGTCCGGCGGCTGCGCCTGCAATGGTATTGGGCGGCATGCCGGTGACCGGACTGCAGCGGCTGAACTGGTGCCAGGCGTGCCGGAGAAAGGAAACAAGAGGACTGGTATATCGAAAAGGCGGTACTGTGGATGAAAAAAAGTGGAATTTTGGCAGGGATCCTGGGAGCGCTTTTCTTTCTGATGCTTCCGGGGGATGTCCGGGGACAGGAACCGGAAACGCTGGAGGCTCTGGCTCCTGAGGAGACAGAACAGGCCGGGGAAGAAACCTTACAGACAGAGGATTCTCCCAATATGCCGCAGACGGAGGGAACGATCCCAAACGGCATCTGGCTGGAGAGCCTGGATCTTTCCGGAATGACGGGGCAGGAGGCCGGGGAAGCGGCCGCAAAGCGAATGGAAGAAATCTGCGGATATCGGATCTCTCTGCATATGGATGACGAAAGCGTCAGCGTTCCGGCCGGAGAACTGGGAGTTTCCGGAGACAATGACAGAATCGTAAAGCATGCCTCCAGAATCGGTCAGGCGGGCAATGTGATCAGGCGGTACAAAGCCCGGAAGGAGCTGGAAACCGGGATCATACAGCTGAACATGGCATATCAGGTGGATCAGGAGACTCTTAGGACGGCTCTGGAGACTTACTGCGTGCCCTTGAACAGAGAAGTGTCTGATTACGGGCTGACCAGGGAAAACGGGGAATTTCAGGTGATAAACGGGCAGAGGGGCGTTTCGCTGAATCAGGAGGAGTCGGAACAGATCCTTACCCGCTATCTGACTCAGGTGTGGAGAGACGGAAACGGATCCGTAGAGCTGAGCGTGGAACTGACAGAGCCCAGAGGATCCCGGGAAGAGCTGGAGACTGTACAGGACGTACTGGGGAGCGGAAGCACCGACTATTCCGCCAGCAGCAGCGCCCGGGCCACCAACATCCGGAACGGTACGGAGAAGCTGAACGGGATCGTCCTTTATCCGGGGGATTCCCTGTCAGTCTGTGACCAGATGGTACCTTTTGACGAAGAAAACGGATATGAGCTGGCTCCTTCCTATTCCAACGGCAGTGTGGTGGAGTCCTTTGGAGGCGGGATCTGTCAGGTATCTACTACTCTGTACCTGGCAGTGCTGCGTTCAGAGCTGGAGGTCACGGAGAGGTATAACCATTCCATGATCGTTACATATGTCAAGCCGTCCATGGATGCGGCCATTGCGGAAGGATCCAAGGATCTGAAATTCACCAATAATCTGGAGACGCCCATTTACATAGAGGGGATCGCTTATGGCGGAACTCTGAGCTTTACCATCTATGGGCAGGAGTACCGGCCGGAAGGCAGGACAGTAACCTACGAGAGCGAGACCCTGGAGACCATTGAACCCACTACGGAGCTGGCGGCTGATACGGAATCGGCGCTGGGTTCCATCCAGCAGGTGCAGTCCGCGCATACGGGATATGTGGCGAAGCTGTGGAAGGTGGTCACAGAGAACGGTGAAGAAACCAGGACAGAAGTGAACAGCAGCAATTATCAGATGACACCCAACAGGTATAAGGTGGGCGTGAAGACAGAGAACGCGGAAGCGTCCGGCGCCATGTACACAGCTATTGCAAACAATGACCTGAATGAGGTGTATGTGGTGCTGCAGCAGTATTCCTAGTGTGACAGTATACGCGTGAAAGACGGAGGCAGAAATGAAGATTGGAAAATTGCCGGAGCCGGTGTTGATCCGCTCCGTATTAAAACAGGTGAAGCACCGCCGGCCGGAGGTGCTGGTGGGCCCCTCAGTGGGCCAGGACTGTGCGGCTCTGCAGGTGGCAGAGGACGAAGTCCTGGTGATGTCCACAGATCCCATTACGGGCACAGTAAAGGATATGGGAAGCCACTGTATCCATATTACAGCCAATGACCTGGCGGCGGCCGGGGCGGAGCCGGTGGGGATGATGCTGACCGTGATGCTGCCGGATACCATGGAGGAGCCGGAACTGAGAAGGCTGATGCAGCAGGCGGAAAAAACGTGTGAGGAACTGAATATCGAGATTCTGGGCGGCCATACGGAGATCACCAATGTGGTGCGCCAGCCTCTGATTTCCGTGACGGGAGTTGGGAAGATCCGCCGGGACCGCCTCAGCACACTGCGGCAGATACAGCCCGGCCAGGATGTGGTGGTGACCAAATGGATCGGCCTGGAGGCCACCTCCATTCTGGCAAAGGAGAGAGAGGAGGAACTGATGACAAGATTTCCCTCCGGGCTGGTGGATGAGGCAAAGGATTTGACAGATTTCTGTCTGTGGTAAAGGAGGCAGGGATCGCTGCGGAACATGGAGCCACGGCTATGCATGACATCACAGAGGGCGGAGTGTTCGGCGCACTCTGGGAGATGGCCAGCGGAGCCGGAATGGGCCTGGAGATCGATCTGAAGGCGATTCCCATTCGCCAGGAGACCGTGGAGATCTGTGAGTATTTCGGGGTAAATCCCTATCAGATCATGTCCAGCGGGTCTATGATGATCGTAACGGATCAGGGACATGAGCTGGTGAGAAAGCTGAAGCTGGCCGGGATCCACGGAACCGTGATCGGCCGGACCACAGAAGGAAATGACCGGATCCTGAGAAACGGCCAGGATGTGCGGTATCTGGATAAGCCGCAGCCGGATGAGCTGTATAAGGTGCTGGGCTGAATGAAAAGCCGGGGTTTCAAGAGGGACAGCCAGGGTGCGCTGGTGACGGCCGCGGCGGCAGGCCGGGATCCGGAGAAACCGGCAGAGAGAAAGGGAAGGGATTATGGCAAAGCTGAATATTGTCTTGTTTGAGCCGGAGATCCCGGCAAATACGGGAAACATCGGAAGGACCTGCGTGGCTACCGGAACCCGGCTGCATCTGATCGAGCCGTTGGGGTTCCGTCTTACGGAAAAGGCCATCAGGCGGGCAGGGATGGATTACTGGGAACATCTGAATGTGACCCGGTATATCGACTATCAGGATTTCCTGGACAGAAATCCCGGAGCGAAGATCTATATGGCCACCACAAAGGCCAGAAAGCTGTATACAGATGTGCGGTATGAGGAGGACTGCTATCTGATGTTCGGCAAGGAGAGCGGAGGGATTCCGGAGGAGATCCTGCTTCAGAACCGGGAGACGGCTGTACGGATTCCCATGTTGGAGGAGATCCGATCACTGAACCTGGCTAATTCCGTGGCCATTGTTCTGTACGAGGCACTGCGGCAGAACCATTTTGATCATATGCAGACAGAGGGACAGCTTACCAGATATACCTGGTAAGCTGTCCCTCTGTCTTTCAGATCCGGCAGCAAAGCCGGACTGACTGTGACGATCGGCCGTTATTTGGCTGCGTCCAGAGTAAAAATAAATTCCGTCCCCACTCCCTCGGTGCTGATCACATTGATGTTCTGGTTATGGGCAGTGATGATCTCCTTTACGATGGAGAGTCCCAGACCGGTTCCCCTGCGGTCCCTTCCTCTGGAGGAATCCTGCTTGTAGAAGCGATCCCAGATCTTGGGAAGGCTTTCCCGGGAAATCCCGATGCCGCTGTCCTTCACGGATACGAAAACCTTTCCCCGGTTTTCGGAAGTTTCCACCTTGATCACCGAGTGGTCGCTGCTGAATTTGATGGCATTATCAATGAGATTGTAGAGAACCTGCTGGATCTGTTCCATATCAGCCCGAACGAAAAGCTGCTCCGACTCATGGTGAAGCTCGATCACCAGGGATTTCCGCTGGCAGATGGCCTCGAAAGTGGCTGCCGTATTCTTGATGGTCCCATTGATATCGAAATCCGTCATATGGATGGGACGCCCCCGGGAATCCAGCTTGTCCAGCGTCAGCAGACTCTGGGTCAGTTTTTCCAGCCGTTCGGTTTCATTAACCACGATCTTCAGATATTTTTCCTGCATTTCCGGAGGAATGGTACCATCCATGATAGCCTCCACAAAACCTTTAATGGAAGTAAGAGGAGAACGAAAATCATGGGAGACATTGGCAACGAATTTATGCTGGTAGTCCTCCATTTTGGCCAGCTCATCGGACATAAAGTTTAGGGAGGTGGCCAGATAGCCGATCTCGTCATCTGTGGAGATGGGAATGTTGTGGGCCAGATTGCCGGAAGCATATTCATTGGCTCCGGCGGTGATCTTCTTCAGGGGACGGTATACACTGAAGGTAAAAAGCGCCAGAATTCCCAGAGAACAGAGAAACAGTACGGCGAAGATCACATATACCGGTCCCAGAATGGATTCCCGTTTGGCGATGATGTCCGTCATGGGAAGATGAATGGATACGTATCCCTTGGTGTACAGATTCTGGGTAACGGGCACCATCACGTTTACCATATCCTCGTCAAAATACCGGTAAAAGGTTCCCGTCTGATAATAGCCGGTGCCCATGGCGGCCGGATCAAAATCGGTGAGTGTGTTCAGCGTTCCCTCCTGAACATCAAAAGAATATCCGGTATCAAAATAGGGCTCGCCCTCCGGAGCCAGCAGGAGAACTCTGGCGCCTTCGTATTCGGCCAGAGCGGAACAGATGTCGTAAAGCCCTTTCAGGTCCGAGCCATTCTCGAAGTCCCTGGAGGACTGGGAGTAGGACAGGGAGGTGGCTTCCTTATAAAGATTTTCCCCGGCATCCTCCAGGATCCGGTGCTGGATCAGGGAGGATCCCACAGTGGAAATAAGGAGAAGGCCCACGATGCAAAGCAGCACATAGGCTGTGGTAAATTTGAAGTAGAGTGTGTTTTTCAAATCATTTCACCTCAAATTTGTAGCCGATTCCCCAGACAGTGCTGATGGACCAGGATTTGTGATCTTTGATCTTTTCACGGAGGCGCTTGATATGTACGTCCACTGTTCTGGTGTCCCCGATATACTCATATCCCCAGATATGGTCCAGAAGCTGTTCCCTGGTAAATACCTGGTTGGGAGAAGAAGCCAGAAAATAAAGGAGCTCCAGCTCCTTGGGAGGCATGTCTATGGTCTCCCCGTGGTACATTACGGAGTAGTTGGTCAGGTTGATCACCAGATCCGGATATTCCACATACTTTCCGGCCGGCTTGGAATCAGCGGCGGGAGTGGGCTGGAATCGGCGGAGAACCGCTTTTACCCGGGCCACCAGCTCTTTGGAATCAAAGGGCTTTATCATGTAATCGTCCGCCCCCAGCTCCAGTCCCAGAACCTTGTCGAAAACCTCTCCCTTGGCGGAGAGCATGATAATGGGTACGTTGGACTTGTGACGGATCTCCCGGCACACCTGGTAGCCGTCTATGCCGGGAAGCATCAGATCCAGAAGGATCAGATTGGGTGAGAAAGAGGAAAATACCTGAAGCGCTTCCTCCCCGTCGTTGACAACCCGGCATTCAAAGCACTCCTTGGTGAGATACAGGGAGATCAGCTCTGCAATGTTGTTGTCATCATCTACGATTAAAATTTTCTGTTTAACAGCCATGTTGCATTACCCCTTTTAAAACGGTCCGGCCGTATCCCTCCAGGGTCCGGCCGGATCCGCCGTTATTTGAATTCTACGATAGTTACTCCTGCATCCCCCTCGCCAAATTCTCCCAGACGGAAGGATTTGACATACCTCTGACGCCGCAGATATTGATGGACTCCTTTGCGGAGAGCGCCGGTTCCCTTGCCATGTACGATGCGGACACTGGGAAGGTGAGCCATATAAGCGTCATCCAGATATTTGTCCAGTTCAGCAATGGCTTCGTCTACGGTTTTCCCCAGAAGGTTGATTTCAATTCCCACAGAGGCGGACTTGGACATCTTGAGCTTTCCTGTGCTGGTCCGCTGCAGGCCCGGCGCAGCCGAGATGACGGTTTCCTCCTTCAAAAGAGCCAGATCGGAGATATGCACCTTGGACCGCATGATCCCCATCTGTACAAATAAAAATCCTTTGGAGTCCGGCAGAGTGCTGACCGTACCCTTCAGATTCATGCTGAGCACCTTTACGCCGTCTCCCAGATGAAGATCGGAGGGCTTTAAAGGAGCTCCGGCCGGTTTCTCTTTCCTGCGGGAGGACATATTTTTTTCCACCTTATTCATTTTTTCCCGCAGCCGCTGGCGTTCCTGCTCCATCTCCCGAACGGAAATATTCTCCTTGCCGAACTTGTGGAAATTTTTCATGGTCTGGTCGGCGTATTCCTTGGCCTCCCGCAGAATGGCGTGAGCCTCCTCATTGGCCTGCTGGATCAGCTTTTCCCTGCGGGCATCCAGTTTTTCCTGGCGTGCTTTCAGCTCATCCTTCAGCCGCTCCACTTCTTCTTTGTAGCGGGTGAGTTCCATCCTCTCCTTTTCCATGGTGATCCTGTTCTCTTCCAGAGTGGAAATCACATCCTCAAAGGATTCTGCTTCCTGGCTGATCTGCTTTCTGGCCTCTTCAATGATGAAATCAGGGAGACCCAGCTTGCCGGAGATGGCAAAGGCGTTGCTTTTTCCGGGAACCCCGATCAGCAGCCGGTAGGTGGGCCGGAGGGTTTCCACATCGAATTCGCAGGAAGCGTTTTCCACTCCCGGCGTGGAGAGGGCGTAAACCTTCAGCTCGCTGTAGTGAGTGGTGGCCATGGTGCGGATCCCCTGCTTCTGCAGATGATTCAGGATGGCGATGGCCAGGGCCGCGCCCTCCGTGGGATCGGTGCCGGCGCCCAGCTCATCGAAAAGCACCAGGCTGTCCCGGTCCGCCTTCTGGATAAAGGAAACCACATTGGTCATATGAGAGGAGAAGGTACTTAAGGACTGCTCGATGCTCTGTTCATCCCCGATATCCGCGTACACCTCTGAAAATACAGAAAGCTCTGAACGGTCCAGCGCGGGAATGTGAAGGCCTGCCTGCCCCATCAGGGTCAGAAGGCCTACGGTTTTCAGAGACACCGTCTTTCCTCCGGTATTGGGACCAGTGACGATCAGAAGATGGAATTCGCCTCCCAGATGGATGTCAATGGGAACCACTTTCTGTTTATCGATCAGCGGGTGACGTCCCTTCCGGATATTGATGTAGCCGTTGGTATTGAAAACAGGCTCTGTGGCATTCATATCCATGGCCAGAGCAGCTCTGGCAAAGATAAAATCCAGCTCCGTCAGCGTCTCCAGGTCGTACCGGATATTTTCGCGGTTCTGAGCGGCCAGTTCGCTTAAATTAGCCAGAATAGCTTCAATCTCTGCCTGCTCCTTCAGTTCCAGATCCCGAATATCATTGTTCAGCTTTACCACTGCCATGGGTTCGATAAACAGGGTGGATCCCGTGGAGGACTGGTCGTGGATCATACCGGGAACCTGTCCCTTGTACTCTGCTTTTACGGGTATGCAGTATCGTCCGTTCCGCATGGTGATCACTGCGTCCTGCAGATAGGAACGGGCGCTGCCGTTTACCATTCCCAGAAGCTGGGAGTGGATCCTTTCTCCGGTATTCTTGATGGAACGGCGGATCTGCCGAAGGGTGGGGCTGGCGTCATCGCTGATCTCATCCTCTGACAGGATACAGCGGCGGATCTCGCCGGAAAGGCCGGCAAGAGGTTCCAGCGCCTCAAACAGATCCTCCAGGGAATCTCTGGGAATATCCTCATTCTCCCGGCGGCCGTAGGCCTTTGCCCGGGCGCTGTTTTCCAGAAGACCGCAGATATTAAGAAGTTCCGTGATGCCGAGAGAACTGCCGATCTCCAGACGTTTCAGAGAACCCCGTACATCCTTGGCGCCCCCAAAAGACAGGCTTCCTTTTTTGAAAAGCCTGGTGAGAGCATCCCGGGTCTGACGCTGCATGTATTCGATCTCTCCCAGGGAAGCGGAAGGAAGCAGCTCCTCACATCTGATCTTCCCCAGAGGGGAGGAAGCGTGGGAGACCAGCATCTCTATGATCTTATCGTATTCCAGTGTTTTTAATGCTTTTTGATTCATGTCCTATTCTCCAGGCCGGTTGGGAAAGACAGCGGGTCCTGTCCTTCCGGGCGGCCGTTTCCGTTCATTTTTTCGATACAGCTCCATTTTACCCCATATGGGAAAGAAAAGAAAGAGAAAATTCCGGAGCAGAGAGGAGACCATGAATGGATCGCAGCGACCAAGAAGAGGCACAGGAAAAATATCGGAATTTTTTATTTCTTCATAAAAAGTTCATAAGTATTTGATAGAATAAAAAACGGTAAACTGGCATTTTACAGGAGATTACGGTTATGAAATGGAAGAACGATCGCAATCCGAAAAAAGAGGACGGGAAAAACGAGACCTCGAAAGAACAGAAAGATTACTATTTTCTGCGGGAAGTGGTGAAGGAAAAACCTCTGGATAAGAAAAAAATGGCTGTGCGGGGATGCTGGATCGCAGCGGGAGCCGTGCTGTTCGGAGTGGTAGCGGCCTTTGTGTTTGCCAGGACGGAGCCTTTGTTCCGGGAGGAGGAATCGTCTCCGAAGGTAAGTATTCCGGATGAAGAGCCAACGGAGCCCACTGCGGAACCCACAGAGGAGCCCCAGGAGGCTGTGACGGAGGAAGAGGACAGCGCTTTGGAGGATATCCAGCAGATGTACAGCCAGGTGCTGGAAGTGGCCCGGGAGCCGGAAAAAGCCATTGTGAGTATCCAGGGCTACACCAGTGATGAGGCCTGGCTGGCCAGTCAGGGGACCACGGACAATTCCATTTCCGGACTTTTGGCAGCGGATAACGGGAAAGAGTATTTTGTGCTGACGGAATACAGGGTGGTAGCAGATGTGGATCGGATCCTGGTAACTTTTGTGGATGGTTCCACTGTGGACGCCAATTTTCAGAAACAGGATCCCAGTACCGGTCTGGCGGTTCTGAAAATCGCCAAAGAGGATGTGGACAATGATACCAAGGACGCCATTGCGGTGGCGGAGCTGGGAACCTCCTACAACATACAGAGGGGAACTCCGGTGCTGGCGCTGGGAAGTCCGGCGGGATACGAAGATTCCATCGCCTACGGCATGATCACTTCTGTCACCAATACAAAAGCGGCGGTGGATACGGAATATCATCTGCTGACTACGGACATCATGGGTGACAAGCTGGGAAGCGGCGTACTGGTGGATCTCAATGGAGAGATCGTGGGAATCATCGCTCAGTCCTTCTCCATAGAGGATGATAAGAATGTGGTGACGGCTCTTCCCATTTCGGAACTGAGAGATCTGATCGAGAAGCTGTCCAATAATGAAGATCTGGTGTATTTGGGCGTGATGGGCCAGGATATCGGCAGCGAGCTTTCCGAAAAGACGGGAATCCCCAAAGGCGTCTATGTCAATACGGTAAGTGAAGATTCCCCCGCCATGGAAGCGGGGATCCAGAACGGGGATGTGATCGTACGGATCGGAGAAAGCGAGATCACCACGCTGACCCAACTGCGCAGCGCTCTGGACAACTGCCAGCCCGGCCGCCGGGTGGAAATCGCGGCCATGCGGAAAGGCGCTGAGGGATATGTGGAAATAGTATTTGACGTAACACCAGGTGCGTTATAAAATAGAATCATTGCGAATCAGATAACCAGACCACCACAAACGGCCTGGTTATTTGCGTGATAGACTGGCAAGCGTACGTGGATCCGGGCGGGCCCTCCCGCCTGGCTCCACGTACATGGGCCAGGCAGCGGCATGAGTCCGAAGGAGGAATGACACAGAGCAAGCGTACGTGGGTCCGGGCGGGTCCTCCCGCCTGGCTCCACGTACATGGGCCAGGCAGCGACATGAGCCCGAAGGAGGAATGACGCAGGAGGCAAGGGACTGTGGAGCAGGGATCTGCCCGCCCAGGAATATGCGTTATCAGGTAAGGAGAGGAATATGAAATATATTAAAGACTTTTTTGAAGGTGCAAGGATTGCCGGGGTTTACCTGTGCAAGCACAGACAGTCTGCGGTGACGAAGAATGGAAAACCTTATGAGAATGTGATCCTGCAGGATAAGACAGGAACCATTGATGCTAAGATCTGGGACCCCAATTCCCAGGGAATCGAGGATTTTGACGCGATGGATTATATCGATATCGTGGGAGATGTGAGCAGCTTTGCGGGAGCTCTGCAGATCAGCATCAAACGGGTCCGGAAGGCCCAGGAGGGGGAATACAGTCCGGCAGATTACCTTCCGGTGAGCAGCAAAGACATTGAGGAGATGTACCGGGAGCTTCTGGGATTTGCGGGATCGGTGAAGAATCCCCATCTTTCCAGACTCCTGCAGATGTATTTTGTGGAAAATGAAGCTTTCGTGAAGAAATTCAAATTCAGTTCCGCAGCCAAAAGCGTCCATCATGGTTTTGTGGGAGGACTGCTGGAACATACGTTAAGCGTCACAAAACTGTGCGATTACTATACTGCGGCGTATCCGCTCCTGAACAGGGATCTGCTGATCACAGCGGCTATTTTCCATGATATTGGAAAAACCCATGAGCTGTCGGCATTTCCTGTAAATGATTACACGGACGATGGTCAGCTTCTGGGCCATATTATGATGGGGGCGGAAATGGTTCACGATGCCGCCCGGAAGATCCCGGGATTCCCGGCCAAGCTGGAGAGTGAACTGAAGCATTGTATCCTGGCTCATCATGGAGAGCTGGAATTCGGTTCGCCCAAAAAGCCTGCCCTGATGGAGGCTGCTGCATTAAATCTGGCGGATAATACAGACGCCAGGATGGAAACCTTCCGGGAAATCCTGGAGGCATCAGGAGATCAGACCGACTGGCTGGGATATAACAGGATTTTTGAATCCAATATCCGCAGAAGCAGTCTGTAGGTATCCGTTCTGTCCGGTGCCTGACGGCTGAACTGTTACGAATTTTTGAAGGGGGAGGGGCTATGGAGTTCAGAAAAAATGATCTGCTGACGGTGACCATAGAAGACATGGGACATGACGGTGAGGGGATCGGAAGATATCAGGGATATACCGTATTTGTCAAGGATGCGGTGATCGGAGATACAGTACGGGTAAAACTGATGAAAACCCGTAAGAATTACGGTTACGGACGCCTGATGGAGGTTCTGGAACCGTCACCGGACCGGGTGGAACCTCCCTGTCCGATTTCCCGTCCCTGCGGTGGATGTCAGCTTCAGGCGCTGTCCTATGAGAAGCAGTTGGAATATAAAGAGGGAAAGATCCGGAACAACCTGAAGCGGATTGGGGGATTTTCCGATGAGGAGATTCCCATGGATCCGGTGATCGGCATGGAGCATCCGCTGGGCTACCGGAATAAGGCTCAGTTTCCGGTGGGAACGGACAGGGAAGGCCGGCTGGTCACAGGATTTTACGCAGGAAGGACACATTCCATCATTCCCAACCGGAAGTGCCTGCTGGGAGTTCCGGTGAACGAGGAGGTCCTGGATGTGGTGCTGGATTTTATGGAGGAGTTCGGCGTAACGGCATATCAGGAAGATACCGGTCGGGGACTGGTGCGTCATGTGCTGATCCGGTGCGGATTTGCCACCGGCGAGGTAATGGTATGTCTGGTGGTGAACGGAAAAAAGATTCCCCATCAGGAAGAACTGGTGCGGCGGCTTTGCGGCATAAAAGGGATGACCAGTATTGCGCTGAATGTAAACAGAGATCGGACCAACGTGATTCTGGGAAAGGAAATCAGGGTGCTGTGGGGGCAGGGGTACATTACGGATACCATCGGAAGCATCCGGTATCAGATTTCTCCCCTTTCTTTTTTCCAGGTAAATCCGGTGCAGACAGAAAAACTTTATGGAAAGGCACTGGAATTCGCAGGTCTGACCGGCGGAGAGACAGTATGGGATCTGTACTGCGGGATCGGAACCATTTCCCTGTTCCTGGCGCAGAAGGCAGGCAAGGTATATGGAGTGGAGATCGTACCGGAGGCTATTGAGGATGCCAGGAAGAATGCCGGGATCAATGGAATAGAAAACGCGGAATTTTTTGTGGGAAGGGCTGAGGAGGTGCTTCCGGAGAAATATGCGGAGGAAGGGATCCGTGCGGACGTGATCGTGGTGGATCCGCCCAGAAAAGGGTGTGAGGAGAGCGTGCTGGATACCATGGTGAAAATGGGGCCGGACCGGATCGTATATGTAAGCTGCGATTCGGCAACTCTGGCACGGGATCTGAAGTACCTGCGGGAGAGAGGATACCAGCTGGAGAAGGTGCAGGGGGTCGACATGTTTCCGGAGAGTGTGCATGTGGAGACGGTAGTTCTCTTAGGTAGGGAATTGGGGAAAATCCACGAACATGTCTATTTGGATTATAAACCCTCAAAAGAAAATTACTTATCTGGTGGCGCAACTTATTCTGAGATAAAACAATGGATACAGGCTGAATATGGCTTGAAGGTGTCCAGCTTATATATCGCACAGATCAAACAGAAGCATGGTATCATTGAACGGGAATGTCACAACAAATCCAAGAATACCAAGCCGCCACAGTGTCCCCCGGAAAAAGCAGCCGCGATTGAGACAGCATTGAAGCACTTCAAGATGATCTAACAAATGCTCTTAGATTTTGAGCCTGAGGCAGCCAGCCCCCGCAAAGCGACTTGCACTCGACGGGGGCTGGGACGGTATGATACTGGTTAATACGGTGGTGAGATTCTCTGGGGGATTACTCCGGAGATCCTCACCTTCAGCTTTTTGTATTGGTTGGATGGCCATATCGAATAGTAGATTTTTGCAATATTACAAATTTAGATATTAAGGAAACATTTTATTATATAAATCTGTTCTATCTATTGTAGTATTTGTTTGCCTTGCAGCAGATGAATAAGGATTATTTTTGGCGGTGTTCGGTACCAGATTATAAGATTTGCTAATGGGATCATATTCAGCCAAACAGAATTCCATATCCGTTATATAAATTGTTAATAAAATTCTTCTTTCTAACTGTCCAAAAGAATCCACACATTCTCCTAATTCAAATTCCATATCCTGGGGTGCGATATGGAAATCTTCACAATAAAATTGAAGAGGGGAAAAGGGTGATGTAATAATAATCAGATCACAGGCCAGGTATTTATCGCGGTATCTGGAGGGTGCCATGGTACTCGGTGAATATGGATCTGTAATCCTCAGTAAGTCAGAATATTCGATAAATTTAGGACGCAAATCATCCAGAATTATCGTATGCTCCCCTTTATAGTTTTGAAAAATATCTCTCGATGAGCCGGATACAAAAAATGGATTCCCTTTTTTCTTTGCTATTTCTTTTGCAAGCGTTGTTTTTCCAGTTCCCGGGCCTCCAAAAAGCCAGATTGTTTCCAGGGGAATTTTGTTTTTCAACATGTGTTCCCGAAAATCTTCAGCTTCTTTTCGCAAACGTCTGTCATCTACATCGTCAATCTGCTTCCGGATTTTTCCATACTGAGAACCTTTGAGTTGATCTTCTACATCTGTTTTCTGGATTTTTCCTTCATATAAGGCATCCAGTAATTGATCGGTTTTGCCTTTATTTTTGGCGTTCGTTCTTTTTCGGGCTCTTGTTACCTGAATAGAAACGTCCTTGAGAAATTTCGGATAATCAAAATTCGCTGTCACCTCAGATGGATCATATTGATATTTGTCTTTGGAATCATCTGTTCTGTGCGTTAAATAAGAGAAACCATTATTTACGCCTTTATCCCAGATCTGTATAAACTGATCCTTTTCACCCAGAAGTTTGGCGATACTATTTAAATAACGGGGATTTTGAAATTCAAACATAACATGCCAGTTATCCTCTGTCCGTTTTCCGTTGCCATCAACATCTTTATTATGATTAATAATGGCATATCTTTTTGGGTGAATATCGCTATCAATTTTGTTTTGCAGACTATCAACATCCTTATAAGGAGAGTGCCTAACCTGGTTTACATACATCATAGCCCGAGAACGAAGGGCACTGTTTTTTCCTTTTTTCATTTGTTGACCTCCACCTTGTGTCATGCATTTCCCGTCATTCATGCGTTCACTGGCTCTTTCTGACACTGACATGTGTATATTCCGTGGCGTATAACAAGCCCAACGCCACGGAATATACAGCATTTCGCCCTTTTGACACAGAATTGTCATTCGTTATTTTTTATGATCTCAAAAGAAGCCGAAAGATCATGTGTCAAATTTTTACAATCCTTAATAGTGAGACAAAATTACGGAATGATTTCCACATCATCACACTGAATGGCCAACTGATTCACATAGTTGGTAAAATTACCATGGTAATCCCTTCCGTATGCCGTCACTCTCGGATTCACCGGTCTCACTTTTGAATTTGCCGGAATCCGAATATCTTTCGTAACCTTGAAGATGAGCCTTTCAAGCAAATTTGATTTCGCTTCGCCGTCTTTCAAATGATAATCCGTATCATCCTTCGTAATGATAACTTCAACCTTTGTTCCCATTACCTTCTTCGTATTAAAATCGGTCCACACGCTACAGTCCCTGACCGTAAACTCCTTTCCTTCTGCAAATGCGTTCCAATTAAAAGTAACAAATACTTTTAATGCCTTCATTTTATTTTCTCCTTTCTGATTCATTCTGTACTGCCTCAACAGCAGCTATAACTTCTTTTTTAAGACTTTGCAGATACCTCAAAAGCTCAGCAATTTCTTCCGGGCTGGCTCTGGCGATACGGCCCAACTGTACAGCAGCCTCAAACCCCTGTACGAAATGGATAATCGTATCACAGAGTGTTACTACCTTATCACTCATACGAAAATTTCTCCTTTCAAAAAAATTATTTCATAAAATTGCAGTCACTTCCAATACCTGTATTAGGCGAATGGCAGCATCACGCAATCGGGTTCCGGATGTTATCCTATTCATAAAACACTTCCCCTGTTTTGAGTCAGGTATGAAGTTTTGTGAGTTTTATTATAAGGGGGGATAATAGAAAAAGCAAGCGCAAAAAACTGAATAAACCCTAATAGAAATAGTATTATGTGATATTTTGAAATTTTCAGAATAAATTATCTGACACGTGTCAACAATTCACTCATTTTTCTTAGACCTTATCAGGAGTGAGCCTAGAGGAAGCCCTCTTTTTTTTATTCGATTTTTGATGAAAACAGACAGGTGTCAAAAGTAAAAATTAATTGTGCATTTCTACCAATAGACATCTTATTTAAGTGGGAGACGTTGTGAAAAACGGAGATTTAAAAAAATAGGGACAAAAATAGTTGTGAAATTATCAAATGTTAGCGGTATTAAGAAAATAAAATAATATTTTGAATAAATAATATTAATTCTATATTTTTTTCAGATAATAATTAGATTTGATGATGGATAAATCAGGAGCAATGCCAAAAAGAGGGATGCACACATGACATGGTTTCAAAACGTAAGCACCTTAGAGGAACTGAGGAAACAGTACCGGATCCTGCTGAAGCAATACCATCCGGACAATCCGGGCGGCAGTGTGGCCATCACGCAGGAGATCAACAAAGCGTATGAACAGGCATTTCAGCGGCTCCAGAAAAAGGAAGAGAGCAGCGGTGAGAATCCGGGAGATGAGCAGCACCAGACAGAAGAGGACGAGCAGTTCCGGACGATCCTCCAGGCAATCATTGGATTCGATATACAGATTGAGATCATCGGAAGCTGGATCTGGTGCTTTGGAGGGTACGCCTATCGAAAGCAGTTAAAGCAGTTGGGCTTTACCTGGGCTCCAAAGAAAAAGGCGTGGATCTGGCACGCTGCGCCTTATCGGAGGTACCACCGGGAAGAGATCCCGCTGGATCAGATCCGGGCAAAATACGGCAGCGAGGTGGTGCATGGACAGCGGAAGCGGCCTGTATTACAGGGAGAGTAAAACGACCTGAAACATGGAGGTACAAGACAGGTGAACTTTCCGTTGCCATGGCTAACAGAGAAGGAAGGATATCCGGCGGGTGTCGGCGTATCCTTCCTCTTTTTTTATCCACATGAAAAGGAAGCTTCTATATATATGATACTTAATATATGATACTTATTTCCGCCATTCCGGTTCCTCCATGCTGAGAAGATCCCCTGTAAGCTCCCATTCCTGTTGTTCCGCCAGCCGGACACGCCTCTGATGGACGGCATTCCGGTAATTCGCTTCCACTACCTGCCGCATCTGTTGAGGGAGAAAGAGCGGATCCAGCTTGTCCCCTCTGGATTTCCGGCCTTGATAGGTTTCTTCTTTGGCATCTTTCAGAACAAATGTCCAGTTGCTTTTTGCTTTCCGGGAAACGGCTACACCCTGTTTTTCCAGTCGGCTTTCCAGATCCGCAAAGCTGGTGGCGGAAGCCAGGGCCGTCCGGATGCGTCCGGCCAGATCTTCCGTCCAACTGTAACCATCCGTACCGGCTTTTGCGAGTGTCCTTTTTTTCCGGCGTTTCGTTTCAGCCTTTGTATGGTCTTCCCCGTAATCAATGGGGATCTCGGCCTGTCTCATTTCCTCTTCAATTTCTTCCCGGAGGGCCTGATAGGATGTCTGCCGCCCCCGGCAGGCTTTCAAGGTCTCTGTATGCAGCGCATTGACCGTCCCATGTACATGGATCAGGCCGCCATCTCCATCCTTCTGCGCCACCAGTGTATACTGATGGCCGGGATACATCCGCCGGACGGCAGCGTCAGCCAGGTCTGCCGCCTTTTCCAAAGATTCCGGGTCATCGGGGGACAATTCCTTTGGACTGAAAGAGAAGAGAACCATGTACGCCTGGATATCTCCGATCTGCCGTCCGCCTTGCCGCCAGATCCGAGCAAACTGGTTCCGGATTCCTTTGATTGTCCCGGTATCCAGAATCCCGCCGCCGCAGCGGAAAGCCCCGATCCGTTCTTCTGTCTGATTCTTTTTTTCCATCATGGGATACGTCACGGAAGCATACCCGTTTCTGGAGGATTTAATTCCCGAGTACAGAGCTGTTCACCTCTTTTTTTGGCTGTTCTACATATTATGGATTCCAGCCAGAACTTCCTGCTGTTCCTGGGCCATGATTCTGGAGCAGCCAGCCAAATGTTCCAGGTCATAAGCCAGCCGTTCCAGGACCAGACTCACCAACAAATGCCAGCGGGCATCCCGTTTTTCCGGATCTGTTGTTTCGATCACTTTTTTCAGCGTCTGTACTTTCGCTGTCACAGTGTTCAAATTTTTCTGCTGGTTCTGAAACTGCGGGCCCAGGACTTCCAAAAGAGGAAGCGTGGAAGCATCTACCGTGTACACAGCCGGAGGCATCACGGGATTCTGTTCATTTACAGTTTCAGAAATATTTCTTTTCACGTTTCTCATATTTCACTATTCCTTTCTATAGAATTCATCTTCTTTATTAGATACTACTGGACCAGTATTCCCGATCCCCATTAATTTTCACTTTAAATTCAGTCTGGTTCAAAAGGTTTGCGGCCTTTTCTGCCATAATTCCCTGTTGATTCATCGTCTGCTGATAGGTCTCCTGTAAGGCTTGTAAATACGCCATCACTGCTTCCTTTTCCCGCCCGTTTTGAAAGGACAAGGCTCCTGTCCGGATATCCCGGATCAGGGAAGAAAGGTTCGTGCCGATCCGCCGGATCTGCTGTGTATTTTCGTTCAGATCCTTTCGGAACTGTTCCAGCAGTTCAGCGGTATGTCGATCCAGGCCGCAGGTCACGTACCGTTGCATAAAAGCGTCTTTCTGCCGCTGCCGGTATGCGTTTACGATTTCCTTGATATCCGTATGGAACAGAGCTTTCCGGATCACTTCCGCCTGGGAGCAGTGCAGCTCTTCGGCCAGGGTACGGAGAAAATCATATTCTTCCTGATTCATCCGGATGTGCAGATTCCGCAGTGCCATCTACGCTGCCTCCTTCCCATACTTGCTGCCGGATCTGTCTGGCCATTTTGTGGTCATTTTCCGTTGTGCTTTGTTGTAACAATTTCGCCCCCTTTTGGAAGGGAACGAAGTGAACCACTCCACCGGTACCGCCCATGCGGCTTCCGGTGGACCGGCCGAAACGGCCTGTGGTTCTTGAGACGGGCGCATCTTCGATGCCGGTTGCCCTTCTCAAACTCTTCCCAAAAGCGGGTGCAGCTTAACGCTCCAGTGCCGCATCGGGATAGATTTCATCTTCCACGTTAGGGTACGTGTACTCCTGCTCCATCTCCGAATCAAATCCGTAGATCCTGCGGAGACGCCGCATAAACTGGCGGATTTTCGGATCCGTCATTTTCACCAGATCGAAGTCCGGACAGTCTGCGAAAGCGTCCGCAAACGCCTCACCTACCATCGGATAACGCTCCTCAGTAAGAGCGGTCAGTTCTGCTTCCATTTCCAGCAGTTTCTGGCGGGTTTCTTCAACGTTTTTGCGGATCGTAGTCCGTCTTTTCTTACGTTCTGCTGCCATGGTTTTCACCTCCTTTTCTTTGAAATAGCCCTTATTAGTTTACATAATTAGGTTTACATAAAGTATACAGCAAGGAGCAAAATAATGCAAGAGAAAATCCGAAAAATATTGGAAAATATTATTTTTTTGATGTTAAAATAGAAGAAATAATGATAGAGTTATGTAAACCTAGGGAATGATATAATAATCGGAAAGCAGCGTTGCTGACGGATTGATTTTGAAGGGAAAAAGATAGATTATGAGTGATATTAAAGACAATGTTTTGAAACGTCAGTTTGATTTATTTAGAGCAAAAAGTAACGGAAGCCCTCTGCCCTATCCGATACCAGGAAGAAGTATATTTCTTCTGATCCTTCAGCGGGAAAACGGAATCTTTTGCCAAAGAATCAGATCATCTAATTTCCCTTAAGTGTCGGATAAAGAAACAGGCAGAGGGCTCCTGATCTGCGGTTATTTCAGAGTATCTTCCGGAGAAACATACTCAATGATATCCGAAACAGAACAGTGCAGGATTCCACACAGTACATCCAATGTTTTGGTGGTAATGGCTTCTCCATGCTTCATCCGATGAAGGGTATTGGCTGGAACCCCTTCTTTGAAAATGAGAGCATACTCTGTTATGTTTTTGCGTTGTAAAGTTTCATAAAATGGCTTGTAAGAGATCATACAATTTCCTCCTTATGGACAAAGAATAGCATACTCAATCCATTGACTATGCTAAATATATTGAGTATAATATATCCTGAAAATGCGGAAGGAAGGAAATCAGAGGATCACTTCCACTTTTACCGGTATGGATAGGGCCTTTCGTTGCTTCTTTTTTCCTTTTATCAACACATATTACCTCCGCAAAAAACATCATAAAAATTTCCTACAGGTATTTCAAGGGATTTTATACTTGAACTGTTACAACAAAACGATGGATATCACAGATCTTGCCATGATCTGGAAAAGGTATAAATTTGAAAATAGCAGAAACGCCTTAACGGGAAACAGCTTCGCTGTCGGGATTGTGTATGAAAAAGAAGAGAGGAGACGAAACGTTATGACGAACGAAAAATCCAAAGATATTTTTCTCGAAACAGCAATTCAATTTGCCCGGATGTATGGAGTGGCAGAAACACTTCATCCGATCCGTTATCTGGAAGAAGAAGCATTTTCCGCACTAATCCTTCAGTGGACAAGAAGCTATCTGGAAAGTGAAGGAAACGATCTGGTCGCCTTTTTTGAGCATCAAATAAAGGAATGGCCGAAAAACGTTTAATTACACTTTGGCGAAACGCTGGCGTTCATTATTCGGTGGCGAGTGGCCTGACTGGCTATCAGGCACATAAACCATAAATAAACGAAAGAAAGGGGAAAAGACATGAAGAAAAAACTAGTAGGCATGTTAATGGGGCTTCTTGTCGCAGCCACGGCAGGCACCGCATTACAGACAACTCCGGTGGAAGCTGCTTCCTGGCGGAAAAACAGCGTAGGCTGGTGGTGGCAGGATGACAACGGAACCTGGCCGGAATCTCAATGGAGGAAAATCAACGGCAAATGGTATGCGTTTGATGACAGCGGCTATATGAGATCCGGCTGGTTCTGGGATGGTTCCAACTGGTACTATCTGGGAGGTACCGGTGACGGTTCCATGAAGACCGGCTGGCAGCTTGTCAATGGGAACTGGTACTACATGAACGGATCTGGAGCCATGCTCACCGGTTGGCAGCTTGTCAATGGCAGATGGTACTACATGAACGGATCCGGGGCCATGCTGACCGGCTGGCAGCTTGTCAATGGCAAATGGTACTACATGGATGGATCCGGGGCCATGCTGACCGGCTGGCAGCGTATCGGCGGCAGATGGTACTACATGGATGGTTCTGGGGCCATGCTGACCGGCTGGCAGTTTGTCAATGGCAGATGGTACTACATGGATGGCTCTGGGGCCATGCTGACCGGCTGGCAGCGTATCGGCGGCAAATGGTACTATATGGATGGCTCTGGGGCTATGCTCACCGGCTGGCAGTACATAGGCGGCAAATGGTATTATATGTATGCCGATGGCAGTATGGCCGCAAATACCTGGGTTGATAAGTACTATGTGGACGGTTCCGGTGCCTGGACAAAAACAAGAGAGGCAGCCAGATGGGTGCAGTCCGGAAGCCGCTGGTGGTACCGGCACGGAGACGGCGGATATACCACCAATGGATTTGAGACCGTTGGAGGCAAGAAATACTATTTCGATTCCGCCGGATGGATGGTAACCGGCTGGCAGAAGATCAACAACACCTGGTATTACTTTGACGGATCCGGGGCCATGGCAACCAACCGATGGGTTGGCAATTACTATGTGGGCTCTGACGGAAAGATGGCCGTCAATACCTGGATTGGTAACTATTATGTGGGAGCTGACGGCGCATGGATTCCCGGCTATACGGAGCAGCATCAGCACAGCTATGTAGAGACCGTTGTAAGGAAACCTACCTGTGAAAAAGCCGGTCTGAAGAAGATCACCTGTAAAAGCTGCGACTACGAAAAGGAAGAATCCATTCCCGCAACGGGCCACAGCTACACGGAAAGCATCGTGACCGAGCCGACCTGCGGTGCGGAGGGACTCAAGAAGTTCACCTGCGATACCTGCGGCGACAGCTACACCGAGGCAATCCCTGCCACCGGTGACCACGCTTACGTGGAAACCGTAGTAACGGAGCCTGGTTGCGAAACCGATGGTCTGAAGCAGATCACCTGTGAAAACTGCGATTACGAAACCACAGAGACGATCCCGGCACTGGGTCACGACTATGTCCTGACCGACAGCACCGCTCCGACCTGTGGCGCAGACGGCGAGAACATCTATACCTGTAACCGCTGCGGTGACACCAAAACCGAAACGGTTCCCGCAACCGGCGAACACAGCTATACCTTTACGGTAACAAAGGAGCCTGGCTGCGAGACCGACGGCGAGCGTACCTATACCTGTAGCGTTTGTAACGACAGCTATACGGAAACCATTCCGGCAACCGGTCACAACTATACCTCAGCCGTAACCACTCCGCCGACCTGTGTAACCGAAGGCGTTCGTACCTATACCTGTACGAACTGTGGTGACAGCTACACAGAAGCCATTCCGGTATCTGAGGACCATCAGTGGGTACACCACGAAGCAACCGGTCATTACGAGACCGTAACGATCGAAGAAGGCTGGACAGAGGTGAAATACGAAGGGCATTACATCTGTAACGGATGCGGCGGTGACTTCGGAACAGATGGTATGGCAATTGCAGAACACATTGCAACATCTGATTGCTGGGGAAGCAGCTACCACACCGAAACTGTAGAAGTTATCATCGAACATCCCCCTGTGACAGAAGACCGTTGGGTCGAAGATACGCCCGCATACGATGAGTGCAGCCTCTGCCATAAACGCAAATAAATAACTCTTTCTCTCCTGCTCTTACCTATGAGCGGGAGAGAAGATTTTTCTAACATATAACCTACCGAAAGGAAAACCTGTTATGAAACTTTGTAACAACTGCGGAACACCGTTAAAAGATACCGATGCCTTCTGCCGGAAATGCGGTCAGAAAGTAGGTGGGGGGGGAACTTCTCCTGAACCTACGGTACAGACCGAACCGATAAACAAATCAACCGCAGAAGCATCCAGTACAAAACGCACCTTTCCGACAACCTTTACTTTAATCAATAAACTGAACGTCCTTGCAATGGCTTCGTTCCTGATTGGTGTCACCTGGCTGGCACTGCCGCTCCCGCTGACGATCCTGTCCATTCTGTTTTAGTGTTGTCATTACTCTTCCGATAAGTTCTTATCCAAATCTTCCACATTATCCCAAACAACAAATTACGTCTGTTTTATTACAACCCGTTCCCCTTTGCTTAGAAAAGTAACAGATACTTCTTCAGGAATCCGCCCGCTGGCGGGCATACGGGTGAGGACGGTGAACAATCATCGGAAAGGAGAATCCTATGAACTATCACATAATGAGAAACCCGGAATTAGCCGCTACCTGTCTCAGTAAACAAGAATACTTCAGGCGTTATCTTACCAATACGGACTATGTTTTGTGCATCATCTCTGCTGCTGAATATTTGGGGCTTTGCAACTGGACAACTGATCCAACCGTTTATGTCTGGACGAAGCAGGAGTGTGCGGAACATTCGATTAAGATGGAATCACACGATGGTCTGTACTGTACCACGATCAACCAGACGATCAATGACCTGCTGGCGGATGAAACCATTGACGAGCAGGTGATCCAGGAATCCCTGGCGGAACTGTATTATAAGAACAATTATGCTGATCTGACGATTCGTCCGGAAAACCAGGCAGCGTTTGAGCATTACCGTGTGTGGGCGGAAGAATATTATATACAGGTTTAAGCCAGGAACAAAGGCCCATCCATTTTTCCTCTCTTCTTTTCCTATAAAATTCTTTTCCCATCCGTGTGGTTGTTCTGTTCGGCCCTGTCGGTTTATGGATTTCCTACAATTTCTACAAAAAGTATACGGGAGCGGTGAAGGAACACGGAAGAAAGTCCGTGGTTTTACTGCGGGATGTTATCACCTCTGAAACAAGCCAGTCAACGGTGTAAACAAGGGCCTCTGGCCCCGTTGACAGGCTTCCTCCAGAGGTGATGTGGGGTAGACAAGCCCATCCATCCGGCTTTCTGCCCGCTGGACGGGCGGGTGATTATCGTGAAAAAAGCCAAGAGAGGAGCGAGGAACATGAATACAAGGAAGCAATTAACAGAGGCAGAGATCGTTGGTGACTATGCTGCCATCAGGGGGCAGATCACACAGATCCTACTGCCGATGGAACGGTGTGAAAAGGGAAAGCATCTGATCCAGCCGCTGGCCGGAACTACGTTGGGGATCGTCTATGTGGCAGATTTGCCAGGGGAGAGCCCGATGAAAAGGAAGCTGATCCCGATTACCTGGGGACTGATTGAAAAATGGGGCGTTCCCCTTACGGAACTGTTGCAGACTGCCGAGGACAACCGTCTGACCATCCGGCGGCCGCTTGTGATGCCAATAGAAGAGATCCTTCGGGAAGCAGGAATGGAGATTCCCAGCTGCCCGCTGCTGGTTGTCACCAACGAGTGTCGGTCTTACGGAGCCGTCTCTATCACCTATCCGGAAATCCAGGAGCAGGTGCGGGCCTGGTATAGTGGTAAGGATTTCTTTGTGTTACCGTCATCCGTGCATGAGACCATCTGCGTACCGGCAGACGTGGGAACGCCGGAAGGCCTGCTTGCTATGGTTTCGGACATCAACCGCAGCCTTCTGCCGGGCGATTATCTGGCAA
Organism: uncultured Lachnospiraceae bacterium; assembly: GCA_963929535.1. Taxonomy (GTDB): domain Bacteria; phylum Bacillota; class Clostridia; order Lachnospirales; family Lachnospiraceae; genus Pullilachnospira. The sequence goes on along the minus strand of CAWVIZ010000016.1, from coordinate 158,630 downwards.
GGGACGTCTACCGGGTAGAAAACGGGCACCTGCGCTCTATGGCTACATCTTTCCAGGAACAGGTACCGCCGATAAGCCCCGTAATCCCGGATCCGGACGGAGAACTGTTCGCATAAAGGAGGGAGCTTCCATGAATTACCATACGATTTCGGAACCTGTTCCCATGGTAGCCGTACATGCTGTACATCCCGGAGAACGGCTGTCCTCTTTGGCGTTAAGTGCGCCGGAGGACGCCGCAGCGTATATGAGGGGCCAGCTGGCCCCTTGTGTTGTGGAACATCTGGTCATGGTTACGGTAGGGGTAGACCTGCGTCCGACAAGCCAGTACCTGATTGCCAAAGGATGCAAAGACCATGTGGAATTTTCCATGGCGGATCTGCTCCGGGCGGCGCTGCTGACCGGGGCGGAATCGGTCATGATCTTCCACAACCATACATCCGGCGGGCGTCCGGTGCCGTCAGAGGCAGACCTTACGGCCTGCCGCCGGATCCATGATGCCCTGGCGCTGGTGGGGATCCAACTGTTGGATTTCCTGATCGTATCCGCAGAGGGGAAGGAGTTCAGCTTTCGGGAGGAACGGATCTCCGTATTTTCGCCCATCAGCAAAGGAGGGATGCCGGATGAAGATACAGAACTGGACACCGCAGTCGCTGGCTGCGGAGCTTAGAAAGAATATCATCGGTCAGGACAACTATCTGGATGATTTGTGCCTTTCCGTGTGGCTCCACAGCCTGCGGATACAGGCAGGCAATGCCACCGGGAGGCGCATCCGGCAGCCCAAAATGAACCTGCTGGTGATGGGGCCCAGCGGATCCGGCAAGACCTCCGCCGTCCAAAAGCTGGCGGAACTGCTGGAAATCCCGCTCCTGATCGAGGACGCTTCCCATTTCACCGGCAGCGGTTGGAAAGGGCGTGATGTTTCTTCCATTGTGAAGGATATCCTGGATATGGAAAGTGAGGAGCCATACTATACCATCGTTGTCCTGGATGAGATCGACAAGATGGTCCTGAATACGGATGCTGGATCATCCGGCTTTGCGGCACAGAACAACCTGCTGCGGCTGATGGAGGGTGGAACCATCACCCATGACGAGGGGACGAAATCCTATTCCATGGACACCTCCGGGCTGCTGTTTATCTGCCTGGGGGCCTTCGATGGGATCACGGATCTGGTCCGCAAGCGCCTGGGGGCTTCCCGCCGGATCGGCTTTGGGGAGGATCCCGGGAGTGGTTTATCAGAGGAAGCGCTTTTACAGCAGGTAACCCGTGAGGATCTGAAAGGATACGGCCTGAATCAGCAATTTCTGGGCCGGATCGGCCTGATTACGGCTACCCGGAAGCTGGATGTTCCTGAGTTGGAAACCATCCTGACAACATCGGATGGCTCGATTCTGCGGCAGTTTGATTTCCTGCTTTCGGAAAGCATGGGGACGCATCTTTCCATCACGCCGGCGGCCATCCAGGAGATTTCCAAACGTGCCGTGGAAGCCGGAATCGGTGGCCGGGGGTTAATGACCGCTGTTGCGGATGCCATCCGGCCGGGGCTTGTGGCCGCCGCCGAGGATCGGTCGGTTGACCGGATCACCGTGGACTATGCTGATGGCCGGATGGAGACCCGCTTCCACCACAATACGGCGGGTAAGCCGGAGCCGCTGCCGCAGCCGGATAGCGGCCCGATGTATACGGATGAAGAACTGAGGGCCTACGCCCGCCTGCCTATCGCACTTTTCCATTATACCTATGAAGAAGTCATAGGCTATGCCCAGGCTGCTCTGGAAGAGGATATGAGGGAAGAGACGCAGCCGCACTTGTATCATGAGGTAAAAGCGGCGGCCTATCTGCTGGCGGCAGTGGTTATGCGGATCATCCGCTCAGAGGAGAAGCTTTCCTTGGGAGCCGTCTGCCGTGGGCTTAACCAGATCGCGGAGCCGGTGCGGAAGCAGCATGAAAAGGAGGGGAACCCCTATTGGCAAGTGTTCTTTGCGGATGCAGCTTTAACACTGCTGGGAAAGGCCCAGGAGTTCCAGCCGGATCTGTTTGCGGCGTATCGGCTCGCCTGTGAGGTGTGGAAGCGGAAATGCCAACAGGTAGCACAAAAACAATTAGAGAAATAATTAGATAAGAGGATCACAGGGGAATTTTGCCTTTTGTGATCCTTTTTTCCTTGTTCTTAACAGATTTCCCCCAAAAACTTTTTGAGGGAAAAAGGAGAGAGCAACCTAACCGTTGCTCTCTCCAACGTATTCTGATATTTTTTCGATAAAATGCTTCTTTTGTGATAAAAAGTATGTTATTTTCTAAGAAGATATTCAAGTTTATGAAAAGAAAAGTTGTAAATATATGATCTGCGGCAAGGGATTCGAGTTTGAGAAGATGCACGCTGATCATATCACCCCGTGGAGCAATGGTGGTAAAACCACACCAGACAACTGCCAGATGCTTTGCTGAGATTGAAATTTAAAGAAAGGTGTGTAAGAATAAATGGTACAAAAGAAATTGAGATGCTATCTTTATACCCGTGTTTCCACACAAATGCAGGTAGACGGATATAGTCTGGACGCCCAGCTGGACCGTCTGAAAAAGGAGGCCGATCACCGCAGTATGCAGGTGGTTACTACATTTTCGGACGAAGGAAAATCTGGAAAAAATACCACCGGCAGACCGCAGTTTCAAGAAATGATGCGCCGGATACAAAATAGCAATGAGGATCATGTCGATTATGTGCTGGTATTTAAGCTGTCTCGCTTTGGCCGTAACGCTGCCGACGTATTAAACAACTTGCAGACTATGCAGGATTTCGGTGTCAATCTCATCTGCGTAGAAGATGGGATTGATTCCGCCAGTGCTGCTGGAAAAATTCTCTTCCCCGTTCTGGCCGGTGTTGCGGAATTGGAACGAGAAAACATCCAGGCACAGACGATGGCCGGACGTTGGCAAAAGGCCCGTGAAGGCAAATGGAACGGTGGTCAGGCTCCGTATGGCTATCGGATCAAAGATGGCGTGCTTGTCATCGAAGAATCCGAAGCCATACTTGTGCGATTGATCTTTGAAAAATATGTGCAGTCTGATATGGGTATAAACAGAATTGCCAAATGGCTGAATGAAAACGGATATAGTAAGCAGCCCCGCCAAAATGGGATATATAGTCAGATTTCGGAAACTTTTGTAAAGGGGGTTCTGGATAATCCCGTATATAACGGAAAGATCGCCTATGGGCGTCGGAAGAACGAAAAAATTGAAGGTACACGTAATGAGTACCATACTGTTAAGCAGGCCGAATATGAAATATTTGACGGTAAGCACGAACCTATTATTTCAGACGATCTCTGGCAGGCCGCACAAGTAAAGCGAGGGCTGAATGCCTACAAACGAGAAAAAAGATACAGCCTGGAGCATGCTCACATTCTCTCTGGCCTTGTCAAATGCCCTGTTTGCGGCGCGTCGATGTATGGCGTAGTAAACCGGAAGAAGAAAAAAGATGGATCCGGCGAATTCTACACAGATATGTGGTACTATATCTGTAAGAATACCAAAAGTGTAAGCGGCCAGCGTTGCACATACACAAAGCATATCCGGCAGGACGATGTGGACGAACAGGTGCGCCGTGTAGTCCAGGAAGCGCTGCGAAATATGGATTTCACTCAGGATATTATGAAATCCATTGGAACTGACACGAATCTGGATGCTTTGCAGGAAAAGGCGAATACTCTCGCTGCCGCAAAGAAAAAGGAAGAGCGCCAGAAGACCAAATTGCTGTCGAAGATTATGGAACTCGATGCCGACGACGAACTCTACGACGCAATGTATGACGATTTGCAAGGGCTGCTGCGTCAGCGTATGAAACATATTGCCGAATTGGACACCAAGATCAATCAGGTAAATATTGCAATTCAGAACGCAGGTAGCAAAGCCGCTACGGCTGAAGAAGTATATACCATCATGCGGAATATTGTTGATATGATGGACATTATGCCGGAGCGCGATGAGCAGGAAATTATGCACATACTGCTGGACAGCGTACAGATTTACCCTGAGCGGCAGCCGAATGGCCTTTGGATCAAGAGTGTTCGATTCAAAGTTCCCCTTGAATTTGACGGTGTGTTGTGGCAAGACGTGATTATCGACAATGAGGAAAATTCCCTACCTAATGAAAGTAATGATGAGACGGTTGTCTTGCTTTCCAAGGGAGAAATCAACTCCAAGAAAGTTCGTGTGGAGTTCTCTTTGGAAGATATGGATATGTCCGGGTTTCAGAATGACGCCACATACGGACAGATCAAAGAACGTGTTCGGCAGCAAACCGGGTTAAAAGTTTCTTCCCTCTATATCGCCCAAGTCAAGCAAAAATATGGCATTATTGAGCGTGAGAACTATAATAAGCCAAAGTCCGAAAATGCCAAACAGCCGAAATGTCCGCCGGAAAAGGAAGCAGCTATTACGGAGGCATTGAAGTATTTTAAGATGATTTAAGCGAAAATATGATATGGGTCATACCATATTGTATTGACATCAAACAGGTATCTGAAGAGCACGAAATTGTTAATACATCTGAATAAAGTAACATTGCCCACCGAATCGTTGAAGATTGGTGGGCAATGTTTTTGTAGATGCGCTGGAGAGCCAAGGCCTATAGATCATCACAAATATGGCATACCTTATCTCGTCAAAAAACATTACTCATATTGATTATACCGGCTCGCTTTGAGCCATCGAACCGGATTTTGAGAGCCACCATTCCGGAGAATGAGAGCCAGTCAAAATACATGATTTTGTTTTCAACAGATTACTTACTGGAACAATGTGAGTATTCCGGGCGATTCTGAACCGCCATTCCGGTGACACAGTACCGCAAATCCGCCTTTGTGGATACCGCCGTTCTGGTTCATAGATACCGTGAATCCGGTTAATGAGTACCGTTTTCCTTTATAATGTATCTATGCGCTTTAATGCGTAAATACATTATGAAGGAGGTCATCGTTTATGACCAAGTACCGTGAGATCATCCGGTTAGCCGGATTAGGTCTCAGTCAAACCAACATTGCCCTCAGTTGCAATGCATCAAAGACAACTGTCAACAAAGTGCTAAAGGCAGCGAGAGAACAGAACCTCACATGGCCATTGGATCCAAAACTAACAGATCCAGTCCTTTGTGGATTGCTTTTCCCGAACCAGAAAGCCAAAGTCACTACATCCAAGCGGATGCCAGATTATGCCCACATCCGCAAGGAACTTCTCCGCAACGGAGTAAACAAGAAGCTCCTTTGGACAGAATACCTTGAGGAATGTCGCCTCGCTGGTGATGAGCCGCTCATGTATTCCCAATTCTGCTATTATATCCAGCAGGACGAGCAGAAGCGCCGCGCCACTATGCACATCAACCGCAAGCCCGGAGAGCAGGTTGAGGTTGACTGGGCCGGAGATCCGGCACATATCATTGACCCGGATACCGGCGAGATTCTGGATGCCCATATTTTCGTAGGAGTAATGACCTACAGCCAGTATCCATATGTGGAAGCATTTATGGATGAGAAGCAGCACTCGTGGATTGCAGCACATGTCCACATGTATGAGTACTTTGGGGGTGTTGCTAAAATCCTTGTGCCGGATAACTGCCGCACTGCCGTGGATCACAACAAGAGTTGGAAGGATCAGCGGATCAATGCTGTTTATCAGGAAATGGCTGAACACTATGGCACTGCAGTCATACCAGCCCGCGTCCGAGCCCCTCGCGACAAAGCAAATGCCGAGGGCAGTGTAGGCAATATCTCCACCTGGATCACAGCAGCCCTGCGCAATGAGCAGTTCTTTTCCCTCAGTGAGTTAAACCGGACGATCCGTCAGAAGCTGGAAGTTTTCAGCCGACGCCCCTTCCAAAAGAAGGAGGGCAGCCGGTATGAGATCTTCCGCGACGAAGAACTGCCATTACTGGCACCGTTACCTGCCACCCCTTACGAACTGGCGGAATGGAAACAAGCCACCGTTCAGTTCAATTATCAGATATCCTTTGCCGGAATGCTATACTCAGTTCCGCATGAATACATAAAGCGCAAAGTTGATGTGAGGGTTACAGATAAAACCATTGAAATTTTTTACAACCACAACCGGATTGCGTCCCACCGCCGTCTGTACGGCCGCAAGGGACAGTACAGCACGGTTACAGAGCACATGCCGACTTCCCACCAGCAGTACCTGGAATGGAACGGCGACCGCTTCCGTAAATGGGCGGAACGGATCGGCTCCAGTACCCATCAGGTAGTTGATGCAATCCTTACCTCCAAGCGTGTAGAACAACAGTCCTACCGCAGCTGTATGGGGCTTTTGAAGCTGGCTGACAAATATTCGGCCGACCGGCTGGAAGCCGCCTGCCGGAAAGCGCTCTCCTTTACGGCCACTCCCAGCTATAAGAGTATTAAAAATATCCTTGATACTGGGAACGACCAGGCGGAAGTATCCGACAAAGGTCAGACAACTGGCAGCCATACAGAATCAGGAAAGAGCAGCCATGCGCTTACAAGAGGCGCTGATTACTACAGGAGGTAAGGAACTATGACTACACAAAGCACCATGGATAAACTCATTGAAATGCGCCTGACAGCTATGTCGGATGCATTCCGTACTCAGATATCTGATCCCAAAATGAAAGAAATATCTTTCGAGGATCGCTTCGGGATGCTGGTAGATATCGAATATAGCAACCGAAAGAGCAACAGCTTGAAACGCCTGATCCGCAACGCCGGATTCGACCAGCCGGACGCATACATTGGTGATATCAACTATACTTCTGGCCGCAAGCTGAACCGTTCATTAATCGAGCGGCTCGCAACATGCGAATACATCACAGAGCACAGGAATCTCTTTATCACAGGCGCAACCGGGAGCGGCAAGACCTATCTGGCATGTGCGTTCGGGATGGAAGCATGCAGGCAGCGTTACAAAACGAAGTATGTACGGCTTCCGGATCTGCTCCTGGAACTGGAGATGGCACGTAACGATGGCACATACAAGAAAGTCCAGGGGAAATATGCCAACCCGGTCCTGCTGATCATTGATGAATGGCTCCTGCTGAAACCAACTGAATCCGAACAGCATGACATTCTGGAGCTTCTCCATCGGAGACGCAGGAGATCCTCTACCATCTTCTGCTCCCAGTATGATTCCAATGGCTGGTATGATCAGCTTGGCGGAGATGACAGTCCCCTTGCGGAGGCGATCCTGGATCGCATCAAGCATGATGCATATAAGATCAACATCATCCCGACAGATCCTGCGAATTACAGATCCATGCGGGAAGTGTACGGGTTGGATCCAGCATTAAGCGAGTAAACTCGCAGGTAACAATTAATTAAGTGCGGTATCCCTGTTCCGGACTCACGGTATCATAGCTCCGGACTTCCGGTATCCGTTCCTCCGGAACAGGGGTACATTTTTACCGTAATATACACAATGCTTGTAAAGGCGGCTAACGCCCCGCTATAGCGGCTCCGGCCTTGACAAGCATTGTCCCAGCAAGTCTAAGGCAATCAAGCAAAATCAAAGTGGCTCTGTACCATCGGAACTATGGCTCTGACTTTGTCGGACAGGTGGCTCTGCCACGCCATAATAATCACTCATATAGTTAATCCATATGCCTTACTCAACAATTCATCAATTTCAGTTTCAAATTTACTTGTATCTGCATTTGCATCAACTGATTTGGAAGAAATTATTTTTTCGATAAGAGCTATGACAGGGATTTGAATATCATCGCCCACACAAGGAATTGGCAATTCTTTAAGTTGAAATCCTTTGATTTTGGGGAATAGCGCCTTATTATCGGAATATTTGGCACTCCAATATTTTTTAATAAATGACGAGTTCAAACAAGCTAATATGTATTTCAACTTATATGTATCATCTTTCGGGTAGATACTATATAAAGTATTTGATCCCAAAATTCCTCCGGAGCACAAGCCAACGATGGGAAGTTTGCCTATCTGTCGAACTACAATTCGTTCTCTTGAATAAACACTCCAATCACCACCGCTTTTGATGTTTTCTGGGAGATAATTGAAGTATATTTTAGGGACTGCATATATATAAGGATGGATATCCGCACCGTCAATGATTGGCAAATACGTATCAGTATTTTTTAATTCTGATATCGACGATTTCCTATCAAAAGCCTGAATACCAAAATATGTTTTACATATCTCCCCCAGCGGGATGCAATTATATAGCGTAATGATATCTTCTGTACTAATATTAAAAACAAGGTCAGAATTATTACGCCAATCACTTTGATTTTTCTTGCATATTTCAGAAAAAACAAATTTTGAGCTTTGCAAAACAGTAACGATACTATCATCAGAATACTCTTTTGTCATAATAATAGTTGCTGTATCGACTGATGCAGCAGTAAAGACCTTATCATGATTTACTATTGTATGAATTGTACAAGTATCTAAAATAAATTTTCTTAAGGGTTTAATATACTTGTTCGTGAGATATGTGTTAGGTGTAATATATCCTAAAACACCGCTCTGTTTGAGAAGATTAATCCCTTTTTCGAAAAACAGATGAAACAGATCAATTTTATAACTGGCAACACTGTAATGATTCTTATAGCAATTGAGTAAATATTCACTTGTATTTGATGGCTGGCAAAGCCTGTAAGGTGGGTTTCCGATAACAATATCAAATCCACCTTTTTCGCGGAAAACACGGGCAAAATCAAGTTGCCAAAGAACATAGGGTTTTGATGCCATACGGGTGGTGGCATGGAACCTTTCAATCTTATCAGCAGGACATCCCTCAAGCTCAGAAAGGATGATCATATTCCGCAAGTCTTCAATTTCCTGTTTCAGCTGCTGCTTCTTTTCAGTATCATCACAGCGGAAGAGCTCGTCCTGTTTTTCAATGAGCTTGCGGATTATTGCGTCGAATCGCCCAGAACCAAGATCCATTTGGTAAATAGTGTTGCCGAGCAAATCACTTTCTTTAATAAGGCGGGTTCCTTCAAACTCGTCTATCAAACTATTACCGCAAATAATATTACTTTCCAGGTTGGGAAGTGGCAGAGGATTTTTATGCCCATCCAAAGGTGTTTGAGCATTGGGGTTTATCTCATCATCAATCACCAGTGCAAGCCAAAGACGCAACTGGGCAATATCAACGGCGGAAGGCTCAATGTCTGCTGCAAAAATACAATTTCTAATTGTTTCATACTTCAAAGTATGGGGCGAACGTTCCAATTGATACATCATGCGGATGTCATAAGGTTTCATGGTGATTGCAAAGTAGGCAGAGATGTTTTGACGTGCCCTAACAATCTCATTCAACATTCCCAGAGGGAAAGCACCGGAACCAACAGCAGGATCAGCCACCCGAACATTTTTAAGTGCTTCATCAATATCAATCAGTTTGTTTACAACAACTTTTCCGTCGCTATCAATCTTGTAGAGCTTTTCGGAGATATACATTTCTCCATTACCTTGGCGCTTTTCCTTTGTTGTATCTTCATCCTTCATGAAGTCACCATAAAGGATAAAATCACGGATGTCGGTTTCTTCGACATCGGTTACAGCACTTGCAAGATAGTTAATTAAGCTCTCTTGGCACATATAATGTACAATTTCACGTGGGGTATAGAATGCGCCCTTTGATTTACGGTCGTTCACTTCCAGGAGATTCTCGAATACTTTACCCAGCATTTCGGGATCGATGGCTACCTCCCGCTCCATCGGCTCATCTTCGCACATGGTAAAGTTATAACGGTCAAAAACATCGAGAATACCATCCGCTTCTCTTCCCTTAATATCAACATTGGAGAATACTTCATTGGGGATAGAAAAATCATTATGTTCCCAGTCATAACCGTCAATCGGCTCAAACAGTCCACCGGATAAAAAAGGAATACGACAATGAAGCGCAGGACAGTAACCTTGTTCTCCCCGATTGCGATTCAGTGCGTCATAAAACAGCGGCTCTAATACATCATTGTAGAAGTTACTATTTTTTTGTACAGCAAAGTTAAACAGCCTACGCATAAAATCATGCGGACCGCTACCCCAAGGTTTTCCTTTTACACACTGTGCCAGGATAGCTTCATCTTCATCACTGATTTGCTTCAGACCAGCACTGGAAACATGATATGTCCCATCACCAACAGGACGGTATGCAACAGGAATCAATTCTCTGGACTTTGCACCACGAGCGTAAAAGGCATTCTTGTATTCCTTTTCATTCAGAGTATTGGGCCAAGCACCGACACCAAGCCAGCCTTTCTTTTGGAGAAAATAAAGGAATACAATCTGTCCCATCAGTTTCTTTGCAAACTGTGCAGAAGTGAAGTTATGCTGTTCAGCTTCAATACAGAAGTCCTCAATAGATTCAAGTTGTTCACGCAACTGGTGGAATTTCTCACAATACAAATTGAAAAACTCATCTGTTACTTTTTCCACACTAAATGCTTCTTCCAGATCATCCAGCGTCGGATGCTCAGGATTTGCAGTGCTGTCAGTGATGAAACGCTGAAAACGGCTGATTGCCGTATGGCAAGGCTCATTTCGACCAACAAGATAGGAATATCGTTTTGCTGGAGTAATATTCTCAGCAGTTTTCAATCGTCCATTCTCGATTTTCATTTCATAATCGAGACGAACCAGAGAAAGCCTCCATTTGGGCTCACCTTCGGTATAAAAGGCAATAAAAGCAGCATCGGCATTACCATTCTCGATCAGCTTTTTGGCATAGCTTCGTTGGGTACTTCTGGAGTTCTCTACATATCCAGCTTTCTTCAATTGTACCGCCATAATGATGATTTTTTTGTTGTCTGGTGTCTGAAAGTTCCCAATGTGAATTGAACCTTCAATATGAGAAGAGAAGTTTGTGTATTCCCTATTAAACTTATCTGGGGAGACAAGATGAATATTAGGGAATATTTCTCTCACAAGATCAACAAATTTTACGGTGTTATATTCACTATGTAAAATGGATTCTATTTTACTTACAACAGCATTCATTTCGATTTTCCTCCTTTTTCCAGATAACAGGAGAGGATAATTTGTTTTTCGCCATCAACTTGTGCGTGCCCACTTTTCTTTTCCTCAAAATAGGTCGGAGGAATAAGTTTTAAAATTTCATAGTAGAGTTCCACAATGTCAGTGACAATAGTGCTCTTCTTAATAATATCTTTTGAAACCTTTGCGGGAATTTCGCCGTTTTCCCAAAGCTTAATCATTTTATCTATGGTTTCTTCCTGATCATCCGTGAGACGAGGCTCTCTCTTTATAGCTTTCAACAAACGGATAATTTTGGCGTCGTTGCCAGTAACCATCACTTTCTCTGTGGTAACTTCTTCTTCGGCAACCAGCATTTCATCAAAGGCAATATTGTTTTGAGAAAAATGGTCGTAGTATTCACTGGAAACACTTACCTTTTTATCGTCCGGCTCAGCATGAATCAACTCAATCGCTTGCATAAAAGTGAGCTGTTGCGCTTTATCTCCACTGCTCAAGAAGAATGTCTTTAATGCCCCCTTGCGTATGAAGGTGACCGTCGAACTGTCTTCGACCTTGCAGGACATTTTACCTGCTTTCGCTTTTTTCGGAAGACGTTTGATTGTTGCAAAAAGCTTCGGATCGTTATCTCTAATTTGGCGAATAATGCCGAGGTATGCAAGTTCAGGATTGGTGCTTTGCTCCTCACCATCCAAATCTGAAGTTAGGTCAGAGAACAATTTCTTTGAAGATACTTCTTCTTCGTCAGACAAATATTTAAAATCCTCGCCAAGAGTGTCATGGAAGGATTGCAGTTTTTCCAAAATGCGTTCTTCCAAAGGCATTTGCTTTTTGCTTTGCGCAGTCGGAAAGAAGTTGAAAACATAGATTCTATCATGCTCTGTGCCAACACGATTAATACGACCAACGCGCTGCATAATACGGGTTGGATTCCAAGGGAGATCATAGTTTACAAGGACATTTGCGCGATGGAGATTGATTCCTTCAGCAAGAACATCTGTTGTGATGAGCAGATCATACTTATCATTATTTTTACTCTTGAATTTTGGATTGAAGCTGTCTTCAATCTCAACTTTTAATGCAGGACTGCTTTGACCACTATAATAGATAATTCTATCACCGTAAATACTACTGAGCTGAGCAAAAAGATACTCAGCTGTTTCCATCGATTCTGTAAAGACAATCACTTTCTTTCCCTTCATAAGTGGATTGGTTGTAATATTGTGTTTAAACTCTTCCAGCTTTGGATCGTCCTTAATTAGTGACCAAATAAACTGCAATGACTTGAGTTGTGCGAGATCAGCTTCAAGATCACGAATGAACTGAGATGAAAACTCTTTTGTCTCAAACTCCATAACATCCTGTTGTTCTAAAAGATACATCAGCTTTTGTGTATCCCCGCTATCTAAGAGGTCATAAACATTGACCTTTTTGCTAATGTAAACTTTACCACTCTTTGCCATAGCGATGAATTTAGTGTAAGATTCGGCAAAGCGGTCAAGTGTTTTGGAGAAAGCATAGAAACTACTCTCAAGGCGTTTAACAAGAATGCCCTTCATGAAGCCGCCCATGTTGCGCTGTGCAGTGAGCATTTGGGCATATTTCTTTTTATCCTTCAAGTAGAGCAAAGGAGTATATCGAGCATATTTGAAATCTTTAATTATACTGATAGTCTGATTAAACGCATCATCTGTTTCTTCATCAAATTCATAGACAATTTTTTCAGGACTTCCCGCTTTCGGAAAAACCAACCTCTGTTTTGTAAGATCATCCGCATAGTATTCTTGAATTTCACTTCTTGTCCGGCGAATCATTACTTCTCGTATCAAACGATCACGAATAACTTCGGAGTTCTCTCTAAGCTGCGCCATGTATGCATTAGAGCCTTTGGGAAGTTTCGCAAGTTTGGAATTAAGACCGCGGAAGAACCCCTCAATGTTTTTTATGCCGTTAATCGTGCCACTTTGCTTCGCTTGAAAAAGGTAGAGCTGGTTTTCAATATCACTTGTGTAATTGTTAATAGGCGTTGCAGAAATTAGTATCACTTTCTTGCCACGACAAATTTGATGAAGGTCAGTAAATGCTTCTGTCCCACTATTACGAAAACGATGCGCTTCATCCACAAAAACATAGGAATACTTGTCGGCGCCTTTTGCAATGATTTTGTCTAGTTTACCAAGGGATTCGACATCGCAGCGTGAAACATCAAACTCCTGCAAAACACTTCTCCAATAGTCCACCAAAACGGGGGGACAGATAAAAAGCTTATACGTGTTTCGATTAAAGCTATTTGCCAACATAGCGCAAATGTAAGTTTTACCAAGACCTACAACATCAGAGATAAACACACCATTATAGGCATCGAGTTTTTGTCTTGCCTGAGTAACCGCGTCAATTTGATATTGAAGCCGCATATAGCCATCAGGAAGTAATGTTTCAAAATTCTCTTTATCTGCATTAATTTCTTCTTTAAAAAATTCATACAAAGTTTTGAGATAAAGCTGATATGGGGTAATATCACTTCGCATCCAAGTGTTCTGCTCAACCGCTTCAATGTAAGTTTCTTTGATATCAACGCCTTGATTCCAAAGCTCTTCAAACTTATCGAGTGCGAATTTGACATCAGCGTAATCTTTCAGTTCCACATTAAATTCAAGGTTGTTTATAAGTCCTGCCTCAGAAAAATTACTTGAGCCTGTAATAACACTGCCAAAAGTATCTGGTACTTTTTCTTGATCCTTGCGCATAATATACACTTTAGCGTGAATAGGTGCTTGGGTATACATTCTCATTTCGAGTTTTCCAGATTTGAGCCAATCCATAAAAACACGAACGCCCTTTTCTACTACGGCAGAGCTGACAGCTGTTTCAAATTCCTTTTCAATTTCATCGGCAATTATTTCTTTTCCATCCGCAGCAGATAAGGAAGAAACCTTTACTTCATTGGTAACTCGGTCGATGATTTTTACAGTAAACTTGTCGACATTCAATCCAATCAAAATTCTTATCTTTTCAACACTCTCCAAGGCCTCATACATTTTAAAGAAACCACTTGCTCTAAAATAGCCAACCAGAATATCAAAGAATTGAGTGTTGCTTTTCAATATTGCAGCGAAACGGCTATAAAGATCTCGTTCCGGCTCATTTGTGAAAAATTTTAAATCTGTATGGGACATCGTCTAACCTCCATAGTCAGTATATAACACAAGGATGTTCATGCATTTGATCGTTTGTAAATCCAAATATTCTCGGAAGCATTGAGAAGAGAATATTTGGATTTTATATTTTTGACAGGAATAACCCAAATCACTTTAGTGGCTTGGTACCATTCCTATCAAAAATAATAGGGTATCCAAAGGGGAATATCCCCTTGGCTCTGGGTTTCCAATAGGGGCGAGCAGCATCCCTGTTGGCACACGATTTTCCGTAGGAAAGTCTAGTGTGTTATACCTTTGCTTCCGGCTAACGCTGGAAAGGGGCTGGACTCGCCATCTGCTGGGTGGGCAGATAGCGGGTGACAGTCACTTTTCGGCGGCAGTAGGACAGGCAGATTTTGTACGGACAAGGACGAAATCAAGATTTGCACAGCGGGCAGAATCCGACTGACCGGAAAAGGAAGCAAAGGTATATCATCCCTCGTCTCGCCGCAGCGACAACGCACTAATACCACCACGGCAGTTCCAGCCAGAGATTGTCCAGCGCCAATGCTTCAGTTGACCTTGCACGGCTCTCACTAAGATGGAAATGCAGAGCTGTTCCTACAAGAGGATGCTCCATATCGTCCTCAAAGCCAAAACGGTACAGCAGATAAACCCGCTCCCGTTCTGATATGCGCCGCAGCCCTTCATATAGTTCTTTCCGGTTTTCCGCTTCCTCCATAATCTTTTCCGGCTCTGACGCATAGGGGTCAGCAACCAGGTTGGAACGCTGCATAGAATCTTCGCCGGGAAGCAAATCATCCAAGCAGATTCTCTCCACGGGGATACCATCTTTGTCAGATTGCATCCGCTGTTCAAAGGTCGCAAAAGCAGCCGAGATTAAATCCATCATGGCGTTACGGATGGCAGGCCCCGCATAGGTCAAAAACTTTATTTTTTTGCCGGGATCATACAGGGCGATTGCCCGAAGCAAGGCGATACTCCCCTCCTGAATCAGGTCATCGTGGTCAATACCCAGTTCACTGTTCCCAAGGCCAACGCTGATGTACAATTCATTTGCAGTTTTTCGGATATACCCCAGATTGTTCTGCACCAGTTGCTCCTGCGCCCGTGTATCCCCTCGCTGTGCCAGAGTACAAAGCCGCTCATTAGTCATCGTTCTCATCGCTTTGCTTAGGCTGCATACTTTCCATCATGTGAAGCAGCGCCTGCTGTAATTCCGCCAGTGATTCATCTTCTGCCAGTCCCATCTGGGATATGGGCTGCACGACCATGGCTGCAAGCTGCTCTGGGGAAACTGATGGATGATGAAGATCCTGCCCTTTGGTCAGTTCTGAGAACATCTGCTCGGTAAGCTCTTTTGTCATGTTCTGGGAAATCCCCTCCCCAGAAGTCATTTCCTTTTTGATCTCTCGAAGAACGGCCATGAATTGATTCTGAATATTGCTCAGATCGGCTTGAAAAACCGGAACCTTGTTAAGAGAGACTGCCTGTGCCGCTTGTTGCGATGCTTTCCGAACGTCTGGCTGTTCTTTGCCAGTCATTAACAACATGGAACTTAACGATTGCAGGATTTGGTTCTGTGCGGCAAATCCGGAAGCCATCGTTTCATCAAAATACAGGGCAATCATACTGGTCAGCTGGGCAAAACGGCGGTTTTCCAGCAGGCGGCTCACCACTTCCGGATTCACTCGCCCCGTATAGAGATTGCGTGCTGCTTCGGCAGAAAGGCCAAGCTCAGAGATGTCATAATTTTTCTTATCCGGCACATTGGTCAGACAAAGCAGAAAATCCGAGGATACATTAAAAATTCGGGCAATACTGATGATCTGCTCAATAGTCAGTTTGTTCTTTGTTCCATTTAGGAAACGGCTGATGGAACTTTCCGCAACGCCAATTTTGGAAGCAAGCTCTGCCTGCGTAATTTTATACTCCTTCATCAAATCTTGTAATCTCTGCTGTGGAGTATCACCAGGGAGATATTCCTGTTCCATAGGAAGATCACCTCGTTTCTTTTCTGTATTTCCCGCTTTTAATGCGGGCATCGGTTGGCTTTTCTGCATCCTCCGGAATGATCCAGCGGCTTCCTGCTCTTTGTGCGCCGGGAATCCGGTCTTGGTTGCAGAGGATGCCGACCCGCCGGGGAGAAATCCCCCATTTCTCTGCAATTTCAAACGTAGAAAGATATTTCATAACCAGCCCTCATTGTTTACAATTCTACTTTTTATTATATTCCATAACAGGAATAATCTCAATCCATATTTTAAGAATTCAGCCGCCTTCCATCTTGCAATTCTGCAAGTTTTGGAGGCGGTATTTTATTTTCTTGCAAGACTGACGGATTTTTTGAGCCATGCCCTTTTTCTCCGTACATTGAGGTGACAGGAGAAACCTGTACAAAGATGAAGGAGGAACATGAGATGGATATTTTTACGACTGTAAAGGCAGCAGTTACCGTGAGGCAAGCCGCTGAACACTATGGGCTGCAAGTCAGTCGAAACGGCATGACTTTCTGTCCCTTTCACGATGACCGGCACCCCAGCATGAAGCTGAACGAACGGTATTTTTATTGCTTCAGCTGCGGAGCAACCGGTGATGTGATCGACCTTGTGGCGAGGTTATTTGACCTTAGCAGTTACAAGGCAGCGCAGAAGCTGGCTTATGACTTCGGGATTGACCCGGACAAACCACCGGCAGCAATCGCTCTGCCCAAACCGGAACGTCCTCTGCTGAAAGCATACCGGCAGGAAGAAGTGCGCTGTCTGCGGGTATTGTGCGATTATCTGCATCTTCTGGAAAGCTGGAAGGTGCGGTACGCACCCAAGACACCGGAAGATGTTCTGGATGACCGGTTTGTGGAAGCCTGCCAGATGCTGGACTATGTGGAGTATCTGGCAGATTTGCTCATTGCCGCTGAGCTGGAACAGCGGGTGAAAATCGTGGAGATGCTGAACAAGAATGGCCTGATCGCCAGTTTGGAGGAACGGTTGGACAGGCTGAAAAAGGAGGATAACGCCCATGAAAAACAAAGCGCAGCCTGATGGGATGCCCGTCTGGTTCGATGGAAAAAGCATCAACGAAGCCCTGTTTTGTGATGAGTTCTTGCAGGCACACAAGATCATCTTCACAAACGGGGCTTTTTTTACGCCCGAAGGTCGGGTGACTGACGAACTGCCCCTGCGGGGAGAGATTTTTGAGGAGCTGAAAAGCTGTGCGGTCAGCAATATTCCCCGCAAAATCAGCAACATTGTGGAGCTGATGAAGCTGGCAGCACTGGTGGAGGATTTTCCCCCGGAGCCGGATTGGATTCATCTCTCCAATGGGACGCTTTTTCTGGATGGAACTTTTGCGAAAGGAAAGCCGAAAATCGTCCGCAACCGGTTCCCCGTGTCCTACAACCCCAACGCTCCAAAACCTGTTCTCTGGCTGAAATTTCTGGATGGCCTGCTCTATCCGGAGGACATCTCCACCTTGCAGGAATATATCGGCTACTGCCTGATTCCCAGCAACAAGGGACAGCGGATGATGGTGATTAAAGGCAACGGCGGCGAAGGAAAGTCGCAGATCGGCGCTGTGCTGGGAACCATGTTCGGCTCGAATATGAAGGATGGCAGCATAGGGAAAATATCCGAGAACCGCTTTGCCCGTGCGGATTTGGAACACATCCTCCTGTGCGTGGATGACGATATGCGGATGGAAGCCCTGCGTCAGACCAACTATGTAAAGTCCATCGTCACTGCCCAGGGCAAGATGGATTTGGAGCGCAAGGGCAAGCAGAGCTATCAGGGATGGATGTGCGCCCGACTGCTGGCTTTTTCCAACGGGGATTTGCAGGCACTGTTTGACCGGAGCGACGGATTTTACCGCCGCCAGCTGGTGCTGACCACGAAAGAAAAACCGGCTGGCCGTGTGGATGATCCTGACCTTGCCGAGAAGATGAAATCCGAGGTGGAGGGCATTCTACTGTGGGCTTTTGAGGGATTGCAGCGGCTGGCCACCAACAATTTCAAGTTTACCGAGAGCCAGCGCACAAAAGACAATCGGGAGGCTGTCAAACGAGATAACAACAATATCTTTGATTTTCTGGATTCTGACGGGTATATTCGCCGGAAAGCCGATATGTCTGCCAGCTCCAAAGAGCTATATGAGGCATATCAGATTTACTGCACCGAAAATAATCTGCCCGCCCTAAAACCCCGCAGTTTCAGCGAAGCCCTGATTGCCTGCCAGAGCCGCTACAATCTGGAATACTGCAACAATGTGACCAATGCTGCCGGACGGCGAGTGCGTGGCTTCCTGGGAATCGAGGTACTGGTGAGAAACAATATGTCGGTGTTTTCCGGTGATTCGATGCGTACGTACGTACCGGAAGATGTGCCGGAAGAATGGCGGCGCTAACACTGGGAATCGGACGCTGTACGTACGTACACTTTGATTGACCGTTGTTCTCTCTTTTATAGCAATTCAGCGGTTGTATATCAAAAATCACTGGCAAAATCGGAGGTGCAAATCAAGGCTAGTGAGAATCGAAAAGTATTTGACGATTGGCAGAAATTATTTTACGAAACCGTGCTTCTCGAACCAGCGAACCGGGTGCATCGAATCATGGGAAAACGCACGGTTTCGAGCCAAGTCACACGGAACGGGAAAGTCGGAAGGTGCGGATGATGGACAGGACATCGCATCGGCAATTCTGAACGGATTTGGTAACAAGAGAATTTTTCACGACACGGCGAAGCGGCTATGCCTGAGGGCGTACCGGCTTCGCTTTTTTATCAAGTAAATGTAGGAGGATTTTTGATTATGACGGTACGCAACGAGATTAAGGCGCAGATCGTCCGAGCGGGATACACAATGCAAGAGGTAGTTGACCTACTCCATGAGGAATACGACTGGTCGGACAGTGTTTCCAACCTGTCGGCCAAGCTCCAGCGTGAATCTATTCGCTACAAGGAGGTTGTGGAGCTGGCCGATGTGCTGGGCTACGACCTGATCTGGCAGAAACGGAGGGACAGAGTATGAGCAAGCCGCAGTATGCCATTCTCCGCTTTGCCAAGTACAAGGGGCCGGAGATCGGGAATATTGAAGCCCACAACGAGCGAACCAAAGAGAAATACGCCAGCAATCCCGATGTGGACATCAGCAGGAGCAAGTACAATTTCCATCTGATCGAGCCGGAACGAAAATATCGTGCGGAGGCAGAGCGGCAGATCAAAAAAGCCGGTTGCCGTACCCGGTCAGACAGTGTTCGAGTCGTGGAAGCCCTGGTAACTGCCACACCGGAGTTCTTTCAGGGAAAGAAGAAATCTGAAATCAGAGCCTATTTTCAAGAGGCGCTGGCCTTTCTCCAGCAAAACCAAGACCCCAAAACAATCATATCCGCTGTGGTGCATATGGACGAGAAAACGCCCCATATGCACCTTTCTTTTGTCCCGCTGACTGCGGATGGCAGGCTCAGCGCCAAGGAGATCGTAGGAAACAAGAAAAAGCTGATCCAGTGGCAGGACAAGTTCTGGGAATACATGGTGCTCAAATACCCGGACCTGGAGCGTGGGGAAAGCGCCAGCCAGACCGGACGTGACCATATCCCGCCCAGAGTGTTCAAAGAGATGACCCGACTGACCAAGCAAAAGGCCAAACTGGAGGAACTGCTGTCCGGTATCGGAGCCTTTAACGCCAAAAGCAGAGCTACCGAGATTTCGGCCCTGCTGGATAAGTATATCCCTGCGGTAGAGCAGATGCACAGCACTTTGAAGAAGTATCAGGTGGCATTTACGGAAACCTCCGTAGAGAACAAAAAGCTGAAACAGGAGAATGCTCTGCTGGAGCAGTCTCTGAAAAAAGCAACCCAGGAAAGCACTTTGAAGCAGCTGGCCGATGCCAAGCTGCGGCGGGACTATGCTGACGCTGTTGCTGTGTTGGATCGCATTCCCAAGGAAGTGCTGGATGCGTATGCCTGTGGCGGTCACAGGAGAAAGGAGCGGCCTATTGAGCAAAATCTATGATGATCCGAAATATAATGCGGCTTTTGACCGCTGTATTGATGTAATGACAAAATTGATGCTGAAATATGGAAATCAAGTCTTAGAGCGGCACCAGATGGCTGCTCCTGTTTCTTTGCAGGAACAGCCAGGCACGGAGCAAAGCAGCTCTTTTACCGACGCTGCTTAAAAGTTTACAATTTACACGTTGTGTAATTATTAAGCCGATGCTATAATAATTACGCAACGTGTGTTTTTTTGTTTATGGAGATGGTGCGATGGACTGCAAAACCAAAATAAAAGAACTGCGGGAAATGACCGGTATGAACCGTAAGGACTTTTGTAAATTCTTTCATATCCCCTATCGGACGGTAACGGAATGGGAACTGGATAACCGCCATGCGCCAGAATATGTCCTGCGTCTTTTGGAGTATTACATCCGCAATGAGGGATTGATAAAATCACCGGCTGAACAGAAACATGCCGGAGAAAGGAGTTCCAGCCATGAAAAGACGGACTAAGTGCTATATTTACACAAGAGTTTCCACCTCCATGCAGGTGGATGGATACAGTCTGGACGCCCAGAAGGATAAGCTACGGAAGTATGCTGAGTATGAAGATATGACCATTCTCTCGAAGGATCTTCCTTGACTTCCTCCCTGACCCTGCACTATAATAATAAAATTCTCAAAGATATTTGAACAGAATGGATTGCGTCAAAAACTAATAAGATTGTGCCAGTTAAAGGAGGCTTGCTTATGTGCTGCAGAAAAATTGAAATGGACGATACAAGGCAACAACGTTTTGGCTATCCGGAAGGAGGACTTCCTGTGCCGCGCATCTGCAATGCACTGAATGATTTTTCTAACGGTACGGTGGAGTGCCACTGGCATCCGGAATTTCAGTTCGGGCTGGTGCTCAAAGGGGAACTGGAATATCTTCTGTACCGCAACCCGACTGCTAAGGTACAGAGAAGCCTGAAAGCCGGAGATGGGTTTTTTATCAACTCCCGTGTGCTTCACAGTTACAGCCAGCTGAGGAACGGGGCCGAGATCTTTATTTTTTCCATTGCCCCGAGTTTTTTCTCATCTTCCCTTGTATTTGGAAACATTTATCAGAAAACCGTGCTTCCTGTTCTTCATTCTCCGGTCTTTGGTTTTTTCTTTGACCATAATAAGGAACGACATCAGGCGTTCCTTGAACTTCTTCATACATTTTATAACCTCGACCCGAAGAGTACAGACTATGAACTTCACGGACTTGAACTGATCTGCCGGATCTGGCGCACGCTGTTCCATGAGCTTTCCCTGCTCAAAGGCACGCCGCCGCTTAAGCGGCTGTCGCATGCCAGAGAATACCGCATGAAACAAATGCTGGATTTTATCCATGAGCATTATCCGGAACCTGTTACAGTAGAGATGATCGCCCGCTCCGCCAACACGAACAAACGGGAGTGTTTCCGCTGTTTTCAGGCTTCCATTTCCCAGACACCGATCGAATATCTCAACCGCTACCGTCTTTCTGTGGCTGCCTATCTTCTGACCGGTACCACACAGAATCTCGCTTCCATCTGTGAGCAGTGCGGGTTCAATAATGTCAGTTATTTTGGCAGACTGTTCCGACAAAGTTACGGCACTTCTCCCAGCCATTACCGGATTATGGCAGAATAGTTTTAAATCTGTCAGTATTCTTTTGGTGAATTTGGCAGATATTTATCAGATAAAGACTTATTATTTTCGCACAATTACGTTTTTTACAAATCTGTATTGACATTTCGAGACGCCAGTGCTATTTTCACTGTAGAAATAAGAGAAAGATATAAAAAAGAATATACATACCTTCCCTTGTAAAGAGCGACATAACTTTTTCCTTCTTATATCTTTTCTCTTATATTCCATGACAGCTGTCTGTTTGCTTTTTCGTTATTGTTTTTTCTGTCTTTTTGAAAGGAGATATGACCTATGATGATGCCACGCGTTTTGGGTGAAGATTTATTTGATGACTGGATGGACTTTCCTTTTGATATGTTCAGAAAGGGAAAAAATCCTCTTTACGGAAAGCATGCCAAAAACATGATGAAAACGGATGTACGGGAAACGGACGCTTCCTATGAACTGGATATCGATCTTCCCGGTTTTAAGAAGGATGAAATCTCCGTAGCATTGGAGGATGGATATCTGACCATATCCGCCGCCAAGGGGCTGGATAAAGATCAAAAAGACAAAAAGGGCAATTACATCCGTCAGGAGCGGTATGCCGGCGCTATGAGCCGCAGCTTCTTTGTAGGCGATGCCGTTACGCAGGACGAGGTCAAAGCAAAATATGAAAACGGCATCCTGAAGCTTTCTATCCCGAAAAAATCGGAAAAAGAGGCTGTAGACAGCAAAAAACAGATTGCAATAGAGGGATAAAAACCGGATGAAACGCAAAAAACATCTGGCCGCCCGGGAGAAAAGCCTTTCAGAGGATTTTTCCTGGGCAGTTGAGGCAGAAGAAAATCTGAAACCGCTGCAGACGGTGAACGGCTTTCCCATCCGCCCGGGATTTTATGAAATTAACGGCGCCACAGGATTCCCCAACGGGGTAAACTTCACCCTGATCTCCCGGTCGGCCACCGCCTGCTGTCTGCTTTTGTTTCACCGGGGCAGCCAGACCCCTTATGCCCGTATTTCCTTTCCGAAGGAATACCGGATGGGGATCATTTACTCTATGTTTGTGTTCGGGCTGAAAATCGATGAATTTGAGTATGCCTATTCTCTGGACGGTCCTTGGGATCCCCCAACGGGGCTGCTGTTCGACAAAAACAGGTATCTGCTGGATCCTTACGCCAAAGCGGTCACCGGCCAGAGTGCCTGGGGACGGCGGCTGGGAAGCGATGCCTTTTATAAGGCGCGGGTGGTTCACGACAATTTCGACTGGGATTCGGAGGAGCGCCCCGCGTTGATGCTCTGTGACTGTATCATCTACGAACTTCACGTCCGGGGCTTTACCCGACATACTTCCTCCCGGGTAAAACATCCCGGCACCTTCGCGGGGCTTCAGGAAAAAATTCCTTATCTGAAGGAGTTGGGCATCAATACGGTGGAACTGATGCCGATTTTTGAATTCGATGAGACCAGAAATATGCGTCAGGTGAACGGAAAAACTCTGCTGGATTACTGGGGATACAATCCGGTGTGTTTTTTTGCCCCCAACACCAGCTATACCTCCGAAGTGGAATATAACCGGGAGGGAAAAGAGCTGAAAAACCTGATCCGCCAGCTGCACCGGGAGGGAATCCAGGTGATTCTGGATGTGGTTTTCAACCATACGGCAGAGGGAAACGAACAGGGGCCGTTCTTTTCCTTCAAGGGCATCGACAACAACGTTTACTATATGCTGACGCCGGACGGGAAATACTATAATTTCAGCGGCTGCGGAAATACCCTGAACTGCAATCATCCCATGGTCCGCGAGATGATTCTGTCCTGCCTGCGGTACTGGGCCACCAGTTACCATGTGGACGGGTTCCGTTTCGATCTGGCCTCTATTCTGGGGCGCAGCGAGGACGCTTCCCCCATGAGCCGCCCGCCTCTGCTGGAAAGCCTGGCTTACGATCCGATTTTAAGCAGTACAGAACTCATTGCGGAAGCCTGGGATGCCGGCGGCCTGTATCAGGTGGGAAGCTTCCCTTCCTGGAACCGGTGGGCGGAGTGGAACGGCCGGTACCGGGACGATCTGAGAAGCTTTCTGAAGGGAGACTGCGGCTTCGCCCAGGCGGCGGCGCTGCGCATCGCCGGTTCCCCGGATCTGTATCCGCCCAAAAAGCGCGGGGAAAATGCCTCCGTAAACTTTCTCACCTGTCATGACGGCTTCACGCTGTACGACCTTTACGCCTACAACCGGAAACATAATGAGGACAATGGCTGGAACAACACCGACGGCTCTGACGACAACCGCAGCTGGAACTGCGGAAAGGAAGGGGAAACCGATGACACCGCCGTACAGAAGCTGCGGTTTCAGATGATTCGAAATGCCGCCGCAGTACTCTTCTGCAGCCGGGGGACACCGATGTTTCTCGCGGGAGATGAATTTGGAAATACCCAGTATGGCAACAACAATGCCTACTGCCAGGACAACGAAATTTCCTGGCTGGACTGGAGTCTGCTGGCAGCCAACAGGGAGCTGTGGGAATTCTTCCGTTTTCTGATTCATTTTCGCCGGGAGCACCCGATCCTCCGGAAAAATACCAGCCTCTCTTCTCTGGGCTTTCCTTCCATCAGCTTCCACGGAGCCGATCCCGGCCAGAGCGAATTCGGCTGGGACGACCATACCATCTGCGTGCTTTTTTCCGGCGCCGATGACCGGGGCGCGGACGACCTGGTATATCTGGCAGTCAACGCGTACTGGGAAGCTGTGGAGCTCCGGCTTCCCCGGCTCCCGGCAGGATATCTCTGGCGGCCGGTGGCCGACACCGCCAGAGAGGAGGCAATTATCACCGGCAGAGAGCTTCTGGGACATTTTGTCTATGTGGCACATCCCAGAAGTGTCTGCATTTTCGTGGCAGGAAAGCCCGAAGGCTAAACAATCTATTCACTTTTCCATGTAGGAAAACCGGTTCTGCAACAGGAATCGGTTTTTTCATGTGACAGCCCCTATTTCCTTCGGGCGTCTGGCGGCGCACGTCTCTTAAGGGAGCAAGTCCAAAATCCACCCGGTAATAACTGGAAATTCCCGTTCCCTGTGCCGGAGGGGTGCGGTTCCCGGGACAGGCCGGCTTTCATCCGCTGAAATTTATCGGAGCGCTGGCAGAACGCCTGACAATCTACGAGGTCTCTCCGGCAGTGGAGGTGGAGGAGAATCTGGTGAAAACGGCCCGGGGAAAGGCAGGGGTATATAAAACTCTGAAAGAAGGGAATCATGCGGATCGGGGAAAATCTGTTTTCAGGAAAAGGGCTCCGATTGAATTTTCAGGCTATTATCCGGGAAAGGGAGGACGGCGTACAGGAGGGAACGGCAATGGTCAGAGGCGTCCTGCGCTTCGGAGCGTTTGCACGGCCGGGATATCACATGATGGGGTTTTGCGTATCTTCCCGGAATGGAATGCAGGCATACGGTTTCGCGGAGTTGTGGGATTCCTTCTTCTGGGAGGGCGGGAGTATCGTTTTGCCGCTTACCTGGGTGCTGTGGTGACAAAAATGGGGGACAGAGAGCTGCGGATCCGCCGGGAAAGATACAGGATATTGAAACCTGCTCTTTCTTATGCTATAGTGGCAATATACTGCAGGATGCATCCGGGATGGACACGGATCAGATGCCTTGCCGCGGGCAGAGGGTATCTGTTCTCTCACGGGATTTTCATCCCGGTACGGACAGCGATACTGACAAGGAGGAGGCAGTAAAAATGGAGCTTTCGCTGAATGGAATCAAAGACACGGCAGCATGGGAGAATGCCGGGATCAAACTGCCTGGCTACGATGTGGCTCATGCCGCCCGGAAAGCCAGGACGGCGCCCCGATGGGCGCATTTCGGAATCGGAAATATTTTCCGGATCTTTATTGGGGGTATTGTGGACGGTATGCTGGAAAACGGGGATCTGGATACCTCGCTGACCTGCGTGGAAACCTTCGATTACGATGTGGTGGATGATATTTACCGTCCGTATGACAACCTGGGACTAAGTGTGATCCTTCATGAGACGGGGGAGCGGGACTATAAAGTGCTGGGGTGCTTCGGGGAGGCTGTAAAGGCCAGGAGTACGGATCCCGAACAGTGGAACCGGCTGAAGGAGATCTTTGCGTCACCGTCTCTGCAGATGGTTTCCTTTACCATTACGGAAAAAGGATATGCGCTGACGGACGCGGCGGGGAATTATTTTCCCTTTGTGCAGGCAGATATTGACAATGGTCCGGAGAAGGCAGGCGGAGCCATGGGGGTGGTGGCTGCCATGCTGCTGGAACGCTACCGGAAGGGCGCGGCTCCTCTGGCGCTGGTGTCCATGGATAACTGTTCCCAGAACGGACAGTTGCTGCGCAGTTCGGTGCTGACCATGGCGGAGGAGTGGCTGAAACGGGGATTTGTAGAGGAAGGTTTTGTTTCCTATGTAGAAGATGAGAGTACTATCGCATTTCCATGGACAATGATCGATAAGATTACTCCCAGGCCCAACCCGGATATTGCCGCCGATCTGGAAGCGCTGGGGGTGGAGAAGATGCAGCCTGTGGAAACCTCCAAGCGGACGTATATCGCCCCGTTCATCAATGGAGAGGATCCCCAGTATCTGGTGATCGAGGACTCTTTCCCCAATGGCAGACCGCCGCTGGAAAAAGGAAAGGGAGTTTTCCTGGGAAGCCGCAGGACTGTGAACCAGTCAGAACGGATGAAGGTTACAGCGCTGCTGAATCCGGTGCATTCCGCACTGGCCCCGCTGGGAGTGCTTCTGGGAGAAGAATATTTTGCGCATATGCTCAACCATGATCCCAGGCTGATGAAGCTGGCCAGAACCGTGGCTTATACGGAAGGACTGCCTATGGTAGAAAGCCCGGGGATCATCGATCCCAAGGCGTTTGCGGACGAACTGCTGCAGGTCCGGTTCGTAAATGAGTACCTGCTGGATACAAACCTTCGGATCGTCACAGACGAGTCCCAGGGACTGGGAGTACGTTTCGGGGAGACCATCAAGGCATATACGGCCAAATACGGAAGCGCTGACCGGCTGATCGGTATTCCTCTTGGCATCGCCGGATGGCTGCGTTATATGATGGCGGTTGACGATCAGGGGAATTCTTACGTGCTGGCTCCGGATCCCATGGCGGGAGAGATCCAGGAGATACTGAAGGATGTGGTGATCGGAAAGCCGGAAACACTGAAGGATCAGCTGAAACCTGTTTTGTCCAATGAGAAGATTTTCTTTACAGATCTGTATCAGAATGGTCTGGGGGAAAAGGTGGAAGAACTGTTTCGTGAAATGATCGCCGGAAAGGGCGCTGTCAGAGACACCATAGACAGGTATATGTAAGCTTATGAATGGAAAAGGCGGAAGAGATGGCTGCCGGATAAAAGTTGAAGGATGAAAGACAGGCGGTTTGGGACCGTCTGTCTTTGCGCGGTAAACCATGTAAATGGCCGCCAGCTTGCGTGAGCGGGTCTTCGCTCCGCTGCGGTCGGTGCCAAACGCGTGC
The DNA here is from genome assembly GCA_963929535.1 of uncultured Lachnospiraceae bacterium. Lineage (GTDB taxonomy): Bacteria > Bacillota > Clostridia > Lachnospirales > Lachnospiraceae > Pullilachnospira. Next base: position 131,334 of record CAWVIZ010000016.1, on the reverse strand, counting down.
CACTGGCACGCAGTACCATTTGCCGGGCAGCGGGCGGCTTACGGCAAAGCCGTTCGCTGTCCGCTGCAGTATCGCGCAGATCGGACAGGGAAACCGGGACTTTGGGCAGTCAGGAAAAGGAGCGCAGCAGCCTGGAGACAAAGGATCTGGTAAGTTCCTGAATGGAATGCCGGGCGTAGTTGACCCGGGCCAGCTCCATGGCCTCTTTCTGTTTTTCTGTGGCGGTGGTATACGGATAGACCCCGAAGAGGAACGGAAAAAGGGCATAGAGAAATTCCTGGATATCGGAGTCTGTCATGGAGGGGAAAAACTTTTCCAGACAGCGGGCAAGGGTACGCAGTGCGTCGGCGTATACCTTTTTAAAGGCCACAAGGTTCTCCAGGCGGCTGTTGCCTTCCATGTCGTATAGGTTCATGGACATCAGCTTCAGCATACATTCCCGCTTTTCCAGGGTACAGCCCAGCTTGGCGGCAAAGCCCTCGGCGGAAAGGGTACTGTGGGTCCGGAGGATCGTTTCCAGATCGGAAATCCACAACTGATGTTCCCGCTGGAGCAGAGCCAGGAAAATTTCTTCCTTTGTCTGAAAATAATTATAGATAGAGGTACGGGTGAAGGTGGTCTTCTTCCCGATGTCCTTCAGGGTGATCTCCTTGAAGCTCATTGTCTCATAGAGGGAGGCGCAGGCGTTGATGATCTCTTCTTTTCTTGCGTTTCTGGCATTGATTATTTTTTCAGGGCTTTTGGGCATGGCTGTTCCTTCCTTTCGGGCAGGAAACGCTCTCCCGATCAGGTGGAGGTAAGTTCCCGCCGGTCATAAAAATATTATAGGGATTTCCGGACAGATGGTCAAGAGCGTCTGTCTGGCTGCGTTTCACTGGTGCAGCAGTGAAGCAGGAAAATACATTTTGGAAAAAGCAACAGAAAGGGTACGGATATGAGAAAGTATGATTTTACAACGATTCTGGACAGAAAAGGGCATGACGCCATTGCAGTGGATCAGATACCGATCCCCGGCGCCAAGGTAGAGGAGGGATTTTCCGTGATCCCCATGTGGGTGGCAGATATGAATTTTCCCACCCTTCCCACCATCCTGGAGGAAATGGAGGATCGGCTGAAACATCCGCATTTCGGATATTTTGACCTTCCGGAGGAATATTTTGACAGGATCATCCGGTGGCAGCAGGAACGCTTCGGTGTGGAAGGGCTGAAAAAGGAGTATATCGGCTATGAAAATGGCGTACTGGGATGTGTCTCCAGCGCTCTGCAGGCATTTACCGCTCCGGGAGAGGCAGTGCTTCTCCATTCTCCCACCTATATCGGATTTACAGGTGTTATGGACAACAACGGCAGAAGGATGGTCCTCAGTGAACTGAAGAAGGATGAGGCAGGGATCTGGAGGATGGATTACGCGGATATGGAGAAAAAGATCGCAGAGAACCATATTCACTGTGTGATCTTCTGCTCACCCCATAATCCAACAGGAAGGGTCTGGGAAAAGGAAGAGCTGGAACAGGCCATGGAGCTGTTCGCAAAATATGACTGTATCGTGATTTCTGATGAGATCTGGGCAGATCTGGTGCTTCCCGGAAACCATCATATTCCCACCCAGAGCATTTCCAGGGATGCGGAAAACAGGACCATCGCAGTCTATGCTCCCAGCAAGACGTTTAATCTGGCCGGGCTGGTGGGATCCTACCATGTGATCCGGAACAGTTATCTCAGGGACCGGATAGAAAAGGTTTCTGCCATGTCCCACTACAATTCGCCCAATGTACTTTCGGTCCATGCTCTGATGGGAGCATACACTCCGGAGGGTATGGACTGGGTAGACCAGCTCTGTCAGGTTCTGGGCGGCAATGTGGATTACGCATATGACTACATTCTGCGGCATTTTCAGGGAGTGACGCTTGCCAGACCCCAGGGAACGTATATGCTGTATCTGGATTGTGAGCAGTGGTGTAAAACACATGGAAAGACCATGGATGAACTGCTGCACGCAGGAATTGGAGTTGGGGTGATCTGGCAGGATGGACGTCCCTTTAAGCATCCCTGGACCATTCGGCTGAATCTGGCTCTCCCCCGGGTGAGAGTGGAGGAAGCCATGGACCGTCTGGACAGATATGTATTCAACCTCAACGAGTGACGGAATTCTTCATTTGACTTTTACGCGGCAGCTCCGCAGCGGTAGGACCGGGCGGAACTGCCGGCATGTCCATTTTTTGCGGCAGTTCAGTCTTTCGGCTGGACTGCTGCAGTTTTATCTGTAGATTCCGTTGATGGTCACGGAAAATACCGCATCCTGTCCCTGGAGTTCCTGGTTGGAGTAGTCATCCGGGAAAGTGACCTCCACAGAGACCTGATCTCCGGGATGCGCGCCGATAAGCTGATCTTCAAAATCATCAATATAGCTGCCGGAACCGATCACCAGATCCGTACCGGAGCCATCGGTGCTTCCGCCGGAAAACTCCTCTCCGTCAATGGTGCCCACGTAATCGATATTGACAGTATCTCCGTCTTCGACAGTCAGGGAACTGTCAGTGGATAGCTCTGTGCTCTCGCTGCTGTCTGAGGATGCGTCCTCGGCAGAAGCGTCATCTGTGGCGGTATCCTCATTGGAGGAAGTCTCTGAGGCAGTATCTTCCTCAGCGGAAACCTGCTGGGAATTGTGGATGCTGTCAAAGACCAGAACAAAGATCAGGATCAGGACGGCTGCGGAGGGCAGAAAATATGCCAGGAATTTTTTGATCTTCCGTTTCCTTTCCTGTTTTTTCCTTTCCTGTGCTCTTTTTTGCTGAGCCATTTTCCGATTTTCTTTTTTCATGCTGTATGTTCTCCTTCTTTGATGTAATAAAAGATATGATACCTTATAAATGTGTAAGAAATGTGACTGGATCCGAAATTTCAGCCAATAAGTTATCCGGCATTCCGATTTTCCGCTGACGGATCCCCTGTGTTATAATGAGCGAAAGCGAGTCGGAGAAAGCGCCAGCCTGCTTGGGACGAGCGGCCGGTGAGGTTTGCGGGAAGGCCGGACTGCCGTCAAGAAAGGAGGAGAAACAAGTATGAAGGTATTGAATATGGGATCTCTGAATCTGGATTATGTCTATCAGGTGGATCATATTGTAACGGGTGGATAGACGTTGGCTTCCGGGGAAATGGAGGTTTTCTGCGGGGGAAAGGGACTGAACCAGTCTATAGCTCTGGCCAGGGCGGGAGTACCGGCGTATCACGCCGGCATGATCGGGGAAGACGGTGAGATGTTTCTGGATATCTGCCGGGAAAATGGAGTGGACACCCGGTATATCCGGAGGATTTCCGGAAAAAACGGCCATACGATGATCCGGGTGGACCGGAAAGCTCAGAACTGTATCCTGCTGTATGGAGGAAGCAACCGGGCGCTGACCAGAGAGTGGGTGGACGGGGTGCTGAAAGAGTTTGGGCAGGGAGATCTTCTGCTTTTGCAGAATGAGATCAACCTTCTGGGATATATTGTGGATACGGCTTACAGGAGGGGCATGCGGATCGTGCTGAATCCATCTCCCATCGATGAAAATCTGAACCAGGTGGATATGGAAAAAATTTCCCTGTTTCTTATGAATGAGATCGAGGGAGCCCGGATCGCGGGCACGGCGGATCCGGAGGAGGCACTGGGGCTGATGGTCCGGAAATATCCCCGGGCAGAGGTGGTGCTGACCCTGGGGAGCAGGGGCTCTGTATACCAGGGGAAGGGGCGCCTGTACCGGCAGAGTGCCTACCGGGTGAAGGCTGTGGATACCACCGGGGCGGGGGATACCTTTACAGGATATTTTCTGGCAGGGATGCTGAAGGGGATGGAGATTTCCGCTGCACTGGATCTCGGCTCCCGGGCCTCGGCCCTGGCAGTGTCCCGAAAGGGAGCAGCCCCGTCGATCCCCGGAATAGAAGAGGTGGAAGCGGCAGTATTTTGAGGGTTTGATCCATTTTTTGCGAAAAGCCTGCGCTGTCCGGGAATTTCCGCATATGATATAAAAAAAGCGGCAGGGAGGCCGAAAGGTCAGGCTGCTGCAAAAACTGGTGTACTGACGAGTGACTTTTGCGGAGGGGCTGACTTACGGCAACGCTCCAGATGGAAATTCAGGCAAGGCATCCGCCGGACTAAGGGCATGTCACTGTAACCGCTTGGTCATGTGTCTTCACGGTCACAGATGCATGCACACAGGCCGCGAAGACCGCAGACTGCGCCCCGGGTCTTGGAATCCCGCTGCATGTGCAGCTGGATCTGCATTCCGTTTTGCGCTGAATGTGTGCCGCCGGCACACAGCGTTCTTGCGGGACGGCAAAAGACGGAACTGTCATATGTCAGTATACCGGACAGGAGAGACAGGATGGATCTGAGCAATTATATCAAACCGGAGCTTGTGGTTGTGGCTGTGGCGCTGTATGTACTGGGTGTTGCGGTGAAGAAGAGTAAGATCGTAAACTGCCGTTTTATTCCTCTGATCAACGGTGCGGCAGGTATCCTGATCTGTATGCTGTACGTTTTCGCTACGGAAACACTTGACGGGATCCAGGATGTGGTAATGGCAGCGTTTACGGCCATTACCCAGGGAATTCTTACGGCGGGGCTGAGTACCTATGTACATCAGATGATCAAGCAGATGAAGGAACCGAAACAGAGCGGGGGAGAGGAAGGCTGAACTGTTGCCGCGCAGGCAAAGGGATAAGAAAATTTTCTTGACAGCCCGGAGCGCGTCTGTGTATAATGAACAGGAATCCGAAAGGATTTATCAAATTCAGAGAGAAAGAAGGGAAGAGTTTGTTACGTGTGCTGGTAGTAAAATAGCAACTGAATAGTTGAAAAGGCCATGGATATCCGGAGGGATTCCACAGCCTTTTGTCGGCGTGCGCGCCGGTATTTTACTGCTGAATGTAGAACACTTCCCATATATTTTCCGAATCTGACAGTTTCCGGAAAGACAGGAAAGCATAGCTGTTTGGCTGTGCTTTTTTTGCGGGCGGCGAGACAAGAGGATATGTCTGCATGTCCGTTTGGTTTGCTGAGCATAGACTGCTGTGCTCCGGATATGTTGAGGACTGGTCTGTCAGAGGGAATGGACAGGAAACCGCAGAAGGATACGGATGATTTCGCCGCAGGATTCTGCGGCTTTTTGCGTTTTATGGGAGCTTTTCAGGCTTGCGGCCCAATACCGGAGAGAAGATGCCGGCAGACATGCATGACGGCACTGTGGATCACCGGTATCCCCGCTGTGACAGCGCCGGCCTGCAAAAAGAAGAAAATGGCCCCAGGGTCAATGCAGAGGAGATAAGACAATGAGAGATATGGAAAAAATTCTGGAAATGGATAAGATCAAGGCCATGCTGTGCCAGATGGCCTGTACACAGAAGGCCAGAGAGGAGATCAGCGCCATGGTGCCCCTCCTGTCAGCCCGGCAGGTGACGGCGGCGCTGAGGGATACCACGCAGGCCCGGGAACTGATGGAACGGCTGGGGAATCCGCCGCTGACCTCCTTTGAAAATATGGAGGAGTACCTGATTACAGCCCGGCAGGGCGGCTGCCTGACACCGGAGCAGCTGGAGGAGACAGCCCAGACACTGGCAGCGGTGGCCCGGCTGAAATCCTATCTGACCAGAGGAAAAACCTGGCAGATCGGTCTGGCCTGGTATGAGGAAAATCTGGATCCCATGGATCAGGTGAGGGAGGAAATCTCCCGGATGATCCGGAACGGCCGGGTGGACGATTATGCCACCGGACGGCTGCGGGATATCAGAAGGGAGATTGGGGAGCTGGAGATCCGTATTCGGGAAAAGGCTGATTCTCTGGTGAGAACCTGCCGGGATATGCTGGCAGATCAGTTTTCCACCATTCGCAGCGGACGGGTCTGCCTGCCGGTGAAAAAACAGTTCCGTACCCGGATACCGGGAAGCGTGGTGGACCGTTCCGCCACGGGAAGCACGTACTTTATTGAGCCGGCGGCGCTGGGGAAACTGCAGTCGGAGCTGGAGGTCTGGCGGCTGGAGGAGGAAAATGAAGAACGGACCATTCTCTACACCCTGACAGGAATGCTGGCGGATGCGGAGGAGATCTTCCGGGAAAACAGGAGAACCTTTGAGAAACTGGACTTTCTGTTTGCCAAGGGAAAGCTGTCCATGCAGATGGATGGTGTCCAGCCGGAGATCATCCGGGAGAGGGAAATCTGTCTGAAAAAGGGAAGACATCCCCTGATGGACCGGGAGACCTGCGTGCCCCTGGATTTTTCGGTGGGGGACGGCTGCAGAGGCGTGGTGATCACCGGACCCAATACCGGGGGAAAGACTGTGGCCATCAAAACGGTGGGACTGAACTGTTATATGGCTCAGTGCGGTCTTCATGTGACCTGCGAAGATGCCAGGATCTGTCTGAACAACCTGATCCTGTGCGATATCGGGGACGGACAGAATATTGAAGAAAACCTTTCCACGTTTTCCTCCCACATCACCAACGTGCTGGAGATCCTGAAAAAGGCCGGACCGGAAAGCCTGGTCATCATGGATGAGCTGGGATCGGGAACCGACCCCACAGAAGGAATGGGGATCGCGGTGGCTATCCTGGAGGAGCTGAGAAAGTGCGGCTGCCTGTTTCTGGTGACCACCCATTATCCGGAGGTGAAGACCTACGCTGAGGAGACGGAGGGGCTCAGGAATGCCAGAATGGCCTTTGACCGGGAGAGTCTGAGACCCCTGTACCGGCTGGAGATCGGAAAGGCAGGGGAAAGCTGCGCTCTGTATATTGCCCGGAAACTGGGAATGCCGGGAAATATGCTGCGCCGGGCATCCCTGGCCGCATACGGAAGGGAGGACCAGGAGATCGTTCGGGGAGCGGAAAGCCCCGGAATCAGGAAAGAACGCACAGCTGCCCTGGAAAAAGACGGAAGTGTCAGAAAACAGACCAGAGCGGAAAAATTTCAGGTGGGGGACAGCGTGATGGTATTTCCGGAGAAAAAGATCGGAATCGTCTGCAGAAAGAGTGACGATAAGGGGATTTTGCGGGTGCAGATGCCCTGGGGAAAGATCAGCGTAAGCCACAAGCGGCTGAAGCTGCAGGTGGCGGCGGACAGATTATACCCGGAAAATTACGATTTCTCTATTGTTTTTGACTCGGTGGAGAACAGGAAGCTGCGGCATCAGATGAACAGGAAACATGTGGAAGGGGCGGCTGTAAAGGTGGAGGAATGACAGGCCGCCGTGGGCGGATAAAACAGTACAGTCTGTCCGGTCATGCGGCCGGCAGTCAGCCTGTACAGGTTAAATATAGATAAAAGTGTATTATGCTATGGAATCTCAGGACAAAGTATACTAAAATGAGAAGGACAATGGGGGAGGCCAGAAAGTCTGTTTCCGGAAAGAAGATCCGGCTGGTCTCCAACCTGTAAGAAAGGATTTTGTCATGAGAGAAATGAAAAAGGGAACAAATGAGAATACGGGAAATGCTGCCGGCCCCAGGGATCAAAAGCCTTCAGGAAAAAAGCTTCTGGCGCAGCTTTTCCTGTCCACGCTGACGCTCAGCGCATTCACCTTTGGCGGCGGTTACGTGATCGTTACACTGATGAAGAAGAAGTTTGTGGACGAGTATCACTGGATCGATCAGGAGGAAATGCTGGATCTGGTGGCTATTGCCCAGTCGGCGCCCGGGGCCATTGCGGTGAACGGAGCCATCGTGGTGGGGTTCAAGCTGGCAGGTTTGGCGGGACTTTTGGTGGCGGTGACTGCCACCATCATTCCCCCTTTCGTGATCCTGTCGGTGATTTCCGCCTTTTATGAAGCATTCGCATCCAACGAGATCGTGGCGCTGGCCCTGGCAGGCATGCAGGCGGGGGTGGGAGCAGTGATCGCTTCCGTGGTATACGATATGGGAAGCGGGATCGTAAAAGAGAAAGATCTGCTGGGCTGTGTTCTGATGGCGGCGGTGTTTCTTCTGAATTATTTTGCGGGAGTAAATGTAATGGTGCTGATCCTGTCCTGCGGTGTCCTGGGAGTGTTCCGGACGCTGTGGGAGACCCGCAGGGAGAGGGGAGGGAAGACGGTATGATGGTTTATCTGGAACTGTTTCTCAGCTTTCTTCAGATCGGGGCGTTCAGCTTTGGCGGCGGTTATGCGGCCATGCCCCTGATCCAGCATCAGGTGGTGGATCTGCACCAGTGGCTGTCGGTGGGGGAATTCACGGATCTGGTTACGATTTCCCAGATGACGCCGGGGCCTATCGCCATCAATTCCGCTACCTTTGTGGGAATGAAGATCGCGGGATTTGGCGGCGCGGCGGCGGCTACGCTGGGATGTATCCTGCCCTCCTGTATCCTGGTAACGCTGATCGCCTGGGTCTATCTGAAGTACCGCTCCATGCGGATGCTTCAGGGGGTGCTGAAGACGCTTCGCCCTGCGGTGGTGGCTATGATTGCTTCCGCCGGGCTTCTGATCATTGTATCTTCCTTCTTTGGAGAGGGCAATGCCGTTTCCCTGGAAAATTTTCATGTTCTGGAAGCGCTGATCTTTCTGGGAGCAATGATCCTTCTGCGATGGAAAAAACAGAATCCCATCCAGGTCATGGTCTTGTGCGGCGCGGCGGAAGTGGCGGTGGGGCTGGCTGTAAAGTGGATTGCGCCTTGAGAAATCACAGTGAATAGGTTACAATAGCAATAGAAAAAATGTGACAGCGGACAGGAGGTATTCGGTGGAACAGGACACGGCGGTGATGAGATTTATCGGAAGAGTACGCAGCGACTTTCCCACCAAGTTCGGGATCCCCAGGCAGAGCGGGCTGGTGGATGAGCTTACGGCCACGGTGGTGATGGAACCGGAGTACCGGAATATGGATGCCTTTCGGGGGCTGGATGGATTTTCCCATATCTGGCTGATCTGGCAGTTTTCCCAGGCGCTGAGGCAGGAGTGGTCCCCCACAGTGCGGCCTCCCAGGCTGGGCGGGAACCAGAGGATGGGGGTATTTGCCACCCGGTCACCGTTTCGCCCCAACAGTATCGGGCTTTCCTGTGTCCGGCTGCTGGGGGTGGAGCAGACAGAGGATCTGGGGCCGGTGCTTCATATCGCGGGAGGAGATCTGATGGATGGAACTCCCATTTTTGACATCAAGCCGTACGTGCCGCTGGCGGACTGCCGTACGGAAGCAGCGGGAGGATTTTCTGACAGATTTCGCTCCTATGAGCTGAAGGTGGAGATGGAGGACTGCTGGAAGCAGAGAATACCCCAGGACAAGCTGGAGGCTGTACGGGGGGTACTGGCCCAGGATCCCAGACCCTCTTACCAGAGCGATCCGGAAAGGGTGTACGGTATGGAATTTGCCGGATTGGAGATCAAGTTCCGGGTGGACGGGGAGGTCCTGACTGTCTGCCGGGTAGAGACGGCAGAGGGGAGCCTTCATCGCGGACAGAGGGAGAACCGGAAAAACAGCCGGAAGGCAGGAATGGAGGAGTGAAGATATGCAGAATTATTCAGGAGAAAAAGACCTTCAGTATCATTTGCAGATAAGACCGGGGGATGTGGGCAGATATGTGATCCTGCCGGGCGATCCCAAGAGAAGTCAGAAGATCGCGGCCCATTTTGACAATGCCCGCCTGGTGGCTGACAGTCGGGAATTTGTAACCTGGACCGGAAGCCTGGAGGGAGAAAAGGTCAGTGTGACCTCTACGGGAATCGGCGGACCCTCCGCATCCATTGCCATGGAGGAACTGGTGCGCTGCGGTGCGGATACCTTTCTGCGGGTGGGAACCTGCGGCGGTATTGACATGGAGGTGAAGGGCGGTGATATCGTCATTGCCACAGGAGCGGTGCGGATGGAAGGAACCAGCCGGGAGTATGCGCCCATAGAGTTTCCGGCGGTGGCCGATCTGGACGTGGTGTGCGCCCTGCGGGAGGCGGCCCGGGCGCTGGGATACCGTTTTCACACCGGGGTGGTACAGTGTAAGGACGCGTTTTACGGGCAGCACGAGCCGGAGAAAATGCCGGTAAGCTATGAGCTTTTGAATAAATGGGAGGCCTGGAAGCGTTTGGGATGCAAAGCCTCAGAGATGGAATCTGCGGCGCTGTTTGTGGCGGCCAGCCATCTGAAAGTACGCTGCGGTTCGGATTTTCTGGTGGTGGGAAATCAGGAGCGGGATGCCGCGGGGCTGGAGAATCCCATTGTCCATGATACGGAGGCGGCCATTACCGTGGCGGTGGAAGCCATCCGGCGTCTGATCCGTCAGGACAGGGCTGGGAAGAACGTGTAACGGACGGTGCGCCCGGTCTCATTGCGGCCGGAAGACCGATCTGCTGCATCGGACCGACAATAAGGAAGGTGAGCTGAGGAATGAGACGCTATAGAAGGATATTTACCATTGTGCTGGACTCCCTGGGAATCGGCGGGGCGCCGGATGCGGAGGATTATGGAGATCTGGGAGCGGATACTCTGGGCCATATCGGAGAACGGGTCCGTCTTGCGATCCCCAATCTGCAAAGACTGGGAATCGCGAACCTGCATCCGGTTCCGGGACTTCTGCCTGCAGCCCATCCCCTGGGGCGGTATATGAGCCTTCGGGAGAAAAGTATCGGGAAGGATACCATGACAGGACACTGGGAGATGATGGGGCTGCATATCACGAAACCCTTTAAGACATTTACGGAGCATGGATTTCCTCTGGAGCTGATCCGGGAACTGTCACGGCGGACCGGCCGGACGATCATCGGGAATAAGAGCGCCAGCGGCACCCAGATCCTGGATGAGCTGGGGGAGGAGGAGATCCGGGAAGGCCATCTGATCGTATATACCTCAGCGGATTCGGTTCTTCAGATCTGTGGAAATGAAGAAACCATGGGGCTGGAAAATCTGTACCATTACTGTGAGATTGCCCGTGAACTGACCATGCGGGACGAGTGGAAGGTGGGACGGGTGATCGCCAGACCGTATGTGGGAAAGAAAAAGGGAGAATTTGTCCGTACGGCCAACCGGCATGATTATGCTCTGAAACCATACGGAAAGACCGCTCTGGATGCCATGAAAGAGGCCGGGCTGGATGTGATCTCGGTGGGAAAGATTTTTGATATCTTTGACGGACAGGGGCTGACAGAGTCCAACAAATCCCAGTCCTCGGTGCATGGAATGGAGCAGACCATAGAGATCGCGGGAAGGGATTTCCATGGGATGTGCTTTACGAATCTGGTGGATTTTGACGCTCTGTGGGGGCATCGGAGAAATCCCCGGGGATACGCTGCGGAGTTGGAGAGATTTGATGAAAAGCTGGGCCTGTTGATGGCGCGGCTGGGTGAGGAAGATCTCCTGCTTTTGACGGCGGATCATGGAAATGATCCTGTCTGGACGGGAACGGATCATACCCGGGAACGGGTGCCCCTGGTGGCCTGGTCACCTTCCATGACGACAGGGGGATGCCTGGGAGAGGCGGATACCTTTGCTGTGGTGGGAGCGACGGCGGCTGATAATTTCCGTGTGAAGATGCCGGAAGGGACCATCGGATATTCCATTCTGGATAAGCTGACATGCTGAAAAACGGAAAAGATTACCGGAGAAATGACAGAAGCGCGGAGGAAACTATCTATGACGAAGAAAGAAATACTGACGAGAGTGGATCATACGCTGCTGAAGCAGACGGCTTGCTGGGAGCAGATCCGGAAAATCTGTGATGAAGGGATGGAATACCATACGGCTTCCGTGTGTATCCCGCCATGTTTTGTGGCCCGGGCAGCCAATTACATGCAGGGCCGGACGGCTGTCTGCACAGTGATCGGTTTTCCCAATGGAAATCATACAGCGGCCATCAAGGCGGCAGAGGCCAGAGAGGCTGCTGCCTGCGGGGCAGATGAGCTGGATATGGTGATCAATCTGGGAATGGTGAAGGAAGGAGCCTATGACAGCGTGCTGGAAGAGATCCGGACTGTGCGGGAGGCATGTCCGGATAAGATCCTGAAGGTGATCATAGAAACCTGCCTTCTGACACAGGAGGAAAAAATCCGGATGTGCAGTGTGGTGAATGAATCCGGCGCGGATTTTATCAAGACTTCCACGGGATTTTCCACAGGAGGAGCAACCTTTGAGGATGTGGCTCTGCTCAGGAAATATTCCGCGCCTCATGTGCGGGTGAAGGCCGCGGGAGGAATTTCCACGGTGGAGGACGCCATGGAATTTATCCGTCTGGGAGCAGACCGGCTGGGGACCAGCAGACTGATCGCTCTGTTGGGGTAACCTGCCGCGGCGTACATGAAAAATACTGGAAAAAAGACTCGCAAACTGCGGCGAGATCCATGGACAGCGCCGGCTGGCGCCCATGGAGAGGGGGAAAAGTCATGAAATTTACAGTAAAAGATGATGGGAAAAGACTGCTGCTGGTCTGTCTGGGAGCATTCCTTTATTCCTTTAACCTGAAAAGTTTTGTCCGGGCGGGAGATCTGCTGCCCGGTGGGATTTCGGGGATCACCGTGTTGATCCAGCAGATCGGATCGGAGTTCTTCCAGGTGGAGATCCCCTATTCGGTGGTGAACCTGCTGCTGAACCTGGGGCCTGTTTTGCTGGGAGTGAAATTCATCGGAAGAAAATTTACCATGTACAGCTGTCTGATGATCGTGCTGTCCAGTGTGCTTGCGGATATCCTTCCTGTGCAGCCCATTACCTATGATTCCCTGCTGGTGGCGGTGTTCGGCGGACTGCTGAACGGATTTTCCATCAGTCTCTGTCTGCTGGGGCGTGCCAGCTCCGGCGGCCTGGACTTTGTGGCCATTTATCTGTCCAACAGAAAAAATATCGATGCCTGGAATTACGTGCTGTTTTTAAACGCGGCCATTCTGGTGACAGCCGGATTTCTGTTCGACTGGAACCGGGCGCTGTACTCCATTATTTTCCAGTTTACCAGTACCCAGGTGGTTCATATCATGTATCAGAAGCATCGGCAGCATACCCTGCTGATCATCACCAACCATTCCAGAGACGTGTACACTACGATTTCCGAGTGTACCAGCCATGGCGCAACGGTATTTAAGGGGACAGGAAGCTACGACGGGCAGGAGCGGGATATGGTATATTCCGTGGTATCCAGCGATGAGGTGAAGATGGTGCTGAAAAATGTGCGGGAGGTGGACCCATCCGCATTCATCAACACCCTGCGGACAGATCATATGACGGGAAGATTTATACAGAGGAAAGAGGACTAGAAAAATGAACCAGAATGTAAATCTAGTGGAGGGATCCATAGTTAAGGGGCTGTCAAAGCTGGCATTTCCCATTATGGGTACCTCCCTGATCCAGATGGCCTATAATCTGACAGACATGATCTGGATCGGACGGGTGAGCAGCAATGCGGTGGCGGCAGTAGGAGCGGCCGGTATGTATCTGTGGCTTGCCAACGGGATTGCAGCGGTGCCCCGTACCGGAGGACAGGTAAAGGCGGCCCACGCGCTTGGGGCAGAGGACCAGGAACAGGCGGCTGCTTACGGAAAGGCGGCCATACACATGGGGCTTGTGATGATCGTACTCTGTACGGCCATCTATCTGATCTTTAATAAAGGGCTGATCGGATTTTTCAGGCTGAATCATGAAAGTGTGGTGAGAGATGCCAGGGCATATCTGGTCATTGTGGGAGCAGGGCTGGTATTTTCTTTTATGAATCAGATTTTCACCGGCCTTTTTACGGCTATGGGGAACAGCATTGTTACCTTCCGCTCCACGGTGGTGGGACTGGTGGCCAACATTGTGCTGGACCCGGTGTTTATTTTCGGTGCGGGACCGGTGCCGGTTCTGGGGGTGGCCGGAGCGGCCATTGCCACGGTGCTGGCTCAGGCTATTGTATTTCTCATGTTTCTGGCAGCTATAAGAAAAGACAGGAGTCTGTTTGGAAGGATCCGTCTGACGACTGGCAGCAAAAAGGAGGATTGGGTGGAGATCGGAAAGATCGGTATTCCCGTGGCGGCACAGAATATTATTTTTTCCAGTCTTTCCATGATCATTGCCAGGATCATCGCCGGATGGGGCGATGCGGCTGTGGCGGTGCAAAAGGTGGGAAGCCAGATTGAATCCATTTCCTGGATGACGGCGGATGGATTTGCCACGGCAGTCAATGCATTCATCGCCCAGAATCATGGGGCCAGGAAGAAAGAGCGGATCAGAAAAGGTTACCGGACAGCCATGGGGCTGATGGCTTTGTGGGGAGTGATCACCACCTTTGTGCTGATAGTGTTCCCGGAGGTTATTTTTCGGATCTTTATCACGGAAAAGGCCATACTTCCCATGGGAGTCAGTTATCTGAGGATCCTGGGAGTGTCTCAATTGTTTATGTGTATGGAGATCACCACCTCGGGAGCTTTTCAGGGGCTGGGAAAACCCATGGCTCCTGCCGTTGTGGGAATAGTGGGAAACGCATCGAGAATTCCCATGGCGCTTCTGCTGTCAGCCACGGCGCTGGGGCTGAACGGCGTGTGGTGGAGCATCAGTATTTCCAGTATTCTGAAGGGGATCGTCGTACCTGTCTGGTTTTTGTTTGTGCTCCGTGATTTTATGAAAAAGGATGTCAGGACGATCTGAGGAGGGAAAAAGGAATGAAAAGATGTGAAAACTGTGGATGGACTACTACCAATTCGGAGGATATGTTCTGCGAAAACTGCGGGGGGCGCCTTGTGGAGGTGCCTGAAGCGGAAACCGAAGATTCCGGCAGAAAAAAGAGTGTGATTCCCATCATCGTCGGATGCGCGGCAGCGGTGGTTCTGATCATTGCGGGAACAGTGGTCTGTATCGGGATGCTGGGTGGAGAGAAACAGGAGCAGACGGTGCAGACGGCAGAAACCGCAGAGGAGGAAGAGCAGGGAAGCGGCGGAACCTCTTCCGGGGAAGAGGAACAGAAAAAGGAAGATGGCCAGGCCGGAGAGGAAGAAGATCAGGCCGGGGCAGCCAGGGAAGAGATCCAGGATTTCCAGGTGCCTGATTCCGGCGGGGAGGAGTCCTCTGAGAGTGACGGCCAGGATGCAGAGAAGGAAGATCAGACAGCTGCTGCGGAAGATGAGAATGAGACCGATGAGGGAGCTGCCCAAAAGGCGGCCGGTGACGGAGAGACGCAGACTTTGGAAAGCAGCCAGGACCAGAAATATGAAACCTGCTTTGTGGTAAACTGTCAGGAAAGCATCACCCTGCGGAAATCCCCCAGTACCAAAGCGGGAGAATATTGCCAGATCCCCCTGGGAGCGGCGGTATCCTATGTGGGAACTGCTGAAAACGGATTTTATCAGGTGATTTACAATGGACAGACCGGTTATGCGCTGGCTTCCTATCTCAGCTTTGAGAATGGGGAGGATTCCCAGCAGGAGATTACCTATATGGAGGTGGTGAACTGCCGGGAGAGCATCACACTGAGAAAGACGCCCAGCACCAGGGGCGAGGAATTCTGCCAGATTCCGCTGGGAGCCGTGGTGGAGTATAAGGGGACCGCTGAGAACGGTTTCTATATGGTGGCTTATAACGGATACACCGGATACGCGCTGGCCAGCTATCTTACAGAGAGGTAGAAAATGACGGGCAGAGGAAAAGCGTGGCTGGCAGGGCTTTCTGCAGTTGCGCTTACGGGACTGGTATGCGGGGGACTGATATGGAAGACGTGGAGGAGTGAATGCGGCATGGAAGAGACTTCAGGCCGAAAAGAAGAAAGCGGCATTGCCAGGGAGGCCGGGGAAGACCAGACAGGATCCACCGGTCAGACCGCTGACGGGAGTGAAGTCACAGAAGAGACGGTAAAGACTGCTCCGGAAAACCAAGGCACGGAAGCGGATCCGGCAGATCTGCAGGTTCTTAAGGAACCCCGGATCTATTCCTATGAGGATATGATGGGGGATGTGCAGCTTCTGGAAATGCTGTATCCGGAGGATTTTTCCACAGAGACGCTGGCGCGGACGGCGGATGGACGTCAGGTACAGCTGCTGGTGGTGGGAGATCCCCAGGCCGGGAAAAAGATATTTGTCAATGCCGGAATTCATGGAAGGGAGTATATCACCAGCCAGCTGGTGATGAAGCAGACGGCAGTATTTCTGGAACATCTGCGCGATGGTGATTCCTATAAGGCGCAGCCGTACCGCAGCCTGATGGATGACTGTGCCGTTTATGTGGTTCCCATGGTGAATCCGGATGGTATTTCCATCAGCCAGCAGGGCATGGAGGGCATCCTTACAGAGACAGTCCGGGAAAATGTGGAGCGCATCGCCGCGCTGGACGGGCAGACTTTGGAAGAAGATTACCTTACGAAATGGAAATCCAATGGAAACGGTGTGGATCTCAACAGAAATTTTGACGCGCTCTGGGAGAAATACCAGGATCCGGCGGGTCATCCTTCCGCAGACCATTATAAAGGAACCAGTCCGGGATGCGAGGCGGAATCAGCGGCGCTGATCTCGCTTACCCGGGAACAACAATTTTTGCGGACCATCAGCTACCATACCCAGGGAAGTGTGATTTACTGGTATTTTGCCCAGGAAGGGGAGCTGTATGAGAAGACGCTGGCTTTTGGGGAACGCATTTCCCGGCTGACAGGATATTCCCTGGACAGCAACTATGAAGCTCTGGACCCGGCGGGATATAAAGACTGGGCCATCGCCAGCGAAAAAATCCCCAGCCTGACCATCGAGGTGGGAAGGGAGACGTCACCGGTTCCCTGGGAGCAGATGGAAGAGATATGGAACAGAAATGAATTTGTCTGGGAGGAAACGCTTCTGGACGTGACACAAGGAGAAGACGGACATGAAAAATGAATTGCTGCATATTGGACCTGTCACCATTTATGGCTATGGACTGATGATCGCCATTGGCGTTCTGGCCGCTTATTTTTCGGCGGAGTACCGGGCAAAAAAATACAAGCTGGATCCGGACCGGGTGTTCAGCCTGGTGATCTGCGCGGTGGTGGGCGGAATGGTGGGCGCCAAGCTTCTGTATTTTCTTACGGAGTTTAAAGAAATTATCCGGGATCCTTCCCTGCTGCTGGATCTGTCCAATGGATTCGTGGTGTACGGAGGGATCATCGGGGGCGTACTCCTTTGCTGGATTTACTGCCGGGTGAAGGGGATGGCGTTTCTCAAATATTTTGACCTTGTGATGCCCTCGGTGGCATTGGCGCAGGGGTTTGGCCGGATCGGATGCTTTCTGGCGGGCTGCTGCTATGGAAAGGAGACCTCCGGGGCCCTGGGAATCGTATTCCATGATTCGGCCTATGCGCCCAACGGGGTAAAGCTGATTCCCACTCAGCTGATCTCCAGCGGTCTGGATTTCCTGCATTTCTTTGTTTTGATCTGGTTTGCCCGCCGGGCAAAACGGGACGGCCAGGTGGCAGGATTGTATCTGACCCTTTACAGTGCGGGAAGATTTATCCTGGAGTTC
Source organism: uncultured Lachnospiraceae bacterium (assembly GCA_963929535.1). GTDB lineage: Bacteria > Bacillota > Clostridia > Lachnospirales > Lachnospiraceae > Pullilachnospira. Next base: position 113,954 of record CAWVIZ010000016.1, on the reverse strand, counting down.
TTCCGGGGAGATCTGATCCGGGGAAATGTTGGGGTACTGTCCACCTCCCAGTTTATCTCCATATTCACCTGTCTGGCGGGTGTGGCCATGCTTTTATGGGCGGGAAGAAAACCCGCTGCCACGGAAGCCGTCAGCAGCGGAACCGGAGAGAATGCGGAGGAGACAGGCGGGTCAGCCGCTCAGGAACCGGAAACGGAGCCGGAGATCTCAGAAGAGACCGAAGAAGAGACCACAGAGGATTCTGTCAAAGGGGTTTCCGGAGAACAGATGACCCGGTCTCAGGGGGCGCAGGCACAGGAGGAGTCAGAAACCCTGTAGCAAGCTGCGGGGCATCAAGCCTGGCCTGGCCGCCAAATGACACGCAGGCGGGTCCGGCTGGCCGGGTGTCCGCGGGAATAAAAGACAGAAGAAAATGGACGGGAGCTGCCGCACGGAACCAGTGCGGCAGCTTTCTGCGTTATCTGCGGGCAGGTGAGGCAGATTTCGGGGTGGTGGAGAAATGCCGCAGGAATGGGATAGGGAGCAGATGAATGGATGCCGCAGAAAAATGTCTGTCAGATAGGCTGATACAGGATATCCTGGGGGCGGTTTGCACAGCGGCTGTGAATAGTAACGGCGGATGGTGCATAAGATGGTTGACAACTCTGGAGAAAGGGGTATAATAAACACATATTTAGAAGCTTACCTAAATATCTAAAAAGGAGGAGATCTATGCTGAACGATGCTTTTAAAGCGCTTTCAGATCCTACCAGACGGAGGATACTGGAACTTTTGCGGGAAAAGGACATGACGGCCGGAGAGATCGCGGAATGCTTTGATATGGCAAAGCCATCGGTCAGTCATCACCTGAGCGTGCTGAAAAATGCCGGATTTATCCTGGATGAACGGCACGGGCAGAACATTATCTACAGCCTGAATACTTCGGTTTTTCAGGAAATTATGAAGTGGTTTTTTGATTTTGGAGGGAGGAAGGAATCATGAGCAGGAAAAAGGCAGGAATGAACTGGATTCTGATTGTTTTATGTGCAGTTTCTTTTGCGGGGCATCTGGCGGTATTTCCCGGACTTCCGGAGCAGATTCCCATTCACTGGAACGCGGAAGGAGAGATCGATAATTACGGCCCCAGGGTCATGGATCCGGTGTTGGGGGCGCTCCCTCTTCTGATCTGTATTCTGATGTATGTGATGCCGGTATTGGATCCCAGACGGCGAAACTATGAGAGGCATAAAAAGGTATATGGGATTATGACAGCGCTGATCTCAGTAATGATGATGGGATTTTCCTGGCTGTCCACACTGGCGGCGCTGGGGTATGATCCCGATATGGCCAGGATCCTGCCGGTGGTGGTGGGCGTTCTGTTCATTATTCTGGGGAATTACATGCCAAAGCTTCAGTCCAACTATTTTGTGGGAGTGCGGACACCCTGGGCTATTGAAAATACCTGGGTGTGGAGAAAGACCCAATGGATGGGAGGGATTACGTTTATTATCATGGGAGCAGTGTTTCTGGTATCGGTGTTTCTGCCGGCAGGCTTTCAGGCTCCTGTGCTGATCAGCGTGGTCCTTGGAGGTGTGGCATGGGATTATCTGTATTCCTGGCTGGTATACCGCAGAGCCAGAAGGATGGGGAAACTGGGCCAGGAAGAGAATGAGTAAAAAGAATTATTGACATATGCTGATAATAGAGGTATACTGAGTGAAACCGGAAGACGGAACTGTTCCGATTGCGGAAATGGCGGCACAGACCGGGGATGGAGGAAAGTCATGGCAAGACCAAGCAAACCGAAAAGAGTATGCAGGGAACCCCGCTGTCGGCAATTTTTCGGCGAGGCCGGAAGAAAAGGGGATTTTCACATCGCAATGACTGTGGAGGAGTATGAGACGATAAGGCTGATCGACTATCTGGGGAAGAACCAGGAGGAATGTGCTTCTTCCATGGGAGTCGGGCGGGCAACCGTGCAGATGCTCTATGCAGAGGCCAGAAAGAAGCTGGCCAGGTTTCTGGTGGAGGGGACGGGGCTGGTAATAGGCGGCGGCGACTATGTGATCTGTCCGTCTCAGCAGCATTGTCAGATGAGCGGTCAGAAGCGGCAGGGAGAATCCCTTTCGGACAAAAACGGGAAGCGGTCTTCGGAAAATTTCGGAATTACACAGAAAGGAGCATATGACATGATAATAGCGGTAACTTATGAGAATGGGGAAGTGTTCCAGCATTTTGGACATACCGAGGCGTTTAAGATTTACCAGGTGGAGGGAAATCAGGTGGTTTCCTCTCAGGTGGTGGGAACCAATGGAAGCGGCCATGGAGCGCTGGCAGGATTGCTGAAGGAGCAGGGAGTGGATGTGCTGATCTGCGGCGGAATCGGCGGCGGCGCCAGGAACGCTCTGGCAGATGCAGGTATCCAGCTGTTCGGAGGAGCCTGCGGAAATGCGGATGCCCAGGTGGAGTCCTACCTGGCGGGAAATCTGGAGTATGATCCCGATGTGCAGTGCAGCCATCATGGTCATGGACACCATGAGGGAAGCTGCGGCGGTCATGGGGATCATGGAGAAAACTGCGCAGATCATGGCTGCCGCCAGTGAAATCGGGGGAATCTGATGGCGCCCGGCGGAAGCAGAAACCGGAGAAAGAGCGGGAAGCGGACGGACTTGTGACGCTTCCCGCTTGTCTGTTGGGAATGAACGATAGGGGTTGAAGGAGAAAGGGGTTTTATGGTATGGTGTAGGAAAAGCACCAATCGGGGAAATGGACGGGTCCCATATCCGCATTGAAGAAGGAGAAGCCTGGCTGTTTGGGGAGGGGTACCGTATTCGGGACAGAAGAGCAGAGAGAATCTGCAGAGACGGCGGATATATAAGGGTGAGTCTGTGAGAGGAGAAAGCAAGGGTGAAAAGGATTCTGGAAGACATTAAAAATCATCAATTTCAGCGGGCTTATCTTTTGTATGGAGAGGAAGCATATCTGAAACGGCAGTATCGGGACCGACTGATCCATGCGCTGAATCCGGAAGGAGATACTATGAATATGGCGCATTTTGAGGGAAAAGGGATTGATGTCCGGGAAGTGATTTCACTGGGGGATACCATGCCGTTTTTTTCAGAACGCCGGGTGCTGGTGCTGGAGGATACCGGATTTTTCAAGGGGCAGTGTCCCCAGCTTCCCGAATATCTGGGAGAGCTTCCGGAATATCTCTGCATGATTTTTGTGGAGGATGAGGTGGACAAGCGCAGCCGGATGTATAAGGCTGTAAAAAAGGCCGGGACCGCTGCGGAGTTTTCTGTTCAGGATGAGAATACACTGATGCGCTGGGTGCTGGGGATCCTGAAACGGGAAGGACGCCAGATCACCAGAAGGGATATGGAACTGTTTCTGACAAAGACGGGAACGGATATGAGCAATATAGAGAAGGAGCTGGAGAAGCTTCTCTGCTATACGATGGGACGGGATGTGATCACCGCCAGAGATATCGAGGAGGTGTGCACCAATCAGATCACCAACCGGATTTTTGAGATGATCAGAGCTGTGTCAGAACAGGATCAGAAAAAAGCGCTGGATCTGTACTATGATCTTCTGGCCCTGAAGGAACCCCCTATGAGGATCCTGTTTCTGCTGGCCAGGCAGTTCAACATGATGCTGCAGGTGAAAGATCTGATGCGCTTGGGATATGACCAGAAAGGAATGGCGGATAAGCTGGGGATCCAGAGCTTTATCGTAAGAAATTACAGTTCTTATGCCAGAAAGTATTCTTCTGCCAGACTGCGCCAGGCGGTAGAAGATTTTACACAGGCAGAAGAGGAGGTAAAGACAGGACGTCTGGGCGATGTGATGAGCGTAGAGCTGCTGATCGTGAAATACAGCCAGGCCGGAGAACGCTGATGAGGTGTTCCCGTTCGGCTTTTGGCCGCCGGCAAGAATCCATCGGAAATCTGCAGCGGCCAAAAGAAACATCTGCCTGTATATCCGCAGGGCAGAGAAATCTGTGAATACAAAAAAGGAGAACAGCCACTGACGGGATGACTGTTCTCCTTTTTTCACACTGACTATGAAATTATGCGATGGAGTTTACCGCCTTGGAGATGCGGGAAACCTTTCTCGCTGCGTTATTCTTGTGATATACACCTTTGGATGCAGCCATCTCAATTGCCTTCACTGCCTGAGGAAGCGCTGCCTGAGCTGCTGCCAGATCCTTGTTGGCTACAGCGGTGTCAACCTTTTTGATAGCAGTCTTAACTGCGGATCTGATGGATTTATTTCTTTCAGCTTTTGTTCTGTTTACCAGGATTCTTTTCTTTGCGGATTTGATATTTGCCATATTGTTCGACCTCCAATATTGTCTCTGAAAATTCTTCTTCCTTTTTCTGATACATTGGCCGAGACACGGACAGGCCAATGTAAGCACACTTATATAGTTTATGCCAGCTGTAGGGATTTGTCAATATGGGAAATGAAAAATTTGCGGGGGATCTGAGGAAGCCATGTAACAGTTCAGCCTTCCGGCTTCACTGTTACAAATGCATGCACACAGGCTGCGATTTTCGCAGCCTGGCGCCCGCAAATCTCGGGATCACGCTGCGAACGCAGCGTGACACCTCGCGGGATATTGGAAAGCTGAACTGTAACGAAGCCATTCTCTGCATATTTTGCCAAAGAGAGGAGATGCTAAAGAAAAAGCCTGCGGCCCCAAAAATCTGGCGATGAGCCGCAGATGGGAAAGGAGAGCTGAAATGCTTGGAACGTACCGGGTGCGCACCGATCTTGCGGTGGAGAGCAAGGAGAAATTTGAAAAGGACAATGTGGAGATTGAGGGGGTTGTTGTTCATGAGGACTATAAAGCGGATAAGGATGTCCGGACCACTGTGGTAAAGATCCGTACAGAGCAGGGTTCCCGTGCCATGGAGAAGCCCTGCGGCACTTATATCACTATGGAAGCGCCCAATCTGGTGGTACCTGACGAGGATTATCACCGGGAGATTTCTGTGGAACTGGCCCGCCATCTGAGAAAGCTTTTACGTCTGGACCGGGAAAAATCCATCCTGGTGGTGGGGCTGGGGAACAGGGAGATCACCCCGGATGCGCTGGGGCCCCGGGTGGTCCAGAATCTCAGGATCACCCGCCATATCGTAAAGGAGTATGGAACAGCCGGAATGGGAAAGGAGAAAGCCCATATGATCAGCAGCCTTGTCCCTGGGGTGATGGCCCAGACCGGTATGGAAACCACAGAAATCGTACGGGGAGTGGTGGAGGAGACCCGGCCGGATGTGGTGGTGGCCATTGACGCACTGGCGGCCAGGAGTATGCGGCGGTTAAACTGTACGATCCAGCTTACGGATACGGGGATCAATCCGGGTTCAGGCGTATTCAATTTCCGGGATGGACTGACGGAGGAAACTCTGGGGGTACCTGTGATCGGTATCGGAGTCCCCACCGTGGTGGATGCTGCCACCATCGTCCATGACGCTGTGGCGGAGCTGCTGGAAAATCTGGAGGAGTCGGAGATGGAGGAGTTCCTGGGGGAGGTGATCACACCAAAGCTGCACAGCATGTTTGTAACTCCCAAGGATGTGGATGAAACACTGAAAATGCTCAGTTTTACCATTTCGGAGGCCATCAATATCGCGGCAGCGGAGGAGGGAACAGCGGCTTCGGGGAATAAATAACAGGCGGAGCTCATATACTTCTATATCACAGAGCTGGGGACAGCCCTTTGAAGGAGAGGTGTGAGAATGACGCGGATGGAGAGATGGGTCCGGGCGGGACTATGGGCTGCGGCGGTCTGCCTGGGAGGATATCTGGCCGGACGGGGTTATATAAAGCTTCGGGAGAATCCCTCCGAGATTGGCCGCAAAGCGATGGAAACGGCATACACAGCTGTGGGAGAGACGGCTTTTAGCTGGTATCTCCCCGGCTGTTTTTATGAGGAGGGGCAGTCTGATCTTATCCTGGCAGATATATGGGAAAATGTGAAGGGGCATTTTCCCCTTTTTACATATCTGGAGGACCAGGAGGTCAGCCAGCCTGTAGTGGAGGACGAGAGCACCCGCCATGACATTATAGAGAAAAACGGGCAGACGATCACGGACAGGATCCTGGCGGAAAATCAGGAGCAGGCTGTGGAGGAAGAGAACCAGGCGGCTCTGGAGGAGGGAAAAACCACGGCTGCAGGGGAAAATGAGTCAGAGGGAGCAGCCAGCGCTTCGGCAGAGGAAAACAGTGAGAAGAACGGAGAGACGGAGGCGGGTGAAAGCAGTGAAGCTGTCAGGCGGGAGGAAACCCCGGAGAAACAGAATGACACCGGAGATCCGGAAAGCTCGGGGGCAGAGGGCGGCCAGGAGGGACAGGCTGACGGCGGGGATTTGGCCGCGGCAGAACAGCAGGGGGACCAGGGGACAGAAAAAGCTGCCGATGGCAGCGATATGCCGGCCTGGACCACTGCGGTGGAGACATCTCCGGTAAAGGATCTCTCCATGGAGCAGCTGGGAGATTTTAATTATCTGCTCAATAATTTTTTTGTGGTGGATCCCAACACCACCATTGACAGCAGCCAGATGAGTGCGCAGCAGCTGCTGAATGACCAGCTGATGATCACCTCTGACAGTTCCAGTCCCCAGATCCTTATTTATCATACGCATTCCCAGGAGGGATTTGCGGATTCTGTGGAGGGGGATGAGAGCACCTCCGTGATCGGGGTGGGAGATTACCTGGAATCGATCCTGCGGGATATCTATGGGTACAATGTGATCCATTTGAAAGACACCTTTGATATTGTGGACGGACAGATCGACCGGAGCGCCGCCTACAATTATGCCCAGCCGGTGGTACAGCAGGTGCTGGATGAAAATCCTTCGATCGAGGTGGTCATTGATCTTCACCGGGATGGAGTGCCGGATGACAAGCATCTGGTAACAGAGATCAACGGAAAGCCCACCGCCCAGGTGATGTATTTCAACGGTCTCAGTTATACCGTAAATAACGGAACACTGGATTCTCTTCCCAACCCCTATATAGCCGATAATCTGGCATTTTCCTTCCAGCTGTCCTATCTGGCAGCCAAGTACTATCCTCAGTTTACCAGGTGTATTTATCTGAAAGGATACCGGTATAATCTGCATATGCGGCCCCGGTCCATCCTGCTGGAGGTGGGCGCCCAGACAAATACGGTGGAGGAAGCCATGAACGCTATGGAGCCGTTCAGCGTGATTCTGAACAAAGTGCTGCAGGGGAAGAAATGAGAAAGCAATGAAAACATGCGGGACAGAAGCAGGAAGAAGGCCATAGAGCATCCATTCATCTGGAGGAAGGCCTGCAGGGAAAATACCGGGAGATTCCCTGCGGAAAAGGCCAGATCAGATTCGGAAAGTTCATCGGGGAGGGGATACGGCCAGGATCACTGCCAAACGTCTGAAGTATATAAAAAAGAGGAATGACAAATCCCTTCTGTTTATGTTACAATGTGCGATAGCGAACAAGAGCAGCGGTTTCCGGTCTGGGGCGGGGACGGACGCCATACGGCATATCGGTCCCTGATATCCTGTGGACGGCCAGTGGTCATGCAGCTATGCCTCCCTGGATGGATGCTCCCGGAAAGGAAACTGCTTTCAAGAAAATTGTCAGGAGGAACAAAGGTGGCAGTTATCGATCAGAGTAAGATTCGTAATTTCTGTATTATCGCACATATCGACCACGGAAAATCTACGCTGGCGGACCGGATCATAGAGCAGACCGGTCTTCTGACAGAGCGTGAGATGCAGTCCCAGGTCCTGGACAATATGGATCTGGAGAGAGAGCGGGGGATCACCATCAAGGCGCAGGCCGTGCGTACGATTTATAAAGCAAAGGACGGGGAGGAGTATATTTTCAATCTGATTGACACCCCCGGCCATGTGGATTTCAATTATGAGGTTTCCAGAAGTCTGGCAGCCTGTGACGGGGCAATCCTGGTGGTGGATGCCGCCCAGGGGATCGAGGCCCAGACACTGGCCAATGTATATCTGGCGCTGGATCACGATCTGGATGTGTTTCCGGTGATCAACAAGATCGATCTTCCCAGCGCGGAGCCGGAACGGGTGATCAGTGAGATTGAGGATGTGATTGGTATTGAGGCGGAGGATGCGCCCAGGATTTCCGCAAAAATGGGACTGAACATCGACCAGGTACTGGAGCAGATCGTGGAGAAGATCCCGGCTCCCACAGGGGATCCCCAGGCGCCTCTTCAGGCGCTGATCTTTGATTCGGTATACGATTCCTACAAAGGCGTGATCGTGTTCTGCCGGATCAAGGAGGGTACCATCCGAAAAGGAACCCAGGTGAGGATGATGGCTACCGGAGCGGTGGAAGAGGTGGTGGAAGTGGGGTACTTCGGCGCAGGGCAGTTCATTCCCTGCGAAGAGCTTCCCGCCGGAATGGTAGGCTATTTCACTGCCAGCATCAAAAATGTGAAAGATACCCGGGTAGGTGACACGGTGACGGACAACAGACGGCCCTGTGAAAAGCCGCTGCCCGGCTATAAGAAAGTGAATCCCATGGTATACTGCGGCGTCTATCCCGCGGACGGAGCCAAGTATGGGGATCTGAGAGATGCCCTGGAGAAGCTGCAGCTTAACGACGCTTCCCTGTTCTACGAACCGGAGACCTCGGCGGCATTGGGATTTGGATTCCGCTGCGGATTTCTGGGCCTTCTGCACTTGGAGATCATTCAGGAACGTCTGGAGCGGGAGTACAATCTGGATCTGGTGACCACGGCTCCGGGAGTTGTGTACAAGGTGCACAAGACTAACGGAGAAGTGATGGACCTGACCAATCCCTCCAACCTTCCGGATCCTTCGGAGATCGACTATATGGAAGAGCCGATGGTAAAGGCGGAGATCATGGTGACCACAGAATTTATCGGCCCCATTATGGATCTCTGCCAGGAGAGAAGAGGACAGTATCAGGGAATGGAATACATGGAAACCACCCGTGCGCTGCTGACGTACCATCTGCCGCTGAATGAGATCATCTACGATTTCTTTGACGCGCTGAAATCCCGCTCCCGGGGCTATGCATCCTTTGATTATGAGATGCTGGGCTATGAGCGGAGCAATCTGGTGAAGCTGGATATCCTGGTGAACAAGGAAGAGGTGGATGCCCTGTCCTTTATCGTCTTTGCGGATTCCGCTTATGACAGAGGGCGCAGGATGTGCGAAAAGCTGAAGGAGGAGATCCCCCGGCAGCTTTTTGAGATCCCTATCCAGGCGGCTGTGGGAGGAAAGATCATTGCCCGGGAGACAGTCCGCGCCATGCGAAAGGACGTGCTGGCAAAATGCTACGGCGGAGATATCACCAGAAAGAAGAAGCTTCTGGAAAAGCAGAAGGAAGGAAAGAAGCGGATGCGCCAGGTGGGAAATGTGGAAATCCCCCAGAAGGCATTTATGAGCGTGCTGAAGCTGGATGGCGATTGATTCCCGTGGGCAACGAGGGGGAGTCGTTTAATACCGAATTTTAACCCCTGACACGCAGAAAAGAGACAATCCCAGAGAATTCGGATTTTTTTAGGAACCGGATTCCCTGTCGGACTGTCTCTTTCTTTTTATCCCTCGTATTTTAGGGCGCAAAATCCCCTTGTTCTGGATTGCAAGGGGCGCTCCATCCGTTAAGCGGCTTTCTGCTCCTTTTTTTCTTCGTATTTCTCGATTTCATGATGCAGGAATCAGTGATATTTTAGAATGTTCCGGCCTATCGCATACAGCATGAATTCTTTATATACTTTTTCTGCTGAACGGTATAAAACGACGGAAGTTTTCCTTCTCTTTGATATCTCCAAAGTGTCCTTCTGTCTGGATCGACCGTGTCCGGCGTCTCAGGATCCCTTCTTCAATCTGGATATTCGCATTGGATTCCTCCCGCAGCGCTTCCCACCGCACGTTGATCTTCATGACTTTATTGCGCTCTGGATTCTTTTGGGCATTATATCTGTAAAGACATTTGGATTTATGCTCACAGCCGCTGCAGTCCGCACAGCCGTATACTTCCACCGTCTGGGTAGCCGTCCATCTCCTTGCTTTCCGTCCGGATATGGCGCAGTCCCCTTCTATCATGGCAGATGTAATAATACTCATCTTCAAAGACAGCGTATGTCATGTTGGAATACTTCCCGATGTCCTCTTTGTATGCCCGTGCCTTTCGTTTCTCATGGTCCTGGAGTTTGATATAACTCCGGATCTCATTTTTTTTCAGATACAGCAGGTTCTTCTCACTGCAGTAGCCGCTGTCGGCAGTCACTGCCTCCAATGTATCTCCAAATGCATTCCGGTGCTTTTCTAAAATCGGGATCAGCGTATGATAGTCTGTCCGGTCATTGCTCACATACCCGTGGACAATGAAGTAATCGGGGCTATCTATTTCCCGATAGCCCCGACTACCTTTGCCGACAGTTTGTACAGAAACTGGATGAGAGGATCGCTGCTTTGAATAAGCGGCGTGGGAAACAGCAAAATCCCTGCAAATCCTTACGGGCAATGCAGGGATTTTGCTTATGAGGCAAGTATAAAAATATGAAATGGGAAGAAAGGTGGCGCCGTCAGTCGTCTTTTTTATTTGATTTTTGAAAGCAGTTCCGGCTCCAGCTTTCCGATATGGGTCTCAAGGGTCCGGCGGTCCACAAGAGAAGGCACCACACCCTGGCGGGAAATACAGAAACCTGCCGCGTAGGCGGCGATCCGGATTGACTGATCCATGGAATATCCTTCCGTCAGATAACTGGTCAGCGCGGCGATAAATGCATCCGCGCCTCCCGTGGTGTCAATGGCGGTGAAATCGGATGCGGGATAATAACGGGCTGTTTCGGCATCTTTCAGATAGCAGCCCTCATTTCCCAGGGTAATGATGACGGTCTGGATTCCTTTTGAAAAAAAGTATCGTGCCTGATCTTCGATGGAAGAATAATGGGGGCAGAGGGCAGCGGCTTCCTTGCGGTTGGGAATGAAAATATCCGTAAGAGCCAAAAGCTGGTCGGGAATACTTTTCTGGGCGGCGGGCTTTACCACATTGCGGGCTCCGATCCGTCTTCCCAGTTTTGCGGCGGCCAGAATCGTGGGCAGCGGAAGCTCTGTAGAAAGCAGGCAAAAACCTGCGTTTTTAAACAGATGCTCACAATGCTGGATATGCTCCGGCGACACGTCGGAATTGGCTCCCTCAAGGATGGTAATGGAGCTTTCGCCGTCCCGTTCAATATAAATGTACGCTTTCCCGGTCTGAAAATGAGAACTCCGATGGATTCCCTGGGTGGATATCCGCTCCTGATTTAACAGATCCAGGATAAAAGCGGAATCCATATCGCTGCCGAGTTCACCGATCAAAGTGACTTCGCAGCCCAGCTTGGCCGCCCCCATGGCCTGGTTGGCTCCTTTTCCCCCCAACGTGGTGGTGGCGTTCAGAATACGGGTTGTTTTGCCTGCCTGAGGCAGCCAGTCCACATTAAAGGTCATATCAATATTGATACTTCCCACAACTACGATTTTTTTATTCCTTAAAGATGGAGGTATGCTGATACTGTCTTCGCGGTCCAACTGCGATTCCCCGGAAAACCACAGGTTTTCCGAGGGTGAACCGTTTTTCTCGCAGACAGTAATAAGCTTCTGGCACACATAAGCGCCGAACTCTCTGTGCGGAATATTCATGCTGGAGATGGAGGGGAAAGAAAGCGGCCCCTGAGCATCATCCTTTAAGGTCACCAACGATAAGTCATAAGGAATATGATAATGAAAACGTTCCGCTTCCGCGTAAAGGAGAAGAGAGGAAGCGAAATGCGAGCTTACCAGGCCTGTAAACTGATAATTCAGGATTTTGGGCATATAATTCTCATCCGATGTAAGCAGGAGCATTTTTTCGTCAAAGGGAATGCCGTTGTCAAACAGACACTGCCTGAAACCTTCCAGAGTCATAAGGGAACGATGACTTTGAGGGTCCAGCAGAAAACCGATTTTATCGTGTTTGTAATCCAGAAGTTTTTGGGTCAGGGCGTATCCCATCTTCCTGAAATCAATGCGGTAAGAGGGGCATCCTTCGGGGGCGTTTACATAGACAACAGCAATATTCTGCTCTTCCAGATAGTGTTCGTGGTTCAGGCTTTCCGCGCTGACCGGATCCCAGATTACAGCATCGATGTTGTTTTTACAGATGGAAGTAATGTGCTTAAGCTCTGTGCTGTGGTCTTTCTGACTGTCAAAGAGCATGACATTATACCCGTGAGTCTGGGCGGTATCCAGAACACCGTTGATAAACTGACTGCATTTTTCAAGGTCTTTTAAAAGGATCGCGATTACGAAGGTCTTTGCCCGGGAAATACTTTTTACTGTACTGTAAGGGGTATAGTTGTATTCTTTGACAATTTGAAGGACCCGGTTTCTGGTCCTGGAAGTAATGTTCTGATCCTTGTTATTGATAATCTTGGAAACCGTTGAGATAGATACCCCCGCCAGCTTTGCTATTTCTTTTATCGTCATCTGCTGTTCTCCGATCTTGTTTACCAGATATTGTTAAGGGTATTATAACTTGCCATGTTTATTTTTTCAACATAGCGGCGTCCTGTCCGTATACCTGCTCTTTTGGGAGTTATTATGCCTTCTTTCTAACTGGCCACAACGATTATTGTAAAATATGCATAAGAAACTGGTTTAAAAAATAGTTTTTATTGACAAAAATGAAATAAAAAGTTGACAAACTGAGAGATGAAGAATATAATTATCGCATAAGAAAAAAGTTTGGGAAAATATTTTCTTAACCTGAACTTCTTGCGTAGGACGATAAAAAGTAAAAAGCGAAGGAGGAACTGAGATGAAGAAGGACGTGAACAGATTACTGGCACTTGGTCTTGCAGGAATGATGGCGCTGGGATTGGCAGCCTGCGGTTCAGACGGAGACGGGCAGACGGATACGCCGGCTTCCGATGCTGAGACGAAAGCCGCGGACACCGGTACAGAGACGGAAGAAACCGCGGAACCGGCAGACAGCGGAGAAAAGACAACCATTACCATTTCTTCCTATCTGACATCTGACGCGCAGCTGGAGCCGTTTAACGAGTACATTGTGGGAGCGATCGAGAAACAGTTTCCCAATGTGGACTTTGAAGTGGAGATTTTCAGCGACAGGCAGAACGTTATGGTGGAAGTTGCCGGCGGCGGCGGTCCGGATATCCTGGACCTGGATGGTCCCACCGATGTTGTGGAGTTTGCGGAGGCCGGCAAGGTGGTTGATATGACTCCCTATGCAGAGCAGTATGGCTGGCAGGATATCGTATCTGAGTGGGCATATAATACCTGCATTTATAAAGACAAGCTGTATTCTCTGCCCACTGCCTATGAAGGTATGGGGATTTATTATAATCTGGACGTGATGGAAGAGCATGGATGGGAGATTCCCCAGAATCTGGAAGAGATGGAAGCGTGGATGGAAGAAGCCCACAATGCGGGAATCATGCCCATTGCTTTTGGAAACGCAAATTATCAGGGAGCCGTGGATCATCTGTATTCTACGATGCTGAGCTGCATGGCAGGACCGGATGTGGTCAAACAAGCCATCAACGGAGAGATTCCCTTTGATGATCCCAGAATGGTAGAGCCTATTGCCAAGTTTAAGGAGTGGTTTGACAAGGGCTATATCACAGACGGAGCTTCCCAGACGATCACGCAGGATGACCAGATGGCCTTTATGGCGGATGGAAGAGCGGCTGCGGTTATTACCGGAACCTGGTCTGCCACCTATATGGTTCAGACATTCCCGGATGTCAACTGGACCTTCCAGCTGTTCCCTGTATTGAATGAGGATGTGGGACAGATTTTCCCGCTGGCAGTAGGCGGAAGCTACGCGATCAGCGCAAACTCCGAGAATCCGGATCTTTGCGCGGAGATTCTGAATTTCCTTTATACAGACATGGATACTTTTTACGCGGCAGTGAATTCCACCGCCATTCAGCCATTTGCCATTGAGGCGTTCGATTATACAAAGATGGAGGGTATGGATGAAAAAGTGGTTGCGACTTACGAAGTAATGTCGGAAGCTTCCGCGGAAAACCGGATCGGATATTGTTCATGGTGCTTCTTCCCGGCAGACGCCAGAACCTATATGAATGAGAATTTTGACGCGGTATTGCTTGGAAGCCTGAGTCCGGAGGATTATATGAAGAATACACAGGAATACATTGACGCCAGTCTGGCGGACGGTACAACTCCTGTGCTTCCATAAGCTCTGCAGGCATATGCGGCAGACCATGGGGGCTGTTGGGTTCAACAGCCCCCTGTTTAAAAGATGAGAAAGGATTGAGGGTATGAAAAGCGCGAAAAGGAAAAAATCTCATCTGGTTGCTTATTGGTTTATTTTGCCGGCATTTCTGATTCATTGCTGTGTAGTGACTCTTCCGTCATTGAGCACATTGGTGATGTCTCTGTTCGACTGGAATGGTCTGGGAAAGGCAAAATTTATAGGCTTTCAGAACTTTGTAGAGATTTTTACAAAGGATTCTGTCGTTAAGATGGCGGTGATACATAACCTGGAGTGGCTGGCGGTATTTATTACCGTACCATTGATACTGGGATTCTTTGTGGCGATTTTGGTCAGCAGGATCAGACGCGGGCAGATGTTTTTAAGAACGGTGTACTTTTTGCCGTATGTAATATCGGCTGTAGTGGCAGGCAAGATCTGGACGGCGTATATGAATCCGTTTTACGGCCTGAATACGATTTTTGCTAAGTTGGGATTGGAAAGCCTTTCCAAAGTACTTTGGTTGGGGGATCCCAAGATTGCCCTGTTTTCAGTGGCGTTTGTGGATAACTGGCATTGGTGGGGATTTGTTATGGTACTGTTTCTGGGAGCGCTCCAGCAGGTGGATCCCACTTTATATGAAGCGGCCAGAGTAGATGGAGCAAACGGATTTCAGGAACTGATCCACGTATCTATTCCGGGGATCAGACAGACTATCGCTTTTATATTGATCATGACGGTGATGTGGTCATTCCTGACGTTTGACTATGTATATGTAATGACCAACGGAGGACCCGCCAATTCCACAGAGATCATGGCTACATGGATTTATAAAAATGCGTTTGTAAAATACAGAGCGGGATATGCCAATGCCCTTTGCGTACTGCAGAGCGGAATCTGCGTCCTGCTGTATTTCTTCCAGAAATGGGTTAGTAAACGGGGAGGCTTGGATGATGAATAGGGGCGTGAAAAAAAGAATTCTTGGATTTGTAAAGTGGCTTTTTCTGATCTTTATGGCGCTGTTCGCACTGATCCCTCTGTTGCAGGTGTTTCTGAATACCATGAGGACGGACCGGCAGGTAAAAACAATGCCCATTGGCCTTCCTGAACAGTTTTCTCTTGTAAACTATGCGGATACATGGAGGATCGGTGAATATGGAGTCGCCTATGTAAATACCATTCTGGTAGCGGCTGTGGTGATCGTAATTGTTTTGACGGTAGTCGGGCTGGGGGCGTATGCTCTGAGCAAGCTGGAGTTCAGGCTGAAGGGATTCATGACGGCATACTTTTTTGTAGCGATTTCTCTTCCGTCTTTTCTGTATATTGTCCCGGACTATTCTATTTTGAACAGTCTCGGTTTGATCGATACCAGAGTGAGTCTGATGATCGTCTATACGGCGATGCAGATCCCGTTTAATATGCTGCTGCTGAAGACGTTCTTAATGGGAATTCCCAGAGAACTGGAGGAAGCAGCCAAGATTGACGGCTGCAGTGAACTGGATTCTTTTCTGAAGATCACGGTTCCCATTGCCAAGCCTATGTTTCTGACGATCGCGCTTCTGGTATTTGTGAATGTATGGAATGAATATCTGTGGGCCAATACGTTTGTTACCTCGGATCCTTTAAAGACAGTAGCCACCAGATTTGTCAGGTTTACCGGCCAATATGCGTCCAATATGGCAAGAATCTATACGGCAAGCATTATCAGTATCGCGCCTGTGATCATTCTGTACCTGCTGTTCAGCAGAAAATTTATTGAAGGTATGACCAGCGGAAGTGTGAAAGGCTGAGAACTACGGAGGTTTTTATGAAGAAAGAATATATTGAAAAAATATATGCCGGCTGGCTGGCAAAAATTATCGGTATCCGTCTGGGAGCTCCCATCGAAGGGTGGACCTACGAAAAGATCAAAAATATTTATGGCGAAATCTCGGACTATCCGGTGGACTACCGGGAGTTTGCCGCGGACGACGACAGCAACGGTCCGCTCTTTTTCTTAAGGGCGCTGGAGGATGGGCGCCATGGCTTTGATCTGAAAGCCCAGGACGTGGGCGAAGCTCTGCTGAATTACGCGCCATTTGAACATGGATTTTTCTGGTGGGGAGGATACGGCATTTCCACAGAGCACACAGCGTATCTGAACTTGAGAAATGGGATTCCGGCGCCGCGAAGCGGCAGCATGGAGCAGAACGGCTCCACGATGGCGGAGCAGATAGGCGGACAGATTTTTATCGATACCTGGGGGCTGGTCGCTCCGGGCAATCCGGATCTGGCTGCAAAATACGCAAAAGAAGCTGCCAGCGTTACCCATGACGGGAACGGGATCTACGGAGGGATCTTTATAGCGGTATGCATCAGCGTCGCATTTGAGGAAAAAGACATCCGTAAAATTCTGGAAAAAGGACTGTCCTATATCCCTGCCGACTGTGAGTATGCCAGGGCAGTCCGGGCGGTGATGGATTATCACCGGAAGGCTCCCGATGACTGGAGAGCCTGCTTCAGATATATTTATGATCATTTCGGATATGACAGATATCCGGGCAACTGCCATATCATACCCAATATCGCGGTCATGATCTTGGCGCTGCTGTATGGAAACGGAGATTTCTCTGATACACTCTGTATCTGCAATATGTGCGGGTGGGATACCGACTGCAATGTGGGAAATGTGGCTACGATCATGGGTGTGCGGAACGGACTGGAAGGTATCGACTACTGCAGATGGAGAAAACCCATTAACGATCTGCTGATCTGCTCCAGCGTGGTAGGATCCATGAACATCATGGACATTCCATACGGGGCAGCCTACATCACAAAACTGGCCTATGCAGTGGCTGGCGAGCCTGTTCCGGAGCCATGGGATGAGATCGTCAGCAAGAAGATCGACAGCTGCCATTTTGAATTCCCGGGATCTACCCATGCCATGCGTGTGAGAGTAGAGACATTGGATACGGCGAAAAATACAGGGGAAAGAGAATGTGCTGTCGTGAATACTGATGAGGCGGCCCATTCGGGGAGCAGAAGCCTGAAATTCATAGCGAAACCGGTGGAACCGGGAGAAAATGTATTCGTTTATAAGAAGACCTATTATGTACCCGGAGATTTTAACGACAGCAGATACGATCCCTGTTTTTCGCCTCTCGTTTACCCGGGGCAGACGATCCACGGCAGCGCAATGATCCCCGAGTACGGAACGGAGGCGCTGGTGAGTCTGTATGTGAAGGACCTTCACTCCGGAAAGATATTCCAGGGACAGAAGGTACAGCTGGTCAAAGGCCAGTGGAGGGAACTGGAATTTCAGGTTCCGGCGCTGGAAGGCGCACTGCTGGGAGAGATGGGATTCTGCTTTCATGTGGAAGGAACCCATACGCAGATATTTGATTTCGCGGGCCTGGTGGATGATCTGTATGCCGATGGTCAGCCGGAATATGCGGTGGATTTTAAGAATGAGCAGGAAGAAGTATGGACCGGGCTTCACAGAGAAGTCAGCCAGTTTACGAAATTAAAAGGATTAATGTATTTAAACGACAATGAACTGCATCTTTCCTGCGCTGATTTTGCCGAAGCGTACACCGGCAGATATGACTGGAGGGATTATGAAGCCGTCTTTTATCTCACCCCGCTTACAGGGGAGTGCCACATGATAAATGTGAGAGTGCAGGGGGCTGTCCGTTCTTACGCGTTCGGATTTCTGCCCAATGGAAAAGCCGCAATCCTGAAAAACGACAACGGTTATCAGACGTTGAAGGAAATGGACTGCAATTGGGCTGCGGGAAAAGAGTACAGAGTTTCCATTGCGGTGAACGGAAACAGGATCCGGGCCGAGTTTGAGGGAGGATGCCTGGAAGCGACGGACGATAACCGGCCGTACCTTACCGGTTCCGTGGGGATTTCTGTACGGAACGGAAGTCATGCGAAATATCGGAAAATTGAGGTAAAGGCGTAATGATCATAGACTTACGAAAGCCTGAAAGGATAAGTATATGAAGAAAATTTTAGTAGTCGGAAGCCTCAACATGGATATGGTGGTCAATGTGGATCACGCGCCTGCCACGGGAGAGACGATCCTTGCTGACAGGATGGAGCTTATCCCAGGGGGGAAGGGGGCCAATCAGACCTATGCGGCGGGACGTCTGGGGGCAGATGTTTCGATCCTTGGGGCAGTGGGCTGTGATTCTTATGGAGAGATCCTTTTGAAGAACCTGAGAGAGGCAAATGTGGATGTTTCCCATGTGATCAGAAAAGAAGAAGCTACGGGAGTAGCCCTGATAACGGTGAATGGCGAGGGAGACAACAGCATTGTAGTGGTTTCCGGCGCCAACAGAACGTTGTCCTGTGACGATATCGATGAGAATATGGAACTGATCCGTTCCGCGGATATGGTACTGCTGCAGATGGAGATACCGGTGGAAACCGTTTGCTATACTGCGAAAGCAGCCAAAGCCATGGGCAAAACGGTCATTCTGGATCCGGCGCCGGTGCCAAAGCATTTTCCGGAGGAACTGTATCAGTATATTGATATCATCAAGCCCAATGAAACGGAATTGGCCATGCTTACCGGGATCAGGGATATCGATTCCAATATCGGAAAAGCGGCAGCCTGTATCCGCGGCAGGGGAGTCCGGAATGTTCTGGTCACGCTGGGGGAAAAGGGCGTTTACTTGGATTCTCAGGAGACGGGCATTGTGCGGATTCCGGCCAGAAAAGTCTGCGCCATTGATACCACGGCGGGAGGAGACGCATTTACCGCGGCAGTGGCCTTTCAACTGGCCCAGGGAAAGGATATCAGAGAGGCCGCCGCTTTTGCCAATCATGTATCGTCCATTGTGGTTACGAGAAAAGGCGCCCAGTCTTCCATTCCCACGCTGGCAGAGGTGGAGGAATCACTGGGGCATTGCAGTGAAAGTCCGGTATAAAAGCAAAGCGGCGGGGAGTATCTGCAGGCAGAAGCGCTTCTGCTCCAGAGAGGCTGACTGGTATGCCGGAAGGAGAAACAGCGCCGGGAGAATCCGATGGGCAGGCGGTAATGGGACGGACCAGAAGAGGTAAGCTGGGAAACGGATCTGGCGGACAACAGATGCGGGAGGTTTTATGAAAAATCACATCAATGAAGAGCAGATCAGGAAAAATACGAAGACCTATACCAATCAGGCAGGGGCATTCCGGGCGCTTCTGGGAGGAATTGGCACCGGGAATATTTCTCTGGATGCGTCAGCCAGACTGTGCGATTTTGAAATTCGCAATCATCCGGATAAAAAATTAAAGATCCCATATACATTCTTTTCCATCTGGAGCCGGTTTCAAGGGGAAAGATCCCGGGCGCTGATCCTGGAGGCGGCGCCTGAGGGAATCAGCGATAAGGCGCTGGGACACCCTTCAGCGGAGCTGCTGGGACTGCCAAGGTTCCACCGGTGTGAGGAAACCACCAATTATCCGTTTTACAAATTCCGGCTGGAGAGAGAAGATCTTCCTTTGGAGGTGATATTGACTGCCTATACGCCGTTTATTCCGCTGAATAGTACCGATTCTGGCATTCCGGGTTTTCAGATGCAGTATGAGGTCAGGAATGTCTCCGGCAGGGAAGCGTTGGTGTCGGTCTGCGGAACGATGTACAACGATATAGGGTTTGTATCATACGACGGGTTCGATCGGCTAAAACGGAAGGGCAGACCCTACAATGTGCAGAAACAGTGGGAAGGCCTGAGGGGCGTCCTGTTTGCCAACGAAGGACTGGAAAAGGATGATGTTACAGACGGGACCATGATGCTGGCCACAACCAACAAAGACGTGACGGTAAAGCACCAGTGGCAGACCGGAGGCTGGTGGGATGGAGCGGAAGAATTCTGGCAGGATTTTCGGGAGGATGGTCGGCTGAATGACGATGTAAGCACCAATGCGGCCGGATCCAATATAGGAGCCACGCCATGGCCGCATATTGTGGGATCTGTCGCGGCCAGAGAGCGTATTCTTCCAGGGGAGACAAAAACATTCACCTTTTATTTTACATGGAATTTTCCCAATCGCTACGGATGGTGGCCGGACGGCCATGCGGATCCGGCAGATACAGCTCACCGGAAAGTATGGAAAAACTATTACAGTTCTGTATGGCCGGACGCGGCTGCCGTTATGAAATATTTTGTGGGAAATAAGGAACGTCTGTACCGGGAAAGCCGTCTGTTCGCGGATGCCCTCTACAGCACAACACTGGATGCGGATGTGATAGAGTCTCTGGTTTCTGCCATCACTGTGATACGTTCCAATACCTGCTTCCGTGTGGAGGACGGCAGCTTTTTTGCCTGGGAGGGATGTTTTGATCATGCGGGAAGCTGTCCGGGAACCTGTACTCACGTCTGGAATTATGCGCAGGCGCTGGCCTTTCTTTTTCCCGAACTGGAGATTAGCGCCAGAAGGAATGAATTCCTGAGGGAGACGGACCGGCAGGGAAAGATGGCATTCCGGGGAAAAACGTATCTGGATGGGAAACCCTGGGAGATGCTTCCGGCAGCGGACGGTCAGACGGGTACGATCGTGCGGGTATACAGAGAGTGGATGCTGACCGGAGATGATCAGTTTTTAAGGGAAGTATGGGGAAAAGTGGTCCTGGCACTGGACTTCTCGCTGAAGTATTGGGATCGGGACGGCGATGGAGTCATGGACAGCCAGCAGCATAACACATATGATATCGAGTTCTATGGAATCAATTCTCTTACAAACTCCATGTTGTATGCGGCGTTGGAAGCGGGAGCCCGGATGGCTGATTATCTGGGAGAAACAGAACGGGCTGCCAGATGGCGGGATATAGGCGCCCGCGGAAGCCGGAAAATGGATGAGATTCTCTGGAATGGAGAGTATTACCAGCAGGGAATTTCCGGAGAGGATCTGAACAGATATAAGTATCAGTTTGGGAAAGGATGTCTGGCGGATCAGATACTGGGACAGGAGCTGGCACATGTGTGCGGTTTGGGATATATTCTCCCCAGGGAGCATGTGAAGCAGGCGGCCGCTTCGGTTTTCAAATATAACTTCCAGGAAACTCTGGAGAATCATGAAAGTGTTCAGCGGGCTTATGCCTATCAGGATGAGGGCGGGCTGATATTATGCAGCTGGCCCAAAGGGGGACGGCCCGGACAGCCGTTTGTGTACAGTGATGAGATCTGGACGGGAATAGAGTATCAGGTGGCGGTACAGCTGATCTATGAAGGCATGCCGGAAGAAGCCATGCAGATTGTGAAAACTCTGAGAGAACGCTATAATGGAAAAAGAAGAAGTCCATACGATGAACTGGAATGCGGTCACCACTATGCCCGGTCCATGGCGGCCTGGGGGCTTCTGACAGCGTTGTCAGGCTACAGATTCGATATCCCTCATGGAGAAATTTCCTTTGATCCCAAAATCTCCCGGGATAACTTTACCTGCTTTTACTCTCATGGCAGAGAATGGGGAATCTATCACCAGGAGAAGCGGGAAAATGGCCAGCTGCTCCGGGAAACGGTGCCTTTGTATCGAAAGGAACGCTGAATGAGCAGAAAAAATACGAAAGAGGACGGAACATTGCCTCTTTCGTATTTTTTTTCAGTCTTTTTTCCCCTTCCGCTTCCTGACGCATTCCGTCAGCAGATATTCGATCTGGCCGTTCACTGACCGGAATTCATCCTCCGCCCACTGGGCCAGATCTTCATAAAGGGAAGCGGACAGCCGGAGGGGAATCTGCTTTTTTGCTTTATCCTTCTGCTTTGAGTCGGCCATAACAGCCCCCTTTCTGTTGGGAAAAACGTAACAGTTCAGCCTTCAAACCTGCCGCCGGAAAATTAATACAGACTTCCGCTGTTCACAACCGGCTGAGGATCCTTGTTGCCGCACAGTACCACCAGCAGGTTGCTGACCATGGCGGCCTTCCGTTCTTCATCCAGTTCTACAATATCATTTTCCGAGAGCTGCTGCAATGCCATCTGCACCATTCCCACAGCTCCCTCCACGATCTTCTGACGGGCGTCGATGATGGCGGCAGCCTGCTGACGCTGCAGCATGGCGGATGCGATCTCAGGGGCGTAGGCCAGATGGGTGATCCGTACGTCCTCAATAACGATTCCCGCGTCCTCCACTTTGGACTGCAGTTCTTCCTGCATGATATCCGCGATCTCCTGGCTGCTGCCCCGCAGGGATTTCTCCGCGCTGCCTTCGGAAGTATCGTAAGGGTAGCGGCGGGCGGCGTTTCTGGTGATAGCATCGCACTGGATGGACAGGTACCGGGAAAAATTCTCCACATTCAGCACAGCTTTGGTGGCGTTGGTAACCTTCCAGATCACCACGGTCCCGATCTCAATGGGATTCCCCAGTTCATCGTTCACCTTCTGCTTCTGATTATCCAGGGTCATGGTCTTCAGGGAAATGGTCTTTTTTACGGAAACCATGCCCGAATAGTTTTTGCCTGCGGAAATGGGTGTCCGGTCTGCCGCGGGATTGACGGCAGTGCAGAAAGGCACTACCCAATAGAAGCCTGGCTGGTACAGGGTTCCGTAGTAATCTCCGAAAAGGGTCAGCACCAGGGCTTCATTGGGATGGATCACCTTCAGGCCGGCCAGCAGGATCGGACCAGCGATCAGGCAGACCACAAACACAGTGATGGAAAGGCCCAGAAGCACCGGGTGGATCACCTGGTTGCGGTCGGGACCGGCGGTGGAACCGATCAGTCCCAGTACAAAGAACGCCGTTCCGCCAACCATCAGAAGGATGGAGAGAAACAGCATGGGGAACCCGCTTACAGGTTTTAGGATACGCTCCTCAGTGATTTTAGATTTCTCCATAATCTTACCTCCGTAGACGCGGATCTTATCTGGCCGCGCTGGGCGGTGAAGAATCCGTCATCTGATATAAAATGATATTAATTTGATATCATTATAATACTGCAGAAGAGAGAGGACGTCAATACTCCGGGAGAAAATTTTTATTCCCGCGAGCAACGAGCCAAGCGGACATGCCTGCATGTCCATTTGGCGACTGCCGCGAGGGTCAAATACCCCGCAGGCGGACAGCGGCCATTTACCCCTCTGAGTAAATGTGATAATATGAGACAAATGGAGGAATCATAAATGAGAGAAATAGAGTTATATCTGCATATACCGTTCTGCGCGCAGAAATGCGGCTACTGCGATTTCCTTTCCGGCCCTGGGGACCTGGAAAGGCAGAGACAGTATAAGGACGCTCTGCTGGGGGAGATCCGGGCATCGAAAATGGCCGGAGATGTCCGGGTGACGTCGGTGTTTGTGGGGGGAGGGACCCCTTCGCTGCTGCCGGGAGAGTGGATGGAGGAAATCCTTGCCTGCGTCAGAGAAAATTTTATCCTGACCGGGGACGCGGAAATTTCCCTGGAGGCAAATCCCGGTACGGTAACCCCGGAAAAACTGTCCCATTACCGGGCGGGAGGGGCAAACAGGATCAGTTTCGGCTGCCAATCCGCGGATAATGGGGAGCTTCGCCTGCTGGGACGGATCCATACCTGGGAGGAATTTCTGGAGAGTTTTTCCATGGCCAGAGAGGCGGGCTTTTCCAATATCAATGTGGATCTGATGTCGGGGCTTCCCGGACAGGGGATCGTTTCCTGGGAGAAAAGCCTGCGGTCCGTGGCCGGGCTGGGGCCGGAGCATCTGTCCGCCTACAGTCTGATCATTGAGGAGGGAACCCCGTTTGCCGGACAGAAGCTTTCCCTGCCCCCGGAGGAGGAAGAGCGGCTGATGTATGAGCGCACCCATGAGATCCTGGAAGAGTACGGATATCGTCAGTATGAGATCTCCAATTACGCCAGGCCGGGATATCAGTGCCGTCATAATGTGGGCTACTGGAAAAGAACGGAATATCTGGGACTGGGGCTGGGAAGCGCTTCCCTTATGGGCGGACGGCGTTTTTCCAACACCCGGAACATGGAGGAATATCTCCGGGACAGCAGTTCTCCCGAAAAGCTGCGCAGGGACGAGGAGCTTCTGGACCGGCAGGCGCAGATGGAGGAATTTATGTTCCTGGGACTGCGTATGACAGAGGGGATCAGCGAAGCGGAATTTTCGGAAACCTTTGGATGCGGGATCCGCCAGGTGTACGGAGAAGTGATCAGTCGGTACGTTTCCGGAGGATTTCTCCGGGAAGAAAACGGAAGGCTCATGCTTACCAGAGCCGGGATCAGCGTCAGCAATCCCATCCTGGCGGACTTCCTATTATAGAAGAAGGGGAAAGGGTTTCGCGCAAATACCGGTTGACAGGAACATACGTTTGCATTATGCTTAAAAGGATAGAATAAGAACCTAAAGAATGAGGAGAAGGATACGCTATGGCAGCGGATATGACAAAGAAGCAGTATATAAAGATACGCGGCGCCAACGAGAACAACCTGAAGCACCTGGATGTGGATATCCCCAGGAATGAATTTGTGGTCCTCACCGGGCTTTCCGGTTCGGGAAAGAGCTCGCTGGCTTTTGATACCATCTATGCGGAAGGACAGAGAAGATACATGGAGAGTCTTTCCTCTTATGCCCGCCAGTTTTTAGGACAGATGGAGAAACCGGATGTGGAGAGCATCGAAGGGCTTTCCCCGGCGATTTCCATAGATCAGAAGTCCACCAACAGGAACCCCCGGTCTACCGTGGGAACCGTAACGGAGATTTACGATTATTTCCGGCTTCTGTATGCCAGGATCGGCATCCCCCACTGCCCCAGATGCGGGAGGGAGATTTCCAAACAGTCGGTGGACCAGATGGTGGATCAGATCATGGCCCTTCCGGAGCGCACCAGGATCCAGCTTCTGGCCCCCGTGGTGCGAGGGAGAAAAGGACGCCACGAAAAGCTGTTTGACCAGGCCAGGAGGAGCGGATATGTGCGGGTGATGGTGGACGGGAACATGTACGAGCTGTCAGAAGAGATCAACCTGGACAAGAATATCAAGCACAATATCCAGATCGTAGTGGACCGTCTGGTGGTAAAGCCGGGGATCGAAAAGCGCCTTACCGATTCCATCGAGAGCGTGCTGCACCTGGCGGACGGACTCCTGGTGGTGGATACCATGGACGGACATATGATGAACTTCAGTCAGAGCTTTTCCTGTCCGGACTGCGGGATCAGCGTGGACGAGGTGGAACCCAGAAGTTTTTCCTTCAACAACCCCTTCGGCGCCTGCCCCCACTGTCTGGGGCTGGGGTACAAGATGGAGTTTGACGAGCGTCTGATGATCCCGGATCCCTCTCTGTCCATCAATCAGGGGGCCATCGCGGTCCTGGGATGGCAGTCCTGCACGGATAAGGGCAGTTTTACCAGAGCCATCCTGGAGGCGCTGGCCAAAGAGTATGAGTTCAGCCTGGATACCCCGTTCCAGGATTATCCCAGGAAGATCCATGATATCCTGATCCACGGTACCGATGGCCATTCCGTTAAGGTTTACTACAAAGGCCAGAGAGGAGAAGGGGTTTATGATGTGGCCTTTGAAGGGCTCATCAGGAATGTGGAGCGCCGCTACCGGGAAACGGGATCGGAGCTTTCCAAACAGGAATATGAGACTTTCATGCAGATCACTCCGTGCCCGGCCTGCCACGGCCAGAGACTGAAGCCGGAGTCGCTGGCGGTGACGGTAGGAGAGAAAAACATCTTTGAAGTGACGGATATGTCCATTGCAAAGCTGACGGATTTTCTTAAGGAGCTGAAGCTGACGAAGACTCAGGAGCTGATCGGAAGCCAGGTGCTGAAAGAGATCCGGGCCCGGGTACAATTTCTGATGGACGTGGGACTGGACTATCTGACCCTTACAAGAGCGACGGCCACTTTGTCCGGCGGCGAGGCCCAGAGAATCCGCCTGGCCACTCAGATCGGTTCCGGGCTGGTGGGGGTGGCATATATTCTGGACGAACCCAGTATCGGGCTGCACCAGCGGGACAACGACAAACTTCTGAAAACCCTCTGCCATCTGCGGGACCTGGGAAATACCCTGATCGTGGTGGAACACGATGAGGATACCATGCGGGCAGCGGACTGTATCGTGGACATCGGGCCGGGAGCCGGGGAGCACGGCGGTCAGCTGGTGGCGGTGGGAACCGCTGAAGAATTAATGGAAAATAAAAATTCCATTACCGGCGCATACTTAAGTGGAAGACTGAAGATCCCCGTACCCACGGAGAGAAAAAAGCCGGCCGGATGGCTGACCGTAAAAGGCGCCTCCCAGAATAATCTGAAGAATATCGATGTGAAATTTCCTCTGGGAGTGTTTACCTGTGTTACCGGTGTATCCGGATCCGGGAAGAGCTCCCTGGTAAATGAGATCCTGTACAAGAGCCTGGCCAGGAAACTGAACCGGGCCAGGACTATTCCGGGAGCCCACAAAAAGATCCTGGGGATGGAGCAGCTGGACAAGGTGATCAATATTGACCAGTCTCCCATCGGAAGAACGCCCCGTTCTAATCCGGCCACCTATACCGGGGTGTTCGATCAGATCCGGGATCTGTTCGCCTCCACGGCGGACGCCAAGGCCAGAGGCTATAAGAAGGGACGCTTCAGTTTCAATGTGAAGGGCGGACGGTGCGAGGCCTGCAGCGGAGACGGGATCATCAAGATCGAGATGCATTTCCTTCCGGATGTGTATGTGCCCTGCGAGGTCTGCCATGGGAAGCGGTACAACCGGGAAACACTGGAGGTAAAATATAAAGGAAAGAGCATTTACGATGTGCTGGATATGACGGTGGAGGAGGCGCTGGAATTTTTCCAGCATGTGCCCTCTATCCGGAGAAAGATCGAAACCCTGTATGATGTGGGACTTTCCTATATCCGCCTGGGACAGCCCTCCACCACCTTGTCAGGCGGGGAGGCTCAGCGGATCAAGCTGGCCACTGAGCTGTCCCGGCGCAGTACGGGAAAGACCATCTACATTCTGGATGAGCCCACCACGGGCCTTCATTTCGCCGACGTTCACAAGCTGATCGATATCCTGAAGCGGCTGGCCGAGGGCGGCAATACCGTTGTGGTGATCGAACACAATCTGGATGTGATCAAAACGGCAGACTACATCATTGACATCGGACCGGAGGGCGGCGACCGGGGAGGAACGGTGATCGCTCAGGGTACGCCGGAGGAGGTGGCCAGGAATCCCCGTTCCTATACGGGACAGTATGTCGAAAAATACCTCTAAAAAACGCTTTCCATTTTCTGGCGAATTGATTATAATGGTAACAGCTAAGACGGAAAGGGGATTGCTATGGCATCAGCAGATATTGGAATTGATCTGGGTACTTCCAGCATTCTGGTTTATACAAAAGGAAAAGGGATTGTTCTGAAGGAGCCGTCCGTAGTCGCTTACGATAAAGATGCAGATAAGGTGAAGGCCATCGGGGAAGAAGCCCGCCAGATGATCGGAAGGACGCCGGGAAATATCATGGCCATCCGGCCTCTGCGCCAGGGGGTGATCTCCGACTATACCATTACGGAGAAGATGCTGCGGCATTTTATCCAGAAGGCCATGGGAAGGAAGTCTTTCCGAAAACCCCGGATCAGTATCTGTGTTCCCAGCGGGGTAACGGAGGTGGAGAGGAAGGCAGTGGAGGAGGCCACTTATCAGGCGGGGGCCAGAGAGGTGCATATCATCGAGGAACCCATTGCCGCGGCCATCGGAGCCGGGATCGATATCACCAAGCCCTTTGGAAGCCTGGTGGTGGATATCGGGGGAGGAACCACCGACATTGCGGTGATCTCCCTGGGAGGCATCGTGGTTTCCGAGTCCATCAAGGTGGCGGGAAACGATTTCGACGAGGCCATCATCCGTTATGTGCGCAAGGCGCATAATCTGTTTATCGGGGAGCAGACCGCCGAGGCGGTGAAGATCCGTATCGGAACGGCCTGCAAACGTCCTCAGACGGTTACCATGGAGATCAAGGGACGCAATGTGATCACCGGACTGCCCAAGACGGTCACAGTCACTTCGGAGGAGATCCGTGAGGCTCTTCAGGAGGCCACATCCCGGATCGTGGAGGCAGTACACAATGTGCTGGAGAAGACGCCGCCGGAGCTGGCAGCTGATATTGTGGAGCGGGGGATCGTTCTGACGGGAGGGGGCGCCCTTCTGGACGGACTGGAGGAGATCCTCACAGAGCGGACAGGCATCAATGCCATGACCGCGGAGAATCCCGCCTGCGCCGTGGCGGAGGGGACCGGAATGTACGCGGAGATGATGGCACAGTTAGGAAAATAGGATATGCAGGATACAATAGAGGGATATGTGGACCACATCGTCTATCGGAACGAGGACAACGGCTACACGGTGCTGAGCCTTGTGGAAAACGGCCATGAGGTCACCTGTGTGGGAAATTTTGAATATGTGGGCGAGGGAGAGCTTCTGGAGCTTTCTGGAAGCTATGTGGATCACGCCACATACGGACAGCAGTTTAAGGTGGAGACGTATGAGACGAAGATTCCCGAAGACACCCTGGCCATGGAACGATATCTGGGCTCCGGCGCCATCAAAGGCGTGGGAGCCGCTTTGGCTTCCCGGATCGTCCGCCGGTTCGGGGAGGATACCATGCGGATCATTGATGAGGAACCGGAACGTCTGGCGGAGGTAAAGGGCATCAGCGAACACAAGGCCAGGGAGATCGCCCAGCAGATGGCGGAAAAATCCGAGATGAGAAGCGCCATGATGTTTCTTCAGCAGTATGGGATCTCAGTGGCTCTGGGAGTGAAGATTTACGGAAAATACGGCTCCCGGGTGTACAGTGTGCTGAAGGAGAATCCCTATCGTCTGGCGGAGGATATCCAGGGGATCGGATTTAAGATCGCGGATGAGATCGCGGGAAGGATCGGCATCCATACGGACTCGGATTACCGGATCCGCAGCGGACTGCTGTATGTGCTGTCGCTGGCGGCAGGAGAAGGCCATGTATTTCTTCCTCAGAGCCGGCTTTTATCCAGAGCTTCCCAGCTTCTGGGGGTAGAGGCCGCTCTGATGGAAAAGCATGTGATGGATCTGGCCATGGACCGGAAGGTGGTCCTGAAAGAGATGGATTTTGGGAACGGGCCGGAGCCGGCGGTGTACGGCAGTCAGTTTTACTATCTGGAGCTGAATACGGCCAGGATGCTGACGGAGCTGAATGTGGAGAATCAGGAACCGGAGGAGAATATCCGAAAAAGACTGGAATTTATACAGGAGAAGAACGGTCTGACCCTGGAGGGGCTTCAGTGCCAGGCGGTGATCGAAGCGGTGAAGCATGGACTGCTGGTGATCACAGGAGGACCGGGAACCGGAAAGACCACCACCATCAACGCCATTATCCAGTATTTTGAGCTGGAGGGGCTGGACATTTTTCTGGCGGCTCCCACCGGGAGGGCAGCCAAGCGGATGACCGAGACCACCGGATACCAGGCATCCACCATCCACCGGCTTCTGGAGCTTTCCGGGCTGGTGGAGGAGTCCTCTGCCGGGGCGCATTTTGAGCGGAATCAGGAGAATCCCCTGGATGCGGATGTGATCATCATCGATGAGATGTCCATGGTGGACATTTCTCTGATGCATGCGCTCCTTTTGGCCATTCAGGTGGGAACCCGGCTGATCCTGGTGGGGGATGTGAACCAGCTTCCCAGCGTGGGTCCGGGAAGCGTGCTGAAGGATATCATTGATTCGGAGGCATTCTGTGTGGTGGAACTGAATAAGATTTTCCGACAGGCCTCCGAGAGTGACATTGTGGTAAATGCCCACCGGATCAATGCCGGACAGGAAGTGCGTCTGGACAATAAAAGCCGGGATTTCTTCTTCTTAAAGCGGTATGACGCGGATATCATCATCGGTTCTGTGGTCTATCTGGTGCAGAAGAAGCTTCCCCCCTATGTGGAATCCCGTCCCCAGGATATTCAGGTACTGACCCCCATGCGGAAAGGGCTTCTGGGGGTGGAGCATCTGAACCAGGTGCTGCAGCAGTATCTGAACCCTCCGGACAAGAAAAAAAGAGAGAAGGAGCACGGAGGCGGCCTGTTCCGTGAGGGGGATAAGGTGATGCAGATCAAAAACAACTACCAGCTGGAGTGGGAGATCCGGGGTAAGTACGGAATCCCCGTGGAAAAGGGCGTGGGCGTGTTTAACGGAGACACGGGGGTGGTGGAGGAGATCAATCTCTTTGCGGAAACCATGACCGTGGTCTTTGAGGAGTGCCGGTATGTGGAATATGGGTTTAAGCAGCTGGAGGAGCTGGAGCTGGCTTATGCGGTCACCATACATAAGTCCCAGGGAAGCGAGTACCCTGCAGTGGTGATCCCGCTGCTGGGAGGCCCCAGGATGCTGCTGAACAGGAATCTGCTGTATACGGCAGTGACCCGGGCCAGAAAGTGCGTGACCATTGTGGGCAGCGAGGTCACCTTCGGGGAAATGATCCATAATAAACAGGAAAAGAGCAGGTATACCAGTCTGAATGAAAGGATCCGGGAGATGATAGAGCTTTGAAAAAAAGGAACAGGCTTTGGAGGGCGCTGGACTGGATCTATCCCAGAAGATGCGCCCTGTGCGACGGATTGCTGGGGAGGGAGGAGCGTTATGTATGCGCTGGCTGCAGAAGGAACCTTCCCCGGCCGGTGGGTGAACCCCGGTGCATGAAGTGCGGGAAGCCTCTGTCGGCGGCAGAAAAAGAATACTGCCACGACTGCGGGCATTATCTGCAAAGCTTTGACCGGGGTATGGGGATATTTCTTTACCAGGGAGCGGTAAAGGAATCCATGATGCGCTTCAAGTTCCGGGGAAGGAAAGAATACGGAGCGTATTTCGGCAGCATGATGCTGCTGTACGGCAGGGAATTTCTGGAAAGGGAAGCCCCTCAGGTGATCATCCCCGTTCCCATTCACAAAAGAAAACTTCGGATCAGGGGCTATAATCAGGCCCAGGTCCTTGCGGAAGTCATTGGCAGCGGGTTGTCCATACCCATTCGAACCGATCTGGTGCTGCGGACAAAATTCACAAAAGCACAGAAAACATTAGACAGAAAAGAGAGAAAGAAGAATCTGGAACAGGCTTTTTCCGTGGGGAAAGAGGCGGGAAGGTACCGGTGCGTCCTGCTGGTGGATGATATCTATACCACAGGAAGCACGGTAAATGCCATTGCGGGAAAACTGAAGATGCAGGGAGTGGAGAAGGTATGCTTTCTGACGGCATGCATCGGACAGGGATGGTAGGTGATCGGCCGGTACGCTTGTATTTTTGACAGCGGGGCGGGAAGGCTGAACCGCTGCCAAAGGGAAATCGTGTACGGGAAAAAGTCCTTTCATTAGATGGAAAGTTATGTTACAATATCTTATGTATGAGTTTACTGTCGGAGCTTCGTTTTCTGCGGGAGGATAGCCGGTTTGACAGCCTGCCCGGGGATACAGAGGGACGATGGTAAGGGAAAGTGCAGGAGATGTCTATGTTGGACGAAAAAAAGATTCGGCTGATGACAAAACTGGCCAGATATGAACAGAACCAGGGAAAAGAGGAACTTCGGATTGCCAGATATTACCGGAGTGATTTTATCGGTGCGGCGCTTCTGAAGAATTTTGTTCTTACCACCATCGGCTATGCCGCAGTGGTGGCCCTGTTTTTTGCCTGCCAGGGCGACAGCTTCCTGGAGAAGCTGGACTTTATGCACCTGATCATGATGATCATTGTGGCAGTGGCCGGTTATATTATTGCGCTGGTATGCTATTCCGGAGCCACATATATGATCTGTACGATCCGGTATTCCAGGGCACAGAAGGATGTGAAGGCCTATGATGCCAGATTGGCTGCTCTGCAGAAGTATTATGAGGAGGAGAGCGGACCGGAGAAGAGAGGTAACGGGAGGACGGATGCATGACCCTATTGTTGGAATTCAGAGAAAAGCTGAAAGGATTTTACGGGAGATACAGTCTGTTTCTGCAGCCGCTTTTGAAATTTATCCTGGCGTTTGCTGTATTTAAGGGGATTAACCTGTACCTGCCCTATGTGGCAGTGCTGGACAATATTTTTGTGCTGCTGATCATGGCGCTGATATGCTGTATCCTGCCGCTGAACTGCACAGCCGCTTTTGGTATTCTTCTGGTGGTTGGCCAGTGCTACGGTGTGGGACTGGAGGCTGCGGGATTTGCCCTCTGCCTGTTCCTGATCATGGTGATCCTGTATATCCGGTTCACTCCTCAGGATGCCATTGTGCTGCTTCTTGCGCCACTGGCTTTTGCGCTGCGGATCCCCTGTGTGATCCCCATCGGCTATGGGCTCACCAGAACACCGGCATCGGCTGTATCAGCCAGCTTCGGCGTGATCATTTACTATTTTCTGGAACTGGTCCATGCGTCTGCAGGGATGCTGCAGGGAAATGATACCGAGCAGATGGCCAATAATCTGAAGATGCTTCTGGATGGTCTGGTGAAAAATCAGAACATGATGATGAATATCATTGCCTTTGTGACTGTTCTGCTGGCAGTGAATGTGATCCGCAGACTCTCAGTGAATTACGCATGGCAGATCGCCATTTTTACGGGAGGCATCGCCTATATTATCATCATGGTGGCAGGCGGTCTGATGATCGGAGCGGAGATTCAGACACTGCCTCTGATCGCCGGAACAGTGGGAGCGGTTCTGGTATCTCTGATCCTGGAATTTTTTCTGTTCAATGTGGACTATACCAGGACGGAGTTTATCCAGTATGAGGATGATGAATACTATTATTATGTAAAAGCAGTACCCAAGCGTTCCATCGCCCAGAAGAAGGTGGTGGTAAAGACGATCAGGGATGATCAGCCGTCCGCAGGCGGCCGCTTTCAGACGTCTTCGGGAACACCGGCGGGCCAGCCAGGCCCCGGATCTGAACAGATTTTCATGGGTAGAGAGGGCCGTCCGGTACAGGAACCTTCCGGCCCGGATAACCGGACACAAAACCCGGGGATGCCCGGCGGATTCAGGAATACAGGCGCGGCAGGGTACCCGGGCGGCCAGGGACCTGTGCCCCAGGAGACGGTGGCGTTTACAGGGCTGACACGGGAGCTGGGGAATGTTCCGTCCGGCGGGATGGAGGCTGCCGGACCGGCCGCAGGAGAAATAAGGCAGGAGAACCGGGTACCGGAGAAGGCGGATCCGGATCCTGTAAAAGCAGATCCGGAAACAGTGGATTTTGAGGCGAAGCTGGAGGAATCTCTGAAGAACCTGCAGTCATAGTCTGGGGAGTTTACAGCAGTTCCCCTTTCGCTGCCCCAAAGGGAACTGTATGCCGGGGACGCATGCCGGGGCTTGGGATAGGAAAAAGGAGCCCTGGAGAAAAGCCGGAAATGCCGCAGAAGGAGAGCTTCTGAAAAAGGCATGGGAAAACATAAGGGGAAGGATGTGAGATTGTGGACAAGATTATGGAATATATCAGCACAAACCTGGATAAGATCAAGATGCTGCTGCCGCGGTCTTTTGGGGTTATTGATATTCTGGAGATTTGCCTGATCGCAGTATTCGTATATTATATGATGGTCTGGGTCAAGAATACCAGAGCTTCCATGTTGCTGAAGGGAATCGTATTTGTGGTACTGTTCCTTCTTGTGGCAGAGATTTTTCATATGAATACGATCCTTTGGATATTCCAGCAGATGAGCGTGGTGCTGATCACAGGAATCCTGGTTATTTTTCAGCCGGAGCTGCGAAGCATGCTGGAACAGCTGGGAGAGAAGAAAATGCTCACCAATCTGATCCCCTTTGATACTGACAAGGACGTGGAAGAACGTCTCAATGACCGGACCATCGGGGAGCTGATCCATGCTGCCTATGCCATGGGAGAGGTAAAAACGGGAGCGCTGATCGTGGTGGAGCAGAAGATCGTTCTTAAGGAATATGAGAAAACAGGGATCCCCCTGGATTCGGTTGTGACCAGTCAGCTTCTGATCAACATTTTCGAACACAATACTCCTCTGCATGACGGTGCGGTGATCGTGAGAAACAACAGGATCGTGGCGGCCACCTGTTATCTTCCGCTGACAGATAACCTTTCTCTGAACAAAAGTCTGGGGACCAGACACCGGGCTGCAGTGGGGATCAGCGAGGTGAGTGACGCGCTGACGATCGTGGTGTCAGAGGAAACAGGAAAGATTTCATATTCCATGGGAGGAAATATTTATACCGGCGTATCACCAGCCAGGCTGCGGGAAGCGCTGAATAAGATCAAGCTGAAGCCGGAGCAGAAGGAGGAAAACGGGAAATTCAAGATATGGAAAGGACGGGGTAAAAATGAAGAAAAGACTGGAGAATAACCTCGCCCTGAAGATCATTGCCATACTGTTTGCGGTAGGTCTCTGGCTTTTCGTCAACAACGTGGACGATCCGGTGATCACAGCCCGTTATTCGGTGAAGGTTACCGTACAGAACGAGAATTATATTTACGACGATGGAAAGACGTATCAGATCGAAGAGGATGCCAGAACGGTGACGGTGCTGGTCCGGGGCAGGGAATCGGTGGTGCAGAACAGAACGGATCTGTCTGTGGTGGCTAATCTGACGGAAATTCAGGACAAGGACGCCACCTCCACCTATGTGCCGGTAACGTTTCAGGAGGTCAGTGGGATTACCCTGGAGGATGTGGAGATCTTTCCCAAGGTGATACCCATCCGTATCGAGAACTCGGATCAGAAGGAATTTGTGGTGGACGTGCGGATCGGCGATGGGGAGCCGGGAGACGGATATGAGATCGGTGAGACGATCTCTGATCCGGAGATGGTGACGATCCAGGGACCCGAGTCGATCATTGAAAAGATCAGTACTGTGATAGCCTATGTACAGTTAAATGGAGAAACCTCAGATACGGAGATTTCCACCAGGCTGGAGGTGATCGACAGGAATGGAGATGCGCTGACGGACGATCTGGAGTATCTGAATTTTGATATCGGCAATGAGCGGATGGTGAATGTGTCGGTAAAGCTCTGGAAGGTCCGGGAGGGCGTTCGGCTGGAGACGGATTACAGCGGCCAGCCGGCATCAGGCTATACTGTATCCAAGGTGACCATTACGCCGGAGTCCATTTCCGTGGCAGGCAGCGATGAGGCACTGGAGGCGCTGGAAGAGAATGGGAATGTGATTCAGATCCCGTCGGATCTGGTGAACATAGACGGACTTTCCAAGGATTACCAGACCCGGATCGAGCTGTCCAGTCTGCTCTCAAAAGATGAGGGGCTGATGCCCACGGAGGAGAACCAGACGGTTCAGGTCCAGGTGAGCATCCTTCCGGAAGACAGCCGGGAGTTTGAGGTTCCTACCGAATCGGTACAGATCGGCAATCTGGGAGAAGGACTCCATGTGACATTTATCAGAAAGGCTCTGGTGGTGAGAGTCAAGGGATCGGAGAATGCCAGTCTGGATAATCTGAGTGCGGATGATATTCAGCTCTCCATAAATTTGGAGGATCTGGGGGCAGGTTCCTATACCTGTCCGGTATCGGTTACTCTTCCGGAGGGATACCAGCAGGTGGAAGACGTGAAAGCAGACATCCAGGTGACAAACATAGAAAGCACGAGTGAATGAGGAATGCGGTATGGTAAAGCAAAGAGTAACGATTAAGAATCCCACAGGACTCCATTTGAGACCGGCAGGAATTTTATGCAAGGAGGCTATGCAGTTTAAATCGCTGATAACCTTTGAGTTTGACGGAAATGTTTCCAATGCCAAGAGTGTTCTCAGTGTCCTGGGGGCCTGTGTAAAGTGCGGAGACGAGATTGAACTGACCTGCGAAGGCGATGATGAGGATGAGGCACTGAAAAGGCTGATAGAAGCCATCGAGAGCGGACTGGGAGAGTGAATAGGCAGAACAGTCCCGATGGGTGAAAAAGAAAACCCCGGACACTGAAATGGTGTTCCGGGGTTTTCTGGGTGCTGAACTGTTACGAAGAGGTTCCCCCGTGGGAGATCCAGGGTAACGGTTCAGGAGGTCAGCTGAGGTGACAGCTGCGGCAGGATATCTGTGGTCTCATAAGTTTTGGGGTCCAGAAGCTTCATATCAAAGGAAAGAGAAAGCGCTTCTGTAATCTGACTGTCCTCCAGTTCCTCAGAGAAAAAAGAAAGAGGAGTCACGGATTTTTTGCCGTTGGAAACCATGGAAGAAAACAGCGGGTTCAGGGAATGACCGTTGATCCGGCAATTTTCTGTCTCGAAGGCGAGATCCCGGCCGGAATTGTTTTCAATGAACAGAAGAAAATCCATCCCCCACTGGCTGTCTTCTCCCGGCCCCAGATAAAGGATACGGATGCCATTCTCATCGTACAGAGTTTGCCCCTGGTGTTCAGGAGCTTCTCCGGAAGGCAGTCCTGTGGAGATCACAGCGGGGGTGGAGGTATGCAGGACGGAAAAGTCCGTTCCATCCAGGACCACCGGGGTGAAACCGATAGTCTCCGCCTGATCAATGCCGCTGATGGAGAAGCTTTCCCGGGAAAAAGTCATGAGGCCGCTGGCAGAACTTTCGGCTTCCACATTCAGACTGAAATCCGGGGTCTGCATATAGTTATTTATCCAACAGGATGCGGCCTGCAGAGTCACTGGGCGGGAATCGGTATTTTCCGCAGATATCGAGAGCGTCAGTGTGTCGGGATCCCAGGGCCCTGCAGTGACCGTGAGCCCTTCCCACTCCAGAACCGCCTGAGAGTCCGAGGAGATATCCTGTCCGGCAGAACCGTCTTCCTGGGCTGGGGAGGAGGAACCGGCATCGGTTTCCTTCTGAGATGACGGTGCGTCTGCAGGAGGATCTCCGGAAAGGGAGTTTCCGCAGCAGGACAGGACCAGGGACAGGGTGAGGGCACAGAATAAGACAAAGGATTTATTTTTCATTGTTTACCTCCTGTATCATGTGCGGCCATTCCCGGATGCGCAGAGCACACCTGGAAAACGGTGCGGGTGATGTGGGGATTTCCGCTGTTCCATTGGGCGCGGCGGGTATCTGATTTATATGAGTTCATTATATCGAAAGGGAAGCGCAATGTAAAGAATATAGGATCCTGGAACCGTTCAGGAGGCAGCAGGGAATCCGGAAGAGGGAATCGCTGTAAGAAAGGAGAAGAAATGACAGCAGAGATGTTAAAGAAATGTCCCTATGCAAAACGATGCGGGGGCTGCCAGTATCAGGGAATGCCTTATGAGGAGCAGTTGAGAGAAAAACAGAAGCTGGTGAACCGGCTTTTGAAGGATTATGGTAAGCCCAGGCCCATCATAGGGATGGAAGATCCATATTATTATCGGAATAAGGTCCATGCGGTATATAAGCATATGCGCAGCGGAGATATCGCGGTGGGAACGTATGAGGAAGGGAGCCATCGGGTGGTTTCTGTGGAAAACTGCCAGATAGAGAACCAGGAGGCGGGAAAAGTCATCCAGACGATCCGCCTTCTGCTGAAATCCTTTAAGATCAAGATCTACAATGAGGATACCGGGTATGGACTGTTCCGTCATGTGCTGATCCGGACGGGACACAGGACGGGACAGATGATGGTGGTGCTGGTGGCAGCTTCTCCCATTTTTCCCTCCAAAAATAATTTTGTCAAGGCGCTGAGAAAAGAACACCCCTCCATCACTACCGTGGTTTTGAATGTAAACGAACGGGCTACCAGTATGGTCCTGGGGGAGAGAAATATTCCGCTGTATGGGAAGGGATACATTGAGGATGAGCTGTGCGGCCGAAGATTTAAGATCTCTCCCGGTTCTTTTTATCAGGTGAATCCGGTACAGACAGAGGTGCTGTATAAAAAAGCCATAGAGCTGGCAGGCCTGACCGGAAGTGAGCGGGTGATCGATGCTTACTGCGGGATAGGAACCATCGGTCTGGCGGCAGCATCCCTGGCAGACGAGGTGATCGGAGTGGAACTGAACAGGGAGGCTGTCAGGGATGCTGCGGCAAACAGCCGGAAAAACGGTGTCACCAACGCCATCTTTTTTCAGGGAGACGCGGGAGAATTTATGACGGATCTGGCTGAACGGGGAGAGCGGGCTGATGTGGTATTCATGGATCCGCCCCGGGCAGGCAGCGACCAGGCGTTTCTTGACGCGGTAAAAAAGCTGGGGCCGGAGAAAATTGTGTACATATCCTGCAATCCGGAGACGCTGACCAGGGATCTGAAGAGCTTGTCCGGGGAATATCAGGTGCGGGAAATGTGGCCGGTGGATATGTTTCCTTTCACAGGTCATACAGAAGTTGTCACCGGTCTGGAGCGGAGAAGGAGGCAGAGAAAGAAAGGGTAAATAGTGGAGGGAAAACATCCTGGCGAAAACAGCCGATCGGTTCCTATATTTTTTGTGTAAAGGGGCGGGAATACGGAAAAACAGCCGGTTTTGCCCCCGGAAAGACCTTTTGGAAGCACCAAAGCCACTTGAATTGTATATAATGACGTGCTATAATCGGTAAGGCGAAGTGCTGGGCACTGTGCAATTTCAGTATTTTTGTGACAGCGGACAGACAGGAAAGGGTAGGGACGGGAGTGCTTTGAATTTGGCGCCTGTCTTTTTTAAGGACAAGTTTCCAGAAGGCCAGCGGCCTTCTGGAAATAAAAAAATATTTGATAAGTTATAAATATAAAAATATCCGGAACGTCTGTATCAGCGGTCAGATCTGATCAAAAAGAACAGACGGCTTTTACATAAGGGAGTTTTCTGCACCATGTGGTGAAAAGGCTGCACAGGAAAAGGATACAGAGAGAAAATACCAGGTCTCCCAGAAGATTTCCGGAGACAGGAAGCTTTCTGTAATAGGGGGAAAGGATATCTGTCAGCAGGCTTTGGAACAGATAAATTCCCAGGGAATTCTGAGAAATCTGCTGAATAAGTCTGCGGATCCGGCTTTGAGACGTATCAGCGCTGTACAGTGAGAGACTGAAAACGGAAAGCGAAGCCGCTAAAACAAAGACAGAAGAAAATCCTTCAGAAACTGTGTCCCAGACCTCCTGTGCAGAGACTGATAAGAACAAACCGTAACCTGTCAGCAGACCGATGGATACCAGGAACACCAGAATGGGATATAGGGGCTTGATCTTTCGGCGGAGCTTCCCGGACATGGGGAACAAAAAGCCGCCCAGAAGGAAGTAAACAAAAGTATATCCGTACAAGCCCCGAAGCGGGTTGAATTGATTGAAAAAGTTGGTTTCTGTTACCGGAACAGGCCGATGCAGAAGCGCGGATCCGATCTGGAGGAGCATATTGAGGAATGAATTTCCAAATACCACCGCCAGAGCGATGATCCCGAAGAAAACCAGAGATTTTTTCTGGCAGTCATAGGCACATTTGAAAAGCGGGAAGAAGACGTACAGGACAAAGAGCGCCATCAGATACCAGAGATGATTGCTCCAGCCGGATTCAAAAAACCATAGCTTGCGGATGTACTCAGAAACAGACAGGGATTCTCCATAAGCCAGCATTTTCAAAGTTACATTGAGAAGATCCCAGAAGCAGACAAGAAAGACCAGATGGACCATTTTGCGGACATGTTTTTCCAGGGAAAACTCTTTGTTGAACAATAATCCGCCATTTACCATCAGAAACAGAGGTATAGACACAGAAAGACAGCTTTTTACAAAATAGCTGCCGATATGTCCATAAGCTCTCACATCCACGGAGGCGGAAAAACAGTGGTAAAAGATGACAAAGAAAATGGCGATGGCTTTCAAAATATCGATGAAATAGATACGGGTTGATTTTATTGTGTTCATATGCTCCCCTCCTTTAAGTATCATATAGCAATCATAAAGTATAAATGTTCAAAAATCAAGAAAATAATTGCAATATACTGGAACGATAAGCCGAAATGGAAAGGAAATCCATGTTGATGTCAGAAAATTATCATACCAAAAGAAGAAGTGAACTGGAGCTGGGGAAAATCCTGGAGGAGATATGGGCTAAGGCGGTAATCATTGTTCTGATCGGCGCCATATCCGCATTTCTGGTCATGTTGGGAACCCAGATCTTCGGAGTCCCGAAATATGAAGCGCAGACAAAGCTGTTTGTACTGGCAAAACAGTCCAGAACTGCTGTGACCAGCAGCGATATGGAGGCCAGTACATCCCTTACCCAGGATTACATGGAGCTGATCAAAAGCAGGACGGTTCTGGAGCAGACGATAGCGGAGCTGGGACTGGATATGCGATATGAGGAATTGCTGGGAATGCTGACAGTAACAACTCCGGTGGATACCCGAGTGATTTCCATTGGCGTATCTTCTAAGGATCCATATCTGTCTGCTTTTGCAGCCAATACCATCTGTGATATCGCATCCAGTCAGATCCGCCAGGTGATGAATGTGGAGACCATCAATGTGGTAGAACGCGCGGATATTCCCGTTCAGTCCACCAGCCCGGGCCTAATGGTCAGCGGCCTTATGGGCGGAATGGTGGGGATCCTGCTGGCACTGGCGGCTGTGACCATAAGAACGCTGACAGACAGCCGGATCAGGACCAGCAGGGACGTGAAATATTATCTGGGTCTGGAAACTCTGGGAAGTATTCCCATCATGGCAAACGGTGAATGGGAATTCAGGGAAACCGGGGAGGCGGATCCCGATGAAGAATCAGAAATGGAAACAGGACCGGAAAATCAGGTGATCGAAGGGAAATCAGACGTATGAAAATCTTATTTGTCAATAAATTTTTGTATCCCCGGGGAGGGGCGGAAACGTATTTCCTGAAGCTGGGGGAGTACTTTGAAAAAGAGGGGCATCAGGTTGCCTATTTTGGAATGGCGGATGAGAAAAATATAGTGGGGAATCCCTGGGGACTCTATACCCGCAATAAAGATTTCCACAGCACAGGGTTCCAGCGTTTCCTGTATCCTTTTTCGATCCTGTACTCTGTGGATGCGTACCGGAAAATGAGAAATCTGATCCGCAGATTTGCTCCGGATATCATTCATATGAACAATATCAATTTTCAATTGACACCGTCGATTATTGACGCGGCATGGAAAGAGGGCGTTCCTGTGATACAGACGGTACATGATTCCCAGATGGTCTGCCCGGGGCATCTGCTGTATCAGGCCAGGACCCAGACACTGTGCCGGAAATGTCTGGATGGAAGCAAATGGAACTGTTTTCGCCATAGGTGTATTCACGGTTCCAGGATCAAAAGTCTTCTGGGGAGTATGGAGGGGATCCTGTATGACTGGAAGAAGTCTTATGACCGGGTGCGGCTGTATCTCTGTCCCAGTGAGTTCATGGAATCGATCCTGCTGACCAGCCCCAGATACCAGGGAAAGACCAGAGTAATGCATAACTTTATCCAACTTCCGGAGAAAAGCTATGGACCCAAGAAAGATTACATACTGTATTTCGGACGTTTGTCGGAAGAAAAGGGGATCTCGCTTTTTCTGGAGCTGTGCGACCGGTTTCCGGGGCTTTCCTTTAAGATTGCCGGAAGCGGTCCGTGGGAGGAGCAGTGCAGAAGCAGGAAAAATGCGGAGTATCTGGGCCTGCTGACCGGAGAAAGGCTGAAAAGGGTGATCGCCCAGGCCAGACTGGTGATCTATCCGTCCGTGTGTTATGAGAACTGTCCCCTGTCCATTCTGGAGGCAATTTCACTGGGAACTCCTGTGATCGCCAGCCAAAGAGGAGGCAGCAGAGAACTGATGGAGAATGGGAAAAACGGGATCCTGGTGGAGGAGCCGTTGTCCGCGTCCGGGATAGCAGAGGCAATGGAAGGCCTCCTGGAGGATCAGGCCAGACTGGACGAGATGACCCGGCAGTGTGAAAAAAGCAGAGAGCGTTTTCTGACACTGGAAAAATATGGAAAGCAACTGGAAAATATTTACCAACAGATTCGGGGATAAGGAT
The DNA here is from genome assembly GCA_963929535.1 of uncultured Lachnospiraceae bacterium. Lineage (GTDB taxonomy): Bacteria > Bacillota > Clostridia > Lachnospirales > Lachnospiraceae > Pullilachnospira. The sequence continues at coordinate 71,946 of CAWVIZ010000016.1, read as the reverse complement.
TTATGAAAGTAGCTATGATTGGCCATAAGCAGATCCCATCCAGGGTGGGAGGCGTAGAGGTGGTCGTGGAAAAACTATCGGAGCAGCTGGTGAAAAAAGGGATTCAGGTGGATGCCTACAACCGCAAAAGCAGGTATCAGAAAAAGTACAGCCAGTACAAGGGAATCCGGATCTATGAAGTGTTTACTGTCCGGAAAAAAAGTCTGGATGCCATTGTGGCCGCCTTTTTTGCTACGCTGAAGGCTTTGAGACGAAATTACGATATTTATCACTACCATGCGGAAGGGCCGTGTCTGATGCTGTGGCTTCCCCATGCGTTTCATAAACGGCTGGTGGTAACTGTTCACGGCCTGGACTGGCAGCGGGCCAAGTGGGGAAAGCTGGCCTCCAGAATGCTGCTGGCAGGAGAGAAGGCCGCTGTGAAATACGCAGATGAAATTATCGTTCTGTCTCAGAATGTAAAGAATTATTTCCGGGAGACATACGGAAGGGAAACGGTTTATATCCCCAATGGTGTTTCGAAAGCCGAATTCAGAAAGGCAAAGCTGATAAAGCGGAAGTACGGCCTGACGGAGAACGGTTATCTTCTCTTTCTGGCCAGGATCGTACCGGAAAAAGGCCTCCATTATCTGATCGAAGCTTATAACAAACTGGATACGCAGATCCCGCTGGTGATCGGCGGGGACTGGCAGTATTCCGTAGAATATGGAAAAGAGATCCAGGAGATGTGCAAGGGAAATCCCAACATCATTCTGACGGGATTTGTGGAGGGTGAAACCCTGTATGAGCTGTTCAGCAACGCTCTTTTATATATCCTGCCCAGTGAGGTGGAAGGTATGGCCATCAGTCTTCTGGAGGCCATGAGCTATGGAAAGTGCTGTCTGGTCAGTGATATCCCTGAGAATCTGGAAATCGCGGAGGGATATGTGGAGTCCTTCCGGTCCGGGGATACGGAGGATCTGAGGGAAAAACTGGAGAATATTTTGAGGGAACCTGAGAAAAGGGAAAAATTGGGGAAAGAAGCGCAGGAATATGTTCTTGCCAGGTACAATTGGGAACAGATTGCGGACGCTACGATAAAAGTTTATGAAGGTAAGTAAAAATTTGATCGTAACAGATACAAAGCCGGGAGATGAATGGGACTTTGACAAGATTCTGAGTCATTTTACCGGATTGGAATGGTCTGTTTTGGACGGAGGACTTCAATACAAGCTCTGGAATTCCAGGGAAAAAATAAAGAGATATCTGAATTTTTTCTGGTTTCCGTTCCGGCTGTTTCTGGAGAGAAAGAGAATAGAAAATCTGGTTGCGTGGCAGCAATATTACGGACTGATGTACGCGCTGTACTGTATGGTATTTCACGTCCCCAAGGAAAATTACTGTATGATCATGACCTTTATATACAGGCAGCGGACTGGTTTGCTGGGAAAGCTACAGAAAAAGGTGACTGCCTGGATCGTAAACAGCAGATATGTGGACAGGATTCTGGTCTATTCCCGCAGTGAAAAAGAGTATTATCAGAAAATTCTGGGGATCAACGGGGATAAATTTCTCAGTGCCAGACTGGGACTGGAAGATCTGACCAAAGGAATTGAAAAAAGAAACCGGGGAAATTACATACTTTCCGCAGGGAGAAGCAACAGGGATTATGATTTTTTGATCCGGGCACTGCAGGGGGGAAAACAGCAGGTAAAGATCGTATGCGATGCACTCCCTGGAGGAAAAGAAAAAAACATACAGATATACGACAATGTGTATTATGAAAAGTTTTTTCAGATGATCGCAGACTGTTACTGTGTGGTGATCGCGCTGAAAAACAGTGATATCTCCTCGGGACAGCTGGTAATCCTGCAGGCTATGCAGTTCGGCAAGCCGGTGATCGTCACCCAGTCCCGGACCGTAGCCGACTATCTGTCGGATGGAGAAGAGGGATTTCTGATCCCCAAGGATGAGCAGTCCCTGCGGGAAAAAATCGATCTATTGTATAACGATAAGGAACTTTACAACAGAATGTCTGCAAAGGCCAGGGAGAGCTATGAAAAGAATTTTTCTATGAGATCGCTCGGAAAACAGGTTGCAGATTGTTTTGAAAGGGATATGCGGCAAAATTATGGAAAAGAAACTTATGATTAAACGAATGGGAATCGGCATTGTGATCTGTGCCGCAGTGGTGGGAATGCTTCTCATAGGAATCCGGGAGGATATGCTGGTCATTGAAACGGCGCTGCTGGCAGGCGCAGGGGTGCTGCTTCTTCTGGTCAAAGAACCGGCATGGCTGATCTACCTGCAGATTATCTACTGCTGCATAAATAAGATCCTGATCTCCCAGTTTGGGGCTCCGGATATGATCAACTACGCCACGGATCTCCTGATGGTGCTCATCTTCCTTTTTGCGGTAAAACAGTTTTATGAGCGGAGGGAAAAGACGTATCTTCTGGTTCCTCTGACTATTGCAGTACTTTTCTTCGGCCTTGGAACCTTGTCGGCGGTTCTGCAGAATGTTCCTTTTCTGCTGCTGCTCTGGTCGTACAGGAATCTCATGCGTTTTTTCCTGTTCTTTTTTTCCTGCGCAGTTCTGTTGAATGTTAACGACATAAAGAATATCCTGAAAATTTTTTCCGTAGTATTTTTCCTTAATATAGCTGTGGTATCTGTTCAGTTCTGGATTCAGGGCTATTTTCAGGATAGTTTGGGCGGATTATTTGGGACTGTTACAGGATGTAATGGACATATGAATACATTCCTATGCATCTATCTGGCTTATATCTGTGTACGTTATATGGCCAAAAAGACCTCCTTCCGCTATTTTATTCTGGTTTCAGCAGGGAGTCTTTATATAGCTGCGCTGAGCGAGCTGAAATTTCTGTTTGTGGAATATGTGCTGATACTTATGCTGAGTATTCTTTTGTCCAGATTTTCCCTTCGGGTGGTTTTGATGATCCTGGGAGCATGTGCGGGACTTTATGTGGGTCTGCAGCTTTTCAATGCCTACTTCCCGGGATGGGAATTTTCCGTGGATCAGATCATGGATTATGCCGGAACGGGAGGTTACAGTACCGCCAATGACTTGAATCGTCTGACTGCGCTTCAGACGGTTACACAGTCATTTCTGCGCACTCCCCAGAAGCTGCTGTTTGGTATGGGGCTGGGAAGCTGTGAAACCTCTTCCTTTTTTCAAAGCGCATTTTTTGCTCAGTATGGAGAGCGGCTTCATTATACTTACATGATACATGCGTTTACGCTGCTGGAGACAGGATGGACAGGCCTGATCCTTTTCCTGGGTTTCTTTGTGTCTGTGGGGATCCAGGGCTGGAGATTTGTGAAGCGGATGGCTCCGGAGAGGAAGATTTACTGTCTGACGGCGGTGATCGTGGCAGTCATGTGTGTGGGACAGTGTTTCTATAACAACGCACTGCGGGTGGAAAACAGCGGATACCTGGCATTTTTGGTGCTGGCTTTCCCGTTTATCTGCAGGAAGGTGCAGACAGGAGGCGCGGATGAAGGATAATCAGATAAAAGTCAGTATTATTGTACCGGTTTATAATACGGAAAAGTATCTGGACCGGTGTATGGAAAGCCTGCTGGGTCAGACGCTCAGGGAACTGGAGATCATTGTGGTGGATGATGGATCCGGGGCCGCATGCGCGGGAAAATGCGATCAGTGGGGGAAAAAAGATGAAAGGATCCGCGTGATCCATAAAAAGAACCAGGGGCTGGGATTTGCAAGAAATACAGGTATGCAGGCGGCGAAGGGCAAGTATCTGGCTTTCATTGATTCCGATGACTATGCGGAGAAGGAAATGATGCGGACTCTTTACGAGGCAGCGGAACGGGAAGCGGCGGATATTGTGGTGTCCGGCTATAAAAAGGTATACAGAAACGGGGAGACGGAGGTCTGTACCAATGAAGGGATTCCGGAAATTCTGGCAGGAGAGCAGATAAACTCCATATTGCTGGCCAATATGCTGGGAGCGCCTCCTGATTATTATTCCGATGACTATATCGGGATGTCTGTGTGGAAGAATCTTTACAGACGGCAGCTGGTGACGGAACATCAGATTGCCTTTCCGTCAGAGCGGGAATATATCTCCGAAGATATAATTTTCCATATATATTATCTCCGGCATGTGAAAAAGGCTGTTGTTCTTCCGGAAGCATATTATTGCTATTGCCAGAATGGAGACAGTCTGACCACCACATACAAAAAAGAACGTTTTGCCATGGTGAAGAAACTGTTTCTCTATGAGGAAAAGCTGCTGAAGGAGGCGGGAGCCTACCAGGCCGGAAGGCTACAGCTTATGAGAACTTTTATTGCCAATGTGCGGGTGTGCATTATGCAGGAAGCTGCCCACGGCATGAAAAACCACAGCACGAAAACGGCGAAAAAAAGGATTCGGGAATACTGCGGGGACAGGACCATGCAAAGAGTTCTCCGGGAATATCCATATGGGCGTCTTCCAGTCCGGCAGAGGATCTTTTCTTTTTTTATGGAAGTGAAAAGCGCGAATATTCTGCTGGCTCTGGCCAATGCTCAAAACCACAGGAATCGGGAGAAGAAGGGATAGAGATGCTGGATACAAAGAAAAAACTGAAGGACTGTCTGAAAGAAGAGAAGGTATACTATATTTCCAGGAAAAATATTTATGACAGACTGGTGGAATGGGCGACTCAGGATCCCTGTGTCAGACTATGGAAATATCAGAAGGCGCTGCGGTATACGGAGTACTATTCTTTTCAGAAGGGAATAAAAAAGGTACTTCTTTATACGCTGGCCAGAAGAAGAAAGAACCGGCTGGGGCTGAAGCTGGGAATTGAAATATCAGAAAAATCCTTTCAGGAGGGGCTGATCATTTTTCACACAGGGAACATTGTGGTAAACGGATATTCCCGTATCGGGAAAGGATGCAGGCTTCACGGGGACAACTGCATTGGAAATGACGGCATAACGGAGGCTACTCCCCGCATCGGTGACCGGGTGGACATTGGCGTGGGCGCAAAAATCATTGGTGACGTACAGATCGCGGATGATATTGTGGTGGGAGCAGGCGCAGTGGTGAATCGGTCGTTTCTGAATCCGGGGATGGTGATCGCCGGAATCCCGGCCAGAGAGATTCATCCGGTAAAAGGAGCAATAGGAGAAAAGGGAAATGATTATGCCTGACGTGAAAGTATCTGTAATCGTGCCGGTTTTTAATGTGGCTCCGTATATTTCCAGGTGTATAGAAAGCTTGCAGAAACAAAGTTTGAAAGAAATAGAAATTATTCTTGTGGATGATGGATCTACAGATGGGAGCGGGAAGATTTGTGATGAATTTAGCAAAGATCCAAGAATTACTGTACTCCATAAAGAAAACGGAGGATTGTCATCTGCGAGAAATGCCGGAATCAGTGCGGCAAAGGGGAAATATCTGGGGTTTGTAGATGGGGATGACTGGGTTGAGGAGGATATGTATAAAGAGCTATATGATCTTGCGGAAACCCAGAATGCGGAGATCGCTGAGTGCAGCTATTGGGAAGTGATTAACGGCAGAACGGAAAATAAGGAAGAGGGGAATTCCTTTACTGTACTGGAACAGGAAGAGGCATTGAAAAGATTTTTTTTAAGGGAAGCTACAGAGAGTGTCTGGAATAAGATATTTTTGCGAAATTTATTTAATGACCTGAAATTCCCTGTAGGTGAAATCAATGAAGATACAACTATTGTGATAAGGCTACTGCTGAAAAGTAAAAAAGTTATTTTTTCAGAAAAAAAATTATATTTTTATCGGATAAGAGAAGGCAGCATTACGAAATCAGGATATTCCCCACGTTTTCGGGTGGTGGACAGACATATGCAGGAGATAGAAGCGTTGACAGATGAGAAATACCCGCGGCTGAAGCCTTACAGGGAATACTTTTTCGGAGTCCATTACTACTGTCTGGTTCTTTCTGTTCTGAAGGACAGCAGCAGAAAAGAGTATCAGCAGGACTATGTTTATTATCTTCGGCAATTTCAGAGATTCTTTCTTTCCTTTATGAGATGGGGGACGGGAAAACCCAAGGACAGGATCCTGGCAGTGCTTCTGGTCTTTCGGTGCGGACCGCTTTTATACGGCGGTATCCGGTAACAGATGGGAGAAAATTATGGAAAAGATCACGATCATTATTCCCCGCATACAATGCGGAAAGAGATATATCCCGATGTCTGGACAGTGTATGCTCGCAGACGTATCCCAATGTGGAAGTTCTGGTGATCAACGATGGCTCCAGAGACCAGACAGAGAACATCTGCCGGAGTTACCTTTCCCGGCTGGAAAACATGAGACTGCTTCAGGGGGAGCATCGCGGGGTAAGCGCTGCCAGGAACCAGGGGATCCGGGCGGCAACCGGAAAATATCTGTTCTTTCTGGATGCAGATGATCAGCTCTCCCCTTCAGGTCTGGAAGCACTGGCAGGATATTGTGGACAGGGAGAGTGGGTGATTGGAAACTACCAAACGATCAATGTGAAAAAAACTTCCCGGCCGGAGTTCCATCCGCAATATTTTGAAGGAGAGGTACACCGGGGAGACAGGGAGGAGCTGCCGCAGCTTTGTGTTTCGAGAAATTTTAACTGCGTATGGGGGAAGCTTTATTCTGCGCAGATCATTCACACAAAAGGAATCCTCTTTGATGAAGGAAGAGACTACGGGGAGGATCTGGTATTTAATCTGGAATATTTTCAGTATGTGCAGCGATTTGTGATCCTGAGAGAGCCGGTGTACCTGTACTGCTATCGTTTTGGAGAGGGCTTGGGAACCCGGTTTATAAGAAACGAATGGGAGATTCAGAAAGAGCTGTGTGGGAAGATACAGCGGATGAGTCAGGATGTATATCATCTGAGTGCCGATGGATGCGGGCTGATGAATCATTTCTGCTATGCCCAGGCCATAGCGGCGCTGCAGCGGATCGCGGACGAGAAAACACTGCGTCCGCAAGAAAAAAGAGCAGAGATGAGAAAGATTACCGGATCGGAGTTTTTTAGGGAGATCCTGGAAAAGGAATATCATCTGAAGCGGATTGGGAATCTGGACAGACTGCTGCTGCAGGGAAATATGGGGGGCCTGTATCACCGGATACACAGGGGATACGCGACATTGAAGGAATACATACATAAAGGGGACAAGAATGGGAAGTGAAATCAGCATTATTATACCAGTCTATAACGGCGCCCGGTACATGAAGCGCTGCATCTCTTCAATCCTGTCTCAGGACTATGCCGGATGCCAGATCATCATCGTGGATGACGGATCTACAGATGCAACTCTGGAAATCTGCCGGGAGATGGCAGGGGAAAACAGTCAGTTCCTGATCCTGCATCAGGAAAATCAGGGAGTCAGCGCTGCCAGGAACAAAGGAATAGATTTTGCCGAAAAAGAATGGATCTATTTTCTGGATGCGGACGATGAGCTGGATCAGGATGCCCTGTCCATTATGAAGGAGTCCGCGGATCCCGGATACCAGTGGATCGTGATGAATTACCGAAAGCATGTGGAAGGTGAGGAGCAGCTGTGGGAAGGTTCGGTGGGCTTTGAGGGAAAGAAAATCTTTGATGAGAAAGCGGGTTTTACAGAACTGCTGAATTCGGAATTGTTTATGTACCCCTGCGGAAAGCTCTACAGGACAGAGATCATCAGGAAGAATCAGGTACGTTTTCCTCTGGGGATTCCCTACGGTGAGGATATCCGGTTCAATCTGCAGTATTTCCGGTATGTGGAACGATATTCCGTACAGTCGTCTTCGGCATTTATTTATCACATAAGGCTGGGAAAAGGAGCCGGAAGCGCCTATTATGAAGATTCCTTTCAGATGCAGATGGATATCGACAGGGAGATCCTGGATATGATGACAGGAGCTTACGGCCTGGGAGAGGAGGAGGTAAGGAAGGTCAATCCTTATTTTTTCCGCCAGGGCATCAATACGGCAGCCGCTTATCTGACAGTCTGGAGGGATCTGCCTTTTTCCTTACGGCGAAAGGAAATCGGAAAAATCATGAGAGATCCGCGGTTTCAGGATTTTCTGGAATGCGAGAAGGACTGCGGCAGGATCCGTAAGCTGGATTATGCGCTGCTGAAAAAGGGATTTTTTCTGGCGTATTACGGGATTCATTTTCTTTATACCAAATGGAAGCAGGTCAAAGGGAGAGAGGGAATAGATTGAAGGTTGGAATCGTTACAATCACCAATGGAGAAAACTATGGGAACAGGCTCCAGAATTACGCTGTACAGGAGGCTTTGAAGGATGTGGGGTTTCTGCCGGAAACCATACATAAGACCACGAATGTGTTTGACGCGGAGAATCCCCGGTACTTGCGGAAACTGAGGATAAAAAGACTGCTGCACTATCATCTGACGAAAGAAGAGAGCAGAAGACTGAACTTTTACCGTTTTACCCACAGATATATCAGAAGAAGCCGGTTTGTGATCGATCAGACGGTACCGCCGGAACTGGATGGAGAATATCGGTATTTTATTGCCGGAAGTGATCAGGTGTGGAATCCCTTTCTGGAATACTGTACCGGAGAAAACTTTCTGACTTTTACAAAGCATGAGAAAAAGATCGCCTTTTCACCCAGCATAGCGGTAAGTCAGATCCCTCCGGAGCGGGAGAAGGAGTTTGGGGAGTGGATTTCAGACTTCCGTCTGCTCTCTGTACGGGAGAGTCAGGGGGCGGAACTGATCAGAAGGCTGTGCGGGAGGCAAGCGGAAGTGCTGGGGGATCCCACTCTCTATGTACCGGCGCACCAGTGGAGAAGATTGGAGAAAAAGGTAAGGGTAGAGGAAAACAGATATGTGCTGGCATATTTTCTGGGAAGCTGCGCAGAGGAATACCGCAGGCGCATAGAAGCGGTTGCCAGGGGCCGGGGACTGACGGTTTTCTGGCTGCAGACTCCGGAACATTTCTCCATTGCCCCGGACGAATTCCTTTATCTGATCGATCACGCTGCCTGCGTCTGCACCGATTCGTTTCATGGAACCGTTTTTTCGATCATGTTCCACAGACCCTTTCTTGCGTTTGCGAGAAGAGAGAATTTTGCGGACATGAGTTCCAGAATGGATGATCTGCTGACCCTGTTTCATATGGAAATGAGGACTGCGGACAGGATAACAGATGATCAGATCTTTGAGGTGGACTTTAAAGACACAGACCGGATCATTGCCCGGGAGAGGGAAAGGATCAGACGATTTCTGCTGAAGATACGTGAAGGAGAGAAAGATGCATAGACAGGTAAATCAGTTGAAAATGGGAACCATTTTAAGCTACGTTTCTATCGGGGTACAGAATCTGATCGCCATGATCTACACTCCCGTAATGCTGCGGCTTTTGGGGCAGAGCGAATACGGTCTGTATCAGTTGGGAAATTCCACAGTAGCGTATTTAAGCCTGCTGAGCTTTGGATTCGGGAGCTCTTATGTCCGCTTTTTCTACCAGTACAAGGTCAAAGGGCAGGAGGAGGAGATCAGGAAACTGAACAGTATCTTCCTTCTGGTGTTCTGCACGATTGCCGCGATCTGTATCGTGATCGGCGGCGGATTGATCCTGTCTGCGGATATGCTGTTTGCCAACAGCCTGTCCGGGGCGGAGGTGGAAGAGCTTCAATGGCTGATGGTAGTTCTGGTGATCACAACAGCGCTTACATTTCCCAACATCATTTTCGACTGTTACATCACAGCTCATGAAAAATATATTTTTCAGAGGATCCTTCTGATCGCTGTAAATGTGCTGAATCCGTGCATCGCGCTGCCCCTGCTGCTGCTGGGCTGCCGCTCCATGTCTCTGGTTCTGGCGAATCTGATCCTTTCCCTCCTCCGTATAGGTTTCAATATCCTGTACTGTATAAAAAAACTGGATATGAAATTTCAGTTCAGGGGGATGGAGCTTCATGTACTGAAAAGTGTCGGAACCTTTTCTTTTTATATCTTTCTGAATGAAGTGGTAAACCAGATCAACTGGAATGTGGGAAAATTCATACTGGGAATTGTACAGAACACGGGAGTGGTAGCAATTTTTTCCGTGGGAAGCCAGTTTAATCAGTATTTTATAAATATGTCCTCGGCAGTATCCAACGTGTTCATTCCGCGGGTAAACAAGATGGTGGCGGAAAAACAAAGCGATCAGAAGCTGTCGGATCTGTTTACCAGGATCGGACGGATCCAGTATATCATTCTGGCAGCAGTACTGGCCGGGTATCTGCTTTACGGGAAATTTTTCATCAGCAAGTGGGCCGGAGAGGGGTATGACGAAGCATATTATGTGGGAGCGGTGATCATGATCCCCACATTGATCCCACTGATCCAGAATATCGGGATTGAGATACAGAGAGCAGAGAATAAGCACAAGTTCCGTTCGGTGGCGTATTTCATCATCGCTGTTCTGAATCTGCTGATCACCATCCCGCTGTCCAGAAAATTCGGTGCTATAGGTTCAGCGATAGGAACGGCGGTGGCCACCTGTGTTGGAAACATTCTGTTAATGAACTGGTATTATCAGAAGAAGATCCATCTGGATATTCCCGGCTTTTTCAAAAGCATGGCGAAACCTACATTGGCGCTGTTGGTGGCCTGCGCGGAAGGGCTGGCTGTAAAAATGGTCTTTGGCGTAAATTCCTGGCTGGCATTTTTTTCACAGGGAGCGCTGTTTTTAGCAGTTTATTTTATCTGTCTTTGCGGCTTTGGCTTTCACAGAGAGGAGAGAGAACAGGTTGAGCAGATTAAAAAAAGAATTCTCAGACGGTAAAGGGATGTACGAGATTGCGGGAAAGAAACAGTGTACCGGCTGCGGCGCATGTGCCTGTGTATGCCCGGCAGACTGTATCAGTATGGTGGAAAACCAGGAAGGATTTTCCTATCCCGTGATCGATAAGGAGCGATGTATAGGCTGCGGAAGGTGCCGGCAGGTGTGTCCCGGGGAAGCGGAAGATGATGAAAAAGTGAGGGCAGTGCTGGCCGGATACAGCCGCAGCCCCAAAGTGCGGAAGGACAGCTCCTCCGGCGGGATCTTTACTCATCTGGCGGAGGAAATAATAAGAAGAGGCGGTGTGGTTTTCGGTGTGGAGATGCGTGGAAGCAGAGCCGTCATGTGCGCAGTGGAAAAGGCGGAAGAGCTGACCCGTCTGAGAGGTTCCAAATATGTACAGGGCCTGGCGGGAGACGCCTACAGCCGGGCGAAAGAATATCTGGAGGAGGGCCGCTGGGTGCTGTTTTCCGGAACGCCCTGTCAGATTGCCGGTCTGTACGCTGTGCTGAACAAGGAGTACAGCCGTCTGATAACCGCAGACTTTATCTGCCATGGGATAAGTTCTCCGCTGGTTCTGGAGAAATATCTGAAGGAACAGGGACAGGGAAAAGAACCGGAAAGAATCAGCTTCAGAGATAAGACAGAGGGGTGGAAAAAATTCTCCATGAAAGTGGAATGGGAGGACCATACCGTAAACCGTGCTTCTCTGGAGGAAGACCTGTATCTTCAGTCCTTTTTAAAAAATCTGAATCTCCGATCCTCCTGTTTTTCCTGCAGGTTCCGGAAAGTCCACCGGAAAAGCGATATTACTTTGGGCGATCTGTGGGGAGCGGAGGAGATCAGGGAGGGATGGACAGAAGATCTTGGCTATTCCCTGGTGCTTCTTCAGAGCCCAAAAGGAGAAGCCCTATGGGAGAAAATCGAAAAGGATATAGTTGCTGCTCCTGTTCCGCTGTCCAAAGTGCTTACGCATAATGCCAGCATGAAAGCCTCTCCATGGGACGAGTATTCCCGGGATCTGTTTTTTAAAATGATGGACAGATATGAGCTGAAAGAATGTATCAGACGGGCGGAACAGGACGGAATCAGAAAAAAGGCAGGAAGAAAGCTATGGAAAATAAAAGGTTTTATTCCATCGACATCATAAAAATGGTCTTTGCGTGTCTGGTGGCAGGGATTCACGCGCAGCTTCTGGCTGAATTCCCCGGTCCGCTGGGAGAAGTGGTCAACAGTGCTTTCGGAAGGATGGCCGTTCCTTTTTTCGCCTGCGTTTCCGGATATTTTTTCATACGGGCAGAACAGAGAGGAAAAAGAGTATTGGCGCATCAGATCGCCTCTCTACTGAAATACTATCTGGTGTTTACGCTGATCTACCTGATCTGGGAGACGATCAACGGCAGCTTTGCCGGAATGAGTCCGTTGGAAACAGCAGTTACTGTTATAAAACGATTTGTATTTTACGGAACGTATTATCATTTGTGGTTCTTCCCATGTATGATCTATTCTCTGCTGGTGATCCGGCTGGCCATGAGATGGCGTGCCATGGGAGTTCTGACGGTACTCTCCCTTGTGACATGCCTTCTGGCTGCCCTTACATACGGCTGGAATCAGGTGGGACGGACGGTGATACCGGGGCTGAGCCGGCTGCTGGAATGGTTTGATTTCGATTATATCAGAAGATTTGCCGGTGTGACGCTGCCCTTTGCGGTATTGGGAGCCTTTATCCTGAAAACGGCTTCCTGGTGGACACGAGAGGGAAGAGAGCGCGTTCTGTGGACTGCCTGGATCGGAAGTCTGGTGCTGAATGTGCTGGAAGTGGAGTTTGTACTTAGGACAGGAATCGCCCAGGGCACCACAGTAACGTTTACATTGATCCCGGCAGTTTACTTTACTTTTCTGATAGCGCTGAGATATCCGCTGGAGAACAGAGCTGCCGCAGGGAAATTCTGCAGAAGGACATCGGTGATCCTGTATGGAATGCATCCCCTGATACTGGAGGGGACGGAAAAAGCCCTTCCCGGTTATTTTTCGGAAACCATGCTGTGGGTGATAGCCGTGGGAATCTGTATGGCAGTGAGCCTGGCGCTGGGATGGCTGACAAAGGAGAGAGGAAATGGTTTCAAAAAAGGAACAGTTATTTGAACAACTTCAGACGATAGCTGAATTTTTCAGAAGATACGCCATTGTGGGCGCGGTGGCTGTCCTGCTTCTGACTGCTGCAGGTACTGCCTATGCTGCCGCTGGGGTACCTCAGGTATTCTATTCTACGGCTGAGATCTATATGCGCCCCAACAGAAGTGAGGATCAGTATCTGGCCGAGGGAGTTCTGGTCAGCGAAGACCTGACAGCGGATGGCGTAGAGATCGCGCAGAGTACTCCGGTTTTGGAGGAGGTGATCTTCCGCTGCGGCCTTCAGGATTGGTTCACGGCAGAATCATTGAGAGAGCAGATATATGTTTATGCAGAATATCAGAGCAGGATCCTGGTGGTCATGGTCGCGGATGTGGACCCGGCCAGAGCTCAGCTTCTGGCTCAGAATATCAGCGAATCTGCCGTAGAACATATCAACGGGGTTATGGATGGGAACTGGGCGGCCATCGCGGACAAAGCCAACCTCCCGGAGGAGCCGGAATATCCGGTTTTATGGGAAACTGCCCTGCAGTCATTTTGTTTCGGGCTGGGCGTATTTTTCCTGCTGGCCGTACTGTACAGCCTTCAGGATCACAGGATCAGTTCGGGAAGAGATGTGGAAAAATATCTGGGGCTCAGTTTGCTGGGAAGCATTCCAAAACAGCAGAAAGAAAAGTAACAGTTCAGACCTCCGCTGCCGCACGGGGCGCTGCGTGCCGGTGGCACGCGTTTAGCGCCGACCGAAGCGGAGCGAAGACCGCTGCGTGCCGGTGGCACGCGTTTAGCGCCGACCGAAGCGGAGCGAAGACCGCTGCGTGCCAGTGGCACGCGCTTAGCGCCGACCGAAGCGGAGCGAAGACCGCTGCGTGCCAGTGGCACGCGCTTAGCGCCGACCGAAGCGGAGCGAAGACCGCTGCGTGCCGGTGGCACGCGTTTAGCGCCGACCGGAGCGGAGCGAAGACCGCTGCGTGCCAGTGGCACACGTTTAGCGATTTTCAGGTGATGACCAGGGATAAAGCCCCAGGTTAAAAATGTGCGTATAGCGGTAGCGGCCATTGTTGAAAAACAGAGCCGCCATGGTTCCTCCGCAGTTTCCACCGATCAGAGCAGTACACCGGGAGAGAAGGAGAATGGAAGAGAGATATTCCAGCCCCATCCAGTAGTTGTTATTATCCCGGTCAAAACGGACATCCTTAATGTACTGTATGCTGTCATCCTTGTAGTAAATCTCATCGTAGTAGCGCCGCTTGTTTTCCAGGATCATGCCGGGGAAGGCCTCACAGAAGGCGTCCCGGATCTGTTTTTCTTCAGTGGCCAGGTAGATGGCGTCATAAGCCCCTGACTTCAGCTGCTCTCTGCAGAGGGCGATCACATCCTCTACCGGAGGCTGAACAGGATGGCCGGGAGGATGGAGTGACGTATAGTCTGTTCCGCGGCAGATGACTCCCAGTACCTGACGTTTTTTGGAGAACAGTGTCTGGTATTCGGCATCCACGTACTTTCTGGTGGTATCGTTTGGCTGGACAAAATTTTCATAGAGCTTTCCCCACAGCCGCACAAGGGAGGGATCGTAGATATCCTGAAAGCGGGGCTGGAAGGAGGCAGTTACATGCGGGCAGTCGGAGGAGGCAGATTCCCGGATGCCGGCAGACGGAAACTCCGGCTGATGAAAATACCACTCCCACTGGATCAGATCTTTTTCCGATTCATTGATGCAGACCAGCGGAATCGCCCTGTGATAGACGGCATAAAGCATCAAAGAAAGTATGTTGTGCAGATAACAGAAATTAAAATATTCGTAGGAAAATTCTCCTTTTGTGATCCGCATAATCTGCCGCGGGTGAAAAGACTGATCGGAAAGAAAATGATCAGAAAGCCGGAGGGCAAATTTCCGGTAGCGGATGGAATCCGCAGTATGATACCAGTTATCAATATTGGGATATATCTTTTTTCGATAAATCTCATAGATTCCCATAAATGAATCCCCCTTTTCCACAGGACTGATGTTGAAAATAGAATGTAGTTACACACTATAATAATGAAATTATAGCAAATGAATTGGTATATAACAAGCGGAAGTTGATATGACGGGAGGTTATTTGTGACATTGAAGAAAAAGATATTTTTAACGGTGAAAGTGGTACTGCTTATCGCGGCAGTTTATATTGCGGGGGAAATCATCATTTCCAAATACGGTCTGACCGTGACGCCGTATGAAGTGGAGTCGGATAAGATACAGCAATCCTTCCGGTTCGTACAGCTTACGGACCTGCATAATATGAGCTTTGGAAAGGACAACAGCAGGCTGATAAAGAAAATAGAGGAACAGGATCCGGATTTTATCTGCATGACGGGAGATATGCTGAACCGGGATGAACAGTCCGTGGATGTTGTGACAGACCTGATCACCCGTCTGTCAGAAAAGTATCCGGTTTTCTTTTCCCTGGGGAACCATGAGACTGCCTATGAGGAGAATTTTGACACGGAATTAAAGGAAACGCTGGAAGAAGCCGGCGCAGTGGTGCTGAATAATGAGTACAAGGAAATAGACATAAATGGAGAAAGCATTTATATCGGCGGCATTTCCGGTTATGGGCTGATCGAGCCGGTGGGTGATGGAAGTGAGTACGAATTTATGAAACAATTTGAGAGCCTGGAGGGATTTAAACTTCTGTTGTGCCATATTCCGGCGGGGATGCTTTTGTGGAGAGGGCTGGAAATCTGGAATATGGACCTGTGCCTGTCCGGTCATGAGCACGGCGGTCAGGTGCGGATACCGGGGATCGGCGGGCTCTACAGCCAGGACGAGGGGTTTTTCCCCGAATATGTAGATGGGCAATTTGAGAATTCCGGCCATACCCTGATCCTTTCCAGAGGGCTGGGAAGCGGAGGAAAACCCTTTCCCAGATTTCATAACATTCCGGAGATCGTTACGGTGGACGTGAAGTAAGACCGCCGGCGGGGCGGCTGTGAATAGTGACATGGCAGCAGCCCGGTTGTTACAGTTCAGCCTTCCAATATCCCGCGAGGTGTCACGCTGCATTCGCAGCGTGATCCCGAGATTTGCGGGCGCCAGGCTGCGGAAATCGCAGCCTGTGTGCATGCATTTGTAACAGTGAAGCCGGAAGGCTGAACTGTTACGCCCGGTTTTAAGTTCCCTGCAGGATCCCATTGACTTGGAGTATACTCCATGGTGTAAAATAATACCAGTTACTGAGCAACGGGAGTGCGTATCAGCTTTTGGAATTTTCTCCGGCAGACCGGCAGCGCCGGATGGGGCTGGAAAAATGAGCGCGGTGTTCCCGGAAGAAAAACAGGGAGGTTGGAATATGGAGAATTATCTGGGTGAAAAGATCCCCAAGCTGGGATTCGGACTGATGCGTCTTCCCATGAACGGGGAGGCTATCGACATTGAGCAGACCAAGAAAATGGTGGACCGTTTTCTGGAGGAAGGCTTTTACTATTTTGATACGGCTTATGGATATAACAACGGGGAGTCGGAAAAAGCCATCAAGGCGGCTCTGGTAGACCGTTATCCCAGAGACCGTTTTATGCTGGCTACCAAGCTTCCCGCCTGGGCCGGAGCCAAAAATAAGGAAGAGGCAGAGCAGATGTTTGAGACATCGCTGGCCCGTACCGGAGCAGGCTATTTTGACTTTTATCTGCTGCATAATCTGGGAGAGCAGAGAACCCATTTTTTCGATGATTACGATATCTGGAATTTCCTTGCAAAGAAAAAGGAAGAGGGCCTGATCCGCCATCTGGGATTTTCTTTCCATGACAGGGCGGAGGTACTGGATGAAATTCTCACTGCTCACCCGGAGATGGAATTTGTACAGCTTCAGATCAACTATGCGGATTGGGAAGCGCCGGCCATTGAATCCAGAAAATGTTATGAGGTGGCCAGAAAACACGGAAAACCTGTGATCATTATGGAACCGGTGAAGGGCGGTACCCTGGCGAATCCGCCCCAGCAGATCAGGGAGCTTTTTGAGAAGGAGAATCCGGCTGCATCGCCATCCTCCTGGGCGATCCGCTTTGCGGCCTCGCTGGAGGGGGTTGTGACAGTATTGTCGGGTATGTCCAACCTGGAGCAGATGGAGGATAATCTTTCTTATATGAAAGAATTCAAACCGCTCACAGACAGGGAGCAGGAGACGGTAGCAAAGGCCAGAGAGATTCTGGAATCCTTCCAGACGGTTCCCTGTACAGCCTGCGCTTACTGCATGAAGGGCTGCCCCCAGCATGTGGCCATCTACGGAACTTTCCAGGCGGTAAATATTTATAACATGTACAATGATCTTGAGGGAGCAAAAGGAAAATACACCTGGAACACCACAGGGCATGGATGGGGAAAGGCTTCCGACTGTATCCAGTGCGGAAAATGCGAAACTGTCTGTCCCCAGCATATCCATATCCGGGATGAACTGAAGAAAGCGGCACAGATCCTGGAAAGCTGAAAAGTAACCGTTTAGCTTCCGCTTTCCCGCGAAGGCCGCTGTGCGCCTCCATATTCCATACAAGTATGGCGGCCTGGTCCATTTCAGCTGGCTGCTGCCCAAGGAATATGCAGGCATGTACGCTGGGTGGGCTGCCTTGCGGGAGTCAAAGACCCCGCAGCAAGCTACGGGGCATCAAACTTGCAGCGCAGCAGAGCTGCGGGGTCTTTGACCCTCGCGGCAGGTCTCCGTTCCACTTCGGTCGGCGCTAAACGTGTGCCACCGGCACACAGCGCCGCCAAATGGACATGCAAGCATGTCCGCTTGGCTCGTTGCCCGCGGGAATAAAAATTGAAAAATCTCTCCATACTGTAAAAAAGACTACAGTATGGAGGGATTTTTTATGTTGGGAATCTGGATTGCCGTATTGTCGGGAGCGCTGATGAGTATTCAGGGCGTATTCAATACAGAGGTGACCAAGCAGAGCAGCCTGTGGGTCTCCACGGGATGGGTACAGCTTTCTGCGCTGCTGGTCTGTATTGCGGCCTGGTTCTTCACCGGGAGGGACAGCATCGGGGCTTTGTGGCAGGTAGACCATAAGTATATGCTGCTGGGCGGAGTGATCGGAGCTTTTATCACCGTTACCGTGATCAAAAGTATGGAAAGTCTGGGACCGGCCAGAGCCGCGCTGCTGATCGTGATCGCGCAGCTGGCTGTGGCATATCTGATCGAGCTTTTCGGGATTTTCGGTGTGGAAAAAAAGCCTTTTGAGTGGAGAAAGATGCTGGGGATGGGAGTGGCTGTTGCCGGTTTGATCCTGTTCAAGTGGGAATGAGATCCCCGGTCCGGCCAATTTTTGCACAGCGGTTCCGGCAGGCCGTGCTGCTGTACCGCCGTCGCCCGGGAGGACTGTCCCCGGTCCCCGCTCCGTGAAGTGCTGAGACAGGTCATCTGCGGTCTGGGGCGTTGGGGATAACAAGTGAGCAAGATGCGAAAATCGCGGCCCGGTGTCTGCGGGCCTGGGGATCCAGCTGCATCTGCAGTGGGAAAGCAGAACGGCTGCATACCGGGGTTACAGTTCAGCCTTCCAATGTCCCGCGAGGTGTCACGCTGCATTCGCAGCGTGATCCCGAGATTTGCGGGCGCCAGGATGCGAAAATCGCAGCCTGTGTGCATACATTTGTAACAGTGAAGCCGGAAGGCTGAACTGTTACATACCGGGAAATGTTTCGTGAAAAGTTACTTGTAATTGAGGGGGGAATTGGGTAAAATAAAATGTGTATGTATGGAGGGAGCCTTGACGCAGCGAGATGCGGAAAGGAGATATATACATGAAAAAAAGGATCATAAGCAGCCTGACAGGTCTGCTGGCTGTTGCCCTGATAGGGATGATGCCAGGGTGCAGCCGTTCGGTATCTGTTTTTCCGGAAGCCGGGGAAGGTTCCGGGGCCGGGGAGACGGCGGAGGAATCGGAACAGGGGACGGATCCGGATGACAGCGGGAAGGCCGGGACGGGCCAGAACGCTGCGGGAGAGACGGATAGCGGAACCGGGCAGGAAGCCGGGGAAAGTTCCGGGGCGGAAGAGGATTCCGGCAGGAGCCGGGAGAGCCTGGGAACCGATACGGCAGACGAAGCGGACGCCGCTTCCAGGGGAAGCGAACCGGATCAGGAGGCCGGATTGATTTATGTGGATGTAGCCGGGGCGGTTTGTTCTCCCGGCGTTTACACACTTCCGGAGGGGAGCAGAGTGTTCCAGGCCATTGAAAAGGCGGGAGGATTTGCCGATAACGCTGACCGGGAGAGCATGAATCAGGCTGGCCGTCTGGAGGACGGACAGCAGATCCGGGTTTATACCAGAGAAGAAGCAGAGCTTCTGAAAGCCCAGGGACAGGTACCGCAGACCGTTTCATCCGGAGGGTCTGCTCTGGAAGGGGATCTGCAGACTTCCGATTCCGGAAATGGGACGGATGGCGGTGGGAAGGTGAATCTGAACACTGCGGACAAAGAAGAGCTGATGACTCTTACAGGTATCGGGGAGACCAGGGCAGAGGCAATCCTGACTTACCGGGAGGAGAACGGAGGTTTCCGGACACCTGAGGACCTGATGCAGGTAGAGGGAATAAAAGAAAAAACGTATGAAAAATTAAAAGACCAAATTACAGTGGATTGAGGAGTGGAGATATGGCAAAAAAGGTGCTTGTTGTCGATGATGAAAAGTTGATTGTAAAGGGGATCCGGTTCAGCCTGGAGCAGGATGGCATGGAGGTGGACTGTGCCTATGACGGAGAGGAAGCGCTGGAATGCGCTCATAATAAGGATTACGACATTATTCTGCTGGATCTGATGCTCCCAAAGCTGAACGGACTGGAGGTCTGCCAGCAGGTGCGGGAATTTTCTGACGTACCTATCATTATGCTGACGGCTAAAGGAGAGGATATGGATAAGATCCTGGGGCTGGAGTACGGTGCGGATGATTACATCACCAAGCCGTTTAATATCCTGGAGGTGAAAGCCAGGATCAAAGCAATCATGCGGAGAACCTCCAAGCCGGCGGACAAGGAAGAGAAGGCCCGGGTTGTGGAGGTGGGAGACCTGAAGCTGGACTGCGAGAGCCGGAGAGTATTTATCGCCGGCAGGGAGATCAATCTGACTGCCAAGGAATTCGATGTGCTGGAACTCCTGGTATTTAATCCCAATAAAGTCTACAGCAGGGAAAATCTTCTGAATATGGTCTGGGGCTACGAGTATCCCGGGGATGTGCGTACTGTGGACGTTCATATCCGCCGTTTGAGAGAGAAGATCGAGGCCAATCCCAGTGAGCCGAAATATGTACATACCAAATGGGGCGTGGGATATTATTTCCAGGGATAAGCAGAGGAAGGAAATAGCGTGAAGCCTAAGTTTACATTTTTTAAGAGCCTTCGTTTCCGGATCACAGTGATACTGGTGGTGATCGGCATCGTTCCCAGCGTGGTGGTGGAGAAAAGCATTGTCAGCAGCTACGAGGATCGGGCTGTAAACCTGCGGATGTTCAATGTAAAGAATCAGTGCGATATCCTCAGCAACCAGCTGGTCCAGGAAAAGTATCTGGAAGATACCAGCTCAGAGGCGATCAACAGTGAGCTGTCCATGCTGAGCAATGTGTACAGCGGCAGGATCCTGATCGTGAACCGGGATTTCCGGGTGGTGAAGGATACTTACGATCTGGACTGGGGAAAATATATGATCTCCCAGGAGGTGGTCCGCTGCTTTGAGGATGGCAAGGAGACCAGCCAGTATGATGAAAAGAACCGGTATATTGAGATGCTGATCCCTGTTCAGGAAAGCCTGGAGACCGGAAGTCCGGTGGCGGGGGTGATGGTGGTCAGTGTGTCCACGGAGGAGATTGCCGCCAGCGTAGACGCCCTGGAGCAGAGAGGAATGCTGGTGCTTCTGATCATCGGAGTCCTGGTGCTGGCTCTTGGATATATCCTGGCGGGGATCCTGATGAAACCCTTCGCCAAGGTGACGAAGGCTATCGAGGACATTACTGACGGCCTGATGGAGGACGAGATCTCCGTTCCGGACTACACAGAGACAGAGCTGATCACGGATGCTTTCAATAAGATGCTGGGAAGGGTAAAATCTCTGGACAACTCCAGGCAGGAGTTTGTCTCCAATGTGTCACATGAGCTGAAGACTCCGCTGACCTCCATGAAGGTACTGGCAGATTCCCTGGTGGGGCAGGAGAATGTACCCATTGAGCTGTATCAGGAATTTATGCAGGATATTACAGAGGAGATCGATCGGGAAAACAGAATCATCACCGATCTGCTGACTCTGGTGAAGTTGGATAAAAAGGCGGAAAATGTGAATATCCAGCAGGTAAATATCAATGAGCTGCTGGAACTGATCCTGAAGCGGTTAAAGCCGATCGCTTCCAGAAAAAATATCGAGCTGATTCTGGAGAGCTTTCGTCCGGTGAATGCGGAGATTGACGAGACGAAACTGACACTGGCCATTTCCAATCTGGTGGAGAACGGCATTAAGTATAACCATGAGAATGGGTGGGTACGGGTGTCTCTGAATGCGGATCACAAGTATTTTTATGTGACGGTGGCGGATTCGGGAATGGGGATTCCTGAGGATTCCATCGATCATATCTTTGAAAGATTTTACCGGGTGGACAAGTCTCATTCCACGGAGATTGATGGAACGGGACTGGGACTGGCTATTACCAGGAGCGCCATTTTGATGCACCGGGGAGCGATCCGCGTGCGCAGCAAGGAAAACGAGGGAACCACATTTTCCGTCCGTATCCCTCTGACGTATATCGCATAAGCAAAGGATGGAGCTATGAGAGTTTGGAAACTGTGCTGTCTGCTGATGGCCTGCTGCCTGCTGCTGACAGGATGTAAGACAGACCAGGAGACAGTGGAATATTATCTGTATCAGGTAACCGGAGATGGCATCGGAGAGACTGCCTATGAACCCAGTACCCAGGACACGGAGGGAATGGTGGAAGAGATGGCAGGTCTGCTGAATGAGAAGGGCAGCCAGGAGGAGCCGGGACCGCTGCCCCAGGAAGCGGTCATCGCCTCCTGGAAACTGGATGGAGGCACGCTGTATCTGGATATGGAAGCCAGTTACGGCAATCTGGATTCCGTACAGGAGATTTTGTGCAGGGCGGTGCTGGTGAAGAATTTTGTACAGATTCCTCAGATAAAGTATGTGCAGATTACAGTGGCGGGAGAGGAGCTGAAGGATTCCGAAGGGAATTCCATCGGCCTTCTGAGCCTGGACAGTTTTCTGGAGAACTCCGGAGAGGAGATCAATTCCTACCAGTATTCGGATATTACCCTGTACTTCACCAATGAAGACGGGGATAGACTGGTGGAAGAGCAGAGGAAGGTATATTACATCAGCAGCACCCCTCTGGAACGGGTGGTGGTGGAGCAGCTGATCCGGGGACCCCAGGAGGACGGCCATTACCCCGTAATTTCTCCCAATACCGGAATTATCGGAGTGACTGTGGCAGACGGGATCGGTTATGTGAATCTGGACGATAAATTTGTTACAGAGGCGCTGACCGTACAGGAAGAGATCCCTGTCTATGCCATTGTAAATTCCCTGATCCAGGTGGGAACGGTGAAAAAGGTACAGATATCTGTCAATGGAGAAACTCAGGTGACATTCCGGGAAAGCATGGAGCTGGATAAGCTGTATGAGTGGAAAGAGGAACTGACAGAGGATTGATCATGAAAAAAAGACCGATGTGCCTGCTGGCAGCGGTTCTGGTTCTTGTCATTTATATTTGCGGCTCAACGGGCCTCTCCTGGATCTGGAGAGGCGCCCGGGGAAGCCTGCTGGACAGTCTGGCCAGGGAGAGGGTGAAGGCCCGGGCGGCCGGAACCGTGGAAAAGCGGGAAGTCAATACCTATACGACCTATCTATATCTGAAAAATGCAAGTCTGACCATCGAGTCAAAACAATATCCCATTAGAAAAATCAAATGTGAGACAGATCCGGGGGAGAAATTTTTTACCGGTCAGCAGGTGTGCCTGGAAGGAACACTTGCCCTGGCAGAGGAACCGGGAAACCCTGGAGAATTCAATCGGCTCCGTTATGAAAGAGCCAGGAAGATCGACTACCACCTGGAAGATACCCGGGTGCTGGAAAAGAGCGAAGGATCTTCCCCATTCTCCGGATATCTGGAGAGCAGCAGAAACTTCTGCTCCAACCTGCTGAAAAAGATTTTTCCCCGGAAGGAGGCGGGGATACTTGGCGCCATGATACTGGGAGAAAAGTCGGGAGTGGACAGCCAGATCAGGGAGTGGTATCAGTATGCCGGGATTTCCCATGTGATGGCCATATCCGGTGTTCAAACTTTATTCTTGGCATATATGTGGCTTTGAAAAAGCCCGCAAATTCGCCGTTTCTGGCGAGATTGATGCCATTTGGTTACATATTTTTTCTGCAATTTTTAACTCCATTTTTTTCAATTGTCCTTTTGAGGGTTTCAAGAGGGGTGGTCATTTTTTTACAAAAAATAACGAAAGTAATAACCTTATAGCAAAAATATAATTTAGCGGAAGGGAGAGAACAATGATGGGGATAGTGGCAATTCGTTATTATAATGTATGGTTTTATTTGCATTTGCAATCGGAATCAGATGTGGTGAAGTTCTCATATTTATCGAAACGTATAGATGCAGGGGAAAGTTTTAGAATGAGAGATATACATAGATGGTGTACTGTGCAAAAAATAAAATATAAAACAAAGTTTGTGTATAGAAAGGACTTTCCAGTAACGGCAAATTTGTGGAATTTTTATTCTTATATACGATCAAAAATTGAGAATATATGAAATTTAAGTTTTGTGTGGAGCAGACAATATCTGCTCCGCATATTAAGCCAAATAGGTATCTAGGAAACGGTCTCCAACAATATATTAGACTTCTTCATTTTCGAGTGATTTCAATGTTTTTCCATCTTGTGTTTTCCAACTAGTTAATCCATTTGCGCTTTTTCCTATTACAAACATAGCAGCATAAGAAGGACTGGTGAATAGGAGATCTTCTTTTAGAACACCATTTATGTCAATAGGTGCAGATTTTCTGCGTTCTTTTATTACTGCCGGAATGGTATTATCATCTTGTGGTGAGATACGGCTTCCACTAAAAACTACAAATCCCTCTGAAGTTTGGATACCATTTGCATTTACTTTTCCAACATTTTTGATAACCCTCTCAAGATACAATGGAATTTGATCTGTCTCAGCGATTTCCTGGGTGTCTTGTTTTTCGATGCAAGATTTGTTAATTACTGGTTCAAATAATTTATATCCAAGAGTACCCATAATAACTTTTGAGTAATCTATAAATTCTTCCATTTCACTTTCTTTTTCCTCAGTTATATTTCCAGGAGTAGGGTCGTTGCCGTTTTTGACTTCATAGCGTCTAGCTTCAATGGCCAATTTGCAAAAACGATTTTCAAGATAACTTATTTCTGTTGGCCCAAAAGAGTTATTGGAAGTAGTAAATACAATAGCTTCAGTCCAATAATCTTTTTCTGGATTGCGTTTATGTTCCATGAGACGATATAAAATTCCCTCACCGTTTTTTCTTGTGCCTGCTTGACCTATATAAACAACACCTTTACCTGTTTCATCAGAATTTCCAAAGAGAAAATAGACTCCGCTTTGTTTTAAGTCATTTCGTTCCTTACATTGATCTAATTCCGTCCTTGGAATTTTATAAGCTACACCAGTCCAATTTGTGAGTGTGCATTTTATACGTCCGTTTGCGTCTCCATCCATAAGAAAAAGATTTATACTTTTACCTCGTGCCATTTAGATGACCTCCGAATTTTTCATCATATATAGAAATATATCGTAAATACGAAAAAAAAACAAGGAGAGTCCAGACACAGCCGATAATTTGCCTTATGAGAAAGTTGGGAAAAACGAGCCTATATGCATTGCAGACGAGGTGCCGTTTGATATTCCAGATTCATGGGAATGCACTCGACTTAAACAAGTGATTACTTTATTATCAGGAACAGATTTCAAGCCTTCTGAATATAATGATAGACAATGTGGAATTCTTTACATTACCGATGCTAGTAGCCTGTCTGATTCTGGAGTTATTTTAAATCGCTGGACAGAACCCCCAAAAGTAATAGCAAATCGAGGAGACGAATTATTAGTTTGTAAAGGATCAGGTTACGGAAAAACGGTTATTTGTGATACTGAAGAGGTTCATATAGCCCGACAAATTACGGCTATTAAAAATCAATATACTCTCAATATGGACTATATTAGATTCTTCTTGCAATCATGTTTTGATCAGATAAAGGCTAAAGATCAAGGTGTTATTCCCGGAATTGATTGATCTAGCGTTTTAAGGCTTCTATTTCCGCTACCCCCGTTATATAAACAAAAAAGAATTGTATAGAAAGGACCTTCAGTAATAGCAAATTTGTGGAATTTTTATTCATATGCACGTTCAAAAATTGAAAATGCTATATTTGTATGAATTATTGATCAGTATTCTAAGTTGAAAGCTAATTCTTAATCTTCAATTTGTTTAGTTATAATTCACTTGAAAACTGGGCAGTGTTATGTTATCATTTGAAAGCATAGCATTGCCAATAAGGAGAAAATTATATGACTGAAATATCCGCACTTAGAAAGAAAATTGGATGTACACAGGTAGATTTTGCAAAAATTTTAGGAGTTTCAATTGCTTCATTAAGGCGTTGGGAAAAAGGGGATAATAATCCTTCGCCATTAGCGCAAGAAAGAATAAATATGGTGTCGCTCATGGTTGATGAAAATAGAATTGATGAAATATATAAAGAATTACAGAAGACCCAGGATGTTACATCAATAAAACAACATACCAGAAAATTTTTGTATGGTGGAAAATCGTATGAAGTTGAATATATGCCATATGTTTATAATGGTCCAGAAGATCAATTGGATTTTTATAACAAACTTATTGATTTACAAGAACATAGCGTCGTATCGCAAAAGTGGGATGACTACAGAAGAAAGCTATCATTGGTAAAAGAAATTTCAGAAGTAAAGACAGAACAGTACTTATTGGAAAAGCCTAAGGATACTAATAAAAGTTGGAGCGCTGATAGTGGCGCTCATGGTTGGCACAGATATGTTGGTCGTTTTCCTGCACAGCTAGTAAGGGCAATCATTAACTATTTTGATTTAAAAGAAACGGATGTATTATTGGATCCTTTTTGTGGAAGTGGAACTACATTGGTTGAGGCAAGACTGTTAGGAATACCAGCGGTAGGAATAGAGATCTCACCTTTATCAGCAATGATTTCTCGCACTAAAAGTTCTTTTCCGGTGGAGATTCAGGAGATCAATAATTACATTGAAAATTATGAAGAATTTTATAAAAAAAAGTACGAGAGTTTTATTAAACAAAAAAATATTGAGGATTGTACTTATGAAGATCTATTAGATAGAAAGGGAAATATTATATCCAGTTTTCCTAATTTAGAAAAATGGTTTACTAAAAAGGCTTTTCTTGGAACTTCGATTACAGCTGAATATATTAATGGAATGAAAGATAATGTTTATGTTTCTGAGTTAATAGCCACAGCTTTGTCTGCAAAAATGAGAAGTATAGGTAATGTAGATGTTGATGTTGTGAGGGCGGAATATAGAAAGACACCAAGAGAGAATGTTGATGTGTTGAAGCTAGTATCAGGACAGCTGCGTAAATTTGTTAAGTCTATAGTATTGATGGGTTCCTCACATAAAGAAACTATTGGAAATAAAGAAATAATAAAGGTTATTGAAGGAAGTTGTTTAACTGCTAAGATAGATGATGGGAGTATTTCTGCGATTATTACTTCACCGCCATATGGCGTAGAATCATTGAGTTATTTAAGAACACATTTGCTATCATTTAGAGCATTGGAACCTATATTGGGAATTGATCCGTATAATTTTGGAGGAGGCGTTATAGGATCAGAATATTTATTGGATGAAAATGTGGATATTGAAAATTTGAAGGTTAAAGAGGACAGTATAACATTTTGCGAATTTTTTGACAATCTATTATATAGAAAAGAATTAAGTCAACATAGGAAAAGAATTGAAATGATGATGAAATTTTTTGAGGATATGGATATTCTTGTTGAAAAATTTTATAAATGGCTCAAAAAGAATGGAAAAGTAGCTTTTGTAATTGGAAATAAAAAAATTGATAATTATATTATACCTACAGATAAGATTGTTACAGAAATTTTTGAATCTAAAGGATTTAGATTTATTGACTCTATAGCGCATAAGCTTAAAACCAATAATAGTAATTCAAAGGTACCTTGGCAGGATAGGATTATTGAAAATGAATTTGTAATTTTTTATGAGAAAGAGTGAATATGATGACTGAAAGTTTTGTACATGTTGCGATGAGACAATTTTTAAGACATGAAGGGTGGACACTTGTTGCGGGAGAATATCCAGGTGGGTCAGACGATGAGTTATATGTGTTAAGTATAATGGATCCAACTGTTGCAAGAGACAATAGCCCGGATCCAAGAAGGCACAGTGAAGGTGAAATCATACCGGATTTGTTTGCTTATAAAGATGGGATTATGCTTGTTATTGAAGCAAAACCTAAATATTCTCACGACGATAAAGAAAAATTACGGAATTTAATAAACGGGAAAAATGAATTATTGAAGACAGCGTTACGAAAATTTTGTTATGAAAAATCTATTTTGATAGGAATTAATTTTGATAATATAGAATATGTTCCTGTATTGGCATTCGGAAATGAGAATTATCAAACCTATAAGGAAGAAAGAGGATTTGCACATATATATGTCAAATCGCTTAATGAGGCAAAAATTGTATTTTTTTAGGAGGGTGTTTGATTGGAAAAAAAGGAATTAATTGAAAAAATTTCTTCAATTAACTGGGAATTTGCTAATGAGGATACCCAATACATGAGCCATAATATTCATAGATACTCAGGCAAATTTATTCCGCAAATTGCAAAAAATGTCATAGAGTTATTTACAAATGAAAATGATATTGTTTTGGATCCGTATTTGGGTTCTGGTACAACGGCTCTGGAAGCAATCTTTGCAGGAAGAAAGTCTATAGGCGTAGATATTAATCCACTAGCAATATTGATTTCTGAAGTGAAAACTATTGTTATGCCTATTAATGTTTTAGAAAATTTTAGGAGAGAGTTAATAAATAGTTTAGAAGGAGTGTTTTCTCCACAATTGTCCTTGTTTTCAACTAAATATGTGCCCACTATACAGGATCCAGAACAAAGTGAAAGGTTTTTTTCTGAATGGAATAGAAAATGGTATCAGATTCCTGTACTAAAACAATTGATTGTTATTTATTCAATAATAGAAAATGTGGAAAATGAAAAACTACGAAAAATAGCACAAGTAGCCTTTAGTGACATATTACGTAGATCGAGTAATGCAAGCAGCAAATTTCCTAATGTAATGTATGATAAGAATCATAAAGAAAAACCTTTGCCGTTAAAAGCCTTTATTGATACATTTAATGATGTAATTAATAAGGTAATCGAAACGTCAAAATATATGGAAAATAAGAAAATCAGTAATAACATTTTGCTTTGTAACAATACGAATATGCCATTCGAGGATAATTATGTTGATGCAATAATAACCCATCCACCATATATTGCAGCCGTTCCGTACGCGGAATATGGTTGCCTTAGTTTAAATTGGCTAGGCTATGATAGCAAGGAATTAGATGGAATTATTACGGGGGGAAAGAGACATAGAAAAGATGTTGTTGCAAGATTTGAAGCCGATTATAATTTGATGATAAAGGAGTCCTTTAGAGTTTTAAAACCGGGTAAATATGCATTTTTTATGGTTGGAAATCCAACAACAAATGGTACAGTGGTTGATTTACATGAAATGACAAAAGAGCTGGCTGAAGACAATGGATTTGAATATATTCATACAGAAATTAGAAAAGGAAGTAATAGAAGAGGTAATAATATGGGGGGTGAATATCTTGAATTTTTCAGAAAACCTCAATAAGAGGTTTTCTGAAAAAAATATATGTTATAAGTTGGATTGTAAAACAAAGGAATCTCGGAATAGGATTGCATCCGCAAATTCTTTGTACATGCGATAAGTTTTGCTGCTTTTCCGTTGTTTATACCATGCAGAGCTATCGATTTCTGCAAAATCAAGTATTTGGAAACTGTTAGCATCAGCATAAAGATATTTGTATAGCGCTGACATTCCCGTATATGGATCAGAACGGATATATGTCATACCAACATGATATAGAACGATTTTGGTTATGTATGTAGGAAATACGACATGTAATCCATAACGTCGATTAAATACATGAACGGAAATTATTTCAACAGATTCAGGAGGATTATAATATTGTTCTGGAGATCGGACTTCTGTATTGGCAAAATCTTTTTGCTCCTGTATTTGTTCCATTTGAAATTCTGAATTTTTGATAAATTCTGTTAAACCGTTAAAACCGTGAACATCGTAATAAGAGAAAAATAAATTTAGATATTGTTTTACTCGTATATCTTTTACAGGAGTTTTCAATACTTCATAATTTGCATCGACAGGCCAATTAATGGTTGTGATTGCTGTATTATATATATCGGAAACATTTTGTAGGGAATAGAATAGTCGTAAATTCATATATCGTGGTCCAGCAGTATTGCCACCGTGCTTATATGCAGCATAGGGGCCAAAGTAAACGACAGGAATATGTTCTTGGGCAGCAGCGAGTAAACGACCGTACCTCTGTCCAACATTATGTCCGCTTGGAACTTCGACGGTTCGCTCTAAAACGAGGATTATTTTATTATCGTCTAGTAATATGATATCAGGACGATCATATTTTAATACTTTATCAAGTCCGGCAGCTACTAAAGCTCTACGGTTTGAGGGGATAGTTTCAAGTCTAGCGTGAATAAAACGAGGATCTAGATTTTTAAACCACATTCCTTCTTGTAAATCATCGCAATATATCAAATATTGACTCACAATGTAACCTCCTTGGAAATTATTTTTTATATTATATCAGATTATGTAAAAACTTACACTATAACAGGTGTAAAAAGTCTTTATTCTTTATTTCTACAACATAATCTTGGCGTTCGCAAAGAAAATTGAGATGTTGACAAATAGAACGTATGTTCGTATAATATAGTCATCGCTACAATAGGAATCGTTGATACGAAATCATAAAAGATTAAACAGACACTTTCCCTTGCGTTTAATCTTGGCTGGGAGGCGTAATGATTTATGGAATGCGAAATAGGATCAAAAGCCTTCATCATTGAAAGCAATCGAATTATTCGAGAAGTAACCATAGTTCGTAAGAACTCAGATTTTTATGTGGTTCGGTTTGACAGCAATGGGTGCATCCAATTACGGAAAAGTCGGGTATTCTCATCAGAAGAGGCTGCAAAAGAGCATCTTTCAAAGAATAGTCATATTTCTCAGACATCCGGGAGACGATCACCATATCAGTATTGGCATTAAAAAATGAAATGTTTAAATATTGGTGATTGACAATCCCAGATATTTTTTGTATACTCATGTTAGCATAAAAGCGAACAAGCATAAAAGCTAATGAGTAAAAGAAAAAAGAGAGAAAAACAAAAGTATAAACGAAAGAGATGAAAAGGTGAAGGATTATGACGTATGCGAATTTTGGAGATTTTATAAGCAGAAAGAGAATCGAGAAAAAGATAACCATCAGAAAAATGGCAGACATGCTCGGAGTTTCTGCGCCGTTTCTTACGGATGTTGAAAAAGATAGGCGAAATCCTTTCGACATTGAGAAGCTGAATCAACTCGCTCATATTCTGGAACTGACAAAAGAAGAAAAAGATGAGATGCTTGATCTGGCTGGAAAGAAAAGGAATGCTGTTGCTCCAGATTTGCCGGAGTATATTATGCAACGGGATTATGTGAGTGCAGCATTGCGTACAGCCAGGGATTTGGATGCTGGCGAAGAAGAATGGCAGCGTTTTGTTGAGGAACTGAAGAAGCGAAAGGGGTAAGTGCCTATCTATGTATGTAGCAGAAATTAAACGGAAAAGGTCAGGGGCTCCGGTATTGAGCCGGAAGGAAATTGATGATATAGGGGAAAATCTGGTATCAGATTTTAATCCGGCTGCAATGCAAACACCCCAAGAGATAGATATCGATCTTTTTGTCCAGGATTATCTGGGTGCAGATCAGGATTTCCAATATTTATCTCATTGCGGTGTCTACTTGGGAATGACAGTATTTAACAATACCGATAAGGTACCGGTATACGATCCTGTCCAGAAACGGGCGGAGTATATTAGTGCGAGGGCCAATACGATTATTATTGACCAGACGCTTTTAGTAGAAAATCAGGAACATAGGTATCGTTTTACGATGGGACATGAAGCCAGCCATGTATTTTTACATACCCCATATTTTGCGTATGATCCAAATCAGATAACGCTGATGGATTTGATGGGTGGTGGGAAAGAAGCTGCGATGATACAGTGCAGGGTGGATACAAAAAAGATGAATTGCGAGCAGCAGGCCGTCTGGACAGATAAAGAATGGATGGAGTGGCAGGCGAATGCGTTATCTTCTGCGATTTTGATGCCAAGGGCGATGGTTCTTAAGATTGTGCGCGAGATTCGAAAAAGGCCAGGATTCTGCCAGAAACCGGAAACGCAGAGATGTTATATTGAAGCGGATACTGTATCACAGGTATTTAATGTGTCATTTCAAGCAGCAACAATTCGCTTAAAAGAATTAGGAGTTATGAGACAGGAAATCTATATGACACAGCAAGTCCTTTGTTTTATGCGGGACGAGCAGTTTGCCTATATATAAAATAGAATATAGCGGGTTTCTAAGGAAGCCCGCAAAATTTTTAACATAAATGTTCGCTAGTTAGCGAACAAGTAAATAAAAGGAGAAGGTATGATGAAAGAGTTTCAAATGGATATTCATCTGAGTTGTCCGTGGTGTGGAGGGAGCGAAATATTAGCTGATCGCCGTACAAAGGCCACAATTTCCGTCCAGTGTGCGAAATGTAAGAAGATATACAAAGCAGATCTGGATTCCTTAAAAACAGAAAAAGCCAAAGCCCAGAAACGTATGGGGCGAAGAAGATAGAAAAGCTGACTGGCCGTAGGGACAACATGATGGTCACCATTGAGGGTCGGAGCGAACTGTAAATGTTTACAGTTGTGCTCTGATCTTTTTTTTTATCGGTTTTTCCACATTGGCGTTTTTCAAACCTTTTTTATATATGAACGGAGAATAAAGAGTTAGAAGGAAATTTTGCGAAAAAGTTTTTAAAGCGGTCAAAAGGTGTCCGGTTTAACCAATAAATTAAAGCCACGGAGCAAGGGAAAGGAGGTGTGACACGATGAGACCCAATGAACGAAGGGCGGCGATTTTCGATGCGCTTTGCATCAGACGCCATGATACAGTAGAAAATCTGGCGTCTGAGTTTGGTGTGAGTGAGAAGACCATCCGGCGTGATATTGAGGAACTATCGTGTTCATACCCAATCGAGACGGTTCGTGGCAGATACGGCGGTGGCGTGAAGGTGGCGGATTGGTACCACCAAAACCGGAAGACGCTCTCGCCGGAACAGGCAGAACTTCTAAAAAGGCTGGCCCCCTCTTTGGAAGGCGATGATCTCGCTGTTATGAATAGTATCATTTCCCAGTTTTCTCCGTATTAAGACCAGAATACGGGAACACCCCCGAATGATTATGAAAGGTATAGGTGAATGATGATGAAAAAAGTTTTTATTTGTTCTCCCTATCGTGGCGATGTTGAGAGAAATGTAGCACTTGCGAAAGCCCATGCACGATTTGCAGCCCGTTGCGGGTACTGTCCTGTGGTTCCGCATCTGATGTATCCACAGTTTCTGAAGGATTCCGACCCGGATGAACGGATTCTCGGAATTACCCTGGGCGTAGAACTGATGAAGATCTGCGATGAAGTTTGGATCTTTGGAAGCACCATCAGCAATGGGATGGCGTTTGAATTGGAACATGCCAGCAAGCTGGGAATTCCGGTTCGTCTTTATTCCGATGATGGTAGTCGGATTTATCCGGAAACCATGATGATTGATGACCGCATTACAGATGCATTCCGTCAGGCAGTTTATAAGCTGAGATTTGCGTAAGAAAGGATGTCACATATGAATGAAATTTATAAGACCCTTGCAGAAGGGTATGAAAAGCTGGCCGCTGGCTACCGTGCTTTGGCAAAAGACCAGAAGGATGGAAAAGCGGTAGTAGAGGAACCTGCAACCCAGACGGAGCCGGAAAAGAAGCCGATTGCCATTGAGGATGTCAGGGCGGTACTGGCTGCCAAGACACAGGCCGGGAAGCGCAGAGAAGTGAAAGAACTTCTTCTGAAGTATGATTCCGGGAAACTCTCTGGCGTGAAGCCGGAAAACTATGCGGCTCTTTTGGCTGATGCGGAGGCGCTCTGATGGGCGCTCACGCACGGTTCTCTCCTTCGGCGGCAAACCGCCTGATCCATTGTCCTCCCTCTCTGGTGCTTGGAGAGACATTTCAGGAGGAAGAGAGCCCGTATGCAGCGGAAGGATCTGCTGGCCATGCACTGGCAGAACACTTGATTAAAAAGCACCTGAAACAACAGACTCGCCGCCCGGTCTCGGATTATTATTCCGATGACCTGCTGGAAGCGGTGGACGATTACGTCAGTTTTGTGATCGGCGAGATTGAAGAAGCAAGAAGGCAGTGTGCCGATCCAGTTTTCTCCGTGGAACAGAAGGTGGATATTTCTGATTATGTACCGGACTGTTTTGGCACGGCGGATATGGTGATCGTGACGGACAAGCTGGTACACATCATTGACCTGAAGCTGGGAAAAGGCGTTCCGGTGTATGCGGAGAAAAATCCACAGCTGATGATCTACGGGCTTGGCGTGCTGGAGATCGCAGAGATGCTGTTCCCGGTGGAGATGGTACGCCTGACTATCTTTCAGCCAAGGCTTTCCAATTCCAGCACTTGGGAGATTGCTCCAGAGGAACTGAAAGCGTGGGGCGATGAGGTACTCCGACCTGCCGGGGAACTGGCCCTGAAGGGCGAGGGCGATTTAAGCGCCGGAAGCTGGTGCCGGTTTTGTAAAGCAAGGTTTACCTGCAGGCAGAGAGCCGAGGAAAATCTGAAGCTGGCCCAGATGGAATTTAAGGAACCTGCACTTCTTACGGATGAGGAAATAGCGGAAGTATTGAAGCAGGCAGATGAACTTTCCAAATGGGCAGCCGATGTGTATGCCTACGCACAGGATCAGGCCATTGTCCATCACAAGCAGTGGGACGGTTTCAAGCTGGTAATGGGAAAAAGTAACCGGAAATACACCTCAGAGGAAGAGGTGGCCGCTGCCGCAAAAGCTGCTGGCTATACCGATATTTATAAACACACCCTGCTTGGCATCACTGACATGGAGCGCCTGATGGGTAAAAAGGAGTTTGCCCGTATCCTCGGCCCATTGGTGTATAAGCCCGCAGGAAAGATCACGCTCGTCCCGGAAACGGACAAGCGGGAAGCCATTCAAACATCAACCGCAGAAGCGGATTTTCAGAAGGAGGACTAAAACATGTCTAAAAATATGAACCCTACAAAAGTAATTGTACCTTGCCGTTTTTCTTACCTGCACTGCTGGGAGCCGGATTCTGTCAATGGCGGCGATCCCAAGTACAGTGTCTCAGCGATCATTCCGAAGAGTGATACAAAAACCATCAATGCCATTAAGGCTGCCGTGGAGCAGGCTAAGAAGGATTCTATCTCCAAATGGGGTGGAAAGATCCCTGCCAATCTGAAACTGCCGCTGCGTGACGGGGATATCGACCGCCCCGATGACGAAGCCTACGCAAACAGCTATTTCTTCAATGCGAACAGCCGTCAGGCCCCGCAGGTGGTGGACTCCCATGTACAGCCGATCCTGGATCAGAGCGAAGTGTACTCCGGCTGTTATGGAAAGATTAGCGTGACCTTCTACGGATACAACTCCAACGGGAACCGTGGGATTGCTGCCGGACTTGGCAATATTCAGAAGCTCCGTGATGGGGAAAGCCTTGGTGGGCGTACTACTGCAGCAGAAGATTTCGAGACAGAAGAGGACGAGGATTTCCTCTCCTGATAGATGATCGGCAGAGTGGGAGACAACCTCTCCCCTCTGCCCTACATAAAAAAATGCCTCTGCTCGTCCGGCTGTATTCAGCAGTGAAGCGAAAGCCGGAAGCGGAGGACTTACCATTCGATTATTTCCTGAGTCCACTGTATCTGCGACCCCCTGTTAACAGGACTATTATACTACACTCTACTTGAGTATGGAATACCGTAAAAGAAAAAATTTAGTGCAAATAAGGAGGGAAAATTTATGCCTATCCTTTCGATAGATATTGAAACTTATTCGGATGTGGATCTGACCAAATGCGGCGTGTATGCCTATTCGGACAGTCCAAACTTTGAAATTTTACTTTTTGCTTATGCATTTGATGAGGAGCCGACTCAGATCACAGACCTAGCCTGTGGGGAGAATCTCCCACAGCGGGTGCTGGCAGCCTTGGAAGATCCAGCGATTACAAAAGCAGCATTCAATGCTCAGTTTGAGCGTACCTGTATTTCCCGGTATCTTGGACGGAAGCTCTCCCCGGAAGGATGGCAGTGTACAGCTGTCCAGTCTGCCATGCTTGCTCTTCCTCTTTCTTTGGATAACGTGGGGGAGGTGCTGAATATACAAAGGAAAAAACTGAAGGAAGGTGCCGACCTTGTCCGGTTTTTCTCCATGCCCTGCAAGCCCACGAAGGCCAACGGCGGCCGGATACGGAACCGGCCGGAGGATGCGCCGGAAAAATGGGAACGGTTCAAAACCTATTGTATCCGGGACGTGGATGCGGAGCGTGAGATTCGGCAGAAGCTGTGGAAATTTCCCATCCCAGAATCGGAAATGGAGTTGTACCGGATGGATCAGGAGATCAATGACCGTGGGATTCTAGTGGATCGGAATCTGGTGGAGAATGCAGTTCTCTGTGATAACCAGTACCGCCAGATGGTCACGGCCAGAGCCTATGAATTGACCGGGCTTTCCAATCCCAACTCTCCGGCGCAGATTAAGGGCTGGCTTGCGGAGCATGGCGTGGAAGCGGAGAAGTTGGATAAAAAGACAGTGAAAGGGCTGATCTCGGAGACAGATGGTGAAGTACTGGAAGTATTGAAACTCCGGCTTTTGATGGCAAAGACCAGTGTAAAAAAGTATGAAGCCATTGAGCGCTCCGTCTGCTCGGATGGCCGGGTGCATGGCCTGCTCCAATTTTATGGGGCGAATCGCACGGGGCGCTGGGCCGGACGCTTAGTGCAGGTGCAGAATCTCCCCCAGAACCATATCCCGGATCTGGAACTTGCCCGCAGTCTGGTAAAGGAACAGCGGTTTGAAGATCTGGATCTGCTTTTCGATTCTACCCCAGAAGTGCTGTCGGAACTGATCCGGACAGCCTTTGTGCCAAAGCCCGGATGCCGGTTTATCGTAGCAGACTTTTCCGCAATCGAGGCAAGGGTGCTGGCGTGGTTTGCTGGGGAGCAATGGCGGCTTCACACCTTTGCGGAAGGCGGGGATATCTATTGCGCTTCCGCATCGAAGATGTTCGGCGTCCCGGTAGTGAAGCATGGTGTGAACGGACATTTGAGGCAGAAGGGAAAGATTGCCGAGTTGGCGTTGGGATACGGCGGTGCTGTCGGGGCGCTCACCTCAATGGGCGCTCTGGATATGGGAATGCAGGAAGAAGAACTGCAGCCGCTGGTGAGCCAGTGGAGGAATTCCAATCCCCATATCACAAAGTTCTGGTGGGATGTGGACGCAGCGGCAGTAAAGGCTGTGAAGGAGCGGACGGAGGTAGTTCTGGGAAACCTGTGCTTTACTTACCGCTCCGGCATTTTATTTGTCACCCTTCCCTCCGGCCGGAAGCTGTCCTATATCAAGCCCCGGATGACCCAGAACCGGTTTGGCCGGAAGAGTCTTTCTTATGAGGGTGTCGGGGAAAGTAAAAAGTGGATGCGGATCGAAACCTATGGCCCGAAACTGGTGGAGAATATCGTGCAGGCTACGGCTCGTGACCTTCTGGCGTTGGCCATGCTCCGGCTCAGAAATAGAGGGTTTGAAATCGTCATGCACATCCACGATGAAGCGGTGTTGGAAGTCCCAGATGGTGTCTCCGGGGTAGAGGAAATCTGCCAGATCATGTCGGAACAGCCGGATTGGGCAGCGGGCCTGCCTCTTCGTGCGGACGGTTACGAGTGTGCGTTTTACAAAAAAGATTAGAGGAGGATGCGTTATGGGGATCAGCTATAAGAATGGATCAGGTTGTCCTGACCCGACAGCCTATTATGCTGTACAGCATATGGAAGCGGAAGAAAAGAGGCTACACATTCGGTACCCGACAGGGCAGATGGTTTTGGAAATCGAGCACTTCTTCCCCTGTACCGTTGCAAAAGCAAAGAAACTCTCTCCGCTGATCCGGCGGTACTGTGAAAAATCAGAAAAGGAAAAACTGCGGCAGTTTCTGATGAAACAGGAGATCAATTATCGTTCCCGGATAAAAGCGTATCAGAACCGGGAGAAAAAGACGGAAGATGAATCGGAAAAGCGGGAACTGCAGCGCTGTATCCGGGAGTGTGAAAGGATGCTGCAGAGGATACGGAGAAACACAGAAATTTTTATGGAGGAGGGAACCGAATGATCCGACTGAGTATTGGCAACTCCAGAATGGAGAAACACTGGAACCTTGTGAAAATGGAATTGTCCGAGTTTCGAGACCGGATCTCTCATACCCGGCGGACGGCCGAGACGGTGGAGCAGTACCGGAAGTTGGGGAAAGCGAAACAGGATGAGATTAAGGATGTGGGCGGTTTTGTCCTTGGCACTTTAAAAGGCGGCCGAAGGAAGAAGGACTGTGTGTTTACCCGGTCGGGCCTGTCGCTGGATATGGACTATGCAACAGAAGATATCATCGATCAGATTGAGATGTTTTTTTCCTTTCAGTGCTATGTGTACTCCACCCATAAGCACACACCGGAAAAGCCGAGACTCCGTCTTATCATCCCTCTGTCCCGTGAAGTGACACCGGATGAGTACTGCGCCGTCTCCAGAAAAGTTGCGGAAGAGATCGGGATTGAACTTTTTGATGATACCACCTATGAGCCAAGCAGGCTGATGTATTGGCCGTCCACTTCTTCTGATGGAGAATTCGTGTTCCGGGAGATCACGGGAGACCTGCTCGATCCGGATACGGTTCTGGCTAAATACACGGATTGGCACAATACAGCGGAGTGGCCGGTTTCCAAACGGCAGCAGACCATTGTCCGCCGGGATATGAAAAAACAGGCTGATCCTTTGGAGAAACCGGGAGTGGTCGGGGCCTTTTGCCGTGCTTACAGCATTACGGAAGCAATTGATACTTTCCTGACTGATGTTTATAAGCATAGCGCCATGACTGGCCGTTACGATTACATCCCTGCTGACTCACAGGCCGGTGTCGTGATCTATGAAGACCGTTTCGCATACAGCCACCATGCCACTGATCCGGCCTGCGGGAAACTGATGAACGCTTTTGATGTTGTCCGCATCCATAAGTTTGGAGGATTGGACGCAAAAGCAAGTGAAGATACCGATCCGGCGAAGCTGCCATCCTTTAAGGCCATGCAGGAATTTGCCATCCAAGATCGGCGGGTAAAAGAGCAGCTGGCCAAGGAGCGGACGGAAACAGCACAGGAGGAGTTTACTGAAGAAGACGGCGAAAGCTGGCAGACCCTTCTGGAACTGGACAAGCAGGGCAAGGTAAAGGGTACGCTTACCAATATTGCCCTGATTCTCCGGTACGACCCGAAGTTGAAGAACATCGTCTTCAACGAGTTTAAGTGCATGGTGGATGTGATTGGGCCATTGCCATGGCGGCAGGTGAAACCCGGCTGGGGTGACACCGATATTTCCTGCGCCAAGCTGTATTTTGAACGTGTCTATGGGATCTGGTCGCCTACCAAGTTTAAGGACGCCCTGCTGGCGGTGGTGTCTGCGGAGCGGCTCTATCATCCCATCAAAGAATATTTCTCCACCCTGCAGTGGGATGGGACAGAGCGGCTGGATACTCTCTTGATCGACTATCTGGGTGCGGAAGATACACCCTATGTCCGTGCGGTTACCCGGAAAACCTTCACTGCAGCAGTGGCCAGAGTGTATGAGCCGGGGATTAAGTTCGACTCTATTCTGGTGCTGAACGGCCCACAGGGAATCGGGAAATCCACCCTGTTTGCCCTGCTGGGAAAAGACTGGTATTCGGACA
The DNA here is from genome assembly GCA_963929535.1 of uncultured Lachnospiraceae bacterium. Taxonomy (GTDB): domain Bacteria; phylum Bacillota; class Clostridia; order Lachnospirales; family Lachnospiraceae; genus Pullilachnospira. The sequence goes on along the minus strand of CAWVIZ010000016.1, from coordinate 32,755 downwards.
GTCTCTGCATTTCTGATATGAAAGATAAGACGGCTGCAGAGAAGCTGCAGGGATACTGGATTTTGGAACTGGGCGAACTGGCCGGGATCAAGAAGGTGGATGTAGAGACCGTGAAATCCTTTGTCACCAGAACCGATGATAAGTTCCGGCAGTCTTATGGCGTGGCCGTGGAGAGCCATCCCAGATCCTGCATTATTGTGGGAAGCACAAACTCTGAAGGAGGTTTCCTCAGAGATATTACCGGGAACCGGCGCTTCTGGCCTGTACACGTTTCCGGGCATGGCCGGTTCCACCCGTGGGATCTGCAGGAGGTGGATCAGGTCTGGGCGGAGGCATTGGAGCGTTATCACAATGGAGAAGAGCTATATCTGAAAGGCCGGGTAGCGGCAGACGCCTATGTGATGCAGCAGGATGCCATGGAGTCCGATGACCGGGAAGGCGTGATCGCAGAGTATCTGGAGACGCTGCTTCCTGCAAACTGGGAACGGATGGATCTGTACCAGCGGAGAAGTTTTCTTGGAGGCAGCGAGTTTGACGGTGCGCCTACGGCGGGAACGGTGCGCCGGGAGAAGGTGTGCATCATGGAGATCTGGTGTGAATGTTTTGGGAAAGAGCGGCAGAACCTGAAACGCACGGATTCCTATGAGGTGGAATCCATTCTGATGAAGATCGGAGGCTGGGAGCCGATACAGGGACTCAAAAGTGGAAAAACCCGCTTTCCCCTCTACGGAACGCAGAAGACATTCGTGCGTAGTAAGGAACAAGAAGGCTAACTTGGGAACGTTCCGTTGTATCCTTACAGGCTTTTGGAACAGAGATCGGGAACAGGCGCAAAGCCTTTAAAATTAAGCGATTAGCGATAGCCTGTTCCTATGTTCCTAAGAAAAACCATATTGAGGATAAAAGATATAAAAATATATAGAAATAGGCACACGTATATACGTGTACGCGCGTATAGGATTTTTGGTGCTGGGAACAGCACAAAGGAACAGGAGGAAATTTTCGTGAGGGAAAGTGTCGTAGAAAAGAAGTTCGCTGCGGAGGTTAAAAAGCGTGGTGGGCTGGCAGTCAAATTCGTCTCCCCCGGATTCAATGGGGTGCCTGATCGATTGGTTCTCTTCCCCGGTGGAAGGATGGCCTTTGTGGAATTGAAGGCTCCGGGAGAAACCATGCGGCCTCTGCAGCAGTATCGGGCAAGGCAGCTGGCCGCACTGGGATTTCGTGTTTATACCGTAGATTGCAAAGAAAGGATTGGAGGGATTTTGGATGAGATACAGACCACATAATTATCAGCAGTATGCGGCGGATTTTATTTTGGAGCACCCGGTCTGCTGCTTAATGCTTGACATGGGACTTGGGAAAACGGTGATTACGCTCACAGCCTTATGGGAACTGGCACTTGACCGTTTCGATATCGGGAGGATTTTAGTGATTGCTCCCAAGCGAGTGGCCACGGATACATGGCCGAAGGAATTACAGAAATGGGAACACCTGACAGGGCTGACCGCTTCACTGGTGGTTGGGAGTCAGAAGCAACGGGAGGAGGCACTTGCCCGTCCGGCGTTTATATATATCATCAACCGGGAAAATGTCAGTTGGCTGGTTCAGAACCATCGGTGGGACTTTGACACCGTGGTGATCGATGAACTTTCCAGTTTTAAATCGAATCAGGCACAGCGGTTCAAAGCTATGAAAAAGGTGCGCCCTCTGGTGAACCGGGTGATCGGGCTGACCGGGACACCGGCCCCCAACTCCCTTCTGGATCTCTGGCCACAGATGTATCTTCTGGATATGGGACAGCGGTTGGGACGGTTTATCACCGGGTACCGGGAGCGGTTCTTTACACCGGATAAACGGAACCGGGAGATTATCTATAGTTACAAACTCCGTGAAGGAGCAGAGCAGGCGATCTACTCCCTGATCTCGGATATCTGTATTTCCATGAAGGCTGTGGATTATCTGGATATGCCGGAATGCATCTATAACCGTGTGGAAGTGGAGATGAGCCGGAAAGAGAGAAAAATCTATGAGGATTTCTGCCGGGATATGGTCGTGAAGATCGGAGAGGAAGAACTGGATGCAGTCAGCGCTGGCGCTCTGTCCAATAAACTTCTGCAGATGGCCAATGGTGCCGTGTATAACAGTGACGGGAAAGTTCTCCCGATTCATGACCGAAAGCTGGATGCGCTGGAGGATCTGGTGGAAGCAGCCAATGGGAAACCGTTGCTGGTGGCCTTCTGGTACAGGCATGATCTTTCCAGGATTCAGGAGAGGTTCCCGCTGGCCCGGTGCATTGATACCTCGGAGGATATCACAGATTGGAACAATGAGAAGATCCCGCTGGCACTGATCCATCCCGCCTCTGCCGGACACGGCTTGAACTTACAGGAGGGCGGCTGTACCATCGTCTGGTTTGGACTGACGTGGTCGCTGGAGCTATACCAGCAGCTGAACGCTAGGCTTTGGAGACAGGGACAGAAACACACCGTGGTGATCCACCACATCATCACCAAGGATACCCATGACGAGGATGTGATGAAGGCTTTGGAAAAGAAAGATATGCGGCAGTCCAGTCTGATTGAGGCTGTCCGTGCAAGAATTGGAGGGTAAGCGATGAGTGAAAGGATCGAGAAAATCATAAAAGAATATCACCGGATGAAAAAGGAGCGGAACTGTCTGGAGCATCAGATTCGAAATTTTAAGGGAATTTCTGAGAAAGAGATGATCGACTCCATGAACTTTCATTCCCCGGAGGGAGAGCGGGTGCAGACCAGTAATATTTCCAACAAGCCTGCTTCCATTGCTCTGAACTACCGTGAAAAAATGGAGCGGATCAATCAGGAGTGGTATGAACATCTGGAAAAGCAGTATCTGATGTTGGATGAGGAGATCCGCTTTTTTGAGGCGGCAGTCTCAACCCTCAGTGGTTATCTGCCGGAATTCATGACAGATATGGTGATCAATGGTTGTACTTGGGATTATCTGTGTGAGCATTACCATATCTCCCGGACGATGGTGGCCAAGAACCGCAGGAAGGCGATCCGGGAACTGGAGGAACTATATGAAAAGCGGGATGCCGAGATGGTATCCTATATGCTGAGTTGAGGAGGTGGATGTGATGGAATGCAGGCGAGGCGATATTTATTTCGTAGACTTCGGCAGGGATACAGAGAGCAATCTGCAGTGCGGTATTCGTCCGGCGCTGGTGGTCAGCAATAACCGGGCCAATAAGAATTCACCGGTGATTACGGTAATTCCGCTGACAGCACGAACATATAAAAGGCCCCATTTCCCTACCCATGTGTTGATTCCGAAAACGTCCGGTACCGGGCTTGTTAGAAACAGTATGGCACTGGCCGAGCAAGTCAGTACTATTGATAAGTCCTGCCTCATGGAGAGAAAAGGCAGTGTTACAGATATGGAAATTATGGCCGCAGTTACGAATGCACTGCAGATACAGATTGGTGCTGTAGAACAATATAATTGACAGATTTACTTTTGTATATGAACACCTTATAATGATAGTAAATTGTCTTGCTTTAAATGGAGGTACAAATGTATGGGATTTTGGAGTGATCTATTTAAAAGTAGTTTTGAAAAGTGGGTAGAAAATGCTTCTAAAGAAGAATTATCTGACGCTTATGAAGCAGAACGACAGAAATGGATAAGAGAGGGCTATTGTAATGGAACTGGAGAAAAGACACCTAAAATGAAAAGATTAAACGAGGAAATCAGCAAGCGTTCCGCAAAAGAATGGGAAAATAATCCAAAACGTAATAGAGATCCAAACTATCATTGGACGGATGCAAATAGATGGGATAGAGATTAATTATTTGTATTTTCAATAATAAAGCGGTGTACTAAACGTATACTGTTTTTTAAATAGGCTGTGCTATCATTATAATTGCCTAAATACGATGGGGCTTGGAGTGAAAACTTCAGGCCCTTTTTTCGTGGCCGTGCGGGGCTATATCGTTCACCCGTCTGTATATAGAAGTGAGTGGAAACGTATGGATACAGAGAAGCTGTGGGTAGCAGCGATAGAACAAATTGGCGGCCTGACGTATAGAGCTGTAGGTTATTATTTGTAATGATTTTTTATAGTATGTATGATATATTTAGGGTGAGATTGGCACACCCGGAGCGCAGTGCTAGTTTAGAGCAAGGGGTGCTAGGCTCGACTCCTGGCTCTCACATCAAGGATTATTCAATTAGAAAAGGATAGATGTTTATGTGGGAAAATTATATCTGTGAAACAGAGAACTCTTCTATTATAAAGGATGAAGTGTATAAAAAGCAGTCGAGAATCACCATTTACCATCCGGGAGAGATTGCACCTTATGAAATTATATGTGGAATTTATGGCATGATGTTTCATACGGTATTTGCAAACGATATGAAAGATGCCATAGAAAAATATGAGGGAATGAAGAAAGATTTAAAAGAATATATTGATTCGGGTATGACAGATGAAGATTTTTGTAGCGACTTTGTAGACAAATGGTAATCAATTGAAATTATAATTTTTAGTTTTAAGGAGAATTCAATATTATGAAGAAACAGGAATATAAGCGAAATGCCGATAATGTAGGAAAATATATATTAAAGGTGTTACAGACGCTTGGTGGGAGTGCATCACGGCAATTGATTAAGGAAGGAATTGTCGATGACGATGAGATTGATATATCTTACGAGGATGTGTTTGAACCAATAACGTCTAAAAAGGGTACGAAATATATTCCTTTTAATATGGATTTTAATTTCTCACTTGTGAATTTGCTTAATTGTGGGTATATTCAAGCATATGGTCGCGGTGGAGATATAGTTTTGACAGAAAAAGGGCGTTCTGTTGAAACAAGTTTATATCCTACTGAGAATGATCTGCAAATCCAAAGAGAGTATTGGGATAAAAAGCATAAGGAACGGTATTTACGAAAAAAGGAAAAAAATAAGGCTGAAACGGCAGAAACTGACGATAGCCAACTTGAAGAGACGGACGAAGATAACGATACGAGCGAAGACTGGAAAATTGAGGTGTTGAATCAGATAAAACTTTTTTCTCCGAAGAAGTTTGAGAGTTTTTCCAGACTCCTGTTTTCACACATGGGTATAAAATTTGATCGGGAAAAAGGTGTAAAAATGTCGGGGGATCATGGTATTGATGGGTACGGATATTTTGAATCCGATGAGTTTAGGACAGCAAAGGTTGTCGTGCAGTGTAAACGTTATATAGATAATCCAGTATCCGAACCTGAAATAGATAAATTCAAAGGTGTCATGATGAGTTTCAATGCGGATTATGGTATTTTCATTACGACCAGTTATTTTACAAAACAGGCACAGTCGAAAGCTGTACAGGGTGGAAATACAGTAACCTTAATTGATGGTCAAAGGCTTGTGGAATTAATAGAGAAGTATCAGCTGCACATTACGCCGGTGCAAACCTATGTGTTGGATGATTATTATTACCAGAAGGACTAATACTTCCTTTTAATATGAACGTTAATTTTTTCTTACAAAGTTTCTTAATTATGGATGTGAGCATTATGAAAAAAGTGCCGAAAGGAATGAAATATTGGTATATCAACGAGAAAACAGAACAGTGGCGAATTATGGACGATGCGCCGACATGGGCTAAGCGGGAATTTGAAGTGTTACAGAATGATGTTAATCCGAAACCGGATGAAGACGGGGTGGTAACGCAGTATTAATTTTTACATTGTTATTTCCAACAGTTCTAGTAGTGAAATAGGTGTACTAAAGGTGTACTGTTTTTCAAAATGGACTGTGCTATCATTATAATTGCCGAAATAGAACGGGGCTTGGAGTGAAAACTTCAGGCCTTTTTTTCGTGGCCGGGCGGGGCTTTATCCTTTCACCCGTCTGTACATAGAAGGGAGTGAAAGCGTATGGATACAGAGAAGATGCGGGCAGCGTTGTCGTATCTGAAGAAAAAGAAGCCGGAATTGACCGTGCAGCAGTACCGCACGATCAAGGGGCAGATTCTGGCCGGGGATGAGGACGGTGCGATCCGTGGCATTGACCGGGTGGTGGAACGGAACAGGAGAGGACGTGGGTACCATGCCACGTAGGCCGAACACCCCGTGTAAACATCCGGGCTGTGGCAGGCTGGTTCCCTACGGCACCATGTACTGTGAGGAACACAAGCCTCTGCACCAACACGATAGGAAGACCACCAGTGAGAAAGGATACGGGAGCCGCTGGCAGAAGGCGAGGGCTGTGTACCTGCAGTCCCATCCCCTTTGTGTTCGCTGCCTTGCCAAAGGACGTTATGTGAAGGCAACGGTTGTGGATCATATCATCCCCCACCGAGGGGATCGGAAATTGTTCTGGGATCGGGACAATTGGCAGGCTCTTTGTAAATCCTGCCACGATTCCAAAACGATGACAGAGGACAGATATGAGGAATTCCGCTACCCGGAAGGGCGGTCAAAATCTCTGTGACTTTGCTGCCAAAAGACCGGCGCCCCCTCAAACGTGCATTTTTGCGAAATTAAAGAGGGGGGATACCTGCCGGGGTAAAGAAAAAGCGGGAAATAGACACTGTGTAGCGTGTAAAGATGCGGATTTCCGGCATCCGAGCCGCCTGCCAAACAAAAAATCATTTGCCAAAAAGTTAGATTTCAGGCTGGGAAACTTATCCGCAAAGGTGGGTTTTCCGGCTTTTTCTTTTGATACCATTTTGCGAAAGGATGTGAAGCAATGACCGATTTTCAGGCAAAGCAGATACGGGAATTACGGCTTAGAGGCGCTGGATATAAATCCATTGCTTCCGCTGTCGGGCTGTCGAGAGACACTGTCCGGAATTATTGTAAAAGTCATGGGCTGGATGGATATGCCTCCGCCCTTGTTTTGAATGTGAAAGAACAGATAGAAAGCGGGACAGCATGTCTTTGCTGCGGTAAGGAACTGATCCAGCCTTCCACTGGGAGAAAGCGGAAGTTCTGCTCCGATAAATGCAGGCGGGAATGGTGGGCGGCTCATCCAGAGGCCATCAAGCGAAAAGAGACAGCTTATTATGAAGCCACTTGTGCTTGCTGTGGAAAAACCTTCCGGTCTTATGGAAATAAGAACCGCCGGTACTGCTCCCATGCATGTTATGTGCAGGATCGGTTCTGGCGTAAAAAAGAAGAACGGGAGCCTTATATCGGCCTCGCTGATCGTAAGGAGGTATAGACGTGGGTGCAATGGAATGGAAAAAACTGTCTGTGGATGAACTGTGTCCGGCAGCGTACAATCCCCGTAAAAAACTGAAAGCTGGGGATAAAGAATATGAGAAGATTAAAAACTCTATTTTGGAGTTTGGATATGTGGAACCGATCATCGTCAACTATGATATGACGGTGATTGGGGGTCACCAGCGTCTGACGGTGCTGAAAGACTTAGGATATACAGAAGTCCAGTGCGTTGTGGTTCATATTGAAAATGAGCATAAGGTGAAGGCGCTGAATATTGCCCTGAACAAGATCACAGGTGCGTGGAATGAACAGTTACTGGCTGATTTGCTGGTGGATCTGCAGAGCGTAGACTTCAATACGGATCTGACAGGCTTTGAGGCTCCGGAGATCGAGCAGCTGTTTTCCAAAGTCCATAATAAGGATATCAAGGAAGATGATTTTGATGTGGAGGAAGAATTAAAAAATCCACCGATTTCACGAAAAGGTGATATCTGGCTCTTAGGAAGACACCGTGTGATCTGTGGAGACTCTACGCTTCCGGAGACATACACAAAACTCATGGAAGGGCAGAGAGCCAATCTGGTTCTGACTGATCCTCCTTACAATGTGAATGTGGAAGAAACGGCTGGAAAGATCCAGAATGACAATATGCCGGATGAGGATTTCTATAAATTCCTGTTTGCTGCTTTCGTAAATATGGAACAGAACATGGAGAACGATGCGTCCATCTATGTGTTCCATGCAGACTCTAAAGGGCTGATCTTCCGGCAGGCGTTCCATGATGCAGGATTTTATCTGTCCGGGTGCTGTATCTGGAAGAAGAATGCTCTGGTATTGGGGCGTTCTCCATACCAGTGGCAACACGAGCCGTGCTTGTTTGGATGGAAGGTCGGTGGGAAACATCAGTGGTACTCTGACCGGAAGCAGACCACCATATGGGAATATGACCGCCCGAAGTCCAGCAAGGATCATCCGACCATGAAGCCAGTGGCGCTGTTGGCCTACCCGATCCAGAATTCCTGTATGAGCAATTGCATTGTTTTAGATCCGTTCCTTGGATCCGGTTCTACCTTGATCGCCTGTGAAGAAACAGGGCGTATTTGCTATGGGGTGGAACTGGATGAGAAGTTCTGTGATGTGATCGTAAAAAGGTATCTGGAGAAAACGGAAACAGACGATTCGATTTATGTTTTGCGAGATGGCGAGAAAATTTCATATCCGCAGCTGCTTCAGAATAAGGAGGGGAGTTCGCTGCTTTAAATTTTTTCAAAATGAGGAAATAAGACTTGCTATTTTTGCCTTTTAGAGTGATGAATGTACTACCAAAACAAAGGAGGCAAAATCAATGAGAATTGAAACGAAAACAGACAATCGAAAAAAGATGGTTCAGGACATTGCGGAGTTTACCGGTAAGGAACTTCGTTATGTAGGGCCACCCACCTTCGCCTATGAAGTAGGAAGCCTTACCATCGACCGGGATGGAGTGATCATAAGCGAGACGGATGAAGATGAAAACCTTTTGACACAGTTTTTACAGGATAAAGGGTACCTGGAGGCTCCGGTCGATGAGGTAAGAATTGTGATTCCGGCCGACACCAATGACAGAACATTTCTGCAAAACTTATTTGCTATGATCCATGCACGGGCTTACCTGCTCAATCGGATTACACGGTGTGAGACTTTCGCTGTGAGCGATTCCTTGCTGGAAAAGCTGGAACAACTTCCGCAGGAGAATGCCTGCGAAGCTTTCCAGACATTTCTGTCGGAAGACACCGAGGGCTTGAAGGGGCTGGCAGTGGAAGAAGGAAAAGTGACCTTTGCTTTTCCCCTTTCGCAGGATAGTGCGAAAAGCAGAGCGTATTCGGAACTGGCAGCGTTGATTACGAAAAAAGCCAAAGAGGCGAAAAGAGTCAGTGCCAGCCCGGTGATAGAGGAAAACGAAAAATATTATTTGCGGATCTGGCTGGTACAGCTTGGCATGGCTGGTACGGCAAGTAAGGGGTCGAGGCAGGCTTTACTAGCCGGGCTGAAAGGGCATACAGCTTTCCGAACCAAAGAGGCTGCAGAAAAATTCAGCATTGCTCAGAAGGAAAAACGTGCGGCTGTGAAAGCTGCCCAGATGGCTGAGCAAGGCAACGAGGAAGCCGGGGGCATCGCATGATGGAGGAGACAATATCAAAAACAGCGCTTGCCAGAAAGCTGCTGCTCGATTTTTGGAGCGACTTAAGTCAACATTCCATTGCCGAGTTTACGGACTATTTACAGGAAAACGATCTGGCGGATATTAAACAGACTCATATTAACAGCGCAATTCGTACTGCATCCCAGCTGGGAATTTTAAGGCGAGTGGGGAGAGGAAAATATGAGGCTGGCAGTAATTTTCACAACGATCTGGATATTCCGGTAAAAAGGACAGTTGGTATTCGATTTGTCCTTCAGCAGACTAAACGGGTATTATCTATTCCGATCAACATTATGGGACTTAGTCCGAAAGAGCGGGAAATGATACCACGATTACAAGGATTATACACGGAGTGCGATAAAATGCTGGAAGAATTAGAGAAAGCAGAGGTAGAAAATGAAATTTCCGAGTAAAGAGGTTGTTGCCCGTATCCGAAAGGAATATCCAATTGGTACTCGGATTGAATTGCTGGAGATGGATGATTTTCAGGCTCCGCTAATTGGAACACACGGAACGGTAACAGGTGTGGACGATTCGGGTTCCTTGCTGGTGCGTTGGGATACAGGATCGGAGCTGAATGTCATTTATGGTGTGGATCGAGTGCGAAAGATAAAGGAGGGGCATTAGGTGGAAGAGGATATCATTGATCAGTTGTATTTTGGTAGGATCGTTCCATGGGAAAGACAGGTAGAGAAGCCTCCGGAGATCGAGCAGTGCAGTGATCAGGTGTGTGAAGATATTGAGTGTCTTCAAAAGTCGCTGGACGAAGTTGGCAAAAATGTTTTAGAACGGTTTCTGGATAACAATTCTGAAGTAGAACAATTTCAGATCAAAGAGAGTTTCAAGTATGGATTTAGGCTTGGAATGCAGCTTGCGGCAGCAGGGTTGGACATCAAAAACCAGCTGTAAAATACACAGATTCTCTTGCTAAAAATTGTGCAGAATATCCCTCAGAATTGACTTGCTATTATCCGCATTCAGAGCGAATATGTGTACTGCCAAAAGGAAAACAAAGAAAAACGGAGGTACACACCATGAGAAACATTTACGAAATGAGAAACGAGTTCACCCTGAGAGAATACAACACGGCCATTACCAGAGCCGATTTTGAAGCAAATTTTATAAAGACGAAAGAGCGTATCCGCTTTACCTTCAACGGCTGGGATGGAAAAAGCTACGATGGAGAAAGCCGCAGCGCCTGCGTTTACCGCACCTGCATCAAAGGATATGAAAAAGCACGGTTTATCAAGGTTGGAAAGGGCCTGCATTATATTGACGAAGACAGAAGCATCTTGGAGAAAGCCACCGGTGAATACCACAAGGAAGCAAGCTGGCTGGTAGATGTTTTAAGGGCAGAATAAATACAGAATTTTGGAGTACGGGAGGCTTCTGTCTCTCGTGGAAAAATAGACACATTCTGAGATAGATATTTGTGCAGTTTATGGTACTGAAATAACTGGATAAATATGTGTTTCAGAGGTAATATGCTACTACCAAAAGGGAAAAGCAAAATGGAGGTAGAAAATGAAAACGAAATTTTATCTGGATGGAAAGAAGATCACGAAAAAGGCATTGCAGGAACGGATCGGAGAAGAACGGCTGAAAAGGCTGATACAGGAGGCGAAGGAAACTTTTCTGGAAGATCCTCTGATTCAGAATGATTTTTTCCTCGGCAGAGAAGGAATGCTGACGATTGAATTTTGCTAAACTTATAAATTTGGATGGGAGCCGCAAGGCTCCTATTTTTGTGCCGTAAATTGGAGGTGGGAGCGATGGCGCAGAGAGGTAGAAAACCGAAGCCGACCGCACTGAAGATGCTGGAGGGCAATCCGGGCGGTCGGCCTTTAAATACGAAGGAACCAAAGCCAGAGAAGAAGGCTCCCCGCTGCCCTTCTTGGCTGGAAGAGGAGGCGAAAAAAGAATGGAAGCGTATGGCGAAAGTGCTGGAACAGATGGGGCTTCTGACGGAGATGGACATGGCGGCATTTGCCGGGTACTGCCAAGCCTATGCCCGGTGGAAGGAAGCGGAGGAATTTCTGACCCAGCACGGCTCGATGGTGCGGACACCCAATGGTTATCTGCAGCAGGTGCCGCAGGTATCCATCGCCCAGACCAATATGAAGATCATGCTGAAGTTCTGTGAACAGTTTGGCCTTACCCCATCGGCCCGGAGCCGGATTGTTGGCGGTGAGAACAGCGATGAGGAAGATGAGATGGAGAAATTGCTGGAAGGGGGCGGCTGCTGATGGACTTTCAATACACACCCTCCCCCTTCATGCTCCCCACTTCCCATTACGATGCGAAGCGGGCGGATCATGCGGTGGCTTTTATCCAGAACCTGAAACACACGAAGGGCAAATGGGATGGGAAACCATTCCTGCTGCTTCCGTGGCAGGAGCAGATCGTCCGGGATATTTTTGGCATCGTGAAAGCGGATGGGAAGCGGCAGTTTCGAAGCGCCTATGTGGAGATCCCGAAGAAAAACGGAAAGTCGGAACTGGCAGCTGCCATTGCTCTGTATCTTCTCTATGGGGATGGGGAGGCCAGTGCGGAAGTATATGGCTGCGCCAATGACCGGAGTCAGGCGTCTATCGTTTTTGATGTGGCGAAGCGGATGGTGGAGAAATGTCCGGCGCTTCTAAAGCGGTCGAAGATTGCGGCGGCTACGAAGCGGATCGTCAATTATCGGAACGCCGGGTTTTATCAGGTGCTGTCCGCTGAGACGGGTACCAAGCATGGTCTGAATATTTCCGGCCTCGTCTTTGATGAGATCCACGCCCAGCCGAACCGGAAACTTTATGACGTTATGACTAAAGGCTCCGGTGACGCCCGTGAGCAGCCGCTGTTTTTTATCATTACCACGGCCGGAACGGACAAGGAAAGTATCTGTTATGAATTGCATACCAAGGCGCTGGATATCATGAACGGCAGGAAAGCAGACCACTCGTTTTATCCGGTCATTTACGGCTTGAGTGATGAAGATGACTGGAATGATGAGAAGAACTGGTATAAGGCCAACCCGTCTCTGGGATACACCATCAGTATTGACCGTGTTCGGGACGCTTACCGGGAGGCGCTGGATAATCCTGCAGAGGAAAACGTGTTCAAGCAGCTGCGGCTGAACATCTGGACAAATTCAGTCGTGGCATGGATACCGGAGCATATCTACGACCGGGGCAATCAGAAGATCGATTACGCCTCCCTTTTGGGACGGGACTGCTTTGCGGGGCTTGACCTTTCCTCGACCTCGGATATTACGGCGCTGGTGCTGGTCTTCCCTCCAAGGACGGAAGAGGAGAAATACATTGTTCTCCCATTCTTCTGGCTGCCGGAGGAAACGTTGGAACTGCGCTGCCGCCGGGATCATGTTCTCTATGATGTGTGGGAGCGGCAGGGATATATCCTTACTACGGAAGGAAATGTAATCCATTACGGATTTATTGAACGGTTTATCGAGCGGCTGGGAGAGAAATATCATATCATCGAGATTGCCTATGACCGTTGGAATGCCACACAGATGGTGCAGAACTTAGAGGATATGGGATTTACGATGGTTCCTTTTGGCCAGGGATTTAAAGATATGTCCCCTCCATCTAAGGAACTGTACAAGCTGCTGATGGAAGGAAATATCATCCACGGTGGGAATCCGGTTCTCAAATGGATGGCCCAGAACGTGGTGATGCGCCAAGACCCAGCTGGGAATATTAAGCCGGATAAGGAGCGGTCGGTGGAGAAGATTGACGGCATCGTGGCCCTGATCATGGGGCTTGACCGCTGTATCCGCAGTACCCCGCCTACCAGTGTGTATGACGAGAGAGGGATTCTTTTTATATAGAAGGGAGCGTGATCTTTATGGGTATCTTGTCAGGGCTGTTCCGGTCACGGGATAAGCCGAAGAACAGTACCTCCGGCAGTGCCTACCGCTTTTTCTTTGGCGGCAGCACCTCCGGGAAAAATGTGAATGAACGGTCAGCCATGCAGATGACGGCGGTGTATGCCTGTGTGCGGATACTCTCCGAGTCCATTGCGGGACTTCCCGTTCATCTATACAAGTACCGGGAAGACGGCAGTAAGGAAAAGGCCGTAGACCACCCGCTGTATCGAATTCTGCACGATGAGCCAAATCCGGAAATGACCTCGTTTGTGTTTCGGGAAACGCTGATGACACATCTTCTCCTTTGGGGAAATGCTTATGCACAGATCATCCGCAACGGGAAAGGACAGGTACTGGGGCTGTATCCCTTGATGCCAAACCGTATGACCGTGGATCGGGATGAGAAAGGGCATCTGTATTACAGTTATCTGGTGTCAGATTCTGATGCGCCTACCATGAAGAGTGGGACGGTGATCCTAAAGCCCACCGATGTGCTGCATATTCCCGGATTGGGCTTTGATGGTCTTGTGGGATACAGCCCCATTGCGATGGCGAAGAATGCCATCGGTATGGCCATTGCCTGCGAGGAGTACGGAGCGAAATTCTTTGCTAACGGAGCAACGCCCGGTGGGATTTTGGAGCATCCCGGTACGGTGAAAGATCCGGCCAAGGTACGGGACAGCTGGAATGAAGCCTTCGGAGGGAGCAGGAATTCCAATAAGGTCGCTGTTCTGGAGGAAGGGATGAAGTATACGCCAATCTCCATCTCCCCGGAACAGGCACAGTTTTTGGAAACAAGAAAATTTCAGATTGATGAGATCGCTCGAATTTTCAGGGTACCACCACACATGGTCGGGGATCTTGAAAAGTCGAGCTTTTCTAATATTGAGCAGCAGTCTTTGGAGTTCGTGAAATACACGTTGGAACCGTGGATTGTCCGTTGGGAACAGTCTATCAACCGTGTGCTTCTTATGGAATCGGAGAAGGCTGCTTATTTTGTCAAGTTTAACGTGGATGGTCTGCTCCGTGGAGATTATCAGAGCAGGATGAATGGCTATGCCACAGCCCGCCAGAACGGTTGGATGAGCGCCAATGACATCCGGGAACTTGAAAATCTTGACCGTATCCCGGCTGAGCAGGGCGGTGACCTGTACCTGATCAATGGAAACATGACGAAGCTGGAGGATGCGGGAATATTCGCTGCCGATGGCGGCGGGAAGGAGGAAGAATCCGATGAAGAAGTTCTGGAAGTGGAAGAACCGGACGGTTCTGAATCAGGAGACACAGGAGCCGATACAGGAGAGGACGCTGTTTCTAAACGGCACCATCGCAGAGGAAAGCTGGTTTGATGATGATGTCACGCCGCAGGTCTTTAAAGAAGAACTGTGTTCCGGCAGCGGAGATATCACAGTGTGGATCAACTCTCCGGGCGGAGACTGCGTGGCAGCAGCCCAGATTTATAACATGCTGATGGATTATCCCGGAAATGTCACGGTGAAAATTGACGGCATCGCTGCAAGCGCTGCTTCGGTCATTGCAATGGCCGGAACGAGAGTGCTGGTTTCTCCGGTATCCATGATGATGATCCACAATCCGGCTACGGTTGCCTTTGGCGATACCACTGAGATGGAAAAAGCGATCAGTATGCTCTCGGAGGTGAAAGAGAGCATCATCAACGCCTATGAGATCAAGACCGGACTGTCCCGTGCCAAACTTTCCCATCTGATGGATGCGGAAACTTGGATGGACGCCCACAGTGCGGTGGAGTTGGGCTTTGCAGATGACATTTTGAAACGGGCATCTGAGGATACCGAGGAAGACGAGAATCTGGCTGTGACGGGAGCGCCCATGATGTTCTCCCGTGCGGCGGTTACGAATTCCCTGATGGACAAGCTGGCGGCGAAATGCCGTATCCAGAAACAACCAGAAGAAATCGGGCGCTCGGTCGATTCCCTGATGGAGCGTCTGAATCTGATCAAACAACATTTGTAATGGAGGTAAACGATTATGACTATTTTGGAACTGCGTGAGAAGCGTAATAAGGCATGGGAGGCTGCAAAAGCCTTTCTGGAATCCCATCGCACGGAGAAAGGAATTTTGACGGCAGAAGATGATGCCACCTATACCCAGATGGAGCAGGAGATCAACGACCTTGGAAAAGAGATCGCCCGTCTGGAGCGTCAGGAGGCGCTGGAAGCGGAACTGAACCGCCCGGTGAACCAGCCCCTGACGACTAAACCGGGCAGCGGCAGAGGAGAGGAACCAAAGACGGGACGTGCTTCCGATGAATACCGCAAAGCCATGCTGGATGCGTTCCGCTCCAATTTTAAGCGGGTGTCCAATGTCCTGCAGGAAGGCGTGGATGCGGATGGCGGGTATCTGGTACCGGAAGAGTACGACCGCCGTCTGATCGATACCCTGTCGGAAGAGAATATCATGCGCCGTCTGGCCACGATCATCACCACTTCCGGGGAACACAAAATCAATATTGCCGCAACGAAACCCGCCGCCAGCTGGATTGAAGAGGGCGGTGCTCTTACGTTTGGGGACGCAACTTTCAGCCAGATCCTGCTGGATGCCCATAAACTCCATGTGGCAATCAAGGTAACGGAAGAACTTCTCTATGATAACGCCTTCGATCTGGAAGGTTACATTTTGGATCAGTTCGGAAAGGCGCTGGGCAATGCGGAAGAGGACGCTTTCCTCAACGGGGACGGTACCGGAAAGCCTCTGGGCCTTTTTGCAGCGACAGGCGGCGGTACGGTGGCCGGAACCTTAACGGCGGCGATCAAGTCAGACGATATGCTGGATCTGGTGTATGCCCTGAAGCGTCCGTACCGGAAGAAAGCATCCTTTATCATGAATGATAAGACCCTCTCTTCCCTGCGCAAGCTGAAGGATAATAACGGTGCCTATATCTGGCAGCCGTCCTATCAGGCCGGGGAGCCGGATCGGGTACTGGGTTATGCGGTACACACTTCCGCTTACGCTCCGGAGGATGCGATTGCCTTTGGCGATTACAAATACTACAACATCGGTGACCGTGGCACCCGTTCCTTCTCTGAACTGCGGGAACTGTTCGCTGGCAACGGCATGATCGGTTACGTGGCGAAAGAACGTGTGGATGGCAAATTGATCCTGCCGGAAGCGGTGCAGATCCTTAAGCTGAAAGCTGATACGCCTACAGCATAACCTTTTTATGTGAGGAGGAGACCCTATGATTGTAACGCTGGAGGAAATGAAACAGTATCTCCGGGTGGACTATGAAGACGATGACCAGCTGATTACCGATTTTATCACTTCGGCGGAGCAGCTTTGCAGGGATGTCCTCCGAGTAGATGGGGAAGCTGATCTAAGCGGAGATGGAAAAGTAAAAACCGCAGCCATGTATGCGGTTGCGTATTTATATGAACACCGGGAGGAAGCGGATCACCATGATTTAATCCTGACGCTCCGTTCCCTCCTGTTCGGTTCGAGGAAGGAGGCTTTCTGATGGACATCGAACTGTTGAATGTACGGATTTTTATATCCAAGAATACGGTGGTCATCGATTCCATTGGAAACCGCCGGAATGAATGGCAGCCTTTCTATACCTGCTATGCGACTGTCAGCGGTGAGGCTGGGAAAGAACAGACCGATGCAGGGATGGTGGTGGATGACTCCAGCATTGACTTTACGATCCGCTGGTGCAAAAAGGCGGCTGAAATTGATAGCACCCATTTCCGGGTGGAATTCAATGGGGAGCTTTACAACATCGCCGCTGTGGATCATATGAACTACAGGCGCAAGAGCATCAAACTGTCCTGTGAGAAAGTGAGGCGGTAGCGATGGGAAGGAAAATACCAATCAGCCAGCTTTCCGCTGCTGTAATGGAGCAGCTGAACGAGTACGCAGAATTAGCCACGGAGGATATGAAGGAAGCGGTGAAAAAGGCAGGTACGACTGTCCGGAAGGATATCGAGGCCAGCGCACCGAGGGACACCGGGGACTACGCAAAAAGCTGGGCTGTGAAAACCACAAAGGAAAGTTCCAATGCCCTTCAGGTGACGGTGCATTCCCGGAATCGGTATCAGATCGCTCATCTGCTGGAGCATGGTCATGCAAAGCGTGGCGGCGGCCGGGTTGCCGCAAGGCCCCATATCGCTGCTGCCGAAGAGGCGGGCATTGAACAGCTGGAGCGTGAAATTGAAAGGAGCCTGACGAATGGATGATTTGGTGAAACTTTTGGAGGAGACAGGTATCCCTTTTGCTTATGACCACTTTGCGGAAGGGGAATCCCCCGATCCTCCGTTCATCTGCTACCTTCTGCCCCAGAGCGATAACTTTTCCGCAGACGGGAAGGTTTATCTGAAGGTCAGCAGTGTGAATATCGAACTGTATACAGACAGCAAAGATTTGTCTGTCGAACAGAAACTGGAAGCCGTGTTGGATACGCACGGTATTTTTTATGACAAAACAGAGGTCTGGATCGAGAGCGAGAAACTCTATGAAGTCCTCTACTCGTTTGAAATGGAGGTTTGATTTTTATGGGAAACAAGGTCAAGTATAACTTGAAAAATGTCCACGCCGCAAAGCTGACCGAGACGGATTCCGATGGCACGACTACTTTTTCTTATGTGGAGCCGAAGGCAATCCCCGGCGCAGTGAGTATCAGCTTGGATGCGGAGGGTGAAACCAGCCCTTTCTATGCGGACGGTATCGTGTATTTCCGTAGTGTTACCAACAACGGATACAGCGGCGATCTGGAGATCGCCCTGATCCCGGAGTGGTTCCGCACGGAGATCCTGCAGGAGAAGCTGGATGCAAAAGGGGTACTGGTAGAAAACAGTGGCGTTGGCGAGAGCGTGAAATTTGCCCTGCTCTTTGAATTTGACGGTGACGTGAACGCTATCCGCCATGTGCTGTATAACTGTTCTGCCTCCCGCCCGTCTATCGAGTCGGAAACAAAGGAAGATACGATTGAACCGGGTACAGAGACACTGTCCATTACCGCCGATCCCCGTTCCGATGGGCTGGTCAAGGCCAGAACTGGCGATACCACAGATGCCGGTACTTATGCGAATTGGTATAAGGCGGTGTACACACCGACTGAAGACGAGCCGGAAGAAACAAGTGGTCAGGGAGGTAGCGTATGATCAAGCGTGAGATAGAAATCAGCGGGAAAAAGGTACCGTTCCGTTCCTCCGCCACGATCCCCCGTCTGTACCGGGCAAAGTTCAAACGGGATATTTTCAAGGATCTCTCCAAGCTGGAAAAATCCTATAGGGGTAAGACGGAAAACGGTGAGGAGCTGCAGATCGAGGATCTGGAGATCTTTGAAAACGTGGCCTATGTGATGGCCTACCATGCGGACAACAGCATACCGGCGAATATTGAGGATTGGCTGGATCAGTTTGATATGTTCTCCATTTATGAGGTACTGCCACAGATTCTGGAACTGTGGGGCGAGAACCTTGTGACGGATGTGACGTCAAAAAAAAGATTGGCAGAAGTGAGCGGGAAATGACCACGCCGCTGTTCCTTCTGCGGAGTGTGGAACTAGGAATTTCCATCCGGGATTTGGATTTGCTCACAATTGGGCTGGTTTTGGATATGTGGACGGAAAAATCCAATGACGGCGTGAAATATAAAAGAATGGCAACACAGGAAGATTTTGATAAGTTTTAACATTATGCTCTAGTCTTAGATCAATAGATTTATTAGTATAGAAATTTTGAATGATTAGGGGTTGCGGTGGGCGGGAAATTATAGTTTTTTAAAGATCAAATATTAATGTGTATGGAAATTGTGATATAATTGAAAAAAGCAATTTGGGAGGGACATAAATGTTTTCGATTCCATATACATTTTCAAATGAAGATGAAAGTTATATCACAATTCCAGTTTTAAAAAGATTTGCCAAAGAAAAGAAAAATGAAGATTTAAAAACTACAGTGGACCGTCCACAGTTAATTCAAGATATTGAAAATTATGCAAATCAGTCTGTTGAAAAAAGAGAAGAGGTATTGGATTGGTTAGATCATGTCTTGGTTGAAGGAATTAAAGATGTGGAGATAAAATGTCTGGATGATTGTTTAAATAAGAATTTGCTCTATGAAAATGAATATCTGATGGGTATTTTGGAACCATTACTATATGATAAAAATAATAGGCATCTAAATACTGGATTTTCAGAAGAACTAAAACTTTTCAGATATGATATAGATGATGAATGGGAATTTGGCCGTAGAATACGTTTATATACAGGTAAACTTTTATGTTCATATGATAAAAAACATGGCGCTTCTGTAATTCCTTATCCCATATGTATTGAGCTATATTTAGATAGTGATTTGATTGTAGCAAGATCCAAGTCTAAATCTGGCTTGTATAAATATATGGAGAATTTTGAATTGGAAAAAGCTTATGCGACTAAGGCAGAGAAGCAAATGACTGATGCCATAAAATGGGTATGCCAAATTTTATCATTACAGACAAAACAAAATTATGAAACGAGTAATTTATTTAGAACACAGCTATATTTGATGTTGGAGCAGTATACTGATACACCCCAAGAGATTGTTCAATTGATAGATGAAAAGAAATCAGAGATTGAAAATATGACAAATTGTCTCATGGACGATATTTGTTCTTTACCTTATAAGTATAGGGAAGACGTTAAATCTAATATTCTCAATATGGTCGAAAAGTATTTTTCTATTAGTTATAAAGATAAAAGCATATTTACTAAAAATAGAGATGCTTATCCATTACGCTTAAATGCCACAGATGAAGAAGAATCAAAAGTAGAACAGACAGCAGCATTAGAGGAACCATTGCAATCCAAAGCGATCTTTTTCGATAATAAAAAAATGCTTCAAAAAAGTAAAATGTGTGATGGTGTAACGTTTATGTTTAATAGACAAAATACAAGATATTTTAACAGGCAATTTAAAGTGAAAATATATATTAATAAGAATTATTGTACACTCAAGTTTACTGAGTATACAATGGAGGAGGATATTGTTCATGTGCTGTTCTCGCTTATTGATGCTAAAGGACTTGTTGAATCAGGAGCAAATTAAAAAGCTTGAAAAATATTTTGCGGGTTTAATAGGTGGCGCTGCAAATAGTATTACAGTTTCAAAAGTTGCCACAGTTTTGGGTATTTCTCATGGGCTAGCAAGCAAAATCTTGACGAAATGTAAAGAAAAAGGGTTGCTATCAGTATGTTATTGTATTAGATGCCCAATGTGTAGCACCCTTATAAAAAAAGTTAATTCTTTGGCCGAGATTCCAGAAGGTACTTTTATTTGTTACAGTTGTGATGAAGAAATCGAAATTGAACCTGGAGATATAGAAATTATTTATAGTTTGAATGATGATAGTGTTTTTATAAAGGGGCAGCGGAAAGAAATAATTAATGAAATATCAGCTAGATCTGTTGTCCCGGAAAATACAATGGAAGAAATTTTTCTAGCTGGTAATGTTAATGAATATTTGTTTCATCCGACAGAGGAAGAATATAATGAATTACTTCGTATGTATAACAATATAAAGAGTAGAGCGGGAACAACAAAGAAAATCGGTGATACTTTGGAGGGATTAACGAAATATTTGTTCAATCTTTGCCCTATTTTTCAGGCTGCCGAAATAAAAACAACTACTAATCAGATAGATTGCTGTATACGAAATAAAATGTATTTGAAATTTGGCATTATGGATATTATTGGGCAGCGTTTTTTAATTGAATGTAAAAATGAAAATAAAACGCCTAGAGGAGATTATATGTCAAAGCTGCATAGTATTATTTCGCTTACCAATGCTGGAGGTAAAGGACAGTGTATAAAATTTGGCATAATTATTTCAAAAGAAAAGGGACCGAGTACCTTTAAAGAGTTAGCAGTTAAATCCTACTTAGCGGATGGCATTGTTATTATTTCTATATGTGGAGAAGAATTGAAAGAACTTTTTGACAATAGGGGAAATTTGTTGGATTTAATTGAAAGAAAAACAACAGAAATAATGCTTGATTCCACAACGGATTTAGTTAAAGCAGGTTTATATAATTCTTAACTAGATCGTCAAAGTTAAGTGAAGATTTCCAAAGTTCTTGTAAAGGATATAAATGAGGGTAAGTTTATGATTTTGTGATATTATTATGTGTCTGTCTTTAGGAGTGTCTCATTGCAGAAGAGTAATAAAAGAAGATATGATGGAGGGCAAGAAAACGTAAGATTTCCTGCCCTATTTTAATTCGTGCCTATGAGCAGCCCCTACGGAAAATATATTAAAACTTATAAAAAAGATCAACCAGACTAAATAAAATTAATTATTTGCTTTTTTATGCTCGGAGACGATCCGGGCTTTTTTTATGCCCATTTTTAAGGAGGTGAGGGTTGTGGCGAACCGGATTAAGGGTATCACAGTGGAGATCGGTGGCGATACTACTGGTCTTGATAAAGCACTAAAGAACGTCAATTCTTCTATCACGAAAACGCAGTCTGCCTTAAATGATGTGAACCGCCTCTTAAAACTCGATCCTTCCAATACGGTGCTGGTGGCGCAGAAGCAGGAACTGCTGGCGCAGGCAGTGAGCCAGACGGAAGAAAAACTGTCGGCTCTGGAAGCCGCACAGGAGCAGGTGGCCGCAGCCTTTGCCCGTGGGAATATCGGGGCCGATAAATATCAGGCATTTCAACGGGAGATTGAGGAAACCCGTGGCAAGCTGAACAAATATAAGGCTGACCTATCTGACCTGCAGACGGAGCAGGACGCTCTTTCCCAGAACACGGCACGGCTGGAAAAGCTGTTTGTCGCTACCGGAACAGAGGTGGATGACTATGCGGATGTTCTTGGCAGTCGGCTGACTTCGGCGATTAAAAATGGGACTGCCAATTCCGATCAGCTGCGGACGGCCCTTGAGAAGATCGGGAAGTCCGCCACAGGCGGCAAAGCCGATATCCGCCAGCTGACAGACGCTCTGGATACTGTGGATGACGGGCAGGCGATCCAAAACCTGATCCAGCAGCTGAATGAGGCCGGGGACGCTGCAGAAAATACAGCGGACGATGTGGGGCAGATTGCGGAAAATACCAAGGGCGCTGCGCTGATGCAGGCGGCGGATCAGCTGTCCGCCGTGGGCGATAAGATACAGGAAATCGGGGATAAGGCGCTGGATGCCTATGCCGATACCGAGAACGCCGTGACCAAGGTGAATGCCTACTTTGGCGAGACGGGACAGGCAGCAGAGCAGTCCGCAAATGTCATTAAAAACGTGTACTCCTCTGGTGTCGGCGAAAGCATGGACGCTGTGGCCAATGCGGTTTTGATGGTCAAAAAGAACCTTGGTGATTTGAGCGAGACAGATCTCACCAACCTGACCCAGCAGGCCATCACACTGGAAGAACTGTATGGGATTGATATGAATGAAACCCTCCGGGGTGTCAATTCCCTGATGCAGCAGTATGGCCTGACGGCGCAGGAAGCGATGGACTACATCGTGGTGGGTACCCAGAACGGTCTGGATAAGACCAATGAGCTGGGCGATAACCTTTCCGAGTATGCCGGGAAGTTCGCACAGGCAGGTTATTCTGCCTCGGAGTATTTTCAGTTGTTGGATAACGGCCTGAAGAATGGCGCATACAACCTCGACAAGGTCAACGATGCCATCAACGAGGTGACCACCCGTCTGGTGGACGGAACCATCGGGGAGTCCATCGGGATGTTTTCCACGAAAACACAGGAACTGTTTGCTTCTTGGCAGAATGGCGGTGCTACCCAGAAACAGGTCATTGACTCCATTGTGGCGGATATCGCCGGGTGTACGAACCAGCAGGAAGCCTTAAACCTTGCAGCGCTGGCTTTTGGCACGATGGCCGAGGACGGGAACCTGAAATTCATCACGTCCCTGACTTCGGTGGGCAGCACCTATGACAGTGTGAAAGGTTCCGCACAGGGCTTGTTTGATGCAACGACCACGCCCATGCAGGAGATGGAATCTAACACCCGGAAGCTGCAGCAGTCCCTTGTCCCTCTGGGAGAGAAGCTGGCGGAGATTGCCAATACGATCCTGCCGCCGCTGGTCAGTGTGATCCAGACGGTGAGTAACTGGTTCCAGCAGCTGCCGGGGCCGGTACAGAACTTTATCGTTATTCTCGGCGTTCTGCTGGCAGCCTTTACGGCGCTGACTCCGGTCATTGCGGCCTTGGCGGTGTCGGTGGGGGCATTGAATATCTCCCTTCTGCCGATCATCGCCGTGATTGCGGCGGTAGCGGCGGCCATTGCCGGGATTATCGCCATCATCCAGAACTGGGGAACCATTACCGAGTGGTTTGGGAATTTGTGGAATACGATCTGTACCGGGATCGGCACCATGATCGAGAGCGTGAAAACGTGGTTTTCCAACCTCTGGACGCACCTGCAGAATGTCTGGAATGGCATCTGCAACGTGGTGCAGACCGCAGTGATGCTGTTAGGCTCCATTATCCAAGGGGCTGTGGACATCATCACGCTGCCTTTCCAGTTTATCTGGGAGAACTGTAAGGACATCGTCACTTCCGTCTGGAACGGGATTAAGGATACGGTCAGTTCCGTGCTGTCGGCCATTTCTGGTGTGATTTCCAGCATTATGGGAGCGATCCAGAACGTGATCAGTTCCATCTGGAACGCCATCAGCAGCAAGGTGTCGGCGGTGGTGAACGCCATCAAAAATACCGTGACCTCTGTCTTTAATGCGATTAAGTCGGTGGCTTCTACGGTGTGGAACGGGATCAAGTCGGTCATTTCCACGGTGGTGGACGGCATCAAGAGCAAGGTTTCCAGTGTGTTTAATGCGGTAAAGAGTACGGTATCCAGCGTGTTCAACGGCATCAAAAGTACCGCCACTACGGTGTGGAATGGGATCAAGACCGCCATCACGAAGCCGATTGAAGCGGCGAAAAATACGATCAAAGGAATTGTGGATAAGATCAGCGGCTTTTTCTCCGGCATGAAGCTGGAGCTGCCAAAGATCAAGCTGCCCCATTTTAAGATTACGGGTAAGCTGTCCCTTGCCCCGCCGAGTGTTCCTCA
Organism: uncultured Lachnospiraceae bacterium; assembly: GCA_963929535.1. Taxonomy (GTDB): domain Bacteria; phylum Bacillota; class Clostridia; order Lachnospirales; family Lachnospiraceae; genus Pullilachnospira. Next base: position 8,448 of record CAWVIZ010000016.1, on the reverse strand, counting down.
CCTGTCCATTGACTGGTATAAGGAAGGCGGTATCCTGACGAAACCGACCATCTTTGGCATGAACGGCAGCAGCCTGATGGCAGGCGGCGAGGCTGGCCGGGAGGCAGTTCTTCCGTTGAAAGGATTTTATAATCAGCTGGAAAATATTTTGTCCAGCAGAATGAATACCAGCGCAATGGAGAAGTATCTGGCGATTATTGCGGAAAACAGCTGTAAGGGGCTGTATCTGGATGACGGGACGCTGGTAGGACACCTTCTCCCTGCCATTGACAGCGGTCTTGGGAAAACACAGAAACTGCAAAGGAGGCTGAGCTTATGAGGGCAGATGTGAAAATCAATGATTTGTGGATGTTTGCGCTGGGCTGGCTCCGGGAGGAGATTGACTTTCCCACGCCGCAGTCGCAGACCAATACGGTTGTGGTGCCGGGGCGCAATGCCCCGATCCGCTTTACGGAGTCGCTGGGGCGGGTATCCTACCAGCCCCGGAGTTTTACCATTACCCTGTCCATGCTGGGAAGCCGGGAGAAGTTTAACCAGAGGAAGGACATCCTCGCCAACCTCTATGCCGGACAGCTGTGTCAGGTGATCTTAAGCGAGGAACCGGATCTGTATGCTGTGGGTACCTTGGAACTGGAACCGGCCTATGATCCTCTGACCGGGAAGGGACAGATGGTGCTGTCCTGCTCAGACGGGGATGCCTACCGGTACCATACAGAAGAAACGGAAGTTTCCATTACCGGAGGCGGCACAGTGATCCTGAACAATGACTATATGCCGGTGGTACCTATGGTCATTACCACGGCGGAGACGGCGTTCAGTTGGAGTATCGGTGAAGATGTATTCAAGAAGTCTGTCAGTGCCGGGACGTGGACGTTCCCGGAACTGGAACTGCAGGAAGGGCAAAATTCTGCTCAGCATTACGGGAGAAGGAACGACTACCTTCCGGTACCGGGAGGGACGTCTATGAGTGTATTCCGTAGTCTTTGTGGATGGGCAGTTATTCTACCATCCCCATCTGTCCCAGCTTTCCATCACGGAGGCAAAGGTACAGGAGGATGCGGAGAATATCGACAGCCTGACCCTCTCTGCTCCGTTTAACCATCCCTATCTTTCTGTAATCCGGCCGATGGCTTCGACCATTGTCTGTAAGAAGGATGATCTTACGGTCTTTGAAGGGCGGGCTTTGGATGACGGCACGGATTTTTATAACACCCACACATGGACGTGCGAGTCCTGCCTTGCGTATCTGAAGGACACCATGCAGCCTCCATTTTCTTATCAGGGGCCGCTCCGTGGCCTGCTGGAGCAGTTCCTCTCCGTGCATAACGCTGTCGTGGAGGAAAAGAAGCAGTTCACTATTGGCACGGTGACGGTTACAGACAACAACGACTATATCAGCTACAGCAATTCCGATTATTCCGTGACGCTGGAGGCCATACAGGACAAGCTGATCAAGACACACGGCGGTTACTTACAGGTGCGTTATACGGAAGACGGGAAGGTGCTGGACTATCTGGAGGACTTTCCAGACCGGTCGCTGCAAACGGTGGAGTTTGGGAAGAACCTGACCGATGTGAAGATCACCCGTGACCACACGGAGCGGGTGACGGCGCTGATCCCGCTGGGGGCGAAGCTGACGGAGACGGATGAGGAGGGCAACGAAACCGAGACGGACACCCGGCTGGATATTACAGCGGTGAACGATGGCAAGAACTATGTGTACGATGAGGAAGTGGTCGAAGAAATCGGCTGGATCTGGACAACCGAAGTTTGGGAGGATGTGACGCTGGCGGGAAACCTGCTGCGCAAAGCCAAGGCCCGGATCGCAGAACTGGCTAAAGGTGTCACCAGCATGGAACTGACCATCGTGGATGAGTCCGATACGGGTGCGGATATCGGGGACATCCGGGCAAGGATGTATGTCCGGTGTATTTCCAAGCCACACGGCATTGACGGGACATACCTGTGTCTCAGCCGGACACGGGACTACCTTGACCCTTCCGGCAATACCATCACCATCGGGGCGGCAGGCGTCCGGCTGACTTCCCAGTCCGCCAAACAGGAGCAGAACATCACTTCCCTTGAAGATGACCTGCTAGGGCAGACTTCCAAGATCGAGGTGATCACGGGGAAAGTGGATCAGATCAATGCCCAGAAGATGTATCGGACAGAACTGGTGGTGGATGGGGTGAACATCTTCCGGGATAAGGGGCAGAAAAGCATCCTTCGCTGCCGAGTGTATTCGTGGGACAAGGAGATCACGGATACCCTTCCGGCCAGCAGCTTTGTCTGGCACCGGAATTCCGGCCGGGAAGACCTAGATGCCGACTGGGACAGTTCCCATGCGGGCATGAAATCCATCACAGTCACCACGGAAGATGTCACCGACAACGCATCATTTTATTGTGAAATCACGATTTAACAGGAGGAGACGAATATGGCAATTTTGACTTCCAGCCAGCAGACCTTTGTGGATATCACAGACCAGAGGAAGCTGTCGGCTTACATTACCTCCAATCTGCCCAAGTCGCAGATTGAAGACCCTAACGTGCTGCCCCATACCTATGCGCCGGACTGGGCCAGTACACCCCTGACCCTTACCCCGGTGGTGTTCCTTGACCAGACCAATCTGGCACTGGACGCATCGGGGCTTACGATCTCGTGGAAACGGAAGGAGGGAAACGGAGCGGAGGCGGCTCTGACCTCCGGGGAGAGCGTTTCCAAAGGCGTCCTGACGGTCAATGCCAATAAGCTGGCGTCAGCCACTTCCGGGATGCTCACCTACCTTTGCTATATCAGCTATTACGATTCGGAGACGAAGAACACGGTCAATATCTCTGCCGACATTACGTATACGCTGATCCGCAACGCACAGAACGCCAAGCTGGCCTATCTATCGGCGGACACCTACGTGTTTAAGTATGATTCCAATTCCTCTCTGGTCGGATCCAAGCAGGCTACCCTGACGGCACAGGTGCAGGGAGTTACCATTACGGCATGGCAGTATAAGGACAGCACCGGGGCATGGAAGGATTATCCCACCACATCGGACAACGCCAGCATTTCCGGCGGTACCTTGGTGGTCAAACCGGAGCATGCGGTGTTCTTTAACGGGGTGGCCCAGATCAAGCTGGCCACCGATGACCCGGATGTGTATGATACCACTTCCCTGACGAAGATCTATGACGGCTCTCAGGGTGAACCGGGTGCGGCCGGAACGGGCGGGCTTTCCGTCATCCTTGGAAACGAGGCCCAGAATATCGCCTGTACTTCCGGCGGTCTGGTAGCGGCGGCTACGGAGGTGACCATTCCCTTTATGGGATATGTGGGAATCAATCAGACTGCCTGCAGCTGTACAGTAGGAACGCTGCCATCTGGGGTGACGGTGAAAAGCAATACCGCTGCGACCGCTTCCAAGGCCGGATCGGTGGTGCTGTCCTTTGCCGCCAATGCGACCCTTGGCGGGGCTACGGTCTTAAACGGCACGATTGACCTGACCTTTACGATCTCCGGAGCTTCTGTGGTGAAGAAGTTCGCATGGACGAAATCCAATAAGGGCAGTAACGGGGCCAGCGGTGCCAATGCGATTGTGTTCTCTGTGTATGCGCCGGAAGGCACGGTGGTGATCAACCAGTCCGGCAGCCTTGCACTGGCGGCGGTTGGCTATGACGGCGCTTCGGAGATTACTACAGGAGCTACCTACCAGTGGGCAAAATACACAGGTGGGAAGTGGGAGAATATCAGCGGAGAGACTTCCTCTACCCTGTCTGTATCGGGGGCAGATATCGTAAATATCCAGTCCTACCGCTGTACCATGACTTACAAAGGAAACACCTATGAAGACGTGATCACCGTGGAAGATAAATCCGATCCTTATGTATCGGAGATGCTTTCCATCGGGGGATTTACGGTCAAGAACAATCTCGGCGGTGTGGTGCCTTATGTGATCGTCCGTACCAACCAGAAGGAAGTCGATCCCCTGCTTGGTAGTATCTCGGAGACCGCCCCGTCTAATCCAAAGGAAGGGGACTTCTGGTATCAGGTGGATCACTCCGGCCAGACGGTGGCCTTGATGAAGTATTCCGGCACGGCTTGGGCGGCTGCCACGGAAAAGCAGTCTCTCACCTACACATGGTATGCGCAGGATAAGGATGGCCATGCGGCAGAGTTTGATAAGACCGGGAAGGTGATCTACCTTTCCGCTGCGGACATCGACAGCATCCTGACGCTGCAGTGTGATGTATCAAATTAACTGGAGGTGACCTTTATGGCGCTCATCACCAGCTGTCAGGCCACCTTCCAGAACTTTTCCGGTTATGAGGATGATATTGCTTCCTTGGAGGAAAACATCCGGGAATGCTACTCTGAGATCACAAAGACCTCAGAGCAGATCAACATGTCCGTCCGGGAAGAATTTATTTCCCGCTCGGAATTGGAGACCATCCAGAAGGATTTTGAGACCAGCATTACCCAGAACAGCACGGAGATCCGGATGGATTTCACAGCCATTACGGATGAGATTAAGGAAAACGTCTCTACGAACCAGCTGCTTTTGGAGGAGTATATCCGGTTTAAAGGTGCGCTCATTGAACTGGGAAAAGTCGGGAACGCCTTCACGGCCGAACTATCCAATGAGGAACTGGCCTTTAAGGAGAACGGGCAGAAGATCGCCTATATCTCCAACCAGAGCCTTGTGATTACCAATGCGGAGATCCGCAACAAGCTGTCCCTCGGCAATGAGAGCCGGGGGTGGTTTGATTTTATACCAAGAACCAACGGGAACCTCTCGATCAAGTGGAGAGGCCCGGTTTAAAACGCTGATGATGGGAAGGGGTGAGGACAATGGCATCCAGCGGCAGTTTTTCCGGTTCCATCCGGGACGGCCACTATAAGCTGCGGGTGGACTGGTCGCAGAGCAAGAATGTCTCTGCCAATACGTCTACGGTGACCTGTAAGCTGTATCTGGTGAATGACTGGAGTTTAAATATCAGCGGGCGAAGCGACAATACCTGCACCATTGACGGATCAGCGCAGACGTTTTCTTCTCCGGCGATCAGCAGCACGGGGACACACCTTCTGGGAACCGTGTCGAGAACGGTCAATCATGCCAGCGATGGTGGAAAGTCTTTAACGATTTCCGCAGTGTTCCAGATCCGGGCTACCTTAAGTGGTACGTACTACGGAACGATCACGGCCAGCGCCAATATTACGCTGGACAGTATCCCCCGTGCCTCCAGTGTATCCGCCGGGAACATGACGCTGGGATCTGTCGGGAAGATCAATATCAGTCGTGCTTCCTCGTCCTTTACGCATACGCTGACCTATTCCTTTGGAAATACCAGCGGAACGATTGCGACCAAGACAACGGCAACTTCCGTATCGTGGACACCGGCTTTGTCGCTGGCGAACCAGATCCCGAATGCGACCAGTGGTACCTGCACGATTACCTGTACCACCTACAACGGGAATACGAATATCGGCGCCAAGACTTGTACGCTCAGTTTAAGTGTTCCTGCCAGTGTGAAGCCCACGATCTCAAGCCTTTCAGCAGCCCGGATTGACGGGGAAGTACCCAGTGCGTGGGGCATTTATGTACAGACGAAATCGAAGGTCAAGCTGACGATCAACGGGGCGGCGGGAAGCTATGGTTCCACCATCAAGTCCTACTCCATTACGGGCGGCGGGTACAGCGGCTCGGCGTCTACGCTGACCACAGGTTTTCTCAATAATTCCGGCACCATTACTTTTAAAGCAACGGTAACGGATTCCAGAGGACGGGTATCAGCGGAGGCATCCGTTTCCATTACGGTGACCGCCTATTCCTCGCCATATTTCAACTCTTCCCTGTCCCAGCGGTGTTTGAGCAACGGGACGCTGGATGATGACGGGACATACATCCATGCGCTGGTGTCCTTTGGCTATTCCACTTGTGGCGGGAAGAATACCCTAAAAACCTCTGTCCAGTACAAGCAGGTGTCTGCGGAACAGTGGACGGACGCCGGGGTAACCTTTGCCGCCAATACGGTCTTCACCTACGGCAAAGGGCAGATCTCTACGGAGACCTCCTATGATGTGCGGTACACACTGGAAGATGCTTTTTCCAGCATCTCCGTGCAGGAAATCGTCTCCACAGCTGCTGTGGTCATGGACTTTAAGAGTGGCGGTAAAGGCGTGGCGATTGGGAAAGTCTCAGAAAGCGATAACACCTTTGAGGTGGCCGAGAACTGGGATGTGAAGGTCTATGGGATGCTTCTGAAAGAATACATCCAGCAGTTCGCAAAAACGATGTATCCGGTAGGCAGTATCTATTTAAGCGTCAGTTCCACCAATCCTTCCACGTATTTTGGTGGAACATGGGTGGCTTGGGGCAGCGGCAGGGTGCCGGTAGGAATTAACACATCGGATAGCAACTTTAATGCGGTGGAGAAAACAGGTGGAGCATCGGCCGTCACACTGACTGCCAGCCAGATGCCAAGCCATACGCATACGTTTACCGGAAGTTCTACCACGACCAACAGTGCAGGCGGTCATACGCACAATATTGGACGGGATACAGACGGCGGTTCAGGTAGCAGCCGATATACCGTTCATAAGGCAGGGGCATCCGGCGCACAAGGGACTTCGCCGACCAGCAGTGCCGGAGCGCACACCCATACCCTGACACCAAAAGGGAAGAATGCGAATACGGGAGGTGGCGGCTCCCATACCAACCTGCAGCCCTATATTGTCTGCTATATGTGGAAGCGGACAGCATAATTTTATATTTTCTGGAAATCAGCGACTACTCTTCGGGGCAGCCGCTTTTTTCATACCAAAATTTCAAAGGAGGAACGCACCATGAAAGAATTCTGGAACACTATCCAACTCATCTTTTCCGCTGTGGGCGGCTGGCTGGGGTATTTCCTTGGCGGCTGTGATGGCTTGCTTTATGCCCTGATTGCCTTCGTGGTAATTGACTATCTCACGGGTGTGATGTGCGCCATCATCAACCGGGAGTTATCCAGCGCAGTCGGTTTTAAGGGGATCTTCCGCAAAGTGCTGATCTTCCTGCTTGTCGGGATTGCGAACATCATTGATGTGCAGGTGATTGGTACGGGAGCAGTTTTACGGACAGCGGTGATCTTCTTCTACATTTCCAATGAAGGCGTGAGCCTGCTGGAGAATGCGGGACATCTGGGACTCCCTATCCCGGAGAAGATCAAAACGGTATTAGAGCAGCTCCATGACAGAGCAGAAAACGGAAAGGAAGGTAATGAATAATGGCTTACACAAACAGTTCATTGGTATCTTACACAAAACTTAGCCCGAACCATTCCGGGCAGAGGACACATTCCATTGACCGAATCACGCCCCACTGCGTGGTGGGACAGTTGACGGCAGAGAGCATCTGCGGATGCTTTACCAGCCCGTCAAGAGAGGCCAGCTGTAACTATGGTATTGGAAAGGATGGGAAGATCGCTCTTTGCGTGGAGGAGAAGAACCGTTCTTGGTGTTCTTCCAGCAGCGCCAACGACCAGAGGGCGGTCACCATCGAGTGCGCCAGTGACCTGAATACTCCCTACGCAATGACCACAGCCGTCTACAATTCCCTTGTGAAACTGTGTACGGACATCTGCAAACGGAATGGGAAGAAGAAACTTCTCTGGCTGGGGGATAAGAATAAGACGCTGAACTATTCCCCGAAGTCCGATGAGATGGTGCTGACCGTCCATCGCTGGTTTGCCAACAAGTCCTGTCCGGGAGACTGGCTGTATTCCCGCCTTGGGGATCTGGCCTCCAAGGTGACGGCAGCACTGGGAGGTTCTTCCTCCGGCTCCTCTGGAACGTCTGTTTTATACCGTGTCCGCAAAAGCTGGTCGGACGCCAAGAGCCAGAAGGGGGCCTTCAACAATCTGGATAACGCCAAGAGATGCGCGGACTCCAATGCGGGCTACTCCGTATATCGATGAGAGCGGGAAAGTTGTCTACACTGGAAAGCAGACAGGCATCTGGCGGGGCAGGACCGGTTCCATTCTCTGGTACAGGTGAGCAGCAACGGATCTGAACATCCGCAAAGGCCCCGGTACGAATTATGCCAAGACCGGCAAGTATACGGGGAAAGGCGTGTTCACGATTACCGAGGTGAAATCCGGCACGGGTTCCACCGCTGGCTGGGGGAAACTCAAGAGCGGCGCTGGGTGGATTTCCCTTGACTATGCGAAGAGAGTATGAGTAGCGATCCCCACGGAGGCTTCGGCTTCCGTGGGCAATTTTTTGTGCGGTAATGCCAATAACTGAAAGGTGGACGGTACGATATTTTACTTGCTATTCTTGGCGTTTAGAGTGATAGATAGACTACCAAAAGGAAAGGAGCAGCCTATGGAAATTCAAGTATTGGAAGCTAGATCATTGAAAGACTATCGGAAAAAAGTATGTGCATATTGCCGTGTTTAACACGCGATCTAGTGT
>CAWVIZ010000015.1:0-68556 GCA_963929535.1 uncultured Lachnospiraceae bacterium | reverse complement strand
CTGCTGAAACTGCTGGAAGAAGCCCAGCGTGGCAACGAAGATCCTGACACACTGATCAACGGCTTATTACAGGCGGCGACAGAATTTTACGATGCAGACAGTCATATATTATCGAAGCGGATTGGGCGGCAGGCATTGGCCTGAGTACCTATGAGTGGTGCCAAAAGGGGATAGAGTACATGGGCGGCAAGCTGCAGTATCTGGAAATCAAAAATTTCATGAGATGGGTGGCCACACTCAAAAGGAGCGAACCGATGATCTTTACAGATATCGAGGAGCTGCGCAGGACAGTTCCGGCGGAATATGATTTTTTCACACAATACGGCGTTCGCTCCCTAATCGCCGTCCCCTTTTCCAAACGGCTGAACCAGGGTTATATCGGCGTAGATAACCCGAAGCGGTACGGCGCAGATCCTGCGTTCCTGTTCATAATCGCTTACGCTGTCGCCCAGGAATTAAATGAAATTAAACTGAATAAGAGCCTGGCGGCCGCAAAGCAAGCGCTGAAGCTTACTGCAGGGGAAGTGCGGATCAACTGCTTTAATGGGCTCACGATACATGGCAGCAAGGGAACGCTGTCCGAAAAGGATTTCATTTCTTCCCGCTGCTATACGCTGCTGTCGTATCTTGCGGTGACGGCTGGGAACCGGGCAACGGCAAATCAGCTTGCACTGATCCTGTGGCCGGATGAGTCCTGTGAGATCCCGATGAAATCCGTGCGGAACATTGCTTACAGGCTTAGATCGCTGCTTGGCTATGTTGGGCTGGAGGATTTGGTGGTCTATGCCAACGGCATATTCAGCTTCAATCCGGAAATCAAGGTAGTGACAGATGTGGGGTTATTCGAAGAACTATGTGACAGTATCGAGATGGAGAACAATCCGAAAAAGCGGTATCGGCTGTATGAAGCTGCCGTCGGACTGTATTCCGGGAATCTTCTGCCACGGTTGTCCGATAATATTTATTTTATCCCGAGTATTACATACTATCAGGGCCTGTATTTCCGGCTCGCCGGCCGGTATATAGAACGCCAGACCGAGTGTGGCGAGTATGTCTATGCGCACAAGGCGGCCAAAGCCGCACTGGCCTTTGACCCGTTTAACAGTAGCCTGAATATGCACTTGACCATACTGCTCTACCAGCAATCGGGAGCAGGAACTGCAAATGCCTTTTATACAGGAATCAAGCGGCATCTCACGGAGGCGCATATCCAGAGGATAAAACAAACATGTCCGAATATGATTATCTGACAGCCGGAGGTGAGCCTGAAATGAGACGCGGATGAGGCCAAAAATATGTTGCAGATGAGTCGCAGACGAGTCACGAGCTGAGACGCCCGCCTGTTAGTATAGATTTCCGTAGGTTAAAAACGCCGGAAATACAGCGCAGGCGGGTGGCTGTCCATGTATGCGAACCATACAACGCAAGCCGCCTTCCGGCCGGGAGGGCGGCATTTTTTCTTATCAGGCTTACGATCAGACCTTACAGGATTTTTGCGGCCATTTTATGCCACCCCACCGAACCGCTGCGATTCAAACCGCCCCATAGTGCCGCTTTGCGCCTACAGCAATCTTGCTGTGGGCGCTTTTGCGTATCATGGCGGATTTCATTGCCGAAGTCCATCGGTCAATCGTTTTGATTCACTCAAAAACGATTGGGTAGTGTCAAGTAATCTATGAAAAATGAGCCATGAAAAAATAGGCTCAAAAGAACCTTGAAAACTGTAGATATTGATGAGGAAAAGCTCTCCGAGGGCTCAGGGCGCTGCCCTGAGAACCCGCAAGGGATCCATCCCTTGACCCATTATCGGGCTCTGCCCGGACCCGTCCTCGCCGGAAGGCAGGAAAAGGGCGCAGTTGCCCCTTTTCTGCCGGAGAGGATCATCCGTGAACTTTCTGTCAATAGACTTTCGCGGCATATCCTCACAGCCGGCTGCGCCGTCTGTTCCGGTATTCCACGGTTCTATTGACAACAGCTCCGCTCCTGTGCATCCATACTGTTTTTCTGTATATTCAGGATGGTCTGCTGGCCAAGGAAGATGAGGAGCTGCCACTTGCCCGGCATGTTGTCGGCACCTTGGAGCATCTCTACTTCGTTAAGAACTTTATAATGATTGTGTTTGTGTGGGCGCAGGAAATTATAGTAGGCGACCCAGAGAGCCAGATCATAGTTGGCGCCTTCGATGTTGTCAAAGCCGTTTGTTTTCCGGTAAGAAGCCTTATAGGTCCGGTTCAGCCGTTCCACGATCTGTTTGAATGGACGGTGTTCTTTCGACACAGCATCGTCGTTGGTAAGTCCAATCACCTGGGTGATCTGGAAGGTAAAGTCCTTGCCAAACTTTTTTGCGAATTCCATGGCGGCAAGCGGATAGGCGCTATAGCCGTCCGCAATGAATTTGAAGTTTTCAGGGAGCTTCTTAAGTCCCTGAAAGGCCATGCGCATGGCAAGGATACACGGGCCAACTCCACGGTTATCGGACACCTGATAACCGATGATGGAACGGCAGGCAGCATTCATGATCAGCCAGACGTAGGTTTTGATGCCGCGGACTTTGATGTAGGTTTCATCGGCCACAAAGGCTTCCCCTTTGCGATAGGGGTACTGATCGACGAAGGGTTTGACGCAGATGGCTGCGGTCTTACAGTAGTTGGCGATCTGCTGATGGGAGATCTGGATGTTATAAAGATCTTTGAGGGCCTGGCTGGTCTTGCGCAGTGACAGGCCGAGGTTGATATGCAGCGTCAGGCACAGGGACATGACGTGGGCATTGTGCTTGCTGAATTTCAGGGAAGAAGCATTTGGGGGCAGGGTGTTTAAATCCATGCTGAAAAAATCCATCGTGAATTCACGGTAGATGTAATGGAGTTTATATTTATTTTTCCGTAGTCTTCTTTCAGGTCTGCCTTGTCGACTTTCTTCAGGTTATGCAGATAGTAAGGGCATTTGGGATTGACGCACTTATGTAGGATAAAGTGTTTCCGGTCCTTTTTGGGGACGAGGGTATGCCCGCAGTGAGGACAGCGCAGCTTCAGGGAAGAGAAGCGGCTCTCGGAAGGAGAGAACCTGGCGGCACAAATTTTGCAGAGGAGCTGTCCTTTGGAGCCGTTATTCCTGTAGAGAAACGTCTTGGGAGCCTTACAGCGGGGACAGGAACAGTCATCCGGGATATCGCATTCCGAGCGGCGGCTGACAGGACGGATCTTCTTGCCATAACGTTTTTCAAAGTAAGGGATGAGATCTTTATAAGTCCAGTCCTGACGAAAATCGGTGAGCAGGGGAAGTTCGTCAATTTTGAACTTTTGATATTTTGGGGAATGGGAATCATCAAAGGCCCACTGCTTAAGAGGGATATATCTGCAGATAAAGTTGATTAACCAGCAATTCTGCTGGTAGAGATATTGAATAATAGAGAGTAAGTATTGTATAATGTCCATGAGCATTGTCTCCTTTTGTATAAGGTTGGTTTGGCGATTGACATTATACCAGAAAAGGGAGGTCAATGCTCTTTTTATTGCAGATTTCCCTTAAAATCAAGGTTTCTAAAGGATTTGTAAACAAAAAAACGGGTAGTATTTGACACTACCAACGATTGATTGGAGGACAAAGAGATGGATGACAGGCATCCAAAGAGAAGAAAGGACAAGTATAACCCCTATACCCTGTCGATGATCGACGGGAAATGTTATCTATCTTTCAGGGACGGCCAGGGCGTACCACACAGGCTGGAACTGGATGTGAAGCTCTATGCCGTGTTTGACCGGTTTGAGTTGGACGATCTCTCCTTCCTTAACGAGCAGGAGAGGCACCTTGACTGGACCGAGCTGAACGAAGAGCTGCTGAGCCGTCGTTCGGCACAGGAGCCGGCCCCGGTGGAGGACGCCGTCTATGAATCCATGCAGACGCAGGCGCTCCGGGAGGGCGTCAACCAGCTGCCGGAAGTCCAGAAAAGAAGGCTGCAGATGTATTTCTTTGACGGGCTTACCTATGAGGAGATTGCGGTGCGGGAAGGGTGCAGCTATCAGGCGGTACAGAAGTCCATAGCGGCAGCTCTGAAAAAAATCCGGAAATTTCTGAAATAGAGGGTTGAGTTTTGTGTGGAAGGGGAAAGCGAACAAATGAAGCCAAACCCGAGGCTCCCTCTCGTTTGAAAAACGAATATAAATAAACCGGGCGTTCCCTGCTTACGCGGCCTTAGCTGCATACAAGCAAGGAACGCCCGGCTTTTTCGATCTGCCTTTTTTACTCCATCGCTTCCCTGTATTCCGGATATGTTTCCTGAATTTTCCGCGCCAGATCCCAGATCTCGTCATCGCCGGAAAGCACATAGTATGTTCCACCGGCTCCGCGGAAACGATTTTCATCAAACCAGAAGAGACAGGTATCCCCATCCGCTGTCTCAAACTCCAGGATACGGCTGTCCGTAGAGCCGCTCGAAGCTTTGGATACGACAGTCATTCCCCGTAATGCCTGCAGGATCCCGGAGATAATTTCTTCATCCGTCGTTTCGTAGCGCCCCAGTATGTTATCGTTATGATGATAGGTAAGCGCAACCGGCAGTTCTTCCTGCGACCGGTCCAGAAATTCCTGCTGGCTTTCGGTGCAATAGGCCCGAAGCGATGTGTCTTTTGGGGAACACCCCGCCAGTACGCACAATAATACCAGCAAAACAGCAATTTTAATCCTCTTCATCCGAACCCCTTTCTGGCTGTCATGGCCTGCGCTGTTTTTCTATGTAGAGCTGGTACAATCCCATGCGTGATTTTACACCCGCTTTCTCATAGATCGCTGCGATATGCCGCTGACAGGTTCGCCGGGATAGATACAGTCCATCTGCGATCTCCTGAATACTTTCCTCTGAATTGACCAGCTTGTCAAATACTTCGGTTTCCTTGGGCGTAAGGATAAACAGCTCCGACAAAAGACGGAACGCTTCCTGAGGGTCCAGGTCTGTCGGGATATCCTTGGGGGTGCCGGATGAAACCGGCATCCAGGCTGTATAAAGATAGATGACTACGCTGACGGCCACAAACAGGACCAGTGCCAGAATGATGGACGCCATGCCATTGCTGTCAGAAACAAGCAGCGCTACAGAGGCGTTGGCAAGCAAAGCGGCGCTCACGTTATTCATGGCGCGCCCCATACCGGCCCACAGCGCTGGCGTGGGCATATGGCGGGCAAAATCCAGAAAGCTGGTGGTGAAGAATACCACAAAAAATCCAGCCGAAAGATAAAATACGATCAGGCCGATCAAAAACGGGCCGCCCAGCTTGAGTACTACCACACAGATGACGGACATCAGCATGACGCAGTACATCATCATGGTCATAAATTTCCGCTTTCGGATATCAAAAAGAAAGCCGGCAGAAAGGCCGCTTACCGCCAGCAAAAGCCGCGGCCATTGCCCGATGTCAGTGCCTGCTGCATGATGCATGGTGACCGCGTTGTCCAGCGTGCTGAAGATACATGCCATCAGGATTACAAGCAGTGCAAGGAATCCGCCGGCGGCGATCTTCTTTCGGGTTCCCTTCCCATCCTCCTCTATGGCCTCTATGGCGGGGGACTGGGGTTCTTCCGCTTCTGCATTTTCCTGGCGGCAAAGCCTTTCTGCCTTCAGTAACAGCGCTAACGCTACAAGGGCAAAGAGTGAAAGTATCAAGGCTTCCGCAGTTTCTAGATCCACAAGATTGTTATTTAGAAACTGCAGGAAGATCCCAAGGGCATAGGAGATACCAACCATACGCGCCAGATGCGTGCGATCCTTCGCCAGTTTGAAAAACAGGTAGTGGGCCGCGCTTCCCAATATCCCCAGAAACAGGAACAATGCCATTCCGGAGAGCAGAGTGGACGAATAAGAAACATGTTTTTGAACCAAAAAATTGCATACTGCCGCTGCTAGTGCAAGGATAAAAAGTCCAACGATTTGTACCCGCCTTTTCAAAAAGCGATGAAACAGCGGATAGAGCAAAAAACCGACAGCGCTTATTCCTAACGCGTAGTTTTGCGCAATCACCGTTTTTTCTTCCCCTGCCGTAAGCGAGATCATATTCACATATAGGTACTCGGCGCCAAGAAATAGAAAAGTAAAAATACCAAGCAGCAGAATCGCATAAATGGATTTTGGATTTGTGAAGCTTTTCTTTATTATACCATACGTCCCATTCCACCCCCTTTCTCCGCAATGGTACAGTTATAAACTATTATACTATAAACGGCATGGATTTTCAACGATTTCGGTCGGTTAGAGACTTTTTTCGCTGACGTTTTTGCGGAATATACAATCCTTCCTGTTTGACCTAAACCAGGGATTCTCCTGGATAAAACCGTATATTTTTGGAGCTGCGTTCCGCATCCGGGAACTACCGGTTTTTTGCGCCCGCACATGCCGTTTTACCGCGGCCACACGGTGTAGCTGCGGTAAACAAGGAAATATCCTGAATGAGAGAAGCTGTCTAGTAGGTGATATTGTGGACGTAAAAATAAATCAGCAGGGCGCCCAGCCCAGCGCCGCTTATCAGGCTTGCCCACGTCCAGAATAAAGACAGCAGAAGCCCCAGGAAAATAAACACGCAGAACACCACGACAAAAGCGTCTCTCTGGAAGAGCATAATGAATTTGATACAGGCGATCACAACCCCTGCCATCATAACGAGAGCCCCAAGAAGGGCCAGAACAAAAACATACACACCCGCCATCTGGAGAATTGAGATCAGGACATTAAAACCAAGACCTATCCCCGCGATCAGGCTGCCTACTTTGATGAGGCTGTCACGGGAAGCGCTGAACGCGCCAAAGAAATAAGTTGCGATTAACCCGTTGGAGCCAATGAGCAGCATGTTTACAATAATGACCCATTCCGCGCTTATGTAGTACGATGTGGAAACTGCCAAGCTGATAATAGCGGTGAGAACAGTGAGGAACCCCCCGATGGCGCCAATGAGATGGTACGGCCTTAACCTTGCATACATACGATATATCCCCTTTCTGATCCTGCGTTCCGAAAAGGCCAGCTGAAGCTTTTTGGACATTCTGTGTCTTGGCCGACCTTCCATCATGCGAACTTTTCGTTTTTTATCATAGCAGGAAGCCGGTGTTTTTGATAGGCCGCTTTAGCGCCAAACTAAAAAAACACTGTGGCGCACCTGCGCCATTTTGAGAAACGAAGCTTTGGAGCCGGAAAATCGAGGCCATCCACCCTGTATAGAGTGTAACACTTCTTAAGTTTACAGGATGTAACAGGCCGCTGTCATGATCGGCAATCCCTTTTGCACAATCAAGGTGTTTTTGAATTTTCACACAAAAAATAGATTGGCGCAGGTGCGCCATGCGTTTTTTGATAAATTGGCGCGAAAGCGGCCTGCACAGATCCTTAAAAAAACGATACAGTAAAACCATAAAAGGACAAAAAAGAGTTTGGATCGCCTTTGGCGTTACAGGCCGAGCAGCAAAGCGATTCATGAGACCAGGACAGAAGAAAGGAGGCACGAATGAAAAAAAGAGGGGCAGCGGCACTTCTGGCAGCCATCTGTTTGCTGGTGGGGTGTGCAGCATCAGATCCTGCGCTTCCGGCAGAAACTTCGTCCCCGACAGAGACTTCGTCCCCGGCATACCAAGGGGACTCCCTTTTTGCTTACTGTACCGAAAGGCAGCGGGAGCTTTTGGAGCTGCCCCATGAGGAACTGCCGGTGGAACTGATCTTTCACCATTGGACAGAGACGGCGGCGGACTACGAGACAAGGGACGAAACGGTGATCGCCGGGGTCTTGCAGGCGCTGCGGGATGTGTCGGTGGAATCCGAGTCACCCATCGTCTCTACAGATACCCGGGGGCTTACATTTGTGACGGCGCAAGGGGATACCTACAGTTTCTGGTTTGATAAACGCCGGTTCGAAGGGGTGGATGGCAGGTGCTATGTCCTTTCCGGAGATGAAAAGCTTTGGGAACTGGTGTGGGGGATTCGGACAGCAGACCCAGACTATCAGGATCTGATGAGATAAGCGGTATTTCCCCATGATTTCTGCGAAAAATGCGGATTGGCGCAGGTGCGCCACATAATTTTTGGGAAATTGGCGCTAAAGCGACCTGCACAAATCCCGAAAAAGGCGCTACAGTAAGAACAGCAAAAAACCAAGGATGGTTTTGGATAATCCTTAATGATTTCATTTCAGGAGGAAAACAATTATGAGACAGTGTGACAATGGCCATTTTTACGATGAATCCAGATTCGATAGCTGCCCCTACTGCCAGGAGGGCGCCGGGGTCGGCAAGACGGTTGCGGCCGGAACGGTAGGGAAGACCGTGGCTGCTGTGCCGGGCGGCGCTGCGCCGGAAGCAGACAGAGGCAAGACGGTGGGCATTATTAAAAAGAAGATCGGTATTGATCCTGCAGTAGGATTCTTGGTCTGTGTTTCCGGTCCCCATCGCGGCGCAGATTATAAGCTGGTAGCAGGCAGAAACTTCATAGGAAGGGCGGCGGCGATGGACGTGGCTCTGGCGGATGACGATACCGTGTCCAGAGAAAGCCATGCATTGGTGACCTATGACGCCAAGCATAACAGCTTCTCCCTTTCTCCCGGCCAGGGCAGGGGCATCACCTACTGCAACGACGAACAGGTGGAAATGGTACGCCCCTTAAAAGCCTACGATGTGATCGAGGTGGGAAAGAGCCAGCTTCTCTTCCTTCCCCTGTGCGGCGAGCAATTCCAGTGGAATGAGGAGTAAAGGATGGAGCGTGTACTTTCATGGTTAAACCAGCCGCTGTTTCCGGATACCGTCATCCGCGTCTGGATGGCAGTTGCGGCGGGCGCAGCGCTTCTATTGGCGCTGATTCTCGCCTTTTTCCTGATACGGCGGAAGAAGAAAAAGAAGCGGGGTGATCAGGCGGTGGAAGAACCGATTACGGAACGTCCGGAACCGCTGCCGGAACTGGAGCTTGCCAACCTACAGGGCGTTGGCAGCCGGGAAGAACAGCAGGACGCTTTCGGCATCTCCCGCATGGATCGTTATGAGGAAGACGGGCTGCTTGCTGTGCTGTGCGACGGCATGGGCGGTATGGCGGAGGGCGGCATGATCGCTGCGGAAACCGCCTCCCAGCTGGTGGGAATCTTTCCCTGGACAGATGACAGCGATGTGCCCGGCTGGGTATACCAGCGAAGCGCCAGAGTCTATCAGCAGTTTCGCGGGCACGGGGGAACTACCCTGGTGGCTGCCCTGCTCAAAGAGAATCGCCTCTCTTTCTGGTGCGTAGGCGACAGCGATTTGTTCCTGCTCAGGGAAAACAAACTCTATGGGTTAAATGCCCGGCAGGAATTTAAGAACGATTTGATTTTGAGGGCACTGGACGGGGCGTTCCCCGTGGAGGAAGCGTTTCAAGATCCTCAGGCGGGAGCCCTTTCGGAGTACATAGGAAAAGAAGAAGTAACATGCGACTATACCCGTATGCCCTTTCTTCTCCAGCCGGAGGACGCGCTGCTGCTCTGCTCGGACGGCGTCAGCGATACACTGACCTTGAAGCAGATTCGGGAAGCCATGGCGCTCTCTTCCCAGGCGTGCTGCGACAAGCTGGAGGAGGAAATCCTGGCCGCCGGAAAGCCGGGCCAGGATAACTATACGGCAATCGCATTGAAATACCATGGGAAAAATGAGGAGGAATCATAATGGAAGCGAAAAAGTCATCGAGCAAGCAGGTTGTTGCCATCCTGCTGCTGGTTATTGGCCTGGCCGCCGGCGTGTTCGGCGTATTGGGCTTGGTAGGCGGGGGCGGTACGGACCCCTATGAGGCGCGCAAGAGCGTCGTCATGGTGTACTCATATCTTCAGCTTACTGATGGCCAGTCCGCCAGTTCCATGGGTACCGGCTTTGCCATCGGGAAACCCGGCGAACCGGTGGAATATATTGTGACCAACGGCCATGTGGTGGAATACGGCTATATGGGTCCAAAAGTATATGCGGAGCAAGTATCTTCGGCAGGCGTGCAGGTATACTTCTCTGCAGCGGAAAATGATTATGTTACAGCGGAGGTGGTCTATTATTCTGCTTCCAATGAGAAGGATATTGCGATTATCAGATTGCCGTCAAAGACGGATAAACGAGAAGCCATTCCCATCAGGGACGCAGATGATGTTGCTGTCGGCGACACCGCTTTCGCGCTGGGGTATCCGGGCGTGGCAAGCCAAAGCCAGCAATTCAACACCTACGACGAGGATGACATTACACTGACCAAGGGGATCATCAGCAAGCGCACTAAGCCGGCATGGAGCAGCTACGACGCGTTTCAGATGGATGTATATATCAATCACGGCAATTCCGGCGGCCCGTTGGTAGATGAACGGGGAAATTTGATTGGAATCAACGCTTCCGGCGCAGTGGATGAGCAGGGCAAGAGCGAAGGCGTAAACTTTGCCATTACCTCTGCGGAATTAATCAAAGCTCTGGACAGCGAAAGAATCGAATACACCATGGCAGGCGGCGGACTCTCCTGGACTCAGCCCTGGTTTGCCTATGTGTTCCTGCCCATCGGCGTGCTGGCGCTCATCGGCGGCATCATCCTGCTGGTAACGTCCCAGAAGGGCGGACAGGGGGCTCCGGCACCTGCCGGCGCTGCCGCAGGTATGGGATCTGGAAAAGCGCCTGCAAGAGGCGGCCGCGGCCCTGTGGAAAAACGGGCTGTGCTGCGCGGCGTGACAGGAAAATACTCTGGCCAGAGCTTTGACCTGTTAAAGGGCAAGGTGGTCATCGGCCGAGACCCGGCAACCTGTAACATCGTATTCGATAAAAACACGCCGGGTATCAGCGGGCGGCACTGCCAGGTAGTCTACGACCCGAATGAAGACTGCTTTATCATCACCGATCTGGGATCGTCCTACGGCACGTTCCTGGGCAACGGCAAAAAGCTGACGGCGAATGTGGCGGAAAAATTGTCGATCGGGGACACATTCTACCTGTGCGACAACGCCAACCGGTTTGTGGTGAGCAAGGAGTAACCCGTTATGGCAGGGTATTGTTTAAAAAACGGAAGAATCCAGGAAGCGTGGGGAGAGGACGCCGCCGGCCGGGAACTGGCGGCTGTCTTCCACCTGACTGCAGACGGTGAAATGAAAGAACTCCACGAGTTCCCGGCGCTGTCGGAAGGTGAAGGGGCGCTGGCGTATGCAGGTGAGTTCTACATTGAACCCCTGGAAGTACAGATTGAATTTCTAAAAGCGGCCAATGCAGAAAAATGGCTGGAGGCGCTGCTCTTGCGGCATGTCGACCGGGTGCGGCAGGTATCGGAGGAACTCTTTGTCATAGCTGAGATAAAATCGTTTGGAGCATGAATGCAACGGACGCGATGGGGGATATTATGTTCTTTGGAGTATGTTTGTTTCTCTTCGGAATCATTTTGGCATTCTGTCGGACTGTACGGTCAAAGCGTCGCTGCCGGAGAAGAGTGAACGCCGTCATCTGCGATGTGGACGTCAGCTGGAGAGACAACGCTTTCAGCGATTTCTTCATTACCAACTATAAATACCATCCGGTCTACCAGTACACATTGGATGGACAGGAGTATCGGGTAGTATCCCGGGTAGAGTATTCCAAAAAGGACGAAATCAAAGTCGGTAGTTATGAGGTGCTCTTTGTGGATGAAAAGAATCCCCGGTACTTTTCCTGCCCCTCTGAGAATAGGGAACGTGTAATCAGCGCCCTTATCTGGTCTGTGCTGGGAGTTGCCTTTGCACTTTTTCCTTTAGTGGGCTGGGGCGGGTGGATCGGGTTTCTGGTGGCGCTGGGATTGCTCCTGCTGGGTGATCTGTGTTACGATGCCTGGTCCAAAAATCGGAAGGAGTGACTGTATTTTGCTATCAAAATACATCGTTTTATACTTAAAATACATTGCTTGAGGAGGTGGGAGAATGAATCCGGAACGTGTTTGTTATGGCTGTTTCGCGGAAAAAGAACCGGGGATTCCATGCCCCCGATGCGGATTTAATGAGAACGACGAGCAGCCCTATCTTGCGCTGCCCCTGGGTACGATCCTAAACGGGAGATATCTGGTGGGAAAGGTGCTTGGCATTGGCGGGTTCGGTATCACCTATCTGGGATACGACCTGACACTGGAGATCAAGGTTGCGATTAAAGAATATATGCCCTCCGCCCTGGCCACAAGGCATCCGGACCACTATAGTGTGGCGCTGACCGGACGGGTGGAGGAGGATTACCAGTACGGTATGGAGCGCTTTTTGGATGAAGCGAAGATCCTTGCCAAGCTGCAAAACACCCCGCATATCGTATCGGTGCAGAACTATTTCAAAGAGAACGGCACCGCATACTTTGTGATGGAGTACATAGACGGTATGAGCCTGAAAGCCTACCTGGCAAAAAACGGGGATAAGATCCCCTATAACCAGGCGATTGCCATTCTGCAGCCGATCATGGAAGCGCTGGTTCAGGTGCATGCGCTGAACCTCCTGCACCGGGACATCAGCCCGGACAATATCTATATCACATCCAAAGGCGAAAGCCGTCTGCTGGATTTCGGCGCGGCGCGGTTCGCACTGGGGGACGGCAAGAGCGTGTCGGTCATCTTAAAACATGGCTACGCGCCGGAGGAACAGTATTCCAGCCACGGCAATCAGGGACCGTGGACGGATGTTTACGCCATGGGCGCTACCCTGTACCGCTGCATTACCGGGCAGCTTCCGCCAGATTCGGTGGAACGGATCCATGGGGATACCATGAAAAGGCCGTCGGAGCTGGGGTTCCGTATTCCGGCTAATGTGGAAAACGCCATCATGAAAGCGTTGGCGGTAAAAACCGAGGATCGTTTCCCCAATATGGAGGCATTCATCGGGGCACTGAACGGGCGCGTTTCCGTACAGGATCAGGTGGCGGCCAGTATCAGCCAGCGCACCCAGGCTACCGCTTACAGGCAGGAAGGCTACGGGCAGATTGCCTATCAGCAGCCCGCCTATAACGGCGGGGGTGCTGCGGCAGGAAAGCCCTCTGCGTTCTCCCGGTTCCTTTCCTATATGAAAGCCAATCCGGTGGTTGCCTGGGTTTCCGGCGGTGGGCTGCTGGCGTTGATCGCCCTTTGTATTATCCTTCCTATCGCGCTTTCTGGCGGAGGGGAAAAAAGGCCGACAGGAGGGGGCGGTGGTGGGAATACGCCTGTCATCAGCCAGCCGCAGACGAGTAATCCGGAACCGACAACAGACCCAGAACCGACAACAGACCCGGAACCGACAACAGACCCAGAGCCTACTACAGAACCTCCAGCGGAAATGGTGGCGCAGGATCTTGGCATCCTCAACGCTACGATTGAGATCCCGTCGGATTATACGAGGGGTGAGGAGGAGACGATTTTTATCAATGAGGCTAAAGGCTGCGGTATTATGATGATTTATTATTGGAACATTGACGGACCCATCTACTCCCTTGCCGATGTGGAATCCCGGAGAGAAGCTATTGTCGCCAACCTGATTTCGGATTATCAGATCCTTGCTGCCGGACCCGATCAGGTGGGAAGCGCAGGCGCCTATCAAATCTATCTTGAAGTCACCGACAGCGAAGGCGTCTCCAACGAAGTGGTCATTATGGCGGTGGAGGGGTATGATTTCGGCTGTTATTTCATCATCACGTACTATCCCAAGGGGGACAAAGCCGCCGAAGCGGAAATCCATTCCATTATCCAGTCCTTTAAGAGCAACGGTGCGCCGGAGACAACGTACAAGATGTACTATGGCTCTAAGAGCGGCGTCAAGGTGATTGTGGACGATGCCGTGGCAGCAGGACGCGTGATGGACACGACTGTTAACCTGGGAGAGGCCGGAGCGGCGGCCGAATTGGTTATTTACCCAACGGACGCGGCAATGGAAGCCGGCTTTGGGAGCGCTACGCCGGACAGCGGGATTGTGGAAATAGGGAATGCCGGCCAGCTGGGAATGAGCAGCCCGGAGGAGGTCTTGCAGTTTCAGAGAGACGTGGCGTCTAGCGCAGGCGTTTCCGTAGGTGAAACATACACGTCGCAGTCGGGCGGTGTGGAATGGCTGTGCATGGATTGGACCATGAATGAATTTACGTTCAATGTTGCCTCCGCCATGATCGACGGCAAGTGTTACGCTGTTAGCTGCATGTTCAACAGCTCCAACAAAGATGCGGTTGTCGCTTTGTATCAACAGGCCATGGAGTCCGTCCGTGCATGGGAGGGATAACCAGCATGGAAGATCTTATTCTAATTCTCGTTCTGAGCGGCATCGGCCTTGTCACGCTTCTGGTTTCCGTCTGGCTGTTCTACAGGAAGAAAAGAAAAACGACGGAGAAGAAGAGAGCCTGCACGGCGGAATGCCGGGCGGCCATTGTGGACGCAGTAAACTATCATGTCAAAAGTAAGTATCGTCTGGCAAAGGCCGCGGGGGCTGTTTCCGTGGCTCATCTTCTCAGCGGTGCAGGCGGCTCCGTTGGGAAAATGGCTTCCCTGGGGGTGAAAACGGCGACGCTGGGACTCTACTATTATCCCGTGTACCGGTATACCTACCGGGGAGAGACCTATGAACAGATCGGCGATGTCCCGGCAATGGAGGAACAGGCCCGGAAAAAGGTGGGAACGGAGCTTACGCTTTTTATCGATCCGGCCAAACCTACCAGCTTTTACTGCCTGGAGGAGGAAAAGGGTTACTTTCAGCAGCGCCTTGCCTACCTGATCGTCGCTCTTCTCGTCATTGCGGTTTTGATTATGATTGGAGTCATGTGGCTAACAATATAGCTTCAGTGCCTGCCGCAGCGAAACCTGCGGCAGGCGGTTTTCCTAAAAAAGATTGGTGCGGGCGGAAAGGAGGAGGAGCGTATGAATTTTGCAGAGGATATTGCGTTTATTCTGATTGTATGCGCGATAACATATCCGCTTTACGCGTTATTTTTCGTGCTTGCCCACTTTTACAAGAAAAAGACGCAGAGAGGGAGCGGCTGCACGGTTTTTCTAAAAGCGACCGTCATCGAACCGCTGAGGATTCGGATCAAGCATTCCTACCATTATTTTATGATATACCAATACGAGTATATGGGCTACGTCTATCAAAAAAACACCGGCATCGATTTGGCCTATCATCAGGCGCAGAAGAAGATCGGAACTGAGGTGGAGATTTACATTGACCCATCTGATCCGGAAAAATACTTCTGTCCCGCCGATGTCAAGATGTATCGGATGACTCAGATCTGCCTTCTGTGCGTCGGGTGGCTTTTCATTGTGGGAACGCCCATCTTCTGTTTTATATTAGAGTATTTATATTAGAGTTATAGATTGCGACGATCCAAGACGCTGGGGCCGTATTCTGTTCGGTTTGTCTGGAGGAAAGGGAGAAACAGCCCTTGATTGAGGAGATGATGAATGTCTTTCCGTTCATTCTGGAAGAGCTGGGTATGATCGCGTTGATGGAAGTGGTTTTTCTGCTGTTGCGGGTGAAAGGCCGGGGCGCAAGTACAAAGAAGAGGAGTGAAACATGAACTTGGAACATATCTGCTATGGCTGCTTTCAGGAAAAGCCGGACGATTCCCCTGTCTGCCCCCACTGCGGGTTTAATGCGGAGGAGGAGCAGCCGTTTTTGGCGCTGCCCATGGGCGCACTGCTGAACGGCCGCTACATGACCGGAAAGGTCCTGGGCGTGGGCGGGTTCGGCATCACCTATCTGGGCTATGACCTGACGCTGGAGATTAAGGTAGCCGTCAAGGAATATATGCCCTCCGGTCTTGCTACCCGGCATTCCGATAAGTACAGCGTGGCACTGACCGGACGGGGCCAGGAGGATTATCAAAACGGCATGGAGCGCTTTTTAGAGGAAGCGCGGATCCTTGCCAAACTGCAGAATACGCCGAACATCGTGTCGGTGCAGAATTATTTTAAGGAAAACAACACGGCCTATTTCGTGATGGAATATATCGACGGCATGAGCCTGAAGGCATACGTTGCATCCCAGGGCGGGAAGATTCCCTATGACCAGGCGCTGACCATCCTGATGCCGGTGATGCAGGCGTTGACGCAGGTTCATGCCCTGAACCTGACCCACCGGGATATCAGCCCGGACAACATCTCCATTACCTCCAAGGGAGAGAGCAAGCTGCTGGATTTCGGCGCGGCCCGGTTTTCTATCGGAGATGAAAAAAGCGTGTCGGTCATCCTGAAACATGGCTACGCGCCGGAGGAGCAGTATTCCAGTAAGGGGAACCAGGGGCCGTGGACGGATGTATACGCCATGGGCGCCACCCTGTACCGCTGCGTGACCGGGGAGCTGCCGCCGGATTCCATCATGCGGGTCCATAACGATACGCTGAAAAAGCCCTCGGAGCTGGGCGTTCCCCTGCCTCCGCAGGTGGAACAGGCGATCATGAAGGCGCTCGCGGTAAAAGCGGAGGATCGTTTCTCCACCATGGAGGCCTTTATTGAAGGGATTACCGGGAAAACCCCGGCGTCTTTCCATCACCGTACCATGGCTGTGCCATCCGGTCAAACGGCTGCAGGTTCCGATGGAAAGCCGGGGCTTTGGACCAGATTCCGGCGGAGCCATATCGGGGTACAGATCACGGCGCTGGTGCTGTGCGTTGCTGTGCTGGGTCTGGGCGTCTGGGGAGCAGTAGCGGGGATCGGTGCGCTGACCGGCGGGAAAGCAGAGCCGGGTTCTTCTGACGGACCATCCGGCACTCCTTTCGACATAACAGTGCAGGAACCCGAGGGCGTAGACGATGTCGTCTTGCAGGACTACGCCCAGGAGTATCTGAATATCACCATGGGGATCCCCCAGGGGTATGCAGAAACAGAGTCCGGCAGCGGCGCCTTCGCTTCATCGGATGGGAGCGCTACCCTGCAGGTGGGATTCTACGATAAGGCTGCCGGTTTTCCGGTGTATACTCTTTCTGATGTGGAGGAGAATGTTGAGAAGTATGTCCAGTATTATATCGGACTGCTGAAGAGCACCAATATCACAAAGCATGAGATCCTCAGCCGGGGTTACCGGGAGGGCAGTTCTTTGGACACCTACTTGATCCAGTTTTCTGCTACCGAAAGCGGCGGCACAACCATGGAATTTTTGGCGGCGTTCATCGAATGCCAGAATGGGTTTGGCTGCTACAATCTTATCGGCTCCTATCCTCAGGGGGATGAGAAGGCGCAGGCGGAAATCTTTGCAGCAATGGATTCCTTCCGAAGCAGCGGTCCCGCAGGCACCAACAGTCAGCGGTTTTATGATGAACGGTTTCCGTTCCAATTTATCTACTGGGAGAGCGACGGAGAGATTACCTTCAACGTGGTCAATGAAAACCGACTGCGCATGGTCAACGAGGCAGGCAACGTGCAGGTAGAAATACAGTGCAGACCATCGAGTGATCAATTTAATAAGGAAGTCTGGCTGGACGGCATAGCAGAAGTGATGGTGAACCAGCCCGGCCTCAAACGTGAGGAGGGCCGCTGGGAACATGAAACTGGCGGAATCGATTGGATTGTTGACAGATATACCTATACTTTAGATGGTCAGACGGCCTATACGGAGGTTTACGCCGGAGAAATCGACGGATATGTGTTCCTAATTCTGGTAGCTGCGGAAGCAGAGGATGACCTCCTCGATGGACTGTTGCTAGATGTAACAAATACAATTCGTCCTGTTAAATAGGTGTACACATATGTTTCCAGAAGAAAGGAGAAAATAAGTGCTGAGTCTAAAAAGAAATGTCAACTGTCCCCGCCGCATGGCTGTGTACGCCGTCTTTGACGTGCTGGACCGGATGGGCTGCCAATACGAGCAGGCGCTGGTCGGCGATATCAAGGCGGAGGCGAAGGTGCTGGGGCATACCAGTGAGTACGCCTTTGCCGTGACGGAACAGACCATCAACACATCGATCCTCCATGTTTCCATGCTCCGTCCGGCAAGCGGCCTGAGCGAGGAGGAAAAACAGCTGGCAGTACGTTATCTGGCAGACAGCGTACTGCAGCATATCGATGAGGTACAGGCTTTAGAATGAGGAGGAAGACGAGATGGCAAACGAATCGAGAGTATTCCGGCTGCCTGCCGGCATGAGTACCCAGGTGGTGGCAAACGCGGTGGAGGCGTTCCTTTCATCCGCTAAGGGGATGGAGGTACAGAGTGCCGAAACCACAGAAGGCTATGTGGTGCAGGGCCGTCA
This sequence comes from uncultured Lachnospiraceae bacterium, assembly GCA_963929535.1. Lineage (GTDB taxonomy): Bacteria > Bacillota > Clostridia > Lachnospirales > Lachnospiraceae > Pullilachnospira. The sequence continues at coordinate 50,415 of CAWVIZ010000015.1, read as the reverse complement.
GGAAAAAGACGGCTGGAAGACCATTGCCGGCATGAGGATGGCTACGACGGTGCAGATGATCCGAATGGATGACAACTTAAACGTCACCGTGGGTCAGGGCGAATGGTCGGATAAGATCGGCGCTGGCGTGCTGGGATGGTTTATCGCATGGCCGCTGGCGGTGACTGCCGGTGTGGGCGCCTACAAGCAGAAAAAGCTGCCGGAAGAGATTTTCCAGGTGATTGAGCAGTGCATCGTCTCCGGCGGCCGCTCGGTGGTGGTGCGAAACGCCGGGGCGGAACTGAACGCGGGTATGGTGGTTTGCCCCGCCTGCAAAACCCAGTGTGCGGCCGGCGCCAAATTCTGCAACAACTGCGGGGCGAAGCTGGAAAACAAATGCCCCCAGTGCGGGGCGGAGATACCGCCCGGAAGCCGCTTCTGCGGAGCATGCGGAGCACCGCTTTCCTCGCAGGGCGCTCCGGTGCGATAAAGGGAGGAGATTGCGTATGCGCAGGGAAAAAACCGCCGGGGCGGCAAAAAGGCGCATGGCTTTTCAGTATGCTGCTGGCGGTATGCCTGATGATCGCGGCCCTTCCCCTGTCCGTTTCGGCGGCGGGGGAATATGTGCCAGGGAACCCCCGCTGGTCGGGCTACCAAAACCAGGTGCAGTGGGGCCGGCCGGCAGGAGCGGCCTCCGGCGATAGCTTTGAATACGAGGCACAGCTGCTGCTGGGCGACGATGTGGTCGAGTCCAAGGCAGTGGAAATCGACACCTATTTGTTTTTCACAAACGATGTGGTGACGCGGCCGCAGGAGGAGTACACCATACGGGTGCGTGCCAGATGGATCATGATCGTGGGCGACCCGGACGGCCAGTATATGGTGGCGGACGTCGGAGAAGCCGAACCGCCCCATGAGCACAGCTATACCCAAAAGCACGACGCGGCACAGCACTGGCAGGAATGCTCCTGCGGCGAAAGGCTGAATGTGGCAAACCATATCTACGGCGATTGGAGAGAGACGAAGCCGGCCACCGAAACCGAGGCTGGTTCCAGAGAGCGTGACTGCACGGTCTGCGACTATGTGCAGACCGAAACCATTCCAATGCTTGAACATGAGCACAGCTACGGCGACTGGCAGAAGGATGAAACCCAGCACTGGAAGGAATGCCGCTGCGGCGAGAAAACTGAAGTGGGCAACCATACTTTCGATGATTGGACGATAACAAAGGAGCCTACCACAACCGAAACGGGTTCCAGAGAACGTACCTGCTCCATCTGCAAATATACGCAGGAAGAGACGATTCCGGTTCATGAACACAGCATCCATGATGAAGCATGGAAATATGACGATACCGAGCACTGGCAGGAATGCTCCTGCGGCGAAAGGCTGAATGTGGCAAACCATATCTACGGCGATTGGAAAGTAACCAAAGAGGCCACCGAGACCAAAGAAGGTTCCAGAGAGCGCGGCTGTGCGGTCTGTGAATATGTGCAGACTGAAGCCATCCCTGCAGCGGGAACCGGCAGCCCCCAGACTGGGGACAGCAGCGATATGGCGCTGTGGATCAGCCTGATGCTGGCCTCCTGCGGCGGCGTGCTGGGAATGCTGTTCTACAGGCGGAAAAAGGCGGCGGCCGGGAAATAAGGCTGAGTAATAAACAAAACCGGCAAAAGCGCCTGCGGGCGGGCTTCGTGCAAAATCCACAGCCCGCTCCGGCGCAGCCGGTATCCTTTTCAAGAAGGAATATCCCTTCTATCCTTTGGTACATACCAAAGGATAAGCAATCTTATTTGACAAGGAGAAACCAAATGCAAGCAAAAAGGAAACTGACGGCGCTGCTGCTTTCCCTGTGTATGCTGCTGGGGATGCTGCCAATGACCGCTTTTGCGGCGGGTGTACCGGCTGCGCCAACAAATCTGAAGCTGGAACTGACAGAAACCGGCTTAAAAGCCAGCTGGGATAAGCCGGAAACCACCGGCGGGCTGGATATCTTTGAGTATGAAGTGACCCTTTACGGACACTTTGACGGCACTGCCGGAGAAAAGACAAAGGTAGAGACAAAGACGGTTCAGCGGGAGACCACCTGCACCTTTACAAACACAGGAAATGCAGAAGGCGTTATCAATCCTACCTACGAGGTAGAGGTAAGAGCGAGAGAGGGCGTCTCCGGCACCGGCGACCCGGACAATCTATCGGGCTACTATGTGACGGAGTGGACTGGCTGGAGCAGTTCGAGCTCAGCATCGTATAAAACGTACGATTTCTCCGTTATAACGTCCGTCAATAAGTATTATACGGGAGTGGTCGATGTGGGGCTGCCAGGCAGCGAGAATAAGCTGCACCAGGAGGGTATAACGGCCACAGGGAATCCGGATGTCATAAAGCCTGATGGTACCACGAGTGAGAATGAGAAACAGGCAGTAACGGAACTGCTCTATCAGTATTTCGAGAAGAATAAGGCAACGGTTCCTGAGCTGGCGAATGTCACCAGGGATAACCTGATGGTCAAAACGGTGCTTGAGCGCATTGAGTCATCGAGAACAGTTGATCCCAATAACTACCAGATAGTCTATGAGGTGGTAGATAAAGACTACACGCTCTATCTGGAATTCAATCCGGAAACGGAAATCGTACAGCCGGATACAAGGGAGATCGTGAATGCCGTCAATCTGGTGAACGTCAGCTGGAATGTGGGAATGGGACTGACGCCTGCATTCACAGCGACGGTGGACGAGGCGGATCAGGACAAATACGAGGTTTATCTGGAGCAGTGGATCGGTAGCGACGGCAAGAGTATCACCAGCGAGGAGTCTTTCAACAGCGAGATATCGGAAGATGAGAAAATCACGACTTTTGAAGAGGGCGTGACCTACTACTACTCCGTATGGGTGAAGGCGAAGGAGGGATACGCCATCTCTGAGGAGGCATCCGTCTATCTGGACGGTCGTCCCGCCGATAATGGTTATACCCTGGCGAATAACGATGAGCCAAAGAGACCGGACGGCAGCTTTTTAAGCGGCACCTTCAATAGCCTTTTTGTGATGGAGTGTGTCTTTGACCCGCTTAAGGTCAATGGCATAGAAGTGACTTCGGCAAACAAGGACGATATTCTGGGCGATGCCGACGGTTTGGGCGCTACGGTGTCCTATGACCCGGATACCAACACCCTGACGTTGAATAACGCAACGCTGACGGTGAGCGAAGACTTTGCCGCCATACATGCGCTTATTCCGGACCTTACCATTGTGCTGAAAGGCGAAAACCAGATTAACGGCAGCGGCAGCACCGAAAACGGGATTTATTCCAACGGGGACCTGACCATTACGGGGAGCGGAAGACTGCAGATAAGAGGCACCGGTTTCGGGCTTTACGGCAACAGTGCCATTACGCTTACCGGCGGCGCAGACGTGGATATTATCGTTGACTTTTCCAGCGCCGGGGCGCCTCAGCCGTATTCGGCGGTACGTGCCCTCGGCGGACTGACGGTGGACGGCGCGACGCTGAATGCGAAGAACAATGCAACTCAGGATGCCAGTTTCGGCACTCCGGGCATTAATACTGACCTTACGGCGATTAACGGAGCGAAGGTGAATATTTCTTCCGTAAACGATCACGGCATCTGCGGTGATGTCATCGTCAGCGGAGCCGGAACCGTAGTAAATGCCTCTTCTGCAAGCGGCGAGCACTATGGTATCTTTGCTGGCCAGGAAGATATCTTTGGTGAATTGGGCGGCGATCAGAAGGGGATCTTCACCATCTCCGACGGAGCGGTTGTCACTGCCAGCGGCGGAAAGGGCGCCATGCGCTGGAAACCTGACTTATCTGGCTACACCGATCCTGTTGTAGCGGCCGGTGATTCTGCTGCGGCTGAGGAAATTATTGGCGATCCTGCCGGCACAGAGTATCAGAACGAAAAATATGTGCAGGTTCGTTCCTCTTTGGAGCCGGTTGAACCCACTGAGCCAACGGATCCTACTGACCCGACCACTCCTACCGACCCGACTGAGCCAACGGATCCTACTGACCCGACCACTCCTACCGACCCGACTGAGCCAACGGATCCTACTGACCCGACCACTCCTACCGACCCGACTGAGCCAACCGATCCAGCCAAGCCCGAACAGCAGGGCAAGCCTTCTGGGCAAACAGAAAGCCCACAGACCGGGGACAGCAGCGATATGGCGCTGTGGATCGGCCTGATGCTGGCTTCCTGCGGCGGCGTGCTGGGAATGCTGCTCTACAGGCGGAAAAAGGCGGCGGCCGGGAAATAAGGCTGAGAGATAAAACAAAACCGGCAAAAGCGCCTGCGGGCGGGCTTCGTGCAAAACCCACAGCCCGCCCCGGCGCAGCCGGTATTTTTTCAAGAAGGGATATCCCTTCTATCCTTTGGTGGATACCAAAGGATAAGCAATCTCGTTTGACAAGGAGGAGAAACCAAATTCAAGCAAAAAGGAAACTGGCGGCGCTGCTGCTGTCCCTGTGCATGGTGTTGGGAATGCTGCCCATGACCGTGTTTGCGGCGGGAGAGACTACAGCCGAAGGATTGGTATATGAAGTCAACGGCGAAAGTGTGACCATAACCGGATATACAGGAAACGAAGCGAGCGTCGTAATTCCGAACGAGATAGAGGGAAAGCCGGTCACTGCTATTGGGAAGGCTGCGTTCTTTAATTGCGGAAATTTAACGAGCATAGAGATCCCGGAGGGGATCGAGAGTATTGGAGTCCAAGCGTTTCAGCTTTGTAAAAAATTAGAAAGTGTAAAAATCCCAGCCAGTGTAATTTCCATTGAGGAGAGAGCGTTCCAGAGCTGTTCAAATTTGGATAGCGTAACCTTTGCAGAAGGGAGCCGACTGGAGACTATTAATAATTTTGCGTTCAATGATTGCGGTAAACTGACGAGCATAGAATTTCCAAGTGTGGTGTGGTATAAAAAAAGTTGACAGCTTATTCTCAAGGATTTCATAATAAAACCAAGAGAATAAGGAGGCATTCAAAGTGGCACGTAAATATGACCATGAATACAAAGTACAGGCAGTAAAACTTGCCAAGGAAATCGGCGGCGCTAAGGCTGCTAAAGAATTAGGAATCCCAGAAGGAACCATCCATACCTGGCTGAAAGCTGTTAGAGCCGGTAAGCTGGATATCGGAGAAGGCTCCCATACTCCCACCAGCGCAATGAGCCTGGCAGAAGAAATTACCATGCTGCGCAAACGGGTAAAGGAACAGGATAAGGAAATCCGTCGCCTGAAGGAAGAAAACGAATTCCTGGAGGAAGCCAGTGCTTTTTTCGCCGCCAGCCGTCGGAAGTCGGCAAAAACCAGAGAATGATCTTTCTGGCCCTGAAGACAGAAGACGGCAGGATTACCGGGAAAATCTCGTTTTACTGCAGAATGCTTGGGGTCAGCCGCCAAGGCTTCTATAAATATCTCGCAAATAAAGACCGTCCCTGGAAGTACCAGGATTTGGCAGATGCCATGAAAGAAATCGTCAGTGAAGATGAATGTAACGATACTTATGGTCGAATCCGGATGTACCAGGCATTGTTGCTGAAACAGCCGGAAGGAGTGCATATTCCCAGTGAGAGAACCGTATACCGAGTTATGGATCAGATTGGCCTTAGCCATCGACCTAAGAGAAAACCCAACGGGATCACAAAGGCTGATCGTGAAGCCATGAAATCGGATGATCTGCTAAAACGGGACTTCCGTTCTGATACCCCATTAGAAAAATGTATTACGGATATCACGGAGATTCCGGCATCCAATGGGAAACTGTATGTATCTGCGATTTTTGACTGCTTTGATCTTAGTGTCCTCGGTCTGGCAATGGAAACAAATATGAAAGCCGATCTATGTATCCATACATTGGAAAACGCCCTGACTGCCTATCCTGCGTTGGAAGGCGCTGTCATCCACAGTGACCGCGGGACACAGTATACCAGCGAGTCCTACCGTCAGACCATCCGGGAGCATCATATCCATCAAAGCATGAACAGTGCCGGAGGGCGCTGCCATGATAATGCACGCTGCGAGAGCATGTGGGCCAGAATGAAGACGGAGCTTCTTTATGACCGTTATGACACAAAGCAGATGGAAGTAGAAGAACTAAAGGTACTTATCTGGAGATACTTCCTCAGCTACTGGAACAACCGGAGGATCTGCTCTGCCAATGGCGGCCTTCCTCCCATGGTAAAACGCAGGCAGTACTATGAGGCTTTGGAGGTGGCTGCATAGTCAGTGATATCCTTGAGAAAAATGTGTCAACTAATCTTGACAATATCATTTGAAAGTTTTTTACTTTAATTAAGGTTTCGTTCTTACATTTCGGACAGTAGAGAGGATAATTTATTAAAACAGTATCCAACCTAATTCTATCACGCGTTTTGTTTCCGCAGATAGGACATAAAATCCATTTTCCATCTATATCTATCCCCCCTCACACATTATAATTCGAACCTTTATCGTAAAGCTTCTACGGTCATATCTGCCTTTGCACGGGCGTTCTTTATAATCTCTCCAAGGATTTCATGTTGATTATGCACTTTCAGTTCACCCCTCTTTCTATTTTAGTGATCCATGTCAGTTTGATAATGGCATGACAGTTCAAATTTTAGAGAACTGGAAGTACAAAAAATGGTGAACTGGAGAGAAAACATACCCTGCCAATAAAAAAAACGAGGTATTGGCAGGGGGATTTGTCATGTCCATCCTTCCATTCCTGCGTTTAGGTTTGGAGGGATTTTTTTATGCGCTGGAATGACTGCGCTTCGCTGCTAATCAGAAGCAGCGAGTTTTATTTGATAAAATAGGCCGATTGCGTTCTGATGGTACACAGCCAAAAAAACTTCCTGCCATGTAGCGGGATCATCCACTCTTCCTTGTGAACTGTCATGTCATAATTTATACGAACTAAAAAGAAACGCACTTGCTGTGTGGGGAATAGCCCCACCACGCAGGTGCTTTTTTGTATATCACCACAGCTTATTCCCAAGGTGTCGTGCCCCCCCGATCAGTCTGAATTTCTCAAAATTCAGACTGATCGGAGGTAAACAGCGTGGAAGCTGGCAAAAAAAGAATATGGATTCGCGGCCAATATGTTGAGGTCACCACATTGATTGATTATACGTCCAAAGTGCGGCGGCATATTATTGGGGAGTTGGGAGAAAAGAGAATGGCTGAGGTAACATTGGATGACATCCAGCTTGCCCTTGTACCTGTTTCCAAGAAATCCGCATCGGTTTACAAGTCCGTAGTCATTCTTTATAAGTCTATTTTTCGGGCAGCAAAGGAAAGCCACGTCATTGACACGAACCCGACGATATACCTCAATGCAAAGGGTGGTGGCGTTCCACAAGAGGAAAAACAAGCGTTGACAGATGAACAGGTAGAACGACTTTTGGATGCCATTCGCGGGTTGCCGCCCTATGTGTTCGTGATGATTGGCCTATATGCTGGGTTGCGTCGGGAAGAAATCTTGGCACTACAATGGGATTCCGTATATCTGGATACGGATGCCCCGTATTTGACGGTACGAAGGGCATGGCACACAGAACATAATAGGCCGGTTATTCTGACAGAGCTAAAGACAAAGGCTGCGGAGAGAAATATCCCTCTCCCGGATTGTTTAGCCGAATGTTTGAAAGAGGCAAAGAAAAAATCCACTTCAGACTATGTGGTTGCCAATCGGGACGGAGAGCCGCTGTCCTACACACAATTCAAGCGACTGTGGCAGTACATTGTTACAGGAGTATGATGGCACATATTTTGGACACGACAAAAAGACAGATTGCACGTCTGCCTTTTTAAGAGTTATAATGAGGATGGTAATGCTTTATGCGGCTCGATATATGAAGTATCGAGGCCTCCGGAAATGGGCTGTTTGAAGTCTCGGGTATTGGCGGCCACTTCGGATGGGGATTAGTTCCCTTTGCAATAACAGCATTACATCATATTGGTCTTTCTCCGTGGCCAGACGGAGAAAGACCCTGCAGATATGTGCAGCCATTGTAAAATTGACTTTATATTCATGTTTTGTACCGCGGGTTTCCAGTACCGTACAGTTGATCAGGGTTTCCGTTATATTATAGGCAATGAGTTTTGCCCAGATTTCCTGTTCAATATACTGCGGTTTATAGGAGTGAAAATTGCTCAGGCCTATGGTGTATTTCAGTTTTCTGAACGAAGATTCGATTCCCCACCTGGAATCGTACAATGTCTTGATCTGCTCCGGCTGGAACTCATCACGCGGCAGATTCGTAACGATACATTCAAAAGATGATTCGCGGATAGGGAATCTTACAATACGAAACGCAAGCTCATAGGTTTCATAACTCCCATAAGGGATGTAATCAAAAGCAGACGCCTGATCCACGAAGCGTTTGTAAGTGTCAGGATTGACCTGGACTTTCCTTGAATGGCTCCGGACCAGGGTGACCTTGACATCTATGTCAAAAGATTCGTCTTCCGGGAAGTCGAAATTACCGACCAGGCCTTTGGAGTGGATATCTTTGGTGCGGAACAAAAAGGACTGACCTTGTTCTATTACATGGGCCATGTTGTTATAGGAACAATAGCCACGGTCGCCAATATAGACGTTCTTACTTCCTTGGGGGATCTCATGGCGGTCAACCATGATGCAGAAAGCGCCGAATTCATTTTTGTCATGGACAGGCTGGATCAAGGCATCCGTATAAGTGTGGGTTGCGAGATCATAAAAAGCATTTAGATGCATACTGTAGACCCCTCTGATGGAGTTACCGGGTGAACAATAGTACTCATCAGGAGAAAAAGATGGCGTACTGAAATATGTGCAGGTAGAACCGTCTGCGGCCAAAAAACGATATTTGCCATTGCAGAAAGCATCTGGGAGCAATTGGGTGACAGAGGAATTAAAAAGTTTGAAGATAGCTTGCAGGGCATCCGGTTTCAGTTTTTGACGCTGTTGGTTCAGTGCAGAAGAAGTGGGAATGGAAGAAGCATCCAGCCCCCAAAAGTCAAGCATTTCCACTCTGGTAGAGGAAGAACCCTGAGAGACAAGAAAAGAGATTAGTTTTTGAGGAGGAATCAATCGGTTCCTTTGGAAATCCATATCCGGATGAACGGAATAATCCGAGATATTAGAACAGATATTTTCTACAGATGCTGCAAATAGTTCTTTAATTGCTTGATGGATCATAATGGTGTGCCTCCTTGAAAAAGTGATATATCGCTCATTCAAGAGGCCGCACATTTTGGGTATTTTGTCAATACCCTATTAAAAAAATGGGTAGACCCCTTATAGGTAATCTAACCATTCTGGACACACGGTGTTAACTAAATGACATTGGGACTTGAATAAGAACAATTCGTAAGGTGTGATTATATGGCTTTTTGTAATGTGGAGTTTTTCTCTCAATCCCTGAATCGTTCTGTACGGTGCGGTGTGCTTCTTCCAACAGATCAGGGATCGTATAAGGAACTGCAGCAAAAGAAACCATTTCCTACGTTATATCTGCTCCACGGAATGACCGGCAGCCAGGTAGGATGGTATGGCATGGAATCTCTATGGAATATCGCAAACCAGTATTCCCTGGCTATCGTTATGCCGAACGGAGAGAATTCCTTCTATGCTGATTCGCCATTGACTGGTTCAGCTTATGGAACCTTTGTCAGTCAGGAATTGGTGGAGTTTACCCGGAACACCTTTCCTCTTTCTCATAAGAGGGAAGAAACCTTTATTGGCGGCCTTTCTATGGGTGGTTTTGGCGCGATTGTCAACGGATTGCGAAATCCGGAAACATTCGGCTATATTACCGCCTTTTCCTCAGCCTTGATCAAGCGGCTGATTTTGAGAGCCAATGAAGAAGAAGGACTGGACTACTTTACCCGTATTCAGTATCAGAATATATTTGGGCTGGAGAAAATCCAAGATTTTGAAGGGGCTGATTGGGATTACGATGCTTTGGCACGGAAGCTTGCTTCTTCCAAAAAGATAAAGCCGAAGATTTATATGGATTGCGGCACAGAAGATGTTTCCCTGTATCGAGCAAATCTGGATTTCAAGAATCTGCTTTTGGAGCTTGGATATGATGTGACATGGGACAGCCGCCCGGGGCTTCATGACAATGTGTTTTGGAATGACAGCTTGAAAAAAGCGGCAGATTTCCTTCCAATCGAAAAACTAGAATATGCGCCGGATAGTCCTATGAATAGAAAGTTAAGAGTCATGAACGAGGCTATGACGCGAAAAATGGAGAAATAAACGTACTGGAAAAGGAGGAATACGATATGCAATACACAAAACTCGGCAATTCGGAATTAAAGGTGTCCCGTATCTGCATGGGATGCATGGGGTTCGGTGATGCGGGAAATGGCCAGCACAGCTGGACCCTGGACGAGGAACATTCCCGGGAGATTATCAAGCATGGGCTGGAATTAGGGGTCAACTTCTTTGACACCGCCATCGGCTACCAGAGCGGCACCAGCGAGCAGTATCTGGGCCGGGCGCTCCGGGACTTTGCAAAACGGGAGGATGTGGTGGTGGCTACCAAATTCCTCCCCCGCACCCAGGATGAAATCATTGCTGGGGTGACAGGCCAGCAGCATATTGAGCAGATGGTGAACACCAGCCTGAAGAATCTGGGACTGGACTACATTGACCTGTATATCTATCATATGTGGGATTACGAGACACCTCTCTACGACATTATGGAGGGGCTGGACCGGGTGGTAAAGGCGGGCAAGGTGCGGTACATCGGCATCTCCAACTGCTTCGCCTATCAGCTGGCCAAGGCCAACGCCTTGGCGGAGAAAGAGGGTTTTCAGAAGTTTGTCTCTATTCAGGGGCATTACAACCTGATCTTCCGGGAGGAGGAACGGGAGATGGCAAAGCTCTGTGCCGAGGACAACATTGCCATGACCCCATACAGCGCTTTGGCAGGCGGACGGCTCTCCAAGCACCCGGGGGAAACTTCCAAGCGTTTGGAAGAGGACAGCTATGCCAAATTTAAGTATGACGCTACCGCAGAACAAGATGCAGCCATTATCAACCGGGTGGCGGAGCTGGCGGAAAAACGGGGCGTATCCATGACCGAGATTTCTTTGGCATGGCTGCTCACCAAGGTGACTGCCCCAGTGGTGGGTGCTACCAAGCTGCACCATATGGAGGGAGCGGCCAAAGCTACAGAGCTTGCCCTGACGCCGGAAGAGTGTGCTTATCTGGAAGAACCCTATATTCCTCATAAGCTCGTAGGAGTGATGGCACAGAACACGCCGGCGGCCTCCAAACAGCAGCATGTCTGGTCTACGGGTAATCAGGAAATTGAAAAGGCATAAGCAGAGAAATTTTTTAAGAACAATTGATATCGAAGGGTCCAGTTCCCTGGAGATGCGGTTGAATTTAAGGAGGATTTAATCATGAACTATCGAGAAACCGATCCGGAATTTTCAGAGCGCTTTGAGCATTTTACTTTTGTGGAAGTCCCCAATGAAGAGGGACAGCAGCTTGACGAAGTGACCCGCCATATGGCGATTTTGGCCACTCTGCTGGGCTGCCAGGGCGTGGATGAATTTAAGCTGGAGCTGCCCCGTGCCCTTGACGCAGGGATTTCACCGGTTATGGTCAAAGAGGTGGTTTATCAGGCAGTGGATTATTTGGGCATCGGCCGGGTGAAGCCTTTTCTGGATGCTGCCAACGATGTTTTGGTAGAACGCGGCGTGAAACTGCCCTTGGAAGGGCAGGCGACCACCACCATGGAGAACCGCCTGGAAAAGGGAATTCAGGCGCAGGTGGATATTTTCGGAGACGGTATGAAGGAAGCCTGGAAAAACGGCCACATCAACCGGTGGCTGGCAGCCAACTGTTTTGGGGATTATTACACCCGCACTGGTCTTGATCTGGCTCAGCGGGAGATGATTACCTTCTGCTTTCTGGCGGCTCAGGGCGGCTGTGAACCGCAGCTGATTGCCCATGCAGGCGGCAATATGAATTTAGGAAACGACAAGGAATTTCTTGTGAAAGTCGTTTCCCAGTGTCTGCCGTATATCGGATATCCCCGCAGCCTGAACGCCATCACCTGCATCAACAAGGCGGCAGAATCCAGGAAGTAATTATCTGGAAAGGAAATATTATGGAAATAATCAAACTCAGAGAGGCGCCGGAACTGGCGGACCGGGCGGCGGAATGGTTCCATTCCAAATGGGGGATCCCGGCCGGAGAATATAAGGAGAGCATCTGTCAATGCCTGGAAAACAGACAGCCCGTCCCTCAATGGTATCTGGCCATGGAAGATCAGACGGTGGTGGGCGGACTGGGCGTGATAGAAAATGATTTTCACGCCAGGAAGGACCTGAGTCCCAACGTCTGCGCCGTCTATGTGGAGGAGGAGTACCGCTGCAGAGGGATTGCCGGGAAACTGCTTTCCTGTGTCTGCAGGGATATGCAAAGCTATGGGATCGATACGCTGTATCTGATCACGGATCACACCTCCTTTTATGAAAGATACGGCTGGGAATTTCTGTGCATGGTCCAGGGGGAAGGGGAACCGGTCCTGTCCAGGATGTACAGGCACCGGATGGAACAGCGTGCTGGGGAAAGTGATCCGGACGTTAATTCCCTGAGCTCTGTCTGACTTCCTCTGCATATTTTCTATTTTTCTCTTGCCTTCTGTTCACATTGAGCATACAATAGTTGCAGATGCAATAATCTCCGGATTCCGGCAGGCAGATGCAGGCGATGGTCTGAAGCCGGCCGCAGGGATTTCTGTTTTCAAAAGGACCGCGAAGGCTGTCCGGAAGGGGAGATCTGTTCCGGAGAGCAGAGCCGATCGTTGATCAGATGGACGGCTATGAACAATGTGAGAGAGGAGCAGTCTATGGTAAGACGGTTGTCATCATATACCCACCAATGGATAGACGGCCGGAAGGAGGGAATTTGACATGCGTGACCGATTATTGGAGAAAAAGGATGAGATAAGGAGAATACTGATGCGGCTGGAGGGCAGACGGAAGCGTCTGCTCAAGCCGGGATTTCTGGAGCTGGGACTGACGCTGGGAATGGGGCAGCCCCGGATCCTGAACCAGCTTTCCCGAAAGGACGGGATCAGTCAGCGAGAACTGGCAGATCTGTGCGACATGGATGTCACCACCCTGTCACGGACCCTGGACCGTCTGGAGGAAGCCGGATGGCTGGAACGGAAGAAGCATCCGGAATGCCGCCGTTCCTTCGCCATCTGTCTGACGGAGGAAGGACGGAAGAAGGCGGTCGGTGTGCGCAACGGATTTGAACGGCTGGATCAGCAGATCTGCCGGGGATTCTCGGAGGAAGAGCTGGAGACGCTGAGCGGATTTTTAAAGCGGATGGAGGAAAATCTGGAGGATCAGTAGCAGCATCCGGCCGTCATCTGCGGATGGGAATGGAAGCCGGATCCGGAAGACATTCCGGATCCGGCAGCAGGCCCGGGCGGATGGGAGAAAAATTTACACGAGACAGAAAGGCGGGAAAGAGAAAAGGCGCCGCGCTTCATCGGACTGATGGGAGTGCGGCGTCTTTTCTCTTTCATGGGATACTGGGTTCTGGGAAACAAAAACACTCCCAGGGGCGCCGGATGTCCGGCGGACATCTGTTATGCGCCGGCCGGAGCGGAACAGAGTTCATCCGTTCAGCTGATAGGCCACCAGAGCGATATTCCAGCAGCCTTGTCTGTTCAGTTCCCGCTCGAAATCATGGAGCTTCTCCAGGCATCCCGGCGGAAGGTCCGCCACATGACAGGAAGGCCGGGATGCGGCGGAGTCTTTCTTTTCATCTGTCAGGGATACGGGATCCGTATAATGATTGTTCATAAGTTACCTCCTGCACCTTGTTTTTGCTCACATAGTATGCGTGAAAGAGTGGGAAAATATACGGCAAAGACAGATCCTGGACACTGCCGCGGGGATAGGCGGCGTCTTTTTTGACTTTTTGCCATGTTGAAAAGCCGAAGGCCAAACTGCTGCAAAGGCCGGGGAACAATGCTTCGCGATGTTGCGCTCCCGTTCCGGGTGTGATAAAATTCATGTAGCTTCGGTTCCCCTGGTATCCGCCGGCAACAGTCCGGCAGCCGGCCGGGGAGCGGGCGCGCAGAGGAGCTGCTGCTCCCTGCGGAAAAACATGGAATTATCAGGACAGGAGGACACAGCATGGACGAATCTTATAAAAGTTTTGCGCGGGTCTATGATATGTTCATGGACAACGTGGATTACCCTGCCTGGTGCCGGTATCTTACGGAGCTTCTGAACAGTCTGCAGGTGACGGAAGGGCTGGTGCTGGAGCTGGGCTGCGGAACCGGCAGTATGACAGAACTTCTGGCCCGGAAGGGATTTGATATGATCGGCGTGGACAGCTCGGAGGAGATGCTGGAGATCGCCATGGAGAAAAAGATGGAGTCCGGACTGGATATCCTGTATCTTCAGCAGGATATGAGGGAATTTGAACTGTACGGAACAGTGCGGGCGGTGGTCAGTGTCTGTGACTCCATGAATTATATTCTGGAGGAGGAGGAGCTTCTGGAGGTTTTCCGGCTGGTGAACAATTATCTGGATCCAGGGGGCGTATTTATTTTCGATATGAACACACCCTATAAATACCGGGATGTGATCGGAGACGCCACCATTGCGGAAAACCGGGAAGACGGAAGTTTTATCTGGGATAATTTTTATGATGAGGAGACAGGGATCAACGAATATGAGCTGACGCTGTTTCTTCCGGAGAAGGACGGGCTGTACCGGAAATACCAGGAGCTTCACTGTCAGCGGGCATATGAGACGGATACGGTGAGACGGCTTCTGGAGGAGGCGGGCCTGGAATTTGTGGCCGTCTACGATGCATTTACCCATAATCCTCCGGGAGAAAAAAGTGAGAGAATATATCTGATCGCCCGGGAGTGCCGGAAACAGGGAGTTCAGTGACCGGCAGCCGGTCCGCGATCCCCGCAGACCGCGCGCAGGCGCTTCATGACAGCGAAGCCGTAAGGTTACAGTTACCGGGAACCGCTGTTCCGGAACCGGGCGTTTGGAATAAACAAGAGGAGGAAACAGATGGAAGAGAGAAAACCCATCGACTGGACACTGGAGGAGCTGCTTTTGATGGCGCAGGATGGCAGCCGGAATGTGGACTACGCCGTGGGATTTTATTATGAAAATGGGATACACACCCGGGAGGATCTTTCAGGCGCGGTTAAGTGGTATGAGAAGGCCGCGGCGAAGGGGCATCCGGAGGCGCAGCTTCGACTGGGACTGATGAAGGCGCAGGGACGGGGCTGCGTCCGGGATGAAAAGCAGGCTTTTGGCTGGCTGAAAAAGGCGGCTGACCAGGGAAATGCCAATGCCCAGTTTCAGGTGGGCCGGTGCTTTGAGGAAGGGATCGGTGTGAAAAAGGATGTTTCCCGTGCGGTTTCCTGGTATACGAAAGCGGCCAGGAAGGGGGATCTCAGGGCGGAGTGCTGCCTGGGGATGTACTACCTGGAGGGAACGTGCGTGGAGA
Source organism: uncultured Lachnospiraceae bacterium (assembly GCA_963929535.1). GTDB lineage: Bacteria > Bacillota > Clostridia > Lachnospirales > Lachnospiraceae > Pullilachnospira. The sequence continues at coordinate 34,936 of CAWVIZ010000015.1, read as the reverse complement.
AAAATGAGAAAAAGGCATTTGCCTGCTTTGAGCGGGCGGCCCGGGAAGGGATCCCTGCTGCTCAGTATAATCTGGCTATTTTGTACCGGTATGGTATGGGGACAGAGAGGAACCTCCAAAAGGCAGACCTGTGGATGACAAAAGCGGCGCAGCAGGGATTTGCCCTGGCTGTGAAGGACATAAACGGAGAGGAGAACGAGAGAAATGAATGATTATATTGTAAGAGCCACGGCGGCAGACGGTCAGATCCGGGCGTTTGCGGTTACCTCCAGGGAGATGGTGGAGACGGCCAGAAAAGCCCATAATACCAGCCCCGTGGTGACGGCGGCGCTGGGACGGCTGCTTACGGGGGGCGCCATGATGGGAGTGATGATGAAGGGAGACAAGGATGTGCTGACCCTTCAGATCAAGTGTGACGGACCGGTACACGGCCTTACGGTGACCGCGGATGCCCGGGGAAATGTGAAGGGCTATGCGGACCAGCCGGATGTGATGCTTCCGGCCAACGCCAGGGGAAAGCTGGATGTGGGAGGCGCTGTGGGAAGCGGCATCCTCAGTGTGATCAAAGATCTGGGGCTGAAGGAGCCTTATGTGGGCCAGACTCAGCTCCAGACAGGAGAGATCGGAGACGATCTGACGTATTATTTTGCCAGCAGCGAGCAGGTGCCCTCAGCGGTGGGCGTGGGCGTGCTGATGGAGAAGGATAATACGGTGAAGCAGGCGGGAGGATTTATCGTTCAGCTGATGCCCTCAGCCAGCGAGGAGGTGATCAGCCGTCTGGAGGAGAATCTGGCCCAGGTGGACTCCGTGACGGAGCTTCTGGACCAGGGATACACTCCGGAGATGCTTTTGGAGAAACTGCTGGGAAGTCTGGGGCTGGAGATCACAGACCGGATGGAAACAGGATTTTACTGCAACTGTGATAAGGTGCGGGTGGGCAAGGTGCTCATCAGTCTGGGAGCCGGAGAGCTGGAAGAAATGATCTCGGAGGGAAAAGAAGTGGAGCTGAACTGCCATTTCTGTAATTCCAGCTACAGGTTTACCGTGGAGGAGCTGAAGGAGCTTCTGACGCTGGCCCGGGCCTGACCTGAAAAAAGGAGAGGAGATGTCTCAAGCGGTCATGGGGATCTGCGCGCAGGGATGCCGGAGGCCTGTCCGTTGAGACCGGGCTTTTAAAGTAAAGAGAGGAAATGTGGGATGAAACATGGATTTATTAAGGCAGCGGCCGGAACCCCCAGGATTCAGGTGGCCGACTGTACGCATAATGGGGAGGAAATCCTGCGCCTGGTGGAAGAGATGGAACGTCAGGGAGCCGGGATCATGGTATTTCCCGAGCTGTGCATCACCGGTTATACCTGCGGAGATCTGTTTTGGCAGGATCTTCTTCTGGAAAGTGCCAGGGAGCAGCTTCTCCGGATCGCCGGAGAGACCGCAGGCGTGGATGCGCTGATCTTTGTGGGCCTTCCCCTGGAAGTGGAGGGAAAGCTGTATAATGTGGCGGCCGCCCTGAACAGGGGGAATATCCTGGGACTGATACCGAAGGTAAATCTGCCCAATTACGGAGAGTATTATGAGGCCCGCCAGTTTACTCCGGCAGATGAAAAGATGCGTACAGTGGAGATCGGCGGTCAGACAGTTCCTTTTGGAACCCGGATTCTCTTTTCCTGTGTGCAGATGCCCAAGCTTACGGTGGCCGCGGAGATCTGCGAGGATCTGTGGGTGGCGGATCCGCCCAGTGTATCTCACGCACTGGCAGGGGCCAATCTGATCGTGAACCTGTCTGCCGGGGATGAGATCACAGGAAAGGATACTTACCGGAGAAATCTGGTGACGGGACAGTCTGCGCGTCTGGTATGCGGCTATGTGTATGCGACGGCAGGAGAAGGAGAATCCTCCTCGGATCTGGTATTTGGAGGCCATAATCTGATCGCTGAGAACGGCGCGCTGCTGGCGGAAGCCCGCCGGTTTGAGAACCAGACGGTCTATGGAGATATCGATGTGAAACGGCTGGCTACGGAACGGCGGAAAATGACCACTTTCCGCATACGGGGGGAAGAAAATTATCAGAAGGTGGAATTTTCCCTGATCCCCAGGGAAATCCCTCTTTCCAGAGATTTTCCCGCTCATCCCTTCGTACCCGAGGCCAGGGAGGAGAGGGAAAAACGGTGCGATGAGATCCTGACCATACAGGCCATGGGACTGAAGAAACGGCTGGAGCATACCGGCTGCCGCAGCGCGGTGCTGGGAATCTCCGGCGGACTGGATTCCACCTTGGCATTGCTGGTGACGGCCAGAGCTTTTGACTATCTGGGAATCCCCAGAGAACAGATCACGGCAGTGACCATGCCCTGCTTCGGGACCACAGACCGCACCTACAATAACGCCTGCAGACTGACGGAAAAGCTGGGGGCTTCTTTGCGTCAGGTGGATATCCGGGAAGCGGTGACGGTGCATTTCCGGGATATCGGGCATTCGATGGATGATCACGATGTGACGTATGAGAACAGTCAGGCCAGGGAACGGACCCAGGTGCTGATGGATATTGCCAATCAAAGCGGCGGAATGGTGATCGGAACCGGGGATCTTTCGGAGCTGGCGCTGGGATGGGCCACTTACAACGGCGATCACATGTCCATGTACGGGGTGAATGCTTCCATCCCCAAGACCCTGGTCCGCCATCTGGTACGGTACTATGCGGATACCTGCCGGGATCAGGGGCTGGCAGAGATTCTGACGGATATCCTGGATACACCGGTGAGCCCGGAGCTGCTGCCCCCCAAGGACGGACGGATCTCCCAGAAGACAGAGGATCTGGTGGGACCGTATGAGCTGCACGATTTCTTCCTCTATTACATGCTGAGAGCCGGATATGAGCCGGGAAAGATCTACCGGATCGCCCGGAAGACCTTTGAGGGAGTGTATGAGGAGCAGGAGATCCTGAAATGGCTGAAGAATTTTTACAGGAGATTTTTCTCTCAGCAGTTCAAGAGAAACTGCCTGCCGGATGGTCCCAAGGTGGGGACCGTAGCAGTATCTCCCAGGGGAGATCTCAGGATGCCCAGCGATGCCTGCGCAAGGATCTGGCTGGAGGAAACGGAACGGCTGTAAAGAAAGAGAGGTTACAGTTCAGCCTTTCGGCTTCACTGTCACAAAAGCATGCACACAGGCTGCGTTTCTCGCAGCCTGGCGCCCGCAGGCCTCAGGATCCCACTGCAAATGCAGCGTGGTCTGCACTCCGTTTCGGTCGGCGCTTAACGTGTGCCACTGGCACACAGCGCCCTCGCGGGATAGTTGAAGGCTGAACTGTAATAAAGAGAAGGAGAAAAGAAAATGGAACAGTTGATGAGAGATCTGGATTTCCCCCTGGATGCCGTCGGGGAACTTCTGGATCGGGAAAAGGAACTGAAAGCCGCAGGCTTTATCCGGCGTCTGGAGGAAATGGCCGCAGAGCTGATGGAAGGGGAGACTTCAGAGGAAAGGCTGAGAAATATGCTGGCGGACTGCGAGGCTCTGGAGAAGGAGACGGGAGTCCACAGGTACACACTGGATCTGTTTTTTCTGCTGTACTGCGCGCAGATACTCAGAGGCAGATACCGCGAAAGAGGATTTTCCGACCAGCTGTTTGTGGACAGCATGATGGATCTGAAGTGGAAGCTTCTGGAATGCCGTCAGGTTTACGGAGTCAATGGAATCTTTGTGGGTCACTGGTACAGCCGGTTTTTCGATATGACCAGGTTTGCCCTGGGAAGGCTTCAGTTTGAGACGGAGCATTTTGAAGCGGAGAAGTATGAGCAGGATGGGATCCTGGTGAAAAAGGGAGATACAGTACTGAATATGCATGTGCCGTCCAGCGGGCCGCTGACTTCCGAAAAGGTGGACGAGGCCTTTCAGCTGGCCGCCGGGTTTTACCGGGATCTGTTTCCGGATGGGGTGATCCCTTTCGTCATTGACTCCTGGCTTTTGGATCCGGATCTGATGAAGCTGCTCCCGGAGGGAAATACAAAAGAATTTACCAGCCGTTTCTGTCCGCTGTCTTATGAGAAACATGAGGTTTTTGCGGATGGCTGGCGGGTATTCGGCGGGGAGTGGGAAAAAACGCCGGATATGCTGCCCCGGAAAACCAGACTGCAGACCGCTGTGGCGGATTATCTTGCAGCGGGCGGAAAACTGGGAGAAGGCTATGGAATCCTGATCTGGCGGGAAAAACAGTAAGTGAAGGCTGTCTGCCGGGGAATGCTGCCGGATATGCGGCCGGAGAAAGGAACTTTGCGCCGGGGTCCAGGTTCAGGACTCCGGCGCTGCCTTTGCCAGGGCGGATTTGATGGCTTCCAGCAGGAGCATGGAAGTGTATTTGTTATCGTCTTCATAAGTGATGTTTTCCGTGGACTGGCTGGCGTAGATCTGACTGGCCAGACTTTCCAGCGTGGGCTCCATCAGAGGATACATGGCTGTGGTGGTTTCGCTTAAGTTGACCAGTTCGATGGAGTTGATATGGTTGGTGTCCACGGTTACCTGAACGTCAAAGCTGTTCTCCCCCAGTTCGATGGCGGTGGTGTAGACGCCGGCCACATACCGGTCGGGTTCACTGGTTTGGGCAGTGGCGGTTGCCGCTGTTTCTTTTTCAGAGCCGGGCCCGAACATGATGACCAGAAGGGCGATCATCAGAATGGCGAGAACAAGAAAGATAGCGGTATAGATGACTTCTTTCATATGTAATACGACAATTTTGGTTTTGGAACTCATACACTCACTCCTTTTTGAGGCAACGGCCCGGCCCGTGGCGCAGGGACGCGGAGCGTTACGGCGATTCTTTATAATATCTTATGAGACCGGCCGGGAAATATGCTTGAGATGAAAGAAGATCTGAAAGAAGAGGAGTCTGACGAAAAGCGGAAGGATGAAAGGTATGGATAACCAGCGGAAAGGGGATAATATTCTCTCTGCCTGTACCCTCTGCCCCCGGAACTGCCGGGTAAACAGGATGGCAGGGGAACGGGGATACTGCGGGATGAGCGCGGAGGTCATGGGAGCCCGGGCAGCGCTTCATATGTGGGAGGAACCGTGTATTTCGGGAACAAAGGGTTCCGGAACCGTGTTCTTTTCAGGCTGTACACTGGGCTGTGTGTTCTGTCAGAACCGGCCCATTGCCGGAGGGGAAGTGGGAAAACCCATTTCCCGGCAGCGCCTCTGTGAGATATTCCTGGAGCTGCAGGCCAAGGGCGCGGCCAATATCAATCTGGTGACCGCCGGCCATTTTGCTCCTCAGACGGCGGCGGCGCTGAAGATGGCCAGGGACCGGGGACTGAAGATTCCGGTGGTATACAATTCCAGCGGCTATGAGAGCCTGAAGGCACTGGAGATCCTGGGAGATGTGGTGGACGTATGGCTGCCGGATTTCAAATATATGGATCCCGGTCTGGCAAAAAAATATTCCAGGGCGGAGGATTACCCGGAAGCTGCCATGGCCGCGGTGGACTGGATGGTGCGTCAGGCAGGACCGTGTGTGTTTGACAGTGAGGGGTACGTAGTGCGGGGAGTGATCGTCCGTCATCTGATCCTTCCCGGGCATACAAAGGACTCCCGGGCGATCCTGCGGTATCTCCATGAGAGGTATGGAGAGAAGATCTGGATCAGCATTATGAACCAGTATACGCCCCTTTCTCATGTGGTGGAAAAGTATCCGGAGCTGAACCGGAGGGTGACAAAGCGGGAATATGGGAAGGTGCTGGATGAGGCGATGGAGCTGGGGATCGTCAACGGATTTTTCCAGGAGGGGGAGACTGCAAAGGATAGCTTTATCCCGCTGTTTGATTATGAAGGAATCTGAGGAAAAGCACTGCTGAAAATTGACAGAAGAGCTCCTGCCCTGTACAATACAAATACAACAAGAGAAGCCAGTGAAAGTCAAAAAAACCGCAGCAAGCTACGGGGTATCAAGCATGTCCGCTTGGCTCGTTGCTCGCGGGAATAAATTGGGAAACGCGAAAAGGAAGGAGATGGCAGTATGAATCAGGACCTTTCTGTCAGGGAATATGGGAAACTCCGGGACGCGATCCGGGAATGTTACGGTTTTTCTCCGGATACCCTTATCAGAACAAAATTCGGCACTGCGGACTGTTATATCGGCACTGCCGGGAACCGGAAGATCTTCGTGAAGATTTATCTGAAAAAATACCCTCCGGAGCAGATCGGGAAGGAGATCCGGGCCTGCCGGCTGCTGACGGCGGCGCAGGTGCCGGTATCCGAATATCTTCCAAACAGAGAGGGACAGTACATCAGTCAGGGAGATATCGGAGTGTTTACCCTTCAGAAATATGTGGAGGGGATCACCTATGAAAAATTCCAGACGCCCCTTCCGGTGTTGTTCCAGTCGGCCCGGCTGCTGGGAAGGATCCACACGGCGCTGGCCCAAATGGAAGGACTGTCCGCGGACTTTACTCCGGAATGGATCGCCCGGGCCAACGGGGAGGCCGCCCTCAGAAAAACGGAGAATGTTCTGCATAAGGCGGAACAGCTTCCGGCGGGCGGTTTCCGGGACAGGATCCTGGAGGACTGCCGCTGGAAGCTCCAGGCGATTCCCAGGGCCAGGAGATGGAGAGACTGCTTTGCAGGGCTTTCCAGGAAGAACAGTCATGGGGACTATAATAATTACCAGTGGATCTGCAAGGATGAAACGATACAGGCGGTGGTGGATTTTGGAAGCTGCGGGAATCTTCCGGCCATCTGGGAGCTGGCCCGGTCCTACACCTGTTCCGCCCCGGAATGCAGGGACGGAGACAGGGTGGACCTGGACACTTACGTCCGCTATCTGCGCTGCTATCTGGAGAAGGAAGCGCTGAACCGGACAGATGTTTCAGCAGGCTTCCGGTTTTATTATTATACCCTTGCCGCCAGTATGTACGGATATCAGGAGTATATGGAGGATCTGGCCCGGGGGAAGGAAAACCCTGTGATCCATTTTGCTTTCTGGCGTACTGCAGTGTGCCGGTATCTGGAGACACAGGGGGAGCGGCTGGACGAACAGATCGAAAAGGCGCTGGGGTCTGAAATCTGACCTGCCGCGAAACCGTGGCTAATATTCCAGCCAGAGCCCACCATAGATCCCCATGGGGCGGAGCCCTGTGTTGATGGAGGGATGATCTTTTACAGAAGGGAAGACCGTGGTGATGTTGTCGATCACCAGATGGTTCTTTCCTTCTTTTATGTATTCGCTGATCTCAAAGCGGTAGGGAGGCGCGATGAGAGCAGGAAGCCGGCGGCCATTGACAGTGATTTCCACTGCCTCGTGGATTCCTTCGATCAGCAGCGTCTTTGGCCTCTCGGAAGGGGCGCCGGCCTGCCAGGTGAAATCCGTCTCATACCGGAGGATTCCGTGGAAATCCAGAAAATCCGTTTCCAGGGAGAGATCCCTCCATTCCTCCAGACGGCCTTTGGGACGGAAATTTCCGTGATCGGCGGCCGTGGAAACAGAGAGAAGACAGTCCGGGGGAAGACAGATCCGTTTTGGGGAGGGTACTCTGGCCGGGCAGATATCCGGAAGACCGGAAATATCCATATCCGCCAGAAGGATCCGGGATTCTCCCGGTTCCAGATTTATCTGAATCCAATCCTCCCTGTATGCCAGATGATGCAGTCTGTTTCTGTATACGTCATATTCCAGAACCGGTTTCGCGAAGGGGAAGCGGGCCTCCTGGTGAACAGGTCTGCTGATGGATTCATTCATCAGCAGAAGGCACTGGTAACCGGCCCCCTTATACTGATAGACCCGCAGATCCTTATATTCTTCTTTGGAACAGAATTCCACCGCTGACAACCGGAAAAACCGCAGAAGCTGCTTCAGGGAGGAAAGCCGGGTACAGAAGGCATACTTTTGCAGCAGGGCCAGAGGGCGGGACGCGTCCTGCCCCTCACAGCAGCCTTCCGGCAGCGGACCTGTGAAGATAACGGGAAATCCCTCCCGGGCCAGCCCGGCAAGCGTCTGCAGAGCAGAAAGGGGAAGACGGCGGCAGGCAGGAATGATCAGGCAGCGAAGATCCAGCGCCCCCAGACTCAGCTCCCCCGGATCATGCAGGCCGGATAAAACGGAGTCAGGATCCTTCAGAAGATCCGCCGGTATCACATCGTAATCCACCTGATTTTCTAGGCAGACGCGGCCGGGCTTCTGGAAAAGCATGGCCTCCCCCGCCCATTCCGCTTCTCCGTGATACAGGATCCCCACCTTGGAACAGCTCCTTCCTCCGGTCAGTATGTGGGACATCCGGTTCATATAGGTGAAAAGATATTTCATATAAGGCCACTGCAGATTATTTCCGTGGGCGTAGAAATGGGGAGGACAGTCCGGGTCGGGAAACTCCCTGGGGGAGAATGCATGGGGAACAAACACATTGATGCCCCTTGCCAGCATGAAGTCTGCCAGCCATTTCATGGTTTCCAGCCCTTCTGCCCAGCCGTAATTTCCGAAGATCTCGCACATGGCCCGGCCCTGTTTTTTCGGATCCAGATGGGCATCGCTGGCGCCCAGTTTTGCCAGGGCGTAATGATAGAATTCACCGTCAGATCTGGTGTTGTACGCCGCGTTGGTGGTGTGGGTATTGGTCCGCCCCGGAAGGATCTGGGAAGTTACCACATCGATCCCGGAGAAATCCTGGCCGGCCATGGCGCGGAAATAATGCCCGGCGCTGGGGCCCAGCCGGGAGGAGGAATTGTTGTCCTCCAGGATATGGCCGATATATTCCACATGATGGGCCCGGCACCAGTCACCCAGCTGCATGGAAAAGTTTTCCTGATACAGCCGGGACACCAGATCCATATACCGATACCGGAATGCGGAGTCCTGTTCCGGAGAGATATTGTACCAGAGCCGGATCAGATCCTCGGGGACGGCGCCATTTTCAAAGAGCAGGTCAGCCAGATCGTGCGACCAGGGAAGAGGCATATCTGTTTTCCCCACAATGGCGTGGAAATTGAATACCTGATCGATGCAGTTGTAAAACCCGGGTTCATCCGAGAAAAATCCCGCGATGGTCCGGCCGAATTCCTCCCGGTATCTCCGATAGTGGGGTTCGTAGACCTGGTCGATAAGGATCCGGACAGATTCCTTCTGGAGAAGATTGACATACTGGTTGTTGGCAAGTCCCGAATTGCGGGACTGATAAATCAGGAACAGCCGGTGAAAGCCTTCCGGTACCTGAATGGGCAGCAGGCCGTTGGCGATGGAATCCGTCAGAGGCAGATATTCCGGCGTCAGGTCATCGGAAGTTTCGTCCTTCCTTCGGTACAGTACGGCGCAGAGAAGTTCTTTTTCTTCCGCCAGAGGCCCATCGGCCGGGAGAGGAAAGCCGACGCCCAGCTTTCCCAGAAGAGATGATACATCCACCCGGACGCGGGAAGGCCCTGCCAGATCCACAGTGAGATGGTAGATGGTCCATTTCTGAAGATCCCGGTCGGCATGTTCCATGGCGCCGTTGGCGTATCCGGTGGGGAAATGGCAGTCATCCAGGATCCATATTTTCATGGACCGTTTTCGGGCTTCATCCAGGATAATATCAAAATCCTGCCACCATCTGGGCCCGGCGAAATCGGGATGGGGACGGGATTCCAGGCAGACGGCCCCGATCCCCATATCATGGATCACTTTCATGTAATTCCGCAGAGTTTCTTCCGTTTCTCCATGCTGCCAGAAAAAGGGCAGGATGTAATTGGCCTGCCTGCCGTTCAGGGCTTCGTGAATCCTTGTCTCCATAAGCGCCTCCTTATTGGTGTGATTTATATTTTTTCCGGTATTCTCCCGGGGTCATATCCAGATATTTTCTGAACTGGATACTGAAATATTTGTCATTGCTGTAGCCCACATTCTGAGCGATCTGTTTGGCGGAAAGGTCTGTATGTTCCAGCAGCTCCCTGGCCTTTCCGATCCGCAGCCGGTTGATATACTCTGTAAAGGTAGTGCCCGTTTCCTGCCGGATCTTCCGGCCCAGATACAGCGCGTTCAGATGAAAGGCATCCGCCAGGGTTTTCAGACTGAGATCCTCGGCATAATTATCCTGAAGATACTGAAGGATCTTCTGGATCCCGGAGGGGGAAGCTCTGTGCGCTGCTTCGCAGGCGAAGATCTCCTTCACCATTTCCTGCAGCCATTTCAGGATGGAGGGATAATCGGAAAAATAGCGGGAATCCTCCAGACGGCTGTGGACAGCAGCGATCCGGGGAAACGATTCCTGCCCCCGCATTCCGCAATTGGCATATACCTTTGCCGCGGTCATGGAAGCCAGCATCTGCAGGCCGTCCGGCGGAATAAACCGGTTGCTGTAAAAGATATCGCTGATGACCTCCAGTATCCGTTCTTCATTCCGGTACAGACAGGCTTCATTCAGCTGGGTCAGCTGTTCCATTTCCACATGGGGCAGCATAAAGGCCTCGTTTACTTCCTGCCTGTCTGCCCAGCGGATCTCGTGGGAACTGTCAAGGGCAGCCGTGTTGACCAGAAGCGCGGACTGCCGGTAACTTTCAGGAATCTCCTCAATAAGCGTTACCTGCCATCCGGCCGAGGCAATGAGACGAAAATCAGAGGTGACGGAGACGTACTGTATGAGTCCTTTTAGGCAGGTCTCGATCCGTTCCCGGTCATTTCCGTATCCGCAGAACAGAAGATACAGGAAACGGCCGCTGTAATCCGTCACAGGAAAGACATTGTCCCAGGAGGAAAGCTGACGGATAACAGAGACGGCAGGCGGCCGCTGATCCGGGATCCGGCCCGGCTCCCGAAACAGGAATTTCGCAGATACGATCCGGTAATCCCCGCAGTCCAGAGGAACATCTATGTATTCCTTCCTCTCCTCCAGCTCCTCACTGGAAATCTTTCCGGTGATCATCCTGTAGAGTAGGTTATTCCGAAAGATGCGGATCCCCTCATCCAGGAGGATTCGATGCTTCCGCTCAGATTCGATCTTGCTTCTTACCTGGAGCAGCGTCTGGGTCATTTCCCGGATGTCCACAGGCTTCAGCAGATAATTTTCAATGCCGATCCTGGCTGCGGTTTTCACATACTCAAAGTCGGAGAAACCGCTGAGTACGATAAATTTCATGTTTCTGCCCAGCTTCAGGCATTCCGTCATGAATGTGATCCCTGTCATCACAGGCATTTTGATATCGGTGATGGCCAGATCCACGGGATGACCCTTCACATATTCCAGCGCCAGAGCGCCGTTGGCAAAGGTCCCCGCGATCTCCATCTGAAGATCATGCCAGTGCAGCATTTTCTGCAGTCCGTTGCGGATCAGGGGCTCGTCATCAATAATGATCACCTGCAACATGCGTCTCCTCCTTTCCCAGCGAAAATGAGAATATAACGAGGGTTCCCCGGCCGCGGGCAGAATGGATCTGCAGATCGCACTGATCGCCGTAGAGCAGCCGGGCTCTTTGGTAGATGTTTTTCAGGCCGATCCGTTCCACCGGCTCCAGAGATTTTTCCGTCAGGGAATTTCTCAGAGCGGCCAGCTCATCCTCCCCGATGCCGAATCCATTATCCTCCACCCGGAAGACCGCGAACCCGTTTTCCATGGCGCCGGTGATGGAAACCGAGTTGTCCGTCCTGCTGCTGTCAAAACCGTGCATGATGTAATTTTCCACCATGACGATCAGGGCATGCTGGATGATATTCTCAGACAGGAGAGCAGGATCGACCCGGATGGCGTAATCAAAGAGGCTGCTGTATTCCAGATCACAGAGCCGGAGATAATTCCGGCAGTTGTCCACCTCCTGACGGACGGAGACCATGCTGCTGCCCTTGATGGAATTCCGCAGGATCTTAGCCAGGATAAAGATCATTTCGTCAATTTCCGGTTCTCCGTTCAGAATCGCTTTCATGCGGATGGCCTCCAGGGTATTGTACAGAAAATGCGGATTGATCTGGGACTGGAGGACTTTCAGCCGGTATTTCTGAGAATCGATCTCTGATTTATATACTTTTTCAATATAGACGTTCAGATCCCGGAGCATATCGTTAAAGGCAATGGAAATATCATCAAATTCACTCTGCGGGGGATGATCGACGGGAATCCGAATATCAAAGTTCCCGTTTTTTACTTCCAGCATGGAATAATAGATTTTGTTAAGCTGTTTGGTGCTTCTGTTGATATACAGATAAATCCCTGTGATCGTTGCCAGAGCGATGGCAGCGGTGATCAGAAGCATCAAAGTGATGGTCTGCCGGATATTTTTCTGCAGCTCCTCCTGAGAAATCAGGCCGATCACCGTCATCCCGGAATCGGACAGAACGATTCTGTTAAGGAGGCAGGTCTGACCGGCAATGGAGACTTCGCTGTCGGCAATTTCTGTGTCTGAGATAAACGCGTCAGGCAGGACGCGGTCCTGGGAATACCAGGAGCCGGAAGTATCAAAAAGAACGTTTTTCTCAGGATCCAGCACCAGAAAATCCCCCATGACTCCCGGATAGTTGGATGAAAGGAACCGTTCCAGCTCCGCGGAACTGAAGTCTGCCTGAATGGCGCCGATATTTTCCCGGGTGACCACATCCCGCAGGCAGTATACGAAGCTGTAGCTTCCGGCAGTTCCAAGCAGCTCGCCGGACCGGGACGGACAGATGACAAGCCGGGTATACGGACTGCCATAGCTGTCTGCCAGCGGCTGAAATTCCGGGAGAAGCTCCTGGAAATGGAAGCTGCTGCTTTTGGTAACAGAATAAATCTGCTGATCCCCGGCGGAATAGATGGTCATGGAAGCAATCTGAGAATTCAGCGAAAAGGATTCGCTTAAAAAGCGGTAAATATTCTGCCGGTAAGCGTAGGAATTCCTGTTGGAAGCATTGAAAAATGAGAAAATCCCCTCCCTGTAGGAATAGTAGGTCACATAGGCGTTGTTGATGCACTGCATAAAGCTGTCCTCCTGATTCTCCAGAAGCTTGGCCAGGCCTGTTGCGGCGGACAGATTGTAATTGACGTTGTACTGGCGGTTCTGCCGGGAAAAGGTATAGTTGGTGACCGCTATGACCGTGACGGCAACCAGAACAATGGAGGAAATAATAAAGCGGCAGGCGCTGGAAATGAAGCGCATCTTATGTCTGGGTGTTTTGTGAATTTTCATGGAAATACTCCCGCAGCGGCCTGGCCGGAAGGCGGAACTGCGGCTCCCTGCCAGATCACGGATGGAATTCTGTTGTCTCAAGTTATCTGTCATTTAAAATAGTATACAACGTTAATATCATAGCATTTATTTTTGCGCAATTCAACGAAATGAAATTATAAAAACCATAGATTGCATTATAAAAATAATATTATGACTATAACAAATAATGGAAATGATTATTTGCCTATACAAAAGAAAATACTGTATTTTGCGGATAATACTGGAAAATATTTATGATTTTTATAATTTCATGTATGTTTTTTGGAATGGTTTCCGGGATGATGGGGTGTAATAATAACAGTAAAGCTGCAGCGTATCGTGAAAAAGAAAACAGAATATTACAAGAAAGGAAGGAGCCGAATGAAACGCCATTTAACAAAAGGACAGAAAACTCTGTTATTGATGACAATTCCATCCATCCTGTTTATTCTGGTGTTTGCGTATTTTCCCATATCGGGCTGGATCTATTCGTTTTTTGATTACCGGATAGGATACTCACTTTCCAAATGTGAATTTGTGGGGCTGGATAATTTTATCTACGCATTCGGAGATCCGTACATCCTGACGGTGATCCTGAACACGCTGATCATCAGTCTGGCAGGCCTTCTGGGACTGCCTCTGGCAGGAATGATCGCGATCCTGCTGTCTGAGGTGAGGAGCAAAAGATTCAGAAAAACAGTGCAGACAGCCATCACCATCCCGAATTTCATCAGCTGGATCATCATTTATTCCATCATGTTTTCCCTGTTTTCCAACGACGGACTGATCACCACAGTATTCCGGAACCTGACAGGAGATACGGAATCTACCACCACGCTGCTGACAAATCCGGGGACAGCCAAGCTGTTTATGGTGCTCACCAATATCTGGAAAACAGTGGGATATAATTCCATCATTTTCTTTGCCGCTATTACGGGAATCGATTCTCAGCTGTATGACGCCGCCGCGGTGGACGGAGCGGGGCGATGGAAAAAAATCCTGCATATCACCATCCCCGGGATGCTTCCCACCCTGGTCACACTGCTGATCATCTCAGTGGGAGCGATCCTGAACAACGGATTTGAACAGTACTACGTGTTTGTAAATCCCATGATCCAGGAGAAGATCGAGGTGCTGGATTATTATGTATACCGTATCGGGATGCTGAACAATGATATTCCGGCTTCCACGGCGGTCAGTATGGTGAAGACCTTTATCAGTGTGATCCTGGTATTCAGTGTCAATAAGCTGTCAAAGAAAACGCTGGGGCAGTCCATTCTGTGATCTGCCGCTGATGAAAAGAGAGGTGATCAAATGAACAGGAAAAAACTTCCACCGAAGGAAATCGTGTTCCAGGCTGTGATGATCCTGCTGTTTACCCTGCTGTTTTTAAGCTGTGTCTATCCCTTTTATTATATTTTTATCGCTTCCATCAGCGATCCGGACGCAGTGCAGAAAAGCATGATCTCCTGGTATCCCCTGGAACCTACCCTGAAAAACTACGCCCAGGTGTTTGAGCTGAACGGGATTTTCAACGCGTTTCTGGTTTCCATTGCCAGAACGGTAGTGGGAACCATTGTCACCCTGTTTTTTACCAGCATTCTGGCTTATACCCTGACAAAGCGGGAGCTGCCCTGCAGGAAGCTGTTTTACTCCATTGCCATCGTTTCCATGTATATCAACGCAGGGCTGATCCCCTGGTATCTGACCATGAGGACCATAGGACTGCGGGATAATTTTCTGGTATATATCCTGCCGACGGCGGTTTCCGCCTACAGCATGATCTTGATCAAAACCTATATGGAATCCATTGCGGGAGAGATCGAAGAATCGGCCAAGATTGACGGGGCGGGATATTTTACCATTTACTGGAGGATCATCATGCCGGTATGCAAACCGGTGCTGGCGGCGGTGGTGGTTTTTACCGCGGTGGGACAGTGGAATTCATGGACGGACAACCTGCTGCTGGTGAATGATATGAACCTGAAAACTCTGCAGATGACGCTGCTGGAATATCTGAATCAGGCCACCAATATTGCGAATATGGCCAGGACGGGAGGTGCAGGCGCGGTTTCCGGAGCGGCGATCAGTCCGTTTACCCTGAGGATGACCATCACCATGGTGGTTACCATTCCCATTCTCGTGGTATATCCGTTTATGCAGAAATACTTCATAAACGGGATCATGATCGGGGCGGTAAAAGGATAGGAGAGAAGGAAGCCCCCGGGAAACAGGGGGAGAAAGGAAGCAATGAAAGAGAGGAGGATTTGTATGAAACGGAAAACCAGAAAAAGGATGCTTGCTGCGGCGGGCGCAGCGATCATGACACTGAATATGGCTGCCTGCGGAGATTCCGGCAGCCAGGAACCGTCCGATTCCGGACAGCAGTCAGAAAATCAGGAAAACGGATCGGATGAGATCGAAGAAGTCACCATTGATATTTTTATGGACTCCGCGGGAGAAAATCCCATGACCGCCGGGATCCAGGAGGATCCGGTGGCCCAGTATATCAGGGAACAGACAGGGGTTACGCTGAATGTGGTGCTGTACAGTACGGAAAAAGCCCAGGCCATGGCTGCCAGCGGCGATCTGTACGATCTGAACAGGATGGACGCCCAGTATATCACACCGCTGATCCAGGCGGGAGCCGTACAGAGTCTGGATGAATATCTGGACTATGCTCCCGGCCTGACGGAAAACTTTCCGGAAATGATCAACTACAGCAGGGAGTACATGAGCGCCGGAGAGGATCAGATGTACGCCGTGTTCGCCAGAGGAAAGAGTGAACCTTCCGCGCTGGCCACCTCCCGCTACGGGAATTTTATCCGCTGGGAGTGGTATAAGGAGGCGGGAAGCCCGGAGATCAATTCCATTGATGATTTTCTGGAGCTTCTGAAGACCATCCAGGAAAACCACCCGGAAACGGAATCCGGAAAGAAAACGTACGGCATTTCCAGATTCAACGACTGGGGGCTGAACCATACACTGTCGGATCCGGTGATCTGGAAATATATCGGCCAGTACGGACTGAACGATCTGACGGCCTTCAGTATTCCGGATCTGGAATATATCGATCTGTATAATGAAGATCATATGTACTGGATCACTGCCCAGATGTATTTCAAAGCCAACCAGATGGGACTTCTGGATCCTGAGACATATACCCAGAAAAATGAGCAGTATACCCAGAAGATCAATGAGGGACAGATCCTGTTCAGCTCCATGGAATGGGATTGGGACGCCACCAATGCGGATCTGAGTCAGAATGGCGGAACAGACAAGGTGGTGGATATCCCCTGGGCTGATACGGAAGAATTCCCGGCATGGGTTTCCAGAGCCTCGGAATTCGGCATGTCGGCCAGGACTTTTGTGGTCTCCTCCAAATGTGACGAGACCAAGATGAAAGGGATCATGCGGCTGCTGGACTTTGTATTTTCGGAGGATGGAGCCCGTACCATCATGAACGGCCCCAAGGGAGTCACCTGGGATTACGATGAAAACGGAGTGGCGGTGTTCACCGATGAATGCAAAGCCGAAATGGAAGAAAATCCCGACTATCTGCTGGAGCAGGGAGCCAACAGATATCTGGGACTGGTGGGACAGGATTACGATGCCTATGCCATCAGCGAGGCAAACCAGGGAGAGTACATTGACCTGCGGCTGAGCCGGGATTATATCCAGGAAAATATGACGGAAGCTGATAAGGATTACTGTGAACACTACGGGGTGGATATTCCCCTGGAGGTGACCACCACCAGAGAAAACCAGTCCACCATTTATGAGGGGTATATTAATCTGATGCCCGCAGAGAATCCCACAAGCATTCAGAGAAGTGTGACCAAGATCGCGGATTATCTGCAGCAGGCTGTACCGGATATGGTATTCTCCGAAACCCAGGAGGAATATGATCAGAAGTTCCAGGATATCCAGAGCGAGCTGAAGGATATGGGATACGATGAAGTGACGGAATACTTCAGCGATGCGTGGGAAACTGCCAAAACGGAATACGCCAAGCTGACCCAGGAGTAATTGCGGGGGTACCGGGAGAAAAAACTTTGGAAAGTGAAGGAAACATGTGAAGCTGCCGGGCGCAGGCGGCAGATGGAAAGCAGCAGGGAAGTCGAAAGACAGAACTGCTGCTTTTTGCGCGATACGCCCGGCAAGTGACCGCCATGCTTGCATGAGCGGGAATTTGCCGGGCAACGGACAGCGAACGGCATTAGCCGTGAAGCTGCCCGCAGTATCGCGGGGATCGGATGGGGGAAGGGACTTCCGCCATCCGATCGATACGCCCGGCAAGTGACCGCCATGCTTGCATGAGGGGGTCTTTGCCGGGCAACGGACAGCGAACGGCATTAGCCGTGAAGCTGTCCGCAGTATCGCGGGGATCGGATGGGGGGAAGGGAGCCTGTAAAACTGTCTTCCGGTGAAAAAGATAGGAGGTTGTGAAACAGGAAGAGCCATGCTAAAATACTAATATCGGCGCAGCTGTCGGGACGGCTGCCCGGCAGTTTACAAAGGGAGGTTTTTACAAAATGAAATTGGCGATTTTAGGACCGGGCGGAATTGCCAGGAGCATGGCTGCGGCTGCGGCCGGGCTGGATGAGGTGGAGCTGTATGCGGTGGGATCCAGGACGTATGAGAAGGCAAAGGCATTTGCGGACAAGTGGGGATTTGAGAAGGCGTACGGTTCCTATGAAGAGATGCTCCAGGATCCCCAGGTGGAGCTGGTGTACGTGGCTACGCCTCATTCCCATCATTATCAGTACGCGAAGATGTGCCTGGAATACGGAAAACATGTGCTGGTGGAAAAAGCATTTACCGTCAATGCCGCTCAGGCAGAGGAGCTTATGGAAATGGCCCGAAAGAAGGGACTTCTGCTGGCAGAGGCCATCTGGACCCGCTATATGCCCAGCAGAAAGATGATCGATGACCTGGTGGCCAGCGGGGTGATCGGAACGGTTACTTCCCTCACCGCCAATCTGGGGTATGTCCTTCCCCATGTGGAGCGGATGCAGGAGCCGGCCCTGGCAGGGGGCGCGCTGCTGGACCTGGGAGTGTATCCCATCAACTTCGCCCTGATGGTATTCCACGGGGAGGTGGAAAAAGTGACCTCCACAGCCGTGATGTCTCCCAAGGGCATTGACTGGATGAACAGCATCACCCTCACCTTTGCGGACGGGAAAATGGCGGTGCTGCACAGCAATATGCTGGCCCAGACGGACCGGCAGGGAGTGATCAACGGAGACAAGGGCTATATTGAGATACAGAATATCAATAACTGCGAGGAGATCCGGGTCTTTGATCTGGACAGGAAGATGACAGCCCGCTACGATGTGCCGGAGCAGATCAATGGATATGAGTACGAACTGCTTTCCTGTGTGAAGGCCATCCGGGAGGGGAAAACGGAATGCCCGGAGATGCCTCACAGCGAGATCCTGCGGGTGATGCGGCTGATGGACAGAATCCGGAAAGACTGGGGAATGACATTTCCCTGTGAGTGACGGCTCAGAGGCCGGACTGTGAAACTGCTGCGGGCAATCAGCGGCGGGCCGGATGACCGGTCCGCCGTATGTGCCTGTATCTGTGACAGGGAAGCCGGAAGGCTGAACTGTAAGGAAACTATGGGAGGTGGAAGATGGCACTGCAGTTTGTTCTGGGAAATTCCGGAGCGGGGAAATCGCATTATTTATATCAGGACGTACTGAAAAAGGCCCAGGAGCATCCGGAACAGAGATACCTGGTGATCGTACCGGAGCAGTTCGGTATGCAGACACAGAAGGAGCTGGTTTCCATGAGTCCCCGGGGCGGGATCATGAATATTGATGTGCTCAGCTTTCAGCGGCTGGCTTTCCGGGTTTTCGGGGAGACGGGGGGAGATACCCGTCCGGTTCTGGAGGACACGGGAAAAACGCTGGTGCTGCAGAGAGTGATCCAGGAAAAAAAGGATCAGCTGGGAACTCTGGGGGAAAGCCTGAAAAAAACGGGTACGGTCAGCGAAATGAAATCTCTCGTCTCGGAGCTGATGCAGTATGATATCAGTCCGGAGGATGTGGGGGAGATCCTGAAACGGTCGGATGCCAATCCGCTTCTTGTCCATAAGCTGGAGGACATCCAGGTGGTGTACCGGGGATTTCAGGATTATCTGAGAGAACGTTATATCACCACTGAGGAGATCCTGGAGGTGCTCTGCGACAGGGTGGAGCAGTCCCGGATACTGGCGGGAAGTGAAGTGGTCCTGGACGGCTTCACCGGCTTCACCCCGGTGCAGAACAAGCTGATCAGAAAGCTTCTCCGGCTGTGCAGCCGGGTGACGGTGGCAGTGACTCTGGATCCGCGGACAGACAGGAGACGTCTGAAAAGCCCCCAGCATCTTTTCCGGATGAGCGGGCAGATGATGGAGAGCCTGGTCCGCATGGCCCGGGAAGAGCGGGTGGAGGTGGAGGAGGAGATCCGGGTGGAGCCGGGAGAGCACAGCCGGTTCGGGCAGTCTCCCGCGCTGGATTTTCTGGAACGCCATCTGTTCCGTTATGGAAAATGGGAGTATACCGGGCGGCAGGAAGAGATCCGCATGTTTACAGCCGCCAATCCGCGGCAGGAAATGGAGTACGCGGCCCTCTGCATGCTGCGTCTTGTCCGGACGGAGGGGTATCAGTACAGGGATTTCGCGGTGATCACCGGAGACCTGACAGGATACGCCCCCTGCGCCAGGCATGTGATGGAGCATTTGGGGATCCCGTATTTTCTGGATGAGAAGCATACCATCCTTATGAATCCGTTCGTGGAATATCTGCGGGCGGCCCTTTCGCTTCTGACGGAAAATTTCAGCTATGAAAGCGTTTTCCGGTATCTGCGCTGCGGCCTTTCCGGAATTTCCCGGGAGGAGACGGATCTGCTGGAAAATTACTGCATTGCCCTGGGAATCCGGGGATGGAAGAAATGGCAGGAGCACTGGGTAAGACGCTGCCGGGGCCTGGAGGAGGGCCAGGTGGAGGAGATCAACGGGATCCGGGAAAAATTCCTGGAGGAGATCCGGGATTTTGCCCAGCGAATGAAGGAGACAGAGCTGACGGTGGAAGAACGGACCGAAATCCTGTACCAGTTCATCGTCAGGGGAGAGATGCAGCAGCGGCTGGAGGCCCAGAAGGCGGAATTTGACCGGATGGGGGAGAAGGCGCTGGCAGGAGAGTATTCTCAGATTTATGGGATCGTTATGGAACTTCTGGATAAGATCGTGGGGATCCTGGGC
Source organism: uncultured Lachnospiraceae bacterium (assembly GCA_963929535.1). Classification (GTDB taxonomy): domain Bacteria; phylum Bacillota; class Clostridia; order Lachnospirales; family Lachnospiraceae; genus Pullilachnospira. Next base: position 14,565 of record CAWVIZ010000015.1, on the reverse strand, counting down.
GATGAGAAAATTTCTCTCAGAGATTACCAGCAGATCCTGGAAGCGGGCTTCCAGGAGGCCAGGGTGGGGATCCTGCCTCCTTCACTGGATCAGGTGGTGATCGGAGATATGGAAAGGACCCGCCTGAAGGATGTGAAAGTCCTGTTCCTGGTGGGAGTCAATGACAGCATCATCCCCAAACGGGCGGGCCGGGGCGGCCTGCTGTCCGAGGCGGACAGAGAATTCATGGAGGAGCGGAAGGTGGAGCTGGCGCCTGGGGCCCGGGAATCCATGTACATCCAGAAATTCTATCTGTATCTGGCCATGACCCGGCCCTCCCGCAGACTGTATCTGTCCTTTGCCAAGACCGGGGGGCAGGGGGAGGCGCTGGGACCGGCTTATCTGATCCCTGCGGTATGCCGGCTTTACCCCGGCCTGACGCCCTATGACGTGGATGAGGAGAAAGAGATGCTGGCGCTTCTGGAACAGCCCGGACAGGCTCTGGAGATTTTTATCCGGGGGCTTCGTCAGGCGGCCCAGGGAGAGGAGAGCGGAGAGTGGAAGGAGCTGTACACCTGGTTCCTGAATTCTCCCGGGTGGAGACAGAAGTGCCTTTCCTGGGTGGACGCCGCGTTTTGCTGGAAGCCTCAGGACCGGATCTCCAAAAGCGCGGCAAAAGCCCTGTACGGGGATACGCTGGAGAACAGCGCCACGGAGCTGGAACGGTTTGCCGCCTGTGCCTTTGCCCACTTTCTCCAGTACGGACTGGAGATCTCCGAAAGAGAACAGTATGAATTCCGTTCCGTTGATATGGGAAACGTGATCCACCAGGCGCTGGAGCGTTTTTCCATGAACCTGAAACGGAAGAGACTTTCGTGGAAAAATCTCACAGATGAGGAAAGGGAGCAGCTGATCGACGAAAGCGTGGAGGAGGTAGTGGAAGACTATGGGAATACCATTCTCCACAGCAGCGCCCGGAATGAATATATGATCGTCAGGGTGAGGCGGATCCTGAGACGGACGGTGTGGGCTCTGCAGGCCCAGCTGGCGGCCGGTGATTACGAACCCAGCCGATTTGAGATCGTTTTCTCCATGGAGGATGATCTGGAGGCGGTGAATTTTACCCTGTCGGGACAGGAAAAGCTGCGGCTTCGGGGCAGGATCGACCGGATGGACCGGTGTGAGCAGGAGGACAGGATCTATGTGAAGGTGGTGGATTACAAATCAGGAAATACGTCCATGGATCTGATCGCCTTATACTACGGTTTGCAGCTCCAGCTGGTGGTGTACCTGAACGCGGCGGTGGAGATCGAGCAGCGGGAACATCCGGAGAAGAGGGTGGAACCTGCGGGGATCTTTTATTATCAGGTAAAGGATCCCCTGGCGGAAGGAAGTCTGGGAGACAGCCCGGAGGAGATTTCCGGAAAGATCCTTTCTCTTCTGCGGCCCAGCGGACTGGTGCGGGGCGACAGCCAGGTGATCGCGACCCTGGACCGGGATCTGGCGGCAGGCCGGGTGAAAAAATCGGCGGTGATACCGGCGGCCTGCAATAAGGACGGGAGCCTTTCCCGCACTTCGTCGGCCGCCACCCGGGAGCAGTTTGCGGTTCTTTCCAGTTATGTCAACCGGAAGATCCGTTCCATCGGCAGAAAGATCCTGGATGGGAATGTGGAGATCAATCCCTACCAGATGAGGAAACGGACGGCCTGTGATTTCTGCCAGTACCGGGGCATCTGCGGGTTTGACGAGCGGATACCGGGATATCATTTCCGGAATCTGGCGGCTCTGGAGGGGGAAGAGATCTGGAGGCGGATGGCCGGGGAGAAAGAAGACGGAGATGACGATGGAAAGGAGACGGATTATGGCGGTACAGTGGACTGAGGAACAGGAGAAGGTGATCCGGCTGGGGGGCAGGAATATTCTGGTGAGCGCCGCCGCGGGATCCGGGAAAACAGCGGTGCTGGTGGAGAGGATCCTGACCATGATGACCCGGAAGGAGAATCCCGTGGATATCGACCGCCTGCTGATCGTGACCTTCACCAGGGCGGCGGCGGGAGAGATGCGGGAGCGTCTTTCGGCAGCGGTGGAGCGCCGCCTGGAGGAGGAGCCGGACAATGAGCATCTTCAGCGGCAGCAGACCCTGATCCACAATGCTCAGATCAATACCATTGACGGATTCTGCTCCTATGTGATCCGCAATTATTTTCACACCATTGACCTGGACCCGGGATTCCGGACGGCCAATGAGGGGGAGCTGCGGCTGCTGAAGGCCGATGTCATCCAGGAGGTGCTGGAGGCGGCTTACGCGGAGAATGAGGAGAAATATCACCGTTTTGTGGAGTGCTTTGCCGCGGGAAAGACGGACGAGGGGCTGGGAGATATGATCCTGAAGCTGTATGAATTTTCCATGAGCAATCCCTGGCCGGGGGAATGGCTTGAACAGTGCCGCCGTCCCTACCAGGCGGAGACCTTTCAGGAGCTGGAAAAAAGTCCCTGGATGGAGTGTATGTGGAAGGACGCGGGAAATTCTCTCAGGGAGGTCCTGAGTGTGATCCTGGAAAATGAAGCGCTGGCAGGCGAGGAGGATGGCCCCCGCACCTACCAGGACGCCATAGGGGAGGACCGGAAGCTGTGGGAGAATCTGTGGAGTCTGTGGGAGCAGCGGGATTTTGACGGATGCGGCGCCGCTTTCGCGGAAATGAAATTTGCCCCTCTTTCCCGGAAGAAAGATCCGCAGGCGTCCCAGCAGAAAAAGGAAACCGTGAAGGCCAACCGGGACCGGATGAAGGACATCCTGAAGGATCTGAAGGAACGGTATTTTTACGGAGATTCCGGACAGATTCTGGATGAACTGCGGATCTGCAGGGAACCGGTGGAGGAGCTGATCGACCTTACCGGGAAGTTTATGGAGGCGTTTGCCCGGAAGAAGCGCCAGAAGAATCTGGTGGATTTTTCCGACATGGAGCATTTTGCCCTGGATATCCTGGTGAAGCGCACAGAGGACGGAGGACTGGAATATACGCCGGCGGCGGAAGAATTTTCCCGGAGGTTTGAGGAGATTCTCATCGACGAGTATCAGGACAGCAATCTGGTGCAGGAGACTCTTCTGACCAGTGTTTCCAGGATGCGCCATGGGATCCATAATATCTTTATGGTGGGGGATGTGAAGCAGAGCATCTACCGGTTCCGGCTGGCACGTCCGGAGCTGTTTATGGAAAAATATGAGACATACTCCCAGGAGGATGGAGACTGCCAGAGGATCGATCTGCACAAAAACTTCCGGAGCCGGGCGCAGGTGCTGGAGGGGGTGAACTTTATCTTCCGGCAGATCATGGGAAAAGAACTGGGAGATGTGGAGTACGATGACGCGGCGGCGCTGTATCCCGGCGCGGTGTTTCCCCCCAGGAAAGGGGAGGACGGTTCCGGTACGGAGAAGGGGGAAGAGGGCCGGCAGAGCAGGGAGGAGGTCATGGAGGACGCCACGGAGGTACTGCTGGTGGAGACGGACGCCCCGGAGACCGGAGACGACTCATCGGAGCTGACCGCCCAGGAACTGGAAGCCAGGGCGGTGGGAGAGAGGATCCTGAAACTGGTGGGAAAGGCCCCTGTGCTGGATAAGGAAACCGGGGAATACCGGCCGGCCAGGTACCGGGACTGCGTGATCCTTCTCAGAACGGTGACGGGATGGGCGGATGTGTTCGCCAGAGTGCTGATGAATATGGGGATTCCCGCCCATACCACCTCCAGAACCGGATATTTCAGCGCCCTGGAGGTGGTGACTGTCCTGAATTACCTCCATATCTGTGACAATCCCATGCAGGAGATCCCGTTTACCGCTGTTCTCAGTTCCCCCATTGTGGGATGCAGCCCTGAAGAGCTGGCCATGATCAAAGGAGAATTTGCTGATGAGAAAATTTACCGGGCGGCCAGACACTATACGGAAACGGGGGAGAATCAGGCGCTGAGGGAGAAGCTGGACGGATTTTTCCGGACCTATGAAAAGATCCGGAATCAGGTGCCTTATACTCCCATCCACCGGCTGATCGGACTGATCCTGGATCAAACGGGCTACGGACTGTACGCCCAGGCCATGCCGGGGGGAGAACAGAGGAAGGCCAATCTGGAGATGCTGGCGGAGAAGGCGGTGGAGTTTGAGGATACCAGCTATAAAGGATTGTTCAACTTTATCCGCTATATTGAAAATCTGCAGAAATACCAGGTGGATTTCGGTGAGGTGAGCACTGTGGGGGAGAATGAGGACACGGTGCGGATCATGAGCATCCACAAGAGCAAGGGGCTGGAATTCCCCATTGTGTTTGTTTCCGGCATGGGAAAACGGTTCAATATGGCGGATGCCAATGCCGGACTGGTGATCCATCCGGATCTGGGAGTGGGAGCCAATGCCATTGAGCCGGGACTGCGGATCAAAGCGCCGTCGCTGATGCGGCAGGTGATCCAGAAACAGATCCGTCTGGAAAGCCTGGGGGAGGAGCTGCGGGTGCTGTACGTGGCGCTGACCCGGGCAAAGGAGAAGCTGATCCTCACCGGCACGGTGGAAAAACTGGACCAGAAGGCGGCTGCCTGGAACGGCCTGTACCGGCAGCGGCAGGAGCGGCTGCCCTACGGACTTCTGGAGAGCGCCCAGAACTGCTGGGCCTGGATCCTTCCTGCGCTGTGCCGCCATCCGGCCTTTGATGAGATCTGGCGGGAAGCGGAAAGAATGCCGGACAGAACGCATCCCTGCCGGGAAAGCGGCGCCCGGTTTCGGATAAAAACCTTACGGGGAGCCGGACAGGTGGAACAGGAGCTGGAACAGCGGATGTACCGGGAGGAGAGACGCCGGCAGCTTCTGGACTGGGACGGCGCGCAAATATTTGATGAGGAAATGAGAAAAAATCTCGAAGAACGTTTCTCCTACCATTATCCCTGGGAAGCGCTGCAGGAAATTCCAGCGGTGCTCAGTGTTTCTGAGCTGAAGCGTCAGGAGGCGGAGGAGTTCAGAGGGGAAGAGCTGTTTCCGGAGGAGGCGCCGGTGCCCCTGGTACCGGAGTTTTTGAAACAGCCCAGGGAAGCTCTGGAGGGAAGCGACAGAGGTACGGCATATCACCGTTTTCTGGAAGGACTGGATTATACCAGGTGCGAAAGCAGCGAAGAGATCCAGGAGCAGCTGGAAGCCATGGTAAAGGAAGGAAAGCTGACCCGTCCCATGGCGGAATGCATCCGTCCGGGACAGATCCTCTGGCTGGCTTCCTCTGCTCTGGGAAGGCGTATGCGCCGGGCCCAGGAAAACGGCCAGCTTCGGCGGGAACAGCAGTTTGTGATGGAGATCCCGGCATATGAGAAAAATCCTCATTGGAGCAGGGACGAGAAGATTCTGGTGCAGGGCGTGATGGACGCTTTCTTTCCGGAGACGGAAGGCCTTGTGCTGGTGGATTATAAGACGGATTTTGTCCGGAAGGGGCAGGAGCAGACGCTTCTGGAACGGTACCGGACGCAGATGCGGTATTATGGGGAGGCCCTGGAGAGAATCACCGGCAGGAAGGTAAAAGAAACGCTGATCTATTCGTTTGTGCTAGGGAAGGCTATCCAGGTACCCGTGGGGAAGGAGGAAATGTGATGAGACTGAACGCGGCGTGTGTATGCTGTATTCTGGATAAAGAGGAACGGAAGCTGCGAAATGATCCCGATGAAGAACGGAAGGTCCGGTATCTGAAGGAACTGATGCGGATGATCGGGGAAAGCGGGGATCAGGCAAATGCCCCCTGGCTGGCGGCCAGAGTGGAGGATATCTACCGGAAATACTACGGGGAGAGGGAGGATTACCGCAGGATCAAAGAGGAGTATAACCGGCTGATGCTGGAGAGAGAAGGAGAGTTTGAAAGACGGATCCGGCGGAGTGAAGATCCGCTGGCCGCCGCCCTCCTGTTTGCCAGAGTGGGAAACTTTATCGATTTTTCCGCCATGGATCAGGTGGATCATCAGGAGATGTTCAGGCTGTTTGAACGGGAAAATGATGTGCTGGATCCCGTGGAATACCGGAAGTTCCAGGAGGATCTGAAAAAGGGAAAGCGTCTCGTTTATCTTATGGATAACTGCGGAGAGATCGTGCTGGACAAGCTGGCAGTGAAGCTTTTGAAGGAACGGTATCCCCATCTTGCCGTTACCGGAGTGGTGCGGGGATTTCCCGTGGTCAATGACGCCACTATGGAGGACGTCCGGATGACAGGGCTGGATCAGGTGATCCCGGTGATGGGAAACGGAGACCGGGTGGCGGGAACCAATCTGGAGGATGTGGATCCCCGGGTGCGCCGGATGATACTGGACGCGGATCTGATCCTAGCCAAAGGGCAGGGGAATTTTGAGACGCTGCACGGATGCGGGCTGAACATCTATTATCTGTTCCTGTGCAAATGCGACTGGTTTATGCGGCAGTTTCAGGCCAGGCGGTATCAGGGGATGTTTGTGAATGAGCGCAGGATCTGGAAGGGGTAAGAGATATGGAACACTGGAAGAATACCGGGATAAAATCTGAGGTGGTAGAGGAAATCCGGCAGCTGGCCGAAAAGTATCAGGTGAAGAGGATTCTTTTATTTGGATCGAGAGCCAGGGGAGATTTCCGAAGAGAGAGTGATATTGATTTGGCGGTGGAAGGCGGAGACGTGACGGCTTTTGCTCTGGATGCAGATGAAACTACATCCACACTTCTGCGATTTGATATTGTGGATTTGGAAGATATATCTCCGGGAGAGTTTCTTAAGATGATCCGGAAGGAAGGAGTTATCCTTTATGAAGAAGTTTGAGAATTATATTTCTAATCTGGCAGTGTTGGAGAGAGCTTATGAAGAGGATCTGGAAAATGAGTTTATCATCAGCGGAATCATTGATAAGTTTTTTGCGCAGTTCGAATTGGGGTGGAAGGTACTGAAAGAGCTTCTTCGTTATGAAGGGAAAAGCGCTGCGGGATCAGGATCGCCAAGGGAGATTCTGAAAGCCGCATATCAGATATATGATTTCCTTGCAGAGGATATCTGGCTGGCTATGCTGAGGGATAGGAATGATATGGCGCATATGTATAACGGAGAGGCCGCCAGGAAACTGGCGGGGAAGATTCTGGAGGAGTATATTCCGGAATTTCAAAAACTTCGGGCGCAGATAGTATTCTTATATAAAGATATATTAGCAGACCTATAAGTGGGAAATCAAGCATGCCGCGCTGCAAGGCAGCGGAAGATTTGGCTATTGCGGAATCCATCAGTTTCTGTCAAAATCAGTTGGGAAAAAATATGGAAAGAACGGGAGGAAAAACGATGGCAAAACAGACAAAAGGATACTGTAAATATTGTGGAAAAGAGTATACGCGGGGCGGTATGCTCCGGCATCTGAACGCCTGCAAGGGGCGGGCGGAGGCGCTGGCGGAAGAAAAGGGAAAGAGAAAATGCGGATATTATGAGCTGGTACTCAGTGGAAAATATCAAAAGGATTACTGGCTGATCGTGGAGATGCGGGAGGATGCTCTTCTGAGGGATCTGGATCAGTTCATCCGGGATATCTGGGTGGAGTGCTGCGGTCATCTCAGCGCGTTTACTATCGGGGGCGTGTCATATGAATCCCATCCCTCTGAGGACAGATTCTGGGGGCCCCCTGCCCGCAGTATGGCCTGCATGCTGAAAAGAGTGCTTTCCGTAGGGATGATCTTTTCCTATGAATACGACTTCGGCTCCACCACGGAGCTGGAGATCAAGGTGCAGGATTACCGTGGTCAGGGAATATGGGAACGGGAGAAGATCACCATCCTTTCCAGAAATAATCCTCCCAGTATCCTCTGTTCCCAGTGCGGTGAGCGTCCGGCAAAGTGGGTTAATCCGGAAGGGTATTACAGTGGAAATCCCTTCTGGTGTGAGGAATGTGCGGAGGAGATGGAAAAGGGAGAAACCAGCGGGGAAGAAGCGGAATGGGAAGAGGACAGCTTTGCGGATTGGATGCTTCCGGTATGCAATTCGCCCAGAATGGGAGTCTGTGGATATACGGGCAGTGAGATATATCCGGATCAGTTTGAGGCGGATAAGAAACAGCAGGAAAGCTGCCGGCCCTCGCAGCCAGGGGAGGAGTTGCCATGAGGACAGAACAGGAAATGCTGGGGCTGATCATTCAGGTGGCTCTGGAGGATGAGCGGATCCGGGCGGCGTATCTGGAGGGATCCAGAGCCAACCCGAAGATCCCCGGGGATATTTTTCAGGACTATGATGTGGAATATATTGTGGAGGATACCAAGCCCTTTCGGGAGGATAAGAGCTGGATCGACAGATTCGGCCGGCGGCTGTATATGCAGTATCCGGAGGAAGGTGTCCTTTATGGGGATGCTGATCCGGAGAGCTGGTATGGATGGCTGATCCAGTTTCGGGACGGCATCCGCATGGACCTGCATGTGGGAACGAAAGCCCGGGCTCTGAGCAATCTGGAGCTTTACCGGACTCTGGTGGATAAAGACGGGATCCTTCCCCGAAAGGAGGTGTCCTCCGATGAGATCTACCGGATAAAAAAGCCTGGCAGACAGGAATATCTGGATGTGTGCAATGAGTTCTGGTGGTGTCTCAACAATGTGGCCAAGGGCCTGTGGCGGGGAGAAATCCCCTATGTGATGGATATGATCGACGATCCCGTCCGACCGATGCTGAAAAGAATGCTGCTGTGGAAGATCGGAGCAGAGAATCAGTTTTCCGTAAGCGCCGGAAAGTCTGGAAAATATATGAGAAATTATCTCTCAGATGAGATGTACCGGCGTTTCCTGGACACCTACGGCTGCGCCGAACCGGAAGAAGTGTGGGAGAGGACCTTCCGGATGTGCAGCCTGTTTCAGGAAACAGCCCTGGAAGTGGCAGGCCGTCTGGGGTATGAATACAACAGGGAGGAAGCCCGGATGAGCAGGCTGTTCCTGGAATATGTCCGCCAGCTTCCCGGGGATGCCAAAGAGCATACGCTGGAGCAGTGGCTGGCATGTAACCATAATTTAACATCGGATTAACGTCAGCGCGCTTGTTTGTCTGCGGAAAGCGGGATATCATGGAAGATACAGATTACAGATGACGGCGGGACCCCGGCCAAAGCTTGCCGCGGGAAAGGGAGTCCTGCCGTCAAAGCAAAAGGGGGTCGAAATGATGTACAGCAGACTGCAGAAGGCGGCGGTCTGGTCGGGGGCGTCGGCGGTGGTATTTGCCGTTCCGGTGCTGATCTTTTCCCTGATCTGCCGCAGCGGTACGGTGAGAAGAGTTGGCGGGAATTATATCTCTATCCCGTTTTTTCTGATGATATCAGCGGCAATGATCCTGACGGGGATCTGCATCCTGGCGGCCGTAAGAAAACTGGGAAGAGGAGAGCTTTTTTCCAGGCTGGTATTTGCGGTCTTTTCGGTGGGAATGGCTGTGGGAGGGATCTGCCTGCTGAATGTGAAGGTGGGCGCTCCCCTGCGGGACATTTCCTACCTGGGGCAGCCCCGGCAGGTCAGCCTGGAAAAGATATCGTTCCTGTACAGCGGCCTGGGAGACAGCCCTTCTATTCAGATCCGGGGAGAGGATTCCCAGGGCAGGGAAGAAATATTTTCCATCGGACAGCAGGAATATGATCAGGGACAGGCTCTGGTGGAAACGGATGCGGCACAGCAGGAGGGGGAAGAGAAGGATCAGGGGCTGACTGCCGAGATCCGATATCTTCCGTATTCCAAAACTGTGGTGGATGTGGATCTGGAAGAATCCTGAAAATATTCAGAAGACATGTATAAATTGCCATCCGGAAGTTCATACTATGGGAGAAATAACGAGTAAAGCCTTTCTCCGCGCCGCAGAGCATGGAAGCGGAGGGGCTTGCAGAAGGAGATGGAAGGATGGCAGTGGATTTCAGATCAAGTGAGACAAAGGATAATCTGATGCGGGCATTTGCCGGGGAAAGTCAGGCCAGAAACAGATATACATTCGGCGCGGCTCAGGCCAGGAAGCAGAACCAGGCGGCGATTGCTCAGGTATTTCTGTATACGGCGGATCAGGAGAAAGAGCATGCGGAGATTTTTTATAATCATTTGAAAGAACTGGCCGGAGAGACGATCCATGTGGACGGAACGTATCCGGTGGATCACACGGATGATCTGGCAAAGCTTCTCAGGATGGCGCAGCACAACGAATATGAAGAACACGATGATGTCTACCAGGCGTTCGGTGACAAGGCAAAGGAAGAGGGCTTTGAACAGGTGGCCAGCTCCTTTTATATGATCGCCGGGATCGAGAAATTTCATGGAGACCGTTTCGGGCGGTTTGCCAAATGGCTGGAGGACAATCAGCTTCATGTTTCCGGGGTGAGTACGGGATGGATCTGTCTGAACTGCGGATATATCCATGAGGGAGAGCAGGCGCCCCGGACATGTCCGGTCTGCCGGCATGACCAGGGATATTTTATCCGCCTGGAGCTTTCGCCGTTTGCATAGGGAAGGGTAAGAAAGCGGCCGTGTACCCTAAAAACAGGGTGCGCGGCCGTTTTGTATGAATTTTTTGAAAACCGCCTTTCCCCTTGAAATAGAATTGGTATCGTGGTACCATATTTTACAGTTCAGCTTCGCCGGGGAGACTGTTGGGCGGAGCTGCTGTCTGTCTGTATTGACAGGAGTAAAGTTCAGCCTGTGTACATGCGTTTGTGACAGTGAAGCCGGAATGCTCAGCTGTTATGGACGGAAAGAGGGCGGAAATCAGGCGAAGGGGACCGACTGCCGGTAAGGGGAGCTGCCGTATGCGGGGGTGCTGAGAATGACTCGGTACCCATGTGCGGCGGCTTCCTTTCCTCTGATGCCCGGAAATGGAAAGGCTGCGTCGGTTCAGCCGCAGGATTCCTGCGGGCAGCGGGTCAGGGAAACATGCCTGACAGATGAACTGCCGCGCCAAAAATCAAAAGATAGGAGAGGTATGATGACGATCGAAGAATGGCTGGGAGAAGAGAACCAGCTGGGGATGGATATCTGGACAAAGAAATACTGCGGGGAGGGAGAGGATTTTGAAGCCTGGCTTTCCCGGATCAGCGGGGGCAATGAAGAGATCGCCGAATATATCCGGCAGAAGAAGTTCCTGTTCGGGGGAAGGATCCTGTCCAACCGGGGACTTCAGGATCAGGGAAGAAAGATCACATTTTCCAATTGTTATGTGATCGAGCCTCCGGAGGATGAGATCGAGAGTATTTTTGACTGCGCCAAAAAGCTGGCCCGGACGTACAGCTACGGGGGCGGCTGCGGGATCGATATTTCCAGGCTGGCTCCCAGGGGAGCAAGGATCAACAACGCGGCCAAGGAGACCAGCGGATCCGTATCCTTCATGGATCTGTATTCCATGGTAACGGGACTGATCGGACAGAACGGACGTCGGGGAGCGCTGATGATCTCCATCGACTGTTCTCATCCGGATGTGCAGGAATTTATTGAGCTGAAAACAGATCTGGACAAAGTGACCAAGGCCAATATCTCCGTGCGGATCCATAAGGATTTTATGGAGGCGGTGAAGAAGAACCAGGAGTATCTGCTCCACTATACCAGAAAGGCCACCGGACAGGTGATCGAGAAGACAGTGAATGCCCGGGAGCTGTTCCGCCGGATCGCTCAGACCAACTGGGATTACGCGGAGCCGGGCGCACTGTTCTGGGACAGGATCACAGAGTGGAACCTGCTGGCCAATACCAAGGAGTTTTCCTATGCGGGAGTGAATCCCTGTGCCGAAGAGCCCCTGCCCGCGGGAGGAAGCTGCCTGCTGGGAAGCATCAACCTTTCCCAGTTTGTGCAGGATCCGTTTACGGATACGGCGTCCTTTGATTTTGAAGGCCTGAAGGAATGTGTCCGGGCATCTGTCCGGGCGCTGAATGAGGTGCTGGATGAAGGGCTTCCCCTGCATCCTCTAAAGGAGCAGCGGGAGAGCGTGGCAAAATGGCGTCAGATCGGTCTGGGAATCATGGGACTGGCGGATGCGCTGATCAAGCTGGGGCTGACCTATGGCGAGGATGACGCGGTGGAGATGTGCGACAAGATCGGATTTGCCATGGCGGATGCGGCCATTGCGGCTTCCGCAAGGCTGGCCAGGGAGCAGGGAACATTTCCGGGATATAAGGGGGAGGAGATCATGGAGACCCCGTATTTCCTGGAAAATACCACGGAGCAGACAAGAGAGCTGGTGCGTAAGTACGGCCTGAGAAATTCCCAGCTTCTCACCATTGCTCCCACGGGAACACTGTCCACCATGCTGGGGATCTCCGGCGGCATTGAGCCGGTATACGCCAACTATTATGAGCGGAAGACAGAGTCCCTCCATGGAACCGATGTGTACTATAAGGTGTACACCAAGATCGTGGAGCAGTATATGCGGGAGCATGAACTGAAGGATGACAGGAAGCTGCCGGAATACTTTGTGACGGCCATGACGCTGGATTACCGTCAGAGGATCGATATGCAGTCCATCTGGCAGAAGCATATTGACGCCTCCATCAGCTCCACAGTGAACGTACCCAACGGATTTACCGTGGAGGAGACGGAGGATCTTTACCTGTATGCCTATGAGAAGGGCCTGAAGGGGATCACCATTTTCCGGGACGGCTGCAAACGGGTGGGAATCCTGAATGCGGGAAATAAGAACACCAAAAAGGTGACGGCAGGAGAGGGGCTGAAAAGAGGAGATATCCTTCTGGTGACTGACGATGTGGTGGGAAAGAAGAGAAAGCTGATCACCGGCTGCGGAAGTCTGCACTGCATCGCCCTGTTCGACCCCCATACAGGCGCGCTGCTGGAAACCTATCTCAGCAAGGGTTCCACCGGAGGCTGCAACAATTTCATGGTGGGCCTTTCCCGGATGATCTCCATCAGCGCCAGAGGCGGGATCGACATCGAGACCATTGTGGATCAGCTGAACTCCAGCGGATCCTGTCCTTCCTATACTGCCCGCCGGGTGACCAGAAAGGATACCAGCAAAGGAGCCTGCTGTCCCATGGCGGTGGGAAATGCCCTGATGGATATGTACAATGAGATGCAGGAGGAGCTGGCTCAAAAGGAAAGCGGCGAACCCCAGAAAAAAGTGAAGAAGGCGCCAAAGCCCAGAGCCGTGCCTTCTCCGGAGTCCGACCGAGACCGGATGTACTGCCCCGAGTGCGGGGAACCCCTGGTGTTTGAGGAAGGCTGCAATATCTGTAAGAGCTGCGGATGGAGCAAGTGCCATTGATGGTTCAGCCGGCGCCGGCCGCAAACTTTTGTGACAGTGAAGCCGGAAGGCTGACGGTTACCGGGCGGCGCCGGCTCTGAGATTAAGTGAAGAATTGGAATTTATCGACTTATCCCCCTTTTTGTGCTATGATAAGGACTGTATTATCTTAGCGCAGAAAGGGGTATTTTCATGGAAAATACATCCGGAAATAGAAAAAGCAATCCGGCTGCCAAGCCGGAGGAACACAACAACAATATCAACATCGGCCTTCTGGCCCATGTATGAGCTAAAAGACGGTCACACCTGCTAATATAATTGAATAATGTGATAAAGCCGCTTGTTTTGTGTGAAATAGGCGGCTTTTTAACTTACAAAGACCATTCAAGGAAACTTGAGTGGTCTTTTCTTTTTAAGGAGGAATTTATCTTTGAATACTCAAATCATCGCCGTTGCCAACCAGAAGGGCGGCGTCGGCAAAACGACGACCTGTGCCAACCTGGGGATTGGACTGGCGCAGGCCGGAAAGAAAGTGCTGCTGGTTGACGGCGACCCGCAAGGCAGCCTAACTATCAGCCTGGGGCACCCTCAACCGGACAAGCTGCCCTTTACCCTGTCGGACGCAATGGGCCGCATCCTGATGGATGAACCGCTACGCCCCGGCGAGGGTATCCTGCACCACTCGGAGGGCGTTGACCTGATGCCCGCCGACATTCAGCTCTCCGGCATGGAAGTGTCGCTGGTAAACGCCATGAGCCGGGAGACCATTCTGCGGCAGTACCTGGATACTGTGAAGGGGCAGTATTCCCATATTCTCATCGACTGTCAGCCCTCCCTGGGTATGCTTACGGTCAACGCTCTGGCCGCCGCCAACAGGATCATAGTCCCCGTCCAGGCGGAGTATCTGCCCGCCAAGGGCCTGGAGCAGCTGCTGTCCACCATCAACAAGGTCAAGCGACAGCTGAACCCCAAGCTCCAGATCGACGGCATCCTGCTGACGATGGTGGACAACCGTACCAACTTTGCCAAGGAGATCGCCGCCCTGCTGCGCGAAACCTACGGCAGCAAAATCAAGGTGTTTGGCACCGAGATTCCCCATTCGGTCCGGGCAAAGGAAATCAGCGCCGAGGGCAAGAGTATTTTCGCCCATGATCCCAATGGCAAGGTAGCGGAGGGTTACAAAAATCTGACTAAGGAGGTGTTGAAACTTGAAAAGCAGCGCGAAAAAAGTAGAGCTGGCTTCGGTCGATGACCTGTTTTCCACTGAGGAAAGCCGTGCCGACGCCCAGCGGGAGAAGGTTCTGGAAATTCCCTTGTCGGAGCTGCACCCGTTCAAGGAGCATCCCTTCAAGGTCAAGGATGATGAGGCCATAAAATG
>CAWVIZ010000014.1:45000-498447 GCA_963929535.1 uncultured Lachnospiraceae bacterium | reverse complement strand
CACTAGATCGCGTGTTACTCTGCAACGCTGTCTTCTGTTTTCCAAACGGGCAGGGACTGTCTCTTTTTTCAGTCCTCTTTTGCCCATCCAAAGGCATACTTTACCGCCCTGTTCCAGCCCTTTACCTTCTGCTCCTGCTCCTGCCGGGAAATCTGGGGACTGGAAGATCTCTGTCTATGGACCAGTTCTTTCTCACATCCTCCGGTCCCGCCCAGTATCCCACTGCCAGTCCCGCCAGATAGGCGGCGCCCATGGCCGTGGTCTCCACACAGGCGGGTCGGTGTACCGGAGCCTGGATCATATCCGCCTGCGTCTGCATCAGGAAATCATTGGCGCTGGCGCCTCCGTCCACCTTCAGAGAGGTGAGGGCAATCCCGGAATCCGCCTCCATGGCCCGGATCACGTCATTCACCTGGTAGGCGATGGACTCCAGCGTGGCCCGGATGATGTGATACTTGTTCACTCCCCTGGTGATCCCCACGATGGTGCCCCTGGCGTACTGATCCCAGTGGGGGGCCCCCAGCCCTGTAAAAGCCGGGACCACATAGCAGCCGTTGGTATCCTTCACCTTCCTGGCCATATAGTCCGAATCCATAGCGGAGTCGATCAGCCGCATCTCATCTCTCAGCCACTGGACGGCGGCGCCCGCCACAAAG
Source organism: uncultured Lachnospiraceae bacterium (assembly GCA_963929535.1). Lineage (GTDB taxonomy): Bacteria > Bacillota > Clostridia > Lachnospirales > Lachnospiraceae > Pullilachnospira. The sequence goes on along the minus strand of CAWVIZ010000014.1, from coordinate 497,791 downwards.
ATGGAGCCCTCCAGCGCGTAGTTCACCTTCCCGTCGATTCCCCAGGCAATGGTGGTGAGCAGCCCGTTGCTGGAAAATACCGGCTTCTCTCCCGTATTCATCAGCAGAAAGCAGCCTGTGCCATAGGTATTCTTGGCCTCCCCCGGGAGTAAAGCAGGTCTGCCCGAACAGCGCCGCCTGCTGGTCCCCGGCCGCTCCGGCAATGGGGATCTCTCCTCCCAGGAAGGAAGCGTCCGCATGAGCCGTAGATTCCGCTGGAGGGCTTGACCTGAGGAAGCATACAGGCCGGAATATCCAGCTCCTCCAGGATCTCCTGATCCCACTGGAGGGTATTGATGTTGAACAGCAGGGTCCGGGAGGCATTGGAATAGTCCGTCACATGGACCTGGCCCTTGGTCAGCTTCCAGATCAGCCAGGTCTCCACCGTCCCGAACAGCAGGTCTCCCTTCTCTGGCCCGTTCCCCGGCGCCCTTCCACATTGATCCAGGATCCACTTCACCTTGGTTCCCTGCAAAGTAGGCATCGATCAGAAGCCCGGTTTTCTGCCGGAAGCTCTCGGTCAGCCCCCTGGCTCCTTCAGAGAATCACAGTACTCCGAGGTGCGGCGGCACTGCCAGACAATGGCATGGTACACCGGCTCTCCGGTATGCCTGTCCCAGACGACAGCCGTCTCCCTCTGGTTGGTGATCCCGATGGCCGCGATATCCTCCGCGGAAGCCCCGATCTTGGACATGGCTTCCACGGCCACCCCCAGCTGAGTGGACCAGATCTCGTTGGCATCGTGCTCCACCCATCCCGGCTTGGGAAAGTACTGGGTAAATTCCTTCTGGGCCACGCTGCACATCTCACCCTTTTCGTTAAACAGAATACACCGGTTGCTGGTGGTCCCCGCATCCAGCGCCATCACATATTTCGCCATACTACACGCCCTCCTTTGCGCGAGAGACCGCGTCGGCCCGGGACACCTGCCCGTCTGAATAGCGGCTCTTACATACCCCCGCCTTGGGCCAGCGGCTTCCTGTGCCAAAAAAGAGCAAGCCAATGAGCAACAGATTCACTGTTGTCAAAGCTTGCTCCCGTCTCCGCTTCCCTATCAAACTGTAAATAGTGTACCATGATATTCCCAAAATTGCAAGAATTTTCGGAACGGCCATCAGCACCAGCTTTTTACGATCACCTGCAGATTTTCTCTTCCCTGGTATTCGTCAATCTCCGGATAATACAGGATGGAAATGGAATCCCGGCCCTGCACCTTCCGGACAAAATCATCCCCGTCCCCAAAGAAAATCCCGGTCATCTGAAAGCCCGCCGCATCCGCAAGCTGCATCCGCACCACATTCCGGTTCTTCCCGAATACCCGGATATTCCGGGGGATCAAACCCTTCTGGGCAAACAGGGGTTTCTCGTTTCCCTTTCCAAAGGGCTCCAGCAGCTTCAGCTCCCGCACCAGATCTTTCCGTATGTAGTTCAGAGGCATGGGAACATCAATGGTGATCTTCTCTGTAAAATCCGCCTCCGTAAGTCCTGACAGCTCATTGAGCCTTCTTCTGAAGGGCTCCACGTTTTCCTCTGCCAGTGACAGTCCGGCCGCCATGGGATGTCCGCCGAACTTGGTAAGATACTCCTTACACTCGCACAGCTTTTCATACATGGAATAGCTTTCTGTGGAACGTCCGGAACCCTTGACTCCTTCCTCCCCCCGGGTAAGCACAAAAGCGGGACGGTGATACCGCTCCCGGATCCTTCCGGCGATGATGCCTGCCAGACTTTCATGACACTCCGGCAGATACACTACCAGCACACTGTCTCTTAACATCCCCTGCTCTTCCACCTGGCGAACAGCCGCTTCCACCCCCTGGACCGTCATATCCTTCCGGCTGTCGTTGAGAGCCTTCAGATCGCCTGCCAGAACAGCCGCCTCCTGCCGGTCACGGGCCAGCAGAAGAGCCAGGGCTCTCCCGGCCGTGTCCAGCCGTCCGCTGGCATTCAAACAGGGACCCAGGACAAACCCGATGTGGTAGGAACTGATCTGCTCCGGCTCCAGGCCATTTACCCGGATCAGCTCCTGAAGTCCCGGATTCTCCGTCCGGTGCAGCCGTTTCAGCCCCTCCCGCACAATGATCCGGTTTTCCCCCACCAGGTCCATCACATCTCCCACAGTGGCGATGGCGGCAAATTCCAGCAGCTCGTCCACAATATCCCTCCCGGGACACATCAGACGGTACAGAGCCTCCATCAGCTTCATGGCCACCACCGCTCCGCAGATGCCGGGAAATTCATAGCCGCAGTCCTTCTGCTTGGGATTGACCACCGCATCCGCGGGGGGGATCACCTCCCGGCGGATCCCGTTTTCCTCCTCAAAGGGAACCTCATGATGGTCTGTGACGATCACAGTCATTCCCATCTCCCTGGCAGTCCTGATCTGATCGCCGGCGGCGATGCCGTTGTCACAGGTGACAATGGTATCCACCCCGTCTTCATGGGCCTGCCGGATCAAATGTTCGTTGATCCCGTACCCGTCCGTGATCCTGTGGGGAATCACATAATCCACCGACGCTCCCAGTCCTGACAGTCCCCGAAGCAGAATATAGGTGGACATCACTCCGTCAATATCGTAATCTCCGATGATCCGGATGAAGCTTCCGGCCATGATCTTTTCTTTCAGGATCCCGGATGCCCGTTCCATATCCTTCATACCCATGGGATCCAAAAGGTCCTCCCGCGTACCGTACAGATACTGCCGGATGGCCTCATCCCCCACGATATCCCGGTTCCGGATCAGCCGGGCCGTCACCTGATCGATCCCGAAGCTGGCCGCGATCCGGGAAAAATCCGCCCGCTTCGCGGCCACCATCCATTTTTCCATCCTTCCGTCTCCCTGCACTGCTTATTTCTTTCCGGATTTTCTCCGGATCCCGTTTCTCATCACATACCACAGAGGACCTGTGATGCATACGGAAGAATAGGCCCCGCACACGATACCCACCATGATAGGCATGGCGAACTCACGGATGGAAGAAACTCCCAGCAGAAACAGCACAAAGATGGTGATAAACGTGGTCAGCGATGTATAAATGCTTCTGGTCAGCGTCTGGGTGATACTCATATTCACGATCTCTGCCAGATCCTGATTCTTTCTGGCGGTTTTCAGATTCTCCCGGATCCGGTCAAAGATCACGATGGTGGCGTTGATGGAATAACCCACAATGGTCAGCATACATGCAATGAAGGTATTTCCCACAGACGTTCTGGAAAGGACATAGAAGGCAAATACCACCAGCACGTCATGGACCAGGGCCAGCACCGCGCTGGACGCGAACCGGATATCCTTAAACCGGAACCAGATATAGATCAGCATACATACGGTGGCGATCGCCACTGCGATAACAGCGTCCCGGCGCATCTCCGAGCTTACTGTAGAGGAAATGCTCTCCGCGGTAATCTGATCCTCACTGACATCAAAGGTCTCCTCCAGCTTCTGATTCAGCTCATTTCTTTCGTTCATATCCAGAGAACGGGTCTTAAAGATCACCTGATTGCTTCCCGCCACCTTGGAGGCCTGGATCTCCGCGTCTCCCGTAACCTCCTGGATAACGGGCTTCACCTGCTCATCGATCTCTTCTATGGTCATATCCTCGTTAAAAGTAACGCTGGTGGAGGTACCTCCCACAAATTCCAGGCTGTAATTCAGCGCCTGTCCCTGGGCGGCCTTGAAGCCTGCCATTCCGATGGGCCCCAGAAGGACCAGGATAATGGAAATGGCAAAGAAGATCTTTCTCTTTCCCACAAAGTCGATGGTCTTCCGTTCTTTCTGAGTTCCATAGAACTTGGCGTCCCTCAGCCCCACAGCGTAGAACGCGTTGACGATCAGCCTGGAGATCACCAGCGCCGTGAACATGGAGAGCACGATACCAAGAGCCAGCGTCATGGCAAATCCCTTAACGCTTCCCGTACCCATCAGCCACAGCACGGCGGCGGCGATCAGGGTGGTGATATTTCCGTCCAGTATGGCTGACAGCGCCTTCTGAAATCCGGTCTTAATGGCGGTGCGCACACTGCGTCCCGCACCGATCTCCTCCCGGATACGGGCATAGATGATCACGTTGGCATCCACGGCCATACCGATGGAAAGGATAATTCCGGCAATTCCGGGAAGGGTCAGCGTCAGGTCAAAGGCATTGAGCATCACCAGCTCCAGCCCCACATAGATCACCAGAGCCAGAGCCGCGGCCACACCGGGCAGCAGATACACGGCGATCATAAATACAGCCACCAGCGCAATGCCGATCCCTCCGGCGATCAGACTGGTGCGGATAGCCGCCTCTCCCAGCTGAGCTCCCACCACATTGGAGCGCAGCTCCTCCAGCTCCACCTTCAGAGAACCGATCCGGATGGAAGAAGCCAGCTGTCTGGCCTCCTCCAGAGAACTCATCCCGGTAATCTGGGCCTGGCCGTTGGAGATCACATTGTTGACGGTGGGCGCGCTGATCACTTCTCCGTCATATACGATGGCGATCTGCTGATTCAGATTTTCCTCCGTGGCTGTGGCGAATTTCTCAGTACCTTCACTGGTAAGGTTCAGTTCCACCACATATTCATTCGCCCCGGTGGTCTGATTCTGGATCACACCGCCCTCGGCGCTCTCCACGTCCGTTCCCTCCAGGACCACATTTCCATCGGAATCCTGGAACTCCAGAGATCCTGGCTGTCCCAGCTCTTCCAGGATCTGGTTGGCATCCGTTACCCCCGGGATCTCCACATTGATCCGGTCACTGCCCTCCTGGTATACCTGGGACTCCTCGCTGTAGCCATCCACACGCTGCTGCAGCTTATACACAGTGTCATCCATGTCCTCCTGGGAGATATCATCCCCCACCGCCTGATAGGTGATACTGACACCTCCGGACAGATCCAGACCTGTCTTGATATTCCGCGCGGATCCTGTACCCGTGGGTCCAAAGCCTACTGCCGAGGTAAATGCCAGAAGGCCGATAAGGATGACGGTGAAGACCAGCACGAGAATTCCTTGTTTTTTCTTCATCTTTTTTCCTTCTTCCTGTCTCTATTTTGTTAGCAGGTAACAGTTCAGCCTTACGGCTTCACTGTTACGTCAGCAGTCCATTTCCGCTTCCGCAGCCTTGATCATCAGCGCGCACTCCACACGCTTTTTCTCCAGCTGACAGCCAATCTCATACACATCGTCGATCTTCCCATGGAAATTGTAGGAATTGGCGGCACAGCCTCCGCTGCAGTAAAATCTGGCAAAACAATTTTTGCACGCTTCCTTGGCATAGACATTGCAGTTTTTGAACTCTCCGCAGATCTCAGGACGGGTGATTCCCTGATCCACATTTCCCAGAAGGAACTTTTCTTCGCCCACAAACTGATGGCAGGGATACAGATCTCCCCAGGGAGTCACTGCCAGATATTCCGTTCCGGAACCGCAGCCGGACAAACGCTTGTATACACAGGGCCCCCCTGTAAGATCGATCATAAAGTGGAAAAAGTTAAATCCTCTTCCTTCTTTCTTCCGCTTTACCATCTCCCTGGCCAGAAGATCGTATTCCTCAAAAATCTTCGGCAGATCCTCCTCTCTCAGAGCATAATCAGCCTGGGGAGGCGCCACCACCGGCTCCACGGAAATCTGCTTGAAGCCCAGATCCGCCAGATGCAGTACATCTTTGGAAAAATCCAGATTATAGTGGGTAAACGTCCCTCTGGCATAATACTTGTCCTGATGACGGCTTTCCGCCCACTTCTGAAACTTGGGAACGATCAGGTCATAGCTTCCCGCCCCCTTCCTAAACGGACGCATCCGGTCATTGACTTCCTTTCTTCCGTCAATGCTCATCACCACATTGCCCATCTCCCGGTTGCAGAACTCCATCACCTCATCGTTCACCAGAACGCCGTTGGTGGTCAGCGTAAAACGGAAATTCTTATTGTGGAGCTTCTCCTGCTCCCTTCCGTATGCTACCAGGTCTTTTACCACCTGCCAGTTCATCAGAGGTTCTCCTCCGAAGAAATCCACCTCCAGGTTTCTCCTGTTTCCAGAGTTGGCGATCAGGAAATCCAGAGCCTTTTTCCCCACCTCAAAGGACATCAGCGCTCTTCTTCCATGGTACTCTCCCTCCTCCGCAAAGCAATAGCGGCAGGCCAGATTGCAGTCATGGGCAATATGAAGGCACAGCGCCTTCACCACAGTAGGGCGGTCCTTAAAATGCTCAATGGCATTCTCGTAAATATCCTGGGTAAACAGCATTCCCGCATCGGTAAGCTCCCGTACCTCTGAAAGAGCGGTATCCAGTTCCGCCTCCGGCCAGGTCCCTGACAGCCGCTCTTTTACAGCCATCTCCTGGAGTCCCTGATCCAGCAGGCCGATGACATCATAGACGATATCATCCACCACATGAACAGAACCGCTGTTTACGTCCAGAACAATATTGTAGCCGTTGTTCTTATACTGATGAATCACGTCAGTCTCCCTTCCAAACCTATCTTATCGTAATCCGTGCTAACAGTTCAAACAGCTTCCGCAGCCAGGCTGCTCACTGTACTTATCCGGCAAACGTCCGCCAGTGCCGGCATCCGGGCCGTTTGCCGGGCTAATGGCACAAAAAGCAAGCAGCGGTTCTTCTACCGCTGCTTGCCGGCAGGCTGCAGGACTGTTCTTCCGAACTTTCCTTATTTTGTGTTTTCACAGCTCTGATTTCCAACCGTGCAAGAGGTCTTGCAGGCTGACTGGCAGGATGTCTGACATTCGCCGCATCCGCCTTTTTTCACTGTGTTCTGCAAACTTTTTGTATTTAAAGTTTTGATATGTTTCATGTTATTTCCCTCCTTTGTTTTTAACTAAGGCCCATTATAGCATAGGTGAAGCCATTTTAAAAGTTTTTTTTTCAGGACAGCATTCCCCCCATCATGCCCGCCCCCATGCACATGAGAAAGGATGTGATCAGGGTGGTAAATCCGGCGGAAAGTCCCGGTTCCGTAATGGCGGAAACAGCGATCAGCAGCAAAAAATACACCAGACCAAGGACTGTTCCCCACAAAAATTTTCTGCTGCCCGCCTTTTTCCCGGTGAGAAGTCCTCCCAGAAAACAGGACAGAATGTAAATCGCGATGATCCCTGCTGTGATCTTTCCCTCATCTAGGTCCAGTTTGTATAAAAGCAGAGCTAAAATCAGCAGGGAAATACCGGTGATCAGATAAGCAAATACCAGCCCAGTCAAAAGGGCCGTTATCTTCTGTGTCCGTCTGGCTGATTTTTCCATATAAAATTACCCTCCCATACTTCATATATATGGGAGGGTTGTACATTCTATCACTGATTTGTTTCATCAGCTTCCTTTTGTTTTCTTCTGCTCCTGTGGTATCCGGCTGCGGCTCCTGCCAGGACCACCACGGCAAAAACCCCAAGACCCGCGTACAGATAAGGAGTCTGAGGATCCTCAGTTCTGGCTGCCTGTGCCCGGGAAGTTCCGGTGGAAGTTCCCTGTCCTGCCGCCGGGGTACTGCTGCTGCCTCTGTTCTGTGAAGAAATTCCCGTGGTATTTCCCGTGGAAGTTTTCCCGGAACTGCTTCCGCCCGCGGAAGTTCCCGTACCGGAGTTTCCGCCGCTCTGGTACAGCTTATCGGTATTTCCCACCAGCACCGCGCTGCCTGCCAGGCTGTAAGGGCTGAAGGAGGTGGTCAGAAAGCTGACTGTTCCGTCACCGTTATTCACCGGAGTGATGTATTCCACACTTCCGTCCTCCAGATAGTGGAGCACCATCAGACGGCTGTAGGAAGAAGCATCCGGCACCGGCATGGTCAGCCGTACCTGCTGTCCGTTCAGCTTATATTCCTGCTGGTTCATCAGATCCCACAGCCGGATCTCATAAGGGTAGATCAGGGTATCCACGCCCGCACCGGAAAGAAGGGAAAGATCCTCCGTGTCGCTTCGTTTCTGGGCCTGAAGCTGCACGTACCAGGGCAAATCTCCCTCGATACTCACGCCGCCGGACTTCCGGTTCACAACCGCTGCCTGCTGCTGCAGCTTCTCCAGCTGCTTTACCGCCTCCTGGGACAGAAGAGCTCTCTGCTGATCTGACAGACGCAGATACGATCTGGTGGCCTCCACCACTTCCGTTACTCCATCCTGGGATACCACTTCCTGAGGAAGGCCTTCCAGCAGTGCCTGCACATCGGCTGCCTGGGCCTGCTCTTCCTCTGTCAGGCCGCTGCTCTCTTCTTCGCTGTCCTCCCGGCCATCCTCTGATTCCCCGGTATTCTCTGAAGAGTCTCCGCTTTCTCCGGAGGTCTCTCCGTCTTCTCCCGAAGTTCCTTCGCCTGTACCTTCACCGCTTTCACTGGTCTGGCCGCCGTCTTCTCCTTCCGTCTCGCCGGTACCGGACGTTCCTGTTCCGGATGATCCGCCGGACTCACCGGCGCCGCTTTCCCCGGCAGATCCGTCTCCGGATGTCTCGCCGCTGCCATCCGGTGTCTCCGTTCCTCCGGATATATCACCGCTTCCGTCCGGTGTTTCTGTTCCTCCGGATATATCACCGCTTCCGTCCGGTGTCTCCGTTCCTCCGGATATATCGCCGCTTCCGTCCGGTGTCTCCGTTCCTTCAGATATATCGCCGCTTCCATCCGAACCGCCCGCTTCCTGGCCGTCCTCTCCCGACGATCCGCTGTCTCCGCCAGATCCGTCTTCTTTGTCAGCGCCGCTGTTCTCTCCCTCTCCGGTGCTTTCCTCTTTCTCACCGGAATCGCCTCCGGGCTGACTGCCGTCTGTCTCCTGGGAATCTCCGCCTGTCTCTCCGGTCTGTCCGCTTCCGTCTCCGCCGGCGGTATTATCCCCGGTTCCTCCCTGGGGAGTCTGACCCTCCTGGTCTCCGCCTGCAGTCCCTTCCTGGGACTCTCCATCCCCAGGAGCCAGAGAAAGCACCTGTACGGTCACCTTCCGGATCACTGTTTCGCTTTCCTCATCCCAGCCCTCTTCCTGACTGTAGTCCTGGTCGTCCTCCGGCCGGAAAATAACTTCGCAGACTGTCTCATACTGATCCAGCATCCGGTCCTTCCCGGCCCATTCAAATGATCCCTCTCCCTCGCACTGTTCAAGGGATACGCTTTCCAGCAAAACCGGTGTCTCCACCGTGATCACGGACGGAACTTTCAGCAGACTTTCTTTCAGGGCGCCCTCCACTGTGCCCTCTCCGGAAATCCAGCTCTCATAGACAGGCACATTCTTCAAAGTCAGGCTTCCGTTCACCAGGGCGATATCATCGGAAAAATCCTCCGACCGGCCGAAGCTCACCCCCTTGGGCAGCTTCCATGTCTCCTGGCCATCTACTGTGACAGTACCGCAGACCTGGATCTCCCATCCTTCTTTGGCCAGCTTGGCCGCACGGGCAAAACTTTTCACCGCATGCTCCTCATCCAGACCGGAATTCCTGTCGCTTCCGTTCTCTCCGTCCAGAAAAATAACATCCTTGATCTCACTGTCAGACTTTTCTATCCGTGACGCCTTCTCTGCTCCGTACACGGTCTGCCCGCCCGTTCCGGACGCGACCACTGCCGACGCCAGAAGGACTCCCATCATTTTCAGGTATTTCTTTTTACAAAGGTTTCTGTTTCTGTTCATAACGTCCTCCCTACTTGATCCCCGTTATTATACCATACTTCCCATAGCTTGACATCCCCTTAAAAAATTTTTCCCGGCAGGGCAAAGAAGATCCGGGCTGCTTGTTAGCAGATTTTTCCGGATTCACCTTGCGTTTTAAATGGATTTCCTGTATATTGTGGAATATAAAAACTTATGATGCTGAATCAAAATTACTGAAAAAGGAGATGAACTATTTGGATTCCGGTGACGTCATACAATTGCTGATCATAGGAGGTCTGCTGTCTGTTTCCGCTTTTTTTACCTCCGCGGAAACGGCGCTGACTTCAGTGGATAAGCTGCGGATGCAGAGCCTGGCCGAGGAAGAAAACCGCCGGGCAAAAACAGTTTTAAAGATTACGGAGAACTCCGGAAAGCTGCTGACTACCCTTCTGATCCTGGACAATATCGTCAATCTTTCCGCAGCCGTGCTGACCGCCGCCTGGACCGCAAGGGTCCTCAACAGCTCGCTGATAGGCGTTTCCACAGGTATTATCACGCTGCTGGTGCTTCTTTTCGGGGAGGTCATGCCCCGTACCTTCGCCTCCGGCCATGCGGAACGGCTGGCCCTGGCATACGCGCCTTCTGTAAAGTTTCTGATGAAGATCATGACACCGCTGGTATTTCTGGTAACCAGGCTTTCCCAGGGACTGCTGATCCTTTTCCGTATCGACAGCAGCAAGAAAAAGCGGTCTCTTACGGAGGAAGAGCTGCTTACCCTTGTGGACGCCGGCCATGAAAGCGGAATCATCGAAACCGGCGAACGGGATATCATCCGGAATCTTTTTGACTTCGGTGATTCCTGCGCCAGAGATGTGATGGTACCCCGTATCGACATGTCCCTGGTATCCGCGGACGCTACTTACCAGGAGCTGCTGGAAATTTTCCGGGAAGACAGCTACACCCGATATCCGGTATATGAAAATACCACGGATACCATTATCGGGACCATCAATATGAAGGATCTGCTGCTTCTGGAGCATCCGGAAACCTTTTCCGTAAGAGATATCCTGCGGGATCCCTATTTTACTTACGAGAACAAGAACACAGCGGATCTTCTCCGGGAGATGAAAAAATATTCCATCAATCTGGCCATTGTATTGGACGAATACGGAGCGATCGCCGGGATGATCACCCTGGAGGACCTGCTGGAGGAGATCGTGGGTGAGATCCAGGACGAATACGATGAGGATGAGGAAGAACCCCTGCAGGAGCTGATCCCTCAAAAAGAATATCTGGCCCAGGGATCGGCCAAGCTGGACGATCTCAACGAGCGTCTGGCGCTGCGGTTGGAGTCTGAAGACAACGATTCCATCGGCGGATATATCATCGAGCAGCTGGATTACCTTCCCCAGGCCGGAGAATCCTACACTGCCCCGGACGGTATCCGGCTGGTAGTGGACAAGATGGAAAAAAACCGGATCGAGACGGTTCATATCTATATTCCGGAAAGCTTCTACCAGCAGCCTCCGGAAGAACAGGCCACTTAATATATCTGACGCCCCGCATACCGGCTGCCCGGTATGCGGGGCGTCGGCGTCTGGAGCCAGTCACCGGGACTGCCGCTTAAGCCCTTTCAGGATCTGATGAAACTGGCTGCCGCACCGTTCTATCTCTCCAAGCACTTCTTCTATGCCTTTTTCACTCAGATACCAGTTTTCCCGGCTGATCCCGGTATCCGAAGGGCAGACCAGAAACTGCGCTCCGGGAAATTCCAGCTGGTAATACATCCTGCATCTCCTGGCGTGCTGGGCCTTGCAGCAGATGATCCCCCTCTTCAGACTGATTCCCTGCCGCTCCAGCGCCTGACGGGAATATATGGCGTTCTGCCATGTATAGGTTGCCTGATCCTCCCTGAGGATGGCGTTCCCGGGAACGCCGTTTTTCCTCAGCACATCTGCCAGGAACTCCCACTCCGTAGCGTAAGGACCGGGATATTTTTCTTTTTCCGCCATCACCCCGGAAAAATGCCCTTTGGTCACACTGTATTTTCCCGATGGAAGCACAAAAGGAGCGTACCCCTCCCGCCAAAGGGAAGCCGCACGCTCCGCCATCTGGGGATACCCATTTCCAGGCACAAAAATCACGTCTGCCTGCCGGGGTTCATCCTCCAGAAAGATAAAATCTGTAAAATTTTCTAAAAATCCTTGGTATTTTCGCATCCTTTCGTAACCTCCCGTTTCACAGCCGCCCCTTCTTCACGGATCCGCCGCCCGGGCATCTCACCTGGTGGTAAGCATGGTGCTGTATCCTTCCCGGCGCAGTCTCTGTTCCATGGCAACCGCATTTCCCAGCTGCTGAAAAGCCCCCACCTGCACCCGGTACAGACCGTCGTCCGCCATGATAAAGGAAGGGTATCCCTTGTCAGCCAGCTCATAGTTCAGATTATCCGCGTTCTGCCGGTTCCGGAAGGCTCCCACCTGTACCCGGTAATACACCGGCTCCGTCACGGTTTCCAGATCCAGCGTCCCCATGATGGCCCCGGCGATAGCCCTGGCGATCTCATCAAACTTCTCATCAAAAAGCTGGTTATCCGCATCTGTATTCAGAAACCCGGCTTCCACCAGAACTGCCGGCATTTTTGTTCTCCGAAGGACCACCAGTCCCGGCCGTGCTTTGACTCCCAGGTTTTTAAACCCTACTTTTTCCAGCGCTCCGTTGATATTTTCCGCCATTTCCAGTTTGATCCCCGACTTGTCATAGACCAGGGACTCCACTCCACTGTACTGATTGGGACTGGGGCTGGAATTCCTGTGGAATGATATGAAAAAATCCGCCATGGCTTCATTGGCGATCCGCGCCTTCTGAAAAGGCGTCTGGTATACGTCAGTGGTCCTGGTGTACACCACATCCACGCCGTTTTTCTCCAGGATATCCCCCACAGCCAGCGTCAGCCGGAGTGTATCGTCCTTTTCCTGGCGTCCCTGATATACGGCGCCGGGATCCTCACCCCCGTGTCCAGCATCCAATACGATCTTATATGCCATACATTGCCTCCTGCCGCACTTATCTTTAATTTATGCGGCGGGATGGGATTTTGATACCTGGCGTCCCAAAATCAGGTAACAGTTCCGCCTTCCGGCTTCACTGTCACAAATGCATGCACACAGGCTGCGTTTCTCTCAGCCTGGCGCCTGCAAGCCTCGGGATCCCGCTGCATTTGCAGCGGGACACCTCGCGGGACAGTTGAGGGCTGAACTGTAACAAAATCAGCACCAATTCCGCCCTTTGGCTTCACTGCCCCAGATACGCGTCTCAGACCGGGCGTTCCCATAAGCTTTGGCGCTGCTATTTCTGTACCACACAGAACCTGTTTCCGTCCGGATCTGCCAGTACGGTATAGTCGGCCCCCTCCTCATACCGCCATTCCACAAGCGAGGCGCCAAGCTTCAGCAGCCGTTCCACCTCCCGCGGACGGTCATCCGCAAACAGATCCATATGGTGCCTTCTGGCCTTGGGGGATGTCACCAGCTTCAGGGACAGCTGAAATCCCTCCCCTCTCCGGGGAGCCAGCTTCGCCCAGTCTTCCGAAGGTTCTTCCATCAGCTGATAATCCAGCGCCTGACTCCAGAACCGGATCGCCCGGGGGATATCCCGAACCCCCCAGACAATAGAACCAATCCGAATCATTATCCTTCCTCCTGTCTCTCTGCCATTTTCTTCAGAACGTCTCCAGCAGTACTGTTCTTCCCGGACAGCGCTCCGCCGGCACCGAAAACCGTCTGTGCCTGTTTCGGCGTTCCTGGGCTCATTATAGTATCTGTGTCAGGGAAATACAAGACAGAAAAACCCCGCCATCCTGCAGGCCGGCAGAATGACGGGGAAATATGTAACAGTTCCGCCTTCCGGCTTCACTGTCACAAATGCATGCACACAGGCTGCGATTTTCGCAGCCTGGCGCCCGCTATTTTCGGGATCACGCTGCGCATGAGCGTGACACCTGGCGGGATAACAGAAAGCTGAACTGATATGAAATACGCTTTATTTCACGGCGCCGTTTACCACACCGTTCAGGATCTGTTTCTGGCAGATCACATAGAAGATCAGGATCGGCAGCAGCGCCAGCAGATAGGAGGCGAAAGCCAGATTATAGTTGGTTCCGAACTGGGTCTGGAAGTTCAGCTGTGCCAGAGGCAGCGTATTCATTCCCGTTCCGGACATGATCACCAGCGGTGTCATCACATCGTTCCATACCTGCATGGCAGTCAGAACAGCCACTGTGGCGTGCATGGGCTTCATGATGGGGAAGATGATCTTCCAGAAGGTGTTCCAGGTGGTGGAACCGTCCACGAAAGCCGCCTCCTCCAGAGCGATGGGGATATTCTTCAGATATCCCGCATACAGCAGCAGGTTCATGGGCATATAGAACACCACATACAGGATCACCACGCCCACCCGGTTGGCGATTCCCATCTGAGCCGTCTGTTTTACCAGGGGCATCATCAGGATGGCAAAGGGTACGAACATACCGCTGACAATGTACAGGTAAACGAAATTGTAAAATTTGCTCTTGGCCATGCTTCTGCCGATGGCATAGCCGGCCAGGGAGTGGATCACCAGCGCCAGCACTACGGTGATGATGGTGATCAGCAAGCTGTTTCCAAAGGAATGCCAGAAATCGGTAACTCTCATGGCTTCCGCGAAATTGTCCAGGCTCCAGGAGGAGGGGAAGGACAGAGCGCCCGCAATGTCATTGGTCATTTCCGAAGGTTTTTTAAAGGCAATGATCACTGCCATATACAGCGGGAAAAAGATGGTAACGCAGCCAATGATCAGAAGGATGGTCACCGGCCAGTTGATTCTGTGATCCACGATTTTTTTCTTCTTCATTATAACTGCTCCTCCTTTTTATTTAATACAGTCATCTGGAATACAGAGATCGCCACGATCACCACGAAGAAAACCACCGCGTTGGCGCTCTGGAATCCAAACTGGCCGCCGCTCATACCATTCTGATAGATCAGGTAGGAGATAGACTCGGTACTCTGGGAGGGACCGCCTTTGGTCAAAGCCATGATCTGGTCGAATACCATCAGGAAGTTCTTCATACACAGTACCATGTTGATGGTGAAGAACGGGATGATCAGCGGGAAGGTCAGACTTTTGAAGCGGATCCATCCGCTGGCTCCGTCAATGGATCCCGCCTCATAGACATCCTCCGGCACGGTCTGCAGACCGGAAATGTAGATGATGGTATTCATGGCGATGGACTGCCAGCAGCCCACCAGCACGATAGCCATCCACGCGGTCTTCTCACTGGAAAGCATACTGCCGGAAAGCCATTCAATACCTGCGGCCTGTCCTACGGCAGGCAGGATATAGGTAAAGAAGAAGCTGAAGATATAGCCTACTACCAGACCTCCCAGAATGTTGGGAATAAAGTAAATGGCTCTCAGCGCGCTCTTGGCCTTGATCTTACTGTTCAGTCCCAAGGCCAGGATCAGGCTGATCATGTTGACGATAATAGTGCTGACAACAGCATACTTAAAAGTAAACAAATAGGAGTTGCCCACACGGGAATCGGAAAACAAGTCGATGTAGTTCCGAAGGCCCACGATGTCGTAGCTTCCATATCCCTTAAAGTTGGTAAAGCTGTAGAAAAATCCTCTCAGCAGCGGCAGTGTGTTGAAACAGAAAAACAGCAGGATCACCGGTATGGTTATGGCGAGGAACGTTCCCTGCCGATTTCCTATCGAACGTTTTTTCTTCATGATTCATTTCCCCTTTCTATTCCGCATCCGGATTTTCGTCCATATAATCCTGAACCTTCCGAATCAGATCACGGTTGTAGCGCACCCATTCGGTATCGAATCTCTCCAGGAATGTGTCTGTGGCATTCTCACTGTCATCCAGAAGATACGTCTGGATCATGGCGTCTACAGACATCTCGCTGGGATAGTGGTGATCCTGATAATCGGCTACCTTTCCTTCCTCGATGTAGGTTTTCATACCGTCCAGCATGGGAGGCAGCTCGAAATCCCCTTCTTTACAGGGAACGGCGTTCTGGTCATTGATATAATCCTGTACATTCTCATCTTCCAGCAGGAAGTCCAGAACCTCATAGGCTTCTTCCTTATGCTCACAGTTGGCCATTACGGAGAGCTGCAGGTCATTTCCGGAGTTCAGCACGTTTTCCTCCGCATTGCTGCTGGCAGGCATCACGAAAGAATCGATATTGATATCCGGATTTACAGACTGGATCTGAGGAACGGCATAGCTTCCGATGGGGTACATCACAGCCTCGCCTCTGGCAAAGGCGGTGCAGGCATCGTTGTAGCTGTAGGCAAAGGGATCGTCCTGAGCATACTCCAGGAGAGCCTTTGTCTTCTCCGCCACCTCCCGGTAATTCTCGGTAAAAGTGGTTTCCCCTCTGTTCACCTGGGCGCAGACATCGGTGGGCGCCAGGTCCACGGAAATGGCGTTCCAGGGGGCCAGGCAGGTCCATGTATCCCTGAATCCGAAGTAGAAGGGCTGCAGGCCGGCATCCTGGATCTCCTGGCACAGGGACATCAGCTCATCCCAGGTGGTGGGGATCTCCCAGCCATGCTCTTCAAAAATATCTTTGTTGTACAGGATTCCCGCCGCGTTGGCCATATAAGGAACCGCGTAGACACCCTCCTTGGGAACGAATTCCAGTTCCTTGTCGATATCCAGATACGTCTGTTTGATGGAGTCCAGTCCCTGATAATCAGAAATATCCATCAGCAGATCGGAATCCAGGAAATTGGAGTAGTTGATATCTCCTCCGATGGCGATGATGTCCGGATAATCCTCGCGGATAAAACGGGTTTTCAGGATCGTCATAGCGTCATTGGGGGAATCAATGATCAACTCAATATCGTCATGGGTGGCATTGAATTTTTCCTCCACCTGATCGAAATAGGTGGCCGCTTCCGGCTTGTACTGAACGATCTCGATCGTCACCTTTCCGTTGTCTCCCTCTGAGCCGCAGCCGGACAGAGCCGCAGTCAGACCGGCCGCAGCCAGGAGCCCGGCCGCCATACTCACTTTCATACATCTCTTCATGCGTGAAAGCCCTCCTTCCTTTTTTTGATGATCTTTGCTTCATATGGACGAAGTATGCCTTTCTTTTCCGGTCCGTCGTAGTTGGCGATCAGCACTTCTCCTTCTTCCCATCCTTCCTCCAGAGTACAGGGAATTTCCTTTCCTCTGAAATTGCAGAGCACCAGAAGCCTCTCCTCCTGAGTTTCTCTTATATAAGCGAAAATATTCTCGTCTTCCTCCAGCAGCGGCTCATATACACCGTCCGTAAAAATTTCCTCCGTTTTCCGCAGACGGATCAGTTTCTGGTAGTAATAAAAGACCGAATCCTGGTTCACCAGCGCTTCCGCTGCATTTATCATGGCATAGTTGGGGTTGCACCGCAGCCAGGGCGTCCCCGTGGTAAATCCCGCGTTGGGGCTTTCATCCCACTGCATGGGCGTTCTGGCGTTATCCCGTCCTTTGGCGTAGATGGACTTCATCACTTCCTGCTCGGGATATCCCTGGGCTGTCCGTTCCCGGTACACGTTCAGAAGCTCGATATCCCTGTAGTCCTCAATATCAAACTTCACATTGGTCATTCCCAGTTCCTGCCCCTGATAGATATAAGGAGTTCCCTGCATACCGTGCAGCAGAGTGGCCAGCATCTTGGCCGCCTTCACCCGGTACTTTCCGTCATCACAGAAACGGGACACCGACCGGGGCAGATCATGATTCTCCAGGAACAGGCTGTTCCATCCTTTTCCATACAGGGCCTTCTGCCATTTTGTAAAGACCTTTTTCCACTTTACAAAGGGCAGAGGAGCCAGATCCCATTTTTCTTTTCCCTCCTGCTGGTCCAGCACCATGTGTTCAAACTGGAACACCATGGACAGCTCGCTTCCGTCCGGATTGCTGTAGAGCATGGCGTTTTCCGGTGTGGCGCTCCAGGCTTCTCCCACCGTTACCAGCGGTGCTCTCTGGAATGTGGCTTTGCTCATTTCCCTCAGATAGGGGTGAAGCATACGCCCTTCCGCCATCACCATGGCATCCGGTTCCTTTCCGATCAGGTCGATCACATCCAGACGGAATCCTCCCACGCCCCGGTCGATCCACCAGTTGATCATCTGGTAGATCTCCTGTCTGAGCCGGGGATTCTCCCAGTTCAGATCCGGCTGTTTTCTGGAAAACTGATGGAGATAATACTGTCCGCACTCCGGAACCCACTCCCATGCAGGTCCGCAGAAGGCAGAGGTAAGCTCATTGGGATACTCCCCTTCTTTTCCATCTCTCCACACATAATAATCGTGGTAGGGATTATCCTTTCCCTTTTTTGCCTCCAGAAACCAGGGATGCTCATCGGAGGTATGATTCAGCACCAGATCCATGATGATCCGGATGTTCCGCTTCCCGGCCTGGGCGATCAGCTCGTCCATATCAGCCAGAGTTCCGAACATGGGATCGATATCCTGATAATCCGAGATATCGTATCCGTTGTCGTCCTGGGGGGAACGGTATACAGGAGAAAGCCAGATGGCGTCAATGCCCAGTTTCTGGAGATAATCCAGCTTCCGGATGATTCCCTGAAGATCGCCGATGCCGTCTCCGTTGCTGTCATAAAAGCTCCGGGGATAAATCTGGTAGATCACAGCGTTCTGCCACCATTTTTTAGAATCTTTTTCCATATCCTTTTCCCTTTCTTTACGTTTATTTAATAAAAAATTTAGTTAGTTTTTTTTGGTTTTGCAAGAAGTGTCACGCAAAACCAACGAAATCCACAAGAAACCCCATCTCATTTTGGGCAAAATACATAAAAGGCGGGAACATCGGACCGCTGTGATCCGATGTTCCCGCCTTTTGCACGATACGCCCGGCAAGCAGCCGCCATGCTTGCATGGGCGGATATTTGCCGTATGTTTCTTATCTTGTGTTCCGGTTGGCCACGCTCTCCCGGACGATCAGCTCTGTGGAAAGCTGCAGACTGGATACCACTACCTCCTCACCGTAAATCCTCTTCATCAGCAGGCGGACCGCCTCCTGCCCCTTCTCACTGGGGTTCTGCCGCACTGTGGTCAGAGTGGGTCTGGAGAGCCTGGCGTATACATTGTCGTCAAATCCCGCAACGGAGATATCCTCCGGCACCCTCAGCCCCTGGGAGAAAAATATGCTGATCCCCTCATTGGCCAGCAGATCATAGGCAAAAAAAGCTCCTGTATATCCTTCCCTGACAGACTTCTTGGCAAACTGACGGAGCACCTCATGGCGCTGATTCTTGTCCTCCGGAAGGAATACGTAATCTTTCTCCTCAGAAAAGGACATCCCATACCGCTCCATGGCCCTCCGGAATCCCCGGTATCTCTGGAGATTGGCGCCGATGGGATTTTTCTGGTCGCAGAAAAACGCCAGCTTTTCATTCCCCTGCTTCAACAGATAGCTGGTGATCTCATAGGCTCCTTCATAATCCTGCAGGCCAATATTGTCGTAATTGCCTTCCCCTGAATCCACAAACACAATGGGAAATCTGGTCCTTCTGGCCAGAGGCTCGCAGTTCTCCGGCTCACACCCCAAAAGGATGGCTCCTTCCAGGCCGCTGACCTTCAGCCTCTCGTCAAATTCCTCATTGGAATAGACGATCCCGCATACCGTGGTCCTTCCGTACTTCTGGAGCTCCAGCTCCACAGATTCCAGAAGCTCTCCGCAGAAGGGATCCATCAGGATATGCTCCTTTTTCCCCAGGCAGAAATACACCGCGATCAGATGGGAGTGCATCTCCTCCTCTTTTCTGGTATCGTGAACATAATGATTATGTACCAGCGCCTCCTCCACCATCTGCCGTGTTCTGGGAGACATTTTGCCCGCCCGTCCATTGAGGACATTGGACACTGTGGTAGGGCTGACGCCAAGCTGCTCCGCAATTTCTTTAATCGTAATCATGAACTTTCCCCCGTATCCATAACTATTATTAATAATACCTAATTTTCACGGCAAGTTCAATGATTTTTCGTTAATTTTTCATAGCTGACTCCCGGACACCGGCCTTACGCTTCTTTCCAGCAGTCCTTTGGTGTGGGCGATCAGCATCCCGTAATTGGTGATGGGCACGCCGGCATCTCCGGCACAGGCGATGCGGTAGCGCATTTCCCTGGCGTTCAGGGTACATCCCCCGCAGTGGACGATCAGCGCGAATCCGGACAGGTCTTCCGGGAACTCCCCGCCGCTGGTGAACCGGAACCGCAGTTTTTTCCCGGTATATTCCGTAAGCCATCCCGGAATCTTTACCGTCCCGATATCGTTGCACTGGCGATGATGGGTGCACCCCTCAGAGATCAGCACCGTATCCCCGTCCTTCAGCGTTTCCACCGCCCGGATGCCTGCCAGCAGCGCTTCCAGCTCTCCCTTATATCTGGCAAACAGGATGGAGAATGAGGTAAGCGGTATCTTCTCCGGAACCAGTTTTCCCACCCGGCCAAAGGCCTGACTGTCTGTTATCACCAGCCGGATCTTTCCGGAAAGACGCGAAAGAGTCTCCGAAAGCTCGGTATCCCTCACCACGATGGCGGCAGCTCCTGCTTCCAGGATATCCCGGATGGTCTGCTGCTGAGGGAGGATCAGCCTTCCCTTGGGCGCTGCCTTGTCGATGGGAACCACCAGCAGAACAAAATCTCCCTTCTCCAGCAGATCTCCCACCAGCCTCCTTCCCTGATTCTCCTCCGGCACCATCCTGGCCAACAGTTCTTTCATCTCATGGATATGCTCTCCGGTGGCTGCGCTTACATCCAGAACTGCCCGTCCGGGAGCCGGGTTTCCCGGAACCTGCCCTGCTCCATCGCCGCCGTTGTCTCCTTCTTCCCGGCTATCCCGGATTGCAAGTCCCAGCTCCTCCATTTTCTCCCGGACCCTGCGCAGGCACTCCCCGGTACGCTCCTTCCCCGCCAGGTCGCTCTGGTTTACCGCCGCCAGACAGGGAATCCCCTTGTCTCTGATCCTTTCCAGCAAGGCCTCATCCTGGGGCGTCAGACCTGTCCCGGCGTCGATCACCAGCACCGCCACATCTGTTTTGTTCAGTACCTGAAAGCTTTTCTTTACCCGCAGCGCCCCCAGCTCTCCCTCATCATCGATCCCCGGCGTATCGATCAGCACCACCGGTCCCAGAGGCAGAAGCTCCATGGCCTTGGATACCGGGTCGGTGGTGGTTCCCTTCACATCGGAAACAATGGCCATGCTCTGCCCGGTGAGCGCGTTGAGAAGACTGGATTTTCCCGCGTTTCTCCTGCCGAAGATCCCGATATGGACTCTTTCAGCGGAGGGTGTACTGTTTAAGCTCATGAATACCTCCTGTCCTTAAAAACGGAAATCCCTCTGTCCTTTTTCGATCTCGCCCAGCCGGTACTTCACGATTTCCCTGGTTTTCTCCCTGGGAATATTTTCCAGCTCTTTTTGGATCAGCGCGTCTCCCAGAACTCTGGTTTCCTCCGCAGCATAATCCTGAAGATATTCCTTTAAGGTCATCAGCGCATTGGGATGGCAGCAGTTCTGGATCTGGCCGCTCTTGCACAGGCTCATGAACCGGTCGCCGGTCCGTCCCTCCCGGTAGCAGGCAGTACAGAAACTGGGGATGTAGCCCATCTCCATCAGCCAGCGGACCACTTCATCCAGCGTCCGGTTGTCACTGACGTCAAACTGGGCTGAACTTTCCTCTTCCGCCTCTTTTTCCACATATCCTCCCACGCTGGTGCGGGAACCTCCGCTGATCTGGGAAATCCCCAGATGCAGTACCCTCTCCCTGCAGGCCTGGCTTTCTCTTGTGGAGACGATCATGCCCGTATAGGGCACGGCGATGCGGATACAGGCCACCAGTTTGGCGAAGGTATCGTCATCGATGCCGTTGTCGAAATCCGCAGGGTCGATGTCATCCGCCCGGCGGATCCGGGGTACGCTGATGGTGTGGGGGCCTACCCCGTGAACGGCTTCCAGATGCTCCGCATGCATCAGAAGTCCCGCGAATTCATATCTGTACAGCTCCAGCCCGAACAGAACGCCCAGCCCCACATCATCGATACCGCCTTCCATGGCCCGGTCCATGGCCTCCGTGTGATAGCAGTAGTCATGCTTGGGACCTGTGGGGTGCAGCTTTTCATAGGACTCCTTATGGTACGTTTCCTGGAACAGGATATACGTTCCAATGCCCGCTTCCTTCAGCTTCCGGTAGTTTTCCACAGTGGTGGCGGCAATGTTCACATTCACCCGTCGGATGGCTCCGTTTTTATGCTTGATGCTATAGATGGTCCGGATGCTCTCCAGCACGTATTCGATGGGACAGTTCACCGGATCCTCCCCTGTCTCCAGCGCCAGCCGCTTATGCCCCATATCCTGCAGAGCGATCACCTCCCGGCGGATCTCCTCCTGGGTCAGCTTTTTCCTGGGAATATGCTTGTTTTTGGCGTGGTACGGACAGTATACACAGCCGTTGACGCAGTAATTGGAAAGATACAGAGGAGCGAACATCACGATCCTGTTTCCGTAAAAATCCTTTTTTATCTGCTCCGCCAGGGCATAAATCTCCTGATTCTTCCCCGGGTCCGAACAGACCAGGAGCACCGACGCCTCCCGGTGGGACAGCCCTTTTCTCTGCCTGGCCTTTTCGATGATCTGATCGATCAGCTCCAGATTGTCCTTGTTCCTGTCTGCATACTCCAGCGTTTCCAGAATCTCCTCATGGCTGATGAATTCCTCCGCTTTCATGGAATCTACTCGATACATGTTCCTGCTCCTTTCCTTCCCCGCACTCCGGGGCTCTGATGATATCCTTCTGCCGCAGGCAAACCTGCGCAGTCTGCCTTATGATGTTTCCGATCACCGGATCCCTCAGGCTTTGGGCCCTCCTGCGCAGCCGGCTGGCTGCTGATCTGCGGCTCCTGCCTGAGACGTGATGGGCGTTAGGCCCATCCCAAAATCCCCCCTGTCCGTCACTACCTGATATCCAATGGAACGCATCTGTTCTTTCAGAAGCTCCAGCCCCTCTCCGCTCTCCTCTCCGCAGCCCAGCTTGTTGTCATAAAGCTGATACTTCTTCCGGTTCCGGGGCGGAGAGATATTGGGCATCACCACATTGGCTCCGGCCAGTATCCCCAGCTCTCTCCCCCTGGGGTCAATGGTCCCCAGAGCAGTGGTGGCCGGAAGCAGTACCCTGGGAAGAAGCAGCCGGATCAGCCCCAGCATCACCAGTGTCTGCAGAAGCGACCCATTGGGAAATTTTCCAAAAGGCGTATCCTGCTGGGAAATAAACGGGCCGATCCCCACCATCTCCGGCTGGAACCTTTCCATAAGCTCCAGATCCCGGGCCAGATGCTCCGTGGTCTGAAAGGGAGAACCGATCATACAGCCGCAGCCCACCTGATAGCCGATCTCCTTCAGGTCCTCCAGGCACTGGATCCGGTGCTCCCAGGACATCTCCGGAGGATGAAGCTTCCGGTAATGGGAGGGGGAGGCTGTCTCATGCCGGAGCAGATACCGGTCTGCCCCGGCTTCAAAAAATCTCCGGAAGCTGGCCTTTTCCTTCTCCCCCAGGGACAGGGTAATGGCGCAGTCCGGATATTCGCTCCGGATCGATGCCACCAGCTCCTCCACCATATCATCTGTCATGGCCGGATCCTCCCCGCCCTGAATGACAAAGGTGCGGAAGCCCAGGCGGTATCCCTCTTGGCAGCAGTCCAGGATCTGCTTCCCTGTCATCCGGTAGCGGGATACCTTCCGGTTGCTCCTGCGGATTCCGCAGTAAAAGCAGTCGTTCCGGCACACATTGGATACCTCCAGCAATCCCCGGATATAGATCCTGTTTCCATAATACCTCCGCTGCTGCCTGCGGGCTCTGGCAAACAGATCTTCTCTCTCCGCCGAAGCTTCCAGGCGGCACAGTCCATCGATCAGCATCCTGTATTCTTCCCGCCGAAGCTTCCCCTCCCGTTCCAGACGGTCCAGGAGCTCTGTGCCGCCCCTCATGGCTTTCCCACCGGGGAATACACGGTTTTGCTGGTTACCCCCGGCAGCATTCCCAGTTTTCCTGACAATGCGCTGATCACATTCTGAGGGGCATCCAGGATCACACTGATCACTGAGACACGGCGCTCTCGGTAAGGCACGCCCATCCGTCCCACAATATAGTCCCCCGCCTCATGGAGCAGTTGATTCAGCTCCCTGGCAGAATCTCTGTTTTCCACAATGATCGCTATCACAGCCAGTCTTGTCTCCATAATCCCTCCTGTTTTTCCGCCGGCCTGACACGCCGTCTGATTCATGTCCAACTAAAAAACAACGAAAAAAGCGCCCTCAAGGGCGCAGTAACCTTTCTTCCGGAACATCGGCCATCCGCCGGCGGCATCCGGTATATACCGCTTTGCGATCCCGTTCTCTCCCGGGAGGATGTCTTCCGATTCCGTCTTTTCAGCTTCCGCAGCCCTTTCTTCTCAGGTATTCCCCGCGGAAAGATCTCTCCCGCAGACGAACCGCCTTCAAAGGCAGGTGGCGGCAGCCCGGCGCTCCCGCGCCGCTGCCGCAGCAACTGTTGTTTTCATAATACATCTTTTTCCCGTATATTGCCACCATTTTTTTGCGGCAGTTCCACATTCCCGGTCCGCTGCCGCGAATGCATGCCCGCAGCAGTCTGGCGGAATGCCGGAAGGCCAAACGGTAATCTTTTGTCAGCCTGTGGCGCCGTGAAACGGAATCTGTTATAATGTACAGCAGATCTGTCAGTTATACCTGACCCAAAACAGCCTCAGCGGCGCTGTCCATACCAAGGAGGAAATACCTTATGTACTATTTTATCATCAACCCCTCCTCCCGTTCCGGCGAGGGGAGAACGATCTGGCGGAAGGTCCGCAATATTCTGGACGGACGGAATCTGTCCTATGAATTTTATTTCACCCGTACAAGCGGCCACGGCACCCGGCTGGCCCGGCAGCTTGCTCCCCGGCTTTCCGGCCACTGTCTGGTGATCATCGGAGGGGACGGAACGGTCAATGAAGTGCTGAACGGACTGGACGCTGCCCGGGATGTGACCGTAGGCTACATCCCCACCGGTTCCGGCAATGATTTTGCCCGGGGACTGGGGATCTCCTCAAATCCCGGAGAGGCTCTGGCAGCCATTCTTCACCCTTCCTGCATCCGGCAGATCGATCTGGGCTATGTCAGAACTCCCAGAAAGACCGCCGCCTTCGGGATCAGCTCCGGTCTGGGTTATGATGCGGAAATCTGTTATCAGGTATCCCATTCTCCTCTGAAAAAGGTACTGAACCGGCTTCATCTGGGAAATCTGATCTACGCCCTGACAGCGCTGAAGCTGCTGCTCACCTACGCCCCCTGCTCCATGGATATCACAGTGGACGGCCAGCGCCATACCTTCCGAAAAGTCTATTTCCTGGCAGCCATGAATCTCCCCTATGAGGGCGGCGGATTCCGGTTCTGTCCCAATGCCGATCCGGAGGATGGGATGCTGGACTGTCTGGTGGTACACGACATGCATCCGCTGAAGATCCTCCTGCTGTTTCCCACCGCTTATCTGGGGAAACACGCCCGCTTTTCCGGCGTCACCCTTCTCCGGGGAAAGCGGATCCATGTGCGCAGCCGGGAACCGGAAAAGATCCACCGGGACGGCGAATTCAGCGGGATTTCCGATGATGTGGTGTTTCAGACGGGTGAGGGCCGGATCCGTCTGGTCATCCGTTGAATCATCTGCGGCAGTTTGCCCTCCCTACATCAGATATCCCAGCGGGCAGCCAGTGAAATGGACATGCCGGCATGTCCATTTCACTCTATCGCAAAAACAGCCGTATCAGCTTCTCCTTTGTTTTCGTGTATGGCATATACCGGAAGGGGAGATCCATCCAGGTGGACTTCTTTACGATGCTCTTCCTGTGGCTGAAGGTTTCAAAGGATTCCTTTCCATGGTAGCTTCCCATGCCGCTGTTGCCCACACCGCCAAATCCCATCCGGGAAGTGGCCAGATGGATAATGGTATCGTTGATGCAGCCTCCGCCGAAGGACAGGCTTTTCTGCACTTCTCTCTGTTCCTTTCCGTCTTCGGTAAACAGGTACAGCGCCAGCGGTTTCTCCCTCTCCCTCACCTTTTTTATCGCCTCGTCCAGCGTGCGGTAAGTGATCACCGGGAGTACAGGTCCGAAGATCTCCTCCTGCATCACCGGGGCATCCCAGCTCACATCCTCCAGGATGGTGGGAGTGATCTGCAGCGTCTGCGGATTTCCATAGCCGCCGCAGGAGATCTTTTCTCCTTTTACCAGCCCCAGCACTCTCTGATAATGCTTCTCATTGATCATCCTGGGATAGTCCGGATTTTCCAGCGGCTCCTTCCCCATCATTTTTTCTATCCAGTATACAAGACAGGACAGGAATTTTTCCTTCACCCGCTCATCCACCAGCGCATAGTCGGGCGCCACACAGGTCTGTCCGCTGTTCAGGAATTTTCCAAATACCAGCCGCTTGGCAGCCAGAGACAGTTTCGCGTGTTGGGTGACGATACAGGGGCTTTTTCCTCCCAGCTCCAGGGTCACCGGTGTCAGATTCCGGGAAGCCTTCTCCATCACCAGCTTTCCCACTGTCACACCGCCGGTGAAAAAAATATAGTCAAACCTCTGATCCAGGAGCTCTGTATTCTCCTTCCTTCCCCCTTCCACCACGGCCACATATTTTCCGGGAAATGCCTCCCTGACCACCGTCTGGATCACGGCTGAGACGGCCGGCGCATAGGCGGAGGGCTTTACCACACAGCAGTTTCCGGCGGCAATGGCGCCGATCAGGGGTTCCATGCTGAGCATAAAGGGATAATTCCAGGGCGCCATCACCAGCACCACTCCGTAGGGCTCTGCCACTGTGTAGCTGCTGGCGTAAAACTGAGCCAGCGGCGTGGCCACATACCGCTTCATGTTCCAGAGGGGCAGATGCTTTTTCACATAAGACAGCTCCGCAAGTGTCATCCCCACCTCTGTCATGTAGGATTCCAGCACGGACTTGTTCAGGTCCTTTTTCAGAGCCCGGTTGATCTCTTCCTCGTGGAGCTTGATGGATGCCTCCAGGCGCTCCAGCGCTTCCAGCCGGAACCGCAGATCCTTCGTTTTATCCGTGCGGAAAAATTCTCTCTGTCTTTCCACGATCTTTTCTATCTTCATACTGCACCTTCTATTCTGTCTGTACACAATTTTAATACGCTTTTTTCAGGATTCCTATCACATCTTCCACGTCCGCTTTCCGGGGATTCACGATCATGGCTCCGTCGTTTACCGCTGTTTCTGCCACCTGGCGGAAATCTTCCGGATCCACATCAAATTCTCTCAGCCGCACCGGCAGACCGCAGGATCTGTGCAGCCGCTTTCTCAGGCTCCATACTTCCTTGATGGCCTGCTTTCCTCTCTGCTCCCTGGGAGTGGAAAAATACACCTCTTCCCCGGCCAGGGGCAGCAGCAGCTGGCCGTACAGGCTTCTGGTTTTCTCATTTTCGTAATTGTATGCCATTCCGTGGGGCAGCAGCACCGTCATGGCATCCCCATGAGGCACATGGCATACTCCGCCCAGCGCATGGCCGATGGCATGGATGATCCCCACCATACTGTTGGAAAATGCGGCTCCTGCCATCATGGACGCATTGGCCATGGCCAGCCGGGCTTCCCGGTTATGTCCATGAGCCACCGCCGTCTCCAGATTTTCCAGGATCATCTCAATGGCTTTGGCGGCATAGGCATCGCTCACCGGGTTCTTCTGCAGGCAGGAATACGCTTCAATGGCATGGCACAGAGCGTCCATCCCGGTGGAGGCTGTCATTCTGGGAGGAAGCGTCTCTGTCATCCGCACATCCAGCACTGCCACATCCGGCTGAAGGTAGTAGGAGATAAACTCCATCTTCAGTTTCCTGGCCTCATTTTTGATCACAGCCACCAGAGTGGACTCCGAACCTGTTCCTGAAGTGGTGGGTACAGCAATAAAGGGGATCCTGTGGCCCATGGTGAGATTTTCACAGCCCCATACCTCCAGGATATCATCCATATCCTGGGAAAGCAGCATCCGCACCCCCTTGGCCGTATCGATCACAGAACCGCCTCCCACAGCGATCAGACTGTCGCAGTTTTTCCGCTTAAACTCCCTGGCAATCCCATTCACCACCTGCAGGGAGGAATCCGCCGGGATGTCCGTGTAGACAGCTCCCACTTCCATATTCTGAGAAGCCAGCGCGTCCAGCACCTTCTGCAGTGTCCCGATCCGCTCCAGCATATTGTCCGAAAGGATCATGGGATGCACCGCATGCAGATTCCGCATCTCCGCGGGAATATTCTCCAAAGCGAATTTACCGGACATCACCTTCGCCGCACTTTGAAATTCATAGTAGTCAGGCAGTTTCATTTTCTATCTTCTCCTCCCTTTTTTCCTCCGGCGCCCGGGAGCGCAGGCTTTCCGTCCGCATCTGGCGGTACGTTTTCTTCTCTCCTCTGGCCATGGCATACGCTCCCCGGAACAGCCCCGCAAAGATCCGCAGATAAAGGCGTATGCTGCTGATTCCTTTGGGCTCCACCTCTTTCAGGATCCGCTTTGTCATTACCCTGGGAAACAGATGCGATTCCACCAGATCCACACACCGGACCAGCTCCATGGCCGTCCCGATATCCCCGTGCAGGGAAAAGCCATGGGCCGCATACGCCCCGGCGATCCCCATCCGCCCGGTGAGCACCAGAAACGCCGTTTCCAGACTTTTAAATGTTATGCAGGTATCGTATTTTTTCTGGATCCTGGGATTCAGGCGCATCAGCTTCCCCTCGTTTTTCCGGAAATACAGGCTGGGACCCTGTGGACTGCATTTCAGCCCATAGGTCATTCCCTCCGGCCACCGGTCGATCTCCCTCTGAACCCTGGCATCCGTCTGGTACAGCTGGTAAATTCCCCCGTACAGGACGCACAGGACCACCGATGCCAGCTTTCTCCTGCCCCAGTTGGCCATCCCCTTTTTCAGGCTCATCTCCAGTTCCATGTCTTTATCCCTCCACGATCAGATACGTTCCGTCCGGCAGCGGAAAAATCTCGCTGGCGTCCAGGATCTCCTCATCGCTCATGCCGGTCACGTCCATTCCGCTCTCGTCCAGCCAGCGGCGCACCTCCTTCACATTCTTCACCACCACGGCCATGCAGTCCTCCAGAAACTCTCTGGCCTCCTGAGGGGTCTCTGCCACCGGCTGGTCGAAAAGCTGTCCCTGGTTTTTCAAAAACGTTTCCACACAAAGCTTACTGTACTCACTCATTCTGATTATCCCATCCTTTTCTCAATAATATTCCTCCCGCCTCCGGTCCTTCCTATGGGTTCCGTCAGCAGGATACGGGAATCCCCGTCAGCAGGATCTCTTCCAGCGCATGTTCCACCGTGTCCGTATGATACGGACACATGCTGAGAATCTCCGGGATTGCCGTATCCATGGCAAAACCGGCGCCTGCCATCTTCAGCATTTCCCGGTCATTGTCATTGTCCCCAAAGACCACACATTCCTCCGGAAGGATTCCCAGGTGCCGAAGGAGCATAGAAAGCGCCGTGCCCTTATTCACACCTCTTGGCATCATGTCCAGCCACTCATTTCCGGAGGTCACCACCGTCACCCGGGAACCGAACCGGCGCTTCCAGTAGTCCTCACTGCCGGCAAGCCCATCCGGCTCATAGACGGAAATCTTAAAATACTCTTCCCTGGTATCCAGAATATCCGGAACCTCCGTCACATTGTTCTTTACCACGTCCCTGAGGTGGATCAGATAGGATTCCTTCTTGGGCTGCACGTAAGAGGTATCCTCTCCGGACAGCAGCGCCTCCGCGGATTCCCTGGCCATGATCGCCCGCAGGATCTCCTGGCCCGTCTCCCGATCCATGGAAGCCCGGTAGATCCGTTTTCCCCCGGAAAAGATCAGGCAGCCATTCTCACAGATATAGGAGATCTCCTCCTGCACCGGAGCAAACAGTCTCCGGAGATTGGCATACTGTCTTCCGCTGGCCGCCGCAAACAGGATGCCTTTTTCTCTCAGCCGCTTTATCAGCTCACACGTTCCCGGCGGCAGGCTCTGGCTGCCGTTTTGCAGCAATGTTCCGTCCAGATCACTGACCACCAGGCGAATGGGCCTCCTTGCGCAGATTTTCAGAAGCTGCCGGGGATCCCGGATCAGACAATCCGCACGATTCTCCACCAGCTCCCGGCGATCCCGGAAGCCCCAGAGGACACCTACGGTATGCATCCCGGCTGCCTTTCCCGTCTTCATATCCGTGTTGGTGTCCCCCACATAAACACATTCCTCCGGTTTTACTCCAAATTCTTCAGCCAGCGCCAGCGCCCCCGCAGGACTGGGTTTTCTGGGCAGTGCGGGAGTCTGTCCCTGTACCGCGTCAAACAACTCTTCTCCGAACAGTCCCCGGATTGCCGGTACCGCAGCCTCATGAGGCTTGTTGGACAGCACCGCCAGCTTCATTCCCCGCCGCTTCAGCTCTCTGAGAGTCTCCGGGATCCCCGGGTAGGGTTTTACCATATATAAAGGATCCCTGGCAAATACCTCCCGGTACATTCTCTGGGCCTCCTTTAAGCGGCTCATATCCCCGCCGGCCGCCCTCATGCACCGTTCCATCAGCACGTCCCCGCCGTCTCCGGCAAAATATCTGTAATCCGGTACCGGCAAAGCTGCCAGTCCGAAATGCTCCAGCACCTGGTTTGCCACATGGGCAATGGAATCCACTGTGTCCGCAATTGTTCCGTCAAGATCAAAAATACAGGCCTTATACATCGCACAACTCCTCATAAAAATCCGTTTTTCGACCCCCATTATACCTTTCACGGAAATCCGCCGCAAGACTCTTTCCGTAAAAAACTAAAAAAATCCCGTTCCGGGCTTCCCTTTTTTTCTGAAAAGTATTAAAATATAACAACGGACCATTTCAGTAAAAGGAGAAATGAAAAATGGCAAAAAAAAGTATTTGGACAACACTGGCCGGACTGGCCATTGCCGGTGCCGCTGTGGGCGGCGCGGTTGCATATCTGAAAAAGTGCAAAGAGGTAAACGATCTGGATGAAGATGATTTTGACGATCTGGATTACCTGGACGAAGAATCCTCCAGCTGCGGCTGCAGCGCAGAGCGCACTTATACTACCCTTCCCACGGAGAATCCCCAGAAGGAGGAAACTGCCGGAGCAGAGGATGGCGCAGAAGAACCGGAGGACAAGCCGGAAGCCGCAGACAGCCAGGATGACGCTGCCCAGGAGCCTTCCCAGGAGCCGGATGATACCCCGGACTCCGCTTCCCAGCAGTAACACTTTCCTGCTCCTGCCATTTCTTCCGGTGCCTTTCAAAAGATCGTCAGGCGTCCGGCTGCAGCCAAATGCGGCTGCCGGTTAATACCGGGTTTTAGCCCTGCCATGCAAGAAAGAGACGGTCCCACAGGATCCAGACTTTTCAATGCCTGAATTCTTTATGGGACTGTCTCTTTTGCCTGGCAGCTCTTATTTGAACTCTCTCCTGTCTGCCTATCTTCCGGCTCCTTTCCATTATCTGTGCCCTTTTCCGCTCCTCCCTGCCTTCCTATTTTACCTCCACACCTTTTTCAGCCGTCCCACAGCTTCCCGGATCTCTTCTTCCTTCAGTGTGGCATATCCCATCAGCACCGTGGCTGGGCTGTACTTCATGGCCATCGGTTCCATACAGAACTCCGACAGGCCATACACCTTCACTCCCGCGTCCAAAGCCCGTCTGACAGCCTCCTCCTCACTCATTCCGCTGCCGAACTGTACCAGGATGTGGACTCCCGCATGCTCTCCCTTAATCCGGATCCCCTCCATTCCTTTCAGGCATCCCAGAAGACAGTCATGCTTCGCCCGGTACACACTTCTCATCCGGTTCAGATGGCGGCCGAAATACCCCTCTCCCAGAAACAGCTCCAGGATCCTCTGATCCACCCTGGATACAGTCGCGGAGAAATACCTGCCGCTTTCCCGGTATCTGTCCAGCAGCCGCCGGGGCAGCACCATATAACTGATACGGATCGCAGGGGCCAGAGATTTGGAAAAAGTCCCCAGATAGATCACCCGTCCCCCGGTATCGTATCCCTGAAGGCTGGGAACGGGCTTCCCTTTATAGCGGAACTCACTGTCGTAATCATCTTCAATGAGAAATCTGTCTTTGGCAGCCGCCCATCCGAGAAGCTGCATTCTCCTCTGGATAGGCATGACCGTACCCAGAGGAAACTGATGGGAAGGCATCACGTAGGCCAGATCTGCCCCTGTCTCCTCCAGTCTCCCCGGGTGCATTCCCTGTTCATCCGGCCGGATCGGACACACCTGATAACCCATCTTCTGAAAATCCATCCAGGCGCTTTTATAGGTGGGATCCTCCATGGCGATCTTCCAGTCCGGTCCCAGGATCACATGAAGCAGCAGAAGCAGATAATCGTTTCCCGCTCCCACCACCACCTGCTCCGGATCACACTGGACCCCCCGGGCATGCCGCAGATAAGCGGCGATCTCCCGGCGGATCCCCGGATCCCCCTGGGGATCTCCCAGCTGAAACAGGGTTCCGTCATCCTCGGACAGCACCCGCCGTGACAGTTTTCGCCAGGTGTTATAGGGAAATCCATCCCGGTCGATCCCATTCAAAGCAAAATCAAAGTCCCAGGATGCCCCTTCCCGGGGCTTGGGGGTCTTCCGGATTTCCTCCGTCTCCGGCTGGCGGTACAGCCCCTCGATCTCACAGGCAAAATATCCTCTGCAGGGGCGGGAGGTAATATATCCCTCCGCGTACAGCTGCTCATAAGCCAGATCCACCGTACTTCTGCTGACCTGGAGATTTGCGGCCAGAAGCCTGGTGGATGGCAGCTTTTCTCCGGGCAGGATCCTCCTGGTTTCGATCTCCCGGCGGATATGGCCGTAGATCTGCTGATAAAGAGGCTCTCCCCGTCCTCCGTCCAGAGGAATTATCAATTCATTCATAGCGACCTCCCTGTCATCTAAAAAGAGGATCATGCAGTCCGTCTGTGAACCGCAAAACACATCACTGTGACCAGTTACAAGAAAACTGCTTTACGGACCCCCGCGCAGGCAGGCTGACCCATAAAGCAGTCTCTGATTTACTGTCTTATTTCGGCAGTTTAAAAGAACTCTTCAGCGAAACGATCCTGTTGAACACTGGCGCTCCTTCCCTGGAATCTCTGGCATCCACACAGAAAAATCCGTTTCTCACAAACTGGAAGCTCTCGTAAACTTTTGCGTCCTTCAGGCTTCTCTCCAGGCAGCAGTCGTTCACCACAGTGAGGGAATTGGGATTCAGGTTCAGAGAACCGTCTTCGTTGTATACTCCTTTCTCCTCATCAATGATATTCTCATACAGACGTACCTGAGCCTTCAGATGATCTGCCGCGCTTACCCAGTGAATTGTGCCCTTCACCTTCCGTCCATCCGGTGAATTGCCCCCTTTGCTGGCCGGATCATACGTACAGTGAACCACCGTCACATTTCCCTGGTCATCCGTCTCATAACCGGTGCAGGTGACGAAATACGCATTCATCAGACGCACCTCATTGCCCGGATAAAGACGCTTGTACTTTTTCGGAGGCTCTACCATGAAGTCCTCTCTCTCAATATAAAGCTCCCTTCCAAAAGGAAGCATACGGCTTCCCAGCGCCTCATTCTCCATATTGTTGGGTGCCGGAAGCTCCTCTGTCTGTCCTTCCGGATAGTTGTCGATCACCAGCTTCAGAGGATCCAGGACCGCCATCATGCGGGGCCTCTTCAGCTTCAGATTCTCCCGGATACAGTACTCCAGCATGGCGTAATCCACAGAGCTGTTGGCCTTGGACACTCCGCACAGATCCACAAACATCTTAATGGACTCCGGCGTAAATCCCCGGCGGCGCAGCGCCGCAATGGACACCAGGCGGGGATCATCCCAGCCGTCCACGATTCCGTCCTCCACCAGTTTCTTGATATAACGCTTTCCTGTCACCACATTGGTCAGATACAGCTTGGCGAACTCGATCTGCTTGGGCGGATGGGGGTACTCCAGTTCCCTTACCACCCAGTCATACAGGGGACGGTGATCCTCAAACTCCAAAGTACAGATGGAATGGGTCACTCCCTCTATGGCATCCTCAATGGGATGGGCAAAATCATACATCGGATAGATACACCAGGTATTTCCCGTATTATGATGCTCCATATGAGCCACACGGTAGATCACCGGGTCTCTCATATTGATATTGGGGGAAGCCATATCGATCTTGGCCCGCAGCACCTTGGCGCCATCCTCGATTTCTCCGTTCTTCATCTGTTCAAACAATTCCAGGTTTTCCTCCACGCTCCGGTCTCTGTAGGGACTGTTCTTTCCCGGTTCCGTAAGAGTTCCCCGGTACTGGCGGATCTCCTCTGCCGTAAGGTCACAGACAAATGCCTTGCCTTTTTTGATCAGCTTCACAGCCGCCTCATACATCTGCTGGAAATAATCGGAGGCAAAGTACAATCTGTCCTCCCAGTCAGCTCCCAGCCAGCGAACATCCTCCTTAATGGACTCCACAAATTCCACCTTCTCCTTGGTGGGATTGGTATCGTCAAAGCGCAGGTTGAATTTTCCGTGATACTTCTGTGCCAAACCGTAATTCAGCAGGATGGACTTGGCATGCCCGATATGGAGATACCCGTTGGGTTCCGGCGGAAAACGGGTACAGATCGTCTCATATTTTCCTTCTTCCAGATCCTTGTCGATGATCTGCTCGATAAAATTTCTGGAAACCACTTCTTTCTCTTCCATCATGTCCTCCTCATATCTTACATCTAACTATACTTCTGCAATCATAACACAGTTTTCCCTTTTTTCAAAGTTTTTTTTATACGGCAGCACGGATTTATGGTTACAGTTCAGCCTTCAACTGTCCCGCGAGGTGTCCCGCTGCATTTGCAGCGGGATCCCGAGACCTGCGGGCGCCAGGCTGCGTTTCGCGCAGCCTGTGTGCATGCATTTGTAACAGTGAAGCCGGAAGGCTGAACTGTTACAATTTATGGAAACAGTTTCCTCTTTCCCGGTCCCCGGAAAGCGCTGCGCGCCTGTGGACAGCAGGCCAGTTGGGAACCTGGCTGTTCCGACCGCAAATCCGGCTTCTGAAATAGATAAAGAAGGGCTGCCCCATCTGCGGGACAGCCCCTTTGTTTTTCCTGTCTGTGCGTTACCGGTTCAGGATCTCCATAAACTGCTCACCGGTGATCGTCTCGTTCTCATAAAGGAACTTGGCCAGCTCGTGCAGCTTCATGATATTGTCCTGAAGGATCTTCGTGGCTTTCTCATGCTGGCGTTTTACCAGTTCCACCACCTTACGGTCAATCTCTGTCTGGGTCTCGAAGGAACAGCTCAGAGAGGCATCCCCGCCCAGATACTGATTACTTACCGTCTCCATGGCCACCATGTCGAAATCCTCACTCATACCGAACCGGGTAATCATACCTCTGGCCAGCTTGGTGGCCTGCTCGATATCGTTGGAGGCTCCGGTGGTGATGGAGTGGAAGATCAGTTCCTCTGCAGCACGTCCTCCTGTAAACGTGGCGATCTTATTCTCCAGCTCCTCCTTGGACATCAGGTAATGCTCATCCTCATCCACCTGCATGGTATAGCCCAGGGCTCCGGAGGTTCTGGGGATAATGGTGATCTTGTGAACAGGAGCGGAATCTGTCTGCTTTGCAGCCACCAGAGCATGACCGATCTCATGGTAGGAGACGATCAGCTTCTCTTTCTCCGACAGTACCCTGTTCTTCTTCTGATAACCTGCGATCACCACCTCGATACTCTCCTCCATATCCGCCTGGGTGGCAAATCTTCTGCCGTCCCGGACTGCCCGGAGGGCCGCCTCATTGACGATATTGGCCAGCTCCGCACCGGAGGCTCCCGAAGCCGCCTTGGCGATCTCCCGGAAATTCACATTGTCCGCGATCTTGATATTCTTCGCGTGAACCTTCAGGATATCCTCCCGGCCCTGGAGATCGGGAAGCTCCACAGGTATCCTTCTGTCAAAACGTCCCGGACGCAGAAGCGCGGGATCCAGGGAATCCGGCCGGTTGGTGGCACCCAGGATCACGACTCCCTTGGAACCGTCAAATCCGTCCATCTCTGTCAGAAGCTGGTTCAGCGTCTGCTCTCTCTCATCGTTGCCGGATATCTGTCCGTCCCTCTTCTTACCAATGGTATCGATCTCATCAATGAACACGATACAGGGAGCCTTCTCATTGGCCTGCTTGAACAGATCTCTCACCTTGGCAGCTCCCATACCCACAAACATCTCCACAAACTCTGAACCTGAAATGGAGAAGAAGGGAACTTCCGCCTCACCGGCCACTGCTTTGGCCAGCAAAGTCTTTCCCGTTCCGGGAGGTCCCACCAGAAGAGCACCCTTGGGCATCTTGGCTCCGATCTCCTGATATTTCTGAGGATTATGCAGATAATCCACGATCTCCGTCAAAAGCTCCTTGGCCTCGTCCTCGCCGGCCACATCGGAAAACTTGATCCCCGTGGAGGACTTTACATAGATCTTGGCGTTGCTTTTGCCAAACATCATGGTTCCCGGCCCGCCTCCCATACTCTTGGCGATCTTTCTGGAAATAAACTGACCGATCACAATAAACAGCACAATGGGGATCACCCAGCTTATCAGAAAACCGATGATGGGGGACTGTTCGGTGGGGATCACCTGGCCGAAGTGCACCTTTCCATACAGGCGCTCCACTTCCTGCATATCGTAGATCCGCCCTGTCTTGCAGATGACGGTCTGACCGTTATCCTCAACGGTATAATAGATCACATTGGAATCCAGCTGTACCTCTTCCACGGATCCGTCATTCACCTCGTCAAGGAACTGGTCATAGGTGGTTTCCACAATGCTCCTCTGGCTCATCATGGGTACCACAATAAAATTCAGAAGAAGCAGCACCCCGATCACGATCAGATAGTAAAAGATCAGAGGCCGCTTTGGCTTCTTGCCCTTAAGCTCATTAATGTCCATTCCCTTGTCTCCTTTATATGATTTGCTGTAAAGCTTTGCTTTCTCTAATTATACGACATCTTTGGCGTTCATCAAGAAATGGATTCAAAAAAATATATAAAATTTATATGAAATGCCCCGTTTTCTACAGTCCAAGCTCCGGCGCCAGCTCCTTCATGGCCGTCAGTGTGCCCTCCAGAAGCTGGTCCAGATCCCAGCCCAGCATTTCCGCCCCCGTGCGGATCACATCCCGGGAGCATCCGGCCGCAAACCGTTTGTCCTTAAATTTTTTCTTCAGGGACTTCAGCTCCATATCGGAAACACTTTTCGACGGGCGCATCAGAGCCGCTGCTCCGATCAGGCCGGTAAGCTCATCTGCGGCAAAAAGAATCTTCTCCATCATAAGCTCCGGCTTTACGTCGATCACCAACCCATATCCATGGCTGACACAGGCATGGATCAGCTCCTCGTCCAGGTTCAGCTCCTTCATCAGCTGCTGTTCCTTTTTACAATGTTCCTCCGGATACTGTTCAAAGTCCAGGTCGTGGAGGATTCCCACGGATTTCCAGAAATCTGTTCTCTCCGGATCGTACTGCCTGGCAAAATATTCCATCACTCCGCCCACCACCTGACCATGGTGGATATGAAATTCTTCCTGATTGTACTTCTTCAGGATCTCCAGGGCTTCTTCCGGGGTCGGCACATAACTCATCTTCATTTCCTCTCTTTCTGTCTTACTCTTCCAAAGGCCCATCCCGTCTCTGAGGTATGCCGCAAAACCGCTGTGCACCAGCAGCACACCTCAGAGACCGGACGGCTGCAGACCATAAGGAAAAACCCTCCCCGGCCATTGATCAATGCATGGTCCGGGAGGGCTTCTCCACTTCCGCCGTCAGCAGAAATCCGGATCATTTCCGGATGCCGCGGCCACTATCTTCCCATCTGAAAGAACGTCTTATAGCACCGATAGGTCTCATACACATCCGCCTTGGAACTCACTTCATAAGGCGCATGCATGTTCAGGATCGGCACGCCCACGTCCACCACATCCATACCATAGGCAGCCGTAATAAAGGCGATCGTTCCGCCTCCGCCCACATCGATCTTACCCAGCTCAGCAGTCTGATACTGGATATCATCGTCATCAAATGCCCGGCGCAGGCTTCCCAGGAACTCCGCGCTGGCATCGTTGGAACCGCTTTTTCCTCTGGAACCGGTATATTTGCTGATAA
Organism: uncultured Lachnospiraceae bacterium; assembly: GCA_963929535.1. Classification (GTDB taxonomy): domain Bacteria; phylum Bacillota; class Clostridia; order Lachnospirales; family Lachnospiraceae; genus Pullilachnospira. The sequence goes on along the minus strand of CAWVIZ010000014.1, from coordinate 459,900 downwards.
CAGCGCCCTTGCCCACGTATGCGGAGTTGTTTTTCTCAAAGGCGTCAGCGTACAGCGGATCGTAACCCGCATTCACATCGGCGGAAAGCATGGTGGAATTTCTCAGGGCACGGCGCAGCGCCAGTTCGCTGTACTGTCCCAGGCAGTTCATCACTTCCGCCAGCGTGTTCTCCAGAAAATGTGACTGCATTCCGGTAGCGCCCACGCTTCCGATCTCCTCCTTGTCCACAAACAGGCATACCCTGGTCCTCCGGCTGTTCTCGGCATCCAGAAATGCCATCAGAGAAGTATAGGCGCAGATCCTGTCATCCTGTCCATAAGCCATGATCATGCTGCCGTCCAGACCGAAATCTCTGGCCTTTCCGGCAGGAACCACTTCCAGCTCCGCAGATACAAAATCTTTCTCCTCTATTCCGTATTTTTCCTTCAGAAGCTGCAGAAGGAATGCCTTCACCGGCTCCTTCTCCTCTTTATCATCAACGGCACAGCTTCCCACCAGCAGATCCAGGGCCTCTCCGTCGATCACCACGCTGGCTTTCTTCTCCTGCTGTTTTCCGGACAGATGTACCAGAAGGTCTGTCACACCCACCACCGGATCATTCTCATTTTCACCAATGGAGAGTTCCAGAACAGTCCCGTCTGTCCGCACTACGGTTCCGTGCAGCGCCATGGGAGAAGCCACCCACTGATATTTCTTGATGCCGCCGTAGTAGTGTGTATCCAGATAAGCCAGTCCGCTGTTCTCATATAAAGGATTCTGCTTGATATCCAGTCTGGGAGAATCGATATGGGAACCGATCAGGTTCATACCCTTCTCCAGCTTTTCCTCCCCGATCTGCATCATCAGAACGGCTTTCTTCATATTCACGGCATAAATCTTATCTCCCGCTTTCAGGCTCTCGCCCTTTTCCAGGATCTCCTCCAGATCCCTGTAGCCGTGCTCCTTGGCGATGGCACAGATGGCAGCCGCACACTCCCGCTCAGTCTTTCCGGAATCCAGAAAACTCCGGTAATCACTGGCCATCTTCTCCAGCTTGCTTTTCTCCGTCTCGTTGTACTGTCTCATTTTTCATTTCTCCTTTGAAAAATATATTGGTTAAATTCCGCTTTTGCAGCCGGTCGTATACCCACTGGCGAAACAGTGTGTAGCAGACAGACATCAGCGGAATAAACACCAGCATGCCTACGATCCCCATCAGGCTTCCGCCCACAGTGACAGCCACCAGAACCCAGATGGACGGCAGCCCCACCGAATTTCCCACCACATGGGGATAGATCAGATTTCCTTCAATCTGCTGAAGGATCAGGAACATCACAATAAACAGCACTGCCTGCATGGGATTCTCCATCAGTATCAGGAATGCTCCCACGATACATCCGATAAAGGCTCCGAAAATAGGGATCAGCGCTGTAAATGCCACCAGGATTCCCACCAGCAGCGCATAGGGGAACCGGAAGATCGTCATGGCCACAAAGAACATGGTTCCCAGGATCACCGCTTCCAGGCACTGGCCGGTAAAAAAATGGGAAAACGTGGTATACGTCAGGGACGCCACCCGGTTGATCCAGTCCGCGCCTGCCTTGGGCAAAAACGCGTACATGATCTTTCTCACCTGTACGCTGAGCCGCTCCTTCTGCAGCACAATATACATGGCAAACACAAAAGCGATCACAAAATTTGCCGCGGCGCTCACCACTGCGGAGGCGATGCTTACCGTAGAGTCCAGAAGATTGGTGGCCCCTGTTCTCAGAAATTCCACCGCGTTCTGCATCAGCCCTTCCCAGTCGATCTCCAGGGTATTCAGCCATTCCATGATCTGCGGATAATCATTGAACGTCTTCATGGCCCACGTCTGAATGGTGGGTACAAAATTCCGGATATCAATGCTCAGCCTGTAAATGGTGGTCCCCAGCTGCGGCATTACCACCCCGACCACCAGACCGATCACCGCCAGGATCAGGATCAGGGCGATCACCAGGCTCAGCGGCCTGGCCAGCTTCTGCATGACCTTCCCCAGCCGTCCCCGCTTCAGCCTTTCCCGGCCGAATATTTTCCGTTGCACAAAACTCATGGGAATATTGATAACAAAAGCGATCGCTCCTCCCAACGCGAAAGGATATATGATCCGGAACAAAAATACAATCGCTCCCACCACCGAACTGAAATTCAGCAGTCCCACCAGGACCAGCACAGTAAACACGATCAGGAGCATGATTTTTTTCATATTTTCTTTATTCAGATCCAATCTGACACCTCCGTCTTCCTTTTCCGACTACCATCATACCACCCCATGGACAGGAGTTCCAGTGTTATTTTTATTACTGAAAATTTAATCCAACAGTTCAGCCTTCCGCTGCCCGGTGAGCCCCCAGGTTCCGGCAGCGCATATCGGAACGGAGCGCGGACGGCGCCGGGTTCTCCTCCCTTCCGTATACTCCTCCGGAGAGAAAAAAAGGAATCCTCCGCACCGCATTTCTCCGTAATCCGGCCCCGTGGATTCCTTTTTGGTCTTTTTGTTTGCTTACAGAAACACCGGACGGCCTCTGAACCTTTTACAGGTTCTGTGTCTCAGACTTTTCTTCTCCAGCCTCGTCCCGTTCCTGCTCTTTGGGCTCGCCTGCCGCGCTTTCGTCCGTATTCCGGTTCGCGGACTCTTCAGGCTCTCCATCCGGCTCCCGGTCCGCAGGCTGGGATTGTTCTTCCTCAGAAGCGGCATTCATGGCGGTCACAAATTCCAGATCATCGTATCTGGCCGGTTTTTCCTTGGCAGGAGACACCTCCGGTCTCTCGCCCGCCACTCTTGCAGCCAGCTCCTCGTCTTTTACCTTTGCCTTGGCTCTGGCCATCACATTGCTGGTCTTGCGGGGCTGGTTTCTGCCCGGTCTTTTTTGCGGATCGATTACATAGATCCTTTCCGGATCCGCCTTTGCCAGACGGACATTCTTCTGCAGCGCCCACAGCAGGATACCGGGCATCAGGATCGCGGAGATCCATCCGGCGAGTCCGCTGGCTCCCAGCAGAAACAGATACATCTGCTGCAGCAGCGATATTGCCAGAAATACGATCGCCACGATCCGCAGCGTCTTCACCTTGTCCAGACGGTTGGCCAGCTTAAAGCTGAACACACCTGTCACGATCTGGGTAATTCCCAGGACCACATAGCTGGCGCCCGCTCCCATCAGAAGCTTTCTGGTGAATCCGTTTTCCGCCATCTCCTGCAGCGCTTTCTGGGTCTCCTCGCCGCTTCCCATGATCAGAGACAGCATCATCCCTCCCTGGAAAACCACGCTGATCGCTGTAAACACCAGCAGTACGCCGATCATCTGAAGCAGCATCTTTCCCTGCTCAGCCTTTACTTCTTCCAAACTCTTGCTCATGTCATTCCTCCTGCATACTGTCGTCCTCCGGCTGCATCTTTTCCCTTCGCATACACAGCATCTTTCTTTGCATACGGTTCTGCCGCGCTGCTGATCCGATTCCCCGCGGTTTTCCGCAGACTCTCTGACCAAAATCGGGGCCGCCGTGAGACGTCTGATAAAAAACATTGTAGTAAGGAATACATGGTTTGTCAAATTAAATTTTTATAATCGGCAGCGGTCCGGTACAGCTCATCCCAAAGGCTGAACTGTCACTGGAACCCGGTGATCTCCAGCCCGCTCCGGAGGCGGTGAATCCGCTCTCCCAGGATCTCCTTGAGGATGGCATAAGCGGCCTCTCCGGTACAATGGCCTGTACGGATCTCCGGGATCTCCATATCTTTCAGGGTTTCCCCCAGGCTCCGGATCTCCGCCTCGGCAAACGGGGAATCCCCCAGGGGGCCGCCTTTTAAATGAAAGCCGCCCAGCACCGCCTGCACCGGATGTTCCGGAAACAGCGCCTGCACCTCGCGGATGGTACTGTCGATTCCCGCATGAGAACAACTGCTTAAGATCACCAGGCCGTTTTTCCCTTCCAGCACCAGGCACTGCTCATGGGAAAAATCGTCCGGGACCAGTCCATTCTCCGTCTGTACATACATTTTTTCCTTTTCTGCCCGGATCTTCCGCTGCTCTTCCAGGGATATTCCGTTTTTCTTCCCGGATGTCTTCCCCTGTCCTTCCGGCTCCTGGTCCTTCACCCGGCCGCTCTTTTCCCCGGATCTGTGCCCCACCGCCCAGACTCCCGGCAGAAGCCGGCAGTTGTCACTCAGGAAACAGAACCTGTCCCTGTAAGCCTTTACCTGCTCAGGGATCCCGATATAGCGCGGTTCTCCCCCAGTAAGTGAATAGTATCTTCCAAAAGCGCCCCTTCGGGCATAGACCTTCCCCTCCGGATTTTCCCGGAACCACCGGGCATAGCCTCCGGCATGATCGTAATGGCCATGGGACAGAACCGCGAATTCCGCCTTTTCCACAGGGATTCCCAGCTTTCCGGCATTTTCCGCAAACACATCGGAAGATCCGGCATCCAGCAGGAACCGATGGCCTTCATATTCGATCCAGAAGGAAAGCCCGTGCTCCGCTTCAAGACCGTCCGCGGCAGTATTTTCCGCCAGAACTGTAATCTTCATCCATCTCTCCCTTTTACATCTGGTGCCGGACCACACGGTATTCATCGTCCAGCCGGTAATAAGGACAGTCATAATATGTATCGCTGAGAAACCGGTACATCTCGTCCTCATCCAGATTCACATCGCACAAATAACAGTCGCTTTCCTCATCATACAGATAATTGCTGCATGTCTCACAGTTGGTTTTTCCCACTATAGACACTCCTTTTCTGTTTTCTCTCCCATATGCGAAAGGCCGCAGTCTCCCGCATCTCCTTTCAAAACCTCCAGACCGTGCTCCAGCACCGGGAGCACATATTCCAGGCTTTCCCGTACAGCCTTGGGGCTGCCCGGAAGATTGATGATCAGGGTACCGCCCCGGATCACCGACACCGCCCGGCTCAGCATCGCCCGCTTGGTAATGGTCATGGAGTATCCCCGGATCGCCTCCGCAATCCCCGGAACCACCCGGTCCGCCACCGCCAATGTAGCCTCCGGAGTACAATCTCTGGGAGAAAATCCCGTTCCGCCTGTGGTCAGGATCAGATCCACCTTCTTTTTGTCGCACAGCTCCGTCAGCGTTCTTTCGATCGCCGGCCGGTCATCAGGGATCAGGCGCTGTTCCACCACCAGATACGGCCCTTCTTCCACCATTTCCCGGATCAGCGGTCCGCTTTCGTCCTTCCGCTCTCCGGCAGCCCCTTTGTCGCTCATGGTCACCACTCCCACCAGGAACCGCCGGTTTCTTCCCTGGGTGTTTACCGGATCCCCCGGCCGCACCGTACCTCCCCGCAGGACTCTGGCGAATACGCCTTCCCGGGGCATGATGCACTCTCCCATCCGCTGATAAATGGCGCAGTGAGAGTGACATTCCTTTCCGATCTGAGAGATCTCCAGAAGCGCTTCCCCGCAGGAGATCACCGTCCCCACAGGCAGAGCGGCAAAATCAATCCCCTCCACCACCAGATTTTCTCCAAAATCACCGTCTTCCACAACAGCTCCCCTGGCACGGAACTCCTGGATCTTTTCCCAGGATAAAAAACTTACCTGACGATGCCATTTTCCCCCATGGGCATCTCCCCGGATTCCCCAGTCTTCCACAAATTCCGCCTGGGTTACCGGCCGCTTGGCGGTTCCTTTCTCCGGGCTTACGCATACTGCCCGCACAACTCCCATCTTTTCTCGCCTCCTGATATTTCCATGCAGCATCCTGGGCTCACAGCGCCCTTCCTTTGCCGAAGCCGCAGTTGGGATAGGTACAGACCGGACAGTTCAGACACAGTCCTCCCTCCCCCAGCGCAGCCAGTTCCTCCGCCGTTACCGGATCATCCGCCATAACCCTGGGAAGGATCAGATCAAACACCGTCCGTCTGGCATACATCACACATCCCGGCAGCCCCAGGACAGGTATCCTCCTGCCTTCCCATTCCAGATAAGCCACCAGCAGCATCGCGCCGGGAAGTACAGGGGCGCCGTAGGAAATGATCCGGGCCCCGGTTTCCATAATGGCTCCCGGTGTACAGTCATCCGGATCCACACTCATGCCGCCCGTACAGCAGATCAGATCAGCCCCCTGCCGGGCGAAATCCAGAACAGCTTCCCGGATATGCTCCTTCCGGTCGTCTGTAAAGGTCTGTCCCAGGACCACCGAAGGATATTCTTTCAGCTTTTCCCGGATCACCGGACCGAAGGTATCCTGGATCCTTCCGTAAAACACCTCATTTCCGGTGGTAACGATCCCCACCTTCTTCTCTCTGAAAGGAAGAATCCTGAGCAGAGGCTCTTTCCCGGCAGCCTCCCTTGCCTTCTCCATCTTTTCCTGCCGGATCACCAGAGGAATGATCCTGGTTCCCGCCAGCTTGTCTCCCTTCTTCACAGGGAAATCCCCATGGCGGCAGGCGATCATCATCTCCCCCAGGGAATTCACTGCCAGAAGTCTCCTGCGGTTCACCTTCAGCAGACCGTCCTGATCCGCGATCAGCTCGATCTTCCCTTCCGATATATCGGATCCGTGCATCCCTTCACCCCTGCATATCTCGTAAAGGATCATGGCCGCTTCATTTTCATGGAGCATCCCCTCCTCCTTTTCCCAGACATACAGATGGTCCTTTCCCAGTCTCAGCAGCAGAGGGATATCCTCCTCCGTAACGATATGCCCTTTTTTAAATGCCGGCCCTTTTTTCTGATCTTTGACAATCTCTGTAATATCATGGCAGAGCACGTGCCCCGCCGCATGAATCGTTTCTATCTGTTTCATCCTGTTCCCTCATCCCGGGCCCGTCATACCCGGATCACATAATTGTCTTTCCTGGGCTTGGCCTCCGGCACCGGACCGGCCGCATATCCCAGAATGCAGTTCCCCACTCCGATATAATCCTGGGAAAGTCCCCACTTTTCCAGAAGCGCCTTTCCCTCAGCGCTTTCAAACACCTCTCTGGCCCGGTGGATCCAGCAGGATGCCACACCCAGAGAAGCCGCCGCGTTCATCAGATTTCCCATCACCAGACTGCCGTCCTCCACACAGGTTCCCCTGTTTCGGTCCGCCAGCACCACGATCACTGTAGGAGCTCCGTAAAAGGGATCTCCGCTGTTTCCCATTACAGCGGCATTCAGCCGGGACAGCAACCGGATAGTCTCCGAATCCTGCACCGCCACCATCACCGGTGACTGGGCACCCATTCCGGTGGGCGCATACTCTCCTGCCTCCAGGATCTGCTGAAGTTCTTCCTCCTTTATCTGTTCCGGAAGGTATGCCCTTACGCTTCTTCTTGTCTTCAGTGTTTTCAATGTCTCATTCATAGCTGTTCCTCCTGTACTGAAAATATTTTTCACAGCCCACAGGCTTCTCTGCCTTTATTATAACGATTTTAAAATGGGGATACAAGCGGGAATGAAAATTCCGGAAAAAGGCAGGGAATCCCTCCGCCTTCCGGCTCAACTGCCATAATGGCGGCAAGAATCCCTGCCTTATAAAGAAATGATCGGGTATTCTGACTGCTTTTTAGCCGCCGCATGTCCGGATCGGTTTGCACGACAATCAAATACCCCACAGCAAAGCTGCGGGGTATTGGTCTCCACTATGGTCGGCGCAAAACGTGTGCCGCCGGCACACAGCGGTCTCTGCTCCGCCCCGGTCCGGCCCGGTGTTTGCGGAAATAAAATAAGCAGATAGCGGGAGTCGAACCCGTCTCTCCAGCTTGGGAAGCTAGCGTTCTACCGATGAACTATATCTGCATGTGGTTATTCTATCATATTTGAAGATTTTTTCAAGAGAGAATTGTATTAAAATTTTAAAAAATACTCCCGGTACAGAATCTCTCTCTGTCCAAAATATCCAATGGAGCATATGGGATTCGAACCCACGGCCTCCACAATGCGAATGTGGCGCGCTCCCAACTGCGCTAATGCCCCATAAAAAATGGAAGCAATGGGGCTCGAACCCATGACCTCTCGCGTGTGAGGCGAACGCTCATCCCAGCTGAGCTATGCTTCCATGTCATTTATTATAGCACTTGAAACGAAAAATGCAAGAGAAAAAAATAATTTTTCAAAAAACGCAAAAGTTCAGCCATCAACAAAATGATACAACAGCAGAAAACTTACAGCCGATTCTTTCGTACCGGAAATAATGGATTTAAGAAAGAATCCCTCGCGGAGCGTTTTTTTATCATAGAAGCACAGGTTCCTGTGAAACTTTCATGCCGCGCACACTTGGCACCGCCATCAATGAAACATGGCCATAACGTTTTCAGTTGCCTGCCGTGGTTTCGGGCGTATACTAAAGGCAACGGCAAAGTTCGATTTTTATCCGGGCCCGCAGCCCGCCTATGAAACAAAAAAGCCCCATAAACAGGAGCTTTTAAGGAATGCCGCTGGCCGGACTCGAACCGGCACGGCTGTTAACCGCTTGATTTTGAGTCAAGTGCGTCTGCCAATTCCGCCACAGCGGCTTATCAATTTTGAACCGTGAGTCATTATAGCACGGCACCGGAGAAAAATCAAGAAATTTTTAAAGACAGGCTGCCCGGATCTCTGAGCGCGCTTCAAAAACAGGCCGCCGGCCAGCTCACGGCAAAGCCGCTCGCTGTCCGTTACCCGGCAAATGCCCGCTCATGCAAGCATGGCGGTCGTTTTCCGGGCGTATCGCAATCGGAAATGGGATCTCCCTTCCCCTTTCCGATTGCCGCGATACTGCGGCCAGCTCACGGCAGCGCCGCTCGCTGTCCGTTGCCCGGCAAATGCCCGCTCATGCAAGCATGGCGGTCGTTTTCCGGGCGTATCGCGCAAAAAGAAAGGGCCATTACAGGGATGCAATGGCCGCGTATGAAGAAGAAAATATATGTAAAAAAGGGGGTTCCCCTTTGTTGTCCTTTACTATACGGGACAGATGTGACCAATCTGTGTCCCTCTGATAAAGAAATTCTGAAGAAACATTAAAATATTATTTTCGCGGAAATGCGCGATGCCGGATGCAATCCAGGTAAATATCCCGGCCGTCCGGCTGATCGGACGGCCGAAGCATTTTTCTTACTCTGCCAGACTGAGAAAGGTATGGATCCCGGCTATCCCGTCCGCGGAGAGTCCGGCTTCCGACTGGTACCGGCGCACAGCGCTCTCAAGCCCTCCCCCGAAAATCCCCGGGCTCTCCACGCCTTTGGCGTCATATCCCCGCAGCATCAGCAGAATCTCCAGGGCAGTTACCATATACTGAGTCTCTCCCCGGCGCACAGTGTGCCCCTCCAGCGCCGCCCGGGTACGGCTTCCCATGATCCCATCCACCGAAAGTCCTGCCCGGTAATCCAGGTTCATGGCATTTTGCAGGACCTTTACTCCCGCTTTTTTGGTGGCGTTTCCCCGGATCCCGTCCGCAGCGATTCCGGCGCCGCAGAAATTATTGGCGTGGATCTGGCCTGCCTGAATGATCCGGGAGCCCTTAAAACTCCCCTGATCCGGGGAATCCTCCGGACTGCTCTGAGAACCGCCATCCGGCAGGCTTCCTGATCCGGACTGGGAGGAACCGTTCTGTCCTCCCCGGATCAGCTTTTGAAACTCTGCCCACGTATGGCTTCCGGCATTGTACACATAGGGATTGGGACAGATCTTTCCGGTCACATCGTGATGCCGGATCACATGATCGGCCGGTACGCCGTACTTTTCCATCAGCATCCGTGTCAGCTCCGCTCCGGCTTTTACGGTGGCATCCTCAAAATACCAGTCCTTATCATCCGCATTCAGATGGCTGGTATCCTTTTTTCTCACACACAGCTCAATACCGATGGAATTGGCATTCCTGCATTCCGGATGGACATAGGTCCTGGCTCCGCAGTGCCAGGCGATATTCTGATCCTCCACACACTGCCAGACAGAGCCGTCAAAGTCCACATAGTAATGAGCCGATGCCCCCCGGTCTCCGCCGCCGTAATATTCGCAGTTGGCTTTCGCGCCTCCCAGCGCTCCCACATAGTGGATCACGATATATTTGATCCGGGAGGTGCTTCCGGGATTATAGTTGTATCTGGAAATCATTTTGTGAATTTCCATTTTCTTTCCTCCTGTCTCTTTTCATACAGAACACCGCTGCAGAACGATCAAGCCCAAGCTTCGTCCATACAGCGGCGTCCTGCTGCTATACTATATTCCCGTTTTCCCCCTTTTGCCAGTCCTGGACTGCTATCCTGTCTTTTTCCGCCTGCTCCTTCCCCGGCCGGTCTGCCTTCCCGTTATCAGCCGGAGCATCCCTTCTCTTCTTTTCCGGACTGCCTTCCCAGTCTCCACAGCCGGAACACCTGCTCTGCCGCTGCCTGGATATTCCCGGCCGCTGTCTCCGGATCCATGGCCTCCTTCAGGGACATGGGTTCCCGGAGAATGGAAAACATGGCGTCAATTCCCAGGCTCAGACACTCCCCGGCGCCGCAGCCCACACTCCCTCCCAAAGCCGCCACCGGCTTTTTGTATTTCTTTGCCAGAGCCGCCACCCCGGCAGGAGTTTTCCCCATGGCAGTCTGTCCGTCCAGGCGGCCTTCTCCTGTGATCACCAGATCCGCCTCCCGGATCTGTTCTTCTATCCCGGTTTCCTCCAGCACGATCCGGATTCCCGGCGCAAGCCTGGCCCCCAGAAATGTCTTCAGGGCAAATCCCATCCCCCCGGCAGCTCCTGCCCCGGGAAAATCCGGATCCGCTGAGGGTTCCAGCCTCCCGGCAATCCGGGCATATCTTTCCAGCAGGCCGTCCATCTGGGTTATCATAGCTTCATCTGCCCCCTTCTGAGGGCCGAAAATCCGGCTGCATCCCAGAGGACCGCAGAGAGGATTGGTCACATCACAGGCCACCAGGATCTGGCACCGGGACAATCCAGGCAGTACCTTCTCTCTCCGGATTTCCTTCAGAAGCTTCAGCCCCTTTGCCCCCGGCGGGATCTGCCGTCCGCTCCCGTCCAGGAGAGAAAATCCCAGGGCCTGCAGCATTCCGGCTCCCCCGTCATTGGTGGCGCTGCCGCCGATTCCGATGATCAGCTTCCTGCTTCCCAGCCTTACGGCGTCCCGGATCACCTCACCTACGCCCCGGGTGGTGGTTTCCATGGGGTTTCGCCTTTCCGGCGGCACCAGCGGAAGTCCCGACGCCTGGGCCATCTCTATAATGGCCGTTTTCCTTTCCGGAACGAGCCCATAGGTGCACAGTACCGGAAGGCCCAGCGGTCCTGTCACCTCCATGGTACGAAAGGTCCCGCCCAAAGCTTCCGTCATGGCCTCCACAGTGCCCTCTCCCCCGTCAGCCACCGGGCACACCGCCGTTTCCGCTTTGGGATCCGCCGCCAGGATCCCTCTGGCCGCTGCCTCCGACGCCTGTCTGGAACTGAGGCTCCCCTTCATGGAATCTATCGCTGCCACAACCTTCATTCCATGTATCCTCCCTTCATGGGTGACACCGCCCGGTCCGCGAACAGACGCAGAACCCCTTTTTCATACCGGTTGGGTCTTGGCTTCCATTTTTCCTTCCGGCTGGCAAGGATCTGCAGGATTTCCTCAGGAGATTTTTTCTCGCCACGCGCTCCCACCAATTCCAGTTTTCTTTCCGGAATGCTGAGATGGATCAGGTCACCTTCCTCCACCAGAGCAATGGGTCCTCCCACGGCGGCTTCCGGGGAAATGTGCCCCACCGCAGGCCCCTTGGAGGCTCCGGAAAACCTTCCGTCCGTCAGCAAAGCGATGGAAGCTCCAAGGCTGGCATCGGAGGCAATGGCCTCTGTGGTATAAAACATCTCCGGCATCCCGCTGCCTTTGGGTCCTTCATACCGGATGATCACCGCGTCCCCCGGCACGATCTCATGGGTCAGGACCGCGCGGATCGCATCCTCCTCACAGTCAAAGGGACGGGCCCGCAGGGTGGCCTCAAACATCTCCCTGGGCACCACCGTGTGCTTCACCACAGCTCCCTCCGGCGCCAGATTTCCTTTCAGTATGGCAATGCTGCCGTCTGTCCCGAAAGCCTGATCAAAGGGGCGGATCACATCCTCCCGCTTCAGACCCAGTTTTTTCAGATACTCTTCGCCCTCTTCATAATACCCGGTTTTCTTCAGCTCCTCCAGATTTTCTCCCAGCGTTTTCCCGGTCACGGTCATCACATCCAGATGAAGCATGGAACGGATCTCCTCCATGATCCTGGGAACTCCTCCCGCATAATAAAAATACTGGGCCGGCCAACGTCCTGCCGGCCGGATATCCAGCAGATAGTGGGCTCCCCTGTGCAGACGGTCGAAGGTTTCCCCGTCGATGGGGATGCCGAATTCCCGGGCAATGGCCGGAAGATGCAGAAGGGAATTGGTGGAACCGGAAACAGCCGCATGTACCATGATGGCATTTTCAAAGGATTCCAGAGTAACGATCCTGCGTGGTGTGAGATTTAATTTGGCAAGCTTCACCGCCTGGCTTCCCGCCTTCCTGGCATACTCCCTCAGTTTTCCGCTGGTGGCCGGAAGCAGCGCGCTTCCCGGAAGGGCCAGGCCCAGAGCTTCCGCCATGATCTGCATGGTGGAGGCAGTTCCCATAAAGGAGCAGGCCCCGCAGGAAGGACAGGCATTCTGCTTATAAAATTCCAGCTTTTCCTCCGGGATCTCTCCCCTCTGGCACATGGCGCTGTAAGCGCCGATCTGTTCCAGAGTCAAAAGATCGGGTCCGGCTTCCATCACACCTCCCGGTACGGCTACAGACGGAATATTGATCCTGCCCATAGCCATCAGGTGGGCCGGCATGCTTTTATCACAGCTTGCAATAAACACGCCTCCGTCAAAGGGTGTGGCTCCGGCGTGAATTTCCATCATGTTAGCCATCATATCCCGGGATGCCAGAGAATAATTGATCCCGTCATGCCCCTGGGCCTCCCCGTCACAGATATCCGTGCAGAAGTACCTGGCTCCGTATCCCCCCTCCAGCGCCGCTCCTTCTTTTGCCTCCTGAGACAGCTCCAGCAGATGTACGCTGCCCGGATGGCTGTCCCCGAAGGAGCTTTCAATGAGGATCTGCGGTTTTCCCAGATCCTCCGGCTTCCAGCCTGTACCCAGCCGGAGCGGATCCAGCTCCGGCGCTATTTTTCTCATCTCCTGACTTTTTAACATACCTTTTCTCCCCGTTTCTTCCGATATTCCCGTTTCTTTCGCCCTGCCAAAGTCTCCCAATCGCCTCCGCTTCATTCACTTTGGGCCGGCCCGCCGGAAAGCGCACTGCCTGGCAGCAGGATCTGCTCCCCGATAAGGCAGGCGCTTTCCGTGCGCCCTGGTCACACAACGGTATCACGGGACTGCGGAAGACGGAACTGGCGCGGCGCTGTTTTATTCCACTTCGTTTACTGAGGCTTCCCCTTTCACATATGCCATCGCATTATTCAAAGTGGTCTCGCTGATGGCTCCCAGCGCCTCCTGGGTAAAGAAGCCCTGGTGGGAGGTGATCACCACATTGGGGAAGGACAGCAGCCTGGCCGTCACAGAGCTCTCCAGGATCTCGTCAGAGCGGTCCTCGAACACATTCTTTTTCTCCTCCTCATATACGTCCAGTCCAACGGCAAAAAACTTTCTGGCCCGGATCCCTTCGATCAGATCATCCGTCTTGACCAGACCGCCTCTGGAGGTATTTACCAGGATCACCCCATCCTTCATCTTCCGGATGGTATCCCGGCTGATCAGATGATACGTCTCGTCTGTCAGCGGGCAGTGCAGGGAGATCAGATCACTCTGGGCCAGCAGCTCATCCATGGTCACATAGGTGACAAAATCCAGGGACGGGTTCTGATACTGATCGTAGGCGATCACATTCATTCCAAAGCCGTGGCAGATCCTGGCCATAGCCGCTCCGATCTTTCCGGTTCCCACGATTCCCGCTGTTTTCTGATAAAAATTCACTCCCAGCATACCGCCCAGACTGAAATCATTCTCTCTTACCCGTACATACGCCTTATGGATCTTGCGGTTGGCTGCCAGAGCCAGAGCCATGGCATGCTCTGCCACCGCCTGGGGCGAATAGCCGGGTACCCGCAGTACCCGGATGCCGCACGCCTTTGCCTTTTCAATATCCACATTGTTAAAGCCCGCGCATCTCATCAGGATCAATCCCACGCCGCACTGATGAAGGATCTCCACCGTCTCCGTCCCCACATCACAGCTTACAAACGCGCAGACAGCGTCATAGCCGGTTGCCAGCATGGCCGTGCTGGGCCCCAGCTCCGATTTTAAATAGTCGATCTGGATATCAGGAAAATTCTCCAGTTCCTTGTTGAAGGATTCCTTATCATAGCTTTTCGCATCGTAAAACAGGATTTTCAGCATACTTTGTACCTCCGTTTTCTGGATTTTCTCAGCTTCCCGGCATGGATACCAAAAGCAGACGCCTCTGTTCGCCAAAAGCGCTCATTTTTGATATCTGCCGCTGCTCTGCTTTTTATTATACCTGTCCCAACCCTTTCTGTATACCAGAATTCCTCATTTTTTCACCAGTCCGTCAACAGTCCGTGTAACAGTTCGGCCTTCCGGTTTCACTGTCACCAAAGCGTGCACACAGGCTGCGATTCCCGCAGCCTGGCGCCTGCAGGCCTCGGAATCCCGCTGGTCTTCGTTCCGCTTCGGTCGGCGCTTAACGTGTGCCACTGGCACACAGCGGTCTCCGCTCCGCTTCGGTCGGCGCTTAACGTGTGCCACTGGCACACAGCGGTCTCCGCTCCGCTTCGGTCGGCGCTTAACGTGTGCCACTGGCACACAGCGGTCTCCGCTCCGCTTCGGTCGGCGCTTAACGTGTGCCACTGGCACACAGCGGTCTCGCGGGACAGTTGAAGGATAACCGTTGCCGGTCTGCTGGTAAATTTACTGATTATTATGGAATTCTCCCCAAAATTATCGTATAATATAATCAAACCTGATCCAACAGCACGATAAAACACCGATCCGCAGCTTCTTTCCTGGGATCGGCGTACCGCAAAAAGCAAGGAGGTGTGGATATGAACAGACGGATCATTACCATTAACCGGATGTACGGCAGCAACGGAAGACGTATCGGTAAGGCCCTGGCAGACCAACTGGGAATTCATTTTTATGATAAGGAGCTGATCAGGATTGCCAGCGAACAGAAGGGGATCCCCTATGATGAGCTGATAAAGGTGGACGAGAAGCGGGCCAGCCAGTGGCGATATCCGGTAGAAAGCGACATACAGATGCAGCCCCAGTACCACTTCTATCCCATGAACGATGTACTTTTCGCCACTCAGAGCCAGATCATCACTGAGGTGGCCAAAAGAGAGGACTGCGTGATCGTGGGGCGATGCGCCAACCATATCCTGGGAGACCAGTGCCGCAGCGTCTTTATCTTCGCTCCCTTTGAGACCCGGGTGAAAAATATTGAGGAACGTCTGGGCCGGAGTTATAAAAGCGCCCGGTCCCTGGTGAAGAAGATGGATAAAGAGCGCCGTACCTATTACGAATATTTTACCGATGAAAAATGGCTGGACATGTCCCAGTACCATCTGTGCATCGACAGCAGCAAGTTTTCCCTGGAGGAGATCATCAACATGCTGAAGGTTCTGTGAAAGAACCGGATCTTTTCCAGATCTCTTTCTCCATACATTGAAACACCCGGCGCTGATTCCCTTGCGCCGGGTGTTTCACTTACTTTCCGAGATTTTATCTCTCAAATTATTCCTGTTTCCATCTTTGTAATTTCCGGATCCGTACCTTTTTCTCTTTCTTCTTGCTTTCCGTAAGTGTTACGGATCACTGTCATCTTTATTTATTTGCCAGCTCGTACATGGCGGCGGCTGTAATCTGAATGGATTTCATCAGCTTATCCACCTCCACGTACTCATCCGGCTGATGGGCCAGCTCCGGATCTCCCGGAAATCCCGGGCCGAAGGCCACCATGTTCTTAAATGCTTTGGCGTAAGTTCCTCCGCCGATGGCCAGCGGCTCCTCCTGGCCGCCGGTGGCCGCCCGGTAAACCTTCATCAGTTTCTGTACCAGCTCCGAATCCTTGGGAACATAAAGGAGAGGCGCACAGGACTTGCCAAGAGGCTCCATCTGGTATCTAGATGCCGCTTCCTCCACCTTCCGGTTCACCTCCTGGGCCGGCGCATTCTTCGGATACCGGATATCCAGGGTAAGACTCATTTCCTTCCCATCGTATTTCACCACGCCCAGGTTCACGGTGGTCTCTCCCGTCTCTTCATCCTGATAATGGATGCCCAGAGTCTCCCCGTTGGTCTCAGTTCCCACCATCTCCAGGATAAAATCCATCATACGCTGGAAATCTCCGCCAAAATGATTGTGCTTCACGGCATTCAGAAGCTGCACAGCCGCATTCACTCCCAGCTGGGGCATACTGCCGTGGGCTCCCACACCCTGGGATTCCACCGTGGTCTTTCCATCCTTTCTGGTCACCGTGATGCCGGGCCCCTCTTTCACATCCAGATCCCCTGCCACCGTCAGGGTGCAGGCGGGCGTCACCACATTGGCGGCCGTACCTCCCGCAAATTCCAGTACCCGGATATCTCCTCCGTCCTCAGTGCCGCATTTTCCCAGCGTATAGTTGGACATTCCCTTTTCGCAGAAGATACAGGGATACTCCGCATCCGGGGTGAAGCCGATGGTGGGCAGTTCCTCCCCCTGGTCGATATAATACCTTACACAGGAGGAGCCGCACTCCTCATCTGTACCGAACATCACGCGGATCCTTCTGTCAATGGGAAGGCCCAGATCCCGGATAGCCTTCAGCGCATAGATTGCTCCGATGGTGGGACCTTTGTCATCTCCCACTCCCCGTCCATACATTTTTCCATCGTGGATCTCCCCTCCCAGCGGCGGGTACGTCCAGCCCTCGCCCAGAGGAACCACGTCCAGATGGCCCAGAACGGCCACCATCTCCTCTCCCTCACCGTACTCTACCCAGCCTACCCGGTTGCCGCAGTTTCCTGTCCGGAATCCCAGCTTTTCTCCCAGGGCCAGCGCGTGATCCAGCGCCTCTTTGGGGCCTCTCCCGTAAGGAGCATCCGGCTCCGCCTGTCCTTTGACACTGCAGACAGCCACGCTCTCCCTGATCGCCTGCAGGATCTCCTCCTTCATTTCAGTCACTCTGTCATTTAACTTCTCATAGCTCATGGCACTCTCTCCTCTTTCGGCCGCTCCTATTCTCCCAGCAGAGTCTGCGGCCCTCTGCTGTCAGTATACCCCATTCCGGAGAAATCAGCAACCCCGCAGCCGGGCTGCGGGGTTGGTCTATGGTGGCAGCTCAGCCTTCCGGCTTCTCTGCTGCTGTATATCGGTCTGTACTGATCAGATTCCCAGTTTCTCCAGGACCTCTTTCAGGGCCGCGCGCACCGGTGAATCCTCCGGAATGTGGATGATCGGCTTTCCGTCACAGTCATACTGGTAGATCGTATCATCGTGAGGCACCACGCCCAGAAGCTCCAGGCCCTGATTCTTCACCTCTTCCAGGGTTCCCTGATCCAGCTTGCCCTGGGGAGCCCGGTTTACGATCAGCCCCACCTTCCGGGGCTTCAGATTGATCTCCTGCATCAGCTTTGCGATCCGCCCTGCTGCCTGCACACCTCTTCTGGAGCAGTCGCTGACCAGGATCGCCACCTCCATAGAAGGAAGGATCCCACGGCTCACATGCTCCATACCGGCTTCATTATCCACCACCACATACGGATAATGGCTCTGCAGCTTCTGTACCTGCGTCTGCACCAGTCCGTTCACAAAGCAGTAACAGCCCTGTCCCTGGGTACGCCCCATCACCATCAGATCAAAATCGTCCTCCTCGGTAACGGCATCCGCCATCCGCATCTCCAGATAATCCGCCTTTGTCATCCCTGCAGGGATCTTATAGCGGCTGTCCATTCCTGCCCGCTCGATCTCCTCCCGAAGTTCTCCCAGCGTGGGGCCAGTCTCCACTCCCAGAACCTCGTTGAGATTGGAGTTCGCATCTGCGTCCACAGCCAGTACGGGGCCTCTTCCGGTTTTGCACAGATACTGGATCAGCAGTCCGCACAAGGTTGTCTTACCAACTCCGCCCTTACCTGCAACAGCAATTACATGTCCCATGATTCATTCCTCCTGATCTATGATCATTTTTATTCCCGCGGGCAACCAGCCAGGCGGACGTGTCTGCATGTCCATTTGGCGGCTGCCGCGAGGGTCAAATAGCTTTTCTGCGGGGTTTTGACTCCCGCGGGCAGCGAGCCCGGCGGGCCCATTGGCTCCCGCAGGCATCTGCCCGGAAAACACGGCCCATATTCTCACCCGATAGGCACGTGACATTTCTCCTGCCTATTATATAATCAATATGGACGGAATTACAATCGGCAATTTGCTATATTTGTATATTTTATCGACATTTTTAAAATTTTGTTGATTATTTCCCCTATCCGGTCCCCACGATACTGGGGGCAGCTCACGGCAAAGCTGCTGGCTGTCCGTTACCCGGCAATTATCCGCTCATGCAGGTATGGCGGCTGCCTGCCGGGCGTATCGCGCAGAAAATCCCTGCGCGAAACCCGCCTTTTTCAGGCCGCGGCTTGCGCAGGGATTTTTTTGTGACAGTGAAGCCGGAAGGCTGAACCGTTACGGCTTTTTATCGTTTCACACTGTAGACTGCCTCGATATTCTCAATGGGAACATCTCCTTCAAATGCCTGGCTGGCCATCAGGATATAGCCGCCGTCTTTCCCCAGGATCCGGATATATTTTTCTGTCTCCTCCCGAACCTCTTCCGGAGTCCCATTGGGCAGGATTCCCTGGGTATCGATACCGCCATGGAAGGTGATCTTGCCCCCATATTTTTCCGCCAGGATCTCCGGTTCCAGGGAAGTCACCTTCTGCAGCGGCTCCAGGGCATCCACTCCGCATTCGATCAGCTCAGGGATGATGGGTCCCACTGCTCCGCAGGAATGCTGCTGGTAATACGCTCCATAGCTGTGGGCCAGCTGGACCAGCTTTTTGGTATTTTCTTTGAAAAATTCCCTCCACATGTCCAGACTGAACAGCATGGATATCTGGGTACCGTAATCGTCATGCACCCGAAGAATATCCACCTTTCCCTTTCCGGCTTCAAAGATCCTCTTATAATACTCCAGTTCAAATTCCACCATCCGATCCAGGATCCGCTGCGCCGCCTCCGGCTCATCCACCATCAGCATGAAGAATTTGTCCATTTCTATCAGAAATGTCACCATCTGGAAGGGGCCTTCGTGCCCCACGATAATGGCTTTATCCGGATACTTCTCGCATGCCTCCGTTATGGCACTGTAATCAAACCAGTCCGGATCCGGAAACTGGGCTTTCTCCACGTCCTCCACGGTTTCCACATCGTTCAGGGGAAAATACGTAGTGACAGCGTACTCGTCCACATCTGTCTTATGGATCTTGCTTTCATATCCCCAGTAAGACTGGATGATCTGCTCTCCCGCCTGGTTGGTATACCGCTTCAGCGGCGGCCCGATATATCTGGGTTCTGCCGGCACGATATCAATGGCAAACTTCTCCAGAAGCTGGTCGTAGCTGTCAAATCCGTAGTGCTTCATCAGCTTGCGCACCACACTTCCCACCGCCTCAAAGGCCGCCGGGGTACGGTCTGCCTTTTTGTGCTCCATCACCAATCTCACCCGTTCTTTAGAATTCATAATCATCCCTCCGCAATCTGATCTTCACGGCTGTACTGCCGGAATGAGGCATCCCCGCGGCTCACCCCGGCATCCGTTCTTGTATAGGATCAGCTTACCACCTTTTTCCGGCTCAGTCATTGGCAGAACCGGACTTTGGATTGTATATTTTTGATTTTATTTTCTTGATTTTACCTTTATTTTATACTATGATGAAGGCAGCAAAAGATATTTCGTATCGATTCCGGAGGTGTCTATGTTTTCTTCCGCACAGATTTCTGATCTGCTTTATCATACCTGGAAACGCCCGGAGGATTTTACGGGCGGTACCTCCCAGCTCTGGGTCAGCCGGGCCGGATGCAGCTATTGCGGCAATCAGTTTTTTATCACCCGGCAGCAGGAATACCCCTACTATACCATCCATTATCTTTTTGACGGCTGCGGATTTTTCCATATCCAGGGAAAAGATTACCTGCTGAAAAAAGGAGATCTCTTTCTGATCCCCCCCAACCAGGCCCACACCTACCGGAACTCTTCCAGCGAGCCTCTGGGGCTTCTGTGGACAGAGCTTTCCGGAAGTGTCTGCCGCGAGATTTTTTCTCCTCTGATCTTAAACAGGCAGTACGTGCTTACCGGGCTGGACGGAGAGCCTCTGGCAGAAGCCATGGTACGGCTTCTGCGTGCGCTGGAAACCTTACCGCCGGATTCTTCCGGGCGGATTCCCGGTCCGTCCACCCGGGAGTCCGGGGATGATCGCAAAGTCTCCGCTTCCGGTATACAGCCATCGCCGGATCCTTACCGGATCTCCGGTCTGGCTTATCAGATCCTGATGGAGCTTCTGCGGCTGTCCCACACTGCTCCATCCCCTCATCCGGTCCCCTATATCCAGGAAGCGCTAGATGATATCCATCAGAACTTTACCAGGCCTTTAAAGATCGAGGCTTTGGCAGAAAGGTGCCACATCAGTCCCGCCCACCTCACCCGTCTGTTCCGGCAGCAGGTGGGAATGACACCCCTCAAATACCTGCATATGAAACGGATGGAGTATGCTCGGCTTCTGCTTACCACCACCTCCATGACCGGCAGCCAGATCGCGGATGCCATAGGAATGTATGACAACTCCAGCTTCTGCCGGACGTTCCGCAGCATCTGCGGCTGTACGCCGGAGGAATACCGGCGTCAGAATGCTCCGCAATCCTCCTGACGCTCTGATCATCTGTTCCGGCATATCCGGGGCCTGAAGGCAAAACTGCCGGGGATTCCGGTATCATTGCGTTTTTCCCGGGAAATGTCCGGCGCCATCCTTTATCTGCCGGTTGTCTGCCGTGTGAGATACTCCTTCAGGAATTCATAGATCTGATCATCTGTAGGAGGACATCCTTTCAGATAATGGCGAAAATTCCCTGTACACTGCCCGATCCCCAGGTTCCCGCTTTTCCCCCGGAACCCCTGGCCAATGCAGATCCTGGTATCCAGCCTGTCCAGAAGTCCCTCCTGCTTCAGCCGTTCCAGGGCAGGGATCAGGTATCCGTAGCAGGCACTGCAGGATTCCACCTCCTCCACCATATCCTGCAGCTCCACGATCTTCCGCTCTCTGGGAATAACCGCCTCCCGTTCTGACCGGTTAAGCTCTTTCACCCGGGCCTGCTTCCAGTCTCCGATACCCGCTCCCAGCTGTTCTGCCATTCCTATGTAGGGCACCTCTTCTGCACGATACCCCATCAGATGGCATACATAAGCATCGCAGAGCACCGGGTCGGCTGCTGCCATCAGCCGGTCCATTTGCACCGGATTTCCTCCGTCCTCAAAGTCCCAGTCCCCGCAGATATTGTCCACCACGATAAAATCCTGACGGATCCCCGCCGCCAGATGCGCAATAGGGCTGTGAAGTCCCAGCGAGTGAAAACGACGTTTTTCCTTATTGGGGATCAGCCCCTTCATGTTTTTCATGGCACAGGTAATCTTCGTCTGACAGTGCCCCTTCATCACCGGCACATTAATGAGAAAGTCCAGCGTCTTCACCCGGTCACAGACAGCCAGCTCCATTCCTGCGCAGCGGCATAAAGACCAGGAATCTTTCTGCATATCCCAGAAAGGGACTCCGTACTGATCTGTCAGCCGGTTATAACCGCAGACCTCCACCGCCTCAGCCGTCCGGTCTCCCACCCAGGAGCCCTCCAGCATCACAAGGTTTTCATATCCTCGCTCCTGGAGATATTCGATGATCCCCGCCGCCACCTCCGGATGAGTGGTGGCTCCCCAGGACGCCGGAGAGGGAGATACCAGATTGGGCTTGATCCCGATCCTGGCTTCTCTCCCCGGAATTCTCTCCTGAAGTCCGGCTGCCTCCAGCAGCCGCTTCGTCATATTCTTATAATCCGTTCCGTATATCATCAGAATTTCATTCTGTTCCATAAATCATCCTCCTGCGGTTCTTTCTGTAACATCGGTTTTCCTTAGTTTACATGGAAATCCGGAGGATTTCAACGCTGCATTAACAATGCCTTTGAAATCAGCCATCCTGCGCTGCTGTTCCCGGGCGGCTGTCCCTCCGGGATACTGCGCGCCATAGATCCCTCTCCGGGATGCTCATGCAGGCACGTCCGCCTGGCCTCTTGTCCGCAGGGATCAGAGAACAGGAAATTTCTGTTCTTTATCTATCTGAAATAAACGGAATTCCACCGCAGTTCATTCCGGAACTGACGGATCGTAGTGTCCTTATCGATAAATACGGCCTCAATTCCCATGGCCGCGGCCCAGTCTCCCATCTGCTCCGCAGTAAGATCATAAGTAAACGCCGTATGGTGCGCGCCGCCCGCATAGATCCACGCTTCCGCGCCCACCTCCAGACTGGGCTGGGGCGTCCAGAAATTCGTTGCCACCGGAAGTCTGGGCATAGGCTTTTCCGTCTTTTTGCAGTCCACATCATTGATGATCAGCCGGAAACGATTTCCCAGATCCACCAGAGAAACCGCAATCCCCCTTCCCTCTTTGGCGGTGAATACCAGCCGGGCCGGATCCTCCCGGTCCCCCATAGTCAGAGGCTGGCATTTGATGCTGATGGGACCGTCCGCTATGGAAGGACAGATCTCCAGCATATGGGCCTGAAGAATTCCCTCCTTCCCCGGTACCAGATTATACGTGTAATCCTCCAGCATGGAAGTTCCTTTGGCGTCCTTCATTCCCGCGGTCATCAGTTTCATGATCCGCACCATGGCCGCCACCTTCCAGTCACCTTCAGCGCCGAAACCGTAGCCCTTTTCTTCCAGACGCTGGATGGCCAGACCGGGAAGCTGCTTCAGGGAACCCAGATCGCCAAAATGAGTGACAATCGCCTGATAATTCTTTTCCTCCAGAAATCGCTCAAACCCCAGCTCGATCTGGGCCTGCACCGCCACATGACGGCGGAATTCCGCCGGATCCCTGCCTTCCAGAAGGATATTGTATTTTTCATAATACTCATCCACCAGAGCATTGACATCGGAAAGCGGCACAGAATCCACACATTCCGCGATCTCATTGACCGGGTATGCGTCGACCTCCCAGCCGAATTTTAACTGGGCCTCCACCTTGTCACCCTCGGTAACAGCCACGTTCCGCATATTGTCCGCTACGCGCATCACCCGCACATGGCTGCTCTCTATGATGCCGACGGCTGTCCGCATCCAGGAAGCGATCTTCCTCTGCACCCGTTCTTCGCTCCAGTGCCCCACGATCACCTTCCGCTCGATTCCCATCCGGGTCACCATATGACCCCACTCTCTGTCGCCGTGAGCCGCCTGGTTCTCGTTCATAAAGTCCATGTCGATGGTATCGTAGGGGATCTCCTGGTTAAACTGGGTATGCAGATGCAGCAGAGGCTTCCGGTACTCCTGCAGTCCCAGGATCCAGGACTTGGCCGGGGAGAAAGTATGACACCATACGATCACACCGGCACAGCTTTCCTCCGTATTGGCTTCGTTAAAGGTTCTCCGGATCACTTCATTGGTGATCATCGTGGGCTTTAATACCACCTCAAAAGGCAAAATTCCCGACTGATTCAGCTTGTCCACAATAATAGCAGAGTGTTCCGCAACATGCTGCAGACACTCCTCCCCGTACAGGTCCTGGGAACCTGTGCAGAACCAGAATTTGTAATCCTTCTGTAATACCATATCTGTTCCTCCTTGATTTTCCCATTTCTGAACCGCAATCCGCACCGGGAAGATCCTCCCGCCCTCATCCCAATATCCCCACCTGCAAAACCGGCCTGCTGCCCTGTCCCGGATCTCTCCAGCTGCCGTCCGCATGGTCTGCCTACAGTAAAAAAGAGCAGAATTCCTTCCCGGCTTCTGCCGTTTCAGATTTTCTGCTCCTATCATAAAACTTGTCCAAACGTAAATACAAGTTGTTTTTCTTTAAAATACCATCTGCACCAGCACCATGTAAAATACAGTCCCTCCCGCAATGGACAGCAGCATCTGGCGCTTCCACACATGAAGTCCCATCACCAGCAGCACTGCCAGCAATTCCGGAATCCCATGGTTTCCGGAAAGGATATCCACATTTCTCAGGGAATACACCACCAGCAGTCCGAAAATGGCCGGCGGCAGGACTTTTCCCAGATACCGGATATATTTCGGTGTGGGCTTTCCTGCGGGAAATACCAGAAACGGCAGAAATCTGGTGATCGCAGTCCCCAGGACCACCATGGCAATCGTAATCATCTGCTGTGTCAGAGTCACTGCGCCTCATCTCCTTTCCCGGTTTCCAGGCCAGAGACTTCCGGACACTCCCCTGCCGCTTCTTCCGGCCCGCCGGAAGGAACCTCCGAAAATTTCCCGGCCTTCCTCATCAGCGTCAGAACCCCCAGCATGGCGATCATCGCCGGAATAATGAAATTGTCGGCGCCAAAGGCGATCAGACAGATCAGAGAGATCAGGAGTCCCAGCAGTGAGCTGACATGGTCTTTCTCCTTCAGCCACTGCTCCATAAAGATCACCACAAACATGGCTGTCATGACAAAATCCAGCCCTTCCGTATTAAATCGTATCAGGGAGCCAAAAATCCCGCCCAGTGTAGCGCCGAAAAACCAGTAAAAATGATTCAGCAGCGTTACAAAAAACATAAACCATCCCCGGTCCACATCCTCCGAGATCCTGGCCGTATAGTTGATGGAAAAGCTCTCGTCACACATGCCGAAGATCAGGTAAAACTTTTTCCATCCCGTTCCCCGGAACCGGTCCAGCATGGAAATCCCATAAAACAGATGTCTGGCATTGATCATCAGGGTCATAGCCAGCGCCTGCAGGGGATTGAAGGCTCCCAGAAGCAGATTCACCGCCACAAACTCCACAGAGCCGGCAAAGATGGTAAGGCTCATTACCATGGGATACCAGAAGCTGAACCCGGATACATTCATATAGATCCCGTAGGTCATTCCCAAAAACCAGAAGCCGGCAAAAATAGGAATCGTGTAGGGAAATGCGGCAGCGAACGCTTTTCTGGCTGTGTGGTCTGACGGATGCTTTGATGATTTTTCTTTCACTGTCTCTTCCATAATCAGATCCTCCCTCATAAAATTCACTTTATTACTTTACCATTGAATCAGCTTACTGGCAACCGTGTACGCCAGGAACCGGTTATTTTTTGTAACGGTTCGTTATTATTCACAGCCATCCCGCCGCAAATACGGCGGGGTAAAAGATCCTTTAAGCGCTCTGCGCAGAAAAAGGCGCGCTGCCCACGGATGGTTCTCCACATCCGCACAGCGCGCCTTTCTCATGTTCTCATCGTTCCTGCCGCAGGCACTCTACAGCCGCCCGCTCGATGGCCAGTCCGGCCTTATATCTCTCGATGAATTTCTCAAATCCCTTCACATCCTCAGGATCCGGCTGCATCTCGGTTCCCGCGTTTTCACCGAAGACCTTTTTCTCCAGGTAGGCCTCCAGCGTCTCGCCCTCCTCCTTCCGCATCATATAGGAAGCCAGGATGGCAATGCCCCAGGCGCCTCCCTCTCCCGCCGTTTCCATTACGGATACGGGGGCGTTCACCGCCGCTGCCAGGATCCTCTGCCCGACTCCCTTGGTCTTGAACAGGCCGCCGTGTCCCAGGATCCTGTCCACCTTTACCTGCTCCCCCTTCATCAGGATATCCAGACCGATCTTCAGCGCTCCCAGGGAGGTAAACAGATGGGAACGCATAAAGTTGGCCAGGGTAAAACGGCTCTCCGGAGTTCTGACAAACAGCGGCCGTCCCTCTGTAAAATCGGTGATGTGCTCCCCGGAGAAATAGCAGTAGGACAGCAGTCCGCCGCAGTCCGCGTCTCCTTCCAGCGCCTTATTGTACAGAACACTGTAAAGCTGGTTTTTATCTGTTTTCATACCCATGGCCTGAGAAAATTCCCCGAACAGTTCCACCCAGGCATTCAGATCCGATGTACAGTTCTGACAGTGCACCATGGCCACCAGCTCCCCTGCCGGAGTAGTCACCATATCGATCTCCGGATATACCCTGGAGAGCTCCTTTTCCAGCACCAGCATGGCAAATACGGAAGTGCCCGCAGAGACATTTCCCGTTCTCTTGGTCACACTGTTGGTGGCAGTCATTCCCGTTCCCGCATCTCCTTCAGGCGGGCAAAGGGGAATCCCCGCTTCCAACGTTCCGGAGGGATCCAGAAGCTTTGCTCCTTCCTCCGTCAGGCTTCCGGCCACCTGTCCGGCCACCTGTACGCGGGGGAAGACATCCCTCAGCTTCCAGGAATATCCCATTTCCTCCGCCAGTCCGTCAAATTTATCCACCAGATCCTGGCGGTAATCCTTCTTTTCCGTATCAATGGGGAACACTCCGGATGCTTCCCCGATTCCCAGCACTTTCTCTCCAGTGAGTCTCCAGTGGATATATCCCGCAAGAGTGGTCACAAAAGTAATATCCTTTACATGCTCCTCTTTGTTCAGCATGGCCTGGTACAGATGGGCCACCGTCCACCTCTGGGGAATATTGTACTGAAACAGTCCGGACAGCTTTTCAGACGCCGGTCCGGTGATATTATTTCTCCAGGTGCGGAAAGGCACCAGAAGCCGCTCCTGTCCGTCAAATGCCATATAACCGTGCATCATTCCGCTGAAACCCAGCGCTCCCAGCCGGGTAAGGGCAACACCGTACTCCTTCTCCACATTTTTGGCCAGATCCCGGTAGCAGTCCTGCAGACCCGTCCAGATATCCTCCAGAGAGTAGGTCCAGATCCCGTTTTCCAGCCGGTTCTCCCAATCATGGCTTCCTGAGGCAATGGGAATATTTTTCTCATCGTTGAGCACCGCCTTGATCCTGGTGGAACCGAATTCAATACCCAGAACCGTGTTTCCCGCTTCAATTTGCCTAGCATAATAGTTTTTCATTTCCGTCATGTAAAATACCTCCGCGATTTCTGCCGTCCTTCAGACCGTTTCCAGATATGCCGCCACCCCCAATATCCCCCGGCACCGCATACCGTATGCAGCCTGAAATATGCACAAGTTTACGCGACAGTTCCGCCTGCGGCGTTCCTGTCACGGTTTCGTATCTTTATCATATAACTTGTTGGATTGTAAATACAAGTCATTTTTGTTGGTTTCCTGAAAAAAATATTGGTTTTACCCGCGACCCGCTGTACTGCCGGCCGCTGCCTGCCAGCAGCGATCCGGCCTTCACAGTGATGTCCGCCGTTTACAGTGAAACCGGAAATCTGAGAACTGTTACGCCCGCCGCCGTGACTGGGATACGCGCGTTGACCCGCCGGAAAAATCATGCCTACTTTCTGACTCTGACCGGGCAGGATCTGCCAGAACCTCCGGTTTCCGTCCGCCGGTAAACAGGCGGTCCTGTCTCCGATAAATCGTTATCAATTTTGAAAGGGGAAATACGATGATCCAATTAATTCGACTTGAATGGAAAAAGAACCGCATCACCGCTTATCTTCTCACTGCGGGGATCCTGGCCCTTCTTTTTTGCCTTTTTGTGTTTGCCATGGATTTTCTGGGAATCGCCAACGATCCGGAAACCGGCATTCCCGATGCCGCTCCCGGTGCGGAAACCATTGCCGCCACGATAGAATTGTTTTCCTCCATGGTCTATCTGGTCTTTACCGGTGTGATGCTGTCCTCTTTTATCGTCAGCTCCTACCAGAACAGGACCATGAATCTGATGTTCACTTACCCCATCCGGCGGCAGAAGATCCTGGCCGCCCAGATGCTGGCAGTGTGGATTTTCAACGCCGGGGGACTGATCTTTCTCACCCAGGGCAGCGTGGGAAATTTTTCCCTGTCCGGCAGCCCCGCTGTCCCTCTGGCACTCTCCGTAATATCTCTGGGATGCGCGCTGCTGTCTCTGAAAGGTGCACAGACAAGGGATCTGTAACTTGACAATCTGTTCTGATCATTGGATCATCACACCACACCGAATAGCTGCACCCGACGCTTGCTCACGGAAACAGAAACGGCTTGGCAGGCGTTTCCGGCCGGCTTCCCATGGATGACAGCATCCGCAGTCCCGCATCCCTGGCGGTAAGGACAGCGCTTTTTACCGCATCCGCGTCTCCTGTCACGGCCACGATCACCTCATTGGAATGACTGGTTCCCCTGTCCGGTGTCATATAGCTGATGATCTCCACCAGAGAGGACTTGACGGCAATGTCCGCCATCACCAGTCCGATAGCCGCAGGGGAGCCGCAGAAGAATCCGAAAGGCTTCCCCACAGGCGCGCCGAAGGCCAGATGCAGAGCCATATCCGCACAGGCAGAATAGGTGAATTCCAGATGGCCCGCCTGACTGATATAAAGTTCTCCGGCATATTTTTCAATATATTCCAGGGCAATCTCCACCGCCCGGCGTACATCTGATACGCTGTCGCCTCCCAGGACAATATAGCACCCGTGTCCGCCCCAGCCCCTGGTATCTCTGGGCAGTTCAATGGAAACCACCTCCGTATTGGTGGCCTTCACCGCCTCATCCGCCGCGTTGATCTGACCGGCAGCTCCCGTCCTGGAACTGATCAGTCCCAGGCTCTTGTACTCCTTTTTCAAATCCATCTTCTTCAGAAGGGAAGGGTCGATCCCAGGGATCACAAGCCCAATGGTATCCAGCACCGTGGTTCCCACAAATTCCGGAAGTGTACATTCCATAGGAATAGATTCCAGTCTGTTTACATCTATCATCTGCATAATCCTTCCTGAGCGTTTTCTGTCCGCCGCGATTCTCTGTTACGGTTTCTTATCGTAATCTTCTTTCACAATCCACAAACTGCGATTAGGACAGCTTATTTTTATAATACCGCACCGCTCCGATCCCCAGTGCCCCCGGGCCGGTATGACAGCCGATACTCATGGTCAGCGGCAGATGGAACAGCTCCAGTCCCGGAAATTCCTGCCGCATCTCTTCCATCCACATCTGAAGCTTTTCCGTCTCCATCAGCGTAGTGGCCATTCCTACTTTCAGCGTCCCTTCCCGGATCTGTCCTGCAAAACGGGTGTCCAGGTCCTTATGGAGCGCCTTCACCATCGTCCTGAATGCCGCCCTGAATCCTCTGGTCTTGGAAAAAGCATCCAGCTTATCCCCCTGAATGGTAAGCACTGGTTTCAGATTCAGCACAGTTCCGACAGCCGCCGCCGCAGGAGTGATCCGGCCGCCCTTCTTCAGATACTCCAGGGTATCCACTGTGATATAAATGGTGGCTTCCATGGCTTCCTTTTCCAGACGGTCTTTGATGGCAGCTCCGCTCATCCCGTCCAGAGCCATGGCTCTGGCATCCAGCACAGACTGGGCCTGGGTCACGGAAATCCTGTGATTATCCACCACAAACACCCGTCCCGCAAACTCCTCATCCTGGGCCAGCGTCACCGCACTCTGGCAGGTACTGCTGAGGCCGCTGGACATAGGAATGCAGACCACCTCCCGGTAATCCCGCAGCAGTCTTCTCCAGGTATCCATAAGCTCTCCCGGCGACGGCTGGGATGTGGTCACATGGTCCCCCCTCTGAAGCGCCTGATAAAACTCTTCCGTGGTGATATTCCTGCCCTCATAATAAACGTCACCATTGATCAGCACGGGCATGGGGATCACCGTGATCCCCAGCTCCTCCCCTTCCCGGGGCATAAACCCGCAATTGCTGTCTGTCATAATCGCAACGTCCGGTATCATATATCCTTTTGCCTCCTCCGCACCTAGATTTAGATGTTACCCCTCAGGCCCCGGCTCCGCCGTCAAAGCCATCTATTACCGCATTTGCAGCTCCTGCCCAAGGCTTGCTGGCGTTTCACCCATACCCAAACGGCAATCCCGGCTTGCCATTTTTCTGATGGCCAAACTGCAGCGTAACATTTCGATTTCTTTTATATACATATTGTCTGTTAATTGTACAGGTGTTAAAATTATATCAAAGTGGACTCACAATAACAAGACACAGTTCCATAAAAATGTTAAGTATTTATACACTTTGGAGAATATGTTAACTATGGAAGACAAACGGATTAAAAAAACCAAATCTCATTTAAAATCTACTCTGGTACATATGCTGAATCAGATGCCTTTTGAGCAGATCACCATCACAGAGCTCTGCCGCCAGTCCGAAATCAGCCGGATCACCTTTTACAAGCATTACAGTGACAAATATGCTCTGGCGGACGAGATTTTTCAGGATTATCTGCGGATCGGTCTGGAAGCCTACCAGCGGAGGCAGATGGAAAACAACCGGAAAAATGATATCGTAATGGGCTACTGCAATGTGCTGGACGCCATCTTCGAGGTTTATTACGGCAACTACTTATTTTTCCGCCATACCAACCCGGACGCCAATCCTTACCTGGCATTTTCTTTCTATAATCTGGTTCTGGATACAGTGGAAATGCATACGGATAAGATCGGCCATACACTGAATCTCCGTTACACACCGAAACAGATCGCCGGATTTCTCTGCTATGGGATTCTGGGGTTCATCAATGAAAGTCATAAGGAAAAAATATCTCATGAAGAAATCCTCCGGGAATCTAAAGAAATCCTGGTACGGGTGCTGCGGTCAGAAATCGTAATGGCGCGGGATATTCCATACAGGTGACAGGCCCAGTCCATTCCGGGTTCTGTATGTCACTCCTGGAAAAACCGGACAATCTCCTCCAGGTTTTTCCGTTTCGGCATCTGAGGATCCGCATCGCTGTATCCCAGTCCGATCACTGCCACCACCGCTTCCTGATCGGGGATCTGAAGAATCTCTCTCAGCTTCCCGCTGTCACGGATTCCCATAACCAGCGTGGAAAGTCCCAGTTCCGTGGCTTTTAACAGCAGATTGGCGCTCTGCAGACCACAGTCGTAACATCCCCAGCCATTTCCCAGTTCATTGCTGGGTGTACCGTCCGCATTGAATCCGGACCGGTTCTTTACAATGGTGGTAACGATCAGTACCGGAGCATTCTCCACATTTCTCCGGTTAAATTCCGGCAGAGCGGTTTTTACCTCCTGCAGCATCCTGCTGCCGCCGACCACATAATAGCGGGTCACCTGGGAATTCTTCCACGATGGCGCAAGAGCGGCTGCTTTGATGATTTCCTCAATTTTTTCTTTCTCCACAGGTGTGGACTGATACGATCTTACACTTCTCCGTTTTTCCAATGCTTCCTGTAACTGCATGTACTGGTTCCTCCTTTTCCGAAAAATACCCTTTTTCCTTCCATGCTTCTTCCTCCAATCTTTTCCCGATTTCAACCCACACCTCCCACACGGGAGGTGACCCTTGTCATCCCAGAGTTTTTTGAGATCCGCATCCATTTCAACCCACACCTCCCACACGGGAGGTGACTCCCTGCACACCAATTACCCCACCACCACGGTCATATTTCAACCCACACCTCCCACACGGGAGGTGACCTCAAACGGAAAATAGTAACCCGTTAGAAAAGAATTTCAACCCACACCTCCCACACGGGAGGTGACCGGAGAAACGAAAAAAGGCAATAAGAGCCCGTTTATTTCAACCCACACCTCCCACACGGGAGGTGACTCAATACCTTCTCTGCGTGCAAGTTTTGCGGCGATTTCAACCCACACCTCCCACACGGGAGGTGACCCTTGTCATCCCAGAGCTTTTTAAGATCCGCGTCCATTTCAACCCACACCTCCCACACGGGAGGTGACTCGCTGCGGACCGGTAGCCGGTATTGGATTCCTCCATTTCAACCCACACCTCCCACACGGGAGGTGACCCTGTATAGGCGTATAATATAATCAAAGATAAGATTTCAACCCACACCTCCCACACGGGAGGTGACATTATTATAGTCATTTACCTGTCCCTTGATCGATATTTCAACCCACACCTCCCACACGGGAGGTGACTCTGCTCTGATTTTAATTCCCACAAACTACCAGCGATTTCAACCCACACCTCCCACACGGGAGGTGACGGAAAATACTTTGATATTACTATCCGTTTTTCTATTTCAACCCACACCTCCCACACGGGAGGTGACGAGTTCCGCCGCCGGATGGAGGCGGATAATAAACATTTCAACCCACACCTCCCACACGGGAGGTGACGTCGAGGAGATAAAGTTGTTCCATTCGTCTCTCTTATTTCAACCCACACCTCCCACACGGGAGGTGACCGCTCTCGATCAGACGGTTATGGTCCATCGCCGTATTTCAACCCACACCTCCCACACGGGAGGTGACGATTTTAGCCATATTGGAATCCTTGATCATCCAATTTCAACCCACACCTCCCACACGGGAGGTGACCTGCACCCCTCTCGTAAAAATAGGCCCCAGAGTTGATTTCAACCCACACCTCCCACACGGGAGGTGACAGCAATTATTACCAAAAATTCTCCTCACTTTTTATCCATCATCAACAACTCTCATCCCATCTCCTCCTCTCACTTTCAAAATATTCCAAAATTAACAACAATCCCGGTCACATACTTTCCCTTTTTCTAACATCTTCCGGTGCGAATCCCCCTGGAATTTCATGTTCACTTCCGATTCGCACTTATCACAAGATCAACGCCTCATCCACCACGATCCCCCGATCCACACCAACATGCTCCACCTTCGTCTTATAATTATTCCCCAGATAATAAAATCGAAGGCTGTCCACTTCCGGGTCAATCAATTCCTCCAGCGCCGCTTTCAACTGAACGGCCTGTGCGTGATCCACAATACATTCAAACACCGAATTCTGTACTCTCCGTCCAAAGTTCACACACTGTTTTGCCACCCGGCGCAGTCTGGCTTTTCCGGCGGAGGTTTCCGTATTTACATCATAAGTAATCAGCAGCAGCATATCGTTCTCCTCTCATTTCCACAAAAAGGGCGGATAGCCGTCCAGATCCCCGCGAAGATGCCTGGTCAGAAGCTGGGCCTGTACATAAGGTACCATTCCCCATTCAACCTTTTCCTTTAAATAGGGATGCGTCAACACTTCCTTCTTCTTATTTTGCCATTCGATCAAAAGTGTTTTCCTCAGCTCATCGTCCATCAGCACCGCTCCGTTTTCTTTCACCCGGAACTGTTTTCCAGAAACAATCTTTTTATTAATCAGAGAAAGCACAAAGCGATCTGCCAGAACAGGGCGCAGTTCCTCCATCAGATCCAATGCCAGCGATGCACGGCCCGGACGGTCCGTATGCAGAAATCCCACATAAGGATCCAGCCCCACAGTCTCCAATGCGGAGCTGCAGGTATTTGCCAGCAACGTATATACGAAGGAAAGCATGGCATTTACCCTGTCTGTGGGAGGTCTTCTGTTTCTTCCGTGAAATGCAAAATCCTTCTTCTGCTGAAGGATCATCTGGTCAAATACCGAAAAATACGCAGCTGCCGCTTCTCCTTCATAGCCTCTTAACTGATCCCGGGAAGGGCTCTCCCGGATCCATCCCATCGCCGTTTTTAATTTCTCCGAAGACTCTTTTACCCGTTCTGTGTCGATCTGCATGGAATGATCGCGAATCGCCCGCTCCAGTACCCATCTGGCGTTATGTACCTTCCCCAGAATACAGTTTTTGGCAATATCCAGACCGATGGCTTCCTCCCTGCTTCCCGCATATTGCTGCTGCCGCAGCACCACATTTCCTTTGACTTTGCCGGTTACCCTTGCCAGAAATTTCCCCTGCGGCGTCAGATAGCACAGGGAAATCTGTCTTTCCGCACAGGCTCCCATCAGCGCGGGACTGGTGCCCCGGTAGCCAAAGGATACGATTCCCTCCAGATTGTGAAGCGGTATGCGGCCGGCTTCCTTTTTCTGATCCAGGAGCACCACATTTTCCCCGTCCAGAGCAAGATAACTGTTTTCCGAAGTCACATATAATGTGTTCAACAATTTTTTCATATCCCATCCTCCTCCAGCATTTCCTCCATATACTGCCGGACAGAAGGGCTTTTGGGCAGACGCGGCAGGCAAATCTCTTTCAGAGAACAGCTCTGACATTTTTTACTGGTTTTTGCTTTTGGGGTATGCTGCCTTTTCATATACTGATGCATTTCCTCAAAGCTGTCCTTTACCTGCCGGCGCAGTTCTTCCGTAAAGATCACCGGCTCCCTTCTGCGGGTTTCTCCATAAAAGAGGGCTCCCTCAGGAATCCGGGCGGAGAACATTTCCTCCAGACACATGGCCTGGGCGGTCAACTGCAGAGCATCCTCCTGGGAATCTTTTGGTTTCCCTTTCTTATATTCCACAGGATACATATGATAAGTTCCTCTATGGCCATGCAGCGAAATCCCGTCTTCGCATTTATGGAATTCCACCACATCGCATTCTCCGCTGACCCCCATAAGCCTGGAAGCCACCGGCAGAGCTCTTACCACCAGAACATCCTTTCTTTTCTCTTTCAGGTACGGATCGTGAACCTTTTTGTGCATCAGCTCTCCCACCGCCGTATGAACATTTTCCGCCCACTGCTGCTCAATATGGATCAACGCCCACTGTCTTCTGCAGAAATGAAAGTGCTGAATACCTGAGATCATCAAATAATCTTCTTCCTGATATTCCATCTGTCTTCACCTCCGTCCAAAACCCGGGGTTCTCCTGCATGCGGCGGCAAATCAGACCTTTTCCGATACTTCCACAGAAGAAGGAATCTGATCCTGATGGACCCTCACTTCATAATCCTGATATTTTCTGGGATATACCACATCTTCCTTCCGTTTTACTTCCACCGCGTCAAACAGTTTATAGGAAGGGCAGTCTCCCAGCTCCTTGCTGTGTTTAAATACAATCAGCCTTCTCACCGCCATTTTTCCTCTGGCTGCCGAATGGTCATGTTCGAACATATTGACAATGGCCTCCCACAGAAGCTCCAGATCCTCCTCGGAAAATCCCGTCACCTTTCTGGCGAGATTTGCGGAAATGTACCCTTCTGCCCGGTATAAAGCGTATGGAACAATATTCTTTCTTCCCATCTCCGTACTTTTATTGGCGGCATCGTCCTCTGTGGTGATGGCCACACGGGTGATGGT
The DNA here is from genome assembly GCA_963929535.1 of uncultured Lachnospiraceae bacterium. Classification (GTDB taxonomy): domain Bacteria; phylum Bacillota; class Clostridia; order Lachnospirales; family Lachnospiraceae; genus Pullilachnospira. The sequence goes on along the minus strand of CAWVIZ010000014.1, from coordinate 424,788 downwards.
GATTTCCTGGCTCACAATGGGATCAATACTTCTGGCAAATCCCAGCTGTACCGGTCCCCGCACCTGTCCACAGTTGAGCGATGCTTTCACAAAAGTGGTCATCACCGCCCCGAAGGTACGAATATCATAAAAATTCCTGCACATAAAATCTCTGATTTTCAGATCCGCGTCCGGATCCTTCTTCTTCAGTTCTTTCAGCTTTTTATTATCATCCGCATCAATATTCAGATACTCAAAAGCTTTTTTGTCGCTCCGGTTCAGAGGAACATCTTCCCGGATATAAATCTGATACCCTTCCTCGTTTTCTTTTACGGTCTCCACATAATTTCTGATTTTTCTTTTCAGGCAGACGTCCGTCACCAGACCGTAGCCACTTTCCGGGTCAATTCTGGGCATATTTCCCGCATCCGGATCTCCGTTGGGATTGCCATTTTCCACATCAAAAAAAATCACAAATTCGTATCTGTTTTTGATTACTTCACTCATTCCTTCTCCTCCTTCTTCTCATACCGTTTCTGTACCTGATGGTAATATCCCAAAATGAAATCCCCCTGCTCTTTCAGATTCAGTTTTGCGGGAAATTCCTCCAGCCGTCCCATGAGGTCTGTCAGCTTTTGCTCATGAGAAATCCGGTAACCGGCGCCTTTCCGGGCAAGCTTCTTTATATGGCTGCCTTTCAGTTTCAGAAGAATCGGAAAAATTGTTGCGGGTGTGGCACAGGCGGAATTAAAATATTTGTCATGGATCGTTGCGTTGATTCCCGGATTGGCCTCCTCCTGGATGGCTTCCAGCTCCGCGAACAGCCGTCCCAGCACATAGGGCGCGTCATTTCGTTCTTCATTCAGTTTCACAGCATCATCCCCCTTGTTCATTTGATAGTTTTTTATCAGACAGGCTTTGATAATCGCCGCCCGTCCTCTGGTAACCCGGCCCGCTTCCGCCCGGATGCGGATCAGAACATTTTCGTACAGACTTTCCGGATACCGGCTGTCAGACAAAATTGCCTGAAAGGTCAGCGCGGCCATATTGGGCAGCGGCTTTTTGTCCTTTGCTTTCTGGTTTACCGTTTCATACAGCATTCTCCAGACGCCCAGATACTCCGTCTGATCCCAGGAGGGCCTCACGATCTCCATCCGTTTATAATGTCTGGAAAGATTACGCAGGACATTTCCAAAGCTGTCTCTCCAGAAAAATCTCACAGACAGACGGGCGGCATTGGGCGCCAGGCCCAGAATGAAGAAGGGCTGATCGGCATCCAATTGTATTTCACTGAGATCCAATGCCTTCCCTTTCTCCAGTGCTTCCAGAATTCCACGGATCAATTCCTCGTTGTTTTCCTGGGGCTGAATCGCTGCCATAAAGGTATTCTGATAAGCTGGTTCGGCATCCTGGGACCAGAAAACAATTGTGGTGTCCCCCAGCCGGAACACTGCGTTTTCATCTGCCAGCAGCGTGTTCAGTGCCGTGGTATAGGCAAACGCCGCATACTTTCCCACCGGTGCGTTCTGCCCCTGCTCTTTCCCATAGGATTCAAAAGCCGAAGCGTTAAAGGAAACCAGGGCAGCTCCGCTGGACTGGGCCCCCTGTACCCCTTTGATGGCTGTATGAATACGGGAGATTTCTCCCTTTTTTCCGGTAACCAGACAGATTCCCTGATCCCCGTCCACGGATTCTTCCATGGCAGATTCCCAGGCCCTTTGAATCTCCGGATCATCCTGCGCATAATTTCCCACGCCCATGGAAAAAACCAGATTTCCTCCCGCGGTAATCGCGTCCCAGACCTCCTGCAGCATGGGGTGATCCGCCGCCGAATCCGGCTGCCAGCACGCAAAAAATCCTTTGACCGCCTCCGCCATAGGGCTGTGCGCATCCTTTAAAATCTCCAGATGGCGTTCCCTGGCCGCCAGAAAACAATCCTTCACCCGTCCCCCCGATCCGTTTGCGTCGATACCCAGAAAATATTTGGAATTATCGCAGAGGAAATTGGCGGAAATTCCGGAAGACCTGGACACCATCTCCGGTACATTCATCAGGAATGGCACCATCACCGTTTTTTTTCCTTTCTGCTGTTCCTCCTGAAGTGGAAGTATTCCTTTCAACGTCCCGTCAGGGAACAGATTCAGCGCGTAGGAAACCTTCGCCTTGCACCATCCCGGTTTCACCGCCTTCTCTTTTCGGACAAGGACTTCATAATAGTCCACCAGCGACTGCAAAATCATCGTATCACCTCACAGTTTCTCAAATCCAGCACCCCTCTGTGCAGCACAGCCCGAAAGAACATCGGCTGAATATTTTCCGGATCGGAATAATCCATATCGTACAGCATGAAGCCCAGATCCTTTTCCTCCTGGTCATAGGCTGTGGAAATCTCGTCTTCCTCACAGAGACAGAAATTCACGGGAAATTCCCGGCAGCCGAAGTAGGGGGTATGAAAGCACTCTCCCCTCCGCAGCCTGCGCATCATAATGTCCTTGAACTTTCCTGGATTATCCGTCTCATTGGCCTTGTCTGTCATTTCAAAATGCGCTTCAATCACATACTCCACATCCCGCAGAAGCAGCGAGGCCCTCTGCACAATTTCCGCTTTGCTGGAAAGATACAGCGGTTTTTGGGCGCCGTTGTAGACCGGAAGCACATTGTTGGCGGAAATCTTGCTCTTGATCTCATTTCTCCGGATACTGGTAAACTGGATCGGCTTTTTCACATAAATCCGGTCAATTACCCATCGAAGCCCCGGGTGCCAGTAGATCGCCTCCAGAATTCCTCTGGCAGCAGAGGGCGTCATCACATCGTAGGTGCAGCGTTCCACCTTCATCTCCGGACGCGAGAAAAGCGCGTAGTCCCCCCAGACCTTTACTCTTACTCCCATGCCCATGGTATCTCCTCCTCTCCTTAGTTGCTTATAATATTTCCCCTTTTTTATAACAGGCCGCGATGTAATCCCGCGGCTGGTAATAAAAATCTGTATTATAATCGGAAAGATGCGGATCAATCCAGGAATGATAAACCTCCCAGGCGCCTTCCACCATATGCTCATCCGGGTAGCTGTCCTCAATCAGACGTTCGTATACCTCCCCCATGGTCCAGTAATCGGGAACCCGGTATCTGCAGTCCGCTTCATTATCAAAGCTTCCCATGGGAACCTGACACTCTTCAATAAATTCGGCAGCTACCTTTTCTATGGGTTCACAGTGGAAGACATCCGCATAATCGTAAATTCTCTGCAGGGTTTCCATGCCCAGCGCATCAGCAGTCTCGCGCCTGGTCAATTTTCTGGCACGTCCAATGTATTCCACAAGACTACAGAGATAGAACAGGGCACTGTTATTTTTTTTTGCCATAGACTTCCTCACTTCCTATAAATGTCAAAGTATCCAGCGCTGAGATGGTATGGAAACTGATCTGATGAGTCGGATGATTGAATTTTGCCAGCTCCCAGAACGCAGCCCTGGATATTTTATGATCAATAAAGTTCTGCACATAGTTGAAAATGGCATCATCTGCCATGGGGCCTTCCACAATATCATATTTATGTGGCTTTCCCGTTCTGCAGGCAGCGATAAAATCCAGCCATTCTTCCGTCATCTCCGAAAATTTCAGAACATCTAATTCGGGATTTGGGGTATATTCATAGATATTGACATAACCACTTCGACCATAGCGTGTGGCCCAGCGTTCCGCCTGTGCACGGAATTCTGTGCAGTAGAAGCCGAAATAAAAATCTTTCTGGAATACGGCTTTCCGGATTTCCGGATATTCCACGATCTCACGACTGCCGTGATATAAAAGCATGATGTTCACCTCGATTATGTTATTTCATTCTTTGTTTTATTTATAATTAAATTATAGCATTTTATAAATTACTGTCAATTCCTTTCTTAACTTTTTCACATTATTATGATATGGTATAGTAGTCGTTTAAATATTTTCTGCTATCTAGGCAGGGTACTTAAACGAGGATTGAAATATTCTGTGTTTTTTTATTGCAGCAAGAGGAGGCCATCCGGCCTCCTTCTGTCTATCCGAACAAGGCCCGGCCCTCTTCCACTTCCAGTATCAGCCCCATCTTCTCTGAATATTGTTCCTGCTCCCTCAGCACATACATACCTTCTCCCAAAAGCTCTGCCGCTTCCTCCAGCATCCCCTGGTCATACAGCTTCCGAAAATCCCAGTCAAACACATTTACGCAATATTTTCCTGCCGCCCTGCTCAGTTCCCTGGTGATTCCCCTCTGCCGGATTTTTTCAAGCAGTTCCTCCGCTTCCGTTTCTCTGTTGATAAAAATTGTCTTTGTCTGATTCTCAATCAACCGGAAATCACGGCTTATCCTGGCAAATGGAAAGTATCCGTTTTTAAAGCTTCCCAGAATATTTTTCTGATCCAGACTGTCTCCCCGAAGCGTATACAGATGTTCAAAATACTTCTGGATTGTCCCCAGTTCCTCCAGATTTTCCTGATCCTGCAGCAGTTCTCTGGTCACCGCCACCTGCTTTTCCTGTCCCCTGACCGGCGGCTGTCCCTGAAGACGGAAAATATAGGTTTTACTGTCCTCCAGTTTTCTTTTTCCTTCCCGGTTGCCTCTCCCCGCCGCCTGAATAATGGAATCCACGCCCGCTTCCTGCCGATAGATATTTTCAAAATCCAGATCCACGCCAGCCTCCACCAGACTGGTGGAAATCAGAACGCATTTTTCTCCATTGCCAAGCCTTTCTCTGATCCGCCGCAAAACCCGGTTCCGGTGCTTCGGGTACATGGTGGTTGACAAGTGAAAGACTCCCTCCCCTTTCATCTTTTGAAAAATATTCTGCGCTGTTTTCCTGCGGTTCACAATACATAAAGCCGCTGTCTCTTCCTTAAGCCTCCCCACCAGTTCTTCCTCTGTCAGTTCTCCGATATTTTCCAGATTGGTTCGTTTGAAAAAAGCGAACTGTTCCTCCAGCCTGGGACAAAGTTCCACTGCTTCCCTTCCTTTTCCAAAAAATTTCTGAAGCGCCGGCTGTGTCGCTGTACAGAGAACCATACTGGTTCCGTAGTAACGCAGCAGCTGTTCCATCATCGCCACGCACGGTTTCAGGTATTCATTGGGAAGCATCTGTGCCTCATCAAAGATGACAATACTGTCCGCAATATTGTGAAGTTTCCGGCACCTGGAAGATTTATTGGAAAACAGAGATTCAAAAAACTGGACATTGGTGGTGACAATCACCGGCCTGTCCCAGTTTTCTGCCGCCAGCTGCATGGATATTCCTTCCTCACTGTTGGGATAATCCACCTCACTGTGATGCTCCAGAACATTTTCCCACCCCAGATAATCCGCAAAAATCTTCGCATTCTGTTCAATGATGCTGGTATAGGGAATCACATAAATAATTCGTTTCATCTGATGCGTTACCGCATGCCGCAGAGCAAATGCCAGGGAGGCCACGGTTTTCCCTCCCCCGGTGGGGACCGTCAGGCGAAACATACCTCTGGGCAGAGCGCCTTTTTCCATACAGCTTTTCAGAATTTCCGTCCGCCGCCCATTGACGGTGTCCAGCTCCGAATTGGAAAGCCAGGGCTGAATTTTTTCCTGAAGCCGCCTCCATAGAACATCCATTGATTCTCCTGAGGAACGCCCTGTCACTCCATTTTTCATAAAATTTTCTGTATCGAGAAAATCCGCATCCACCAGGCAGGAATACAACATCCGGATCAGCACGCTAGAACAGAATCCCATATCTTCATCTGGAAATGGCTGAAAGGGCAGATTGGAAATTAATGGAATCTGAATCTCATTTTTGTATGCCTGATAGTCCGGAATTGTTTTCTTAAGCCGTCCAAACAAAGTACCTTCACCGGAGGTATCTGTACGTCTTCCCGTATCCGGAAGTCCGGCATGATGTCCGGCGATGCAATAACTAAGGAACGGATAGATTCCACCCTTCTCCCAGCATACTTTGGCCCCAGCAGTGGCGTGATCCACTTTCTTTCCGCCATTCAAACGCTCCTGGAACTCTTTTGAATATTTTCCTATATCATGGAGCATACCCTCACAAAAACCCATTTCCTGTGCTCCGAATGCCTCTGCGAATTTTCCCGCCAGATGCGCGGTTCCGCTTAAATGCTGCTGTATGGTCTGCTCCTCTCCGTTGTCTCCTCTGTGGGCAAGATATTTTTTATCTTCTTCGTTCATTTAATCCCCCTCTTGTTTCGATCCGCACCTTCCATAAGGAAGGTGAGCAAATGACCGTATTGATCCTGATAGGTCGGACAGATTTCAACCCACACTTTCCTCATGGAAGGTGGCTATTCGATATTTCATAAATCCTGGCTCCTGTAGCATTTCAACCCACATCTTCCTCACGGAAGGTGACGTTACTTTTCGGTTGGCGTTAAAGGGTTCATACTCATTTCAATCCACACCTTTCTCACGGAAGGTGACACCGGCATCACCCTGGATGGACGCAAACCTTTCCTCATTTCAACCCACATTTTCCTCGCGGAAGGTGACCGATGACTCCCAGGAAGTGCCCGGGCCACCCATGATTTCAACCCACACTCCCACACGGAAGGTGACACATTCACCGAGCGCCTGGAGGCCCAGTACACGGATTTCAACCCACACCTCCCACACGGAAGGTGACAGCAAAAATAAACAATTTTATATCTCTCCCATTGTAAAATAACTACAAATCCTTGCTGATTTTCTTTCCTATCCCCCTGTTTTCATCCATTTCTGTTAGCATTTTCTCTTACTTTTAAGGTGCGAATCTTCCCGAAAAGTCATGTCCACTATCGATTCGCACACTCTCTGTCCTCCACATACAAAATCTGTACGCTCCCCGGACAAATCGCACTTCAATTTTAGATTATTATATCGCATATCCTATACTATTGGAAGACAAGCCCATTTTTTCTGACTTTTTATTTACAATTCATTCCTACCCTTACAGCAGAACCGTACCAGGATACCACCGCAGAAATAGGATCCCCCATGTCCATCTCTCCCGGCATGATTCGATGCTCAATTCCCCCGGCACATGACCGCTTAACAGAACTTTGAATAAAAAGGGAATATTGTAAATCGTACAACAGAAAAGATGTCATGAATTACGGCAGGATATCAAGAAATCTCAAATCTGCAGTAGATTATGGTGCCTGACTACGGGGAAATCACAAAAACTTCTTGTTCTGCAGAAGATTTTTATGATCAACTACGGTCGGATAACCAAAAATTTCTCTTTCTGCAGTAGATTACAAAGCTTGACTACGGCAGAATGTATAAAAGTATCAAATCCCCCCGTAGAAAAGGGTTGAAATCTACGGCGTGAATCAAAAAAAGCTCAAATCTGCAGTAGGAGATGGCTAAATTCTACGGCAGATCTCATAAAACCCGCAGATCTACCGCAGAATTTTCCCAAAGCCTTCGGCCAGAGCCAATTAAATGGCCCTATTAGTCATCCGCTGATTCTCCCCTCACTCTTCTTCCTCCTATCATCCCATCAAAAAAAGAGCCGTCCCCCGCCTGAAGCATATCACTCCCGCAAAGTCCGGCTCTTTTCCCGCCTGCCTTCCTGTCTTCTCTTCACTCTCAACTTTTCAAATCCAAATCACCCGCAGAGACGCAGAGATGCATAGAGGCAGAAACCAGCAGATGCCATCAAAGCCCCTCAAATCCTCTCAAGCCGCCGCCAATTCTCCCCCTGCGTCTCATTCTCACGGCAGCTGTTTTCCTGCCGCCATATACAGCGCGTACCATTCTTCTCTGGTAAGTCTCACATCCGAAGCCTTGCAGATATCCTCCACTCTCTTCTTGTTGGTACTTCCCACAATCGTCTGAATCCGCGCCGGGTGCCGCAGAATCCATGCCACCGCGATGGCATTGTCCGTCACCTGATATTTCTTGGCCAGCTCCCCGATCAGCTTATTCAGTTCCGGGAATTTCTCACTTCCCAGGAACACGCCTTCAAACATTCCATACTGAAACGGAGACCAGGCCTGGATTGTAATATTCTTCAGCCGGCAGTATTCCAGCACGCCTCCGTCCCGGTTGGTGCCCGCGTCATTATGTACGTTCACATTCAGTCCGGAATCGATGATATCACAATGGGCAATGGAGAACTGCAGCTGATCCGCCACGATCCTTCCGCCGCAGTAATGGTTCAGCAGCTCCATCTGCATGGCGTTCTCATTGCTGACGCCGAAATACCGCACTTTTCCCTGTTTTTCCAGTGTCTCGAAAGCTTCCGCCACCTCTTCCGGCTCCATCAGCGTATCCGGGCGGTGCAGCAGAAGCACATCCACATAATCCGTCTTCAGCCGCTTCAGGCTTCCTTCCACGGATTTCAGAATATGCTCTTTGGAAAAATCATAGCTGGTTCCGGGATGGATCCCACACTTTGTCTGAAGAATCATCTTCTCACGGGGAATATCCGCTGCCGCTTCGCCGAAAACTGCCTCTGCTTCACCGCCCGCGTAAATATCCGCATGGTCAAAGAAGTTGATCCCCTGATCCATCGCCGTATCGATCAGGCTGCGCACCTCCGCCTTTGATCCAAAGCCCGTGATCCGCATGCACCCCAGACCGATCTCGGACACCTCCAGATTACTCTTTCCCAGCTTCATTGTCTTCATTTTCAAAACTCCCTTCTGCATATTTTTATTCTTATGAACCTTAAGGCGGACAGTGTATCCGGCATCCAGGTATCAATCCCCAACCATCTGCCGCCGGACCGATCTTCCATAATTGTTTTTCTTACCTGGACAGCAAAAGCCGGACGTTTTCGATAGCATCCCGAAACCGTCCGGCCCCCTGTTCAGAGAACCGCTTACGCGATCTCCAGCACCTTATAATCCTGGTCCTCCACTGCTTTTTTCAGCACCTCATCGGTCACATCGCCGCTCAGAGTCACCACCGCGGTTCCCGCCTCGTGGCTTACCTGAGCTTCCTGAACCTGATCCAGCGCTTCCAGCGCCTTCTTTACTCTGGCCTCACAGTGCCCGCACATCATGCCTTCAATTTTCATGGTTTTCGTCATGGTTCCATCCTCCTGTTTTTCTTTTTTATCTGTATCCGCCGCTCCCGTTCCGAAAGTCCGCGGTACATTTCCAGTCGTTTCTGCCTGTCCGATCCGGCAGTCTGCCGGGCAGGCGCTCCCATTTTCCGCTCTTATTCCCGCCCTGGCGGCAAGAGCGGCAATTTCCTCCAGCGGCACCATATTCTTTTTCCTCTTATGGTCATGGCTGCCGTCGTGCATTTTAAACAGGTTCAGCCGCAGCGCATTGGTCACCACACAGAAGCTGGAAAGACTCATGGCTGCCGCCCCGAACATGGGATTCAGCTTCCAGCCCAGCAGCGGATACCATACGCCCGCCGCCAGCGGAATTCCGATCACATTATAGATAAATGCCCAGAACAGGTTCTCATGGATATTCCGGAGTGTGGCCCGGCTCAGCCGGATGGCCGCCGGCACGTCACTCAGACGGCTCTTCATCAGTACCACATCTGCCGCGTCGATGGCGATATCCGTACCCGCTCCGATGGCAATCCCCATATCCGCCCTGGTAAGAGCCGGCGCATCATTGATCCCGTCACCTACCATGGCCACCTTACCCAGCTTTTTCAATTCCCGGATCACGCTTTCTTTCCCCTCGGGAAGAACACCGGCGATCACCTGGTCCACCCCGGCCTGCCGGCCGATGGCCCGGGCTGTCCGCTCGTTGTCTCCGGTGAGCATTACCACCCGGATTCCCATATCCTGCAGTTCCTTTACCGCCTGGGGACTGTCCTCCTTGATCACATCCGCCACAGCGATGATCCCGATCAGCTTTCCGTCCCTGGCGAAAAACAGCGGCGTCTTGCCGTCCTCAGCCAGAGTCTCCGACTGCCTCTGCATTTCCGGGGAAATGCTGGCCTGACGGCCGATAAATTTCAGATTACCGCCTGCAAGCTGCGCTCCCTGATACCGTCCGGAAAGTCCGTTTCCGGGAACCGCCTGAAAATCCTCCACTTCCGCATCCTTCCCGATTCCCTGCCCCTGGGCCTGCAGAAGCACGGCCCGGGACAGGGGATGCTCGCTCTTTCTTTCCAGGGCGCTGGCCAGTCTCAGCAGCTCCTCCCGGCTGATACCGGGAGCCGGGATCATATCCGTCACCCTGGGCTGGCCGCTGGTGATGGTTCCCGTCTTGTCAAGCGCTACAATCTGCATCTTCCCCGTTTCTTCCAGGGAGACAGCAGTCTTAAACATGATTCCATGCTTGGCGCCCATTCCATTGCCTACCATAATGGCCACCGGAGTGGCAAGCCCCAGCGCGCAGGGACAGCTGATCACCAGAACCGCAATTCCTCTGGAAAGGGCAAATCCCACCGTCTGTCCGGCCAACAGCCAGACCAGGATCGTCACCATCGCAATGGCAATCACCGCTGGCACAAAAACCCCCGATACCCGGTCCGCCACCTTGGCAATGGGAGCCTTGGTGGCCGCCGCATCGCTGACCATCTGAATGATCTGGGAAAGAGTGGTGTCCTCACCCACCCGGGTGGCTTCGCAGCGGATAAATCCCGACTGATTCACCGTAGCCGCCGAAACCTGATCTCCGGCCTTCTTGTCCACGGGTATACTTTCTCCCGTCAGCGCCGACTCATTTACCGCGCTGGTCCCTTCCAGCACGATACCATCCACGGGTATATTCTCCCCGGGTCTCACCACAAATATATCTCCCTTTCGCACCTGCTCGATGCCCACCTCCACCTCCGATCCGTCCCGAAGGACTGTGGCGGTTTTGGGAGCCAGCTTCATCAGGCTCTTGAGAGCGTCTGTGGTCCTGCCCTTGGAACGGGCCTCCAGCATCTTTCCCACCGTGATCAGTGTCAGGATCATGGCAGCGGACTCAAAATAAAATTCATGCATATAAGACATGACACCTGCCGCGTCCTGCCGCATCTGGGCATCCGTCATGGCAAACAGCGCATACATGCTGTACACAAAGGAAGCGCCGGACCCCAGGGCCACCAGTGTATCCATATTGGGAGCTCTGTGCAGCAGGCTCCGGAATCCGCTGATAAAAAATTTCTGATTGATGACCATGATGATCACGGTAAGGGTCATCTGGATCAGTCCCATGGCCACATGATTCCCCTCCAGAAAATCCGGCACAGGCCAGTTCCACATCATATGTCCCATGGAAAAATACATCAGAGGGATGAGAAAACACAGCGATGCGATCAGCCTTCTCTTCAGCACCGGTGTCTCCCTGTCCTTCAGCATCTCCTCTCCTGCGGCAGCTGCGGATCCCTTTCCCCGGTCTTCCGCCGCTTTTACCTTCTCTGACGCTCCGTACCCCGCCTCCTCCACTGCCGCGATGATCGCCTCCGGACTTGCGGTCCCCTCCACACCCATGGAATTGGTCAGCAGACTAACGGTGCAGGATGTTACCCCCGGGACTTTGGAAACCGCTTTCTCCACCCGGGCGCTGCAGGCAGCGCAGCTCATCCCCGTTACGTTATATTGTTCCATACAGTATACCTCCTACTTCATCACCTTCTGCAGGGTAGTCACCAGCTCTTCGATGGTGGTGTCCTTCCCCGCTCGGATATCATCGGCCACACAGGTGCGGATATGATTTGCCAGAAGCACCTTATTGAAACTGTTCAGTGCAGCGTTCACAGCAGAAACCTGCACCAGAATATCCGTACAGTACGCATCGCTCTCCACCATCTTTCGGATTCCCCTGACCTGGCCCTCAATCCGGCTCAGCCGGTTGATCAGATCTTTATATTCTTTTTCTGACCGCTGTTTTTTCTTATGACAGCAGATCGTCTTTTCACACTCCTGTCCTTCTGCTCCATCTCCCAGTTCCGGACAACGGGCACGCTCCGGACATTGTTCCAGATCCGGACAGCCTTCCGATGCCGGATTGTGGCAGCAGGATCGTTTCTCTTTTTCCATTCTCCACACCTCTCTTTCTGAGAGCATTATATACCCCCATGGGGTATTTTTCAAGTCCTATTTTCAATTTCCTGAAATTTCCTGTGACAATTCACCCATCAGCGAAATGGTAAAACAGGCCGCGCCAGCCTGCACTGTCTGCAGCCGCTGTAAAAACGACGGAGGCCTTCTTCCCGCTCCTCCCATGGCATTTCGGTTCCTCTCCAGGGTATTTCGTGCAATTTCGATTGTTTTCAGAAAAATATCGTGATATGATCCTTTCAGAACGGAACAAGGAGGTGAATTTTTTGAAAATAACTGTCAACGAGAATATGCAGCTTTCAGATACAGAGATCATCATCAACTGCCCTCACCTGGATCCGGGCCTTAACCGCCTGGTGGAAATGATCCGCAGATATACCTTTTCCCTGGAGGTCCGAAAGGATACGGCTACCTACCAGCTGCCCCTGGACTCTATCCTGTATCTGGAAACTGTGGATCGAACCACCTTTGTCTACGGCAGCCAATCCACCTATACCTGCCGGCAATCCCTTGGGGAATTGGAGCAGAAACTGAGCCATACTTCCTTTGTTCGGATCAGCAGGACCTGTCTTCTGAATATCCTCCATCTGACCTGCGTCCGTCCTTACGTCAATCACCGGATGCTGGCAGTCATGGACAATGGAGAAAATTTGCTGATCTCCCGCAGCTTTATTCCCATCCTTCGTGAGAAGCTGCATCAGTTTTCTCCTGACGGCACCGCACCTTATTGACGGCTGCGTCCATCCCCGCTGTCAAAAAAGACAGCTGCAGTCTTTGAATGGCAGCATAAAAAGCTGCTCACCAGTATGAAAGGAGAACCTTTATGAATCGTTTCAACAACATTTTGAAAAACTATTTTCATGTTACTGCGGAAACCTTTGGTCTGGCCTGTCTTGTCTGCTCTCTCCTGGTATTTTTATCTGATTCGGCCCAAAGGATAGCCCCTGTGTTTTTCCTGCAGCTCTTTCTGTTTATAGCTGCATGCCGTCTTCTGGATCTGCTGATCGGAAAAATTCCCTTCCGCAGCTATACTCTGTATTTTCTTTTCGAGCTGATCTGTCTCTATCCGGTAATGCTGCTGTTCGCGCACCTGGGAAACTGGTTCGGCTTTCGCCAGGAAACCCTGACGCTGGCCACTCTGATCTATATCGGAGCCATGCTCCTCATTCATACAGGCTTTTATTTCAACACCAAAAAAGCCGCCTCTTCCATCAACCAGCTGCTGGAATAGCTGCCGCTTTGATACGGCCGACTGTCCGTTATGTCATACCGGAAACCGCGCATTCAGCTGAATTAAAATCTCTAAAGGAATGCAAAAAAGGGAAGCGTAACGCTTCCCTTTTTGTGCTCTTTTGTTCAATTATTTGGTCGGATTGTTCAGCGCTGCCTGTGCCGCGGCCAGTCTTGCGATCGGTACACGGAACGGTGAGCAGGATACATAGTTCAGTCCAACCTTGTGGCAGAACTCTACAGAGCTGGGATCTCCGCCGTGCTCGCCGCAGATACCCATCTTCAGTGTCGGGTTGGTGGAACGGCCCTTCTTTGCAGCCATCTCAACCAGCTTTCCAACACCATTCTGATCCAGTTTTGCAAACGGATCAGACTCATAAATCTTGTTGTCATAGTAAGCACCCAGGAATTTTCCGGCGTCATCGCGGGAGAATCCGAAGGTCATCTGTGTCAGGTCGTTGGTTCCGAAGGAGAAGAACTCAGCTTCCTCAGCGATCTCATCAGCGGTCAGAGCGGCACGCGGAATCTCGATCATCGTACCGATATGGTAGTTGATGTACTCGCCTTTTTCCTTCATAACTTCCTCAGCAGTTGCAACCACAACATCCTTCACGAACTTCAGCTCTTTCTTCTCGCCAACCAGCGGGATCATGATCTCGGGAACGATGTCATAGCCCATCTCTTCCTTCACCTCAATGGCAGCCTCGATAACGGCTCTCGTCTGCATCTTGGCGATTTCCGGATAGGTTACAGCCAGACGGCATCCACGATGACCCATCATCGGGTTGAACTCGTGCAGCTCGTCGCAGCGTGCCTGAACCTCTTCCGGGGTCAGACCCATATCTTCTGCCAGAGCTTTGATGTCTTCCGGATCGGTGGGTACGAACTCATGAAGCGGCGGATCCAGATAACGAACAGTCATCGGACGGCCTTTCAGAGCTTTGTACATAGCCTTGAAGTCCTCTTTCTGGAACGGGATCAGCTCATTCAGCGCAGCCTCTCTCTGCTCAACAGTGTCGGACAGGATCATCTTACGGATCTTCGGAATACGATCCTCGTTGAAGAACATATGCTCGGTACGGCACAGACCGATACCTTCAGCACCCAGTTTTACAGCGTTCTCGGTATCTGCCGGTGTATCAGCATTGGTACGAACCTGCAGTTTACGGAACTGATCGGCCCATCTCATGATACGTCCGAAGTTTCCGCCTACGGAAGCCTCAACGGTCTTGATGTCGCCTTTGTAGATCTTACCGGTTGTTCCGTCCAGAGAAATGTAGTCTCCCTCATGGAAGGTATATCCGCCCAGAGTGAACCATTTCTCTTCCTCGTTGATTTTGATCTCGCCGCATCCGGATACACAGCAGGTTCCCATACCACGGGCAACTACGGCTGCGTGAGAGGTCATACCGCCGCGAACGGTCAGGATACCCTCAGATGCGTGCATACCCTCGATATCCTCCGGAGATGTCTCCAGACGAACCAGGATAACTCTTTCACCTTTCTCGTGAGCAGCTTTTGCTTCCTCAGCGGTGAAGTAAACTTTACCGGCGCCGGCTCCCGGAGATGCGGGCAGAGCGCTTCCGATTACCTCTCCCTCTTTCAGAGCAGCGGCATCAAAGGTGGGATGCAGCAGCTGATCCAGAGATTTGGCTTCGATACGGCAAACTGCCTCTTCCGGAGTGATCATTCCCTCGTCTACCAGGTCGCAGGCGATCTGAATGGCTGCCGGAGCGGTTCTCTTACCGTTACGGGTCTGCAGGAAGTACAGTTTACCCTCCTGAATGGTGAACTCCATATCCTGCATGTCGCGGTAATGGTTTTCAAGTTTCATAGCCAGTTCCATGAACTGTTTGTAGCACTTCGGCAGATCCTCAGCCAGTTTGCTGATGGGCTGCGGTGTACGAACACCGGCAACAACATCCTCGCCCTGTGCGTTGATCAGATACTCACCAAAGATACCTTTTTCGCCTGTGGAGGGGTTACGTGTGAAGGCAACACCTGTACCGGAGGTGTCTCCCATGTTACCGAATACCATGGCCTGTACGTTAACAGCGGTTCCCCAGTCGCCCGGGATGTCGTTCATACGGCGGTATACGATAGCACGCGGGTTGTCCCAGGAACGGAATACAGCTTTTACTGCTCCCAGCAGCTGCTCCTTGGGATCCTGCGGGAATTCCTCGCCGTTCATCTCCTCGGAGTAAACAGCTTTGAATCTCTTAACCAGCTCTTTTAAGTCATCAACAGTCAGCTCTGTGTCGTAATGAACGCCCTTTGCCTCTTTTACTTCATCGATGATCTTCTCGAAGAAGGACTTGGGAACTTCCATAACAACGTCAGAATACATCTGGATAAAACGTCTGTAGGAATCGTATGCAAATCTCGGGTTGCCGGTCTTTTTAGCAAAACCTTCTACTGCAACGTCGTTCAGACCCAGGTTCAGGATCGTGTCCATCATACCCGGCATGGATGCTCTTGCACCGGAACGAACAGAAACCAGAAGCGGATCTTCCGTATCGCCAAAGGTCTTTCCCTGGATCTTCTCCAGCTCAGCCAGCGCCTCAAAGATCTGTCCCTGAATTTCCTCAGAAATCTTCTTGCCGTTGTTGTAGTAGTCAGTACAAGCTTCCGTTGTCACGGTGAAACCCTGTGGAATCGGCATGCCCAGATTGGTCATCTCGGCCAGGTTTGCGCCTTTTCCGCCTAACAGGTTTCTCATGTTGGCATTACCTTCACTAAATAAGTAAACCCATTTTGCCATTTTCTTTACTTCCTCCTAAAAAGTATAGTTTGTTTCCAAAATATCTCACAGTTCTCAGGAAAAACTGTCAGACATTTCCACTCATGCCGTTAGGCACTCGTATAGCATAATTGTACTCAAAATCCCAAATATAGTCAAGCCAATTCCGGAAACTCTTGCAAAACCTCTTTAAAACTTACTTTTCAGTAATCCCTGCCGGTTATGAAAGCAGATCCTTTTGACCGTTCAGTTTAAATCCTTCTGCTTTTCCGTTTCACTGTCACAAAGGGGCGCATACTGCCCTTCCCGGATCCCGCTGTCCTGGGAACCCCGGTGCCCATACAGTACCCGGACACAGGAGGGACGGGCTCCAAAATCTCAGCCGGAGGATTCCATTTTCCCTGTTACCAGCAGCATTGCGGAATAGACGGCACGCACCTGTGTACCGTCTCCCCCACGGAGAAAGGGCTGTCGTTCCCACGACAGCCCTTTCTCTGCGTAATTGTCCGTCTATTTTCTCTTCATATCCAATACCAGATGTCTGGGAAGGCCGTTTACCATGATAGGCTGGTAATCCCCCTGGATCAGTGGTTTCACATAATCCACAAAATCCTTGGTCACATAATTGCCCTCCCGGTTCATCCACTCTTTGGGCACCAGCTTCTCCTCGTTGGCGATCCGGTGCACATCATAGATACCGGCGGAACTCATGTAAGGATCATCGGATTCCCTGTCGATCACCACCATGTTGCCGTTGTATCCCTCATCAGCTGCCTTCACTGCAGCGCCGCCTACCATAAAGGCTTCATCGATATCTACCCGGGAAGCCATATGGGAAGCACTTCTCTGAAGAGTGGAAAACTCCACGCTTCTGGTCTTGCAGCCGATCTCCGCTCCCAGGAAACCTGCCAGATAAGCTGCTGTACCCTGAAGCTGCTTATGGCCGAAGGCATCCACATAATCCGGTCCGCCGGAAAGTTCGCATACATACCGGCCATCCGCCAGCTTGATTCCCTCAGATACGGCGATCACGATGGAATTCTTCTTTTTCAGCAGCTCTTTTACCTTTTTCAGGAATTTTTCAATATCAAAAGGCAGCTCCGGAAGATAGATCAGATCCGGGCCTTCGCACTCCTCGGTTTTGGCCAGAGCAGTGGCTCCCGTCAGCCATCCGGCATTTCTTCCCATCACCTCAATGACGGTGATCATTTCTTTTTTATATGTCAGGCCCAGAGCATCCCGGATGATCTCCTTTGTGGAAGCCGCAATATATTTTGCCGCGCTTCCGAATCCGGGAGTGTGATCCGTAAGAGCCAGGTCGTTGTCAATGGTCTTCGGCACACCCAGAAATTTCTGCTTATGTCCCTTGATGATGGCATAATCGGAAAGTTTCTTTATGGTGTCCATGGAATCGTTGCCGCCGATATAAATAAAGGAGTCGATCTCCAGCTTATCCAGAATCCCGAAAATCTTATCGTAAATCTCCATATTTTCATGGATCTCCGGCAGTTTATACCTGCAGGAACCCAGAAACGCGGAAGGCGTTCTTTTCAGAAGCTCGATATCCAGATCGGAATGGATCTGTGTGGACATATCCACATACTGCTCATCCAAAAGCCCCTGGATACCGTTCAGCATCCCGTATACCTTGTGAAATCCCCTTTCAATAGCGTTTTTATAAACGCCCGCCAGACTGGAATTGATCACGGATGTGGGGCCCCCCGACTGTCCTACGATAATATTTCTTTTCTTTGTCGCCATTTTTTCATCCTCCTCTTCCTGAAAGTTCCTGCCTGAATGCTCTTTCCCAGCATTTCCATCTTGCGTCATTATCCCGCCGCCTGCGGCTTTGGGCAGCATTCCCCGCTCGTTGTCCCTCCGCCTGCGGCTTTGGGCAGCATTCCCCGCTCATTATCCCACTGCCTCCGGCTTTGGGCGACATTCGCCGCTCGTTCGGAGCAAGCTTCGCTTTCTCCAACTCGCTTTCGCTCATTATATCAACTTTTCTATTTTTTTTCAATATTCATTTGTTATTATTGTACATTTCTGCACTTTTAAAAATGTATATTTTCGTCAGAAAGCTTATTTTGTTTTGCGATCTGCTGAAAGAATCTTCCATTTTTATTGACGTTTTTCCGAAAAAAGGGTATCCTTATGTTTGGGAAACCAAAATGCTGGAATTTTGCGGAAAGCCGAGGAAACTGTATGAAAAAGAAAAACAGCAACACACCCTCTGCCGGGTTTCCGGCTGTATACGGCTGCTATCTTCTGGCGGGCCTGTGGCTTATTCTGGGACTGGTCTTCTCCATCTGGCCCGGATTTTCTTCGGACCTGACGTGTTTTCTTACTGGATTTTTGCTGGTATTAAGCGGGGTGATCACTCTGCTCTCCGGTGGTTTTAAGCTGGTGCGCAGGGAGGAATATCCTTGGACGCTGGAGCTTTCGGCCATATTCCTGGCCGCCGGTATATGGGTATTCTCTCAGCCGGATTCTTTTTTCTCCATGGTCCCTGTCCTGTTCGGAGTCATGTTCTGGGTTCATGGACTGGCAGACGGGCTGAAGTCCATCAAGCTTTACCGCCAAAGCCATCCATACTGGTGGTCTGCACTGATTCTGGGAGCGGTACTGCCGGTTCTGGGAACGGTCCTTCTGCTGGTGGATTTCTCCTCCATGACATCTGCGATCCGGTTCCTGGGAATTTCCCTGATCTTCAACGGGCTGGCAGATTTCTGGATTTCCTTCTGCCTGTCGGCAGCCGGAAAGTATTCCCTGCGTCCCTCTTCTCCCCAAAAGGATGGGGGCCGGAAGGCGCGGGACACAGAAGATTCCGAAGACTGAAACAGTCCTGAAAAACAGTAACGTTGAAACCGAAAGGTCAGTCAGAACCCCCGCATCCATCTACGGGGTATTAAATTTGCGGCGCAGCAGAGCTGCAGGATATCGGGTCTCCGCTTCGGCCGGCGCCAGACGTGTTCCATCGGCACACGGCTCTCTCTGCGGCAGACTTCAGTTCTGCTTCGGCGGACGTTCAGCGTATGCCGGAAAACGGACTCGCATGCATATCCGCCTGGCTCGTTGCCTGCGGAAAAAGAGGTAGATTCATGAAAGAGACTATTTATACGATTCCTTTAAACGACGCCTTCCATGCGGATGACGAATGTCCCTTCTGCTATCTGGAACGGGAGGCTGAACAGCATGCCCTGGAATTCATACTGGGCAGCGGCGCTTCTTATATGGAGGATGACATCCGCATGGAAACGGACAAGATCGGTTTTTGCCGTCATCACTATAAGATGATGTATGACTATGGCAACCGGCTGGGCAGCGGTCTGATCCTCAGCACCCACATGAAAAAGCTGAATCAGGAAATGGCGGAGCAGATGAAGGCCTTCAAGTCAGGAAAATCCACTCTGATGGGGCGTATGAAAAAGACAGACCTGAATCAGGACGCTCCTCAGACCGCCCTGGGACAGTGGATTTCCCAGAAGGAAAAAAGCTGTTACGTCTGCGATCATTTCCATTCAAATTACGAGCGCTATCTGGACACTTTCTTTTATATGTACAAAAACAGCAAAGAATTCGCAGATCTTTTCAAAAACAGCAAAGGCTTCTGCCTTCCTCATTTCCGGGATCTGGTGGAGGTTGGCGAAAAGAAGCTGAACGACCGGCAGAAGGAAGAATTCTATCCCATTCTCTTTGATCTGATGGAAAAAAACATGAAGCGCCTCCAGGAAGAGGTTACCTGGTTCTGCGACAAGCAGGATTATCTGAATAAAGATAAGGACTGGGGCAATTCCAGGGACAGCATTCAGAGAGCCATGCAGAAACTGGGCGGCGGATACCCTGCTGATCCTGTATTTAAGATCGATTATTGACTTACACAAGAAAGAATCCTGCTTTGCGGGATTCTTTCTTGTGTGGAGCGCAAAAGCGGCATTTTTCTCTCCGCCGCTGTGCGGTCTTGCTTCCGCTCCGGCCGGCGCGCAACATCCTCTCAGAGCATTTTTCTGACAGCAGCGCCGATGTCCTGGTACGGAAGGTTAAAGGGCCTGATCCCTGATGATCATCCGATACTCCGGGATCAGTTCCATGGACCGGATCCCCGTCTCTCCTTCCTGAGGGATCTCATAGTACACCTCTTGGGAAGTTTTCGCCGGATAAACCCGTACCCTCAGACTGCTGGGATACCCCAGATACCGCAGACTGATATCCCACGGTTTTCCCTGGCAGAACCAATCCTGACACATTTCTCCGTCCAGATACAGCTCAGCCCGGTCACCGGTAAGCGTAAGGCTTATCCAGACATCGTGAAGACATTCCGTCCGGGTAATGTCTGTCCGGATCACATATTCCTCCCATTCTCCCCCGGATCTCTCCTGCACAATGTCTCCCTGGACCCTGGCCCGGGAACAGAAATGAACCTCTGTTTTCCCCTCCGGATATACTGTCACCTCACTGCTGTCCGTCTCCGAAAGCAGATACAGCTTTCCCTGTTCCTCATACAGACAGCCATCCGCCACAAACAGCCGTTCCATACCGTTTTCCATATATTTCAGCCCGTGTCTGGCTTCCCAGGGAGTGATGCAGACTGCCTGTCCCGAACCCTCCCAGAGAATCTCCGGTTCTCCCTCTCCAAAGAAGACCACGTCCTGTCCCAGTCTGCAGAGAGGCTGCCAGTTGGAGGAGAATACCCGGAACTGGGGCGTAAGCTCCATTCCCCCTGATTCCTCTGAGGCATAAGGAAATACGCCGCAGCTGTCTTCAGCCAGTGTCAGCCGGGGCAGTCTGGCCGTATGACCGTTTTCTGTCACACAGAACTCCTCCTGCCGCCCCCGCACACTTCCATGGCGCTGATGGGTATTATAGCAGAAAAATCCCATCTCCTGCCCTCTCAGATGACGGAGCGCCGCCCGGCAGCTTTCTGTATCCTCCGGCCTTGATCCGTTCCACCGGGGAAGGATGGAATCTGTTCGGGCGATCAGGCTGCCGAAATCCTTCACCAGCTGGTGCAGCGGCCTCAGTTCATAATAGCTTTCGTGAATACGGCCGAATTCCCCGACTGGCGCCTGAAAATCATAGGACCATACAGGGAGCTCATTGCTGTAGCCAGACGCCCTGGACTCCTGCAGGGTGGAATCCCTTCCCTCCGGATTGGTCCCTCCGTGATACATGTAGTATCCCAGCAGATTTGCCCCGCTCCCCAGCTTGCACAGGGCCATGGCCGCAGTATCCTTCTTGGTTACACAGGGTCTTCGGTGTCCCGTCACCTGAAGGCCCCCTCCTAGTTCTGCGGTCAGATACGGTACCGCCTCCGTATCATAAGTAAATCCCGCTTCCTCTCCGGAACGCAGATCACTGCCCACGTTCTTATCATCCTTGTAGTGGGTAAAAAGGAAATTTCCATTGAGCGGAAGAGGGCGGGTATTCTGCTCCCAGGGTGCTCCGCAGTATGCAGCCAGTACCGGAAGAAATCCCGGCGGCACAATGCCTCCTCCCCAGCCGGTAGCTGTGTAATAAGGCGTTAGAAATCCCATCTCCCTGGCCATGGCCTTAAGCGTCCGCATGTGCCCCATTCCTTCCTCTCCCTGAAGACCTCCGCAGTGGCCATACTCATTTTCAATCTGGATTCCCACAACAGGGCCGCCCTGACAGTAAAAAAATCCCTCCGCCTGTCTGCAGATCTGTTCCCAGAACAACCGCACCAGCGCCAGATAGCCCGGATCATCGCTGCGCAGATTCAGATCCTTTCTTCGGACCAGCCAGTCAGGAAATCCCCCGTTCCGGCATTCCCCGTGGGACCATGGTCCGATTCTGAGAAATACAGGCATGCCTTCCTCCTGGCATATCCGGAGAAATTTTCTCAGATTTCTCTGTCCGGAAAAATCCCATTCTCCCTGCCGCTCTTCATGATGGATCCAAAACACATAAGTGGCCAGCACCTGGATCCCTCCGGCCTTCATCTTGGCCACCGCCTCTTGCCAGAAATCATCCTTAAATCTGGAAAAATGGAACTCTCCCATTACCGGATACCAGGGCTCCCCGTCTTTGGTAAGATAAAATCCTGTAGCGCCATACTGGCCCACATTTTCCATCCAGGGCTGCTCTCTCTGCCGTTTTTTCTCCAGCTCCTCCGCTGTTTCCCCGAAAATTTCTATTTGCATAAATGGTGTCCTCCATACTTTTTTTCTATCTTACCACATGCCGGCTGCCACTTTCCATACAGATTTCCATGGATTCATGGAGTATCGGATGCCTGCGCAAAGATCATCGGATGGAGCTTCCCCTGTCTGGTCCCCGCAATACCACGGCGGCTTACGGCAACGCCATCCGCCGTCCGCTGCCCGGCAAATGGGCTGCGCGCCGGCGGCACGCATTAGCACCCACCGCAGCAAAGAGAAGACCCGCTCATGCAGGCATGGCGGCCGCTTACCGGGTACACCAAAAAGAGAGACAGCCCTGTTTTTCATACAGAGTGTCTCTCTTTACTCTAAGCGCTTTTCATCCCTGCCGGATCAAAACGCCAGCTTCTCCTCCAGATATTTCTCCAGATCCTCGATCTTGATCCGCTCCTGCTCCATGGTATCTCTGTCGCGGACGGTCACGGCGCCATCATTCTCGGAATCAAAGTCATAGGTCACGCAGAAAGGCGTGCCGATCTCGTCCTGACGGCGGTATCTCTTGCCGATGTTTCCTCTGTCATCGAACTCGCAGTTCCACTTTTTGGACAGCATGGAAAATACCTTCTCCGCTCCCTCATTCAGCTTCTTGGACAGCGGCAGTACCCCCACCTTTACCGGCGCCAGGGCGGGATGGAAATGCAGCACGGTTCTCACATCGTTCTTCTCCGCGTCCAGCACCTCCTCGTCGTAAGCGCTGCACAGGAAAGCCAGCACCATACGGTCAGCGCCCAGAGAAGGCTCGATCACGTAAGGAATGTATTTCCGGTTCTCTTCATCGTCGAAATAGGTCAGATCCTGTCCGGATACCTCCTGATGACGGCTCAGATCGTAATCGGTACGGTCCGCGATTCCCCACAGCTCTCCCCATCCGAAGGGAAACAGGAATTCCACATCCGTGGTGGCCTTACTGTAGAAGGACAGCTCCTCCTTCTCATGGTCACGGTAACGCACTTCATCGTCCTTCAGGCCCAAGCTGTGCAGCCAGTCCAGACAGAACTGCTTCCAGTAGGCAAACCACTCCAGATCCGTATCCGGTTTGCAGAAGAACTCCAGTTCCATCTGCTCAAACTCTCTGGTACGGAAGGTGAAATTTCCGGGAGTGATCTCGTTCCGGAAGGATTTTCCGATCTGTCCGATACCGAAGGGCAGCTTCTTTCTGGAAGTTCTCTGCACATTTTTAAAGTTGACAAAGATTCCCTGGGCAGTCTCCGGACGGAGATATACCGTATTCTTGGCATCCTCTGTCACACCCTGGAAAGTCTTGAACATCAGGTTAAACTGACGGATATCAGTGAAATTGTGCTTGCCGCAGGTGGGGCAGGGAATCTGATGCTCCTCAATAAAGGCCGTCATCTTCTCCTGGCTCCATGCATCCACGCTCTCCTCCAGCTGGATACCCTTCTCGGCGCAGTAGTCCTCGATCAGCTTGTCCGCCCGGAATCTCTCATGACATTCCCGGCAATCCATCAGCGGATCGGAAAAGCCGCCCAGATGACCGGAAGCCACCCAGGTCTGGGGATTCATCAGGATGGCACAGTCCACGCCCACATTATATGGATTCTCCTGAATAAATTTTTTCCACCATGCTCTTTTTACATTGTTCTTCAGCTCCACACCCAGGTTCCCGTAATCCCAAGTGTTCGCCAGTCCGCCGTAAATCTCAGAGCCGGGATATACAAAACCTCTGGACTTGGCCAGCGCTACAATTTTCTCCATTGTCTTTTCCATGATCAATCTCCTTATTTCTTTTCTATTGTGCGACAGTTCAGATTTCCGCCTTCCCTGTCACCTGTTCCGGATATCCCGCCATTCTGACGGCCGCATTACTGATAGATCACATACCCGTAAGCATCCGTGGACACCTGCGCGTTTTCCTCCTCAATTCCGGTATCGGAAACCAGTCTGGCCCGGCTTTCGTCCAGAATCTCCATATTGCTGCTGGCATACAGGATCTGACCGGAAACCATGACACAGACAGGTTCCCGCACGATCATCACATGCGCCTCCCGGCAGCCATCGGGGACTGTTCCGGAAGCCACCGCCTGTCCCCCGGCATCCTGAAAATCACATGCAAAGGAATACCCTTCGTTCACAGCTTCCTCCACCGTACCAGCAAAAAAATCCACCAGATTAAATTCCCGGTAATCCTCATCGGAGGCGTACTTAAGAATAACCCTGGCTTCCTCATCTTTCACCTTACAGGAATCCAGTGTTACCGCCTGACTCCCTGCCTCTTCATTATAAGCCTCCACCAGACCGGATACGCTTTCCTCCAGCTCTGTCTTACTGTAGATCTCCTCCTGGAAATCTTCCACCAGAACCTGAGTGATCTGCCCCTTATCATCCACTGTCACCGTAGATTCCTGTGCCTTACGGATCTCACTGCATCCCGTCAGGGCCAGGGTCAGAGCCAGCACCGGCAATATCATCCCGCCTTTTTTCATACTCTGCTTCCTCCGCTGAACTGTTCCTTATTATACCCGTTCCCCTGGCACATTTCAATAAAAACTTCCGGAATCCATGATTTTCAGGATCTCCAGGCTTTTGAACCGCTTGTCCGTATACAGCGCCACATAGCGGGCCATCCACCGGCCCAGCTCCTGCTCGATCTCCGGTTTCACAGTAAATGTATACAGCTTTTCCATCGGGGACGCAATGATATACTGCAGCGTATACAGAGCCGAAGGAGAAACCGGCCTGGCGTCCTTCACCGCCGGCACGCACTGACTGCACACGGCTCCGGAACGGTGCAGGGACACATGGGTCAGTTCCTCTCTTCTCCCGCAGCAGGTGCACTCAAACATCTGAGGGTATTCTCCGTTGATCACCAGCGCTTTCAGTTCAAAAATGATCCTTATCAGCCGGTTGGAAATCCTGCCGCTCTGCAGAGCCCGCAGCGTGATATACAGCAGATTCAGCATGGCTGTCTCCCGGTTTCCTTCCCGCCCATAATAATCAGCGATCTCCAGGAAATAGAAGCCGTAGTACACTCCCGGCTGTTTCGCGGCCAGCTCCGTAAAGTAATTCCGCACACTGGCCTGGGACAGCGTATAGGCTGTCCGCCCCTCATATACCTGAAAGCTCCCGAACACAAAAGGATTTGCCGCGGCCAGCAGCGGACTTTTGCTCTTTCTGGCCCCCCTGGCAAATGCGGTGATCTTCCCCCTCTCCTGTGTCAGAAGCACCACCCGCTTATCGTAATCTCCCACCGGCGTGGCCAGAAGTACCATGCCGGTGACGGTGATCGGCTCGCTCATAACCGTTAAATCTCTTTCCTGTTATAGCCAAAATTTTTCATCTGAACATCGCTGTCTCTCCAGTCTTTGCGGACCTTCACCCAAAGCCGCAGGTTCACCTTCTCCTCCAGCATCTTTTCGATCTCATACCTGGCGTTGCTTCCGATCTTTTTCAGCATACTGCCCTGTTTTCCGATGATGATCCCCTTATGGGATTCTCGCTCGCATATAATGGTGGCTTCGATGTCCACGATCTTCTGACCCGTTCTCTCTCTCATCTTCTCGATGGTCACAGCGATGCCGTGGGGAACCTCCTCATCCAGAGCGTGAAGAGCCTTCTCCCGGATCATCTCCGCTACGATCTGCCGCTGGGGCTGATCCGTTACCGTATCCTCATCATAAAACATGGGGCCATAGGGCATGTATTTGAAAATACACCGGACCAGCTCATCCGTATTCTGTCCCCTCAGGGCGGACACGGGTACGATCTCGGCAAATTCCAGCAGCTTCCGGTAGGCATCTATAAAGGTCAGGATCTCCTCTTTCTTTACAGTGTCCACCTTATTGATCACCAGGATCACCGGAACATTTACCTTCTGAAGCTGCTGAGCGATATTCTGGTCTCCTGCTCCGATATATGCGGAGGGCTCCACCAGCCACAGGATCACATCCGCGTCCCTCAGCGCCTGATTGGCGGCGCTGACCATATATTCCCCCAGCTTGTTTTTCGCCTTGTGGATTCCCGGCGTATCCAGGAACACGATCTGCCCCTCCTGACAGGTATAGACTGTCTGGATCTTATTCCTGGTGGTCTGGGGTTTCTTGGAGGTAATGGCGATCTTCTGTCCGATCAGCCGGTTCATCAGCGTGGATTTTCCCACATTGGGCCGTCCCACAATGGCCGCAAAGCCCGATTTAAAGTCTTCTCTCATAGATTCTCCCTTACATCTTATCTGCACGTTCCTTCCGGAGCGCTCTTCCCCCGGATTCCGGAGAAGGCGCCCCGCCTTTCAAAACAGTTGGGCCTTCCGGCTTCACTGTCACCTTCCTCCTGCAGTCAGCTCACCAGCGGCTCCACCTGCTTCAGGATATTCCGGTTCTGTTCGATGGCGGCCTCGCTTCCCACCACACAGATATTTTCCTGATCCAGAACTGCCTGGATCAGATCTGCCAGCGCCCGGATATCCTCCGTCTGAGCCTGAAGGATCTGGTCTCTCTCCTGCTGCAGATCCTGACGGGTCAGCCCGCCCATCCACGCGTTCAGAGCCAGAGCGCCCTTTGCGGAGGGATTGAGAGGTACATCCAGCTCGCTGATGGTACCGATGATATATTTTGTCATCTCTCTCTCATCAGCGGAAAAGCTCCTGAGATATTCCGGTGTTCCCCGGAATACCTCCAGAGTCCTGGCCAGATGAGGATCCCGGTAGGACACCAGGAAGCTGTCGCCGGTCCTGCGGAAATTGCTCATACAGCCGTAAGCGCCTCCCTTTACCCGCAGGTTCATCCACAGATAATCGTAGCTTAATATCACCTTCAGGATCCGCAGCGCTCCGGTGTACTCATATCCTTTCTTCCGGAAATTGCCGCTTACCGCCACATACTGCACCTGTCCCGCAGTCTTGAAGCCCTCGTTTTTCCGGTCAAAGCGATAGCAGATACCGCCCTCCTCTGCGGGCTCTGTATACAGCTCCTCCTTCAGGCTGCGGACCCGGTCCTCCACTCTCTCGTAATCTTTCCGGTCTGTGGTCACACTGACCATCAGATTCTCCGGGCGGAAGATCAGCTTCATCAGCTTCCCGAGATTTTCAATCAGCAGTTCCTTCCGCTCTTCAAAGTTCTTCTCCAGATCCTCCAGCAGCCGGAAGTAAGCGATGCCGGCGATCTGCTCCTGGAAATAGGACCCAGGAGAATAATAAGAGGCGGCTCTCATAACGGCAGTGGAATGACCTGCCTGGGGCAGCGAAGCCTGCAGCCTGGTCTTCTGCCGGGCAATGATCTCATACAGCCGTTTTCCGTCATCCAGCCGAGAAGTGAGAAGGATCTCCCGGATCATGGAAAATACAAATTCCTCTCCGCCTGCAAGATATTTACCCCGGACACCGAACATCCTCACGCAGTCTTCCTGCTGGTCTTTGTGATTGAATACCTGCAGTCCGCAGCTGATCCCGCCGCTGGCGGCATTGATCTCGTTGAACAGCTGGCCGTAAGTGTAATGCTCCGTATCCACATAGCCCAGCACGGATTTGAGAAGTCCCATGTACGGAATCAGCTCATCCGGTACCTTTGCCGTATCAAACAGCAGTGTCAGATACGTGATCCCGTTGGTATCGATATTGTGATGCAGTACCGTGGTCTCCCCCACCTGATGGGGCGTATTGCAGATTTCCACCGTTTCCTTTTTGATATCCGACCGCTTCAGCATCGGCAGAGCAGCCAGGGCCTCCGGATCGTCCGGCGCATCCTGGAACTCCTTCAGATGCTGGGTCCGCTCCACCAGCTTTTTCAGTTCCTCTTTGCCAAGAGTAGCCTTGTATGCCGCCAGTTCCTCTTCCACCCGCTGCTCTTCCCGGGTAGCCAGTCCTCTGCTGGGCACACCCAGCACCACGGCTGTATGGGGATTGTCCAGCAGCCAGGTACGGATCAGTTCCTCAAAATATCCCTGTCCCGCCTTTTCCTTCAGGGAATCAAAGGCCGCCAGCCTCTGCAGATGGATAAACGGTTTTTCATCATCGTACAGCCAGCTGTCAAACACATCGATCCCGTACATCAGTCCCTTGGGATAAGAGGCATAGTCTGCCTCCCGGAACCGGAATTCCAGATAATTGATCCCCGCGGCAATGGCCTTCTGATCCAGCCCTTTTTCAGCCAGCTCTGACAAGGTCTCCCGGATCACCCGCAGGAATTCTTCCTTTCTGGAGGCCTCACTGTTCTTCACCTCCACCGTGAAAAACGGCTGGAGGATCCCGTCGTCGTATCCTCCCTCCACATCCTTTCCGATGCCCGCGTCCAGCAGCGCCTGCCGAAGGGGCGCTCCGGGGGCGGAAAGCAGCACATAGTCCAGCACCTCAAAAGCAGTGCACAGCTCCACATCCAGGCTGTCTCCCACCACCATGCTGCAGGTGAGGTATGTGTTTTCCTCTGTGGACTCTGTCTCGGAGACGGGATACTCCAGGATATGCTCCACCGGTTTCTCAAAGGGCTTCTGCCTGGGGATCGCGGAATCCACCTGGATGGCGTCAAACTTGCTGAGATATTCCCTGTCGATCCAGTCCAGCTTCTGGGCCATATCCATATCTCCGTACAGATAAATATAACTGTTGGAGGGATGATAATACCTGGAATGGAATTCCAGAAAATTCTCATAGGTAAGCTGGGGAATTACCTTTGGATCCCCTCCTGACTCCACCCCATAGGGCGTATCCGGAAACAGTGTATTGAAGATCTCTCTCTCCAGCACCTCCTCCGCGGAGGAGAAGGCTCCCTTCATCTCATTGTATACCACGCCATTGTACTTAAGAGGCGCGTCCTCGGATTCCAGCTGGTAGCTCCAGCCCTCCTGCCGGAAGATCTCCTCCTTCTCATAAATACTGGGATAGAACACCGCGTCCAGGTATACATGCATCAGATTCTGAAAATCCTGGTCATTGCAGCTTGCCACCGGATACATGGTCTTATCCGGATACGTCATGGCATTCAGAAAGGTATTCAGGGATCCCTTTACCAGCTCCACAAAGGGATCTTTCAGCGGAAAATGCCTGGAACCGCAGAGCACGCTGTGCTCCAGGATATGGGCCACTCCCGTGCTGTCCGCCGGAGGAGTCCTGAACGCAATGTTGAATACCTTGTTTTCATCGTCATTTTTCAGCAGCATCACCCGGGCGCCGCTCTTCTTGTGGCGCAGCAGATATCCCTCCGCATGGATATCCTGGATCATCTGATGCTGCAGGATCTCATAAGCCTTACATTCTGTGATCTGCATACAATTCCTCCTTTTTCCGGCAGTTTGGGACAGCAGGCATATCTGATGCAGTTTTCAGACGAGCTGCAGCGGATATCCGCCTTCCTTATCTGCCGGTTGTCTATTTATCTGTTTTATAAAAGGTCAGCAGCTGTCCGATCTGCTTCTGGCTGAGGATCAGGTTGATCCCCTCCGGATTCAGCACATAACCCTTGATATCCTTGATCATATATTTGGGAAGCTGATCAAAGGGCACATGCAGAAGCCGGTGCTTGGACTGCTTGTTCCGGTAATGCTTCATCATCTCATTGGTGTCGGAGAATATGGGCTGAAACCTGTCTCCTTCCTTATTCTGCACATATATCATCCGGATATTCCCCTGGCCGTTTTCCTTCTCTTCCACCTCCACAGGCAGCAGAAACCGGGACTTTACCAGATTCACCGACATCTCCTCCTCCAGATCCCTAAGGGCTTCCCTGTCAGGCGTCACACCAGGCTTTCTCAGCGCCTGGAGAAAATAAATGGCGGAAAGCTGAAGCTGGGGATTCAGAAGCGGTCTCTGTTTTTCCGGAAGCTTGCTGTAGTCCGGCATCTGGACGATCTTCTCCAGAGGGATCTGATGCCGGGCCTCCCCGTCCTGAAAGACCACCTCATTGATCCCCATGGCAAACAGGTTCATATAAAACAAAGGAGCCTCCTCTTTCTTCACCTTCACTCCCATCAGAAGGATCTTCTTCTCCGTATACTCTTTGGAAAATTCCTTTACCCCCTCCTGATCTGAAAATACCCAAACCTGATCATTGAAAGTCTCCTCATCACAGGTGGCAAAAGGCATTCTGGTCACTGCCGAGTATACCGCATACATCTCTTCCAAGTTCTGCAATCTTTTCACCACAAATCTTTGATCTACTGCCATATTTCCATCCGTATCCTTTCCGTTCCGTATCCGGCTCAGGGCCGTTCATTTCCGCAAACACCAGGCGTTCCATGCGCCTGCACAGCATCCCAGCCTTCCAGGGCTTCACCGCCGTACGTTTGCGGCGCTTTTATCATTATATCACAAGCCGGCGGATACCGCCATGAAAAATTCATTGGTCAAAACTTATCTCATCCTTTTCGTACCGGATATCTTCACTTTCTCCCACCAAAAAAGACCCGGCGTCCGCCAGGTCTCTCCCTATCCCGTCAGGATCCATGTCCCGATCCTCATTTTTCCGAATACCTCACTCCATTCACCACCGCATCCAGTCTTTTCCCTGCCCTGCAATGTACACAGTCAGTCCCTGCAGCGCTTTGATAATCCCGTACCTGGCTGGCGGTAAAAATGGTATGGATCTCCATCCCTGCCACCCTGCGCACCGCGCTGAACACAGAACAGATCCCGCTAAGAGTGCCTCCATAATATTTCACACTGTCCATACAGGCCCGGAGCGTCTGACCGGTACTGACTGCCGAGGTGAGGATCATCACGTTCTTATTTTTTACCAGCGGGATCATGCTGCCCGGAAGCAGTATCTGTCCGCTGCCCTCCCCGGTAATCTCTGTCACATAGATGGTCTCATGGGCGTTCATGCACGGCACCCCTGCCCGAGTCAGTTCCTGTGCCAGATAGGCGCCGATCACGGTCATGCCGTCCATGCAGACGATGGTATCCACAGGCACATCCTTTCCAGATTTTTCTGCCAGGATCCTGGCCGCAGCCTCAGCCTCAGAAGCCCTGGTCCGCAGGGTAGTCATATCAAAATAATGGGTAATATGGGAATGCGGAGTGGCAAAATGTCCCTCATAAGCCTTCAGCGCAACCTTTTTATCCTGGGGGGAATAAATTTTCTGCATTCTGTTCTCCATCGTATGCCTCCTTATCCTGGAAATCTCCCGTTCTTTGTCCACCGTCTCCTCCGTTCTCTCCGGTTCCGGCAGTCCCTGTCGGGCGTTCTCCCTTTCCGTGTTTCAAACCTGCAAAAATTGTACCAGGCCGCTTCCAGGCCTTGGTGCCTCCGGCGGGGTGTGCAGCAATTTCTGCGGAACCAAAGGAATCGCTTATGCACAGGTACAATAGCTGCTCTGCGGCTATTGTACCATACTTTCTGTATACAGGAAAGTTCTTTATGGAAAAACGGCAACCGCGCCTGTGGGTTTCCCCGCAGACACGGCTGCCGCCGATTCATCAGATGATTTATTCAAGACTTCTGTTCGGAATCTCTGCTCCGTTCGTCAGTCTGTCAGATCAGTCCTCTTTTCCGTACAGAGTAACCAGCTTATTCAGGTAGCTGTATCTCTCCTTAGCCTCGGACTCATTCTTAGCGAACAGTCTTGCAGCCTTCTCCGGATTGGAACGTTTCAGAGAGTTGTAACGAACCTCTCCATCCAGGAATGCCTGATAATCTCCGCTGGGCTCCTTGGAATCCAGGGTAAACTTGTTCTCTGCCAGCGGGTTGAAGCGGAAGTTATGCCAGTATCCGGCCTTAACTGCCAGCTCTTCCTCTGTCTGAGCCTTGCTCATACCCTTCTTGATACCGTGGTTGATACACGGAGCGTAAGCGATGATCAGGGACGGTCCCGGATAAGCCTCAGCCTCAGCGATGGCTTTTACGGTCTGGTTGAAATCTCCGCCCATAGCGATCTGAGCAACGTATACATAACCGTAGCTCATGGCGATGGAAGCCAGGTCTTTCTTCTTAACCTCTTTACCGCCTGCAGCGAACTGTGCAACCGCACCTGTGGGGGTAGCCTTGGAGGACTGTCCGCCGGTGTTGGAGTAAACCTCGGTATCGAATACCATTACGTTGATATCCTGTCCGGAAGCCAGCACGTGATCCACGCCGCCGAATCCGATATCGTAAGCCCATCCGTCACCACCGAATACCCACTGGGATTTCTTGGCCAGGAAGTCTTTGTTCTTCACAATGTCTCTGCAAACGTCGCAGTCAACACCTTCCAGAGCTGCAACCAGCTTGTCTGTAGCTGCTCCGTTGGTCACGCCGCTTCCGAAGGTATCCAGCCACTCTTTGCAGGCAGCCTTAACTTCCTCAGAAGAAGCCTCGTTGGCCATTACGGACTCAACTTTCTCTTTCAGACCATTTCTGATGGCCTTCTGAGCCAGCAGCATACCGTAACCGAACTCTGCGTTATCCTCGAACAGAGAGTTGCTCCATGCGGGGCCCTGTCCTTTGGCGTTTACAGTGTACGGTGTGGACGGTGAGGAGTTACCCCAGATGGAGGAACATCCTGTTGCGTTGGCAATGTACATTCTGTCACCGAACAGCTGAGTGATCAGCTTCGCGTACGGTGTCTCACCACAGCCTGCGCAGGCTCCGGAGAACTCAAGCAGCGGCTGTTTGAACTGAGAACCTTTTACGGTGTTCTCTTTGAATTTTGCAACGACATCTTCCTTGATGGGAAGCTGTACGCCGTAATCGAAATATTTCTGCTCTCCTGCGTTGGCTTCCATGTTTTCCATAGCCAGAGCTTTCGCACCTTTCTTGCCCGGGCATACGTTTGCACAGGAACCACATCCGGTACAGTCGTAAGCGGATACTACCATGGCGAACTTGTAATCAGCCATACCGGTCATCGGCAGTGTCTTCATGCCTTCCGGAGCGTTGGCAGCCTCATCAGCGGTCAGAGCGATGGGACGGATAACAGCATGCGGGCAGACATAAGCACAGCGGTTACACTGGATACAGTTTTCCGGATTCCATACCGGGATATCCACTGCGATACCGCGCTTCTCATATGCGGAAGATCCGGAGGGAGTGGTGCCGTCCACATAATCCTTGAATGCGGATACCGGCAGAGAGTTTCCTTCCTGAGCGTTTACCTTGGACTGAATGTTGTTTACGAAGTCCACAACATCCTGACGGCCATTCTCTGCATGAGCCATAGCCAGTCCCTCATCAGCGCAGTCTTTCCAGCTCTCGGGAACCTGAACCTCAACCACCTGTTTTGCACCGGCATCGATGGCGTCGTAGTTCATCTGAACGATGGCGTCACCCTTTCTTCCGTAGGTAGCCTTTGCGGCAGCCTTCATCAGCTCGATGGCATGCTCCTCAGGAATGATGTTGGCCAGCTTGAAGAATGCAGACTGCAGAACGGTGTTGATACGTCCGCCCAGTCCGATCTCTTTACCGATCTTGATACCGTCGATCACATAGAACTTGATGTTGTGGTTGGCGATGAATGCTTTCACCTGTCCCGGCAGATGTTTCTCCAGTCCTTCCATATCCCACGGACAGTTCAGAAGGAAGGTACCGCCGTCAACCAGCTCCTGTACCATGTTGTACTTGTTGATATAGGACGGGTTATGACATGCCACGAAGTTTGCCTTCTTGATCAGGTAGGTGGACTTGATCGGGCTCTTTCCGAAGCGCAGGTGAGACATGGTCACACCGCCGGACTTCTTGGAGTCGTAATCAAAGTATGCCTGTGCATACATGTCTGTGTTGTCACCGATGATCTTGATGGAGTTCTTGTTGGCTCCAACAGTACCGTCAGCTCCCAGTCCCCAGAACTTGCAGTTGATGGTTCCTTCCGGTGTGGTAACCAGAGGAGTGCCAACCTCCAGAGACAGGTTTGTCACATCATCCACGATACCGATGGTGAATTTTGCTTTCTCGGTGTTGTCGTATACGGCAACGATCTGAGCCGGTGTGGTGTCCTTGGAACCCAGTCCGTAACGTCCGGAGAATACCGGAACCTGATCGAACTTGCTTCCCTTCAGGGCAGCTACCACATCCAGATACAGGGGCTCACCCTGAGCTCCCGGCTCTTTTGTTCTGTCCAGAACGGAGATCTGTTTTACAGAATCCGGGATCGCATCGATCAGGGCCTGTGCGCAGAACGGTCTGTACAGACGAACGGTAACCAGACCTACTTTTCTTCCGGCAGCCATCAGGTAGTCGATGGTCTCCTCGATGGTCTCACATGCGGAACCCATAGCGATGATGATGTGCTCAGCATCCTCAGCTCCGTAGTAGTTGAACAGCTTGTAGTTGGTTCCGATCTTCTCATTTACTTTGTCCATGTACTCCTGCACTACTGCCGGCAGAGCGTCGTAGTAGGGATTGCAGGCCTCTCTTGCCTGGAAGAAGATATCCGGGTTCTGAGCGGAACCTCTCTGGCAGGGATGGTTGGGGTTCAGAGCGTGTCTCCGGAACTCGTCAACCGCATCCATGTCCACCATATCCTTCAGATCTTCGTAATCCCAGGTCTCGATCTTCTGGATCTCATGGGAGGTACGGAATCCGTCAAAGAAGTTGATGAACGGAACTTTTCCCTTGATGGCTGCGCAGTGAGCAACCGGGGTCAGGTCCATAACTTCCTGTACGGAAGACTCACACAGCATAGCGCATCCCGTCTGACGGCATGCGTAAACATCGGAATGGTCACCGAAAATAGATAACGCGTGGCTTGCCAGCGCACGGGCAGATACGTTGATAACGCCCGGAAGCTGCTCACCGGCGATTTTGTAGAGGTTGGGGATCATCAGCAGAAGACCCTGAGAAGCCGTATAGGTTGTGGTCAGAGCACCTGCTGCCAGGGATCCGTGTACTGCACCTGCAGCACCAGCCTCGGACTGCATCTCAGTTACCTGAACCTCCTGTCCGAAGATGTTCTTTCTTCCCTGGGTTGCCCACTCATCCGTTGCTTCCGCCATAACAGACGACGGAGTAATCGGGTAAATGGCTGCTACGTCCGAATATGCGTAGGACGCATGAGCGGCAGCATGATTACCATCCATGGTTTTCATTTTTCTTGCCATTTGTTTATTCCTCCTTGACTTGAATTAAAAAACTAAATTTTAACCCTGTGAGTTATTATAGCACGCTTTCCGAATCCTGTCTATTTTTTGGGACAAAAACCCGGAATGTTTTTCTAAAAAAACAAGCCGGCTTACGCAGCCGGCTGGTATCACTTTTTGACGATGGCGGCCATGGCCTCCCATTTTTCTTCCATGTCCTTCACCAGCTTTAATTGGGTGCGGGTACGGTCCAGATTGTGCTCCGGATAATGGATCTTAAAGTAGGTATCTCCCTCCAGATAATCGGTGAGAAAGCGCATGCCGCATTCCAGAGTCATGATCCTGGCTCCCATGGGAAGGGTTTCCACCTCTCTTCTGGTCAGGGCACCCCTGCATCCTTCCATGAAGCCGTCAAAATACGCCTCAAAAAGTTTCAGATCACAGGAAACCCTGGACAGGTCCTTCTCGTCCTCCAGCGCAGTGCTGGCGCCGAACCGGATGGCGTCTCCGAAATCATGAGCCGCAAATCCCGGCATCACCGTATCCAGGTCTATCACGCACATGGCTCTTCCCGTCCTGCGGTCAAACAGCACATTGTTCAGCTTGGTATCGTTGTGGGTAACCCGAAGCGGAAGCTCTCCCGCGGCCAGCAGATCACCAAAGAAGTGACAGTCCTGCTCTCTTTCCATCACAAACCGGATCTCCTCCTGCACCTGTGACGCCCTTCCCATCGCGTCCGCCTCCACCGCCTTTTTAAAATTGGCGAATCTGTCGGCGGTATTATGGAAATTCGGAATCGTCTCATGGAGTTTTGCCGCCGGAAAATCCGCCAGCAGATATTGAAAGTTTCCAAAGGCATAGCCGCTCCGCCTGAAATCCTGGGCGTTTTCTGCCAGGTCATAGCTGACGGAATCCGTGATAAAAGGATATACTCTCCAGCAGCGCCCCTCCGGCTCTCTGTAGTAGGGTGCTCCGTCCAGGGCAGGGATCACCTGCAGGGTTTCCCGGTCGGGATTTCCTCCCTGCCTGCGGATCTTTTCGGTCAGAAAACGGGTGACCTGAACAATATTCTCCATCAGCTCATCCGGATTCCGGAAAATCTCGTTATTGATCCTCTGCAGAATGTACTGCTTCTGCTTTCCGTTCTCCCCAAAGGTGAGCCTGTATGTATCATTGATATGGCCGCTTCCGTAAGGAACCGCCTCCAGAAGTGTTCCCTCCAGCGGAAACTGACTGATCACCTGGTAACTTTCAAATGCCTCCATGTTCTTACCCCCATAAATTCTCCGGGTACAGACCATCCGCCTTCAGTTTGCGGATAGCGGCCTCCACCACCGGTTTGTCTTCTTTATATGTTACTCCATACCACTTGTCTGTGGATTTCAGCACCTTTACATCCGCTTTTCCTTCTTCCAGCAGTTCTCCCACCACGGAAGGCAGGAAATATTCGCCCTTCAGCGGATTGTTCTTCAGCGCGTCCGCAAGAAATTCCCCGAAACGGTCTTTCAGCTCTCCCAGCATGCTCTCGGTAAATCCCCACATATTCATGGAAACGGTGCTTCCTTCCGGGATCTCCACCCAGGTAGCCCCGTCATCCTCGGTGTATGCGGTGATGTCTCCCCGGCGCTCAATATGGGTTCTCTCATGGATTCCCAACAAATAGCCGTTCTCATCGGTCTCGCATACCCCTCTGGCCACATGGCCGTTCTCCGTCAGGGTGTTCTCCAGAATGTAGCCCACCATCGTGTAGTGATATTTTTCATCGTCCTGATGGGTGGTGAGAAAATCGTAGATCACCTGAAAGGCATGGCTTCCGTAATAATCATCCGCATTGATCACCGCAAAGGGAGCATCCACACATCCCAGACAGCTCAGCACCGCATGGCCGGTTCCCCAGGGCTTTACTCTTCCTTCCGGCACCTGATACCCCTCCGGAATATTGTTCAGATCCTGGAACACATAGGATACGTCCATGATCCTGCTGATCCTGTCTCCGATCCTCTCCCGGAAATCCGCTTCATTCTCCTTCTTGATGATAAATACCACCTTCTCGAATCCGGCCTTTTTCGCGTCATACAGGGAAAAATCCATAATAATGTGTCCCTGGGGATCCACCGGATCGATCTGCTTGAGACCGCCGTAGCGGCTGCCCATTCCTGCTGCCATAATCACTAATACTGGTTTTTTCATTCTCTTTTCCTCCCAAAGCCGGAACCTGCAGGGCTCCGGAATCTCCAAATGATTCATTTTTGAAAGTCCGCGCCCGGACGCCGCTGACCCGCGGATACCGCGCTGCCGCTTCCTGGGGCTTTCCCGGGTTACAGTTCAGCCTTCCGGCTTCACTGTCACAAAAGCATGCACACAGGCTGCGTTTCCCGCAGCCTGGTGCCCGCAAGCCTCGGGATCCCGCTGCAAATGCAGCGTGACACCTCGCGGGACAGTTGAAAGCTGAACTGTAACTTACCCGGGACCTTCTGTTTCATTATAAAACAGCCTTCACGGTTTGCCCAGCCTTATCTTCCCGCTCTGCAGCTTTTTATGTAACTCTTCGGCCTTCCGGCTTTCCTGTTTGCCCTTCCTGCGTTTTTCATTATAAGCCTGGTCTTTATAGAAATATTTAGATTATATTCGGTGTTATTTGCACTATCGTTTCTTTATTCCCTTTTTCCTTCTTCCCTTTTCCCCGTTTTAGGGGTATACTTTATACAGAATACAAAAGACGGTCAGGAGGGCAGCTTTATGGGGTATTGTCCGGTAAGGCTTCAGGTAGATCTGGATGTGGAGGAGATCGTTACCGTTCACTATTTTGAATATATGAACGATTTTTCCTTTGAAGGGGAATCCCACGATTTCTGGGAATTTCTCTGCGTTGATAAAGGGGAAGTGATGGTACAGGCCCGGACGGAAACCTATCTTCTGCAGAAAGGGGAGATCATTTTCCATAAGCCCAACGAATTTCACAGCGTAAAGGCCACAGGAAAGTCCGCTCCCAATCTGGTGGTGATCTCCTTTTCCTGCCGCTCCCCGGCCATGCGTTTCTTTGAAAATGCCCTGTGGACTGTGGGGGATCGGGAACGGCAGCTTCTGGCGCAGATCATCTCGGAAGCCCGGAAGGCATTTCTTCCGCCCTTTGACAACCCCTATCTGACCAGGATGGAACGGGCCACTCCCCAGGCTTTCGGCTCGGAGCAGCTGATCAAGATCTGTCTGGAGCAGCTTCTGATCGGACTTCTGCGGAACCAGCCCCGGTCCGCCGCGTCCGGACAGTTTACCAAAACCAACAAACTGCGCAGCGATCTGGAGACGTATCGCCGGATCCTGGGATATCTGGAGGAACATGTGCGGGAAAAGATCACTATCCAGCAGATCTGCCAGGACAACCTGATCGGCCGTTCTCACCTGCAGAAGATCTTCCGGGCTCAGCAGGGGTGCGGTGTCATCGACTATTTCTGCAGCATGAAGATTTCGGCGGCCAAGGAACTGATCCGCAGCAATGAGATGAATTTTACTCAGATCGCGGATTATCTGGGATATACTTCCATCCATTATTTTTCCCGGCAGTTCCGGAAGCTGACCGGAATGACGCCGTCTGAGTATTCTTCCTCCATCAAAGCGCTTTCGGATTAACTGGGGGTTGCTTTTTTCCTGCGGATGGAGTAGCTTAGTAGTAACAGCAGCCGTTTTATTATAGAACTGCTGCCATTAATTTCCAAGGGGGATCACAAGTATGAGGATCATCAAGACAAAAGATTACCAGGACATGAGCCGGAAAGCGGCCAACATCATTTCCGCCCAGATCATCACCAAGCCGGACTGTGTGCTGGGTCTGGCCACAGGCTCCACACCCATCGGTACCTATCAGAAGCTGGTGGAGTGGTACAATAAGGGCGATCTGGATTTTTCCCAGGTGAATACGGTAAACCTGGATGAGTACCGGGGACTGACCCATGACAATGATCAGAGCTACTATTATTTTATGATGAACAATCTGTTCAAGCATGTGAATATCCAGCTGGAGAACACCCATGTACCGGACGGAACCGAACCGGATGCCCAGAAGGCATGCTCCGATTACGAGGCTATCGTGGACAGCTACGGCGGTATCGACCTGCAGCTTCTGGGACTGGGACACAACGGCCATATCGGCTTTAACGAGCCGGCTGATGACTTTCCCAAAACCACCCACTGCGTGGATCTGACTGAGAGCACCATCAAGGCCAATGCCCGTTTCTTCCAGAAGATCGAGGATGTTCCCACCCAGGCCTACACCATGGGAATCGGAACGATCATGAAGGCCAAAAAGATCCTTCTTGTAGCCAGCGGAAAGGACAAAGCCGAGATCGTGAAAAAAGCCTTCTTCGGTCCCATTGTTCCTCAGGTGCCCGCCTCCATCCTGCAGCTCCATCCGGATGTGACTGTGGTAGTGGACGAGGAAGCCGGCGCTCTGCTGTAAGGCAGAAAGGGATAGCCATGTTTCATCTGATCGATTATGAAAGCTGGGACCGTGCAGAGATTTATGAGCATTTCCACGGATATCTCTACTGCATGACCGTAGAGCTGGATATCACGGAATTTCTTCATACCATCCGGCAAAACGGCTGGAAGTTCTATCCTTCCATCTGCTACTGCATCACAAAGGCAGTGAATTCGGATATAAACTACCGGTACTGCCGGATGTACGATAAAGTGGGGTTCTGGGATCAGGTCAACGCCCATTACACGGTGATGCGGACCCACAGCAATCACCTGTTCACCCACCAGAAAACCCTCTGGGAGGAGGATTTTTCCCGGTTTTACTCCAGTTTTCTGGAGGACAAGGCGAAAGCGGAGGAAGGAGACAGCCTGTACTTTGACAAAAGCGGCACCATGGACAATGTACATATCTCCATCATGCCCAACACTGTATTTACGGGACTCTCCTATTCCAAGCCCGACGCCTTTACCAATTACGGAACATCCAACATCAGTTATATCCCGTTTGTCATGGTGGGAAAATACCATGAAACCCAGGACGGACGTATAAAAATGCCTGTTACAGTGGAGTTCCACCATGCGGTGAACGATGGATATCATGCGGAGAAGTTCTTCCGGATTCTGGAAACCTGCTGCAGAGAATTCCATCCCTGACAGTACAGCCCATAAGCAAAAGACCCATCCGGCCGGCGCAGATTTACCTGCAGCTGTCAGGATGGGTCTTTTGCTGTGGGCGAAACGCCTCGCATCCTCAGAGGGACTCCGCATAGGCAGCGCTCCGTAAAGACGGACGCACAAAGCCTCCCAGGCCCACGGGGCGATACGGCCGCTGCCTACGCCTCATAGAAAAATGCCAGGTACATCATGGCGATTCCGATGCACAGGATCACAAATCCCATCACTTTTCTCAGCACCAGGCTGATCCTGGCGTATTTGGGATCATACATCCACCGCTCCACAACGCTGTAGCTGGTTCCCGCCGCAATGATCAGAAAGCTGTGCCCCACTGCGTACAGAGCCAGCAGGAAGATCCCCCACAGGGTGCTCCCCGACTGGGCGGCTATGGCCAGCAGGGCGATCATCACCGGCGTGGCGCAGTGGGACGCAAAGGCTCCGCTTAAGATACCGGCAGTAAAGGCCCCCACGTATCCTTTCCGGGTGATCTTCGGCATATGCTCCTGATGGGGATCCCCGCAGCAGTCTCCTCCCTCCTCTCCGCAGCCGCAGTCCTTTCCGTGCTCATGGTGATGATGGGAGGGATCCGGTATGATCTGTATCACCCCCCAGATCTGCAGTGCCATCAGCACCATCACCAGTCCCAGAAAAACATACCACCACTTCCCGATCTCGTGCATATAGTGGCCGATCACCGATGCCAGGGATCCGAACACAATGAATGTCAGGGACAGTCCCGCCGCCATTGTCAGGGACAGCCGGAAGGCCTTTCTGGTATCCTGCCGGGCCGATCCTCCGATATATGCGATGATCATGGGGATACTGGACAGGGAACAGGGGGTAAAGGACGTGATGATCCCCGCCACGATGCACAGCACCGGTGCGATCCAAAGATTATGACGGATCATTTCCGCCAGTATATTCAGCCATTCTGTCATAATTCTCTCTCACTTTCTATTTTTGAACATATGAACGTTTCTTTCATTATCCCAAAACGCAGCCAAGGGACCTGCGGCAGATCCGCCGCAAGTCCCTTGTGTTTTTCCTCTTCTCAGTTATCCTCTTCCTCCATCAGGTATACCTGACGTTTTCTTGCCATCTCATCGCTGGCCAGATATTCATCATAGGTGGTGATCTTGTCGATCAGAGCGCCGCCCGGCATGATCTCCATGATCCGGTTGGCCGTTGTCTCCACAAACTGATGGTCATGGGAGGCAAACAGCAGAACTCCCGGGAATTTGATCAGCCCGTTGTTCAGCGCTGTGATGGACTCCATATCCAGATGGTTGGTGGGCTCATCCAGTATCAGCACATTGGCCCCGGAGATCATCATCTTGGACAGCAGGCACCGCACCTTCTCTCCTCCGGAAAGCACCTTCACCTTCTTTACTCCGTCTTCTCCGGCAAACAGCATACGTCCCAGAAATCCCCGGACATAGGTGACATCCTTGATCTCGGAATACTGGGTCAGCCAGTCCACGATGGTCAGCTCGTTGTCAAATTCCTTTGTGCTGTCCTTGGGAAAATACGCCTGGGAAGTGGTCACTCCCCACTTGTAATTTCCGGAATCCGGCTCCAGTTCTCCCATCAGGATATGGAACAGGGTGGTTTTGGCCTGCTCATTGCCGCCCACAAAGGCCACCTTATCCTCTCTTCCCAGGGTAAAGGAAATATTGTCCAGAACCTTCACGCCGTCGATGGTCTTGCTGAGATTCTCCACCATCAGCACTTCATTTCCGATCTCCCTGTTGGGACGGAAGTCGATATAGGGATACTTCCGGCTGGAAGGACGGATCTCCTCCAGCTGGATCTTCTCCAGAGCCTTCTTTCTGGAGGTAGCCTGCTTGGACTTGGAGGCGTTGGCGCTGAACCGGGAGATAAACTCCTGCAGTTCCTTGATCTTCTCCTCCTTCTTCCGGTTGGCTTCCTTCATCTGCCGGATCAGAAGCTGACTGGACTCAAACCAGAAATCATAGTTTCCGGCATAAAGCTGGATCTTTCCGTAGTCGATATCCGCGATATGGGTGCAGACTTTATTGAGGAAATAACGGTCGTGGGACACCACGATCACCGTATTCTCAAAATTGATCAGGAACTCCTCCAGCCAGGCGATGGCGTCCAGATCCAGATGGTTGGTGGGCTCATCCAGAAGCAGGATATCCGGATTCCCGAACAGGGCCTGCGCCAGAAGAACCTTTACCTTTTCATTTCCGTTCAGATCAGCCATCTGCGAATAGTGGATCTCCGTGGGGATTCCCAGACCGTTCAGAAGCTGTTCCGCATCGGACTCCGCGTTCCAGCCGTCCATCTCGGCGAACTCGCCTTCCAGCTCGCTGGCCCGGATCCCGTCCTCCTCGGTAAAATTTTCCTTGGCGTAGATCGCGTCCTTCTCCTTCATGATCTCATACAGCCGGGCATTTCCCATGATCACCGTGTCCAGCACACTGTAGGCATCGTATTTGAAATGATCCTGCTGCAGGAAGGAAAGCCGCTGGCCGGGAGTGATGGTCACATCGCCGCTGGTGGTCTCCAGCTGTCCGGAAAGGATCTTCAGAAAAGTGGACTTTCCTGCTCCGTTGGCTCCGATCAGACCGTAGCAGTTCCCCTCGGTAAACTTGATATTCACATCTTCAAAAAGAGCTTTCTTCCCGATCCGTAAGGTCACATTGTTTGCTGCAATCATGTTTTCTCAATCCTCTTACAATTTCATGGATAACAGCCGTTTCCCCATCTTCCCGGACGTTCCTTCCGGAATCCGGGGCAGGCTGCAGATTTCATACAGGTACCGTATTGTCCCGGCGGTCTGACTGGTACAGACGCTTTCCGGAACAATCCTATACTATTTTACAGGAAAAAGAAAAATTTGCAAGAGGTAAAAGAAATTTCTATAAAAGCCCAGTCTCAAAGCAGAGACGGATGGGCTGCTTGCAGACCAGCCCGGCTATGCTTTAGAGACGCTAACCTGTATGAGCACGTCGGGCAATAGCCCAGAGTGCGAATGCAGGCAGGATTGCGAGAGCGCGCAGCGCAAAGCAATCCGTGGGCTTTTATACTCTGAAAGCCCAGTCTCAAAGCAGAGACGGATGGGCTGCCTGCAGACCAGCCCGGCTATGCTTTAGAGACGCTAACCTGTATGAGCACGTCGGGCATTAGCCCAGAGTGCGAATGCAGGCAGGATTGCGAGAGCGCGCAGCGCAAAGCAATCCGTGGGCTTTTATACTCTGAAAGCCCAGTCTCAAAGCAGAGACGGGATGGGCTGCTTGCAGACCAGTCCGGCTATGCTTTATGGTGGTTCGTTACAGTTCAGCCTTCAATTGTCCCGCCTTATTTTTCCACCTCCACAGCCCAGTCCAGCACGCCGAACTGCTCCGCATAAGGTCTGCTGCCTTCATACGCCTGAGAATCCCCGATGATCTTCAGTACCCGGCAG
The DNA here is from genome assembly GCA_963929535.1 of uncultured Lachnospiraceae bacterium. Lineage (GTDB taxonomy): Bacteria > Bacillota > Clostridia > Lachnospirales > Lachnospiraceae > Pullilachnospira. The sequence goes on along the minus strand of CAWVIZ010000014.1, from coordinate 381,179 downwards.
GCGCACAGCCGCAGCGCATCCAGATCAAGACTTCCATCCTCCGCCGCCGCAGTGATCTCATCCACGCTTTTCTGAGATCCCGGCATGATCAGGTCATTTCCTGTACGGATACATTCCACCGCGCTGGACTCCCCGTATTTTTTCCGCTCCATTCCGAACATCATGCTCATATCGTCGGTGGTTCCCCAGTCCGTCATCACCACACCCTGAAATCCCCACTCATCCCTGGCCACCCAGGTGAGCAGATCGTAATGATTGGCCGTATGGGTCCCGTTGAGCAGATTGTAGGAGGTCATGATGCTCATGGGCTGAGCCGTCTTTACAGCGATCTCAAAGCCCTTCAGATAGATCTCACGCAGAGCTCTTTCGCTGATATGGGCATTGGTATGCATCCGGTTGTCCTCCTGGTTGTTGGCCGCAAAATGCTTGATGGTGGTTCCGATCCCGGCGTGTGACTGTACTCCGTCGGTATCTGCCGCCGCGCACATCCCCGCCAGCAGAGGATCCTCGGAATAATATTCAAAATTCCTGCCGCAGAGAGGATTTCTGTGGATATTCATGCCCGGTGCCAGCCACAGCGTCACATGGAACTCTTCCATTTCTTTTCCCACAATATCTCCCGCTCTGGCGATCAGATCCATATCCCAGGACTGGGCCAGCAAAGAAGCCACCGGGATCGCGGTGCAGTACTGATAGTATTCTGCGCCTCCCTCAGGAATCTCTCCCGGCTTTTCACTGTAGCGCACATCGCCGAACACCTCATAACCGGGTAGCAGATTTCCCTGGGCGTCCACGGCGAAGTGGGGGTACAGCCGCAGCCCCGCAGGGCCGTCAGCCAGAATGATATTGGCCACGCCTCTGTCCTCCAGCAGCAGAGAGGTGGTATCTCCCGCTGCTCCCGGCACCGCCGCGGAGGCTGCCCCGATCATGGATTCCGATCCCACTCCGCCTCTGGCAGTTCCGTTGCACAGTTCGGCCATCTCTCTTGGAGTAAGCTGGGAAACCAGTTCTTCCAGGGTTGCCCGGCCTGCCCGCACATCCTCCATGGTCAGCTTCCCGGCGGTCTCCCCTTTGGGGAAAGTGCCTGCCTTTTCCCGGTATTCCACTGTTTCCGCCGTAATCTTACTGCCGTCCAGTACGATCACCCTGGCATAAGCCTTTTCTTCCTCCTCCCGGGGATAGGTCAGGCAGACGGCTTCTCTCCCGGAGATCTCCTGTACCTGCTCCGTATCGGAAAACAGATTTTTCAACTGGGCAGTCACCGTATCCTGCGCCAATGTCACCGCTGCCTCCACATGAGTATTTCTGGAGCTGTTTCCCACACGGATATAGTACGTTCCCTTCTCCAGGATCCACGCCGCCTTCTCCTGGCTGTAGGAAGCCATAGAGCGGACGGGGAAGGAGATGGTCATCTCCTGAGCCTGTCCCGGATCCAGAAAATCCGTCTTTCCAAAGGCAGCCAGCTCCTGATACGGCTTTTCCAGACTGCCGCCGGGGGCGGAATAATATATCTGCACCACCTCTTTGCCCCGGAAGGAACCTGTGTTGACAACCCGTACCTTTATGCTGATCTTCTCCTCATCCCCTGTGACATCCAGCGTTTCCACCGAAAAATCCGTGTAGGATTTTCCATAACCGAAACAGTAATTGGGGGTGATCCCGAAAGTATCAAAATACCGGTAGCCCACATAGATGCCGTCCGTATAGTACTCATCGTCCAGATTTCCGTTGTTGTGGCTGAAATTTTCCGATGACGCGTAATCTTCATAAGAAGCCGCCCAGGTATCTGTCAGCTTGCCGCAGGGTACGGATTTTCCTGTGAGCACATCGGCCACCACCAGGCCTCCCACATTTCCCGACTGTCCCGCCAGCAGGACAGCGCCGATCCCGGAAATGCTGTTCAGCTCTGTGGTGTCGATCACATTGGCCACATTCAGCACCACGATCACTTTTTTATAGTATCCTCCCAGCAGAGTCAGATTATCCCTCTCGCTTTCCAGAAGCAGATAATCCCCTCTTTTCACATACCGGTCGGCGCCCTCTCCGGAATTTCTGGAGATCACATAAACGGCGGTATCCGTATCAGACGCTTCCATATCCTCCCTGGTCACAGCCGGATGCTCCGGCTCCGGAAACGCATATTCAAAATACACTCCAAAAGGCGGGATCCCTTTCTCGGCCGCAATCTCAGCCACTTTCTGGTGGTACGCCTCCTGGGCTTCTTCCCGGATCCGGTCATATCTGTCCAGCCAGTCCCCGGTGGTGATGGAAAATCCCGCGTCCGCAAGACCTTCCTCAATGGTAAAAACCTTCCGGGAATTCACATCTCCGGATCCGGTTCCTCCCTTTACCGTATGCCGGGCGCCGTTGCCGAACAGAGCGATCTTTCTTGTCCCGGCCAGCGGCAGTGTTCCGTCATTTTCCAGCAGCAGCATACACTCTGCCGCAAAGGAACGCACCTCCTCCATATGCTCCTGTTCTCTGGAGCTGATTTCATTTGTTGATGACGCAAAATACTTTGCCATTGGTTCCAACCTCCCGTTTTTCTCCCGCAATCCTCTGTGCAGGTTTCTGTCTTCCATTATATATGGATATTTTTCTGGGCGTTAGTAGGGTTTCTGACCTCTTTTTCGGTCAATATTGACTTTTTTATCCTTCACGGAAGCGAAATGTATGCTCTCCTGATCCGATCTCCTGTTTTGTGCCGTCCGGCAGACACACCGTTGCTCTGGTATTGGCCGGGATCCTGCAGATATATTCCACCTGACCATCCCGTTTTTCCCAGCCGCACCATACGGTTCCATAGGGAGTGCAGACACTTCCCCTGGCATACTCCAGATCTCCGATCACCGGCTCCAGGGTAAAGTTTCCGAAGCCCGGATACTCCTCCTTTTGCCGTACCCCAAGAATATAGCTGTACATCCAGGAAAGCACGCTTCCCAGAGAGTAATGGTTAAAGGAATTCATGGCGTTCTGTCCCCCGAATCCTTTCTCAGTGGTATAGGAATCCCACCGCTCCCAGATGGTGGTGGCTCCCTGGGTCACCGGATACAGCCAGGAGGGGAATCTGGTCTGGCGCATCAGCCGGTAGGCCGCGTCCGCATGTCCTGTGTCACACAGCGCCTGATTCAAAAGGCCTGTACCGAAAAATCCCGTGCCCACAGTATCGCCTCCCTTGGCGGTTTTTTCCGCCAGGTGTTCTCCCCCGCGCCTGCGGTCCTCCATCACGCCGTACGCCAGGCCCAGCACATAGGAGGTCTGGGTATCGCACAGCGTGCCGTCCATCTTCCTGGTCTTTCCGGTTTCCGGATCCACAAAGGTTTTATTCCAGTATTCCCGTGTCCTCCTGGCGGCAGCGGCGTAAGTCTTCTCCCCCTCTTCATCTCCCAGAAGCCCCGCGATCCGGCTCATCAGCCATGTCTCCCGGTAATAGAAGGCGTTCCACAGAAGCTGCAGGTCCGTCTCCTCAGGGGCCAGCCAGTCTCCCAGCGGACCGATCTGGTCCGGACGTCCTTCTCCGGGAAGCCCTTTGTCCTCCATATAGGCCATATACTTTTTCATACCCGGATAAAAACGCCGCAGTGTCTTCAGATCCCCATACTGCTGATACAACTCCCAGGCAATAAAGATGGTGGCGCACTCATAGGTGATCCCGCCGAAGCCTCCTCCCACCGGGGCAATCTCCGGATAACGCCCCTCACTGGTCTGAAGATCCGCCATAGCCTGGAGATTTCTCTCATAAAACAGCTTCAGATCGCTGTTCAAAAGCGCCGTACGGCAGAATACGTGGGTATCTCCCGCCCATCCCATCCGCTCATTTCTCTGGGGACAGTCTGTGGGAATATTGATGAAGTTGCAGAGCTGGGACCACCGGACATTCTCGGCAAACCGGTTCAGCAGCGGATCCGAGCACTGAAAGCTTCCGGAAAACTCCGTCACGGAGGAATACTGCAGACTTTCCACCTCCCAGAGCTCCGGCCGGCGGGTTACCCCGCTGATCTCGATATAGCGGTAGCCATGGAAGGTAAACCGGGGCTGATACGTCTCCCCGTCTTCATCCCCCCGGCAGATATAGCGGTCAGTGCTGGTGGCATCCCGGTAATTCTCCAGCAGAAGCTTTCCCGCATTGTCCCCGTATTCCGGCAAAGCCGGGTACAGCATCTCCCCGTACCGGAGGACGATCTCTGTCCCCGGCTTTTCATGGAAGGTGATCCTGGGCACTCCCGCCATCTCCTGTTCCAGATCGTAGAGATAGATCCCCTCCCCCAGCTTCTTCCAGCTTGCGGCAGTCCGTCTGTCCGCCACGTACACAGGAGCGTCATAGCCGCCCTCCAGCACAGGTTCCTGCTCATGCACCGCAGGCCATGCCCGTCCGAATCCCGGAGGAAATACGCTGCTTTCCTCAATTTTCGTTACCGTATCCACCTCCGGTCTCTCCCAGTCAGAGTCATCAAAATCCGGCAGGCTGTACTGATCAAAGATCCATGCCCTTCTGCCGTCAAAATGCTCTCCGGCAAAGAATCCGGCATAGGTATACGGACCTTCTCCAAAATATTTCCAGTCCTCCGTATTGGTCACCCGCACCTGACGGCTTCCGTCCTCATAGACCACCTCCAGCTTGGCCAGGAGCGCCTCCCGGTCCCCGAAATAATTGTAATTTTTCACAGTAAAGGTCTGCGCCTCGCTCCACCATCCGGAGGCCAGCGTCACGCCCACACCGTTGTCTCCCGGCTGCAGCAGTTCTGTCAGATCGTACGTCTGGTAATTCATTCTCCTGTCGTACTGGGTCAGTCCCGGCGCCAGCAGCCGGTCTGTCAGCCTGCGGCCGTTGACCATGCAGTCATAGATTCCTCTGGCCGTGATATACAGTCTGGCCTTCTTCACCTTTTTTCCTTCTTCCGTCCGCAGCACCGTCCGCAGCATGGGAATGGAGGTATTGGAGGGATCCCGGGTAAGCTGACAGTCTGACAGAACAAAACAGCCGTCCTCTGTCTCCAGCCCGTCAAACAGACTCTTTTTCCCGTACAGATTTCCCCGGGGAGTTTCCCGGATAAAGGTGCGGCCCGGCGTCCTCAGGTTGCTTACCTGAAGCTCCTTAAAATATACTCTGCCCTCCGGCCCCGCGTAGAATCCGATCTCATTCAGCCGGGGATAGGTGAGAACATCGTTGTGTCCCCGGGGATTCAGCGTCCGGCCAACCAGCGTCTTCCCCCAGGGCATCTCCTCTTCCACCGCGTCCACCAGCACGCCGTCCACATAGGTCCAGGAATTATTTCCGTCAATTTCCACCCGCAGCGTGTGGAAATCCTCCCGGTTCTCTGAAGTGATCACCGGCTGTTTCGGCTCCTGTACCCCTGCCAGAGGCACAGAGGCAAAGGGCACATCCGCCCGGTCGCCGGGAGCATATCCCACCCGGTAGATATCCAGTCTGAAATCCTCCTCCTTCAGACAGATCTCAAACCGGATATAGTTTTCCCCTGCCAGTCCCAGTTCATTTCTGGAGGCGTCCAGCAGCCGGAAATCATTGGCTCCCAGCACGATCCCCCCGCGCCCCAGCCCGTTCTCCAGCCGGAAGGTACTCTCTATGACAAACACTCCCCGGTTCTCGGCACATACCGTATACCTGGGGGCTCCGATCCACCTGGCGCCTTCCCATGGCTTCAGGGAACCGTCCATAAACCCGGTCTCAAAACGGGCTTCCTTTTCGGCATGGCAGCCGTGGCTGTCCCAGACCTGCGCCAGCACATGATACGCCGTACAGGGGGCCAGCGGCCTTCCCCCGTACTCCACATTCCGGGAACGGCCGCTCTCCATCCGTCCCGTGTCCCAGCAGACAGTATTCCCGTCCTTCACCTGGATCCGGTATGCCGTCTGCAGAGTGTCCTTTTCCCCGCTGTCCAGCAGCCAGGAAAACCTGGGGGCCGCCTCATCCAGCCCCAGGGGATCCTTCTGATATTCCACCAGCAATTCTTTTATTTTCAAACTCATTTGTTTCCTCTTCTCTCCACTGTCACATACGGTTTCATGTTTTCAAACTGCGCCCCGTAGCTTACGCTGTCCTCATATCCAAGAGTCTGGAAGATCACCTTCAGCATCCGTTTCACACACGCTTTCAGATCCTCCCGCTTCAGAGAACCGTCCGCCAGGGCCTGACGGATACTCTCAATGTCTCCGTTCCATCCGGGCATGATCAGATCGTTTCCCGCCTCCGGGCATTTCCAGGAAATGCTGCCGCCTCCCTGGGTGGTGGTCCAGTCCGTCATGATGATCCCCTGGAAATCCCACTCCTGTCTGGCCGCCACAGTGCAGATATCCCGGCAGTTGGCCGCATGGACGCCGTTGATCTTGTTATAGGAGGTCATGATGGCCATGGGCTGAGAGGTCTTCACAGCGATCTCAAATCCCTTCAGATAGATCTCCCTTAAAGCCCTCTGGGAAACCACACTGTCGGAACCCATCCGGTTGTCCTCCTGGTTGTTGCAGGCGAAATGCTTGATGGTGGTTCCCACGCCGCCCACCGACTGGACGCCCCTGGTAATGGCCGCGGCCATCATCCCGCTGACCACCGGATCCTCCGAATAGTACTCAAAATTTCTTCCGCACAGCGGATTCCGGTGAATGTTCATGCCGGGAGCCAGCCACCAGGCCACGCCGAATTCCCGCATCTCCCGGGCCACCGCTCTTCCCGTCTCTTCCAGAAGCTCCACATCCCAGCTCTGAGCCAGCAGAGTTCCCACCGGAATGGCGGTACAGTACTGATAATACGTCTCCGCATCCTCATGCACTTCTCTGTCCGCAAAAAATCCTCCCTCCAGAGCTCCCAGAAGGCCCTGTCCGTAGACGCTCCGGGCCTGGGGATCCACCTGATATTCTCTGGACAGTCTCAGACCTGCCGGGCCGTCCGCCATGGCGATTCCCGGAACATCATATTTCTCCTCCAGAGCCTGGCTGGTTTCTCCTGCAGCTCCGGGAACCATGATGCCCGCGGAGCCCAGAGCATTTTCCTGCCCCTTGCTGATCTCTCCGATCACCATGGCAGTCAGCTCCTCATCCGTCAGCCGGTCCGCAATGGCACGGGCCTGCTGATCCAGCTCATTTTCCGGGATCCTGGCTGCTTTTTCCGCCTGGGGTTCTATCTCCACCGGCCGTATTCCCTTCTCCTTCAGCAGCCCGTGCCAGCTCTCCTCCCACAAAAGGGCTTCCTTTTCCGGACGCTTAAGCTCTGTAAGCTCCTCCCGCAGCGGGCAGATGGAACTTACCTGCTCCAGGACGGCTCTTTTCTTCACCGACAGCGCTCCTGCCAGAGTCAAGTTCCTGGAGGAATTTCCCACCCAGATCCCGTAAAGTCCCGGTTCCGTCACCCATTGGCCGGCTTCCTGGTCGAAGGAGGCCAGTGCCCTGACCGGAAATGTGAGTTCAAGCTCCTCCTGCTGTCCCGGCATCAGAAGAGAGGTCTTGGCAAACGCGCACAGTCTCCGGTACTCCTTGGCCATTCCTTTCTGGGGACAGGAGGCGTAGATCTGCACCACCTCTTTTCCGGCATAGGTTGCGCCTGTATTTTTCACCTGCACGGCAGCCGTCACGGACGCGCCGTCCGACGATACCCTGCCGCAGGAGATCTCAAATTCCGTGTAGGTCAGGCCGTATCCGAATGGATACACCGGCTCCACCTGAAAGCTGTCGAAGTACCGGTATCCCACATAGATTCCTTCCTCATATTTTTCCGTATTGACATTCCCGTTGTTGTGGCTGAAGGTTCCGGAATTGGGAAAATCCTCATAGGCGGCCGCCCAGGTATCTGTCAGCTTTCCGCTGGGCGTCACATCTCCGGAAAGCACGTCCGCCAGAGCATTTCCCCCCTCCATTCCCGGCTGCGCCACATACAGCAGCGCCTTTACTCCGGAGTACTCCAGGATTTCCTTCAGATCCATCTGGCCGCCCACGTTCAGCACCACGATCACCTTTTCGCAGAAACGGCATACGTTCTCCAGATCCTCTTTCTCTTTTTCCGTCAGATAATAATCCCCTCTCCGGGCGAACCGGTCCGCAGCCTCTCCGGCGATCCGGCTGATCACATAGACGGCAGTATCCGTCCCCTCACAGTCCTCCCGGGTGACGGGTGCCCCCGCAGGCATCTCATAGGCATGGGACGCGTAGATCTGGAAAAATTCCACTGCCGGCTTTCCTTTTGCCTCCGCGAAAATAGCGTCTCTCCAGTCCTCCCGGGACTTCCTGTAAACCTCCTCATAATCCCGGATCCACCGGCGGCTGGTGATCTGGAAGCCCGCGTTTTCCATCCCCTGGAAAATGCTCACCACCTCCCGCTCATTCACATCTCCCGATCCGGTACCGCCCTTGACGGTCCTTCCCGCTCCGCTTCCCAGCAGGGCCACCCGACTGCCCTTTTTCAGGGGCAGGACACCGTCATTTTTCATCAGGACGATGCCTTCCGCCGCTGCTTTTCTGGCCACCGCCCGGTTTTCCAGCTCTCTTTTGGTAACCGCGCTGTCCTTCGTTCCGCTGAATGTTCTCACTGCTCGTCTCATATAGTGGTTCTCCTTTTACTGGTTATTTTCCTATATTTTTTCATAAAAACGTCAGAATTTCAATATCCTTTATGAAGCAGCCAACCTGCAGTCATGTCCGCTAACCTTCTTTTCCTGTATGAAGAAGCCGCAGAGGCAGTCCTCTGCGGCATATACAATTTTTCTTTTTTCCATCAGCCCTTCACACCGCCCACAACGATTCCTTTTACGAAATATTTCTGGAAAAACGGATAGACCACCAGGATTGGAAGGATTCCGATCACCGCAATAGCCATTCTTACACTGACGTTGGGCAGCTTGGAAATATCCACGCTGGAAGACAGAGAACTCTGTCCGCTGGTAAGGAACTGAATGTTGGTGATGATGGTGTTCAGGATCGCCTGAATACTGTACAGTTTTTCATCTGTGATATAGTACAGGCTGTTCATCCAGTCATTCCAGTAGCCCAGTCCGATCATCAAAGACAGGGTAGCCATCATGGGCTTGGACAGGGGAAGCACGATCCCGAACAGGATCCTGTATTCTCCCGCCCCGTCAATCCTGGCCGCCTCCACCAGGGCGTCCGGAATATTAGCCGTAAAGAAGGAACGCATCATGATCACATAAAAAGCGTTCATCAGCAGGCTGGGAAGCAGCAGGGCAAACAGGGTATCCTTGATATGGAACGTCTGAGTCCACATCATATAGCTGGGTACCAGTCCGCCGTTGAACAGCATGGTGAAAAATACAAAGAAGGAAAATCCATACCGGAAAGGAAGCTCCTTTCTGGACAGGGGATAGGCGAACAGGGTTGTCAGCAGTACACTGCATACCGTTCCTACCACGGTTACCAGAACCGTAATCCCATACCCTCTCAAAATTTTCGTGCTGCTCTTAAACAGGTAGGTATACGCATCCACACTGAATTCTCTGGGCCAGAATCCGTAGCCGAATTCCGCCAGCGCCGCCTCGCTGGTAAAGGAGGAGGCAATCAGCAGCAGAAACGGGGCTGCCGCCGCAATGGTCAGCAGAATAAAAATAATATTCAGAGCAATCTGTCCGCTCTTATTTTTTACTACCAAAGCAATTCCTCCTTTCTAAAACAGCGCATTGTCTTCATCAATCTTCCGGACGATAAAGTTGGCCAGCAGAACCATCAGGAAGCCCAGTACCGACTGCATAAACCCGGCTGCGGAAGAACGTCCGATATCATTCAGCTGGGTCAGACCTTTATACACGAACACATCGATGGTATCCGTCACGGATGAGATCAATCCGGATCTCATGGGAACCTGGTAGAACAGTCCAAAGTCAGTGTAGAACATTCGGCCAATATTCAGCAGTACCATGGTAATGATGGTCCCCCTCAGCCCCGGCAGAGTCACATGCCATACCTGTTTCCAGCGGTTGGCGCCATCCACGGTGGCCGCCTCATACAGAGCCGAGTCAATACCGATCACAGTGGCGTAATAAAGGATACTGTTGTATCCGAAATTCTTCCACAAATTTACCAGCACCAGGATAAAGGGCCAGTACTTGGACTGGGTATACCAGCTGATGGGTTCGCCTCCCATAGCCTGGATCAGTTTGTTAAGAAATCCGTTTTCCTGACTGAGAAAGCCAAAGACAATATAGGAAACCACTACCATGGAGATCAGGTACGGAACCAGGATCACCGTCTGGTAAATCTTTTTGTTCAGCTTTCCCCTCAGAAAGTTCAGCATTACCGCCACTGTCACCGCCAGAACATTTCCCAGAACGATAAATACCAGATTGTATCCTATCGTATTCCGGATAATGTTCACTGCGTCCTGGGTCTTAAACAGGTAGGTAAAGTTGCTGAATCCGCACCAGTCGCTTCCCCAGATCCCTTTGCTGTAATCAAATCGTTTGAACGCAATGGTCAGACCGGCCATTGGTATGTAATTATTAATGATCAAATAGACAAAACCCGGAAGCATCATAGAGAACAGCGCCAGAGTCATTTTCCTCTGGGCCATTCTCTTGCTGCGTCCTGTCATGGGTTTCACCGCAGCTTTTTTTCCCGACATAGACGCCTCCTTCAGTTGTTACTGCTGTTCTGCCAGAAACGCATCCAGCTGCTCCTGCTTCGCGGCAATGATATCGTTCAGTCCTGCAGCCTCAAATTCCTGATTTGCCTGCTCGATGGTACTTTCCACATCTACGGTTCCGGACATCAGCGCTTTGTAGTACTTATCCATTACATTGCAGCAGGCAGTATACTGATCCGCCACCTCAGTGGTATCAAAGGAGAATCCAAACGCTTTGGATTTCAGGGTTTCCTGGTTGAAAGTCTTCAGATCCTCAAAGAAGGTGGGGCCGTTCACATCCAGGGGCAGAGTATTCGCGGAGTACGGAGTGATCCAGTATCCTTCCGCCATACCGTATCCGCAGTCAGCAGCGGTCTTTCCTTCCGGGAAGGAGATGGTTCCGTCATCGTTCTTCACATAGTGGGTTCCCTCAATACCGTCATTGATCAGCGTGGATACCTCTGCGTCTGTATAAAGGATCTCCATTGCTTCCCATGCGGCGTCTTTATCCTTGGAATTCATGCTGATACCGTAGCAAAGCTCCGCATAGGAGTTGGCCACTGCCCATTTATCGATGATCACGGTACGGATCATGCCGGCGACAGCGTTCACGCCGTAGTTATCGAAGCAGGCGATGGCCTGTTTGTTGTTGATCATCGTCTGCCAGGGCTGTGTATTGCTTAAGATATCCTGCATGATCAGCCCATCCTGATACCAGGAACGCGCCCAGTTGCAGAACTCCTGGAAATCATCGGTCTCAAAGAGATTCTGTACCTCTGTGGTCTGTCCGCAGTCCGGAAGAACGCCGATATATTTGTTGTCGCCCAGTCCGTCCCAGCTCCACTGGCCGATCAGATTGTCTCCTCCCTGGGGCGCCAGCGCGTAACGGTCCGGATATTTTTCATGGGCAGCCCGAAGGAACTCATCCACCTCTTCCATGGTCAGCGTCTGTCCGTTCTCAATACCGAATTCGGCAGCGATTTCCTCATCGATATTCAGTCCAAAATAGTTTCCGAAGTTCCGGAAATTGGGAACTGCATAAATCTTTCCATTGACAGTGGTACCTTTCATCTCCTCATCAGACCACACAGCCTTGAATTCATCGGAAGCATTGTTGTAATAATCTGTCAGATCCGTAAGCTGTCCGTTCTTCACATAAGTGGTCAGCGGAGTGGAAAATACGGCGATCACATCCGCCTCATCGCCGGTGAAGAGCAGATTCGACTGCTGCTGCCAGTTACCGGAGTTGATATAGTTCAGATCCAGATGAATGTTATATTTTTCTTCCGTAATCTCATTCACCGCATCCTCCACCATCTGGGAGTCCGGAAGATCGTACACGGTAGGCATATGCACGCTGACTGTTTTGATCTCTTCGCCGCCCTCATCGCTTCCCGCTTCCTGTCCCGCGGCGCTTCCGCCGGTCTCTTCCTCACCGGAGCTTCCGCAGGCAGCCAGTGACAAAGTCATTGCCGCAGCGCCAAAAAGCGCGATTGTTTTTTTCAGTCTCTTCTTCATATCGTTTTCTCCTTTCCTGCCATGCCGCGTATCTGTCATGGCAACCTCTTGATGTTCTTATTATAGTAAAACGATTCCTTTGTTTTCTGTAGTTTCCATGCGGCAAATTATCATTTTTGTGATATTCTCCGGCCGCCTCTCCCGGCCTTGGGATTTTTCTGCCAGTTTTGTGACTTTTTTTCGGCTTTTCGTGACTTTCCTCTGCTCTTCCCCCTGTCTGGTCCCTCCCATACCGCGGACAGCGGCGCCCCGTCCGCTGGGGACGGCAGCGCCGCTGTCCGTTTTTCTCTTCACTGCCCGGTCTATGGCCTGTCTGCCCCGTTTCTCTGTTCCTGATGCTCTTTCCGGTATTCCTGAGGCGTACAGTCTGTAACCTTTTTAAACATTTTGGAAAAATGAGAAAAATTATCATATCCCACTTTGGAAGCGATGATGCTGACGGACAGCTTCGTTCCCGCCAGAAGTTTCTGGGCTTCCTTCATCTTCTCCATCAGCACATACTCCTTAAACGTATCTCCCGTCTCCTGCTTAAACAGTCTGGAAAAATACTCTTCGTTCAGGTGAACCTGCCGGGCCACATCCGCCCTGGAAATATTTTTATTGAGATTTTTCCGGATATAAACCAGAGCCTGCCCGATGGGATTTTCCTGGGATCCCTCTTCCTCCTGCTCCTGATCCTCCCAGAAAATCCCCGGTTTCCTTCCTGTATTGGCAGCCGCCCGTCTCTTCAGCAGCCCGTAAGTACAGGAAAATCCCTCCCGGGCTTCCCCGGGATAGATCCCCACGGAAAAATCCATGTGATCCTCGGTAAACTGATAAAATTCCTGCAGCTTTCTCCTCCACAGCTCTTCACTGATCCCATCCTTCTCCATGCAGAGAAACATCCAGTAACAGTTCTCGTTCAGGCAGGCCACCCCCGCCTTCCCGTTCTGTTCCTCGAAAAGCTCCTCCGCGATGTTGCCAAGAGTCATGCGTACCAGGCTCTCCTCCCATTCCCGGGTGATCCGCTTCCAGCGCAGGATCTGGATCAGCACCGGGATTACCCGGCAGTTCTCAAACTCCATCCGGAACATTTCCCCATAATGCCGGTAGATCTGATCCGCCTCCAGCGGACGTCCCCTGTCTATCTGGGAAAGAATGGCGTCCAGTATGGTATTTCTCTGCTGCATCACCAGCTTCCTGGTGCTCTCCAGCCTCCGGAGCTGCTCCTTGCTGCTGATCCGTCCCTTCACCCGGCGGAGCACCTGTTCGATCTCTTCGTATTTGACGGGCTGCAGGATATAATCAAAACTGCCCATGCGGATAGCCTCCTTGGCATAGGAAAAATCCGCATGGGAGGTGAGGAAGATGCACTCCAGCTCCGAAAAATGCTCCTTTGCCCACAGACAGAGGGACAGTCCGTTTTCCTCCGGCATCTCAATATCACTCACCAGCACATCCACATGAAAATTGGTCAGCACCAGCTTGGCCTCCTTGGCGCTGCAGGCGGTATAGGCATGTTCCACCGGTATGGCATCCCAGCGGATCCCCCGCTTCAGGCTTTCCACGATCTCTCGTTGATCATCCACCAACAGCACGTTCATTCTTTGTCACCTCCGGTATAATCAGTTCACTCAACGCCCCGTCAAAATTGGCGAAGCTGTATTCCGCCCGGTCGCCGTACAGCAGCCGGCAGCGCCGCTTCATATTGTAGATCCCCACGCTGCGGGCTTCCCGCGTCTGCCCGCCGTTGATCTCTTCCAGGATCTCCTCCGGGTATCCCTGTCCGTTGTCCTGCACGGAGATATCCAGAAACCGTCCTTCCTCCGTCTGGAGGATCTGGACCTTGACCTGGATCTCCAGAGGAACGCTTCCGCTGCCCAGCCGGGCATATTTGATGCTGTTTTCCACGAAGGTCTGGATACACAGCACGGGAACCGTCCAGTCCATGGCCTCCTGATCCGCCTCAATGCCGCAGTGTACGGTGCGGCCTGTCACATGTTTCTGAAGCTCTACGTAATTTTCCACAAAGCTGATCTCCGAGGAAAGCGGCACCGTCTCCTGATCCAGCTGAAGAAGATAGCGGATATGCCGGGAAAGGTTCAGGATCAGCTCCTGCATCTTTCCGGTATCCTGCTCCAGCGCCAGGGCATTCAGGGTCTTCAGTCCGTTCAGATAGAAGTGGGGCTTCAGCTGCAGCTGAAGATACTGCATCTGCGCCCGCTCCTTTTCCACCGCCTCTTCCACCGTCCGCTTCCGCTGGACTTCCAGCGCCTGGATCATCGCGGCCAGCGTCTCGTTGATCTTCCTTATCTCATAAAAGCGTGCGTCTATGCTGGGAACCTCCATGGTCTTTCCCGCCCGGATGGCGTCCATACTGACCGTCAGCTTCCGGATGGGAGCGATCACCTGTTTTTTGGCGAAAAAATACAGCGCTGCGATCGCCACCATGGAAAGTCCGGTAATGATCAGCAGAAAAATCTGGGGGATGGAAAGCATCTGCCAGAAATTCGCCTGATACGCTGTAAAGATCCACAGATCCGTGTTCTCGATCCGTTCCCCGTACACATAATACCCACGGATCCGCTGGGAAAATTCTTCGGAATAGCCCTTCATGGCATTCAGCAGATCCAGGTTTTTCGCCATGTCCGGGTTCTTGAGGATCATCCCGTCCTCCACCAATATGATCTCCGTCTGATACTCTGACCCCTCCTGCAGCATGCTCTCCACTCTTCCCAGACTGTACAGACCGTACAGCGCCGCGTTTCCCTTCCTGCAGAGGATAGCGATGCATACCTCCGACTGGTCGTTGAACACGGTCATCCAGTTTCGGATGGTGCTTCCGCTCCCGTCTGTCCCCAGCCGCTGCCGCAGCGTCTCCTTCAGCTTTACCGACTGCTCTGATTTTATATAATTGGTGTCCACATTGTACCAGGCTTTGTTCTGCCCGCTTCCGTAGAAGATATAAAATCCGTGGAGATTTTCCTCAATGGTCATTTTTTGCCGCATGGTTTCCTTCAGACTGTAGGCGTCCCCGTACTCCTCCAGCTCTGTCCGGCTCTTCCCCAGCCTGTCGAAATTGGTGTCAAAGGAATAGATGTCGTAGATCAGCTTGTCCACCCGGTCCACAGCCTCTTCCATATTAGCCACGGAATCCGCCAGCAGGGAGCGTTCCCTTTCCCGCGTCTTTTTCTGGCGCTCATCGATCAGATACCAGTCCATGCACAAAAGCAGGATCAAAAGCGCGCAGTATCCCACCATCATGATCATCAGGATCGTCCTGTTCAGATTCCAGATTCCCTTCCTTTTCTTCATATCGCTCCTTTGCTCCTGTTTCTTCCCGCCGGATGAAGACTGGCCGCCTCCCCCTGCCTATGGCAGAAGCGTAAATCCGGCTTCCTTTTCCGCGGCGCTGTCTTCCCCCACGAACACCCGGAAGTCACCTCCCTCGCTGGCAAAGCTTCCGTCCGCCCTCCAGAACCGCAGCATAGGCTCCTCTATGGAAAATTCCACGGTTTTTTCCTCTTCCGGCTCCAGCTCCGCCTTCACAAAGCCCTTCAGTTCTCTCACTGGCCGGGCTACGCTGGCCGTCACATCCTGCAGGTACATCTGCACCGTCACACATCCCGGACGGTTTCCCGTATTTTTCACCCGCACCCGGGCCGTAAGGGTCTCCCCGGGCCGCATCCTGTCCCCGGAAAGCTCCACCGGAGAAATCTCAAAGGTGGTATAACTGAGCCCGTATCCGAAGGGATACAGCGGTTCATTGGGGATGTCCAGGTATCTGGAACGGAACCGGTCCTGGATTCCCGCCGCATAAGGCCGTCCTGTGGAGGTATGGTTGTAGTAAACCGGCGTCTGGCCCACACAGTAGGGCATACTCATGGAAAGCTTTCCGGAAGGATTCTCTCTTCCCAGCAGAAGATCCAGCACGGCATGCCCTCCTTCCGTTCCCGGTCTCCAGGCTTCCAGCACGGCTCTGGACTTCCCGCTGATCTCCCGGAGATCCAGCGGTCTTCCATTAAAGAGCACCGTCACCACATTGGGATTCACCCGGCAGACCTCCCGGAATAGCTCCATCTGCACCTGCGGAATTTCCAAAAATGCCCGGCTGGCAGCCTCTCCCGTCTGAAGATAGTGCTCGCCTAAAGGCATGATCACCACATCCGCTTCCCTGGCCGCCCGGAGGGCTTCTTCCCTCATCAGCTCCAGTTCCCTGCCGGAAGGTTCCTGAGAAAGCTCCTCCGTAAATCCTTTCAGACAGGTTTCCCCGCTGATGATGGGACAGCCGCAGGCATAAACCGTAAGCCGGGGATCCAGCGCTTCCATAGCCGCCTCCCGGATGGTCACACAGTCCTTTTCGTCTCCGGTGAAGGACCAGCTGCTTTTGATCTGCCGGGAATCCGTATAGGGTCCCACAAAGGCAATTTTCTGATTCCTGTTTACCGGGAGGATCCCGTCATTTTTCAGCAGGACCATGGATTTTACCGCCGCCTCCCGGGCCAGGTTCCGGTGCTCCTCACATAGCAGCACAGTCTTTTCCCTTTCCTCATCCGCGTCCTTATACGGATTCTCAAACAGTCCCAGCTTATTCTTCAGTTCCAGAACTCTCATCACGCACTCATCGATCAGCCTCTCGTCCAGCTCTCCTGACCGCGCCAGTTCTGCCAGATTTCTGCTGTACACGCTGGTCATCATATCAATATCCACCCCGGCCCGGACCGCTTTCCCGGCGGCGTCCCGCTCGTCCCGGGAACAGCCGTGGGCCACCGTTTCCAGAATGGCGGAAAAATCGGAGATCAGCACACCGTCAAATTCCATCTCCTCCCGCAGGATTTTCCGCATCAGCTTTGTATTGATGGTGGCGGGGATTCCGTCCACCGTGTTGAAGGAGGTCATCACCAGCGCCGCCCCGGCATCGATCCCTGCCCGATAGGCCGGAAGATAGAATTCCCTCAGGGTATGCTCGCAAAGTTCCGCCGAATTGTAATCTCTTCCGGCCTCCGCTGCCCCGTAGGCGGCAAAGTGCTTGATGCAGGAGGCTACCTTATCCGGTTCTCCCGGATCCTTTCCCTGGAATCCTTCCACCTGAGCCCCGGCAAACAGACCGTTGAGCCAGGGATCCTCCCCGGTGGACTCCATCACCCGTCCCCAGCGGGCATCCCGCACCAGATCCGCCATGGGAGAAAACGTCACATGCAGTCCTGTGACAGCAGCTTCCTTTGCCGCGGCGGACGCGCACCGGCGGGCAAGCTCCGGCTCAAAGGTACACCCCAGTCCCAGCGGAATGGGAAATATGGTTTTCATTCCGTGGATCACATCCATCATAAACAGCAGCGGAATATGATGGGGATGCCGCTCCATATATTTTTTCTGCAGTTCCTTCAGTTCCCTGGCCCCATACGTTCCCAGAATGGATCCCGTCAGCCATACGTCTTTTTCCGGAATTCCCAGGCTGGCCCCCGGCCCTGTCAGTACGCCGGACGCGTCCTCCTGAAAAAAGCCGGCCATCAGCTGTACCATCTGTCCCACCTTTTCCTCCAGGGACATGTCCTGAAGCAGCGCAGTCAATTCTTCCTGTCTCATCTTATCCAACTCCTTTTCCTTTTGCTTTCCGGGACATGCCGATCCATCTTTCCCCTCCGGAATCAGCGCATATCCTGCCATCTCGGGTCTTATCCTCTTCCCGCGGAACGATCGCCGCGGAACAGACCGCGGCGGACAGGAAAATTCCCGCCCGCCGCAATCATCCTGATAAGGATACCGTATCACAGTTCTGTTATTTCTGCTACAATTTTTATGACTATTGATGAAATTTTCGTGACAATTTGCAGCTATTCCCCTTGCCGGCTTCCCTGCCGCAAATTCTTGCGCACAGGCAGGGATTTGCGCAGCCTTCTGCTATTCAGCAGCTCTCCAGCAGACACTCTCCCGTGATCTGCCCGGCCCGGACCCTCACCCGGATCTGTCCCGGTCTGCAGCCCTTGACGATCACAATGGCGCTTCCCCGGTACAGATGGCAGCTGGGCGCCGTGATCTGATCCTCCGTGCAGGGATTTCCGCTTCCCATGGAAACAAAGCAGCCGCTTCCCTCTACTTCCACAGTCACCTGGCATGTCTCCTCCACACAGCGGATCCCCCGCTCATCTGTGGCCGTGATCCGGATATACCCCAGATCTCTTCTGTCTGCCGCGATCTGCGCATCCTCCGCCGCAAGCACCAGGCGGGCCATTTCCCCTGCCGTCTCCAGAGCGCACCGGCTGATCTCCTTCCCGTCCTTCTTCACCACAGCCTCCAGCCTGCCCGGCTCATAAGGAATATCCATCACCGCTTTCAACTTCTCAAAAGAGGCCGTTCCCAGGCTCTTACCGTTCAGGAAAAATTCCGCCTCGTCGCCGGCTCCGTACACTTCTGTCTGCACCGGTTTTCCCAGATACTCTTCTCCGAAGGTCCAGCTGTCCTTCACATCCTGCCAATGCCATCCGCTTCCTGAGAATTTTTCTCCGTAATGTCTGGGATGGGTGGTAAAAATACCTGATTTTCCAGAAGCGCCCCACATGATCTCCCGGTACACCGACTGAGGCCGCTGTTCCCCGGTAAGATCGATGTCCGACTGCCAGGAGGTCCTCCAGGGATAGGGGGTCATGAAGTCAAAGGTCTCCCTGTCGTTTTCCCAGTAAACCTTTCCCACGCCCACTTCGCCCATATAGTCCACCGCCGCCCAGATGCAGTCTCCGATCACATAAGGCAGCTCCTCTACCTTCTTCCAGTAATCATAAGTGTTGAACGCATGGGTCTCCGTCCCCAGCATCACCCTGTCCGGAAACTGCTCATGGGTGCTCTCATAGATGTCCTTCAGGTAATTGTATCCCACAATATCCAGCGGCTGGCAGAATCCGGCGGTAACCGTCCCCCAGTCCTTCTGCTCCGCGTTCATGTTGATCTCAAAGTTTCCTCCGCCTCCCTGGGCGTCCACATCATCGCTGAAGGGGAAGACGCCGCACAGGGCGGAGATCACAAACCGGGTGGGATCCAGGCTGCGCACCTTCTCTGCCAGTCTGCGGGACCACTCTGCCCCGTTGTTGCTGCCGTCCCTCTCCGTGATCTCGTTTCCGATGGAATAGGTAATGACGCTGGGATGGTTCCTGTCTCTTTTCACCATGCAGGCGATATCCCTCTCCCACCACTGTTCAAAGTGCAGATGGTAATCCATGGGTACCTTTCCCAGTCTCCACACATCAAAAGCCTCGTCCATCAGCAGGATTCCCATCTCGTCACACAGCTTCAGCAGCGTCAGCGACGGTGGATAGTGGCTGATCCGGACCGTATTGTAGCCTGCCCGCTTCAGGATCTCCAGCTTTCTGCGCTCCGCCTTGGGGTACGCGCAGGCCCCCAGGAATCCATTGTCATGGTGCAGGCATCCTCCCTTCAGGTTCAGCGGCCTTCCATTCAGCCGGAATCCGTTCTGGGCGTCCGCCTGGATGCTGCGGATCCCAAAGGTATCCTCCGCCTCGTCCAGGATCTCCCCGTCTTTTTCCAGGATGATCCGACAGGTATACAGGTACGGCGTATCCAGATCCCACAGCCGGGGATCCTTCACTTCCATGCGGATCACCGTCCGGGTCTGTTTTTCCACAGTGATCTGTCTTTCTCCCGCGGCCGCCGCCTGTTTTCCGGCGTCCTCCACCAGACACTTCACCGTGATCCTGCCGGCGTCCTCCGTTCCGGTCACCGTCATATCCACACAGATCTCCGCCCTGTCTTTTTCAATCACCGGCGTGGTGATAAAAAAATCCCAGGGGCGCACATGGACCGGTCCGCCCACCCACAGACATACGTCCCGGTACAATCCGCCGCCGCTGTACCAGCGGGAGGAGGGCTGCCTGCTCTGAACGATAATTTTTATGAGATTTTTTCTCTTATCTTTCCAGAGCGCCTTTGTAATATCCGTCTGGAAGGGAATATATCCGTTGGGATGGATCTCCAGCACCTCTTGATTTACCGACACCTCCGAAGTCATACAGGCTCCGTCTATATCCAGGAGGATGGTCTTTCCCTCCCAGGCAGGAGGAACTTCCAGGATCTTTTTGTATACCCCCTGTCCGTCTCCAAAATAACCGTTTCCCGCTCCTCCCGGCGCCTGGGCGCTTCTGGGTTTTCCCACGATAAAATCATGGGGCAGATCCACCAGGGTCCCCTGGGGACGGCCGAACACGAAACTCTGGGACTCGTCGCTTTCATAAAAACTCCACTCTCTGCTGAAATCTACTCTCTGCATCATATCCTCCTTTCCGGCGCTGTCTCCGGTCCATCGTCATCCAATCTGCCTTCTGTCTGTCAGTTCCATCCGGCGGAAATTTCTTTTCCCGCTTCCAGCGGGATCCTGCGGTCTCCCAGAATCAACGTTCCGCCCGGCACGGTAGCCGTTACCTTCACACCTTCGGGACCAGCCTTCACGGAAACGCTTCCCCCCGGCACCGGCGCCGTCCCGGAAAATTCCTTCAGGTCTCCCAGCATCGGCCGCACTTCAAAGGTATCATAGGCTATGCCGGTGTTCCTCACTCCCATCCGGAAGCATCCCAGCAGATAAATGGGGCTGGCGCTCCAGGCATGGCAGAGGGATTTTTCGTAGGGATTTCCATACATGGCGTAGTGCTGTACTCCTTTCATGGAAGGATCATACTCCTCATACAGTGTGGTCGCCCCGGTTTCCAGCATACTGCCGTAATACTGCCGGATGGATTCCTCCAGAAGCCTGTCATTTCCCTCCAGACAGTGTACCTGATTCTCATAGAACTTGAAATAAGGGGTGGTGATCTGGGCCACCTGGTCGTTCAGGATCACCCTCCGGTAAATCTCATGCTTCTGTTCCTCATCCAGAGGCAGGAACAGATAAGCCAGGATATTGCTGTGCCTGGTGACATTTCCCAGGCCCGACTCATAGCTGTCAATAAAGACCTTCCGCTCTCTGTCGTAAAACTTCTTCAGGATCTGTTCCTGAAGCTTTTCAGCCTTCTCTTTCCATCCGGCCTCTTCTTTTCCCGCGGCAGAACAGACGGCTCCATAACACTCCATGGCCCTGGCGTACAGGATCTGCTCCCCGCACAGGGCTCCCGTCTTGTCCATGGGCGCCCAGTCTATAAAGATCCAGTCCCCCGGCTGTTCTCTCATGAATCCGTCCTCATCCGTACGGCTCCGGCAGAACTCCATCACCTCCCGCATCTGGGGAAGAATCTGTTCCAGAAACTTCCTGTCTCCGTAAGTGCGGTAGTATTCATAGATGCTGATGATCCAGAAAAAGCTGTAATCCATGATGGTATTGATATGCCGCCGGAAAGGGCTCTTTCCCCCCAGGGCGATCAGGGTCCGCTTCTCGATATCCTGGTCCAGAAACAGATAGTGGTTGACAAACAGGCTCTGGTAGGCGTCCGCCGACCAGACCCACCGGTCCCTTTTGATGCCGTCCAGGAAAAATTCCCGGCAGTTAAGATGGAAAGTATAGGCTGCCGTTTCCCAGACCCGGTTGATGATCTCCTCATCACAGGAAAACTCTCCTCTCCGCTCCAGCGGCAGGTATTCATAGCTGGCGGAAAGCACGGCCCCGGGATCGCTGACAAACACATACCGGAAGGCGCAGGGTTCATAGGACAGCTTCCCGTCCTTCGGCCTGTCCGAAAAATGGATCACGCTCCACTGCTCATCCAGCGCCTCCTCCCGGGATTCCCCAAACTGCACCCTCACCCTCTCACGGGTCAGTCCCGTAAGCTCTGTTTTTCCAAAAGTCTCTTTTCCAAAATCAAACAGCACCCCGTCTTCCAGAACCTCACGGGTCTTCCATTCCAGCTTCTCATAGGAAAATGGAAAGACCACCGGCGGCGTATCCGGATCACAGAACGTCTTATAAGTTCCTACCGGCATCCAGCTGCATGTCATATCGTCCGCCAGCCAGGTTTCGTCACTTTCGATCACTCCGTCTACATAGATGCAGGGAAACGTTGCGGTATTCCCCACCCGGATGCTCACCTGGGTGGTTCCCGGTTCCAGGGTGATCTCCCTGGCCCCTCCGTACTTTTTCATGGTTCCCGGATCATCCCCCACAGTCACTGAGATGTCCCCGCAGGACCGGATCCGGAAGCTTCCTCCCGAAGTGGTCACTGTCTTTTTAAAGCATACCACCGGTTCCGGGGTGTACAGCTTCCACACCGCCGGTTCCGGATATCCGTACTGCTGTCTTCTGCTGTGTACCAGAAGATTGTGATAGATCTCAAATTCTCCGAATTTCCATATCCACTGACTCATATCTGCCTCCTGCTCTTTGCGCGGACAGCCACTGTCCGGCCATGTTCTGTCTTTCGTCAGAGATCCGCCGCAGCGCGGCCTCCCGGCTTTTGCTCTGCGGATCCGCTTTTTTTATGATACACCCTTCATTTTTCATTTTCGATGGGTTTTTTTACAGGAAATCCGGCTTTTTTTAAGATTTTCTGCAGAGCACCGATGAATTCCCCAGGACTTTCTTTCTGTTCCTGTGGAAATCTGTTCACTGCCGTTTTATAATAATCCCAGGAGCGCCCAGGCGGGCTGCTCCTGCAACATTCGATTGTCGGAGGAAATTCATGGACCATTATCTTTCCGCAGGAAAACTGCAGGAATATCTGAAAAAGCATTACGCACTCTACCGCCGCGCCGTCACCCTGCGGGCGGCGGCCGACAGCATGATCGCCAAAGGCGAAACCCTGCCGTTCCCCTTTACCCGGCCACTTCCCGACCTGGCAGACCGGCTTTCCGATCAGGAATATCTTGCATTGTGGGATGGGATATGCGTAAAGGTATCAGAGGATCCTTCCGGCTTTGTCCGGGACGCTTCGGAGGATTTCATCATTCCTCCCAGCCGCGACGTGTTCTGTATGCGCCATTTCCATTATCTGGACAACGGAGGGCTGCATACCCATGATTTTTTTGAAGTGAATTATGTGTTTCGGGGAAGCTGTACTTTCCGGTTCCGGGAAGAAACCAGGACGCTTACGGAGGGACAGATGGTCATCATCGCCTCCGGTTCTCTTCACGATCTGACGATCCTGGAGGATTCCCCGGTAATCCTCACCTTTTTGCTTCGGAAAAGCACCTTCCAGACTGCGTTTCTGGATCTTCTGGCCCAGGGCAATGTAATTTCTTCCTTTTTCCGCGGAATTTTTTCAAATGAGGCGCAGCCCAATTATCTTCTGTTTTCCACCGATAACCGGGACAGTCTCCGTTCTCTGATAAAAAATCTCACGCTGGAGATCTGGAAGGATGACGAATACAGCAGCTCCTGCAGTATCCACTGGATCCAGATACTGCTCACTTTTGTACTGCGCCACTTTGCCCATACGGCTCATTTCTACAACTACCGGGGGAATCCCGACTTCGCCCTGGTCCTGAAGTACATCCAGTACCATTACAGGACTCTCACGCTGGAAGAACTGGCCGGATTCTTCCACTACACGGTGCCCTACTTAAGCAGCCTGATGAAACAGAATACCGGCCAGAGCTACACGGAATTTGTCAGGGAGATCCGGATGAAAGAAGCCCGGAACTATCTGGAGCACACGGACCTGAAGATCGGTGAGATCGCGGAATCGGTGGGCTACCATTCCGCCGACCATTTCACCAGAATCTTCCGTCAGGTACACGGCCAGTCGCCCCGGGATTACCGGAGGCAGCACCGGCCCGGAAATCTCCGGTAACACCGGCTCTGTGCGCCCGTTCTCCCCGGGATCAGAGCTCTCCTGTTTTTTTCCGGTTCTGAAAATAGATGAACCGTTCGATCCCGTCCAGAATATCCTGAAAGTCTTCTCTGGGGGCCAGTTCAATATACCGGGTCAGCAGCTCCTCCTCCCGGTCCCGGAAGCGGCCGTAAAAGATATCATACAGATTATGGCCCCGCAGATGGATCCGGATCTCTTCCATATGTCTCTTCACATCCTCCGTATCCTCAAAATCCCGGCCCAGCACCTCCAGAAGCTTCCGGCCGCTGCGGATCCTGTGAAGATATTCCCTCCACTTTTCCAGAAAGATCTCATAGAACTCCTCTTCCCTGGAGATCACTCCTATCTGTGCCATCACCGCAGGATTCAGGAAATAGTTTTCAAAGGAATAGTACCGCAGGATCAGCACATTTTTTTCTGTCACCCTGGGAAGCCGGTCCGCGTCCTCCCGGCTTCTCTCCTCATAATACCGGCAGAGCTGCCGCTTCAGCGCCTGGCTGTCCTGACCGTCCCCGTCCCGGATCATCAGGAACCGGTCCCTGAGATAGATCTGATTCATATACTTCAGATTAGCGTAGGTCTTGATATTGGTACAGCTGTTGGTGGTGATGATCGCTGTCCGGAACAGCTCCCCCTTCTGGTCATACACCTCGGAATAATACTTTTTCAGCAGAAGAGGCAGACGGCTCTTGTCCTGCTTTCCTTCCACGATAAAGACAAAGTCCACATTCATCAGATCCCCTGCCGTATAGCCCAGATCATCCAGGATCACGCTGATATCTGTCTTCTCTCTTACCGCGGAATACCCGTCCTTTCCCAGCACGATCTGGCGGATCTGGCGGGAATTGAAATCGGGCAGCAGATTGGGGGAATGGGTGGAAAAGATCACCTGCGTTTTCCTGGATATCCTGTACAGGATATCTCCGGAAATCTTCTGCATCTGGGGATGCAGAAAGATCTCCGGCTCCTCTGCCAGCACGATTCCCGGGGAAAAGTTCTCCTCCCCGCAACATGCCTCCAGAAGAGACAGCATATAGATGCTTCTCATTCCCTTCCCCATCTTTTCCACAGGCTCCTGGTATCTCCGTCCGGGATGATACATCTCCGCCGTCACAGAAAGCATCCGCTCCACATCCCGGTTCATGGAATACCGGATTTCCTCCTGCCCGCCGTTTTGCCGGAAGACCCGGTTAACCCTTCTGGAAAATCCATCCAGGTTCAGCTGGTACAATTTATAATCCAGAAGTCTCGCAGCCTCCAGTACATTCAGCTCTCCGGGGGATTTCTTATCGATCAGTCCGATACAGGAAAAGCAGTGGCTGCACTGCCTGGTGCTGTCGAACATGCAGCATCCCGTGCGCATCTGCGTGAGAAGCTGGTTTTCCTGAAGCAGCAGAAGGCTGCTCTGAAGCTGTCCCAGATTTCTCTGGATGTCGATGTTGTATACCGTTGGCAGCACCTGGGGAATATACGGATTGTGTTTCCGGATTCCGTCTGAATACCGCACCTTTCCCTCCCGGTTTGCCACAAAAGTAAATTCCAGTACTCCCTCCTTCCAGGACGGCAGTTTTTTCTGAAAATCCCCCAGCCATGCCGGAAACCTGCGGTAATGGCTGACCTTTCCGTTTCTGTGAAGAAACTTCAGATCCTCCTCTCCCACCGAAAGCCGGACACTGATCTCAATATTGGGAAAATCCTCCTGGAAATCCCCCGGTCCTATCGCATAGCTCCCGCTCACTGCCCGGATGGCATCCAGCACTGCCGTTTTCCCCGTACTGTTTTTCCCAACCAGGATCAGCGCATTCTCGATATCCCGGATTTTCATATCCCGGATCAGCTTGAAGTTCTTTATCCACAGCTCTGTAATCCGCATCCATACGCCTCCTTTTTCCCGGCGGCCACCTTCGGTCCGCCCCGAATATCTGTCTCTATTGTAGCAGACCCGCCAAAAAAACGCTATGTTTTTGCTTCGCATACGGCAGTCGCCAAATGGACATGCAGGCATGTCCGCTTGGCTCGTTGCCCGCGCAAGTCAAAAAAACGGCGGCTGTCTTGGTTCTCTTCTGATGCTGGGGTTTTTGACCCTCGCGGCAGTCGCCAAATGGACATGCAAGCATGTCCGCTTGGCTCGTTGCCCGCGGAAATAAAAATTTCCGGAGTACATGTCTGTTCCATGTATCTCCGGAAATTTTCTTTCCCTGCTGCTCTATTCTTCTGCTGTCTGTTTGTTTTCTGTATCTTCAGGCAGCAGTCTTTTCCGTTCCTTTCAGTAAACCACTACCGGAAATCCGTAGGCAACTACCTCATATACCTTTGCCACCGCATCCAGCGGCATATTGACACAGCCGTGAGAGCCGTTGGTAATATAAATATCTCCGCCAAACGCTGACCTGGAAGCCAGATCATGCAGACCGATGGTAAAATCCTCTGTATACGGGATCCAGTATGTAACCTCCTCCACGTAAGAGGGCTCGCCGTTCTCATCCGGCTTTCCCTTCATAGTGTATGGACTTGTCTTAGATTTGACCTTCCACACACCGCCTCTCGGCGTCTCTGTCCCATTATTCACACATCCGGTCACCACAGGAGTCTCCACGATCAGCTTGCCGTCCACATAGCACCAGAGCGTCTGCTGGTCAATGGAAAGCTCCACATAGGAATTCCCGATATCGTTGCTTTCCCGGCTTTTCGCTGTATCCGTATAGGTCACCTCAAAGGCTCCCTGCTGCCCCTCGTTAATGGCCTGCAGCAGATTGGCTGCCGTGGTCTCCACATCCATGGTCCAGCCGTAATCGCCTTTGGTCAGCTCTACCGTGTTCCCGCCGGTGGTGGTAAAGGTGTGCTTTCCCACTGTATCATATTTGGAAGCCAGCTCCTGCACATAAGCAGTCACTTTGCTGGAATCGATCACATCGTTGCCCGATTCATCCTGGGTCAGCCACTGCATCAGCAGACTCTTATCCACTGTCTCCGTCCTGCCGCTGCCGAAGTCCATGGTCAGACTGGCGGAGATCAGCTGATTCAGCTGGTTCACCCTGTTGTTCAGAGTCTCATCGTCCTGATAAACAGAAGGTGCTGCATAACATCCCTGTTCGTCCAGATCCACCTCTGCGGCATCGCTGGCCACAGCCGCCTTAACGGCTTCTATCACCGCGTCCCGGTTCAGCTGGTTTCCCTCCATCTCCGGAGAGACGGAATAACCGTTCTCATCACTGGTGATAGCCGCATCCTGAGGAGCCGTTATGTTCTCCTCCTGCATAGCAGAAAGACTGTCCACTGCCTGGCCTACTGCCTCATCGGAAAGATTCATCGACACCTTCAGCTCATGAGATCTGTTTCCAAAGATCTCCAGTCCCCAGAGCCAGGCATCCTGATTCTCAAGCAGTTCCTCCACCTCTCCGTTATCCTGGTAGGAAAGCTGCAGCATATCCGCGGTCAGCGTCTCCTGCTGATCTCCCCGTTCCTTCAGGGTCAGCTGGTAGGAATTCACCTGTTCCTTCAGGATCTCCTTCACCTCATCGGCAGTCATGTAGGAGCAGTCCATGCCATTGACTGTTGTCTGCGCATAAAAATGCCGCTGAAAATAAAGTGCAACCCCCACATAGGTTCCCACGATCAAAAACACCAGAACAGCCAGCAGAATCAATAGTACCTTCTTTTTTGTCTTCATCCTGTGCACCCCTTCTCTATAGATCCTCCCCTGCTGTACCGATTATAACATGAAATCTGCAGAATTTCTCTACAAGAAAATGGCAGATTTTTGTCGCTTTTCGGTGAAAATGCCAGCCTGACCGCTCTGGTTTCTTCCGGAAATTTTTTCTGCCATAATTCGCCGGATCAAAGCCAAAGCAAACGCTTCCGGCCCCTCTTGCGAAACATCGGTTTTCGCTGTATGATGACAGGAAAGGAGGATTTCGTATGAAAAAGGTTTTACTTAGCGCAGACAGCACCTGCGACCTGGGAAATGAACTGAAAAAGGAATATCAGGTGCATTATTATCCCTTCCACATCATCCTGGATGGAAAGGATTATCAGGACAATGTGGATATTACTCCGGCACAGATCTTTCAGGCCTACTATGACCGGCGGCTGCTGCCGCAGACAGCAGCCATCAATGTCCGGGAATATCTGGATTATTTTACTCCATTTGTGGAGCAGGGCTTTGAAGTGGTCCATCTGAATCTTGGCGGCGCCCTTTCCAGCGCCCATCAGAACTGTCTGCTGGCGGCCCGGGAGCTGCCCGGAGTCTATCCGGTGGATTCCTGCAATCTCTCTACGGGTATCGGGCACCTGGTTCTGGATGCCGCCGCCTGGATCAGAGAAGGAATGAGCGCCGCAGAAATAGCCCGCCGTCTGGAATCGCAGAAAAAGCGGGTCCATTCCAGCTTTATACTGGATACCCTGAAATTCATGAGCGCCGGAGGCCGCTGCAGCAGTGTTACCGCCCTGGGAGCCAATCTGCTGAACATTAAGCCCTGTATCCAGGTGGACAATTCCTCCGGAGCCATGCATGTGGGCAAAAAATACCGGGGCGCTCTGGAAAAAGTACTCCCCAGGTATGTCAGGGACACCCTGGGCGCTTATGGAAAGCTGAAAACCGATAAGCTTTTCATCACCCATTCCGGCATTTCCAATGATTACATCCGTCTGGTACAGGAAGCTGTGGAGCAGGAGGCTTCCTTTGAGCACATATATGTGACGCAGGCAAGCTGTACCATCTCCTGTCACTGCGGCCCCAATACACTGGGGATCCTGTTTGAGACCGGAGAATAACTCCTTACTCCTTGGCCGCCCTGCTCATTGCCATCACATTCTCAAAGGAAACATTGGGGAGCAGGGCTTCATGGCTGGGAGAGACGATAAAATCGCCTTTGAACAGATCTCTCAGCCTCAGCACCTCTTCCCTCACCTGCCGGGGCGTGCCGAAAGGAAGCAGCTCCTGGGTATCCACACCGCCCAGGAAAGTAATCTTTCCCCCGTACTCCCTGGCCAGATGTTCCGCATCCATATTGGCAGCTTTTGCCTGCAGCGGATGGAGGATATCCACCCCCGCGTCTATCAGCCTGGGAATGATCCTGTCAATGGACCCGCAGGAGTGCACAGCCACCTTCAGTCCCATTCCCTTCATCTGGTCGATCAGTTCCCGCATATACGGCAGGATAAATGTATCAAAGCATTCCGGACTGATCAGAAGATCTCTCTGGCTTCCCAGATCATTTCCGAAAAAAGCCGCCGACAGATACGGCTTCGCCATTTGAAGATATCTTTTGTTTGTTTCCAGATAAAAATCCACAATATGCCTGGTTGCCGCATGGATCACTTCCGGGTCGGTATACATTTTTACAAAATAGTTTTCCATGCCGAAAAAATCGCACATCACATGGAAAAAGGGACACCACATTCCCCCGAACACCGCCAGCCCCTGCTCCCAGGCATACTTTGTATCCTCCAGAGCAGCGGTCATATCCAGATAATCAGGATTCGGCCAGTCAAATTCTTCAATCTCCCTTACGTCTTCACAGTCCGCAAAGACTCCTCCTGTTCCCAGACTCACATGTTTCTCATTGAAGCAGTCCCACATGGGCTTCCCCTGGGGATGCCGCCATGCCCCAAGATCCAGCTCCGGACTGAGCCATATCATATCCGATCCTACCCGGCAGCTGAAATCCGCCTCCTGCCTTCCGGCCTTTGTGGTATAGTTCACTTTTTTCGCGGCCTTTTGATTCCGGAGCTCCTGCTCAGTCAGCTCCCGTTCCCGGATTCCCACCTGTTCATAATAAATCTTTTTGGCCTGGTCGGTGGGATGCCCTACCCAGAAACCGCTGACCTGGGCCGGCTCTTTTTTCAGTGTCCGCTGGATCAATTCCCTGCCCTGCATCTCTTTCCTCCTCTCTCCGCTTCCTTTCATCCTTCCGCAGTCAATGTAACTTTCTCCACCCATTCCGGAATCTCCGGCACAATCCCGCCTTCCTCCGTGGGTATAGTCAAAGACCCCGCAGCAAGCTACGGGGCATCAAACCTGCAGCGCAGCAGAGCTGCGGGGTATTTGACCCTCGCGGCAGTCGCCAAATGGACATGCAAACATGTCCGCTTGGCTCGTTGCCCGCGGGAATAAAATACACCGGATAATCGGGCCGATCACTGCCTCCTTCTGAATCCCGGCATCGCACTCCAGAATCCATGTACGGAAGCCCCTTCTTCCCCAGATAAATGCATCCACCAGATTCATGGTCTCCCTGAGAAACTGCAAAGCCGGCTCCACACAGAAACCGGAAGTATCGATGGCGATAAACCGATTGGTCAGCTGTCCGGCACCCCCGGCTGCGAAGAAACGTCTGTAAATAATATAAAAGTAACCGTCCCCATCAAAGGTTTCGGTTACTTTTTCACCTGAATATTATCCTTCAACCAGCCGCCCCATCATAAGCAGCCTTTTTATCCCAAATGCTGGAAGAATCCTTTATTGCCATATGACCAATTTTAAGGAATCTACTCCTGATACCGTATCCTTTCCACCACCGACTCCCTCTTCACATTCCTGCTGAGAATATAAGAAAGCGAAATCTGCAGCACTCCCAGAATCAACACCATGGCAAGGATCTCAGCAAATGGTACATGGTATACTTCCAGTCCGAAATATCCATGCTCTCTTCCATAACAGAACAGCGCATACCCCGCCGGCATTCCCACCAGAAGCGATATCAGGATGCTCCCAAAGGTAAAAATAAGCCCCTCGTTTCTCAGCATCCGATTCATCTGCCGGTTGGTCATGCCCAGTGCCTGCATGACGCCCAGCTCCCGTTTCCTGGTAATCACGCTGATGATCATGGTATTTGCCATATTCATAAACGCGATCAGTCCCACCAGCAGGAGAACTCCATAGGCAAGTGTCTCAAAGCTTCCCAGCGTACTCTCGGAGGTTGCCAATGCGCCCTGGTACGAAGTCATTTCATAGTGCTGTTTATCTGTCAGCAGTTCCTCCAGTTCGCTTCTGACAGCCTCGCAGTCCTGCGGAGCGCAGTCGATCCAGATGGTGCCGATGCTTTTTCCGGACAGGCCCATCTGTTCGTAAGTCTGATCCGTAAGGATCCAGTCATAATTGGTGCTTCCAAAAGCTCCGGACATGACTCCCTGAAACTGGGTTTCCCCGCCGGCATCTCCCACCGTCATGGTAACGGTTTCTCCCAGATCATATCCGGTCTCCTCGATGAAATAGGACCAGCCATAAAGAATGTCCCCGTTTTTCGCGGCCTGATCGTAATCCACTTCCCCTTTCAGGGAGCCCTGATACGCCTCATCCCGGAACTGCTCCCGGTTCAGCACGCCCACCGATGCAAGATTCCCCTTCTGATCCCGGGCGTACATCATATAACGAACCTGAACATCCGTCACTTTGTCCAGCTTTCTGATATTCTCCACCAGCGTTTCGTCCAGCGGATCATTTTGCAGGATCATATCCAGATTATTCTCCGGGTATGCCGCGTCGTTGGTACTGTAGGACAGATCGATCTGGAACTGGCCGTAAGGAACCTGTTTTCTGGCGTCATATTCTGTGCTGACATTTCCGGTAAAATTGGCGGCAACCACGAACAGCACGCAGGAAAGTCCCATGGAAAGAATCGTGGCCGCAGTGCGCTTCCGGTTCATGGCCATATTGGCGCCGGTAAGCTGAGGCACGCCCACCTGTTTTCTGCCTCTCCGGAATCCCCGGTTCTTCTTCTTTTCTCCCTGGAAGCGGACCGCTTCCACCGGCGATATCCGGGAAATCAGTTTCATCGGACGTTTCAGAGCAATCCATACGGTGAGTACCGCTGCCGCCGCGCAGGCAAGCAGCAGGGGGATGGAAACCATATTTACCTGCACGGCCTCCCCGCTGCCGAATACTTCGCTCTGCGCCAGCCAAAAGTTCTGAAAAATGACGGACACCGCCGTCCCCACAACCACCCCCGCCGGAACGCCAACCACCGTCAGCATCATTCCTTCCCGGAAAACCAGTTTTTTCATCTGTTTTTTCGTGGCGCCCAGCGCCCGGATTTTCCCGTACTCCTGGATCTTCTGTACCAGCCCCACCTGATAAATGTTATAGATCACCAGCACCGCAAAGAATACCACCACCAGCGCCACGGCCACACATCCTGTGATCATCTCCATTCCCGGGTCCAGAACCCACATGGAAAAATAAGTGTTTTCCGCCGCGTATTCCGGATTGATGCCGCAGGCTTCTGCCATATCTTTGATGGTCATTTCCAGGTCAGAGGAATTTACCGGCACACTGTCCGCCAGGGTGAAATAAATGTTGTATACCCGCTCACCCGGCGCGTAAAGCGCCTCGTAACAGGCTCTGGAAACGTAGGCGGTATAGGATTGATTTTCCTGCTCTTCCTGAAGCGACTTCGTAATACCGCTGATGACAAACTGCTTTTCCTGATAGGTCTCCTGCATATTTCTCCGGAAATGAACGGTCACAGTATCTCCCGGTCTGGCGTCGGGATAGCCCAACCGTTCAAACATTTCCTTCTGACCTGCAATCTCATTTTCCTGTTGGGGAAATGCTCCCTCCTGCAGCTGTTTTTTCATATTGGCCAGCCGCATCGTTTCCTCGTCCATCCACACCATGGAAATGGCTCTTGTATTTTCAATCCCGCCCACGGAAGCGGCCCGTCCGATCCGGTCAAATTCGCTCCGCTTCTGCATTTCGGCAATCTGCTGTTCCTTCACATTGGCGTACGTTCCATAATAGGAACCGTAAAATTCCTCCGCGTTGACCCGCTGGAAACGGATCTGTCCATAGCCGAAGGTGGCGATGGCGGAAAGCAGAACCGTGGTCAGAAAAATCGAAAGTATGATCAATACGCATCTGGCGCGGTTTTTCCGGTTATTGCTCCATGCAAGTTTTGTGATTGTCTTCATCGCAGTTCCGCCACCTTTCCGTCTTCGATCACCAGAATCCGGTCGGCGATCTGAGCAATGTCCTCATCATGGGTGATCATCACCAGCGTCTGCCCGTATTTTTCCACCGACATCTTTAACAGGGCGATCACTTCGTCACTGGTACGGGAGTCCAGATTTCCCGTGGGCTCATCCGCGAAAAGGATATCCGGCTTTGAGGCCAGGGCTCTCGCAATGGCCACCCTCTGCTGCTGTCCTCCGGAAAGGGTATTGGGCAGATTGTGAAGCTTCTTTTCCAGCCCCAGGGTAGTCACAATATCCATCACAAACTTCTCATCGGCCTTTCTTCCGTCCAGTCCGGTGGGGAGCACGATGTTTTCCCATACGTTGATGGAAGAGACAAGATTGAACGACTGAAAAATAAAACCGATCTTTCTTCTCCGGAACACCGCAAGGGCGTCATCCTTGTAGGAAAAGATATCCTTTCCCCGGGTCAGAACCTTGCCGCTGGTAGGCGTGTCCAGTCCGCCCATCATATGAAGCAGCGTACTCTTTCCGGAGCCCGATTTCCCGACAATCGCCACAAACTCCCCTTTCTGAATTTCCAGATTGGCATGCTGTACGGCTTTGACTTCATTTTCACCCTTCCCGTAATATTTACACAAATCCACTGTCTGCAATATCTGATCCATCTGTTTCCTTCCTTTCCTTATTATTGGCCGGATGGCCATGGAGGTATCCCCGCAGGGGGCTTCTGCCCTTTGCTGAATCTTATCTTACCGGAGCTGTCTTTCATTTCCCTTTCAAAAGCAAGAAAAAAGTCTTACAAAACCGTAAGACTTATTTCCGGTAAGGGAGCTGCACCACAAATACCGTTCCCTTTTCTTTTTTCTTTCTCCTGGTGTCCAGGGCAATCGTGCCGTGATGTCCCTCAATGATCCTTCTGGCAAGATACAGTCCCACCCCGGCGCCTTCTTTCCTCTGCACTTCCGGCTGTTTTCCCCGGTAAAAGCGCTGGAACACTTTGTGATAGTTCTCTCTGGGAATTCCGACCCCCTGATCCTGTATTTCGATCCGCAAAAAGGAAGTCATCCGAAACGCCCGAAGGGTTATCATCGTTCCGGAAGGGCTGTATTTGACCGCATTGTCCAGAAGATTGATCAGCGCCTCACACAGCCACTTCCGATCCTGCATAATCCTGAGATCTTCTATTTCATCCGCCGCTTCCATCTGAATCTCGATATCTTTCTGCTGCGCCTTGAGCCAGATCCTGTTGACCGCCTCCAGGATCGTGTCAAATATCCTGCCCTCTTCCGGCTGCAGCCGGATCATGCCCGTCTCCATTCTGGAAATATTAATCAGCGCGCCGATCAGCTGTTCCAGACTGTGCAGCTGCTGTTCCATCCGATCCTGAAATTCCCTGCGTTCTTTCTCCGACAAATCCGGATTTTTTAACACATCGAAACAGGAGGACAGCGCCGCCACCGGCGTTTTCAGCTGATGGGACAAATCCGTCACCAGGGATTTGGTCTCCTCCTTCTCGTGATGCGCCTGGCTGCGGATCATTTCCACATAGCTTCCCAGAGAATCCAGCGCGTCCAGAATCCTTCTCCGGCTCTGATCCTCCCCATCTGCATCCAGCTCCGGCAGAATCTGTCCGTATTCCCCTCCCCGTATTTTCTCCAGCTCCTCAACAATATCCTGACTTTGTTTCTCTCTTTCTTTTCTCTTTCGATACCATTCAAAGCCCAGGATTCCGGCGCTTCCCAGCCACAGAATCCCGCCCCCGGCCAGCGCTGCCCGGCAGTCGTTCAGGAACTGCCGCCCCGCCGCGCTGTCCTGGGGCTTCCTGTATCCGTAACGTTCCAGAATCCGACCGGTTTCCCCGTCGGATATCGTTTCCTCCTCTTTTAAGCTTTGGAAGATCTCGTTGTCGGTTTCCTCCGCCTCCAAAATCAGCGCCATTCTGTCCATTTCAGCCTGATAAGACCGGTAACGGATCCCGATGATTGCGCCGGTCACTGCGGCTGTCAGCAGCAGACTCAAAAGCAGCTCTGCCAGATATCTTTTTCTTTCTCCATTCATAGGGTTTTGGCCTGTCCTTTCCGGCAGTCACAGTCCCAGAGATACCCCAGTCCCCGGACATTGCGGATATACTTCGGGTGGGAGCTGTCCGTCTCGATCTTTTCCCTGAGCCTTCGGATATTCACCGCCACCGTATTTTCATCCACAAACTCCCCGTCCAAATCAAACAGACGCTCCAGGATCTGATTCTTTGACAAAATCTGCCGCGGATGCTCCAGAAACAATTTCAGCATCTTCCACTCATTTTTCGTAAAAGAAATTTCCCGGCCATCCTTCTGCGCCTTCATTTCGGCCAAATGAAACAGCATCCCGCCGGATTCGATTACCGGAGAAGCCTCCTGCTGAAAGCGCTTAAAAAACGCATTTACCTTCAGGACAAGCACGGAAAGACTGAACGGTTTGGTGACATAATCGTCGGCTCCCGCCTCATAGCCTATCACCTGATCCAACTCTGTATCCAGAGCCGTCAGGCAAATGATATGCACCATGCTCTTCTTTCGGATCTGGCGGATCAGATCCAGACCGCTGCCGTCCGGCAGATTCACATCGCAGATCACCAGCTGCGGCGTCCAATTTTTCAACAGTTCCATGGCGTTTTGGATCGTTCCGGCGGTTTCCACCTGGTAGCCCTCTTTTTTCAATGTAAATTCAATTCCTCTGCTGACGCTTTCTTCGTCCTCGATTAGTAAAATTCCTGACACGGTTTCGCCTCCATTTTTCAAATATTGATATCATAGCATAAATTGGGGTTCAGGCAACTGGGTATGCAAAAAAATACAGCCATTGAGGAGGTTTCCTTAATGACTGTATTTTTTTGTTTTATTAAAAGGAGGAGCAATTTAATGCAAGGAACGAGATCTTCGATCACCACGGGAAAACGAAGCAAAGCTTCCTTCATCCCATTCATCAGCCCCAAATGGATCCACACCATTAAAACAAATCGCTATGCGTCCCCGTCCTTGTCAAATAGAGGTACAAAACTGCTTGATCAAGCTCATAAATCAAAAGCCAATCCGGAGTAATATGACATTCTCTCTTTCCCGCATAATTTCCGGAAAGACTATGATCTTTATTCTTTGCTGGAAGTTGTTCACCATTGGCCAGTTTTGTAACAACGTCATCCAACAGATTCATGTTATAACCACGCCTGATCATCGTCTTTAAATCTTTCCTAAACCTTCCGGTAGCCATTATTTTATACATCTTTCTCTACCTCATCTAACAGCTCGGAAAAGGAACTATAAGACCGATACGCAGATGGATTCTTTTTCATCTCTTCTACTTCTTTAAAAGCCGCAATCGTTTCCGCATTAGGGACCTTCATAGTTACACGAAATGGTAATGCCTGCTCTCTTACTGCCTGTTTAGCTGCCATAGTAAAAAAAGTCGTCATATCAAGCCCCAGGTTAGATACAAGCTCTTGCAACTGTGCTTTTAACTGCTCATCCATGCGCATAGTTACATTTGTTGTTGCCATATTATCACTCCTTCCTATAATGTCAAGCCTAAAATCATTGATTTTTCAGGCTTTTTCTAACTTGTTACCTCATATAAACAGAGCTAAAAGTGATGAACAGTCATAGTATCTTGTACTGAATAGCCATAGACGGGTGCACTTCATAAAGCATCCTTTGATTGATGATTATAAAGGCTATGTTCCCTCTGTTTCGCTATGATGGTGAACCTTCCGTGTCTACAGGGATCATGTCCCAACTTCCTTCGTCCCACCTGTTCATACACTGAGTGCCAGCTAAGCTTTCTTGCAGGGTCTATGCCCTATGGAGGATACTCCTGCCGGCTACAGCTCTTGTTTGTGTTTGATTATTTACTGACCTGACCGGTTCCGTACAGCACTCATTCAGTGGACGCTACGCTGTGCCTCCCCTTCGTCGGTCTTCTGATGACAGGGATTCCTTTTCCCCGTCTCCTTCGGGTTCCTTTCCAGAACCCTGCTCAGTACCAGACGTTTCTGCAACTCAGCAGGATTCTGGATTTCTTCTTTTCTGATCTGTTCGATTACGCTGCAGCTGTCTGTACATTCTCTGGATACCGGATATCCTTCAACAGTTTCTCAGGATCATACGGTTTCCCTGTCTTCAGCATCGTATAGATTACACGAAGGAGCTTACATGCGATCACGATCAGTGACTGCATCTTCTGGAGCGGTTTTTCTGCCCGTGTTGTATAGTGGGCATGGATCCATTTATATTCCTCTCCATGTGCCACCGCTGACCGGGCCGCCTGAAACAGCCAGTATCTCAGCCGTTTGCGCCCTCTATGGCTGATCCTGGTCTCTCCTTTGTGCTTTCCGGAGCTGCATGATACCAGCCCAAGTCCACTCAGTTTCTGCAGTTCCTTTGCATCGTCAAACCGGGAAATATCTCCCATCTCCGCAAGGATTCCGGAAAGGATCCTCTCTCCGATCCCCGATATCTCCAGTATGTTTTCTGCATGCGGGATCTCCTTGCATTTCTCATTCAGTCTGTTTTCTATTCCTGCAAGTTCTTCGTCCAGTTCCATGATCTTCTCTACAAACCACCGTACGGCTTCCTTCCCAGCTGCTGTGCCATCTTTCAAACCTATGCTCGTTTCTGCATACTTTACGATTTCTGCAGCCCTGCTATAGCCGCGCCCCCTCAGCTTTGCCTTATGCCAGATCTCACGGATCCCTTCTATCCCCAGCCGGAGTATGTCTTCCGGAAATGGCGCTTCCTTCAGGACTGCCATACAGAAAGCCCCATCTATCTTTCCGAATGCGTCCTTATATTCCGGAAAATAGATCTTCATCTCCCTGTGCAGCCGGTTCATGCTCCGGTTCCGATCCTCTGTCAGCTGTTCCCGGAACATCGATAGCCTGCGCAGTTCTGCGTACACTTTCTCCGGGAGGTATGGCATACCATAGTTTCCATCTTTCACAAGGTTTGCGATCAGCTTTGGGTCTTTCCTGTCATCCTTCTGCTGGCTGTTATCTTCCAGTTCCTTCGTCTGTTTCACTGCATAAGGATTTACCTGAACAACACTGATCCCATTTGATACCATCCATGCCGCAAGGCAGAACCAGTAATGGCCGGTCGGCTCAAGGCCTAAGACGATCTGCTTCTTATCGTTTGCTATCGCAAGCTGTACTGCCCAGTCACGGGCTTTCTGGAATCCCTCAGCATTATTATCAAATGCAAGTGCCTTCCTGCTCAGCTCCCTGCCCCTTGTATCGATTGCCCTGACATAATGCGTCTCACTGCCAATATCACATCCAAGAATCAGCATGTCATCGCTGATGAATGAGAGCTTATCATTTTTGTTGAATTTCCCCTGAGTCTCAAGATCTTTCCAGGTAAAGGATTTCATCTCACTGAGTATTCGGTTTGCTTTTTCCACCATCTCCCTCTGTTCCTGTACTTTCATCACAGAATTGACTTGATTATTTGCTCTTTTTGTTTTATTATTCATTTCAGATACCTCTTGTATTTTTAGATTTTACCAACTCGCCAGGTCAGTAATAATCTAAATTTACTTGAGGTATTTTCTTTGGTCAACTCCTTAATTTAAATTATACAGGAAGCTTTTTTATTATATTGTAATCCCATTATTCATCATTTGTCAATATGCAGCACATATATCGCACGCATTTTGTGATGTGATGTTTTTCAGTACTGATTTGATAAAATAATGGCAAACACTGTCAGTAAAACAGTATGCGGTTAGACTTTTAACAGAGGGACTGAACCACCTGATTATATAGAAAGCCTTACAAAGAGAAACCCGTGGAAAGAAGGGCAAGCTTATAAATAATTATGAAGTGCTCTCCCTCGTACTAATGATACTGGTATAAATGTTGACAAATATTTTTGCATATCCTATAATGGCAACAGGTTTATAGGGCAAGTACATTCGTGTCTGTTTACAGATGCTATGTTGCCTATATCCCCGCCGTCAGAGTCTCCGTGATGGTGTCTGCCTGCAGATGCTTAAATCACGGAGGCTCTTTGTCCATATCGCAGAAAATCATAAATTCTTATCATTCGATGAAGATTACTGCGATTTGAGCTATCAAGAGAGCTCAAAATATTACTATTCTCATGAAATATTGTTTCCAGAATTTGCTGATACTGCTCCACATCAATCATATTTTTAGATACTTATTTATTCCAAACTCCTGACGATAACGTCAGCTTTTTTGTATTGTACGCAAAGTCCTGGTTTTGGTAGCGTATATTAATCAAACAAAAAAGTAACCGCCCACACACAGCAAAGGTTTACGGTTACTTTTTTGATAACTTGAAATCTTTGGACCAGCCGCTTATCGGCAGTGTCTTTTTCTGTTCTTATTCTATCAAAAGAGCAACTGTCTGTCAAATCCCCCGCAGTTTTTCTTCCTCTGGAAATCTCAGGCATTTCCATTCCTACTTCTCCTCACCCACCTGAAAATATAAAACTTCGGATATAGTCCTCATAGGTATTATTTATCGATGATTTCCCAAATTGCTATTGTCTACCCCCTCTGTTCAATTCACAACCTCACAAGGAGGTCGACGATTATATCTTGTTAGAAGGAGGCACCAACGATGTCTTTCAATTCACGACCTCACAAGGAGGTCGACAGCCCAATTCATCGGTATCTTCTGCCACGATCATATCCTTTCAATTCACGACCTCACAAGGAGGTCGACGTATCCCGCGGTGCTGCGGCCGCCGGCGGATCGGTCTTTCAATTCACGACCTCACAAGGAGGTCGACATTTTGGCCATGTTGGAGTCTTTGATCATCCAGTCCTTTCAATTCACGACCTCACAAGGAGGTCGACTATTCTTACATTTCTTCGATACATAGATATGATTCTTTCAATTCACGACCTCACAAGGAGGTCGACGTTAGATAAAGAAGCAAGGTTTTTGTTTAGTAATCTTTCAATTCACGACCTCACAAGGAGGTCGACTGCAACGATCACGGTGAAAACTGTAGACGGCAATCTTTCAATTCACGACCTCACAAGGAGGTCGACTTTTTGTTATGTTTTGCACTCCTGAGATGATACCTTTCAATTCACGACCTCACAAGGAGGTCGACATTTTATCACCCGCATCTGGCTTTGTAAATATTATCTTTCAATTCACGACCTCACAAGGAGGTCGACGGTTTTTGCGTTTTTTGAGGTTGGTTTTGTAGATCTTTCAATTCACGACCTCACAAGGAGGTCGACTCGCTGATCAGCTCTACTGTATGTCTGTCACGGACCTTTCAATTCACGACCTCACAAGGAGGTCGACATTGGCTTCTGCTCCTTTTCTTGCTGTTACTGCTCTTTCAATTCACGACCTCACAAGGAGGTCGACAATGTCCTGCGGCGTGCTGACGGCGGATGTGGTCTTTCAATTCACGACCTCACAAGGAGGTCGACTATGCAGCATTTTCGCCGTTCATGGCCTTTTCTGTCTTTCAATTCACGACCTCACAAGGAGGTCGACTACAGGCCAGACGCATTTGCCACCTGCTGGGATCTTTCAATTCACGACCTCACAAGGAGGTCGACAGCAAACATTCACAATATTTTTTTATATTCGCATCGATTATTTATTCCTTTATACAAATCATTCTCCTTTTTCTCATATTTTTGTTTAAAATTTCATCCCACTTCACCTATTATCCCTTATATTCCCGGTGCGAATCTCCTGACATTTTCTGTCCACTCCGCATTCGCACTAAAGGATCAACGTCTCAGTCACATCAAAACTGGGTTTTATTCCAATATGCTCTACTTTGTTTTTATATTTATCTCCCAGATTATAAAATCGCAGACTGTCCGATTCCTTGTCTATGATATCTTCCAGAATAGCTTTCACCTGACGATATTTCGTTGAGTCAAGCTGACATTCAAATACAGAATTCTGTACCCGCTGGCCATAATTTACACACTGTTTTGCTACTTTTCGCAGACGTTTACGCCCCGCAGCAGTCTGCGTATTTACATCATATGTAATAAGCACAAGCATTTCTCTCACCTACTTCCATAAAAACGGAGGGTACTCGTCCAGATCTCTACGCAGATATCTCGCCAGCAGCATAGCCTGTGCATGAGGAACCATACCCCATTCGATTTTTTCATTCAGAAAAGGATGCTTAATAATATCCTGTTTTCGTTCCTGCCATGCACTCAAAAAAAGTTTCCTTCCTGTGTCATCCAGAATAACGGCACCATTTTCTTTCTGGATAAAATTCTCCTTTTTTATGATACGTTTATTGATCATAGTAAGAACAAACCGGTCAGCCATAACCCCGCGAAGTTCTTCCATCATATCCAGCGCAAGAGAGATCCTTCCCGGTCTGTCCGTATGGAAGAACCCTACATAAGGATCAAGTCCGACTGCCTCCAACGCTGAACCACACATTCCCGCCAGCAGACTGTAGGCAAAAGAAAGCATAGCATTCACATTATCTAGCGGAGGTCTTCTGTTGCGCTCTTTGAAAAAGAAACTTTCTTTTTGCCGCAAGATAAGTTGATCAAATACAGAAAAATATACAGATGCCGCTTCTCCTTCCAGCCCTAATAATTTTGAAGCATTCTCACACGCTCGGATTTCTTGTAAACTATGATAGAGAAACGCTGATTTTTCTTTCAACTTATCTGCATCTAATCTAAGAGGATAATCCCGTGCAGCGCGCTCCAAGATCCATCTCGCATTATATATCTTGCCGAAAATAAAGTTTTTTGCAATACCAATGCTCTCCTCTTTATTCTCGCTGACACGATACTGCTGCTTTCTTAATGTAACATTTCCCTTTACTTCGCCGGTCACTCTTGCAAGAAATCTTCCGTTTCCGGACATAAACGTCAAGTCTATATTTCTTTCGGCGCATGCTCCCATCAATGCCGGGCTTGCCCCTGTATAGCCGAACGTTACAATACTCTGAAGATTGTGCAAAGGGACCCTTCCGATTTCTTCCTGCTCTTCCAATACGACCACATTTTCCCCATCCAAAGAGAGATATCTGTTTGTGCCCGTTACATACAGGGTGTTCAACAATCGCTTCAATCTGGCCCCTCCTCTTTCATTCTGTTATCAAGATATTTCTTTACCGAGATATTTTTATTCAGCTCCGGCAGACAAATATCTTTCAGCGAACAAGCATTACAGCTTTTACTCCATTTTACTTTTGGAGTGTATCTTTGTTCGTAATACTTATGCATCTCAGCAAACATATCCTTTACTTTACGCTGCAATTCTTCTGTAAATTCTATTTTTTCACGGTGACGTATCTCCCCGTAATAAATAGATCCATATGGAATCTCACAACACAACATTTCTTCCAGGCAGAGCGCCTGTGCCGCCACCTGCAGTGCATCGACTTCGGTTGACTTTGGCTTACCACGCTTATATTCAATGGGAACCACAGTATATTTTCCTTCTCTTCCGGAAATCGGAATCCCTTCATCTGATTTGTGAAACTCTACGACATCACATTCTCCGCTGATTCCGATTTCCCTTGAATGGACCGGCATTGCTCTGGTAAT
Organism: uncultured Lachnospiraceae bacterium; assembly: GCA_963929535.1. GTDB lineage: Bacteria > Bacillota > Clostridia > Lachnospirales > Lachnospiraceae > Pullilachnospira. The sequence goes on along the minus strand of CAWVIZ010000014.1, from coordinate 338,881 downwards.
AATAAGATCGCCCCGTTTTTCTTTCATAGCTGCATCATGTGCGTTTTCATGAAGGATCTTTCCTTCTATGGTCCTTACATTTTCCTGCCACTGCAGTTCTATATAGGCAAGCGCCCACTGTCTGCGGCAAAAAGCAAAATGCTGAATTCCCGAAAGCTGCAGGTAGTCTTCTTCATTATACAAAATCATATACCTCCGGCTCCACACAGCCATCCAGTTCCCATGTAATGTCGTAGTCCTCAAACTGTGAAGGCCTGCTAACCTCTTTCATTTTGAAACTTCTCTGTATCTTCCCACTTGAAACAGCAGGTGTCTTTTCTGCATGCTGCCACCAGTATATTCTGCATACTTCCATACTGCCGTCTGGTCTTGCCGATGAAGCATCATTTTCAAACAATGTTTTTAAAGCTTCTTTTAAAATCTCCGCATCTTCCTGTGAAAACCCGGTTTTTTCCGCAAGCTGTACATTAACACTTCCCATCACTTTGTATACACCAAATCTGATACGATGTTTCGTCCCCATTGTATCCGATGCTTTGCTCTCTTTTCCCGCCTCGCTGTTGACACTTTTGGTGATCTGCATACTGACAATATCTACAGGAGACAGGCTTACTGCCTGATGGATTGATACCGGACCGCGCACACCGAAAGATACCTCCTCACCTTTAAAAGCAAATACCTGTCCAAAGCTCCTCACATCGATCCATTCCCTGCAAGCAATCTGTGCACAAAGATCTCTGTCTGCTTTTTTCTTTTTGATAATTTCTTTATTCAGTTCCTCGCATCCTTCCGCCCGCTCTTTTAAACTGCGGAATCCGTCATCCGCCCTGTCATCCGGCTGTACAAACACACGCTGTCCCAGATCTTGGAAACGGTTTCTTATCTTTCTCTTGATACATACATCTGAAATTTCTCCATATCCGTCAAGGTTAATTCTGGGACGGTTTCCGTTCAGCGGATCACCATTGGGATTTGCATCAGATACGCTCACAAATAATGTAAAATCAATTTTCCCCTTTAACTTGCTCATTTTTGTTTCCTCCATCATTCGTTTTATTCTTGTTATATTTCAAATCGTAGGACTGGCTGTGGAATCCTAAAAGGTAAAGTCCGTCTAATTTGTCATTTTTCTGAAATTCCTCCACATCAAACATCTCACAGATACTATCGAGCAAACTTTCATAATACCGCCTTTTTGTAATTGGAAGTTTGTTGAGATATGGCTGCAGATTTTCTTCGATGACCTTCCATGTGTCAAAAGGTCTCTGAGAAAAAGTACTCATATATCGTTTTGCGTTTGTTACTCTCGAATCATCCTTGTCTTTCTCAAAAGTACTAAATTCAATTCTGTCTGCCACGGCAAGCAGTCTGCCATACAAATAATCTCTGTTGCTGCATTTTTTATCTAACGCCACATTCCATTCCTCCTTTTCTCTTTCATATCTGTTCTTTTTCACAAACGAGCAGGCGAGCGTCAAAACCCGCTCCCAGTTATATTTTTCTTTATACGCCTGAGGCATGGACGCCCTGTTCACCGCTGTCATAACCAGATCATAGGGGATGCTTCTGTTATCCCATATGCAGGGAAGCAGCCTACGTCCCAGTTCTGCGTAAAGCCTTTTCCCATTTTTGTCAACAATCGTAATCCTTCCATTTGATTCCAGCCCATATAGAATGTCAGCGATATCCCATACCCCCGGTACTCCATAATAACTTTTTCTGTGTCCACTCTTATATTTCCACTGTATCCACCCGCACTGCTCGTGCCATTTTCTGATATTATCCAGATATCTTGATGTTTCCATCGTTTTAAACTCTGCCAGTGACAGTCGCCCTGTGGTTGCTGCATCAAATGCCATGAGGATCATACGTGAAGTATTCTCCACCTTCTTTCTGTATCCCTCCAGCGCACTGTAAAACTGCCGTGCAGTTATCGGGTTGCCATCAGACACAGAAGTCTCTTCCTGCTCTTCTTCCCACCCCTCCGGAATGTCCTCCTGAAACATCGCATGAATACCTTCCTCATCGATTTCCAGTACCTTATCTGAAGCAGCAGCCGAACTAATCATATCAGTATCCACATCCCACGCCGGCATTTCTTTCATATCAGACTCCCAGGTAACCATGGTCATGGTATCAAAACTCCTTCCCTGTTTTCGGATAATCCACTTCAGGGCATTGTGCATCTTCTGAGACGTCTCATTTCCGATAACGAAGGCCTGTTCTTTTGTGGTAAAACGCCCGCGAAATGTAAAATTTGATTCATCATTCGATGAAATAAGCTTTGCTCCATCGCCTTCATTCCGGATTTTCTTAGAATGGAGATAGGAAGGCGTCTGCATCTTTCCCGTCAGATAATCCAACTCTTTCTTTCCCGCCATAGAGCGGTAATACTGAATAAAGCAATCCCACAATGAGGGATCTTTCCAGCACTCATCACAAGTCTGCCCAAACTTTATTCCGCTTTTTCTTCTCACGATGAATCGGACGAAGGCCATACTTTGGGCTACTCCCTCTATCTTGAACTCATCCACCAGATATCCTTCTTTATTTTGCAGCAGGATCGTTTCCTTCAATAGATCTTGAATTAATGTTCCTTTTTTCAGATAACTCCAGATCGCATCCACCATTTCATGAGAAAAGGGAGAAAGATGCCATTTTTCCAATTCTTCCATGTACAGTTCATGATAACTGCCTGAATCTCCTTTTTTATCCTGCACATATCTTCCATAGTCTCCTGCCAGATATCTCAGATTATCGCAAAGTGGATGAGGTGCCTTTCCTGCTGTCCTGCTGGCTGATTTCTCTGTCACCGGGATGATTGTCAGTTTGTCCTCACTTCCGACTTTCGATGCACCCAAAAATTCTCCATTTGCGCTGAGTGTTACCTGAATCTGCGCTGTCACCGTAGTATGGAAGGGTGGCAGGAGGACATAAGGGATGTCCTCTTCTTTTCCATTTTTCTTAACCCGCTTATACTGAATCTGTCCTATTTGCGAACTGTTTTTGTCATACAGACTGATCAATTCTTCTTCCCAGCTCAACCTGTCACCTCCTCATTTTCAAATTCCTGAAGTCCGCTGAAATTTTCCTGTCCGAATACTTTACGCTTCATTTCTTTTATAACACGCTTTTCCGGGCACTGTTCCGGGCGAAGGAATTCGATGATCCCGTTTTTTTTCATTACAGGTCTCCAGAAATTTACCGTCATCCTGTCCTGTTCCTCCGGAAGTTCTGCTTCATCCGCATATGTAATTCCATGATACATAAAACCATATGCCACTTCACCGGGCATATTGTCATAATAGCTTTCTCCTTCACCAAACACACAGGGTTCTACAAATGCCTGGCATTCTCTGGTTCCCAGAAACACGTCCCTTCTTCCTCCCCTTTGCACCATCCTTCTGGCAATATTGTGGTGCTTATTCTCATTTCTGTCTTTTTCGAGCTCCGGATGATTCAGATTAAATTCAAAATGTGCCCGTACCTGATAGCATACATCCTTCAAATATGTATGATACGCGAGCTCATTTCCGCCGTTATATCCAATGGGACGGATACCTTTTGTTTCTGTCTGGATTGGTTTCATCACACGGACCGCATCCACGATCCATTTAATCGTCGGCTTCCAGTATATGCTTTCCGTAATTCCTTTCAGCGCTTCATAGGTAGGAAGGTGATAGCTTGATTTTTCGCCGCCTACTCTGGTTACCGGATCAGAAAAGAGCGCATAATCTCCATACACCTCATATTCTATTGTATTCCTGTACTTTTCCATCTTTTCACCCCCTCAAAAATTCAAGAAACGGTTTCTTGGTTCTTCCAACACACCTACTTTTTTATCATAGTAATCCATACTCAGTACATTTACAGCCGTATCTTCAATTTTATGAACTGCTCTGCCCAGTTTTTTTAACAGATATTCAGAGATCCCTACGGAATACTTCTGTAACGTTCGTATCGCTTTCTTTTGTTCTGACAGCGATGCAAATCTGTTTTCCAATATATCAATCGCTTTCTGTGCCACTGCATCATAAGGAATTACAACTGTCTCTTCCGCTTCTTCATCTATGACCTTATACTCTTTCCCCGCTGTCGCGAACGCCTGACACATAAAGGGTATTCCATCTCTGCCTTTGTGTTTTCTCTCATACAGGCTGCGGCCCGGCCTGTTTTTTCCTAACAATTCTTCCAGCGTGGTTGGGCAGGAATGACTGGGATACTTTGTGGGCTCCATGCCGGAATCATGGAGATACTCCTCATAATATGCGGCCACCGACTCTTCTGAATCCAGTGAACCGCCAAAATCCTTTGGATCCATTTTAAAATAGTATAGAAACCTTTCCGCAGCCCTTTGTGCCCGTCTGATATCATAAAGCCTGTCAAGACGTTCTGCATCCTGGGCCATTCGGATAACATAGACCTTTCCTGTTTCCAATTCTTTGTGCCGGTTGCAGCGCCCAGCCGCCTGAATGATGCTGTCCAGTCCTGCCAGTGAACGGATCACACATCCGAACGACAGGTTCACTCCCGCTTCAATAAGCTGTGTGCTCACGCAGATGACGGGCTTCTTATCCTTCAGATTCTGTTTGATAGCCTCCAGTTCATCTTTTCTGTTCTTTGGGCACATGCTGGTACTCAAATGGTATAATTCACATTGTTCACCGCAGAAGCTTTTCAGTTCTTCGTAAATCATCCTGGCACATTTTCTTGTGTTTACAATGATCAGCACAGAGCCATATTTCCGAAAAGCTTCCAGCGCAAATCTTCTTATATCCTCTGGCTGCATACCTCCCGGCACCAGATCTGTCTTATCCTCAATCTCGACCCGCTTAAATGCGTCCACATATTGCCCCGGCGGGCCTGCCATCTCAATGCAGTCAGACAGATTATTTTCCTTAAGGGATGCCAGTGACGGCTGAGTCGCAGAACACAAAACAACGGTTGAATTACAGAATACAGTAAGAAAATTTACCGCCAGATTAAACAGCTCCGTTCCTTTTACCGGAAAGGCCTGTACTTCATCAAAAATGATTACACTGTTGCACAGATTGTACATCCTGCGAATACAGCTCTTTTTCCCGGAAAATAAAGTATTAAGCATCTGCACAGCCGTAGTTACAATAATCGGAGAATCCCAGCTTTCCGTCAGTTTCTTATAGATCAGTTCTTTATTTTCATCTTCATAGAAGATATTGCAGTGATGTTCCAGCACAACATCTTCATTGCCCACCGCCCGCCGGATATCCTCAGCATTTTGTTCCAATATCGAATTATAAGGTGCGACATAAATAATATGTCTTTTATGGTATTTTTCCGCATGATACAAGGCAAAGCGAAGACTGCTGAACGTCTTACCCGCCCCGGTGGGCACCGTCAGCCGATACAACTTATTTTCTTCTTCTGCCGCCCGGAAACAACGGGCTGATATCTCTCTTCGATATACATTCAATGGGCTTTTCTCTCCGGAATCCGTCAGATGCTTCATATAATCCTCAAAATGCGTGATGGATTCCTTCCAGATTCTCTGTGTTTGCTCCTCCGATATCCGTTCCGGATGTGCTTCTCCCTGACAAAAGCATGCGGTATCAGTCCAGTCACTGTCGATCAGAACCGACAGTGCCAGTCTCTCAAACATTCCTAGATAGAACTCTCTGTTTCCACAGTGTCTTTCCCCCGTATTGCTTACAAAATCATCAATCTCCCTTAAAATTGTCTGCAGATCAATATGTGCTGCTGCCAGATATTTTATTAGCAGTTTCTTATCAATGATCTTAAAATATCTCTGCTGTATGGTTTCAAACGCAAGCTTTTTCTCCTGTCGTTTTTCAAAAAGTGTAAAACCAGATTCCATGTCGATATTGTCCTGCAAACCGTGGTGTGAATAAATTGCTGTATTAATAAATTCTGAAATTTTTCTTTTTCCTATAAAACACTCCAGGATTCTACCACCGGCAGACGTATGGTCGACCATCCGTTTTCTTGCTTTTTCACCATTTTGTTTGATATCATCCATATATGCAAAAAATTCTTCACTCAGCTTTCCCGCATCGTGAAGCAGAATTTGGCATATAACTATATTTTTGAGAATTTCCAGCGGACAGTTCTTTTCTGCCAGTTCCATTGTGCCAGAAAGATGCTCGCTTACGCTTTGTGTGGCACCGTTTTCCGGGACTACGTGAGCTAAGTAGGGATCATCCTGCAAAAAAACCGGATTTTTTCTTTTATCATCGTTTATAATGATCACCTCGAATCCGAATATTTTATGTATTTTTCATAATATCACGACATTTTTTTCTTGATTTTTGTTCGCTTTTTATGATTTTATCATAGTGGGGATTTCCATACAAGAGTACAGCTAAATATCTCCTAGTACATCGAATAATAATTAACTAGCTACATTTACTTTTCGCTTCATCCTCAGATATTTCATCAAGCTTATATGTCCAATGAAATACAACAGGCTCGGCATTAACTTCGTCAAAGTATTGATATATACGCTTCGACAGCTCCTCTTTCGATTTAACTCGGATGCCTTTTAACATTTGTTTTGTCATTTTGCTGAAAAAACATTCAATCAGGTTAAGCCAGGAAGCATGCTTTGGCGTAAAAATAAAGACATAACGGCCTTCCGGTTTCGTTGCCAGATAATTCTGGACTTCTTTCGAACGATGGGCTGAATGATTATCACAGATGATTCTGATGATATCTCCTTCTGGATACATATTATCAAGCTTCTCAAGTAACAAGATAAAGTCTGAACTTTTATGTGTTTCGCTTACTACTGGAACTGCGATCCCAGTAAGAAGGTCAATCCCGGCAATGAGCGATAGTGTTCCAAGGCGTTTATACTCATAGTCTCGATATACGCAGCCTTTTTCGGCAGTAGGCCTGAGATCATCTCCCGTTGTTGCAATTGCCTGTATCCCAGGTTTTTCATCGCAAGATACTGTGTGAACCATGGGACCTTCCGTCGGGACAATGATATTCCCGTTTTCGTCGAACTGCATCTCAACCTGTTTGTATACGACTAAAACATCGTGCATTTTAGATTCAAAATCTGGATCTCGCTTTTCGCAATAATACTTTATTTTAAATGGTTTGATCTCTGATCTCTTTAGTATTTTTTGAACCATGGGTCTTGTAATTGTAGCCAGTCTTGGATATCCAGCTTCTTTTGCATGGGTCTGTATATGTTGATGAAGATTTTTTAAAGTCCACAGTTCCTGCGAGTAACCAAGATCACAAGGCCTCTGGCAGGCCAGGCTGATAATCCAGGCTACTGCATCATCTGTAATCTCAACAGGCCGCCCTTTGCGCTGGTCATCAAATAACGCTCGCTGTACACCGCCTTCTTTAAATTTGGAAAGGCAAAGCTTAACTGTGTTGATATTGACATCCAAGCGTTCTGCGATATCATTGTTTGATGCGCCTTGAGATTTATATAAAAGTATTTTTGCACGATCAACGACCTGCGCCTGAATCGTACGTTGACGAACAAGAGACTGCAAATATTCTAAGTCATCGTTTGTGAGCGTTATTGCTTTTGCATGTGCCATACTGATACCTCATTTCTTCTTTATGCTTTCAGTATAGCACAAACAAAAATATTTAGCTAGTTATTTAATTTCTTTTGTACTAGTAATCAATATTTCTTGAAAAGGCATTAGCAGCGTAGAAGATTGAGTAAATTGTCTCTCTGTGTGAAATCAGAAGCAGAACGGATATATTTCTCTCTATGCGAACTAACAGCTGGCTGCAGATATGGATAAGGATAAATATTTTCAAAAATTGATTTGGAATAAATTGTCTACGTCAGATGTTTTATCTGTAAGTTACTAAAACTTCCCACACCAATACGGTGTGTTGAACCTTGAAAATTCAATATTTCAGCCAATAAAAAAGGCATAAACCTGTCCCGTTTGGTATAATGGAATTGACGAAAAACCATCTATACAAAGGAGATTTATGCCATGTCCAGTATACCACAAAACTATTGCGATGAGAACGAGTTAATTGATTGTGTTCAGAGATTTTTTTCCAGGCATCATGTCGGCAAGCTTCTCGCCAAATGCAATGGGATGAAAGAAAAAGGTGTTTCACCTGTTTCTCTGCTCCGCTACAAGCTCAGCAACATTTTTGTCGGAAGAAGCATGTATATGCAGCAACGAACTGGCTCTTTTAAGGAAGATTTTTCAAAGAACACTTTTTATCGGTTCCTAAATTCGGCAAAAACAAACTGGCTCCGTTTTACTTCTCTTCTGGCTGCTGATATCGTCAATAATGATCTCAAAGATCTAACGGACGATAGCAGGAAAAATGTGTTCATTGTTGATGACAGCCTTTTTAGTCGAACCAGCTGCAAGAAAACAGAACTGGGATCAAAAGTATTCGACCACACCGATATGCATTTCAAAAAAGGGTTTCGGATGCTTACATTAAGCTGGAGTGACGGAAATACACTGATCCCGGTAAACAGCTGTCTGTTAGCATCTGCAAAAGAAGCAAATATTATCGGTCCGGTAAAGAACTTTGATAACAGAACCATTGCAGGAAAAAGGCGCAAGCTTGCCCAGACAAAAGCACCTGAAGCAATGATGGCCTTGTTGGATACTGCTCTCAGTGCAGGACTAAAGGCTGATTATGTCCTTTTTGATTCCTGGTTTTCCAACCCGGCACAGATCACAGCCATCCATTCAAAGGGGATGGATGTGATTGCTATGCTCAAGAAAAGCAGCCGCATCAAGTATTCATACTGTGGTGAACAGCTGAATATCAAAGAGATCTATTCCAGGAACAAAAAACGCCGTGGCAGATCAAAGTATCTGCTTTCTGTTGACGTCATGGTAGGAAAAGAGAATCCTATTCCGGCGAAAATCGTTTGCGTAAGGAATAAAGCAAATCGCAAGGACTGGCTTGCTTTTATCTGTACAGATACGACCCTTTCCGAAGAAGAGATTATCCGTGTTTATGGAAAGCGCTGGCAGATTGAGGTTTTCTTCAAGACCTGCAAATCTATGCTGAATCTGATTGGAGAATGCCGCAGCTTATCCTATGATGCACTGACAGCTCACGTAGCTATCGTGTTTACCAGATACATGTTACTCGCAATGGAACAGCGCCAAAATGAAGATCAGAGGACGCTTGGCGAATTGTTCTTTTTCCTAGTTGATGAAATGGCGGACATTACTTTCCATAGATCACTTGGCATCCTAATGGATGCCTTGATGGCAAGCCTTCAGGAAATCTTAAAACTCAGCGATGAGCAATTGACAGCTTTTACTGCTGATTTTGAAGCAAGACTGCCGAAATATCTGCGTAACGCACTCCATCCTGAGGCTATAGGGGCATAAATCACTATTTTGTCAGCTGAAATATTGAATTTTCAAGGAGCGAAGCCCATTTCAGGTATGGGAAGTCTTAGTAAGTTAAAAAAATTATTTGAGCATTTAAAAAGGTGTCATGTTGTGGCCAAAATTAGTTTCTTATTTTATCAACTTCGACCACAACATAACTTCAATGTCCAGCTACATATTTTGGATCATCTAAAATACACTAACCGGCAATAAATTATGATATCTTTTCGGTCTGCTCCGATCACTCCAAATTCCTGTAACTCCAATATTTCCAGGCATTTCCATTCCTACTTCTCATCACACACCTGAAAAATATAAAACTTCAGATAATAACAATCCCCCGTTCCCCACAAAATCGGATGATCCGGCGCCTGGGTGCAAAATTCCACCTGGCGCAGCCGTTTATGCTCATTGGCCGCCTGTCCGATGGTCTTTGTAAACAGTTCATACTCCATAAAATGCGAGCAGGTGGCCAGATACCCTCCGTCCTTCACCAGCTTCATTCCCCGCAGGTTGATTTCCCGGTATCCCTTCACCGCGCTTTCATGGAGCTGCGGGATTTGGCAAATGCTGGAGGATCCGGAATCACCAGATCAAGCTTCTCTCCCTCCCGCTCCAGCCGGGGCAGCAGTTCAAACACATCCTCGCACACAAAGGATACCCGGTCGGACAGCCCATTGAGTTCGGCGTTGGCCCGGGCCGTTCGATTCCCAGCTCGGAGGCGCCCACGCCCAGCACCTGGCTGGCGCCGGCAATTCCCGCATTCAGCGCAAAGGAGCCGGTAGGGGTAAAGCAGTCCAGCGCCTTCTCCCCGGGGCAGAGACGGTGAATGGCTCTCCGGTTGTATTTCTGATCCAGGAAAATCCGGTTTTCTGTCCGTCTTTTACATCCACCTGGTATTTCACACCGTTCTCCTGAATCTCCACCAGGGTATCGAAGGGATCTCCGATAAATCCCCCATAATACTGGCGATCTCACTATCGTAAATCCAGGCGCCTCCGGCCTTCACCGTCCGCCCTTCTCCTTTTTTCAGCGTTACCACCGCAAAACTCATACGGTTTCTCCCGATACCGATACCATTGGCCTTTCACTCGCCTCTGTATTCTCTGACTGCCTCTATCATATCCAGATAACTTCCGGTAGGCACATAATCCGGGATCGAATTTCCTGTCCCTGCAGCGATGCCTCCATGGCCCTGGCATTTTGCCAGTACATCCCGGATATATTCCCGCAGCTCCGCCTTTCCCGCAAAGCATACCTTGTCCACATCGAACCCGCCGAAATTGCCGATCCTGTCCCCATAGCGCTCCACCCATTCCGGAAACGGAGCGATCTGATCCTCATTGGAATGCTTGGCATCAATCCCCACATTCCCGATCAGGTCATCCATCAGATGAAAGATATTTCCGCAGGAATGCAGAAGAAACGGTTTTCCATAGCTGTGCACCAGCTCCACCGTTTTCCTGTACCAGGGAAAGATATGTGTCCGGATATCCTCTGTGGACAGCAGACTGTTGCTCTTATAGCCCAGATCATCTCCGAAACGCAGCACACAGTAAACATCTCCGAATTCTCTCATAAACCGCTTCCAGATACTCTGATGAATCTCTCCCACCTTCCGAAACAGCTCTGCGTACAGCTCCTGGTCATCTGCCCCGATATAGCACAGTCCCTGAAATCCGGTCAGTTCCTGTACGCACTCAAAGATTCCGTTTCCCACTCCTCCCACAGCCTTCATTCCTTCCGGCATCTGTCTGCGCAAAGCCCGGAAATACCTGGAATTTTTCTGGAAATACCGCTCCTCCAGTTCCTCCCAGGGATACTTCTCAAAGTCTTCCCGGGTCTTGATCACCGGATCCACCCGGCTGTCCTCCAAAGCGCCTCCGCCCGGAAAGATCTGTCCGATACACGCCTCAAAGGTAACCGCGTCATACCCGTACATCCGGAAAAATTCACTGTAAACCGAAAAAAATTCCTCCACATCCCGTTCATCTCCCTGATAAAGAGACTCCAGATCCTTCCCCATGATCTCTCCGATCTTTTTAAAGGATACGTTGTGCTCATACAGCGGCAGCTTGTCCGCCCTCCGGTTGCGGGCCGCAGCTTCCAGATTTCTGTAATCCGGCTGAAATTCTCTTCTCATTCTTCCATCGCCCCTTCTTATCCCGTTTTTCCTTCCTGTCCATCAGTGGACCGTTGCCGGGCTTTTTGCCGCTTTATTCACCGTTGACTTTACCTGTCTTTCATTATATGATGAACAAAAAAATGCCGCAATCAAGAATGATCGCAGCACAAAATTGGCAACAGCAGTTCAGCCATCGCCAAAATGGGGAAACAGACTGCGCAAATTTGTTTGCGGCAGACCGGCTTGTCATTTTGGTGTGGCCATGCGCCCGCCAATCCTCAGTCAGGATACAAAGGAGATGGATCATGAACCAGATTTTTACGCAGAACCAAAGCGCTGTACGATGGATGGATGAAGCCTTTGTTTCTCCGGAACGGACTGTCCTCACGGAACCGCAGCTTCATATTCCCGGCGTCAGGATGCTGGCCAGGCACACAGCCCACCATGCCCTTGCCCCTCTTCCCTGGCATTACCATCCGCACGCCTTTGAGGTTTCTCTGCTTCTGGAGGGCAGTCTGACCTTTTCCACCAGGGAACGTGCCTATCCGTTTTCAGGAGGTCAGGTATATCTCTCCTGGCCGGACGAGGTACACAGCAGCCAGGGCGCCCCTCTGATCTTCGGAGAACTTTACTGGTTTCAACTGGACATCAGCAGTTCGGAAAGCTTCCTTTTTCTGGAAAAACAGACAGCTGAATCGCTGATCCGCAGACTTTATGCGCTTCCTCATCACATTATCCGTCTGCCGGGGAAAGAAACCGGGCAGCTCCTGAAAAATGCCTTTTCTCTGGCCGTTACCATCCGGGATCCCTCTGCCACCGCCAGCTGTCTGGTTACGTTTCTCCATATGCTTCTGCTGGCAGCCCGCCAGGAGCAGCCCCGGCTGACCCGGCTGACACCGGACATTGAGACCACTCTGGCCTATATCCGGGATCACATTTCCCATCGATTGACCCTGGAAGAACTGGCGGCAGCATGTGGACTGTCTGTTTCCCATTATAAGAAAAAATTCCGGGCCCAAATGGGAATTTCTCCCAGAAATTATATCAACCGGGAAAAGATCCATGCATCCCAAAAACTGCTTCTGGAGGGACTCAGTGTCACCGAAACAGCCATGCGGATGGGTTTTGACACCAGCAGCTATTTTGCCAATGTATTCCGCCGGTATATGGCAATGACCCCCACGGAATACGCGGCAGGCACGCGGGCCGGCTCCTACCCGGCAGATTCTTTCTGATGCCGGCGCTTGCCATGCTTTTCATGACAAAAGCTCTTCGGAGACCTTCATCCGGAGAGCTTTTCATCTGGTCCAAACAGAGAGCTGACAAACCGCAAAACCGGTTCATCTCCCATCAGTCCTTCTGTACCGCGATCGCCTCGATCTCAATCAGTCCGCCTTTGGGAAGTCTTGCCACCTCCACACAGGATCTGGCAGGCGCAGACTCTTTGAAATACTGGGCATAAATCTCATTCACTGCGGCAAAATCGTCCATACTGTCCAAGAATACCATGGTACGTACCACATCTTCATAGCCCAGCCCCGCTGCCTCAAGTACCGCTCCCAGATTTTTAAGGGCCTGGTGCGTCTGTGCCTGGATTCCTTCCGGCATGCTTCCATCCTGGGGATCCAGCCCCAGCTGTCCGGAGGTAAATACCATATTTCCGGCCTGTACAGCATGTACATAGGGGCCCACCGCTGCCGGTGCTTTTTCTGCATGAATTGTCTTTCTCATCTCTAAATTCCTCCATTTCCCGGCAAGGGCTGACTTTCCACAGGTCATCTCCCAAGCCCCGCCGCAGATTCTATTATAATCCATTTTCAGCAGATATTCCACATCTTTTACGGCCATTCCCCGGAGATCGAGGAGTGAGATGTAACAGTTCAGCCTTTCGGCTTCATAGTTACAAAAGCATGCACACAGGCTGCGATTTTGCGCAGCCTGGCACCCGCAGTTCTCGGGATCCCTCCGCAAATGCGGCGGGGTCTGCACTCCGTTTCGGTCGGCGCTTATCGTGTGCCACTGGCACACAGCGGTCTGCACTCCGTTTCGGTCGGCGCTTATCGTGTGCCTCTGGCACACAGCGGTCTACACTCCGTTTCGGTCGGCGCTTATCGTGTGCCACTGGCACACAGCGCCCTCGCGGGATATTGGAAGGCTGAACAGTTACAGTGAGATAACCGCTGCATATTTTTGTGATTGTTTTCCGCTGGCCGGCCTGCTGGTCAAATTAAGGAAATCCTAAGAATACAAATCTTGACGCTGCTTTGACCTCTCATCTATAATGGAAACAACAAAAGTCAGCATCCGCCTCGGAGACGCCAGGTGCGTGTACCCGCGCACAGTGCCCCGCGGCAGATCTGGGGGTATTTGAACCTGGCGGCATTGGCCAGATGGACGTGCCGGCACGTCCGCCTGGCTCACTGCCCGCGAAAATAAACAAGGGAGGCGACATCATGTTTTGTCCAAATTGCGGCAGCAATGTTCCTGACGGCAGTCCCTACTGTCCCACCTGCGGAACCCCGTCCCGCGGTCAGCAGGATGGAGGATATCATCAGGAATCATCTGGCACTCAGAAACACCATCAGCGGAAGCAGTCCGCCCGGCAGAAAAACGAAGCTGACCTTCAGCAGCAAAACAATGCGGAGGAACCCCGGCAGACCGGGGAACAGGAGGAGACCTCAAACTCACAGCAGTTCCGGCAGGACAGTACCGATCCATACCGGCAATCTCAGCAGGACGATGCCGATCCGTACCGGCAGTCTCAGCAGGACGGTGCCGATCCATACCGGCAGTCTCAGCAGGACGATGCCGATCCGTACCGCCGGTCTCAGCAGGACGGCGCCGATCCGTACCGGCAGAATGACACCGGACAGTACCGGCAGTTTCATGAGGATACCGGCCAGACTTTCCAGGAAGGTTCCGATCGGTATCGACAATATCGTCAGCAGGGGGCAGGATCATTCCAGCGGCAGGGTTATCAGCAGCAGTATTATCAGCGGCCTCAGCCCCGAACCCGTCTGGGGATCACAGTGGGAATGCTGGGAGCGATCATCTATTTCTCCGCGCTGATCAGCCCGGTGATCCTGATCCTTTTAGCTGTTTATGTACTGATGATGGAGGATAACCGTTGGCTGAAAGGTTCCGCAATCAAATGTGTGGTATTTTATCTGGTATTTTTCTTTATCTTCCAGATCATCGACGGTATCAATTATTTCCTGAACATCATCAACCGGATGATAGACTTTATGGTCCGCTGGAATCCCGGATTTGCTTTTCCGGGAAGCGTGACAGATCTGCTTTCCATCGGTCAGATCGCATTTTTCGTTATCATGGGCTTTGGCGCCTTTAAGATGCGGGAGATACGTATCCGGAAGATCGATGAATTCGTGGAAACTCATATATAATACCACAGGATAACGGTTCAGTCTTCCGACTGGACCGTTATGTGACAGAAGGAAAAGGAGAATTGTATGCTGCATTTTGAAAGTGACTATCTGGAAGGGGCGCATCCCCTGATCATGCAGAAGCTTCAGGAAACCAATATGGAAAAAACAGCGGGCTACGGTACAGACCCTTACTGTGAAAGCGCCCGCAAAAAAATCTGCCAGGTCTGCCGCGCTCCCCAGGCAGAGGTGCATTTTCTGGTGGGAGGCACCCAGACCAATGCGGTGGCCATCAAAAGCCTTCTCAAACCCTGGGAAGGGGTTCTGTCTGCGGAAACCGGCCACATCAGCGTCCACGAGGCAGGGGCTGTAGAAGCCGGCGGCCATAAGGTGATCTCTCTTCCCCATGATCTGGGAAAGATCCGCCTGGAGGCACTGGTTTCCTGGCTGGAGACTTTTTACGGGGACGAGAACAAAGACCATATGGTATGGCCCGGAATGGTCTATATTTCCCATCCCACAGAATACGGCGCGCTGTACACCCGCAAAGAACTGGAACGGCTGCATGAGATCTGCGGTCGGTATCATCTGCGTCTTTATATGGACGGCGCCCGTATGGGATACGGGCTGGCCGCCGAAAAAACCGATGTGACCCTGGAGATCATAGCGCAGAACTGCGATGCATTTTACATCGGCGGTACCAAGGTGGGAGCCCTGTTCGGTGAGGCTCTGGTATTTCCCCGGCCTCTTGTCCCTCATTTCTTTACCATCGTAAAGCAGGAGGGCGCGCTTCTGGCCAAAGGCCGGCTTTTGGGAATCCAGTTTGACACTCTGTTTACCGACCAGCTGTATCTCCGTATTTCCCGCCACGCCATTGATATGGCCAACCTTCTGAAGGAAAAGCTGTCCCAAAAGGGCTGCCGGTTCTATTATGCGTCTCCCACCAACCAGCAGTTTCTGATCCTGGAAAACCGGAAGCTGGAAAAGCTGCGGGAACAGGCAGGCTTCAGCTTCTGGGAACGGATGGACGATCAGCACACGATAGTCCGGCTGGCTACCTCCTGGGCCACCCGCAGGGAGGATGTGGAAAAACTGGCAGAACTTCTGTAAAGATTGATACTTTTCTCTTTTTTGTGATATGATAAAAATGGTAACCGCTCACTGGCGCACAGCGAAAAAAGCGGAAGGCCAGAATGTTACAGACTGATTTTCACAGGAAGTAAGGAGGAATTGCGTATGTCAAATCAAAAACCGGTACCCGGAACAGGCGGGGACCAGTATATTCCCTATGAACAGCGTACAGGGGACGAATCTGTGGTTTATTTTACCAGGGATCTCTCTGCTGCCGGACTTCGGAAGATCTATCAGCGGATCAGCGGAAATCTGGCCGGTAAGGTTGGCATCAAGCTGCACACCGGTGAACCTCACGGTCCCAATATTATTCCCCGCCCCTGGGTGGAGGAACTGATCAAAAGAGAGCTTTCCGGCGCATCCATCGTGGAGACCAATACTTATTACGAAGGCGGACGATACACCACCAGGCAGCATCTGGAGACTTTGAAAGTCAACGGATGGACCTTCTGCCCTGTGGATATCATGGATGCTGAGGATACCGCGGCGCTCCCGATAAAGGGCGGAAAATGGTTTACGGAAATGCATATGGGAAAGAATCTCCTGAATTATAATTCTCTGTTCGTCCTGACACATTTTAAAGGGCACTCCAAAGGCGGTTTCGGCGGCTCCAATAAAAATATCGGCATCGGATGCGCGGACGGACGGATCGGGAAACGGATGATCCACACCACACCGGGTTCTGATGATATGTGGGATATTTCCAATGAAGAATTCATGGAGAGGATGACTGAATCAGCCAAAGCGGTGACTGATCATTTCGGAGACCGGATCAGCTATGTGAACGTCCTGAGAAACATGTCGGTTTCCTGCGACTGCGAGGGGATAGCCGCAGAGCCCGTGGTAACGCCGAATATCGGAATCCTGGCTTCCAGAGATATTCTCGCCATCGACCAGGCTTCCGTGGATCTGATCTATGCGCTGAAAGAGGAAGACCGCCACGCCCTGACAGAGCGGATGGAATCCCGCCATGGCCTGCGCCAGCTTACCTATATGAAAGAGCTGGGTATGGGAAATGACAGATACCGGCTGCTGGATATTGACCATGGGGACCGGAAGATCAGTCTTGACGAAGCTGTTGCGGATGTGGTTCCCTTTGGAGAGGGATGATAAAGCCAGGCTATTGGGCTTCATAATGAAACCGCGGGAAAATGATTCCACAGTGTGATTCCACAGTGATCATTTTCCCGCGGTTTTTATCTTTCCGCATCAGGGCTCGGGTCTGTTTTCCCAAAGACTCCTCCGCCCTGCGGGATGGCATATCTTACATCATGGGATCCATTCCCAGGGCCGGATGGCCCTTCTCTGTCAGGAACTCTACCAGAGTTTCCGGATCCGTAGCGATGGTCTCATCTCCGATCATATCGGTGAAGTTGTCAATTCCGTACAGCTCTTTCGCTGTCTGGTTCAGTCTCTCGGCAACCGTCTCTTTCAGCTCTTTGGGCATCCATACGATCCTGGCAACACCGCCCTCTGCTTTCATGAACTTCTTGGAACCGATGAAATGTTTTCCATGGCCCATGAATCCGTGTGTCTGTACTCCGCCGCCTGTCATGGAAGCCAGCTCGGGGAAGGTCATTCCCAGAGGAGTCATACCTGCGTACTCACGGTTGGCGATGCACACTCCGTTGGAGAAGGGCTCGATTCCGCAGATACACTCGAAGCATCCGCAGGAGGTCATGGGTTTCTCCATGATGGAGTACAGGGATACATCCTCCAGGGCTCCCTGGGAGAACTTCTTCACTGCCTCGTTCACATCCTCGTACTCTCCGATCCGTTCGTCGATCACCCGCTCTTTGGTGATCACCTGGCAGGGTCCGTTGGGATCCAGCTCGTTGGTAGCTTTGGCATCCAGCCATGAAACGGCTCCGCACAGTCCCAGTCTCTCCGGAGTTACCACGCATACGTGGGACGGGGAGAAGGCCTGGCACAGGATACAACTGTAGTATACGTCCACAGACTCATCCGTCAGATTGTTCAGACGGTCGTCACGTTTCTCAAAGGTGGGGATCGCCACTTCGTGACGCACTCTTGTACACTCTGCGGGATCGGTGTAGATGGTCACCTGACATTTGTCAACCACGGCCTCAAACTCATTCTTTACAGAAGCGTACAGCACCTCGCCGATGTGTTTCAGGCGGAAGCCTGCCCCAAAGGCATTCTTGCTGATACGGATTCTCTGCATATCTCTCTGGCCGGTGTGGTATACACCCTCGATGCAGTTGATGTAGTTATGGAACTTACGCTCGATAACCGGCTCGAAATCGGACTGCATGGATTTTCCGGCAACATCCACCACATAAGCGATGCTGTTCTTGCTTCCCAGCTCCATCTCGTCCACATCCGGTCCCACGATGGTGATCTTGTGATCTTCCACCTGGGAAGCGTCTTTGGTCTGTACCAGCTCGGCGCAGTCCACACGGGATCCGTCGAACTCCACCTGCATGTCGCCGCGGCGGATGATCTCACCTTCGAAAGCGGAAGCAAATGCCACCGGGATATCGATCCTGGTGATCTTGATCTTGATGTCGCGGGCCTCCAGGGAAGTAGCGTTGAACTTGCTCACATCCTCCTGTACGATCAGGCTCTTGGGTACCCGGAAGATATTCTCGGTCTCGTTGGTGATTACCGGGAATCCCAGAGCGATGGCGCCGGCTCCGCAGGCAACGATCACATCATCCAGCGGTGCGAAGGCATTGACGAAGGCCGGTACACGCTGCATGGTGTACTCCATCAGCGCTTTGGAATCGCCGGGGGTGATATTTCCGAAGATCAGGGCAGCTCTCAGAGCTACGGATACCACATGGATTACGGAGGTCACATCCTTGCCCAGGGGGATTACACGCACATTGGCTCCGGTGTTCATGCCGGCCTCAGCTACCTGATCGCAGATACCGCCTACCAGAGTTACCAGGATACCCTGTGCCTGATAGGATTTTACCAGATCCACGCCTTCCTGTACGCTGGGAGCGGAACCCAGGATAACAGCTACGCCCGGGATATCTCCGGTTACCAGCGGCACACCCAGCTCACGGATCACAGCGTCCGGCAGATGGCCGTACAGGGGCTGCTGATAGGGAGCTGCGCCGTCGATATATTTCAGGACCTCGATGAACTCCGCGCACAGAGCGGTGGCAACACCGGACATGAACGCGTCGTTTAAGCGGGGCTCTCTGGTCATCAGGGTTTTTACAACGCCCAGAGCCTCTTTCAGCTCTTTCAGGTTGGTAACCTTTACGCCGGTTACAGAATAGTAGCAGGGAAGGCTGTAAGCAGTGTCAGGGAAGCTGACTGCCTTCTCCTGGCCGTACCGGGCGATAGCGCCGTCAATGGCCTGCTCTGTCAGCCCGTATACGGCATCGTTTCCATTGAATACTCTTTCAAATAATGTCATTTGCCGTATCCTCCTGTCAGATTCCCAGCGCGGCGCGCTTCTCTTCGATCCTGGCGATCATGGCATCGCCCAGCTTCTCGATATCCTTCTCTACCGTGTAGGCAGCCTCCACCCAGTCGCGGATTCCCTCTGTCAGCCAGTAGGTCATCTCGCTGGAACCGCTCACCTGAGGATCCACGCCCAGGAAGGTGTCGATACCGGTGGCCACCACGTAGTTTCCAATGGAAATGGCCTTCTCAGACATCCACTCCGGCGCACAGCCCACCAGCGGAAGCTGGGAAATATTCAGGCCAGAATCTTTGGCAAGCTGAGACGCCAGCACCATCATACGGCTGATATCCACACAGGAGCCCATGTGCAGGACCGGCGGGATATCTGCCAGCTCACAGACACGTTTCAGGCCTGCGCCGCACAGATCCTTGGCTCTCTTGTCCATCAGTCCGGCACGGGCGGCAGCCTGAGCAGAACATCCGGAAAGGATCACGATGATATCATTGGCGATCAGCTTCTTCATCAGCTCAATATGGCCGTAATCCGGACGGATCCTGGGATTATTGCAGCCCACCATGGCCACGGCTCCCCGGATAACTCCGGATGTGATGCATTCGATCAGCGGTTTTGTGGTTCCGGTCACATCCACCTGGCTGTTTGTCACACCATCCAGCACCTTCACGATGGCCTCGGTGGAAAATCCCACAGTGGCCTTCTGCTTCATCTGGGGGATATATACCAACTCTTTTCTTCTGTTGACAAAATTCTCCACAGCGGTGCGCACGATCAATTTGGCGTTTTCTCCCGCAGTCTCAGCATTAAACCGGATAAAATCGGAATCCGGCATCTGGGCAATGGGAGAAGTGGTGATGAATTTCGTATGGAAGCATTTGGACAGCGGTCCCAACGCCGGGAAAATACACTGCACATCCACCACGATAGCCTCACATGCCCCTGTCAGCACCACATTTTCCTGCTGCAGGAAGTTGCCGGCCATGGGAACGCCTCTTCTCATAGCCACTTCGTTGGAAGTACAGCAGACGCCCGCCACATTGATCCCGTTTGCTCCCAGGGATTTTGCCAGGGCGATCATCTCCGGATCCTCCGCGTACTCGCAGATCATCTCAGAAAGGCTGGGATCATGGCCGTGTACGATGATATTGACCATATCCTCCTTCATAACACCCAGATTGGCCTCGGTATCCACCGGCTTGGGAGTGCCGAACATCACATCGGAAAACTCCGTTCCGCACATGGAACCGCCCCATCCGTCAGACATTCCGGAACGCAGGGACTGGCGCACCAGAGCCTCTGCCTTGCAGGAATTTCCCATATGTGTCATGTGCATGGCGGTGGATACCTCCCGGTCAATGGCCCGGGGCTCAATCTCCGCATCGTGCCACAGCTTCTGGGTATGCTCAGGCGCTCTTTTCAGCCAGCGCTGCACGCCGAAGGGCTTTCCGTACTCCAGAAGGGCCAGCTCGGACATTTCATGCGCCAGATCGTAGATATCCTTTCCTTCGGTCTCCACGCCCCACTCTTTGGCAATGCGCAGCAGCTTCTCCGGATCCTTTACCTTATAATTTCCATCGGGAGCGACGGTATGTAACGTATGGCAGATCTCTCTTCCGTGGTCGGAATGGGTAGCCGCTCCTCCCGCCACAAACCGCAGGAAATTTCTTCCGGCGATTCCGTGGGCGTCACAGCCGCAGATTCCTCTGGGAGCCTTGGGGGTGATCCGGCAGGGACCCATGGAACAGATCCGGCAGCAGATTCCCTGTTCGCCGAATTTGCAGTGGGGCGTCTGGTTCTTCACGCGAAGCTGCCAGGCGTCCGCACCTACCTTTTTTCCTGTCTCCAGCAGCCGTTCGGTGGCCGCCTCGAACTCTTCCACACTGGTCAATTTGAATTCACTCATGATATCCTCCTTATTTTCCGTGAATTTTGTCTATATTATAACAATCTCCGTGAAGCTTTCCCATCAACGCTTTATTGATTGCCGTCAACATTTTATTGATATCTGCCGCCGCAGTATTCCGATGGCCTGCCGGTAAACCCGGTCCCGGATGACCGGAGACCGTTTCCTGCCGCCAGCAGCTGTCATTCAGCTGCGGATATCTTTTACTTACATAGCAGGTCCGCATATGCTATAATGACAGTAACAAACCAACAGGAGGAATCTCTATGAAAAAAGAGTACGAAGTGGTGGCTGAAATCATCAACGCCTGCGCCGGAAGCGGCAGACCTCAGGTGTACATAGAGGATGCGGAGCTGGAAGATCCTGACGAATATGTAAAGGCAAAGCATGGCCGGGACTGGGATCAGGTAAAAAAGGAAATGCTTCCCTCCGGAGAGATCCAGTATACTCTGAACAAAGGCAGCATTACCTACAAGTACACCTTTACGGAGTAGGTTGCCGACGGGAATAAACTGCCCCCTGACACCGAAAAAGGAATACCTCCTGTCCCGCAGGATGTATTCCTTTTCCGGTTATAATAAGTGAATTCTTTTGTATTGTACCATTCCTTTTTTATTTTTGAAATAAACAGAGTGTTGAACCGCCTCAACAAAATCTTGAAAGGCCACTGTCCTCCCGGCAGACCACGGCGCGCTTCGCAGTCCCGGGGCTGTAAACCGGGTATAGGCAGAGCATGTATGCCGCAGCCGGATGGAAATCCCTCACCGCTGAATCTTTCCCTCCCCGATGTCCTTCAGCCACTCCATCACATGACGGTGAAACAATGCCACATCCGGATTCGGGGTCTCACCCTCCCGGGTGAGCATGTAGGTCTCCCAGTAAAACGGTCCCTCTTCAAAGGGGATCATCACCAGATCTCCCTGCCGCATGTCATCAAAAATGAAATCCACCGTCACAGAAATCCCTTTATTTTTCTGTACCATCTTATGGCAAAGGCTGAAACCGCTGGTCTCAAAGGCAATATCCGGCTCAAATCCCGCTTCCCGGCATTTCTCCAGGATCAGCTGATGGATATGGAATTCACTGCTTTCGATATACAGCCGCTCTCCCTGAAGCTCCCTGACAGATACTGATGATCTCCCGGCCAGAGGATGGGCCCGGTTCACCAGCAGCTTGATCTCATATCTCTCCATAAATGTCCGGTTCATCCGGCCGGAAGCGCTTTTTCCCACCAGGAAAGCCACATTCCCCTCCCCCTCCTGGAACAGCCGCTCCACCTGCCGGTCGGGATACTCCCGGTAATGCAGTGAGATTTCCGGATATTTTTTCCGGAAGTCATCCAGACATTCCGGGGTTACCAGGCGGAGGATCCCGTAGGCTGACAGCAGATCGATCTCATGATTCTTCCTCTGCTCGATACACCGGATCTCCCCGCAGATCCCCTGATACTCTTCCAGAAACGCCGGAAGCTTTTCATACAGATAGCTGCCGGATTCTGTCAGCCGGATTCCGGCTCCGGTCCGCGCAAACAGCACAGCTCCCAGCTCATTTTCCACATTCTTCATGATCCGGCTTAATCCCTGAGGCGTCATATAGAGGGCATGGGCCGCTTTCGTGATGCTTTTCTGCTGGCAGACAATCTTAAAATATTCCAGATCCTTGATATTCATTTTCATCCGCTCCTTTTCCACAGTGTAACCGATTTTCTTCTGAGAGGCAAGGAAAAACACGGATCAGACGTCAACCGGCGTTACAGTGAAACCGGAAGGCTGAACTGTTACCTGTCGGCATCCCGAAGCCCGAAGGATGGCATATACCGTGTCCCCCTGTGCTGCTGTTCTGCCGCATGCCGGACTTGCAAAACGCAAAGCGCAAATAACCCGGGTGCCAAAGCACCCGGGTGAAACGTAAGGCTGTCAGTGGGCTTAACCCTCTATGGAAATGTACTTTTTCTCTTCTACCTGCTTTTTCTCCACCTTGGGAATGGACAGCTTCAGGATACCATTCTCAAATCTGGCTTTGATATCCTCCTGGGTAACGCCCTCTCCCACGTAGAAGCTTCTGGAGCACTGGCCGGTGAAGCGCTCTCTGCGGATATATCTTCCTTCTTTATCCTTCTCATCATTGTTGGCATTCCTGGAAGCGCTGATGGTCAGATAGCCGTCCTCCAGCTTGGCGCTCACATCCTCTTTCTTATATCCCGGCAGATCCACATCCAGTTCATAAGAGGTATCCGTCTCCTTCACATCCGTCTTCATCAGATTCTTGTCTGAGGTCCTTCCGGAAGAATTCCTTGTTCCGAAAAACTCTCTTTCAAAAGGAAAATCCATCCAATCATCAAATAAGTTCTCTCCAAAAATACTGGGCATCAACATATGTCATTCCTCCAATTCTATTTTAAAATATTGTCTGCGTTGTTCAGAGCTTCCGGATTTTTATCTCCTTTCCTTTGCTCTACATGTACTATAACACTTATTATTAGCACTGTCAATAGGTGAGTGCTAATATTTTTTATTTTTTTTTCAAACCCAGTAAAATCAAGGGTTTGCAGACATCTAAGTTATCCAAAATCATCACTTTTTCGAGGTTTGACACCAATTTGACACCATTTTTTTCGTTTCTGGTGTCAGAAGTTCACCGCCATTTTATCCAGTCTTGCAATCTCATTTTCAATTTTCTCTCTCTCCCAAGTGGTTATAAACTTCCATAGTCACATCAATAGGAGCGTGTCCCATGATATACTGCAACACTTTCATATCCATACGGCACTCCGCCATTCTGGTGCAGGCTGTATGACGCATAACATAAAATCCCCTGATATCAAATATAGCCCGTTCAACTTCCGGCACAAGAGAAAATGAAAACTGCCGTTGTGGGAATGTGTGTTCCTGCAGCGACAGTTCTATGTAATGAATTGAATTTTCACTTTTGTATATCCATCTGGATTCATCATCTTACGGTTGCCTTTTTACATCTAAAAAATATAAAATTTGGTCGGTGAAGTGTCCCGCCAAACTTCTCCGGATACTTCTTTCTCATCTCATCGGATACATGAGATTCCTCGCATTCTTCAATCAAAAATCCAGCATTTACTATAGAATTAACAATACTGGAAAATGTTCGATGATAGACTTCATAGCCCTCGACAACCCATTTGACTGTTCTTTTTCCCTCAACCATATAGTTGCTGATATTCGCATAAAGTCTTTCGCCTGATTCTGTCCGGGTATATCTATCATATTGACCATCCCATGCGGTATCCATTGGATGAGACATACTAAATACAAAATGGGCACCGTATTTTAATAGGCCATATACATTTTTCATTAGTTTGTCTAAATCTTCAGCATAATCAAATACCAAGGAACTTGTAATCAAATCGAACTGCTCATCAATTTGACATATATCTTCCAATGCCATTTGGAGGTAAGTAATATTTTTAGCATGGAAATGTTCCTTTGCATACTCAAGCATTTTCTCAGAAATATCGATACCTAATACAGACTCAGCCCCCATATCAGAATACTTCTTTGCGTGTTGGCCCATGCCGCAACCTATGTCCAATACTCTTTTTCCACCTACTTCTGGAATCATCGCAAGCAGGATAGGGGTTTCTATGCAATCATTGAAATTAATCTTGTTGTCGCGAAGATTCTTGAAATTTTCGAAAAAAATATCATTATCATAAATATTTTGTTTTGCCATGCAGTATTCCCCTACCTTTCTCCCGGTTCCGGGGTTTATGTTTTCATTATATCAAAGTTCTTGCTAACTCACAAACATTTCTTGACGCAACCGCCGGTTGCGTCCGGATTGCCAAAGAGAACGGCAAAAACAAGATTGCTATGGGATTGCGAATGTGCTAAACTGTATTCGTCTTCGATTATCCTATCAGACAGAAAGAAGGGTTTGCAGAAATCTCAGTTATCCAAAATCATCTCGTTTTCGAGGCTGGACACCAATTTGACACCAACTTTTTTGGTTCTGATATCAGAAGTTTGCTGCCATACGATCCGGTCTTACAATCTCATTTTCACTCCATGCCCTCTGGCTTTCATGGGCTATGGTTCATAAACCTCCCTTTCCGGATATGGAAAAACGGTCAATCGTACAGACTGACCGCTTTTCCTCCTCCCCATAATCCACTTCCATCATGGCTTTCTTTTCCCCGCTTTTCTGATGGTCGCTTCATGCATCACGCCCATTACCGCTGTGATCGCCAGCAGAAACACGGGAAACAGCCAGATAGTGATATGATCCGCCAGCATCCCGAACAGAGGCGGCATCAGAAGGATACCGATGTAAGCACTGGCCATCTGAACTCCGATGATGGCCTGAGACCTGTCCGCGCCGAACCGCAGGGGCGTAGCATGGATAATACAGGGATATACCGGAGCGCATCCCACCCCCATCAGTACCAGACCCGTCTTGGCAAAACCGCTGCCCAGAAAAGGAAGGAAGGTACAGATGGCCGCCAGGATGATCACGATCCCCAGCCTCACCATTCTGGCATCGTCCAGAGCCATCGTGAGAAATCCGCTGGCCGCCCGGCCCAGAGTGATCCCCACAAAAAACAGGCTTCCATATATAGCCGCTTCCTCCGGGGAAAGCCCGTGGGCCAGCACCAGGAAGCTGGTCCCCCACAGCCCCGCTGTCTGCTCCACCGCACAGTAACAGAAGAAGGTGAGCATGGTCTCTCTGGCTCCCGGGATCTTCACGATCTGCCGCAGGCTCAGAGTCTGCCCCTCTCCTTCCCCGTTGCCGGTCTCAGGTCGCTTTTTCCACATGGGAAGACTGAAGATCAGGATCACCGTAAGGGCGATCTGCAGAACGGCGATATAGCGGTATCCCATATTCCATCCCTGCCCTCCGGTGAGTGCATATCCCATGATATACGGTCCTGCGGAAGCCCCCAGCCCCCACATACAATGAAGCCAGCTCATATGACGGCTGGCATAATGCAGCGCCACATAATTATTCAAAGCCGCATCCACGCTCCCTGCCCCCAGTCCATAGGGAACTGCCAGGATACACAGCATAGGGAAGGAGCCGCTGACAGAGAAACCCAAAAGCGCCGCCGCTGTCATTCCCACACTGATGGCAGTCACCCTGCCCGCTCCCAGCCTTCTGGTCAGGCGGTCGCTCATCAGACTGGACACCACTGTTCCCGCTGAAATGATCATGGATATGATCCCCGCATAGGAAACCGGAACCCCAAACTCCTGATACATGGAAGGCCATGCCGACCCCAGCAGCGCATCCGGCAGCCCCAGGCTTATAAACGCCAGATAAATAATTCCCAACAATAACTGTACCATCTTTTTCTGTCCTCTCTTCTCTTGTAATTTTCCGTAAAATTCCAGATCTCAGCCAGGCGGACAGGCGCCCGCCTCCGCAGATATCCGAACCTTTCCCAGACTGTCCGGTATACTTACAGATGGCCCGGCGTACCGGAAGATCATCGGATCGTTTACCAATTTGTACAGAAGAATATCACGATTTTCCTTAGGATTCAATGCTCTTATAAAAATCAAAATAATAAGTTTTTATCTGGAAATATAATTAATTTTCTGATATAATATCCTTGAACCGGAAAACTATTTGAAATGGGCGCAGAAAGCCGTCAGTAAGCCTGATGATAGATCCCATATACTCCTGGTCTGACCGCTTTCAAGATACGCCTTCAAAGGAGAGTGACATCTATGAAGATCATTACTATCAGCCGTGAATTCGGAAGCGGAGGACGCGAACTGGGAAAACGACTGGCGGATGCTCTGGGATTCGCTTATTATGATAAGGAAATCATTTCCGCCATTGCAAAAGAAAGCAGCTTTGATGAAAATTATGTGGAAGAACTTCTTCAGAGGGGACTGACTCCTACCTATTCCCCCACCTTCGGCCACAGCTTTTCTCTGGGCTTTGACCCCATTATGGAGAACGAACTGAAGGTACTGCATCTGCAGCAGACCATCATCAAAGGCCTGGCCGAGAAGGGAGACTGCGTGATGGTAGGCCGTACCTCCGGTATCATTCTGGAGGAGTTCCATCCCATGAAGATCTTCGTTTATGCGGATATGGCCTCCAAGCTGGCCCGCTGTCGGGCAAGAGCCGATGACTGCCAGACTCTCAGTGATAAGGAGCTGCAGAAAAAGATCCGTCAGATTGACGAGGGCAGGGCAAAACACCAGAAGCTGTTCAGCGATCTGAAGTGGGGTTCCAAGGACAACTACCATCTCTGCGTCAATACCACCGGCATTCAGATCAGGGACATGATTCCCTCCATCAAGGAATATGCTCTGGCCTGGTTTGCCCAGCAGAAGTAACAGCTACAGAAAGGAATCCCATTCTATGATCCGCAACATACTGTTTGACCTGGACAACACGCTGCTGGATTTTTCCTGGGCGGAACGCCGGGCACTTACCGAGACCTTAAAGCAACTGGGGATTCCTCCCAGGGAATCCACGCTTCAGCGGTACAGCCAGCTGAATCTGGCCCAGTGGAAGCTGCTGGAACAGGGAAAGATCTCCCGCTCCCAGGTAAAACTGAGACGTTACCAGCTCCTTTTTGAAGAACTGGGTGTGAACGCTTCTCCCGCTGAGGCCGCCGCCATCTACGAAGGACTGCTGGGACAGGGACACCGTTTCATGGAAGGAGCTCCCCAGCTTCTGGAGGCACTCTATCCACATTACAGACTGTATCTTGTTACCAACGGAACTGCGGCGGTACAAAAGGGCAGAATTGCCAGCGCAGATCTTGCCGGATATTTTCAGGATATTTTTATCTCCGAGGAAATCGGCGCCAACAAACCCTCCCTGGAATATTTTCAGCAATGCTTTGCCAGGATACCGGATTTTTCCCCTGCGGAAACGGTGATCGTGGGTGACAGCCTTACCTCGGATATCCAGGGCGGCAAAAATGCCGGGATTGCCACGGTATGGCTGAACCCTTCCGGATTGCCCCGGGAGTCAGGACCTGTTCCGGATTTTGAGATCGCCGGGCTGAATCAGCTCCCGGAAGTTCTCGGGAAGCTGTGATCAAAATGCAGCAGTGAATACGGTATTTAAAAAGCGCCTGCAGTACAGTTTTTCTGTACCGCAGGCGTTTTTACTGTATTTGCTCCACAGCCAGGTTGTGCTGCTGTTGGATCCGTTCAGGATCTTTCCCGGCTTTTGGCATTCTGCTGTTCTCTTTTATCATTTTTCCCCCGGATCTTCCGGATTCTCTTTTTCTTCCGCCGCCGGCTCCTCTTGCTGGCGCTCCCGTTCCATCTCTTCCCAGGTGGTATCTCCCTCCACCGGTCCCCTGAAGATCCGCAGCACGCCGGTATCGTTCAGGTTCCGAAGCAGCGACAGGCCGATGGGAAATCCGAACAGCCCCACCACGCCGAATAGCTGGGCTCCCACAAACATACTGACCAGGGTCACCACCGGATGTAGGCCGATCTGGCCTCCCACGATCTTTGGCTCGATGATGTTCCGGACTACGGTAATGATCAGATACACAATGATCAGCTTCACAGCCATGGAATAATCTCCCAGGATCAATGTGATCACCGCCCAGGGGATCATGATCCCTCCTGTCCCCAGGACCGGAAGGATATCGAAAATGGCAATTCCCAGAGCCACCAGGATAAAATGGTCAATGCCTATGACTCCCAATCCCAGGCACAGTTCCAAAAAAGTGATGGACATGATCAGCGCATAGGAGCGGATGCATACAAACAGCGTTCCCACCACATACCGCTTCACCTGCAGAAAGAACTCCCGCCCTCTGCCGCTGAGCTGTCTGAGACAGAACCTGGTGAGCTTTTCATAATCCATAGCGATAAAAAATGTAGAGATAATCATCAAAAGCAGTTTGATGAACAGCATGGGAAGGGAGGACGCCATGTTGGAGATCAGCTCCATGCTTCCCACAGACAGCCTGGAAACCAGCTGACCCATGGACTGGCTGATCTGATTTCCCACATATTCCAGCGTTCCCAGCATATTGGGATCCATCTGAGCCACCCGTTCCTCCACATTCACAAAGATATCCCTCATCAGAGGCTCCACATAGCTTCGGTAAATCTGGGGAAGTCTCCCCACCATCTGGCTGATCCAGGAAAATGCCCGGATTCCTCCCAATGCCATCAGAAGTCCCACAGTGGCGTAAAATATCAGCACCAGCAGCACTGCTGCCGCCTTCCAGGGGATCCTGACCTTCTCGGCCAGAAAACGGATCGGCCGCTTCAGCACATAGGCAATGAGAAATCCGATCACAAACGGCATCAGCAGCGGCACCGCGAACTTCAGCAGCACATACGCTATGGCCAGGATTATGGCAAAATATAAAAAATTAATGATAAATCGTTGTTTTTTTTCCATGTCTTATTTCAGGAAACCGCTGATGATCTCCTGCTCTGCCTCTTCCTCCGTAAGTCCCAGCGTCATCAGCTTAGTGATCTGTTCCCCGGCGATCTTGCCGATAGCCGCCTCATGGATCAGAGCCGCGTCAGAGTCATTGGCAGTCAGCTCCGGAATGGCGCTGATCTTGGCGTTTCCAACGATAATCGCGTCGCACTCCGTATGGCCGTTGCATCTGGCATTTCCTGCGATGTTGGAGGAAAAGAGCTGATAGGAATCATCCTTGGCCACCGACCGGGACACCACGTTGGCGGAGGCATCCTCTCCGTTGATCTGCACATCAAAATAGCTTTCTGCCCTCTGAGTTCCATGAGTCATCAGGCGCTCCATGACCACCAGCTTGGCTCCCGCCGCCAGTTTGGCGTTGGTTTTCCGGATGGTGGAATCCACTCCCTTGATCTGAGCGGTATCCATCTCCATGTAGCCATTTTCATCGATCTCGATCTCCGTCAGAGGATTCATGATCCTCTCACCTTTTCCATCCCCGCTGCCGTAATGTTTCTCCACATACTTCACCTTTGCGTTTTTCCCGATGAAAAACCGGTGGATCCCGTCATGCTGACTGGCCGCGTCTCCGCCGTTGTGGATTCCGCAGCCGGCAACGATGGTCACATCCGCGTCTTCTCCGATATGAAAATCATTGTACACAATGTCCTTTAACCCTGTCTGGCTCAGCAGTACAGGCATATGAAGACTTTCCTTTTTCGTTCCCGGCTTGATAAAAATATCAATCCCCTGACCATTGTCCTTGGGAACGATCTCAATATGCTCTGTGGAATTGCGAGCCGCAGTTCCCCCGTTGGCCCGAATATTGTAAGCTCCCGCCGGGATCTCATGAAGTCCTGAGATAGCCTCCAGCAGGTCGATCTGAATCGGATCCAGTTTATCCATACTTATGCGCCCTCCTTTTGCCAGAATTTGCAGCCGGCAGCAGCGCTGTCGCTGTTTAACAGGGTAGGCAGGATCTCCTGGCGTCTGCCGTAGCCTGCCACCTCACCGTCCGCGATCACCAGGATCTCATCCGCTGTCTGCAGAATCCTCTCCTGATGAGAAATGATCAGGATCGAACCGTGCTTCCGGTCGTTCATCTTTTCAAAAACCTGGATCAGATTCTGGAAACTCCAGAGATCGATCCCTGCCTCCGGTTCATCGAACACAGAAATCGCGGTTCCCCTGGCCATCACTGTAGCGATCTCGATCCGCTTGATCTCTCCTCCGGAAAGGCTGGCGTTCACCTCTCTGTTGATATAATCCTTGGCACACAGCCCCACCTCAGACAGGTACTGGCAGGCATCTGCCGCAGAAAGCCGCTTGCCAGCCGCCAGCCGCAGAAGGTTCAGGACTGTGATCCCCTTAAACCGCACCGGCTGCTGAAACGCATAGCTGATCCCCAGCTTTGCCCTCTCCGTCACACCCAGATCTGTGATATCCTGTCCATCCAGAAAAATCTTCCCGGAGGTGGGTTTTGCTATTCCCGCGATCACCCTGGCCAGAGTGGATTTTCCTCCTCCGTTGGGACCGGTGATCGCGACAAATTTATTGTCATCCAGCGTAAAGCTGACGTTCTTCAGGATTTCCTTGTCCTTGGAATCCTCGGAAACCTGAAAGCTGATATTCTTCAGTTCCAGCATTGTCATTCGCCTCCATCTTCCGTATAATTTTGGCAGAAATCTCCACTGCCGTTTCCTATTATATCTCCTGTAGGGCCCTATTGTCCATAGAGAAATTTCTCAGCGCTCTCTCCGCAGCATCCGCGGCGCCGGAAGATCTGCCTGCCGCGCTTTACAGATACCGTTTGGTCTTCCGTTTCCCTTTCCGCAAAGTACGCGCGCAAGCCGTGATCCCTGCGGCCCGGCGCCCGCAGTCCTGTACAGTATTCCCCCTTTGTATCATTTTATCCATGAATCGGGCAGTTTTCTCTCTTGTGCGCAAAACAATCCGGCTGTAGAATAGAAAAGACAACGATGGGTGGTTTTGCAAAACAATCTGTAAATATATGGAGGAGGTATCATCTATGAAACTGCCGAATTATTTTCAGGATCCCCAGACGCTTCATGTTCAGACAGAGCCTCTGCGGGCCTACTATGTACCGTGTTCCAGTCCCGAAGAATCCTGGAAAGCGGATATGCTCACCACATCCCGGGCCATCAATCTCAACGGCGATGACTGGAAGTTCAAATTTTATCCCAGCTACCATGACGTTCCCGCGGACTGTACGTCAGCGGACGCCTGCATCTGCGGCTATGACACCATTCCGGTTCCCAGCTGCTGGCAGATTCTGGGCTACGACAGCAACCAGTATACCAACACCCGGTTCCCCATTCCTTATGATCCGCCCTATGTACCGGATGAGAATCCCACCGGCGTTTACGTGAAAGAATTTGCCCTGGACGCTGAGGCAGCTTCCAAAAAGGTCTATCTGAACTTTGACGGCGTGGACTCCTGCTACTATCTGTGGGTCAACGGGATATTCGCCGGCTACAGCCAGATCTCCCACTCCGGAAGCGAGTTTGATATCACAGACAAGATTCACCAGGGAACCAACCGGCTTACTGTGATCGTTCTGAAGTGGTGCGACGGCACATATCTGGAAGATCAGGATAAGCTGCGCTTCTCCGGTATCTTCCGAGATGTCTATCTTCTGATCCGTCCTGAAGATCATATCCGGGACTATTTTGTACATACGGATGTCTCCCGGGATCTGTCCAGTGCGGAGATCCGTACAGACCTGGAGATCTGCGGAAACGCTTCCGTAAAGGCGCGGCTTTACAGTCCGGACGGCGCTCTTCTGTCTGAGACAGAGGCTTCCGGCGGCCAGGTACGCTTCCCGGTGGAGCATCCTGATCTGTGGAATGCGGAGCATCCCGCCCTGTATACTCTGATCCTGGAAACACCGGAGGAAACCATCGCGCAGAAGGTGGGAATCCGCCGCATCGACATCAAAGGAAATGTGATCTACATGAACGGGGTGAATTTCAAGATCAAAGGAACCAACCGTCATGACAGCGACCCCTACACCGGCGCCTCGATCTCCCGGGAACAGCTTCTGAGGGATCTGAAGCTGATGAAGGAACACAATATCAACGGCATCCGCACCAGCCACTATCCCAACGCTCCGTGGGCCACTCAGATGTACGATCGCTACGGCTTCTATGTGATGGATGAGGCGGATCTGGAATCCCACGGCTGCGCCAATGTGTTTGGAGGCGGCATGCGCCGGGGGGATAACGATGAGGTACAGTACGAAAAAACTTACGGCCTTCTGATGCGGGATCCCTCCTACGAAAAGGCAGTCGTGGACCGTATCCAGCATCTGGTGCACCGGGATAAGAACTGTGCCAGCGTATTTTCCTGGTCCATGGGAAATGAAAGCGCCTACGGTCCCAACATGGAAAAGGCCGCGGCCTGGATCAAATCCTACGATCCGGACCGGGTGGTGAACTATGAAAACGGTATCTGGCAGATGATGGATTCGGAATACGTCAACGACCTGAGCAACATTGACGTATTTGCCAGGATGTACGCTCCTGTGGAATTCGTGGATTACTTCTGCACACAGGAGGGAAAGAAGCCATTCATCCAGGTGGAATACAGCCATGCCATGGGCAACGGCCCGGGGGATTTGGAAGAATACTTCCAGAGGATGTACAAGTATGACGGCTATATCGGCGGCTATGTGTGGGAATGGTGCGATCATTCCGTCTGCATGGGCAGAACACCGGATGGAAAGGAAAAGTTCTTCTACGGCGGTGACTGGAACGAGGAGATCCACGATGGCAATTTCTGCATGGATGGTCTGGTATATCCCGACAGACGCCCTCACACGGGACTTCTGGAGCACAAGAATGTGGCCCGCCCCATCCGCGCATCGCTTGCGGACGCTGCTGCCGGTATCGTAGAGCTGGACAACAAGATGGATTATACCAACATCCGGGACCGGTACTCTGTGGTTTATGAGATCGTTACCGATGGTCAGATCACAGCCTCCGGAACACTGCCGGATGTGGACTGCCCGGCCAAGAGCCAGGTACAGGTACAGATTCCCCAGCCCCTTTCGTTCCGGGGAAATACCTTCCTGCACCTTCACTATATCCAGAAAGAGGCGGATCTTCTGACTCCGGCGGGCTATGAGGCAGGTCATGATCAGCTTACTGTATCCAGGGACGCCTCCAGCGCAAAGGCGGCCGTTGCCAAAGCCGCGGGCTGCCTCCCGTCTCCGGCTGAAAGCACCAGTCCCGTGGCTGTGAAGGATCTGGAGAACCAGCTGGTGGTAACCGGAGCCGGATTCCGTTATGTATATGACAAGTGGAAAGGCGCTTTCTCCGCTCTGGTAAAGGACGGCAGCAGCCTGATCGAAAAACCCATTGAACTGAACGTATGGAGAGCTCCTATGGACAACGACCGGAGAGTACGCCTGGAATGGGAGGAAGCCGGATATGACCGAGCCCGGATCAAGGTATACGACACCTCCTGGGAGATCCGGGACGGCAGCGCCGTGATCACCTCCAGCTATGCCCTCTATGCGGTCTATCTGCAGAGTATCGCCAGGGGAACCCTGACCTGGACGGTAAACGGTAAGGGAGCTGTTACTGTACAGGTGGACGGGGACCGGACTCCTATCTGGCCGCATTTTGCCAAAGAGCCGCTTCCCAGGATGCCTTTCCTTCCCCGGTTCGGCCTCCGGCTTTTCCTGCCCTCCTGCTACGATCAGGTGACGTATTTTGGTT
The DNA here is from genome assembly GCA_963929535.1 of uncultured Lachnospiraceae bacterium. Lineage (GTDB taxonomy): Bacteria > Bacillota > Clostridia > Lachnospirales > Lachnospiraceae > Pullilachnospira. Next base: position 304,450 of record CAWVIZ010000014.1, on the reverse strand, counting down.
ACGGACCTCAGGAGAGCTATCCGGACAAGCACAGGGACGCTTATGTGGATCTGTTTACCTCCTCCGTGGAGGATCTCCACGAGGACTATCTGCGTCCCCAGGAAAACGGCAGTCACTGGGGCTGTACCGCTCTGGCGGCGGGAACTTCTGACGGCCGGCACCTGCTGGTATCCGGACAGGAATTCAGTTTCAACGCCTCTGTCTACACCCAGGAGGAACTGACCAGCAAGGCGCATAATTTTGAACTGGAGAAGTCTCCCTACACCGTACTCTGTCTGGACGGCTGTATCTCCGGCTGCGGCTCCAACAGCTGCGGCCCCCGGCTGATGGAAAAGTATCAGGCGGATGATGAGAAACTGTCCTTGACTTTTACTCTGGAATTCTGAATATGACAACTCCCCCGGCCTGGCATTCGTCCAGACCCGGGGGAGTTTTTGTGTATATCCAAAAAAACGGATGCGTAAACACCCCAGACCACTGTGGAGGAAAGACTTCAAACAGGGAATCAGGACGCAGACAGAAAGTTTTCCCTACAGACGCGGACAGAAAGTTTTTCCGGAAAACTTGACCGGCTTTCATTTTTCCGTTAAACTAATGATTAGTTATTAAAAACTATCATCAGCAATCGTCTGAAACAGAAAGCAGGAATGAATTGTGAAAAACGCGAATCGTATGGAACCTTTTGAAAACGAATCAGACATCGAGGTATGTGACATCTGTCATCATCACCACCCGCACTTCCCTGCGGAGGCCCCCAACGAAGAAACTCTTTACCGCCTGGCCGATCTTTTTAAGGTATTTGGCGATCCCACCAGGATCCGGATCCTTTACGCTCTCTCCGGCGGAGAGCTGTGTGTGTGTGATATCGCGGAACTTCTGGGAATGACCCAGAGCGCCATTTCCCATCAGCTTCGGGTACTGAAGCAGATGTTTCTTGTAAAATTCCGCAGAGATGGGAAAACTGTCTATTATTCCCTGGCAGATACCCATGTTGCCACGATCCTGTCTCAGGGACTGGATCACGTACAGGAATAGTACAGAAAGAATCCTGCTTTGCAGGATTCTCCGCCTGCGGCGGGTCGCGCAAGCGGCATCTTCCATTCCGCCGCAGCGCGATCCTCACGGAGCGGTTTTATGTCATAAGAAAGCAATTTCGTATGACATAAAACAAAACTGCCGGGAAGGGCCATGCGGAATCTCCGCATCCCCTTCCCGGCAGTTCTCTTATCACTTACTTCTATGAAGCTTACAGCGTCTTGGCCACTTCCTTCAGGATATCCTGGCAGGGTACCGGGAATCTTCCCAGACCGTCCGGTCCCACATTCAGCAGATAGTTGATGCCCATACCGTTCAGTTTCTTCTTAATCCCTGCTACGGTCTCCGCATTCTTCCAGTTCTGATCCCATGCGCAGTATCCCCAGCTGTCGTTCATGGTAGCAGCGGTCTCATACAGACCATAGGGTGACGGTTTGAAGCCTTCCCAGTCATTCAGCTTGGAGGGATCGAATTCCACATTCTCCGGCATGGAATCCGGGATCTCGTTATCGCCCAGAGATACATAATCATAAGCGCCGTTGCCCAGACGGGAATTGATCAGACAGTTGGGCTGGTACTTTTTCACCAGATCAAAAAGCTGACGGCTCTGGTCATCACTGATGGTCATGGGCATATCAAACCAGATCAGGCACAGCTCTCCATAATTTCTCAGGATTTCCTCCACCTGGGGATAGATCTTGTTCCTGAAGCAGATGCTGAAATCTTTCTTCTCATCCTCCGGGAAATCCCAGTTGTTGCACCATGCCACTCCGGCACAGGGAATGTGATAGGATTTATAGCCGCCGCCATGGAACTCATGCCAGTCCAGATCCTGAGAATAGTACAGACCGAACTTCATTCCGTGCTTATAGCATGCCTCGGAGAGCTCTCCCAGGATATCTCTTCCAAACGGAGTGGCATCCACCACATTGTACTTGTCCACTTTGGAATGGAACAGGGCAAAACCGTCATGGTGCTTGCTGGTTACCACGAAATATTTCATACCGCAGTCCTTGGCAAACTTTACCCACTCCTCCGCATTGAAATATACCGGATTGAATGCCTTGGCCAGTTTTTCATATTCCGCAATGGGAATGCTCTGATTCGCCATGATCCACTCACTGTAGCTTCCGCTGCGTTTTCCCTTCCACTCTCCGGCCAGCATGGAATACAGCCCCCAGTGGATCATCATTCCATACTGTGCCTCTTTAAACCATTTTCTCATATCCATAGCTTTTTCTTTCTGCGGATCTCCCCTCCCGGGGGAAACCTCCGCATCCTCCTTCTTATATATTTCCGCGGGCAGCGGTCCAGGCGGACATGCCGCCGGCCGCACCCACAGGGAATTTCATGCCGGACCGCCCACTGCTGTCCGGCAAGCCCTTCTTTGCTGCTTATCCCCGGCTGCCCTTCCGCGTTTTTTACCTGCGGCGCAACTTCTCAAACACTTCGTTATAGTACAGCGCGTTTTCCACCGGGGTATTGGCCGGGATATGGTTTCCCACCGCCATGAAAAATCCCGGACATTTTTTCCCGATATCCATACAGCGCTTTACTTCACCGTAAATCTCCTCCCGGGTCCCGTTCAGCAGGATCCTGGTATCCGCATTTCCGATGAAAGAATGGGTCCGGCCGTATTTTTCAGCAATGTATCCCATATCTGTGGTGGGTTCCAGCACAAAGCCATCCACTCCGCAGTCCGCCAGATCATCAATAAACTGCGTATAATTTCCATCAGAAGTAAAGATGATCTTCTTTCCCGCCTCCTTCAGCGGAGAAAAATATTTCTTATAATTGGGAAATACGTACGTTCTGTACCAGTCCGGCTGCACAAAGGGGCCCGACGTCCACACAATATCGTCATGCACCTTTACCACCGGCGCCTCACAGTCTGCCAGCGCGTCAAAATACTGCTGCATCCAGGCCGCATACCGGTTGGCCGTCTCGCCAAAAGCCGCGCTGTCGATTCCCAGCGCCATCAGGAGCATATCCCATCCGAAGATCTCCAGGAGTCCCGACACAAGAGTTATGTATACGCCAGTGGTATTCACCGCATCCGGCGTCTGTCTGCACCTCAGCCGGTAATCCTGATCAAAATCCCGCACCAGCTCTCCATGATCTTTTCTCCCATATACCTCCATGGGCTGAAAATCCAGAGCATCCTCCGGGTCTTCAAAGGGACAGGACACCTCCGCGCTGTAATCCGTGCCATCCGCCGCATACACCGCATGCCCCATACTGGTACGGCATTTTTCCAGCACCTGATTGTGGATCAGGATATTCCAAACGAATCCGTAATCCCATAATTTCCGAAACCTGCTCTGAGCTTCTTCCTGCACCTGGGGCGCACTTGACGAGCTGACCGGGATCCCGGTCACCCGTTCCACCAGCGCCCAATGACTCTCCACTGAATATTCTGTCCTGGGAACTCTGTCCGGCATCTCCAGATGAAGCGCCGCCCATCCATCCGCATAAGACATTTTCTCCACCCCGCTTTCTCCATCCTCTGCTGCGCTCCTGCTTTCTCCTAAAAATCCCTCACATGCCGCAGCAGTCTCTATTCCTGCACTTTTTTCAAGTAAATTGTTGAAGCAACCCCCGGGAAAATACTTGTGTTTTCTGTAATTTATAGTATAATATTACAAAATATAAGTACATGTCATTTTTGAATAGAAAGCTGGACTTTTTCAAATGAAGATGAAGATATACCCGATACTGAACAACGAATGGAACACCCTGGATCTGAAAATTCTGGAAAATGGTCTGTTCTGGGGCGACACCTCCTGGAATCATCCCAACATGGAATCTCCCTTCAACCGTATTTATTTCGTCATAGACGGAGAAGCTTATATGGAGAATTTCCAGGGACGCCAGAGCTTTCTTCCCGGCCATATGTATCTGATCCCGGCGGGTTCCAGATACTCTTACGCCTGCACCTCGGTGATCCATAAGTTTTATCTGCATTTTAATCTGGACCTGCTTCCGGGAGTGGATCTGTTCGGCCGGCTGGGTACCTTCCGGCAGCTTCCGTACGAGCCGGAGCTTCTGAAAGATCTGCTGGACGCTGCCCAGGAGGAGACCATCTCCGGAGTCCTTCGCCTGAAGGCCATTGTCTGGGATGTGGTCAACCGTTTTTTTCAGGAAACTGTAAAAGGCGATGAATATCTGGACTCCTTCAAGGGTTACTACCGTCAGCAGGAAGTCTTCCAGTATCTGTCGGCTCATTTAAGCGCCGGACTGAAGATCCCGGAGCTGGCAGCCGCGCTGAATCTTCCCGCCCACCAGCTTTCCCGCTCCTTCCGCCAGGATACCGGGATGGGTCTGAAGGAATACATGGAGCAGCTTCTGCAAAAGAGAGCCCGCCAGCTCCTTCTTCGTACCACGCTTCCCATAGGAGAAATCTCCGAGCTTCTGGGATTTTCTGATCCCTTCTACTTTTCCCGTTTTTTCAAAAAATTTGAACAGCTCTCCCCCAGAGAGTACCGGAAGCAGGGATTCTGATCCCGGCTCCGGTTTTCCCCTCCCATCTGACAGTCAGATGTTCTCAGTCCTGACGATACGTGGACAGGAAGTCTCTCAGCTTTCCTGCCGCCTTCTCCAGGTCAGCCACTCTGGGCAGGTATACGATCCGGAAATGATCCGGCTGTTTCCAGTTGAACCCTCCTCCGGATACGATCAGAATGCGCTTTTCCCGCAGCAGATCCAGCGCAAACTGCTCATCATTGTGGATATGAAACTTCTCCACATCCAGTTTGGGAAAGATATAAAAGGCCGCCTTGGGCTTCTTGGCGGACACGCCGGGAATGTCGTTCAGCAGCTCATAGATCCTGTTTCTCTGCTCATAGATTCTCCCTCCCGGCACCAGGTATTCCTTCACGCTCTGATAGCCGCCCAGGGCAGTCTGGACAATGGCCTGAGCCGGTACATTGGAGCAGAGCCGCATGTTGGACAGCATCTTCAGCCCCTCAATATACCCTCTGGCAGCTTCCTTTGCCCCGCTGAGGATCATCCAGCCGATCCGGAAACCTGCGATCATATGGGATTTGGACAGACCGCTGAAGGTAACGCAGAATACATCCTTTCCTGCCAGGGCGGCAATAGAGGTATGCTCCAGTCCGTCCATCACCAGCCGGTCATAAATCTCATCGGAGAAAATGATCAGATTATGTTCCCTGGCGATCTTTACGATCCCTTCCAGGATCTCCCTGGGATACAGGGCTCCCGTGGGATTATTGGGATTGATGATAACGATGGCTTTCGTCCTGTCTGTCACCTTGCTTCGGATGTCCTCCAGATCCGGATTCCAGTCAGACTCCTCGTCGCAGATATAATGAACTGCCTTTCCCCCCGCCAGGGTGGCTGTAGCCGTCCACAGCGGATAGTCAGGGGAAGGGATCAGGATCTCGTCCCCATCGTTCAAAAGCGCCTGCATACACAGATTGATCAGCTCGCTGACCCCGTTCCCCGTATAAATATCATCAATGGTCACTCCCGGGATCCCTTTTAGCTGGGAATACTGCATAATGGCCTTTCTGGCGGAAAACAGGCCCTTGGAATCGGAATATCCCTGACAATCCCACAGAGACTGCCGCATATCCAGGATCACCTCCTCCGGTGCATTGAAACCGAAGGGCGCCGGATTTCCAATGTTCAGCTTCAGAATGGAAAGCCCTTCCGCCTCCATCCTTGCGGCCTCATCCACCACCGGACCTCTCACATCGTACAAAACATTATCCAGTTTTGAAGATTTTTCAAATCGTTTCATTCGAGTCTCTCCTTTTTACAAATAAGATGCAGATCACTCCGCATACCGCCATCAGAATGGGATACACGCAGTACGGCATGATCTCAAAAGGCGTCAGCTCCGTAAATCCGGCCGCCAGCAGAAGCTGGGCCCCATAGGGGATCAGTCCCTGCCCCACAGACGTGAACATATCCAGCAGAGACGCGCTTCTTCTGGGAGAGATACCGTACTCCTGGCAGATTTCTTTCGCAATAGGCCCTGCCATCACGATGGCCACGGTGTTATTGGCGGTACACAGGTCCACCAGAAGCGCCAGCGCCGCGATCCCCAGCTCTCCGCCCCTTTTCCCCCGGATCCTTTTCCGGATAAAGGAAAGCAGAAACTGGATACCGCCCATCTCCTTCACCAGAGCTACGATGCAGGCCACTACCATGGAGATCACTGTGATATCGTACATCCCCATAATTCCGCCGGTTCCGTCCGGTCCTTCCGCCACCATCCGGAACATCTCCGCCGCCTGGATGGTTCCCGTACCCACACCCACCAGCAGGGACAGCACCGTTCCCGCGATCAGCACCAGAAACACGTTGAGCCCCATCAGAGCCCCCACCAGGACCACCAGGTAAGGAAGCACCTGCAGGATATTGTACTCCAGCTTTACATCCATCTGAAAATCCATATTCCTGGTCAGCACCAGGAAAAAGACGATCGTCAGCAGCGCTGCCGGCAGTACAATAAAAAAGTTCTCCCGGAACTTATCCTTCATCTCACATCCCTGGGTCTTTACCGCCGCAATGGTAGTGTCAGAGATCATAGACAGATTATCTCCGAACATGGCTCCGCATACCACCGCGCCGATGCAGATGGCCATGGAAAACCCGGTCTTCTCGCTGATCTGCACCGCGATAGGCGCCAGAGCGCCAATGGTCCCCATGGACGTTCCCATGGACACAGAGATAAAGCAGCCGATGACAAACAGGCCTGCCACCGCCACACCTGCCGGGAGGATGGACAATCCCAGATTCACTGTGCTCTCCGCTCCTCCCGCCGCAGTCACAGCCCCGGAAAACCCTCCTGCCGCCAGGAAGATCAGACACATGGTGATAATATTGTCATCTCCCACACCTGCGGCTATCAGATGGATCTTTTCATTAAACGAATGCTTCCGGTCCTGCAGAAATGCCGCAAACAATGCCACCAGAAAGGCCACAATGGCCGGCATGGCATAAAAATCACCGGTAACTATCCCGGCTCCCAGAAATATCACCAGAAACACTCCGATCGGAAGCAGCGCCCAGGCGCTTCCCTTTTGATTCTCCATTCGCTTTTCCCTCCTCACTTCCGGAAATTTTTTATGGAATTCTCAGAACACTTCCCACGTTCTCCCATGGATTCCGAAAGACATGGTTACAGTGTATCACTTCACCCCCGGGAAGTCAAACAAACCAGAAAAAAACAGGCCCCGGGAAAGATCCCGGGGCTTTTCTCCATTTTCAGCGATATGCCCGGCAAGCAGCCGCCATGCCTGCATGAGCAGATCTTCCCTTCGCTGCGGCCTGCGCCAGAGCGTGCCGCCGGCACGCAGCACCATCTGCCGGGCAGCGGACAGCCAACGGCCTTGCCGCAAGCTGTCCGCAGTATCACGGAAATCGGATCGGGGAAAGGGACTTCCCCGATCCGGTCATGTTCTTTATCTGGCCAGCATCATCCGGTCATTGGCAAATTCCTCGCCGCTGACCTGTTCAAATTTTTCCAGGAGCTGAGATACCTTGAGATTCTTTTTCTCCTCTCCCTCCACATCATAGATGATCCTGCCCTCATGCATCATGATCAGGCGGTTTCCCAGACGGATGGCATCCCGCATATTGTGGGTCACCATCAGAGCGGTCAGCTTCTGCTCATCAATGATCTTCTCTGTGATCTCCAGCACCTTGGCCGCTGTCTTGGGATCCAGAGCCGCTGTATGCTCATCCAGAAGAAGCAGCTCCGGTTTCCGAAGAGAGGCCATAAGAAGCGTCAGCGCCTGCCGCTGTCCTCCGGAGAGCAGACCCACTTTGGCGGTCATTCGATCCTCCAGACCCAGGCCCAGGCTTTTCAGGGCTTCGTGATACCGCTCCCTCTCTCCCTTGGTGATACTCCAGCGCAGTCCGCGCTTCAGCCCCCGCCGGTAAGCCAGCGCAAGATTCTCCTCAATCTCCATCCCGGCTGCTGTTCCCTTCATGGGGTCCTGGAATACCCTTCCCAGAAACTTGGCTCTGGCGTGTTCCGGCTTCCGGGAAATATCCTCGCCGTTAAGGATGATCGTTCCCCTGTCTATGGGATACACACCGGCGATCATGTTCAGCATGGTGGATTTTCCGGCTCCGTTGCCTCCGATCACCGTAACAAAATCCCCGCTGTTCAGGGTAAGGTTCAGCCCCTGCACCGCCTTTTTTTCATTGATCGTACCTTTGTTGAAGGTCTTATCCACATTTTTCAGGATCAGCATGGCTATTCATCCCCCTTTGAGTATGATTTTCTCTGCTTCCACCGGTCGGAAAGCACCGGCGCGCAAAGTGCCAGTACCACGATAATAGCGGAAATCAGCTTTGTATCGTTGGCCTCCATGATCCTCAGCCACATGACCACAGCACGGATCAGGAAGAATACCACCGATCCCAGCACTGCGGAAAGCAGCTTGCTTCCAAAGGCGCGCTTTTTCCCTACCAGCACCTCTCCGATGACGATGGCTGCCAGGCCGATCACGATAGTACCTGTTCCCATCTGAATATCACCCACTTTGGAGCTCTGACAGTAAAGGGCTCCGGAAAGTCCCACCAGGCCGTTGCTGATGGCCAGAGCCAGGACCTTCATCACTTTTACGTTGACTCCCAGGGCCCGGATCATCTCCTCATTGTTTCCCGTAGCCCGCAGGGCCGCTCCCATCTCCGTACCGAAGAACCAGTACAGGCCCCAGATCAGAAGCGCCACCAGTACCGCTCCGATGATCAGGACCACAGTGGACTGGCGAAGTCCGGTGGCATCGGTCATCCAGGTAAAAATAGAATCCACGTTCAGAAGAGGGATATTGCTCTTCTGTCCCATGATCCTCAGATTGATGGACCACAAAGAATACTGGGTGAGAATTCCCGCCAGGATCGCCGGGATCTCAAATACCGTATGCAGGATCCCCGTGACCGCTCCCGCCAAAAATCCCGCCGCCGTTGAGATCACCAGCGCCAGAATGGGATTAACCCCATGCACCGCCATCAGCACCGCGCAGGTACAGCCGCCAAGGGCAAAGCTTCCGTCCACCGTCAGATCGGCAATATCCATAATCCGGAATGTGATATAGACACCCAGGGCCATAATCCCCCAGATCACCCCCTGGGAAACAGCTCCCTGCATCGATACAAGAAAACCGCTCATTTCCTAATTTCCTCCTGTTCATAAACCATGGGGGAAAAAGAATTTCTTTCTCCCCCTCTCAGTTGTTTGCGGCAGCTTGCCCTTTCGGCTTCACTGCCGCAGATGCACGCTCACAAACTGCGGTTCCAGCAGTTTGCGCCTGCCGTTCTCTCTATTCAGTTATGTCTGTCTCAGGACTGGGCCGCTGCCTCCAGCTCTGCCGCATCCAGTCCCAAAGCCGCTGCGGTATCCGCATTCACCTTCAGCGTACATCCGGCAGCGTCCAGATACTCGATGGGCATATCCGCCGGCTGGCTTTCCCCTGTAAGGATCTTGGCCGCCATCTCGCCTGCCATGTAGCCCAGCTCGGTGTAATTGATGCCGTAGGTGATCAGACCGCCATTGTCCACCATTCCCTCTTCTCCGCAGACTACCGGGATACCGTTCTCATTGGCGATCATGGACACGGTGGCCATATTGTTGGCAATGATATTATCCGTCGGGGAATACAGCACATCCACTTTTCCAACAGCGGATTCCACAACGCTCTGGATCTCGTTGGAGCTGGATACCGTGTAATCCTCATAGGAAAGTCCCTGGCTGTCACAGGCTTCCTTGGCCATATCGATCTGGAATACAGAATTGGCCTCGGATGAGCAGTACAGCATACCCACCGTTTCGGCATCGGGAAGGATCTTCTTGATCAGCTGGATCTGATCCGCCACAGGGGTCAGGTCAGAGGTTCCCGTCACATTGCCTCCCGGTGCCTCATTGGACTCCACCAGTCCCGCATCGGCAGGATCCGTCACCGCAGTGAGCACGATGGGGATATCGGTGGTCATACCTGCCACAGCCTGGGCTGCCGGAGTGGCGATGGCAAAAATCAGGTCGTTGCCGGCGTTCACCAGGTTCTCCGCAATGGTCTGGCAGGTGGATGTCTCTCCGGCCGCATTCTGCTGATCCACCTCATAGCTGATCCCCAGATCGTCCAGCGCCTGGAAAAATCCTTCATTGGCAGCGTCCAGCGCCGTGTGGGGCATATACTGGATCACGCCGATCTTATACGTTTCTCCGGATGCCTGCCCGTCATCCGTTCCTCCGTCTGCCGTATCTTCCCCGGCATCTGAAGCATCATCTCCCGCTGTCTCCTGGCCACTGTCGGAAGAAGCGCTTCCTTCCTCTCCGCTGCCGCCGCAGGCCGCCAGGCTTCCTGCCATCAGTACGCTCATGGCCAGTGCCAGCAGGCTTTTTACTATTTTGTTTTTCATATCGTCCTCCTCCAATCTCTCTTCCTTTAAACCGTTGCGCATTAGCGCATTACAGTGTCAGTAAAAGGATTTTATCACTGTTTCTGGTCACTGTCAATCCTTACCTCTGTTTTCCCGGCGCCGCAGCAGCAGTTCTTCTATGGTTCTGCCGTCCGCTGCCGCGGCACAGACAGCGGATACAGCGCTGCGGAGGGGGACCTGCTTCTATTTCAGGATTTTCTTCAGTTCATCCATAAAGGTATTCACATCTTTAAATTCCCTGTAAACGGAGGCAAACCGGACATAGGCCACCGCCTCCAGATCCTTCAGTTTGTCCATCACCATTTCCCCGATCACACTGCTGGGGATCTCCCGTTCCTCCAGGTTAAAGATCTCTGTCTCCACCTGGTCCACCAGATGATGGATCTGTTCCGCGGAAACCGGCCGCTTATGACAGGCTCTCAGAACTCCTGCCTCGATTTTTGAGCGGTCAAACTGTTCCCTGTTCTGATCCTTCTTAATGACGATCAGCGGGATAGTCTCCACCTTCTCATATGTGGTAAATCGTTTCCCACACTCGTCACACTGTCTTCTTCTGCGGATAGCCGTATTCTCATCCACCGGCCGGGAATCCACAACCCTGGTGTTATCCTGATTACAAAACGGACATCTCATATCACTGTTCTCCCTCTTTTTATCCTGACCCCTGGCCATTACTGTATTTTCAGCCCTGGTCTCTGTTTCTTCTGCCGCATATGATATACCGAAATATTTTTTGACCCCTACATCATAATATCCCCTGCCGGAAACGTCAAGAACATTGTTGTACCGGAGGGATGAGTTGGTTACCGTTCAGCCTTCCGGCTTCACTGCTGCATGAACTGCCGCCCGCCGGCACTTCCCCGTCTCCCCGGATGCGGCATTGCCCCCATTCCATACTGTATTTCAGGAACCACATTTCATATAATAGTATAAAACAGTGAAACATGAGGACGCTGCTATGAGAGTCATCGATCTGAAACAAAAGGAAGTGATCAATACCTGCAGCTGCAAAAGTCTGGGCTGTCCGGTGGACGTGGAGTTTCATCCGCTTACCGGGCAGATCACCGAACTGATCGTGCCCGGACCCGGCCGGTTCTGCGGCTGCTTCGGACGGGACAGCGAATTCTGTATTCCCTGGAACTGTATCCGGCAGATCGGAGAAGATATCATCCTGGTGGAAATCCAGGAAGACCGCTGCATGCGGAAATTCTGACCCCGGATGCAGCAGTACCGGATATGTACGAGAAAAAATCTCGCAATGTCTTGTATTTTCCATATTTCCCGTGGTATACTTACCTTATCATGCCGGAGCAGAGTTCTCTGACCGGTCCGCAAAAGAGGCGGCGTGATACGCCCATACCATACGGAGGTGACAAGATGCTGATACAATTTTCGCTGACAAACTACCGCAGATTCCGCAGTCCTGCAGTCCTGGACCTGTCGGAGGCCAGGATCACTGAATTCAAAGACTCTCTTCTTGGGGATCCCACGGACGGGCTGAGAGTCCTTCCGCTGGCTGCCCTTTACGGCCCCAACGGCAGCGGCAAATCCTCGCTGCTGGACGCTCTCTTCCACTTAAGGACTCTGGTCCTGGATGCCCCCTCGGCCGATCGCCGGCCCTGCTTTTTCCGGCCCGATCCGTCCCAGGCGTCCGTTCCCACTGAATACGAGATTATTTTCCGTACCGGAGAATACGAGTATGACTACCAGCTGAAAACAGTTCCGGGTCTTATCCGGGAGGAGAATCTCTTCGGCCGCCATCTTTCCAGCGGGACGTACGATGTGTTGTTTGACAGGGACGCTGAAGGAGTGTTTCTGTGTACTGACTGGGAGCATGCCGATGTCTCCCGGCTCACCGATGACCTTCCCCTGCTGTATTTCCTGGGACAGAATCAGAACGATGAGCAGCTTTCCCGTATTCTGGATTTCTTTAAGAAGATCCATCGGATCGGGACAGAACTGCCCGGTGACTTTTCCCTGGAACAATTCCTGGAGACGGATGAAAATGTCAGCAGACTGCTGCGGGTGCTCTCCGGGCTGGATCTTCCGGTGACCGGGATCCGGAACACTTGGGAGGGTCCGCAGCTGGAACACCTGACCGGCAGGGAAAAGACTGTTTTTCTCTGGGAAGAGGAATCGGAGGGGATCCGCCGGACCGTATACTGGTCGGCGCTTCTTCTTGCGGCCCTCCGGGAGGGCTGGCTGGTGCTGGCGGACAACCCGGAGATCTGTCTCCACTCCAAGGTATTCGGCGCTCTCATTGGCGCCTTCACCGCTCCCGGAGGCAATCCTTCCCGGGCCCAGCTCCTGCTGTCCACTCAGGAACTCTCCAATATGAACAACAGCCTTCTGCGAAGAGATGAGATCTGGCTGACAGCCCCGGCCCCTGACGGTTCCTCCGCCCTGTACCCGCTGGCGCTTTACCTGAAGGAGAACGGGGAAAAGGTACGGAAGGATGAAACCTACTACAAACAGTATCTGGAGGGACGCTACGGGGCGGATCCAAAGACAGATCTGACCAGTCTTGGCTAGATCCTCCTTTCCTGCGGCAGGCGGCTTCTGCGCGTAACAGTTCGGCCTTCCGGCTTCACTGTCACCAAAGCTGCTCACAGGCTGCGATCCCCGCCTTTCACAGGAACGCGGCATCCCATGAAACAGAAAAGGATCCGCTGCCTGCCGTTTCTCTTCCGGCAGGCAGCGGATCTTTTTCTATGGCCGCAGATAATTCCGCATACTTTTCAGAGCATTTTTTTCCAGACGGCTGACCTGGGCCTGGGAAATGCCGATCTCTTCCGCCACCTCCATCTGCGTCTTTCCCTCAAAAAACCGCAGCCGGATAATGTGCTGTTCCCGCTCCCCCAGCCGTTCCACCGCATCCTTCAGCGCCAGGTTCTCCACCCAATTCTCTTCCCTGTTTTTCTTATCGCTCACCTGATCCATCACGTAGAGGGTATCGCCCCCATCCGTGTACACCGGCTCATACAGGCTCATAGGGCTCTGGATGGCATCCAGCGCATAGACGATATCCTCTTTTTCAATGCCAATCTCCTGGGAAATCTCGGTGATGGTGGGTTCCCGAAGATTTTTCTTCACATAATTTTCCTTGGCATAGATGGCTTTATACGCAATATCCCGCAGGGAACGGCTGACCCGGATGGCGTTATTGTCCCGCAGATACCGGCGGATCTCCCCGATGATCATGGGGACCGCATAGGTGGAAAACCGGACGTTCAGCGTAGTGTCAAAGTTGTCGATGGCCTTCATCAGACCGATGCATCCGATCTGAAACAGATCATCCGCATTCTCATTGCTGCTGCCGAACCGTTTGATCACGCTCAGGACCAGACGCAGGTTTCCCTTGATATATAATTCTCTGGCTTCTTTGTCGCCATTTTTGATCCTCTCAAAGAGCAATTCTTTTTCTTCATTGGTAAGGACGGGAAGCTTGGCAGTATTCACCCCGCAGATTTCTACCTTGTTAAGTGCCATAATAAGAATCCTCCTGAAATATGTTCTGGAGTGTTCAAAATACACTCTAATAGAATGATTCTCATATGGACTTTTCTCTATTCACCTGCCGGAAAATTAAAAAAAGTTTTGGTCCTTGACTTTTTCAGCGATGATTCTGTGCTGTCAGGATTTCGCACAGCGCTCCGTACACCGCCGGGTTCAGATCCAGCGCGCCAATGGTGCAGACCGCGTCCGCTCCCATCTCTTCCACCAGTTTCTGCACTCTGGCTTTCCCATCATACTCCATCTGCGCCTTTTCCAGCAGTCTGAAGCAGAGATCCGCCAGAGGATTTTTTCTCACAGTTTTATCAAAGGATACGGTCAGAGTGTCGGTGACAGCCACATTCTCTGCCGTCACAGTCAATGTCCCCGGCTCCTCCTGGAAGCTTACCGCAGCAGGGATCCGCGTTCCGTTTACCGAAACCTCCGCCTCCCGGTTCTCCGCCGCCATAAACACCAGCTTCCAGCTTCTTCTCTCCGGGATCACTTCCAGATTGCCCCGGGCGGGATATACCGTAAACAAGATCCTGTTATCCTGCTGGGAAATTTCCATCTTTGTGGAAGCCCAGTTCTCATCCAGATCCTCCGGCGTATCTCCCGCATCCTCCCACATGGTGAAGCTTCGGCAGGCAGCCGGAAAGATCCTCACTTCCATATGTTCCGGATTCTCCACGCTGTTGTCATACACCGCCATATCTTTCATGGGAACGATGGCTCCCGCCTTCATCAGCACCGGTATCTGCTCCACGCCTCTCCACAGGTTCAGCATCCGTCCGCCGTCATAGACCAGACCGGTGAAAAAGTCCGCCCACTGACCCTCCGGCAGCCAGGTGAGAGCTTTCGCCGCCCTGGCCGTTGGATCCTGTTTTTCCGTGACAGGGGATACCAGAAGCTCCGAACCGAAATAATATTCATTTTTTACCAGGTACGCCTCGTCACGATCCGGCTCCAGATAATACAGCGGCTGCACCAGCGGCTGATCCTCCCTGCTGGCCCTCCTGTTCATGGTATACAGATAGGGCACCAGGGCATGGCGCAGTCTCAGATACCGGCCCATGATCTCCTCGGTGATCCTGTCAAATTTCCAGGGTTCTTTGCCGTTGAACGGATTATCGGTGCTGTGCAGCCGGTTGATGGGAGAGAATACACCGTACTGCACCCATCTGGCCATCAGCTCATCATCCCGGATCCCCTGCATATGTCCGCCGATATCATGACTCCACCATCCGTAGCCGATGTTGCTGGCTGTGCTGGTAAAATAGGGCTGAAATTGGAGGCTTTCCCAGGAAATCACCGTATCCCCGGAGAATCCCACCGGATATCTGTGGCTTCCCACTCCCGCGTATCTGGAAAACGTCATGGGACGGGTTCCTTTCCAGCTGCTGTCCAGAAAATGGTAATGGTTCAGCATCCACAGCGGATCCAGGCCCGGAACCCTGGTGACAGTTCCCTGCTGCCAGTCCAGCCACCAGAAGTCCACCCCTTCCTCCTCCAGAGGATGGTGCAGCTCCTTGAGATAAACCTCCATGAACGCGGGATCCGCCGGGTCAAACTGGACAGGTACTCCACTGGCAGGATCGATCCCCAGCTTTTCGGCCACCCGGGGATACGCGTCCTCATACGCCCGGATGCCGTCGGCGGGGTGTACGTTCAGGGTGATCTTTAGGCCATGCTCATGAAGCCAGGCCATGAATTCCTCCGGATCCGGGAAAAATTTTCGGTTCCAGGTATATCCTGTCCACCCGGTTCCGTATTTGGGATCCACATCATCCACCAGATGCCAGTCCATGTCCACTACAGCCACAGAGAAAGGAATTTCTTCCTTCTCAAACCGCTCCACCAGTTCTTTATACTCTCCCTCCGTATATCTGTGGTAACGGCTCCACCAGTTTCCCAGAGCATATCTGGGAAGCAGCGGCGTTTTTCCGCAGAGATGATAAAAATCCCTGAGGCACTCCAGATAACGATGGCCGTATCCAAAGAAATAGATATCCTGCACCCCTTCTTTTCTGGGCTGGATCCAGCCATCCTCCGTAAGTACCATGGAACGGCTGTCATCAAACCAGGAGAAACACTTCCTGGACATCAGCCCGTGCTCCATGGGAAGTCTGCCGGCATACCGCTCCTCCCCGGGGCTCCTGTCCTCCCAGCAGCCTTTGGGATTCAGTACCATAGGCCCGTCGCACATATCCAGAGTCCTGGCGGTCCCTCCCAGATCCTCCGGTTCTTCCCCGTAATGCCAGGTGGCTCCCCAGCCGCCCTTTTCTCCATTCACCTTGATGGTCAGCCCGTTTGCCGCAAAGGGTCTTCTGTCATAATGAATCTCCATGCGGTCTGTGTAGATACTCAGCTGATCACCATCCACAGTCCGGAACCGGGGGGTGGGAAAATCCCGGTTCAGCACCGACTGGGTAGGCCGGTCCTCAAACACTCCGTCCGGGCTGTACTCCAGACGTACCAGCGCCTCCGTCAATATGGTGATCCGGAAGCAGTCCCCCCGGATCACCGACTCTTTCCGGCACATCGGGTGTGTTTTCAGTTTGTACTCATTCATTCCCATAAAATCCATTCCTCCTATATTTCTTCCCTGGTGATATTTTTCAGCCAGCGGAAACTTTTGTAATGTTTATACACAAAGGGCATCTTGACAAATTCATCCAGACAGATGATGAAATACACCCACATGGGCGGCAGTTTCAGCACAAAGGCCGCAAGAAATCCCGCAGGAACGGCAAATCCCCACATATCCACCGTATCGCAGATGAACCCGAACCGGGAATCCCCTCCCGCCCGGAAGATGCCGCTGATCACCGTGGTGTTCATGGCCTGCCCCAGAACGTAATAAGCGTTGATATACAGCATGATACTCAGATAAGAGGCGGCCGTAGGCGTCAGCTCCACCATCATGGCCATCGCCGGCTTCAGGATCAGCACCAGGATTCCCCCCAGCACCCCGGTGGCAAATGTCACTTTACACAGGCGGGACGCGCTCCTCTTTGCTTCCTCCATCTGCCCATCGCCAATCTGTTTTCCCAGATAGATGGCTCCTCCGCTGGCGATTCCGGTACAGACCACAGTCCCCAGATTCCGGGCTACCACTACCACCGAATTGGCCGCCACGATATCGCTGCCCAGATGTCCCATGATCACGGAGTAAAGAGAAAAGGCTACGCCCCAGACCACATCATTTCCAAAAGCGGGGAGGGCATACCGGAGAAAATCCCCGAACAGTACCGGTTGATGCCCGAACACATTGCCGATCCGCAGCCGTACCGTTGGGAATCGTAGGGAATCCAGCAGACAGATCCCCGTCTCGATGCCTCTGGCGATCACGGTAGCCAGGGCAGCCCCTGCCGCCCCCATCCGGGGCATACCGAAAAGTCCGAAGATAAAAACGGCATTCAGGCAGATGTTGATGATCAGCGCCGACCCGAACACGGTCATGGAGAATACCACCCGCTCAATGCTGCGCATGGTACACAGATATACCTGCGACACACTCATGAACAGATAGGAAATACCCACGATCCGCAGATAGCTGCTTCCCGTGGCGATCAGTCCCGCGTCATTGGTGAAGATCCTCATCACAAGTCCCGGAAATCCGCAGGCCAGCAGGGCAAACAGAGCGGACACTCCCGCGGAAAACCGCAGGGCGATCCCCATGATCTTTTCGATGGCCTCCGTGTCCCGCTTTCCCCAGTACTGCGCCGCCAGCATGGTGGTTCCGGAGGCGATCCCGGAATATACCAGCGAAAGGATAAACTGAAGCTGATTGGCCAGAGAAACTGCGGACAGCGCATCCTGCCCCACATATCCCACCATGATCACATCCGCCGAATTCACCGCCGTGCTGATCAGATTCTGTACGGCAATGGGAACCACCAGTTTCAGCAGTGAACGGTAAAAGTCTGATGTCTGTACATTTTTCTTCTGCATCGCAAAAATCCCCCGTCCTTGTATCGTGTCCTTAGTGGAGATTATAATACAAAGGGTGAGGGATTTTCCATAGTAATTTCTCAGAAAATACAGCATTTTTTGTTTCATTGCAAAAGCCCGCGGCTTGCATTTTTACATCGGAAGCGATAGGATATCATTATCTTAGAACTGGCGCGAGGTATTTCCATGTACAATGAATTCACGCTTCTGGAATCCGGTCACACGGTGTGCGGTCCCGACTGGGGCATGAAAGACGAAAAGGCCCCCTTTTACCGCATGTACTATATCCTGGGAGGAACGGCGTTTCTTAACATTCATCAAAAACTCTGCCCTCTGGAAAAGGGCTGCTTTTATATCCTGCCTGTGATGGCTCCCTATACTCTTTCTCACGATCTGAAGGATCCCCTGGAGGTTCTGTGGTTTCATGTTGACTTTCCTGCGGATTTCCGTCTGGAATTCGGCGTGATCCCTGTTCCTGAGGATTCTCCTCTTTTTTTCCTGCTGAAAGCTCTGGATGCTGTGGCCGGACAGCCGCTTTCTGCTCACGGACTGCTTCAGGTATTCGATGCCTTCCTGTGGCTGCTGAATGATTCTTTCCGCATACAGCGCATACAGGATCCTGACATGCTTTCGGTGCTGTCCTATATGGAAGCTCATCTGTCCCGGGGCATCAGCGTAAAAGAGCTGGCAGCTTTCGCCGGAATGGAACGTTCCTATTTTTCCCGCCGGTTCCGGACCTGTTTTTCCCTGTCCCCCCATCAGTACCTGCTCTCGCTGCGCATGCATAAGGCCTGTGCGGAGCTGCTGAACGGCTCCACGGTTTCCCAGTGCAGCCAGGCCGCCGGCTATTCCGACGAGAAATCCTTTTCCAGAGCTTTCCGGACATATATGCATATGTCTCCCAGTCAGTACCGGAAAAGTCACAAACTGCAACCTTAAAGTCACAGAATACAGTGGCTGTCTCCCTCCCTTTCCTGTATGTTTTAGTTAACAGCCGCCAAAGCATTACAGGAAAGGAGACGATATGTATGACTGATATTACGTATACGGGGAAGGACAGGGAGGTGCTGCGCCGTCTGGGATGGGAGACGGCCAAAATAGCCTCTGATCCCAGAAACGCCGAAAACGCCAGGGGCTGGGAGCTCCTGAATGACAAAAAATCCTTCCGGCCCATGGTCTGAATCAACGAGGTTCCCTGGCATGAAATGAATGTAAATGATGAGCTTACCCTTCAATGTGAGACGGACTGGGCCCGCGCTCTGGAGGATCAGATGCGGAAGACCATTTATCAATGGAATCATTTTCCCGGTCATATGGTGGTATCCCCTTATCTGGAGTGTCCTCTGGCCATACATTCCACCGGCTTTGGCATTACAGAGGACGCGGATGCTGTGGCCACCGATGAAAAGAATGACGTAGTATCCAGGCATTTTCACATCCAGATTTCGGAACCGGAGGATATCGAAAAGATCAGGATGCCGGTGATCACCCACGATAAGGAAAAAACGGAACAGCGCTATTTTGCCATGTGCGAGATTTTCTCCGGGATCCTGCCTGTACAGAAAACAGGGATCAAGCACATCTGGTATACTCCCTGGGATTACCTGGTGCGGTGGTGGGGTGTGGAGGAAGCGATCATGGATCTGATCCTCCGGCCGGATATGGTGCACTGCGCTTATGAGCGGATGGTACAGGCCTGGATGACGGAAATGGATCAGCTGGAGGATCAGGAGCTGCTGTCTCTGGACAATAACAATACCCGTATAGGATCCGGCGGATACGGATACACCTCTCAGCTTCCGGGAAACGATTGCGATCCCGCCCATATCCGGGCCCGCAACCTTTGGGGATGCTCCAATGCCCAGATCTTTTCCACAGTCTCCCCTCAGATGCACTGGGACTTTGCCATTGAACACGACCTGAAGTGGCTGAAGCGTTTCGGTCTGACGTATTACGGCTGCTGTGAGCCTCTGGATCTGAAGGTGGGTTTTCTCCGCCGGATCCCCAATCTCCGGAAGATTTCCGCTTCTCCCTGGTGCGACAGCAAAAGGATCATTGAGGAGATCGGGGATTCCTATGTCATCAGCCGGAAGCCCAACCCAGCCATCGTGGCCACCGACACCTTCAATGCGGAACAGGCGGAAAAGGAGCTGCGGGAATTTATGGACCTTACCGGAGGAAACTGTCATATGGAGCTTATTTTTAAGGATATCTCCACTGTACGCTATGATCCCGTCCGGCTCTGGGAATGGGAAAAGATCGCCATGAGAGTGGCGGAAGATTATTCCGGCTGATCTGCGTGACACTGCGGGCAATTCGGCGGCAGCGCCGTTGGCTGTTGGCTGTCCGCTTCCCGGTAAATGGTGCCGGGCGCCGGTGACACGTGCTTGGCACCCACCGCGGCAAAGCGCGGATCCGCTCATGCAGGCATGGCGGTCATCTGCCGGGCCCACCACGTATAAAAGGGGGGAAGAAGCAAATGGCTTCTTCCCCCCTTTTATATCTGTCTCCTGCGATATCCTATTCCATGGAATCCACGATCGCCTGTGCCATCGCTTCCATCTGCTCCTCCTGGTTTTCCTTCAGAGAAGACCTGATGGTCACAGCGGGCTCCAGGATCTCCATATTCTTCATGGACTCGAACACACCTCTCATCAGCTTGCCTGCCTGGGGTGCCCAGGTTCCGTTCTCCAGCAGAGCCACCTTACGGTTCTGCAGATTATGAGATTTCAGTTCGGACATCACTGTCTCCATCTTGGTGAACAGTCCGTTGTTATAGGTGGGGCAGGCGAATACCAGATGGCTGCAGCGGAACGCCTCGGACAGGATCACAGAAGGATCTGTCACGGACACATCATACACCGCAATGTTTTTCACACCCTTGTCAGCCAGCTTTGCGGCCAGGATATCCGCCGCGTTCTCCGTGTTGCCGTAGATGGATGCGTAAGCAATCATAACAGCCTCATCCTCCGGAGTGTAGCTGCTCCACTTATCATATTTGTCGATGAACCAGCCCAGATTCTCTCTCCAGATGGGACCATGCAGCGGGCAGATCATTTTGATCTCCAGCGATGCCGCCTTCTTCAGCAGATTCTGCACCTGCACCCCGTACTTACCCACGATATTCACAAAATATCTTCTGGCATCATCCAGCCAGTCTCTCTCAAAATTCACCTCATCGGCAAACAGATTTCCGTTGATGGCACCGAAGGTTCCGAACCCGTCTGCGGAAAACAGGATCTTATCCACGGTATCGTAAGCCACCATCGCCTCCGGCCAGTGTACCATGGGCGCCATCACGAACGCCAGAGTATGTTTTCCTGTGCACAGGGTATCCATCTCCTTGACGATCACTGCCCTGGAATCAATATCAAAATCAAAGAACTGCTTCAGCATGGGAACTGTCTTGGCGTTGCATACCACCTTTACATCCGGATATCTTCTTACCACCTCGCCTACTGTGGCACAGTGATCCGGCTCCATATGGTTCACCACCAGATAGTCCAGAGTACGTCCGTTCAGCACATGGGTCAGATTCTCAAAGAACAGGCTGCTGACAGAGTGATCCACCGTATCCAGAAGTACCGTTTTCTCATCCATCAGAACGTAGGAGTTATAGGAAACTCCCCGGGGGATGGGATACACATTTTCAAATAAAGCCAATCTGCGGTCGCTTCCTCCAACCCAGAACAAATCATCGGTCACCTTTCTCACACAATACATGACTGTCCCTCTCTTTCTTTGCGGCAATCCGGCCCTCTGTCTCCCGCTTCGGATGGCTGCGCGCCAGAAACCGTAAAACCGCTCTTCTTTTTCTATGGTGATTCCTGCATCCGGCAGGCCCGGATCCCTGTCCATTTGACTGCGTTGTGTGCCTGTGCCGCACCCCCGGCGCCGGAAGGAACTGCAGACCCGCCGCTCTGCAGATTTGATACCCCGCAGTCTTCCGCAGGGTTTTTGACTTTGTATGGCCTCCGGCTTTAAGCCGTACCGCCACTTTTACAGAAATCCCGGATCTTCCGGAATCCATTGCCATTATACCCGGTTGTCCCCAAGTTGGCAAGTGGTATTATTCATACCGCACGATTTCCTTTTTCAGCCTCCGCATGATCCTTTTTTCCAGTCTGGAGATATAGGACTGGGAAATCCCCAGGATATCCGCCACCTCCTTCTGGGTCTTTTCCTTCCCGTCCGGCTGGTTCAATCCGAAACGCAGACAGATGATGGTCCGCTCCCGGGGAGATAATTTCCCGATGGCCCGGCCCAGCAGGCGGCATTCCACTTCCCGTTCCAGATCCCGGTAGATCACATCCTCGTCAGTCCCAAGAATATCAGACAGCAGAAGCTCATTGCCGTCCCAGTCCACATTCAGCGGCTCATCAATGGATACCTCCATCCGGGTCTTGCTGTTTCTCCGCAGATACATCAGGATCTCATTTTCAATGCAGCGGGAGGCATAGGTGGCCAGCTTGATCTTCTTATCCGGCTTAAAGGTATTGATCGCCTTGATCAGTCCGATGGTCCCAATGGAGATCAGATCCTCCATGCCTACTCCGGTGTTGTCAAATTTCTGCGCAATATAAACCACCAGGCGCAGATTATGCTCTATAAGACTGGCACGGGCCTCCTGACCATCCTCTCCGGACAGAGACGCGATCACCTGGGTCTCCTGTTCCGGCGGAAGAGGCGCGGGAAGTACATCCGCCCCTCCGATATAATAGATTTCTCCCGGACGTTTCCACACCATGCGGGAAAAAGCAGGCGCTATACGGAAGCGGAAATGACTGGGTACAGCAGCATACATCATAAGAAATTCCTCCTAACTGTCTATTAGATTTGGATGAAGAATCACCTGATAGTCCCCGGCAAAGGAACTATTTTCTCCGGCAAAGGCGATCACCGGACGGACGATCACCTTATGTACCTCCTGTCCCTCCACACACAGATAGTCCAGAGTCACAGCCAGAGCAATGCCCTGCTCACAGCCGGCTCCCGCAAACGGAAGGAACCTGGGATGGAGATTTCCAAAATTCCCTTCCCTGCAGCTTCCCCTCCAGAACGCTTTCAGATCCTCCAGCGTTTCCCCGGACAGCAGATCCTCCAGAATCTGAAATTCTCCCATGCACACCGGTTTTCCGGTGGACGGATCCGCAAGCTGGTTTCCTGTGTCATACAGACCGCATCCTTCGTGACATTTCCCATTTGCGTACAGCCAGACCCTGAAGAAGCGGGCCCGCTTTCTCTTCGCCCGGGCGGATACCCGGACTGCGGCTGCAAGGAGTACATAGCTTACGGCGCCGGACAGGAGAAAGGCACATACACCTCTGCTGCCCGTATATCTCCGAAGCATCAGAAGCATTCCCCCCAGAAGGAATCCCGCTCCGTAAAGGACCAGGATCCCCTGTGCAGTCTCCTTCCATGTTTTCAGGTTGCATCCAAACCTTACCATTATCGTATTGATTACCGCATGGATCAGTATTGTATTCACTGTCCGGCTCTGGGGGAATACCGCCATCAGGCAGATTCCCGCCGCGCCCGAAAGAGCGCCCGTCAGACTTCTTCGCCACGTGGCAGTGCAGCCCAGAAGTCTGCCCGTAAGCCGGAGCAAAAACACATCCATCACAAAATTCACGACGAACAGGACGTCAAGATAGACCTCATAATACACAAAACACCCCCTGTCCCTGTGAAATACGCGCTTACTGGAATAAGCAAGTACCATTATAGGGGATAGGGGGTGTTAATTTTGTCAAAAAGGGACTGTCGGAATCTGGATCTTCTCGACAGCCCCTTCCCTTATTTCTCTTTTTTATGTAAACAGCCACAGGTATTCCCGGCAGAATCTTGGCAGCAGCACAGCTTTCAGCTCTCAGGCTCCGGACTGGCCGGCTGCAGCGCCCGCAGAATTCTTCGCAGCGCGGACAGCTCCAGCTGTCCGGGAGCGGAAGCCTGCCCCACGGTTCCAAAAGTGACACAGGAGCCGAATACCTGTCCGCAGACGCGGCTTACCGCCCCAAGGGATCCCATGGACATGGTGATCACCGGAGCCTTTTCTTCCTCCGACGCCTGACGGGTAACCTCCAGCAGACGCAGTACATCCTCCGGACTGGCAGGCATCACCGCCAGCTTCCGGATATCGGCTCCCGCTTCCTCCATCTCATCCAGGATGGTTTTCATAACTTGGGAGGCAGGCGTTTCTGAAAAATGGTGATTGGAAGCGATCACCTTTTTTCCTTCCGCCTGGATCCGGGGGATCAGCTCCCGCATCCGGGGAACATCCCCAAAAAGCTCCACATCCACCAGATCAGCTTCCGGACATTTCGACGCCTCCAGCAGAATGTTGACATAATGATTTGTCGAACCATGCCACATCCCGCCTTCTCTGTCGGTTCTCACCGTGAAAATAATCGGAATCTGTCCCAATATGTCTCTCAAACCCTTCAGGATTTCTGCCATACTTTCCGCTGTATTTCCCGCCTGCTCCGATCTCTTCCCGTTTTCCTCTCCTGCCTGATCCTTCCACGGCTTTCGGATATCCGTTCCCTTCAGTCCTTCCCAGGCATCCGCCCTCCACTCCAGCAGATCCGGTTTCTCCTGCGCTGCCTTACGGGCCTGAAAAAAGATCTCTTCTTCCGTTCTTCCCGTCACCGGCACGCAGATTTTGGGAATGCCGCTTCCCAAAATAACATTTTTTAGAATAACTTCTTTCATGATTCCTCCCGCATTTCCTGCTTTGCATTCTCTGGTATTCATGGTATGATAGTCAAAGACCCCGATGCAAGCATACGGGGCGTCAGCCCTCCGCAGCAGCACCTATGCGCTGCTTTTCTGTTCCTGACACTGGTTTGGGCTGTCCAAAACAGTCACGTTTATTATAATATAAGGAGTTTGCCATGACAATACCAATCACCGGCCACACCGGTCTCATCGCCCTTCTGGGCAGTCCGGTGGCACACAGTATTTCCCCTCTCATGCATAACGAAAGCTTCCGGCTTCTGGGGCTGGATTATGTTTATCTCTGTCTGGAAACCACTGAGGAAACGCTTCCCGTGGTGGCGGAAGGGCTCCGGGCCGTAAACGCGCGGGGCTTTAACCTGACCATGCCCTGCAAAAACAGGATGGTTTCCCTCTGCGACCAACTCTCCCCCGCCGCCCGCCTCATCGGCGCGGTAAACACAGTCGTCTGTGAAAACGGCATTCTCACCGGACACAATACCGACGGCATCGGCTTCTGGCGCTCCGCCGCCGAAGAGGGTTTTTCTCTTCCCGGCAAACACATTACCCTGATGGGGATGGGCGGCGCTTCCACTGCCATCGCTGTACAGGCGGCTTTGGACGGCGCTGCCGCTCTGGATATTTTTGTACGTCCCACCAGCCGTTTCTATGAACGGGCCTGCCGCATCGCAGAGGAGCTGAACAGTTCTTCTTCCTGTCAGGTGTGTCTGTTCCGCCATGGAGACGAATCCGCTCTCCGCGCATCTCTGGGGCAGTCCCATCTGCTGGTCAACGGCACCTCCGTGGGAATGGCGCCTGACACAGACGCTTCCATTATCCGGGACAGCTCCCTGCTGCACCCCGGTCTGACCGTAGCGGATGTCATCTATAATCCCCGGGAAACTCTTCTTCTGAAAACCGCCCGGGCTGCCGGATGCAGAACCTTCAACGGAATGTATATGCTTCTCCATCAGGGAGCCGAGGCCTTCCGCCTGTGGACCGGCCGGCAGATGCCGGTGGAAGAGATCCGGGAAAAATTCTTTAAGTGATTTACCAGTTGGCGGCAAACAGCAGTCCGATCAGCAGGAGCATTCCCAATGCTCCTGCCAGGCAGAGGATATTGATCAGCCGCTTCCAGTTTTTCCCGAAGATCCCGGCCAGGGCTGCCGCGATTCCGATCCCCGCCAATCCTCCCAGAGAATTGGAAATCAGATCCGTGATATCACTGGCTCCTATGGCCAGGATAAACTGCATGGTCTCAAGTCAAAGACCCCGCAGCAAGCTACGGGGCATTTGACCCTCGCAGCAGTCGCCAAATGGACATGCAAGCATGTCCGCTTGGCTCGTTGCCCGCGGGAATAAAAGGCTGGTTCCCACGATGGGAAGCATCTGCTTTAAGACCGTTTTTTCTTCCCAGAGCGCATGCATCAGAACACCAAACGGAATGAATGCCAGCGCATTCTGAATGATCTCACTGAAATCCAGCTCACCGTTGACGATCACAGAAGCTCCCAGCGGGATCAGATTCAGACTCCTCCTATGCGGCAGGCCGCCAAACGTAAGCTCCATCTTGAAAACAATGATCCATGTCAGAAAGATCCAGTAAAGGATCAGCAGTCCCCCGCTTCCCGGGGATAAGCACAGAAAAGCCGCAGATATTACTCCGCGGCTTTTCTGTCTGTTCAAACCAAGGGAAAGCACGCTTCGCCAGCTTTCCCTTGTCATAATTTATCGCATCAGTTCCGTCTTCCGGCCTGACTGCGTCAGATTATCTTCTTTTCAGGAAATCCGGAATCTGGATATCCTTTTTGGGAATACTGCTGGCAGTAGGCGCGCCAGATGTCTTAGGCATCTGGAAATTGGGCATCGTCAGCCCCTGGGCCGGCTGAGACGGCGCCGGCTGAACCGGCCTCTCTTCCTTCCTGGGCTCCACCACCGGCTTCGTCTGGAGAGAGGAAGCCTTACTGACGCTGGGCTGCTTGGCCGTAGCATCATTCAGCCCTGTGGCGATCACTGTAATTCTCGCTGCGTCTACAGCGGAATCATCATACATGGCACCGAAGATAATATTGGTATCCTCTCCTGTCAGGCTCTGCACGTAGCTTGCTGCGTCGTTGGCATCCATCAGAGAAATATCTCCGGAAATATTGATGATCACATGGCTTGCGCCCTGGATGGTAGTCTCCAGCAGAGGACTGGCAACTGCCTGCTGTACTGCTTCCAGCGCCTTGTCGTCTCCCTTGGCCTCTCCGATTCCGATATGGGCGATTCCCTTGTCCTTCATAACGGTCTGTACATCCGCAAAATCCAGGTTGATCAGAGCCGGCATATTGATCAGATCGGTGATTCCCTGTACTGCCTGCTGCAGCACTTCATCGGCTTTCTTCAAAGCCTCCGGCATGCTTGTCCGGCGGTCTACGATTTCCAGCAGTTTGTCATTGGGGATCACGATCAGAGTGTCCACATTGTCTTTCAGCTTTTCAATTCCCATCAGGGCATTGCTCATGCGGGTCTTGGCTTCAAAACGGAAGGGCTTTGTCACAACGCCAACGGTGAGGATTCCCATTTCCTTGGCAATACCTGCCACGATAGGCGCAGCTCCTGTTCCGGTTCCTCCGCCCATACCACAGGTTACAAATACCATATCTGCTCCCTCCAGAAGCTGGCGGATCTCCTCCACACTCTCTTCTGCGGCCTTTTCGCCGATCTCCGGCTTTGCTCCTGCTCCCAGTCCCTTGGTCAGCTTCTCGCCGATCTGCAGTACCGTGGGGGCCTTGCAAAGTGTCAGGGCCTGCTTATCTGTATTCACTCCTACGAATTCTACTCCGCCGATGGTTTCCTCTACCATGCGGTTCACTGCATTATTACCGGCACCGCCTACCCCGACAACGATAATCTTTGCAGAAGACTCCGCTTCATTTGTCATAATCTCTAACAAAGTACTTCCTCCTTCTCCGCTTAACGCAATCTATTATTCCATTTCGGATTCTTTTGTCTTTTTCTGTTAAGTTACATATAGACTATAATATAATTTTCTCCTGGATTTCGCAACTATTTTTTGCGAAATTAATACATTTTTTACAGGTAAAACGTCCACCCAAGTCAGATGGGTACCGCCGCAGCCCTGCAGATCTGCTTTGCCCCAAAGGGGATCCTCCGCATTTTACTGCTGAGTCTGTGACTCTGAACCGCCCACCAGGTCTGTGACCCCGGTCCCGTTCTGCCCCAGGGTACCATCCTGTTCTCCGGTTCCTCCGCTCTGGGAACCTGTCTGTGTTCCTGCCTGGCCGTCTTCCGTTCCGGATTCTGTCTGGCCGCCCTCCGATCTATCGCCGCTCTGACCGCTTCCTGTTCCGGATTCTGTCTGATCTTCCTGCGATGTGTCGCTGTCCTGACCGCTTCCCGTTCCCTCCTCCTCTGACGTATCGCCTGACGTGTCACTGCCCTGGCCGTCTTCCGTTCCGGCTCCCTCCGATGGCTCGCCTGACGTGTCACTGCTCTGGCCATCTTCCGTTCCGGCTCCCTCCGATGGCTCGCCTGACGCGTCACTGCTCTGGCCATCTTCCGTTCCGGCTCCCTCTGACGTATCGCCGGTCTGGTCCTGTCCGTCTTCCGCCTGGACGGCGTCATCCAGAAGTCCCTGCGCCTGGGCCACTGCCAGCTTCAAAGTATACAGCGGCTCCTGAGAGAATATGATATTGGTGGTGTCCTCCGCATAATCCTCCAAATGCAGGATTCCTGTCTGGTTCTCCAGCTTGGGCAGAATAGCAGCCACCCGGGTGATCTTTTCCTCCAGCAGCGTGTCCTGTCCCAGCTGGCAGTGTACCCGCCCTTCATTATATACCATGGTGATATTGTAATCCTGATCAAAGAACACACATTCCGGAAGGATCTGGTATTTCTCCACCATTCGGGTAATTCCCAGGATCGTATTAAAGATGCTGTCATTCTCCACGGAGATCTTCTGCCCTATAAGCACATCCCCTGTGGTAATTCCCAGGACCATGGGCACATCCGTAACGGCAGCCCTGAATTCCGTGGCATCATCATTGCTGGTCACCACCTCCGGTTCCAGCACTTCCAGTTCCTGCTGCTGGGTCTCCTCCTGCTGACTTTCTTCTTCAGCCTCATCCTCTCCCTCTGCTTCCTGCTGGGCATCGGCCGCCTGCTGCGCCTCCATCTCCTGGCGCAGAGTTTCCAGTTCCTGAAGCTGTGCCTCCGGATCCGTCTTTTCCTCGTCCGTCTGCGCCTCGCTCTCCACTACGTAGCCGTCTTTATCAAAATACATCTTGGTATCATCCTTGACCACGTAACCCACGATCTGCTTCTCGTTGACATGGATCCTCAGCGTATGGCTGTCCAGACGCTCCAGATCAAAGGATTCCACAAAGGCGATATCCTCCGCCTGGATATGGCTGTGAAAAAGGACAGCCAACAGGGTGTTGGTATCCAGCGGACTGTCCAGAGCCATCTGGCGGATCTCCTCATCTGAGTACCTGGTGCTTCCCACCACCAGGACCGTATCCACCTTGAACAGAGCGAAAAACAGCAGAATGGCCAGCAGAACGACTCCAGCCGCCACACCGGCCACCAGCTTTTTCCCATCCTTTGTCAACGCTATCCTAAAATGTCTTTTCATGTATTCACCGCTACCTCTTCATACGGATTCTGGCTCCAAGAGCCTCCAGATCCTTATCAATCGCTTCATATCCCCGTTCCACGAAGCCGGAATCCCGGATCACTGTAGTTCCCTGCGCCGCCAGGCCCGCTGCCGCAAGCGCTGCTCCGCCGCGAAGATCCCTGGCCAGTACCTGCGTTCCTGTAAGCGGATAGCCTCCTTCAATCCAGGCGTCCCGGCCCTCCACACGGATCCTCGCTCCCAGCTTCCGGAATTCCTCCGCAGCCTTGAACCGGTCCTCAAAAATTTCTTCCCGGATCCTCCCCTGTCCGGGAATCGTCAGCAGCACCGCCATCAGCATAGACTGCATATCTGTGGGAAAACCCGGATAGCATTGCGTTTTTGTAAATGCCACCATGCGTCCCACACCCGATGCGTCCGCTACTAGTTTACCACCGTTTATCTCCCATTGTCCACCCATTTTCTCGTACACTTCTATAATAGAAGCAATCTCTCCCAAAGGCGGATTTTCCAGGGTCACGGTTCCCCGGGTGGCTGCCGCCGCATACAGATAGGTTCCCGCCACGATCCGGTCCGGCGGCACCTGGTATTCCGCATTCCGCAGAGCCCCAACTCCCCGGATCCGCAGGCTCCTGGTTCCCACCCCTCCGATCTCCGCCCCCATAGCCTGCAGCAGCCGGCAGAGATGATAGATTTCCGGCTCCAGCGCACAGTTTTCCAGATAAGTGGTCCCTCTGGCCCTCACTGCCGCCAGGATTCCGTTTTCTGTGGCCCCTACGCTGGATATGGGGAATTCCACCCGGGCTCCCTCCAGCCTCCCGGAACTGACAGCGCACAGCATACCGCCTTCCTGGTTCACCCGGGCTCCCATGGCTTCAAAAGCCTTCAGGTGCAGATCCACCGGCCGTCTCCCGATGGTACATCCTCCCGGAGAAGCGATACAGATCCTCCCCGTCCTTCCCAGCATGCTTCCCATCAGGATCACAGAGGAACGCATGCTTCTGGCCGTTTCCCCGTCAATCAGCGTATCCTGAACATTCCTGCAGGAAATGCGCAGGGTATGATCCTCCCATCCGGTCTCGGCGCCCAGGCTTTTCAGGATTCTTTCCATGGAAAATACATCCGCGATCCTGGGACAGTTATGAAGGATGACTTCGCCATCGTGCAGCAGGGCCGCGGCCATCATGGGAAGGGCCGCATTCTTGGAGCCCTGGATCTTTACACTGCCTGAAAGAGGGCGTCCGCCCTCTATGATAATTTCGCCCAAATCATTTTCTCCCGCACTCCCACTTATTTTAGTCTATGCAGAAGCGGAGATTGTGTGACACCCCTGGTCTGACGGCTCACCGACAGAGCCAGCCCCATCTCTCCCATCAGAAATAGTACAGAGGTGCCTCCGTAGCTGATAAAAGGAAGAGTGATCCCTGTATTGGGAATGGTATTGGTCACCACAGCGATGTTCAGGATTACCTGAATAGCCATGTGCCCCATGATCCCGGTACAGATCAGCTCCCCAAGAAGATCCGGCGCATGCACCGCGTTCACCATCAGCCGCCAGATCAGAAGCCCGAACACCAGGATCACCGCCGAAGCTCCCACCAGTCCCATCTCTTCACAGATGATGGAAAATATCATATCGTTCTGCGCCTCCGGTACAAATCCCAGCTTCTGAAGACTGCTCCCCAGCCCTTTTCCAAAGATCCCGCCGCTTCCGATGGCATACAGTCCCTGGATGGTCTGAAATCCCTTTTCGTAGGCTTCCGGATTTCTCCAGATAGCCAGTCTCTCCAGCCGGTAGCTCTCCAGACTTAAAAATATCCCGATAAATGCCGCTCCGGCCGCTCCGATTCCCACAAAAGGCAGATATCTGGGATTGGATACAAAGATCAGGATCACGCCGATCCCCAGAATGATCACCGCTGTGCTGAGGTTGTTGGTTCCCACCAGCCCCACGATGGGCAGCAGCAGGATCATCGTACGCATCATAAACCAAATACTGTCCGTCCGGCTTCTGCTCTCGCTGATCTGACGGGCCAGGAAGATCACCACCGCAACCTTGGCGAATTCCGCCGGCTGAAAGGACAGGGGTCCCAGCTCCAGCCATCGCTTGGAGCCGTTGTACTCTTTCCCGAAAAACAGCACCACAGTGGACAGGATGATGGATGTTATGTAGACGGGCCAGGCCAGCCGGGCAATGGCATGATAATCCATCTGGGAAACCAGATAAAGAGCCAGAAGCCCCAGTGTGGTGGCAAAAAGCTGTTTCTTAAAATAAAATGCGGTGTCATGAAATTTTACCCTTCCATTATAGGCGCTGGTACTGTACAAAAGCACCAGCCCCAGGATCAGCAGAAGAAGCACCAAAAACAGCAGCGTCAGATCCAGGCCCGGAACCGTCGGTCTTCTGCCGGTTTCCGATGCACTGTCTGCCGCTGCTGTTTTCCCGCTTTCATATCGTTTCCGTCTTCCCATCCGCCTGGGCCTCCGGTATTCTGACTTATTCCAGCTTATGACGGATTTGCGGCGAATATGACCGCCGCCGGAGGCGGTGGTCTGACGGGGCCGCCGTCTTACAGCCGCTGCTCCCTGTACTTTGCCGAAAAAACAGACCCCAGATTTCTCAGCCTTCGCCTGGGAATGTCATGCGCCGCGCTCCCAAAGCAGACTCCGCTTCCTTGGATCCGCTCTCGCTCATTGTCTCATCTCTTATGCCGGAGAACAGGTACTCTGACAAATAAGTTCTTCCAGTTTCTTCATATCTTCCGGAAGCGGAACTGAGAATTCCAGAGGTTCCCCGGTAAATGGCTGCACAAGCCGCACCTCTCCCGCATGGAGAGCTGTCCGGCGCATCCCGCCATCCGGATCATGACCATAAAAGCTGTCTCCGGCCAGCGGATGGCCCGCCCAGGCCATATGTACCCGGATCTGATGGGTCCTTCCCGTCTCCAGCCTGAGCTTTATCAGAGAAAATCCTCCTCCCGATGCCTCTGCTCTCCAAAAGGTCACTGCAGGCTTTCCTCCCGCCGCAACACGCATCCGAAGTCTGTCCTGGGGATCCGGCCCGATGGGCTGGCGGATACATCCCTGACTGCCAGCCGGTAATTCTCCTGTCACCAGGGCTGTATAAACCTTCCGGAAATCTCCGTTTTTTCTCTGCTCTCCCAGTCTGGCCGCCGCCGCCTGATTTTTGGCAAACACCATGATCCCCGACGTTTCCCTGTCCAGGCGGCCCACTGGACGGATCCGGCACGGCTCTCCTTTGTTCAGAAAATAAGAATGCACCAGGTTAGCCAGCGTATCCCGATAATGCCCCCCGGAAGGATGGCTGACCATTCCTGCCGGCTTCTCGGCCACCAGCAGATCCCCGTCCTCATACAGCGTCCTCAGCTTTCGCGGCCCTGTTCCCTGGAAATACTCCAGATGATCCGATCTGTTTTCTTCTGTTTCCAGACAGACACTTATCACATCTCCCTGCCTGGCCTGTTCTGTCACCCGGCAGCGGATCCCGTTCTTCCGGATCCCTCCTTCCCTGAACTTGGCCTGACTGATCTCCCGCTTCGTAAGTCCCGCCTGATGCCGCAAAAGCTTCCGGATATCCATTGTACCCGGAAGCTTCTCCATCTTCTCTATGATTTCTTCTGTTACCTGAATCTGAATTTCTTTTCCCATACCAAAACGATACCGCAGTCCCCGGCCAAAGCCGCATCCACCTTCCCTGTTTCACAGGCTGCGCCTGTGAACATCATTCGCCGTTCGCCTGAAGCAAGCTTGGCTTTCTTCGGCTCTCTTTCGCTCATTATTTCACAGGCTGCGCCTGTGAACATCATTCGCCGTTCGCCTGAAGCAAGCTTGGCTTTCTTCGGCTCTCTTTCGCTTGTTGTTTCACAGGCTGCGCCTGTGAACGTCATTCGCCGTTCGCCTGAAGCAAGCTCCGCTTTCTTCGGCTCTCTTTCGCTCATTGTTTCACAGGCTGCGCCTGTGAACATCATTCGCCGTTCGCCTGAAGCAAGCTCCGCTTTCTTCGGCTCTCTTTCGCTCATTGTATCATTCTGGCGGGGGTGGTGCAAGCGGTATTTTATGGTACTGTCACCGTATTTCTTCTCATGCTGCGGTTCGGCTGTGAACGGCAATCTTCACACATCGCTTCCTGCCTGGCTCATAACTTCCCACAGTCTTTTCACGTAATACCGGTAATTCTCCAGCGAAGTGGACGGTGCTGCCTGATGATCACAGCCGGGCAGATAGCCTCCCTGCCGGATTACCGGAAGCAGCCGGTCAAACTCCCGGTCAATGCTCTCAGGTCCTTCAGCGATCTTCAGCTTGTTAAAGGCTCCGATGAATTTCACTCCGGGATATTCCCGGCGCACAGCCACGATATCCATTCCCGCATTTACGTCCATGGGAAGGAATCCGTCCACACCCGCTTCCAGAAATTCCGGGATCAGCATCCGGAAATCACCGTCTGTGTCCACAAAAATATTTTTTGCCCCGTGCTCCTTCAAAACCGGAAACAGTCTTCTGTAATAACTTCCCACAAACTCCCGGAAGGTCTCAGGAGAGATCATCGGTCCGTTGGCGCCGCTGAGATCCTCGGGGAACAGCAGTACCTCAGGCTTCAGAATCTCCACCGCCGCTGTCATATATTTCAGATAAGCCTCCAGCAAAAATTCATTCATATCATGGATCAGCTCCGGCTCATCATAGAATCCGTACAGCTGTTCCTCAATCCCCAGCAGATCTCTGGACAGCCAGAAAAAACCGGCGCCCACCCGCATGCGTATGGAGTACTCACCCGCATCGTGGCCCTCTGCATATCTGCCGTAGATCCTTTTCATATTTTCCTCTGTACAGTAGCGATCCATCTCCTGACGGGACGCGGCCTTCAGTGCCTCCCAGTCCTCCCATCCGGAAACATGATGATTGCCATTGAGGAACGGCACATCAAAGATCAGACGCTTCATAGGTGCAAATCCCAGCCACTTCTCATAAGCATATACCTGCTCCGTCATACAGTCATTAAAATATCCCTGGGCAGGTTCTTTGGGAGCAGGATACAGTCTGTCCGGGGCAAATTCCGCGGGAAGTCCTTCCCCCAGCCACCGCTTTACCGTAAGATCCCATGGGAAAAAGGTCTCCAGCGCCAGTCCTTCACCTTTCATGTTTTCAAAATTCAGAATTCTTTCCACCTGTTTTCCGATATCCATTATCGCAACCTCCTTCCGGCAGTCAGCCGGGAAATATCCTTTGTTACTGTTCACTGTCAGCTGAGTATATATGAATGCATCCTGTCTGTGCATCCCAGAGCGCTGCTGCGATTCAGCCGCAAACCACAGCCATCTTTTTATCCTGACAACATTTCAGCCTTCCGGCTTCACTGTCATACATATATACGCACAAACCGGGGTTCCCACAGCCTGGCTTCCGCAGACCTGGGAATACCTCTGCCAGTGCAGCACGGCCGATACTGAACGTGTATCACCGGCACACAGCGGTCTCCGCTCCGCTCCGGTCGGCGCTAAACGTGTGCCACTGGCACACAGCGGTCTCCGCTCCGCTCCGGTCGGCGCTAAACGTGTGCCACTGGCACACAGCGGTCTCCGCTCCGCTCCGGTCGGCGCTAAACGTGTGCCACTGGCACACAGCGGTCTTCGCTCCGCTCCGGTCGGCGCTAAACGTGTGCCACTGGCACACAGCGCCCCGCGGGACAATGAATGGCTGAACTGTAATTTATATTACAAAATTTTCTTTCTTCTGTCTTGTAATCTTTCTCTGTTTCTGTGTAAAATAATGACATAATACATATCTTGACCGCACAGGGAGGATTTATGGATATTCATCAGATTTCAAAAAAGGAAATAATCGAAGAAAGGACCAGTCTGCCCTTCTACTGTGAAGAGTACAGCTATGAGAAACCCTGGAAGGGCGATTTTCATACTCATGATTTTTACGAAGCGGGGATCCTGCTTTCCGGTCATGCGCTTCACCGTTTTTCCGGACAGACACGGCTGCTGGGACCGGGAGACGCCTATCTGATCCCCATCGGAGAAGCCCACGCTCTGGAATGCAGCGGACCCCTCTGTATACAGAACGTCTACTTTCTTCCCCGTCTGCTTCTGAAGGAAGAGCTTTTGCTGCCGGGAAGCTGCCGGGAGACGGCGCCCTTTCTGTTTTTATGCCTCCGGGTATCCCGTCCTCTGTCCTTCCGGATTCCGGACAGACTATTTCCGGTTCTCACCCGGCTGCTGGATTCCTGCCGGGATTTTTCCGGACTTGCCGGGGAATCCTCCGGCTGGGAATTCTGTCAGAACAATTGTCTTCTGAACCTGTTCTTCCTGCTGGCCAGAGCCTATTTCTGGGATACCCCGGCCCTTGCCGCTCCGGATGACCGGATGATCCGCCTGCTGCTCCTGGTAAACAGGCATCCCCATCTTCCCACCAGGGATCTGATCCGCCTGCTGTCGGATACCCTCAAGCTGAATCCCCAATATCTGGGCCGCCTGGTCAAGTCCGCTTTTGACTGCACCCTTTCCGGACTGATCCTGGAGACAAAGCTGGAAAAAAGCTGCGGTCTGCTGCTGGAAGGCCGGAAGATCACCGAAATCGCCCAGGAACTGGCATTTTTTGATCACGCCCACTACACAAAATATTTTCAGCGCTATTTCGGCATCTCACCCACCGAATACCGGGCGCGGCATCTGCCCGGCAAAGAGGACTGAACGCTTCTTTCTGCCAAAACCGAAAGCCCGAAGTCAGAGATTCCGCAGCAAGCTGCAAAGCGTCAAGCTTGCTGCTCTGCAGAGCAGCGGGGTATTGGGCATCCGCTCCGGTCGGCGCTAGACGTGTTCCACTGGCACACAGCGGTCTTCGCTCCGCTCCGGTCGGCGCTAAGCGTGTGCCACTGGCACACAGCGGTCTTCGCTCCGCTCCGGTCGGCGCTAAACGTGTGCCACTGGCACACAGCGGTCTTCGCTCCGCTCCGGTCGGCGCTAAGCGTGTGCCACTGGCACACAGCGCCTCCAAATGGGGATGCGGCGGGTTTGTTGGGTTTGCTGCCTGAGAAAATGAAATTGCCGGAATCTGCGGGATTTTCCCATCCCCGCAGATTCCGGCTTCTTTTTCCGGTCACTCCGTCTTCTCTTCCGGAAGCGCCCGCACATATTCTTTGAA
Organism: uncultured Lachnospiraceae bacterium; assembly: GCA_963929535.1. Taxonomy (GTDB): domain Bacteria; phylum Bacillota; class Clostridia; order Lachnospirales; family Lachnospiraceae; genus Pullilachnospira. The sequence continues at coordinate 268,029 of CAWVIZ010000014.1, read as the reverse complement.
CATTCGTCCCCGCTGCTCATAATTATCAAACTGCCCCCAGCTTGCGCAGGCTGGTGACAGCAGCACCGCATCTCCCGGATGAGCCATCCGCGCGCAGATCTTTACCGCTTCCTCCAGATCATCCGCCAGAATGGTATTGTGGAATCCACAGCGTTTGGCCGCATCCCGGATCTTTTCCCTGGTCTGCCCGATCAGCACCAGATACCGCACTTTTCCGTCAAAGGCCCGGATCCATTCCTCATAAGAGGACTGCTTGTCGTAGCCCCCGCCGATCAGCAGCGTAGGACGATCCATGGCCTGGATCCCTTTGATGGCCGCATCCGGATTCGTTCCCTTGGAATCGTTGTAGTATACCACGCCGTTTTTCTCCGTCACATACTCGATCCGATGCTCCACTGCAGTGAATTCCTCCACGCTTTTCCGGATGGATTCCACCGGAACGCCGGCATAATACGCCATGGCAGCTGCCGCCATGGTATTTTCATGATTGTGGCGGCCCAAAATCTTCAGCCGGTCTGTGGAGGTGATCACCACCTCCCGGTCTTTGTCCCGCAGCACGATATTCTTTCCGTCCAGAAAAATCCCCTGCTCCAGTCTCTGCAGACTGGAGAAATACACGCATCTGGCCGATATATGCATTCCGAATTCCCGCAGGGTCAGATCCTCGTAATTCAGCACGCATACCTGCCCGGATCCCTGATTCTTCGTGATCAGCTCCTTCACCCGGATATACTCCTCCATGGTGTGATGCCGGTTCAGATGATCCTCCGTGATGTTCAGGATCGCGCTCACCTGAGGACAGAAATCCTGGATCGTCTCCAGCTGAAAGCTGCTGATCTCTGCCACCGTCACCGTATCTTCCCTGGTCTGAAGAGCCACGGAAGTATACGGTGTTCCGATATTCCCCACCACATATACATCCGCCAGGTAATCTCCCATGATCTTTCCCAGCATGGCTGTGGTAGTAGTCTTGCCATTGGTTCCGGTAATCGCCAGCACCCGGCCCTTTCCCATCTGATAGGCCAGCTCCACCTCACCCCAGATGGGAATTCCCCTGCTCCGGATCAGCTCCACCGCCGGAAGATCCGTGGGAACTCCCGGACTTAACACTGCCAGCTCGATTCCTTCCAGCATCTCACCGGAAAGCGGTCCCAGCAGGATCCTGACACCGTTTCCATCCTTCAGCTTTCCCCGGATCACCTCCGGGGAAAGTTCCTGGTTACTGTCATATATCACAGGCACCGCTCCCACCTGCATCAGCAGATCGGCCGCGCCGATACCGCTGATACCTGAGCCAAATACCAATACATTCTTTCCCTGAACCTTCATCTTACTTTATTCCTCCTCACCTGTCCCGGACCTCCAGGTCCCGGATATATTTAAGCCTGTCCCGCGGGTCTGCCGCACATGAAATCCAGCGGCAGCCTACAGCGCCAGCAGTCCGATCATACACAGCACAGCGGTGATGGTGGAAAATACAGCCACCACTCTGGTCTCCGACCAGCCGCACAGCTCAAAATGATGATGGATGGGAGCCATCTTAAAAATCCTCTTGCCTCCCGTTTTCTTGAAATATGTAACCTGAATGATAACGGAAGCCACTTCCACCAGATAAATAAGTCCCACCAGAATAATATACAGAGGCATCTGCAGCATATAAGCTGTTCCTGCCACAAAACCTCCCAGCGCCAGAGAACCGGTATCCCCCATGAACACCCTGGCCGGAAATACATTGAACAGGAGAAATCCCATCAGAGCGCCTACCACGGCACAGGTGATCGGTTCGATCCCGCTGTCGGTTCCCACTGCCACCACGGAAAAGAAGGTGGCCACCATGATGGTCACACTGGAAGCCAGACCGTCCAGACCATCTGTAAAATTCACACCATTCACAGTACCGATCACAGCCACAAAAAGAAGGGGAACCGCCAGCCAGCCGATATCCCAGTAGTATCCTCCGGAAAAGGGCACCAGAAGCGTCAGCTCCACATCTGTGAAGCGGATCAGATAAAAGGCAAAGATACCTGTCACAATGATCTGGCCCGCCATCTTCTGCAGAGGAAGAAGGCCGTCAGACCGCTTCAGCACCACCTTCAGATAATCGTCCAGAAATCCGATCAGTCCAAAGCCCAGCATAAGAAACAGAATGGGGATGATATTGGGATATCTTCCCACATAAAACAGGGCAGTCACCGTAGTGGCGATCAGGAAGATCAGACCGCCCATGGTGGGGGTTCCCGCTTTGGCCAGATGGGACTGTACTCCGTCCGTCCGCTCTGTCTGAGAAGCCTTCAGACGCCTGAGAAAGGGGATGATCACTGGCGCCAGGATCACACTGATAACAAACGCAATCAGTACCGGAATCACTACTTTAAAATCCATAATACACCTCGTACTTTCAGGCGGATCTTCGCTTGCGAAACCCGCCCCTCTTATTTTTTATACTTACTAAGTATAATACTTTTCCCCCTGACCATCAACCATTTTTCGCCATTGCCCACCGTTTGCCGTAACAGTTCAGCCTTCCGGCTTCACTGTTACAAATGCATGCACACAGGCTGCGCGAAACGCAGCCTGGCGCCCGCAGGTCTCGGGATCCCGCTGCAAATGCAGCGGGACACCTCGCGGGACAGTTGAAGGCTGAACTGTAACCGTTTGCCCGCAACAGCTCCTCAGGACGTTTCCTCTTCCTGCACAGTCTCCGTCTTTTCTATACCCAGATAAGGAAGCGCGTTTTCAAAGATATTTTTCATCACCGGCGCCGCAATGGTGCCTCCATAATAGATCCCCTGGGGATTATAGATAATGCAGATCCCCAGGATCACCGGATCATCCGCCGGGGCAAATCCCAGAAAAGAAGAGATATATTTGTTGGCGCTCCTGGGAAGCGTCTGAGAGGTGGCTGTTTTGCCTCCTATCCGGTATCCCTCGATCTGCGCATTTTTCCCGCCGCCCTCGCTGACCACCTTTTCCAGCACATACCGCATTTTCTCCGAAGTTTCCTCCGACACGATCCTGTCTCCCTTCCCATAGCCGTAAGTTTCGATCAGCACGCCATCGCTGTCCCGGACCTCCACTCCAAAATGCGGAGTGATCCTGCAGCCACCGTTGATCAGGGATGCGGCCGTGGCAGCAAGCTGCATGGGTGTTATCTGAAAAGACTGGCCGAAAGCCATGGTAGCCAGCTCCACCTGCCCCATATTTTCCTTTTGGTGGGTGATGGTTCCTGCCTCCCCCGGCAAGTCAATCCCCGTTTTTTCCAACAGCCCGAACTGCTGGAAATACTTGTAAAAATCATCTACCCCCAACCGCAGAGCTACATCGATAAATACCGGATTGCAGGAATTTTCCACAGCCTGGACAAAAGTCTCCGTTCCGTGTCCATTCCGGTTGGCACAATGGATCCGCCGGTCATCCACTACCCGGTAGCCCGGACAGTGAAAGGTATCCTCCAGAGTCACTACCCCCGCCTCCAGTCCTGCTGAAGCCGTGATGATCTTAAAGGTGGATCCGGGTTCATAGGTATCGTTGATGCAGGTATTCCGCCACATCCGGTTCAGCGCATCCTGCAGCTCTTCCTGGGAAAGAGCTGCGGCATCGGTGCCGTCATTTAAAGTAAAAGGATCGTTCAGATCGAATTCCGGCACATTGACACAGGCATAGATCTCCCCGTTCTGAGGATTCAGCAGCAGAATGGAGACCGCATCGGCTTCCTTCTGTTCCATCACCCGCTCCGCTTCCTGCTGGGCATACTCCTGAAGATTCCGGTCCAGACTCACATACAGGTCATAACCGGGTACGGGCTCCACCCGGCTCTCTCCGATATCGCCCAGCTCCACCCCCCTGGCATCCGTGGTTGTGAGGATCTTTCCATCGATCCCCCTCAGTACATCCTCATACTCCACTTCCAGGCCGATGATCCCCTGATTGTCCCCTCCGGTAAAGCCCAGGACCCTGGATGCCAGATCCCCGTAGGGGTAATATCTTTTAAAATCCTCATCCACTTTTACCCCATCCAGCCCGTATTCCCGGATCCTGTCCCCCACCTCTTTATCCACATTCGTTTTCACCCGTTCTATGGAGGAAACCGTCTCCACCCGCTTTCTGGCCGTCTCTTCATCGATCCCAAGCTCCTCCGCCAGCATACGGATCACCTTTTCCGGCTCCGTGATCTGACTGTGGATTACGGAAATGGTGCAGACCGTCCGGTTGGCGGCCAGAACCGTTCCGGTCCGGTCGATGATCCTTCCTCTGGCAGCCTTGATATCCCTTTCTCTTTCATGAAGATCGTCTGCCTTCTCCGCGTAATAATCAGAACGGAAAACCATCAGATATACCAGTCTCCCCACCAGTCCCGCAAGCATTGCGGCACAGCAGAAAAATACCACCACCGTCTTTTTTTTGTGAAAGGTCTTATTTTTGCGCATAAAAAACCTCACAAAAGCTTTCCATAAAGTCTATGGCTGCTTTTGTGAGGTTATGACTTCAGTTCCCGCTCTGCAGCTGGGCATCCTCATTGGTGATCCCGCCGTCTTCCTCTTTCTGGCCTCCTGTCACCTCTTCCTCATCTTCAGGAGGAACGATGCTGTCACCGTTCTCCGCGCCCTGTTCGCTCCCGGCCTCCTGGGATTCACCCGTCTGGGATGAGGTTCCCGTATCTGTCGAATCCTCTCCGGAAGCGGTTCCCGTGTCCTGGTCTCCCGTCCCGGAAGCGGTATCCAAAATTCCGTCTCCATCCGTATCGGTTCCTGTATCCAAAACTCCGTCTCCATCTGTGTCGGTTCCTGTATCCGCTGTTCCATCCCCGTCTGTATCGGTTTCGCCGGTGCTCTGTGTCTGATCCTCCACACTGTATCCCTGAGCGATCTTTCCCGCATTTTCAACGGATTTCTGCTCCATCAGGTTCTCAAAGTATACCATCTCTCCATTTTCTTCCCCTGTCTCTTCCTCATCCGGAAAGATATTCAGATATGGAAGGATCTCCCGCATGATCTGCTTGGACAGATACTGAGCAAATTTGCTGTCCGCCTGATATTCCGCATTTGGCTGGTCAACAACTGTATACACCACCACCTGCGGATCATCCAGCGGCGCAAATCCTATGAAGGACACCAGATAGTCGCTCCCGTAGGTTCCGGTCTCCGAGGAAATCTTCTGAGCTGTCCCCGTCTTTCCTCCCATGCTGTATCCATCTACCTTAGCGCCCCAGCCGGTACCGCCTTTCTGGGTTACGGTTCCCAGATACTCCCGCATCAGAGCGGAAACCTCTGAGGACACCGTCTGTTTCATTACCACCGGCTCAATATTCTTCACCACATTGCCGTCTTCATCCAGAATTCTGCTGACCACATGCGGTTCATAGTAATATCCTCCGTTGATAACAGAGCAGAAGGCCGCCAGCTCCTGGATCATCGTACAGGTATATCCCTGGCCAAAGGAAGCAGTGGCCAGCTCTGTGGAATTCATATCCGACCCGCTGTGCAGGATTCCCTGTGCCTCCCCGGGAAGGTCGATACCGGTGGAAAGTCCGAAGTTAAATACCTCCTGGTATTTCATGAACTCCTCCGCCCCCATCTGCTCAGCGATCTGCATCATGGCATCATTGCAGGAATTCTTCAAAGTGTCTGCCAGAGTCTGGGACCCGTGAGCTCCCGGGTATATAGAGCACTTGATCCGCTGATCCCCGAACATCTGGTAACCGTCGCAGTCATAAGTAGCACTGGGCGCAATGGAATTGTCCTCCAGCGCAGCCGCCACTGTCATGGGCTTCACCGTAGACCCCGGCTCGAAAGCGTCGCTGATGCAGAAATTCTTCCACAATGCATTCAGCGCGTTCAGCATATCCTCATCGGACATGGCCGCAATCTCTTCCTCCGTATAATAACTGGTGAGATCCCTGGGGGTATTCAAATCGTAGGGATCGGAACTTGCCATAGCCAGGATCTCTCCGGTATTGGGATCCGCTACCACCACCCCCACATTTTCAGCGCCTTTGTCACCGTTGGGTCCGAAAGCCATTCCCTGCATAAATTTCTCAATATACGTCTCCACCACCTGCTGGATGTTCACATCTATGGTAGAGATCACACTGTTTCCGTTTTCCGGTTCAATAATGGTCTGCTCCACATCCGCGTCTTCATTATAATAACCGTACTGCCGTCCGTTGACCCCGTTCAGGATACTGGAATAATACCCCTCGATTCCCCAGTCTGCGGTATTGCCCGTATAAGTAAAACCGATCAGGTCACAGGCCAGAGATCCCAGCGGATACGAGCGCTGGTAATCCTCCTCGAACCATACACCTTTTACATTGCTTCTTGCCGACAATTCCTCATCCGTCATAGAAGCCTTCTCCTCATCACCGGGGTCGGTATAGGCCTCAAATTCCTTTTTTACAGTAATGGAAACGCCTTTTTCCATGACCTGGTACTGACTGCTCTTGGTCTCCTCACTGGTCAGCTTCTCCCGGATAGTTTCCTCGTCCAGTCCCAGGATATCCACCATGGCCTGGATGGTGGGTTCGATATAGTCTTCATCGGAATTCACCACCTTACAGTCCAGAATGATGTTGTACACCTTCTCGCTGGTGGCCAGCACCACCCCGTTTCTGTCCACGATATCTCCCCTTCTAAAGGGAATCGTCCGGCTTTCATACCGCTGCTGGGACTGGCTTAACACCTGTTTGCTGTACTGAGTCCCTTCGCTGGCATTGATATACGTGATGCGCACGCATAAACCGATTAAAGCCAGTACGACTATTCCCAACAGCCATACCAGCTTCTTTCTCATTTTGTTATTGATTTTCCGCGTCAGCAGAGGATTCTCTCTGCCGGCGCCTTTTCTTCTTTTCTGCACGTGTTATCACCTGTTTTGCAACAGTTCCGCCTTCCGGCTTCACTGACATCCTATTCTGCATCGGGTACGTTGCGATACTGACGGACATAACTGTTGCCCGATGTATCAAACTGATAGATCTGATCCTCCCCCGGATAATCCATTCCCAGACGGTTCATAGCTTCCTCCCGGATCTTTTCCAGATCCACAGAAGATGTCACTGAATTATACAGCGCATCATTGTCCGCCTTCAGTTCGCTGAGACTGGATTCCAACGCGGCAATCTCCCTGGTCTGGGTGGTGATCTCCGCCTTCAGCTGCAAAAAATGCACGCACATCGCCAACGCGGCCACGGAAACTGCCGCCAGAAACATCACGTATCCCCGGCTCATCTGCGCCGCCCGGTTCCGTTTTACAGCCCGTCTGCTTCTGGTTTTCTGTCTCGGTTTCTCCTGTGGTGTGGCCTCTATCTTACGGACGGTATTGCCGTCAACGACATACCGCTCCCGTCTTTCCGCTCTTGAATCTACCCTTCTGCTGCTTCTACTGGCCATCACAAAACTCCTTTATACCTGCGGGGCGTCCGCTTTGCGGATCCTCCTCTCAAAAACCCTCAGCTTTGCGCTCTGGGAGCGGCTGTTTTCCTCCAGCTCTTCCCTGGAAGGAAGTATGGGTTTTTTCGTGATCACCCGGCCCTTGGAAACTTTCCCGCACACACATACGGGAAAATTACTGGGACAGGTACACGGATTTTCATTTCTCCGGAATATGGTCTTCACGATCCGGTCCTCCAGCGAGTGGAACGTGATCACGCATATCCTTCCCCCGTCATTCAGGATGTCGATCATCCCATCCAGAGAATCCCGAAGCACATCCAGTTCCCTGTTCAGCTCAATCCTCAGAGCCTGAAAAGTTCTTTTGGCAGGATGTCCCCCCGTTGCCCTGATCTTCATGGGGATCGCCCTTTTTATAATCTCAGTAAGCTGTCCGGTGGTAAGGATCGGGGCTTCTTCTCTTGCCATACAGATATGTCTGGCGATGTTTTTGGCAAACCTGTCCTCCCCGTAATCCCGTATGATCCGGTACAGATCACTTTCGCTGTACGTATTCACAATATCTGCTGCGGTACGATCCGCTCTCCGGTCCATCCGCATATCGAGAGGCACATCCTCCCGGTAAGTAAATCCGCGCTCCGCCTCATCCAATTGGTACGAGGATACTCCCAAATCCAGTACAATTCCATCGACAGAGCTGATTCCCCTTTTCTTCAACTCCAAAACCATGCTGCAATAGTTGCTGCGGATGATCGTCACACGCCCATTATACTCCCGAAGGCGCTCTGTGGCAGCCGCTATCGCAGCATCGTCCTGGTCTATTCCTATTAATCTCCCCGTGGCAGATAATAATTTGCATACTTCCGAGGCATGTCCAGCCCCTCCCAAGGTTCCGTCCACATAGATGCCGTCCGGTTTTACATTCAGATTCTCAATAGTCTCCCGCAATAATACGGATTTGTGATGAAATTCCATGTCAGGCTCCTTTGGCAAAACCGGGATCAGATGACAATTCCCATCTCCTGCATACCCTCTGCAATGGCATCCATGTCATCATAATCGTTGTTTTCACTCCACTTCGCTTTGCTCCAAACCTCGATCCGGTTCAGATTTCCAGTAAGCACCACGTCCTTTTCCAGGCCGGCAAATTCTCTCAGCGTCTGCGGTACGAGAATTCTCCCCTGCCGGTCCAGTTCGCACATGCTGGCGCCCGCGACGAAGAAACGCGAAAATTTCCTTGCATTCTTGTTGGTAAGTGGCAAAGCTTCCAGCTTCTTCTCAAAGATCTTCCATTCCTCCATGGGATAGATGGACAGGCAGCCGTCCAAACCCTTAGTCAGCACGAATTCTTCTCCCAATCCTTCGCGAAACTTGGACGGTATGATCAGCCTTCCCTTGGCGTCAATTGTATGACTGTACTCTCCCATGAACATAGAATTTACCCTCTTTGGAATCCTGCCTGTGAAAACGAGAGATGAAGTTCTCCCCAACTGCATCTCTCAGGTAGCAAAAGAGATTTCGCTGCCACATACCCTCCCTTTCGCTCCACTTTTCTCCACTTTCTACCACTTATGTGTCTATTCTAAACCAAAAATGCCCAGAATACAAGGGGCTAATTTATAAAAAAAGCAGGAAGATTTTTCATAATCTTCCTGCTTTCCAGATATTGTACGCTTTTTGTATTATATATACAATATATAGTATTATATAATTGTCTATTACACATTAAACCGGAAAAGGATCACATCGCCGTCTCTCACCACGTAGTCTTTCCCCTCCATCCGGACCAGGCCCTTCTCCCTGGCTCCGGCATAGGAACCGCAATCCAGCAGATCCCGGTAATTCACCACCTCTGCCTTGATAAATCCTCTCTCAAAATCCGTGTGGATCTTTCCTGCTGCCTGAGGCGCCTTGGTCCCCACCTTGATGGTCCAGGCTCTGGTCTCATCCTCACCGGCAGTCAGAAAACTCATCAGTCCCAGCAGTTCATAGCTGGCCTTGATCAGCTTCTCCAGTCCCGACTCCTGAATCCCCAGATCCTCCAGGAACATCCGCCGCTCCTCTTCATCCAGCTCCGCGATCTCCTGCTCGATCTGGGCGCAGATTACAAACACTCCGCTGTTCTGCTCTGCTGCCAGCTCCCTTACCTTCCGCACATAAGGATTGGAGGCCGCGTCATCTGCCAGATCGTCCTCCGCCACATTGGCCGCATAGATCACCGGCTTTCCGGTAAGCAGATTATAGCTGCTCATCCACATCTGCTCATCCTCGTCCTCCAGCTCCAGAGTAATGGCAGGTTTTCCATCCTCCAGATGCGCCTTGATCTTTTCCTGCAGCGCCAGCTCTTTGGCCGCGGTCTTATCCATCCGGGCAGTCTTGGTGGTTTTGGCGATCCTTCTCTCCAGGATCTCCAGATCAGAGAAGATCAGCTCCAGATTGATGGTCTCAATATCCCTGGCCGGATCGATGCTTCCGTCCACATGGATCACATTGGTATCCTCGAAACAGCGCACCACATGGACAATGGCGTCCACCTCCCGGATATTGGCAAGAAACTGATTTCCCAGACCTTCGCCTTTGGAGGCTCCCTTCACCAGACCGGCGATATCCACAAACTCGATCACTGCCGGCGTCACCTTTTTGGAGTGATAAAAATCCCCCAGAAGCTTCAGACGCTCATCCGGCACCGGCACGATCCCCACATTGGGGTCAATGGTACAGAAGGGGTAGTTGGCCGACTCGGCTCCCGCCTTTGTCAGAGAGTTGAACAGGGTACTTTTTCCCACGTTGGGAAGTCCCACGATTCCTAATTTCATTTTTATGTGTTCCTCCTTAAAAAACCTTGATTTTACAGGATTTCTGTGATTTTATCTTTTGGTTGTGTACCAATCATAAAAGCCAAAAAATCTTTGAATTCATTCCTGTTTCTGTATATAAATACCATAAAATTTTTCCGGAATATCTTTCGATTCTTAAAAAGATCCCCCAAATTCCGTATCCACTATACCATAAAGAGGATCAAAAGTAAATTGCCACTATCGGAAATACAGTCATCTCCCCCTGATCCGCTGTCCGGTGAAATGTGGGCAGCCAGAATTCCCTTTTTTGCTGCTCCGTATTTTTCTCCTGCCTTCTCAGTCCCGGCTTTCGATCATCAGCAGGATCCCCTTCTCCCACCGGACATAGGCGGTCTCCTCTGTGATCTCGTTGCTGACTCCCAGACCTTCCAGATTTCTCAGCAGATAGTTCTCCAGCGGATACTTAAAGCCCGTAAGACAGAGGCCCTCCACCTCCTCCCCCAGAGGGAAAAAGGAAACGTATTTTCCGTACTGGGCGGATTTGGAAAGAGAGAATTCCGGTCCCTGAGGCAGGCTGATCCGGTTGTGGGCATCCAGAAGAAAGGTGGGAATCCCCCGCTGGTAGGCCCGTTTCAGTATCTGAATATTGCACACCACATGATCGATCCTGGAGCCGGTCCCTCCCAGGATCACGATCTCACTGCTCCCCTGCTCCAGAGCCATATCCAGGGCAATGCACGTATCAGTGGCATCCTTCACCGGATTATACTCCCGGATGGGAATCTCTCCCAGATCCCTGTACCACTGCAGCACCTCATGGGGAATGCTGTCGAAATCCCCCACGATGCAATCCGGCCGCACCCGATTCTCATGACAGAATACCAGCCCCCGATCCACTCCCAACAGAAAGGAAGGACGGTATTCCCTTAAAAAAGAAAGGGCAAAATCTTTCTCGATATTGCCCCCGGTAATGATGACTGTCCTCATTCCTTCTCATACTCCTTCATGATCTCAAAAAATCTGGCCACCCGGCCTCCGATGTCCTCCCCGAATACAGCGGAGCCTGCCACAATAATATTGGCCCCGGCCTTCAGCACTGCCGGAAGGGTTTCTTCATTGATGCCGCCATCCACCTGGATATCCACCGCCAGACCTCTGTCCCGGATCATCCTGCGCAGCGCGGCGATCTTTTCCGTACTTCCCGGAATATAACTCTGTCCCCCGAAACCGGGATTTACAGTCATCAGAAGCACCATGTCCACCAGCTCCAGTACATGGTCAAGGGCGCACAAAGGCGTGGCAGGGTTCAGAGCCACTGCCGCCCGCATCCCTTCGCCGCGGATCTGCCTGAGTGTGCTGTCCAGATGACGGCACGCTTCCGCATGCACAGTGATCTGATCGGCCCCGCACTCTTTAAAGGCCCGGATATATCTTCCCGGCTCCTCCACCATCAGATGTACATCAAAGAACAGCTTCGACTGCTTTCTTATGGAAGCGATCACCGGCATTCCAAAGGAAATGCTGGGCACAAAAGCCCCATCCATCACATCAATGTGCAGCCAGCGCACACCTGCCTCCTCAATCTGTGTCAGCTGCTCTCCCAGACATGTAAAGTCAGCGGACAGCATCGACGGTGATAATTCATACATAACTCAGTATCTCCTTTTCTCCTTTTCCTTCAATTCCTCAAAAAAGCTGACATAGTTGGCATATCTGCCCGGATCCAGCTTTCCCTCCTCCAGAGCCTCCTTTACAGCACAGCCCGGCTCATGGATATGGACACACCCCTGAAAGCGGCACGCTCCCTCATACGGCTCAAATTCCGGAAAATACCGGCGGAGTTCCTCCTTGTCCATCTCTTCCACAAACAGAGAGCTGAACCCCGGTGTGTCCATCAGATACGTCTGTTCCCCCAGTTCAATAAGCTGGGAATGGCGGGTAGTGTGCCTTCCCCGCTTCAGCTTCCGGCTGATCTCCCCGGTTTCCATGCTGATCTCCTCCTGCATCAGATTGGTCAGGGAAGATTTTCCCACACCGGAGGGGCCCGCCACCACCGTGGTCTTTCCCCGGAGAATCTGCCGGATCTTCCGGATCCCCTCCTGCTCCTTCATACTGGCCGGGATCACCAGATAACCGCAAGCCGTATAAATGTCCAGGATCCGCCCGGTCTCCTCTCCCTGATCCAGATCCGTTTTGTTCAGGCAGATGACCACAGGGATCCCCTGTCGTTCCATAGCGATCAGAAACCGGTCCAGAAGCGCCAGATTGGGATCCGGCTGACGGACGGAAAAGATCACCATGGCCTGATCCACATTGGCCACCGCCGGACGCACCAGCTGGTTCTTCCTGGGAAGCACCTGCATAACATTTCCTTCCCGGTCCTTCTCATCCAGAACCTCGATCTCCACATCGTCGCCTACCAGAGGCTTCAGCTTCTCCTTCCGGAAGATCCCCTTGGCTCTGCACTCATAAATTCCGGATCCCGCCACATCCACGTAATAGAACCCGGCAATTCCTTTCACGATTTTTCCCTGCATACATACCTCAACCGGCCGCAAGCCCATCGGACTTGGGTCCCTTTGCTTCAGTTTACGGAGCCGCAAAGCGCAGCTGAAATCTTTCTGAAAACTGCAGCTTTCCTCTGCTCTCTGCCCGGCGCCTGCTGTCATAAAAATTTCATGGGCGGCACAGCCACTGCGCCGCCCATTCCAATTGTCATTCCCGCAGGCAACGAGCCAAGCGGACATGCTTGCATGTCCATTTGGCGACTGCCGCGAGGGTCAGATACCCCGCAGCTCTGCTGCGCTGCAAGTTTGATGCCCATAACTTGCTGCGGGGTCTTTGACTTTCTCTTACTCTGCCTGAGAGAAGGTTACCGGAGAGTAATGACCTCTCTCCACGTATTCTCCATCCACCAGCTCATACAGGTATACCGTTCCGGTTTCCACACCGTCCGCTCCTGAAATCTGGAGAGTATACGGGAAATCAATGGTTGCATCCTCCATGATCACCGTCTCCTGGGATGTTCCATTCACATCCTGTACCAGCGTCATCTTTACCACGCCTCCGCTGTAATTGGCAGGCTGCTGAAGACTGACATTGCAGGTCCAGGCACCGCTGTTTGCGGATGAATTGTCTGTACCGCCGGTTCCCTCCTGGCTGTCCCCGGTATCTTCCCCGGCACCCGGTGTTGTCTCCGGAGTAGCCTCCGGGGTAGTTTCCGGAGCATGGTATACCGTGATCGTGATCGTGGTTCCCGGATCGGCTTCCGTTCCTGCCGCCACGCTCTGGGCAGATACGCAGCCGTCACCGATACCCTCAGCGCTGTCCGTGGTCTCCACACTTACCGCAAATCCACTGTCATACAGAGTTGTAGTGGCAGTATTCTCATCCAGTCCTATTACACTGGGAACCGGGATCTGCGTATTTTCCACACCCAGGCTTACCACCAGAGAAATGGTATCTCCCGCCGTCACGGTGGCTCCTTCCTCCGGACTTACACTGATCACTCTTCCCACCGCCACGCTGTCACTGTACTGTCGGTCTACGGATGTATTCAGTCCAAGAGCCTTGATCTTGGCCTCTGCCTCGGACTGGGAAAGTCCCACCACGGTAGGAACCGAAAGGGACTCCGAACCTGCACTCACCGTATAGTTGATGGCGGTTCCCACATCCACACTGGTTCCCTCCGCAGTTTCCTGAGAGATCACTGTTCCCGCCGGTTCCGAAGACTGCGCGGTTCCGGTCTTGTTGCCTGTAAGTCCCAGCTGCTCCAGCAGGCTTATGGCATTCTCTTCTGTCTGTCCCACCAGATTGGGAACCTCTACCTGCCCGCTTCCTTCATTCTCATCATCCTGGGTCTCATCCTGCTGGGTCTGCTCCGTGTCCGCCCCGTTTCCTCCTCCGAAATTCACCAGGCCTGCCGCTCTGGCAATAAAGAAGATCAGGATGCAGATGATAATGGCTCCGATGATGAATCCGCCGATGGTCATGGCTTTTTCCAGCTTGGAGCTGATCTCGCCCTCATCATCGTCCTCCTCATCGTACTCGTCATCCTCGTACTCATCGTCCTCTTCCTCATCCTCTTCCTCGTACTCCGGAAGCTTCTCCTCCTGGGTACGGGGTACCGCATATCCGGAACGGCCCTCGCGGATGGCATCCAGCTCCTCACTGGACAGCATCACTGTCTGAGCATGACTGGTAAGCGGAGCCAGGTTGACAAAGTTTCCGTTGGGATCCAGAAGGGAATGCTTCAGATCCTCGATCAGCTCTGACATATTGTTGTAACGCCGGTCCACGCTTTTCTGAGTACATTTGAAGATGATCTGCTCCAGGCTGTAGGGAAGATCCGGCACATACTTTCTGGGAGATTCCATCTCCTCCTGGAGATGCTTGATGGCGATGGCCACTGTGGTGTCACCGTCAAAGGGCACATGCCCTGTCACCATCTCATACATGGTGATACCCAGCGAATAGATATCGCTCTTGGCATCGCTGAAACCGCCCCTCACCTGCTCCGGTGAACTGTAGTGCACCGATCCCATCACATTGGAGCTGATGGTATTGGAGGAAGCAGCTCTGGCGATACCAAAATCTGACAGTTTTACCTTCCCATCTACAGAGATGATAATGTTCTGGGGCTTCACATCCCGGTGCACGATATTGTTTTTATGCGCGGCCTCCAGTCCCAGAGAAACCTGAATGGCGATACTGGTGGCTTCCCGGACCGTCAGCTTGCCTTTTCTGGTGATATAGTCCTTCAGGGTAATTCCCTGAACCAGCTCCATCACGATGTAATAAATGCCATTGTCCTCCCCTACATCATAGACATTCACCACATTGGGGTGGGCCAGTCCTGCGGCGGCCTGGGCCTCCTTGCGGAACTTGGCGATGAAACCTTTGTCCTCGCTGAACTCCGCCTTCATGACCTTCACCGCTACGAGACGATCCAGCTTATGATCTCTGGCTTTGTATACGTCGGCCATGCCGCCGCTGCCGATCCTGCTGATAATCTCATATCTTTCTCCTACAATCATTCCCTCTCTTAACATTCTTTCACCTCGTCTGTAAATGGTTCGATAACTACTACCGTAATATTATCCTTGCCTCCGTTTTCGTTTGCCCGGTCCACCAACATTCGGGTCCCCTCTTCTATGTCATGGTCCGGTCCCAGGATCTCCTGGATCTCAGGATCGGGCACCATATTGCTTAAGCCATCCGAGCACATCAGAATCCGGACCCCTTCATCCAGCTGTACGTCGAAGAAATCGATCTCCACCGTCTCCCCTGTTCCGACTGCTCTCGTAATAATATTTTTGTCCGGATGGTTCCTGGCCTCCTCACGGGTCAGTTCTCCGATCCGGACCATTTCCTCTATCAGTGAATGGTCTTTCGTAATCTGGGTAATGCCATCCGGGTTCACCAGATACATCCGGCTGTCCCCCACATTCGCCACATAGGCAAAACGTCCCACGATGGTGACCACCACCAGCGTGGTTCCCATCCCCGCCTTCTGCGGATCCGTTTGGGCCTGGGCGTATACCTGCTCATTGGCCGTCTCCACCGCATGGCGGATGATCTTGATGGGATTAAAGCTCATATCCTTTTTCACAGAGTCCACCAACACCTGAACAGCGCAGCAGGAGGCAAAATCTCCCGCATTATGGCCGCCCATACCGTCGGCTACCACGAACAGATTGGGAAGATTGCCGATTGGCTGCTGAGAAGTGAACACATAGTCCTGGTTCTCTCTTCTCCTCTGTCCCACATCTGTCATTGAACATGATCGCATTACAAATTCTCCCTCTTGTCCAAGTAACTTTTTCTCAATTGTCCGCAGGCACCATCAATATCCCTGCCCATTTCTCTTCTAATAGTAACATTAATTCGATATTTTTCAAGTTTATTTTTGAATTTCTCTATTACTTTTTTGTCCGACTGGACAAAATTTCTCTCCTTAATGGGGTTCACAGGAATCAGATTCACATGGCAGTTCAGATCCCCGATCAGTCTGGAAAGTTCTCTGGCGTCTTCCTCACTGTCATTTTTCCCTCCCACCAGGCTGTACTCAAAAGTGAGGCGGCGGCCTGTTTTTGCAAAGTAATCCGCACAGGCAGGGATCACCTCTGCCAGAGAATATTTATACGCAATTGGCATCAGCTCCCGGCGTTTCTCGTCATTGGGCGCATGCAGGGACAGTGCCAGAGTGATCCCCAGTTTCTCATCCGCCATCCGGCGGATCATGGGAACAATCCCGCAGGTGGAGACCGTGATATTTCTCTGGCTGATATTCTGTCCGGCTTCATCGCTGAGAATCCTCAGAAAGCGGAGCAGATTGTCATAATTGTCCAGCGGCTCTCCGGTTCCCATCACCACCACATTGGACACCCGTTCTCCGGTCAGCTCCTGGATCCGGTACACCTGGTCCAGCATCTCCGAAGCCGTAAGATTTCTGGTCAGTCCGCCGATGGTGGAGGCACAGAAACGGCATCCCATCCGGCAGCCCACCTGGGAGGAGATACAGACAGAGTTCCCATGGTGATATTTCATCCACACACTTTCGATCACATGGCCGTCCCCCAGACGAAACAGATACTTCCTGGTCCCGTCCAGGGCCGAGGTCTGCACCTCCACCGGTTCCAGAGGCGTCAGAGGTTCCATCTCCTCCAGCCGCTGCCTCAGGCTCTGGGAAAGATTGGTCATCTCCCCGTAGCTCTTCGCTGTCTTTTTATGTAGCCACTCAAAAAGCTGTTTCCCTTTAAAAGGCTTTTCACCCAGGGAACTCATTTTCTCCTTCAGTTCCTCCTGATAGAGGGACTTGATATCCAGTTGTTCCATCTCTTACTCCTGTATCTATGACTCCTCTTCCCTTATCAGTTTTGCCAGGAAAAATCCGTCTGTTCCATATACTCCCGGCAAAAGCTGCAGATACCCCCGGGCCGTGTCCTCATTGTGAAATACCCCGGGCAGACAGGGATTCAGGCTCTCCAGCCGGTAAGGATAGTTTTCCAGAAACCAGCGGACATTCTCCTGGTTTTCCTCCGGGGTTACCGTACAGGTACTGTAGATCAGAGTTCCTCCCGGCTTTACGTAGCCGGCCGCATTGTGGAGGATCCTTTTCTGCAGTACCGCCAGCTCCTGTATCTGTTCCTCATCCATCCGGTACTTGATGTCCGGCTTCTTCCCGATCACGCCCAGGCCGGAGCAGGGAACATCCGCCAATACGATATCCGCTTTTCCCAGGATGCTCTTATCCTCCGCCGTGGCATCCTTTTCCACAGCTTCCACATTTCCGGCCTGCATCCTCTCGATGTTCTCCCGGATCAGCCCTACCTTATAGGCCGTAAGATCCCTGGCCTCCACATGGCCTGTTCCCTCCAGCTTATCTGCAATATGAAGGCTTTTCCCTCCCGGAGCGGCGCACAGGTCGACCACATAATCTCCCTTCCGGGGAGCTGCCGCCTCCGCCACCAGCATGGAACTCACATCCTGCACCTGGATCCTTCCCATGAGAAAGGATTTCACCGCCGGAAGATGGCCGTAATTGGAAATATACAGAGCGTAGGGCAGATACGGAGACTGTTCCACTGTGATCCCCTGCTTTGCAAGGCTGTCCACCACCATTTCCTGATTCATCCTGTACTGCTGGCAGCGGACTGTGGTGGGGTGCTCCTCAAGAAAGCTTCTGGCTATCTGTTCCGTGAGCCCTTCCCCAAACTGTCCGGTCCACCGTTTCACCAGCCACAGAGGCAGGGAATACATCACCGAAAGATACTCCAGAGGCTGTCTTTCCCGGTCCGGATACGGAATCTTTTCCCTTTCCCTGGCGATGGTCCGCAGCACTCCGTTCACAAACCCCTTGAGACTGTAAAATCCCTTTTTCTGTGCCAGCTTCACCGCCTCGTTGCAGGCGGCAGAGTCCGGCACACTGTCCATAAAGAGAAGCTGGTATACGGCGCTGCGGAGAATATTCCGGATCACCGGTTTCATCTTATTCACCTTCACAGAGGAATACCGGCCGATCACATAATCGATCTGGATCAGCCGCTCGATAGTCCCCTCTGCCACCCGGTTGATAAACGCCCTGTCCTGCTTGGGATAATACTGGATCTTATCCAGAGCTCCCCGGATCACCAGATGACTGTATGCCTTCTCCTGGGTCACCTCCATAAGGATCTCCAGAATAATTTCTCTCAGTTCCGTTCCATTAGTCACGATCTCTTCCTCCTGACAGAATGATCAGACGAAGAAGCTGCAGAAGCGCTCCGGCCAGCGCCGCCACATAGGTAAGTCCTGCCGCCACCAGTACACGGCGCACTCCCTGCTCCTCCTCCCTGGTCTGTACGATCCCGGTACTTTTCAGCATGGCCACCGCTCTCCGGGAAGCATTAAACTCCGAAGGAAGCGTGATCAGCTGAAATACCACCACCACCGCAAACAGCAGGATCCCAAGGGTCTGCAGCGGCTCCAGAGAAAAGATCAGCCCGATAATAAAAATCGGGATAGCTGCTCCGGAGCTTATCTGCATCACCGGATTGATCACCGTAATGATCCGGTTGGGCAGATAACCCACTGCATGCTGCATGGCATGCCCGCACTCATGGGCAGCAGTGGCCACCGCCGTAATGGAATTCTGGTTCATCAGATCAGCAGAGAGGTGGATCGTTCTGTCATACCGGTAAAATGAGCTTCCATAGCCGGACAGGGGATACAGTGCCACATCGTAGATTCCCGCCGCATGGAGTACTCTCTGCACAGTCCCCGCTCCGGTCTCGCCGCCTGCCAGTCGGATGCGGCTGTATCTTTTCATCACCGAGCTGCAGTAGCCGGACGCGGCCAGCGCGATCACGGCAGCCAGGATCACCAGCACATAGGTGGGATCCCAAAACATTCCATAACCATATCCAAAAGGAAACATATCATCACTCCTGTCTTTTGCCTGACAGAACCGTTCCCTCCGGAATCTGATATCCCCGAAGGAACGCCTCCGCATCCATCCGTTTCTTGCCTTCCAGCTGCAGCTCCAGGATCCTCAGCGCCCCGTCTCCGGTCTGCACCAGCAGCCCCCCCTTCCCGGCTGAAAGCACCGTTCCGCAGGAAGCTTCACTCTGGCTTTGTTCCACCCTGGCCCGCCACAGCTTCAGTGTTTTTCCCCCCAGAAAAGTATAGGCGCTGGGCCAGGGATTCAGACCCCGGATCAGCCGCTCCAGCTTTACAGCAGGCATACTCCAGTCCAGATTTCCCATTTCCTTTCTGATCATCCCCGCATAGTCAGTGGGACTCTCGGAAGGCTGTTTTTCATAGACAGCCGTTCCATCTGCCAGAGTGGGCAGCGTCTCCACCAGCAGTCTGGCTCCCGCCTGACTCAGCTTTTCAAACAGGCTTCCTCCCGTCTCTTCCTCACTGAGCGGCACCTCCACCCGGGAGATCATATCTCCCGTATCCAGTCCCGCATCCATCCGCATGATGGTCACTCCGCTTTTTTCCTCTCCGTTGATCACTGCCCACTGGATGGGCGCCGCCCCACGATATCCGGGAAGCAGAGAGGCGTGGACATTGATACATCCCAGGGGCGCCAGAGAAAGAATGCTCTCCGGAATGATCTGGCCAAAGGCCACCACCACGATCACATCCGGCTCCAGCTCCCTTAATGTCTGCACAAATCCTTCCTCCCGCACTCTTGCGGGCTGATACACGGGAAGTCCCAGACGCAGCGCTTCCTCCTTTACCGGTGTAGGCGCCAGCGCCTTGCCCCTTCCCCGGGGCTTATCCGGCTGACTTACCACTCCCACGATCTGGTGTCCCGCTTCCGCCAGAGCTCTCAGGGTTCCCACGGAGAAGTCCGGCGTTCCCATAAATACGATTCTCATCTATTCCTCATCCTCACTGTCATATTCCACATCATGAACTTCGCCTTCCACATGCTCCACATACATGATCCCTTCCAGGTGATCGCATTCATGACAGATCGCCCGGGCCAAAAGCCCTTCTCCGGTCACGGTGATCTCCTCCATGTCCTGATTCATGGCTTTTACCGTCACCAGGTTCGGCCTGGTGACAATACCTGATTTTCCCGGAAGACTTAAGCATCCTTCTTCCCCTGTCTGTTCTCCGGAGGTCTCCGTGATCTCCGGGTTGATCAGCACAATGGGGCCTTCTCCCACATCGATCACCACGATCCGCTTCAGGATCCCCACCTGGGGAGCTGCAAGTCCCACCCCGCAGGCATCGTACATGGTTTCCAGCATATCATCCACCAGCTGGCGGATCCTGGGCGTCACCTCATCCACCGGGCGGCACTTCTTGGTCAGGATCCTGTCGCCCATGATTCTTATCTTTCTGATTGCCATTTTCTGTTCTCCTCCATATCATTTCCCGTTTCAATGATTAAATTCAAATTGTATCCTTATCTTTTTGAATCCGCTGTTCATTTCCATATACTGCTCCAGACGGTCCTTCACCAGCACCAGACGGCTGTAATCCTGATGCTTGATGTAGAGCACCTTCCGGTACATATCCGCCACCCGGGAGATCACTTCGTCCGCCGGGCCGATCACCGTAAGGTGTCCTCCGGGATCCACTTTCCGGATAAATTTTCTGATGTATTCCATACCGGTTTCCAGAAGCCGTTCATCTCCGCAGCTGGCCCGCACCGCAAACAGATTGGAAGCCGGGGGATACCCCAGAAGCTGCCGGTATCCCATCTCTTCCCGGTAAAATTCCCCGTAATCCTGGGACACCGCTGCCTGGATGCTGTAATTGTCCGGCTGGTACGTCTGTACCACCGCCTCCCCCGGCGTCTCTCCCCGGCCGGCCCGGCCCACTGCCTGGGTGAGAAGCTGGAAGGTACGCTCTCCTGCCCTGTAGTCGCTGACATTCAGAGACAGGTCCGCCGCCAGCACACCCACCAGGGTAACTCCGGGAAAATCATGTCCCTTTACGATCATCTGGGTTCCGATCAGAATGTCCGCCTCCCGGTTGGCAAAAGCCGCCAGGATCCTGGCATGACCGTCCTTGTCTCTGGTGGTATCCAGATCCATCCGCAGCACTCTGGCCCGGGGAAACCGTTTCTTAACGATCTCCTCGATCTGCTGGGTTCCCGCCCGAAAGCCTCCGATATACGGCGAACCGCAGGAAGGGCAGACCCGGGGGCTGGCGGTTTCATAACCGCAGTAGTGGCATACCATCCGTCCTCCTTTATGGAGGGACAGGGATACATCACAGTGGGGACATTTTATCACCTCCCCGCACATGCGGCAGGAAAGAAATCCCGCATACCCCCTCCGGTTCAGAAAAAGCATCACCTGTTCTCCCCGATCCAGACGCTGTTCCGCGGCCTCCTGCAGGCTTCTGCTGAGGATGGACCGGTTGCCCTCCCGAAGCTCCTGGCGCAGATCCACCACCTGCACCCGGGGAAGCTTTCTCTCCTCGTACCGGCTGTCCATCTCAAACAGCCGGTAGATTCCCCGGCACGCCCGGTAATACGCATCCACACTGGGGGTTGCGCTTCCCATCACCACCATGGCTTTCTCCATCTCTCCCCTGGCAACAGCAGTCTCCCGGGCGTGATAGCAGGGCGTTGTTTCGCTCTGGTAGGAAGGCTCGTGCTCCTCGTCCATGATGATCAGGCCCAGATCCGGGAACGGGGTAAACAGCGCTGACCGGGGGCCGATCATGATCCTGATCTCCCCCTTTTTCGCCCGTTCAAACTGATCCGACCGCTCTCCCTGGGATAATCTGGAATGTAGCACCGATACGGCGTCTCCAAACCTTCGGTAAAAGCGCTGCACCATCTGATAAGTCAGAGCGATCTCCGGGATCAGAAAGATCGCCTGTCTTCCCTGAGAAAGCACCTGTTCTATCAGCTCCATATACACCAGGGTCTTTCCGCTTCCGGTCACTCCCCGGATCAGGCAGGGCCGCGGATCCCCGTTCTTCCATCCTTCCAGGATATCCTCCGCCGTCTTCTGCTGCTGCAAAGTCAGTGTGATCTTTTCCGGCCCGCCCTTTAAAGCCTCTACAGGATTCCGGTATACCGTTTTTGTGTGGATCCTCAGGACTCCCTGATCCTCCATGGCCCGCACCACCTGGGCCATTACGTGCAGTTTTTCCACCGCCAGGGAATAGGACAGAGGCTCCTGTTCCATCACAGCCTCCAGCAGCCGTTCCCGGGCCACATGATGCTTTCTCCTGTAAATTTCCAGCCATCCGGCAGCTTCCTCCCTGGAAATTCCCAGAGAAATCCAGCGCTCCTGGCGTTTTTTCATTTTCTGTTTTACCGGAAGTACGGTCTTCAGAGCCTGGATCATGGTAGAGCCATAGTTCTCCCGGATCCAGGCTGCAAGAGCGATCAGTCTGGACTCTATGGAATTCTGCCCTTCCTCCACCTCCAGGATCTCCTTCATCTTCTCCACCGGATAGGAGGGACGGTCCGTCACCTGGATCACATAGCCTCTTATGGTCCGGCTGCCGTTTCCGAAGGGGATCAGCACCACCACTCCCGGCCGGATACTTTCGGACAGCCTCCCGGGAATCCGGTACTGAAAAGTCCGATCCAGCTTTTCACTGGTGATATCCACGATCACATCTGCAAACTGTTTTTCCATTCTCTGTCCGTCATTCCTTTCTGCCAGCCGGTATTCCTTTGGAAAACGTGATCCGGATCCGGTTATTTTTCCACTGCGCCGCCGTTACGGGCCGCCTTGTCCTCCTCCAGGATCTCCCGGATCAGAACCCTCTCATCCATGGGATATTTCTTCCCCCTGATCTCCTGATAGTCCTCATGGCCTTTCCCGGCCAGCACCACGATATCCCCCGGTTCTCCGTGATGGATAGCATAGGCGATGGCTTCCTTCCGGTCGATGATCTCCACGTATTTTCCCGATGTTTTGGATATTCCCGTCCTGATATCGTCAATAATAGCCTGCGGCTCCTCATATCTTGGATTATCCGATGTGATGATGGTGAGATCCGCCAGTCTTCCGGACACCTCTCCCATCTCAAATCTCCGCTCTCTGGATCTGTTTCCTCCGCACCCGAACAGGCACACCAGCCGGTGGGGCTGATACTCCCTGAGAGTAGTCAGAAGACTTTCCAGACTCATGGCATTATGAGCATAATCGATCATCAGCGTAAAATCATCCGATACCTTCACCATCTCGATACGCCCCTTCACCTTGGCGTTCTTCAGGGCCCGGACAATATCCTCCCTGGATACCCGGAAATGACGGCAGATGGCGATAGCTGTCAGGGAATTATAAATGCTGAACCGTCCAGGCAGATCGATCTCCACGGGAAAATTCAGAAGACCTTCCAGCTGGTAGGAAATCCCCAGAATGCCCTTCCCGGTGATCAGCCGGGGATCCACAGCCCGCAGATCCGCTTCCGGAGAAAATCCATACGTCTCCAGAGTGCAGGTGTGTCCCTCTGTGATCCGCTCAAAATGCTCATCGTCCCGATTTACGATCCCGATCCTGCACTGACGGAGCAGCATTTTCTTGCATTCCAGATACTGTTCAAAGCTGCTGTGCTCATTGGGTCCGATGTGATCCGGTTCAATATTGGTGAATATGCCGATCTCAAAGGTGAATCCCGCCGTCCGGTGGAGCATCAGTCCCTGAGAGGAAACCTCCATCACAGCACAGTCACAGCCTGCGTCCAGCATCTCTCTCAGGTACTTCTGCACCAGCAGAGATTCCGGCGTGGTGTTGGCGGAAGGGATCACCCGGTCCCGGATGATGGTTTCAATGGTTCCGATCAGCCCCACCTGATATCCCGCATTCTCCAGTATGGACTTCACCATATAGGTAGTGGTAGTCTTTCCTTTTGTTCCCGTGATCCCGATCACCTTCAGATGGTCTCCCGGATAACCGTAAAACGCAGCGGCGATCACCGCCATGGCATAGCGGCTGTCCTCCACCCGGATCACAGTCACATCCTCCGGAACTGAGACCGCATCCTGGCATACGATCACCTTGGTGCCTTTCTCCACCACCTGGCTGACAAACTGATGACCGTCCGCTGCCGCTCCCTTGATACAGAGAAACAGCGCGTCCTCCTGCGCCTGCCTGGAATCTGAGATCACCCGTCCCACTTCCCGGTCCAGGGTCCCCTGCAGACATGTATATTCCAATCGTTCCAGCAGCTTTGTTAATTTCATAGAATACCTCCTTTAATGAGAAGCACGCAGCGGTCTCCGCTTGGCTCCGGTCGGCGCTGGACGTGTGCCACCGGCACACAGCGGTCTCCGCTTGGCTCCGGTCGGCGCTGGGCGTGTGCCACCGGCACACAGCGGTCTTCGCTCCGCTCCGGTCGGCGCTGGACGTGTGCCACCGGCACACAGCGGTCTTCGCTCCGCTCCGGTCGGCGCTGGACGTGTGCCACCGGCACACAGCGCCCCGCGGCAGTTGTCAAATGGACATGCAAGCGTGTCCGCCTGGCTCGCTGCCCGCGGGAATAGAATATCATATTTCCAGGGTCATTTCAATTCACCCGGGGAAATTTCCCGGCGGGAACGCTGCTGCATGGGAAACACCCGCTGCCAAAAGATTTTCTTTGACAGCGGGTGTTTCCCATTCATATCTGCTTATTCCACATACCAGTTTCCATTTTCATCCATGACAATATTTCCGGAGGAGTTGGCACAGTTGTCTTCCTGCTGCTGTTGTTGCTGCTGTTGCTGAGCCGCCGCGGCTGCTGCCGCCTCCTCGGCTGCCTGCTGGGCAGCTGCTGCTTCCGCGGCCTGTCTTTCAGCCTCTGCCTGAGCTGCCGCTTCCGCAGCCGCCTGGGCCGCCGCAGCTTCTTCTGCAGCCTGTCTTTCGGCCTCTGCCTGAGCTGCCGCGGCTTCCTCGGCCGCCTGTCTTTCAGCCTCCGCCTGAGCTGCCGCTTCCGCAGCCGCTTCGGCTTCCGCCTCTCTCCGTGCGATCTCCTGCTCTTTTGTGGAAACCTCTTCCTGCGTCTCCTGATCCACATATGTCACAAAAGCCAGATCGTCCTCCCAGCACATGGTCATCTCATCGGCAGCGCCCAGATCGATCTGATTCATCACCACATAGCTTCCGTCCGCATAGCCCACAGATAAGTCCCACGCTTCCACATCCGCAACGGTCCCGTCTTCCGCTGTCTGCTGAGGTTCATAATGGAGAAGCCCGCTTTCTGTCTCGGGGATCACCGCCTGTCCCTGAAGCAGCTCCTCTCCCCATTCTTCCTGTCCGGATACCCGTACCCATACGGATGTCACCTCCGCGCCGGTTTCATTGGTCAGTTTCACAGACTGGGAAGTTTCCGTTTTCTCCCCGAACTCAGGGACCTCTGTCATCTCCAGAGTCTCCGCCTCCTGGGTGGGCTCAGGCGTGGGGGTCTCTGTCACCTGGGCCTCTGTTTTGCTGTCATCGTTTTTGCAGCCTCCCACCGTCAGTACCGCCGCCAGACACAGGGCAGCTGTCAACCATTTTTTCCTCATTCGTTTTCCTCCTCATTCCTGAGTTTCAAATTCCATGGAAAAATCTTTTACCTTCATGATCTTTCCCTGGTCTTCCACCAAAATTTCTATTGTAAAGGGCTGATCCTCCACTGATGTCTTCCTGATATATCCCTGATATCCAAAATCACTGGCTCTGCTGCCCTCGATCCTGGTCACAGGAAACGCTTCAAAGGTCTTTCCCTCGCCCAAAGCATCCCTGTAACGAATATAAATCCTGCAGTCCTCCGAAACGACGCTGTCATCCAGAATTCCGCCGACTCCATAATACGCTCCCGCGTCTTCCACTCCCACCGTGGTATCCGTATCCATCACCTGCTCCGTATCTCCCAAAGACGCCTCAGGTCCTTCCATATACGGCGGATTCTGTCCCAGAGCGGTGATCTGTCTCTCCACCCTCTCCACGATCACCGTATCCGGCTGGCAGGCCTCCAGATCCAGCTGCACACTGTAGGGAGAATACTTGGAATACCAGACGTTCTCCCAGGCATTGGACACCAGGGGCAGAAGGGTATTTCCAAAAGAATCCCTGTACATCAGCAGGCTTCCCTGGGCGGATGGATTGATGGTCTGGATCCAGGAATCCTCCACGCTTGTGGTCTCGGTCACATAGGCGTAATCTTCCGGAATATCATATACCTGGTTTTCCTCCGGTACCGCCCCCACCGGGTACAGCATGGAATTCAGGTCTCCGATATATCCGCTGTCGATCTGGTATTCCGCGTTCTCATAAGTATCGTGAGCCTGCCCCACCTGATCCATCATGGCGTTGTAGGCCAAAAGCGCTCCCTGATTGTTCCAGTGGGAATCCCGTTTCAGATAGAGTATCTCATCCTGGCTGCCAAACAGCTCAAAAAGATCCAGATAATGAACCCCCTCCTGCTCCAGATACGGCTTCAGCCTTTCAGCGTTGGAAGCCTGGGAGGTGGGCTGGTAATACCAGGGCATATACTGGCCGTACAGGGAGTTTTTATTGGGAGTTATGGTAAACAGGAACTGCTTTCCCTGCGACTCCACATACTGCTGCATCAGCGCCACATTATGGGCAATATTGTAAACAGCCCTGTCGGAAATCTGGGACAGCCTGAGATAATCATTGGACGTGGCTTCATAATACAGCCATCCGTCTGTTCCCACGATCACCTGGTCGGACGCGGATACCCCGAAGATCTCTCCCCGGATCCTGGCGTCCGCTGACACCAGCTCCGGACGGAAGGCGAAATGATCCTCAAAATATTCCCCCGCGTCTTCCATATAATTCTCATTGAAGCTCCCGTCCTCTTCTGTGACAGACGGCCACTGAGCCATCTCCTTGTTTTCCGTGGTTTCCGTGGTGGGCCGGAAGATCATCCCCACAGAGGGGATCATGCAGACAGCCAGAGCCACTATAATATAAAGTAAGCTTCCGATTTTCTTCATCCTGCTCCCCTCCTAAAATCTGAAATAAATGAACGGATTATACGTTCCTCCCGAAAGGCTCAGGATGCAAACGATCAGGAGAGCGAGCGTAACCGGATAGCTGAAGCCCTCCACCAGAGGCTGTACTCTCCTGCCCTTTGTCTCAAGCCATTCCTTCCAGGGACCCGCGCACAGAACCCCAGCCCCCATCATAAAAAGAAACAGGGGGTTCAGAAGCTGCACCGCGGCAGTCATCATCTCCTGCTGAAACGAAAATCCGGTGAACATGGCACCGATCACCGCCAGTCCCTGGGTCAGCGTGTCTGCCCGAAACAGCACAAATCCCACGGTCACCACCAGCAGCGCATAGATATGTCCCAGCGCCGCAGGAAGCTTTTTCCCCTTGGGAAGAAAACTTTCCACCAGCAGAAACAGCCCGTGATACAGCCCCCAGATCACAAAGGTCCAGCTGGCTCCATGCCAGAGTCCGGTACAGAAAAATACCAGCATTTTATTGATGCAGGTTCTGGCTTTTCCCTTCCGGTTTCCCCCCAGAGGGATGTACAGATATTCCTTGAACCATCCGGACAGAGACATATGCCATCTTCTCCAGAAATCCTGAATGCTTCTGGCAACATAGGGATAATGGAAATTTTCCTTAAAATGAAATCCGAACATCTTCCCCAGACCGATGGCCATATCGCTGTAGCCGCTGAAGTCATAGTAAATCTGGAACAGATAGGCCAGAGCCCCGATCCACGCTGACAGAATATTCACTCTGGACAGCGGCATGGCAAATACGGCGTCCGCCGCCACCGCCACTGTATTGGAGATCAGAACCTTCTTGGCAAGGCCGATGACAAACCTGCGGAAGCCCTCCGCCACCTCCCCGGGGATCTGTTTTCTGTTATCAATCTCCAGGGCAATATCGTAATACTTTACGATAGGTCCCGCGATCAGCTGAGGGAAAAAGGAAATGTACAGCAGCACCTTCCAGTAGCTTTTCTGCGCTTCCACCTGTCCCCGGTACGCGTCGATCACATAGGACATGGCCTGGAAGGTAAAAAAGGAAATTCCCACCGGCAGAACGATCTGCGGCACCGGAAATCCCGCGCCGGTCAGCTGATTCACCGTTTCCACCGCCATCCCCGCGTATTTGAACACACCCAAAAGCAGCAGGTTCACCGCCACTGCTGCTCCCAGCTTGCATCTTCGGAACCTCCCGGAAGAAACCAGGAGGCCGAAGAGATAATTTACAATGGTGCTCCCGATCATCAGGAACACATAAACCGGCTCGCCGTACGCGTAAAACAGCAGACTGGTGACGATCAGGATCCAGTTCTTCACCATTTTCCACGGAATCACCGTATAGCAGATAAATACTGCCGGCAGAAAGATGCAG
Source organism: uncultured Lachnospiraceae bacterium (assembly GCA_963929535.1). Taxonomy (GTDB): domain Bacteria; phylum Bacillota; class Clostridia; order Lachnospirales; family Lachnospiraceae; genus Pullilachnospira. The sequence continues at coordinate 239,565 of CAWVIZ010000014.1, read as the reverse complement.
ATAAATACCAGTGAACTGAAAACCATACGCGTTCACCTAAAATTTCTTATACCGCAGCACGGAAGTGGCATATGTCTTTTTCCACAGATCATATCCGTTGGCGTGCTCCATCTCCGGATCAAAGATATAGACGGTTCCGCCCATATTGATCTCTACCCAGCTGTGGGGCGTCCATCCGCCGCCCCTGGCTCCTGTGGCTCCGGCAATGGTATTCACCGAATATCCCAGCTTCTCGGCCAGGCATCCAAAGGTTGCCGCGAAATTGTAGCAATTCCCCTTCCTCTTGGTAAGCATCTCCAGCGCATATGTCCGCTCCCAGCCGCTCACATTCTGAAAGCTGTACTTTCTCTCATAGGAAAAGCTGTTCACCACATAATCATAGCAGGCCCGCAGTTTTCCTTCCTGACTCATAGCCGGGGTAGTCACCTGATCGATCACCTGCTGCAGCAGGATGTCCAGCTGATCTCCCTTCTTATCCTCGTCCCACTTTCCGTCGGCCCCCAGATAGTAGCTGCCTATCCAGCGGTTGGCGTACATGGCTCCATCGCTTCCCAGATAATACCAGTCGCTTCCCAGCTTCAGCCATCCGGTCACCATATGGCCGTTTCCATCCATGTAGTACCATTTGCCGCCGATCTTCTGCCAGCCCGTCAGCATATGGCCGCTTCCGTCCATATAGTACCAGATCCCGCCGATCTTCTGCCAGCCCGTCAGCATATGGCCGCTTCCGTCCATATAGTACCAGATCCCGCCGATCTTCTGCCAGCCTGTCAGCATATGGCCGCTTCCGTCCATATAGTACCAGATCCCGCCGATCTTCTGCCAGCCTGTCAGCATATGGCCGCTTCCGTCCATATAGTACCAGGTCCCGCCGATCTTCTGCCAGCCCGTCAGCATACGGCCGCTGGCATCCATGTAATACCAGACGTTCCGGATCTTCTGCCAGCCCGTCAGCATATAGCCATCTTTGTTCATGTAGTACCATTTGCCGCCGATATACTGCCAGCCTGTCAGCATATGACCGCTTCCGTCCATATAGAACCAATGGCCGTTCAGATACTGCCAGCCCGTCAGCATATGACCGCTTCCATTCATATAGTACCAGTGGCCGTTCACAAACTGCCAGCCTGTGGTCATATAACCGCTGGCATTCATATAAAACCAGTGGCCGTTCAGATACTGCCAGCCCGTCAGCATATGGCCGTTGACATCCATATAGAACCAGTGGCTTCCGATCCAGTGCCAGCCCTGCTCATACATACGTCCGCTGGCATCGGAGTAATACCAGATTCCTTTCACCTGATACCAGCCGGTTTTCATCCTGGCCGTTCCCGGCTCCAGATAATACCAGGAACTTCCCACCTTCCGCCAGCCCTCCGCTGCCGCACCGCTGTTCTCCAGATAGTACCAGACACCGTTCTCCTGATACCAGCCGCCGCTTCTCATATAACCGCGGCCATCAAAGCTGTACCATCTTCCGCCGATCTTCTCCCAGCAGTTGGCCGGATAAGATCCGTCTTCATGCTGATACCACCATCCGGTGCTGTTTTTGATCCACTGCTCCTTTACCGGCTTATAGGATCTGGTGACTTTTCCGTCAGCCCCCAGCACATACCGGGTCCCATTCTGATCCACCTTGGTATTCTTTAAAAATGTGCCGTCCTTCTGCAGATAATACTGTGCTCCGTTGATTTTCTGGATACCGGTACGCTCTGCCGGATCCTGTACAGCTCCCAGTGCCATGGGGTTCTCCCCGGCCTTTTCCAGGCAGTAAAGCCATCCGTTTTTCTTCTCATTGAGCTGCCATCCTGTCTGCGGCACTCCTTCCTTCAGGCAGAAGGTCCAGTCACCGATCTGATGATAGCCGTCTGCCGGAATCCCGGGTTTCTCCAGCAGCGTATCCTGACTGTCGTAAACAAACCAGTTTCCGGTCTGCTCCCAGGTCCACAGCTCCTGTATCTGGCTGTCTTTGTACAGCACCCAGATCACCCTGTCGGAATCTTCCTGTTTTTCACTGATCCATCCGTTCTCTGTCTGAGGAAGAGAAACTGACGGAGTCTCTTCCGGGGTGGGAGTGGGCGCGGGCGTGGTCTCTCCTGAACTGTCGCTGCCGGTACCGGCAGTTTCCTCTCCGCCTTCTGTCACCGGCGGTACGGCGTTGCCGTCATTTCCATTCTCCCCGCCTGTCTCTCCCTGAGGCAGGGAATCCGTTTCCTCCCTCTGGGTATCTCCATCCGTTTCGGCTTCTCCGGTTTCCTCTGTCCCCTCTGCTGTCTGCCCCTCATTTTCCGTCAGAAGCTGCTCCCCGTCTTCCTTTGTTTCCTGATCCTCTGTCTCCGGTGCCGTGGTTTCTTCCTGCTGCCAGACTCCGGCCGCCTGTTCAGAAGCCGTATCTTCCTGGGCTGCCGCCGCAGGAACCTGACAGCCCAGGATCACTGCCGCGCTCAGCGCGATTCCCAGGCACCTTACTCTTCCGTTTTTCATAAAAGTCCTCTTTTCATCACATTTTTTTACCATGAAATGTCTGCGTTCAGACACAGACTCCCCTGATTTTATGGGGTAATTATACCTCTTTGTGATTATTATTGTCAATATATGGCACTTTTTCCCGAATATATTCTGTGACAGTTCAGCCTTCCGGCTTCACTGTCACAAAAGCATGCACACAGGCTGCGTTTCTCGCAGCCTGGCGCCCGCAGGTCTCGGGATCCCGCTGCAAATGCAGCGTGACACCTCGCGGGACAGTGAAAGGCTGAACTATAACTATATTCAACAGGAAAATTTTGCAGTGGTTTCAGGATTTCTTTAGAGTTTTTCCAGTTCTTTTAGAATTTGTACATATTTCTCTCACATTTTATCTATATACTGTAAAACAGATAGTAAGTTAACCACTCACTATCTCCCCCCTCATTAAAAATACACAGAGAAAGCTCCGGCAGGGCAACAGCCGTGCCGGAGCTTTCTTTGTCTGTTCGTTTATTCCCGCGGGCAACGAGCCAAGCGGACATGCAAGCATGTCCATTTGGCGGCGCTGTGTGCCGGTGGCACACGTTTAGCGCCGACCAAAGTGGAACGGAGACCTGCCGCGAGGGGCGCTGTGTGCCAGCGGCACACGTTTAGCGCCGACCGCAGTGAAACGAAGACCAAATACCCCGCAGCTTGCTGCGGGGGCTTTGACTCTGTTCTGCAGCGCAGTACGCTTGCTGCGGAGGTTACCGGGTGATCACGGTTCCCGTCTTCCCCAGATATCCCTCCACTGCTTTGTCGATGGAGGTGATCACTGCTTTTCTTCCCTCTTTTTCTTCCACGAATTCCACGGACGCCTCTACCTTGGGCAGCATGGTGGCAGGCTCGAACTCCCCGCGTTCCATGTACTCCCTGGCACAGGCCGCAGTGATCTCTCCCAGCAGTTCCTCATGGTCGGTGTGGTATCCCACCGCCACTTTTTCCACGCTGGTGAGGATCATCAGTTCGTCTGCGTCCAGAAGCTGTGCCAGCTTGCCGCTGGCATAATCCTTCTCGATCACAGCGCTGGCTCCCTTCAGTTCTGTCTTCTGTTCCAGCACAGGGATTCCGCCGCCTCCGCAGGCGATCACCACATGTCCCGCCGCCAGCAGCGTCCGGATGGAGTCTATCTCCACCACCTCCTGAGGCCTGGGAGCGGCAACGATCCTCCGGTATCCGTTCTCCGTACGGATCACGGAATTTCCTTTTTTCTCCTCTTCTTCTGCCTCCTGCTCCGTCATGGTCCGGCCGATCACCTTCACAGGCTCTGCAAACGCGTCATCATACGGATCCACGGTCACCTGGGTGAGCACCGTGCACACCGGCTTGTATACCCCCTCCTTTATCAGCTCTGAACGGATGGCGTTCTGCAGGTCATATCCGATATATCCCTGACTCATGGCCGAGCAGACAGACATGGGGGCAAATGTATAATCCGGGTGATATTTTCCGAATTCGTTCATAGCCGTATGGATCATCCCCACCTGAGGAGCATTGCTGTGGCAGATCACGATCTCAGCCCCCTCCTTTACCAGCCGGGCGATGATCTTTGCCGTTGATTTTGTGGCTGCCTTCTGCTCCGGCAGCGTATTTCCCAGAGCCCGGTGTCCCAGGGCTATCACCACTTTTCTTTTTTTCATAAATACCTTCTTTCTGCAGCGTATCGCGCCGCCTGTTCACTTCACAGCAGTCGGGCCTTCCGTCTTCACCGCCATACGATGGCCTGCGGGACGGAAAGCAGAACCGCTGTTTCTTTTCTGATCATCAGCTTCGTCCAAATGTCAGGAAGTACCCCAGTACCAGGATACCCAGTACGATCCGGTACCAGCCGAATACCGTAAAATCATGCTTTTTGATGTAACTCATCAGGAACTTGATGGCCAGGATGGATACGCCAAAAGCTACCGCCATCCCCACAAGCAGGATCGCCACCTCTGTTCCCGTAAAACTGAAGCCAAACTTGACCACCTTCAGCAGACTGGCTCCGAACATCACCGGGATCGCCAGGAAGAAGGTATACTCGGCAGCCAGCTTCCTGCTCATACCGATCAGAATGCCGCCCACAATGGTGGCTCCAGACCGGGAGGTTCCGGGAACAATGGCCAGTACCTGGAAAATGCCGATCAGCATCGCATCCTTAAAGGTAATCTCTCCCAGCCGCACAGCCTGGGGAGTCCTGGTCTTGTTATACCGCTCGATCACGATAAAAAGCACACCGTAGACGATCAGCATCACGGATACCACCCAATAGTTGTTCAGATGAGCTTCGATCCAGTCATTGAAGGGCAGACCGATGATGATGGCCGGAACGCAGGATACCAGGATCTTCATCCAAAGCACGATCTTGCTCATGTTCACGTATTTATCCGCAAAGCCCTGCAGCTTTGCCAGCCTGGCATTCTGGCTGATATACTTCCAGTTGCTTTCCCGGTCCGGATCATTGCGGTGGAAGGGCCACAGCTTTTTAAAATCCAGGACCACCACAGCCAGTACCGCTCCCAGCTGGATCACCACCAGGAACATATCCCAGAAATCTTTGGTCACATTCAGCTTCACGAATTCGTCCACCAGGATCATATGACCGGTACTGCTGATGGGGAGCCATTCCGTGATCCCCTCCACGATTCCAAAAAATACAACCTTTAAAAATTCCAAAATATCCATCTATTTCCTCCCCCGGCTGCAGGGATGCCGCCCGGCATACAGCGCCCTTACCGGGCAGTGAAAGGCCCGGCTCTTCACTCATACGGCATCCCGGCAGACTCAGATCTTCGCAATGTCAATCAGTGTCAGTCTGTTCAGATCCGTATTTTCCAGGCTGGTAACCAGGGCATTTGCCGTATCCAGAGAGGTGAGCACATTCACTCCCGTCTCAATGGCATTTCTCCGGATCAGGAATCCATCCTTCGCATGCTCCACACCCTGAGAAGGCGTATCGATCACCAGATCGATCTTGTGTCCCAGCAGCAGGTCCATCAGGTTGGGGGACGGCTGTTCCAGCTTGTTGGTGCGGATGGCCTGCACACCGTTCTCCTTCAGCACCTTGGCGGTATTCAGGGTAGCGTAGATCCTGTAGCCAAGAGCCTCAAACCGCTGGGCGATCCCCACCGCGTCCTGTTTATCCTCATCCCGTACCGTGATGATCATATTCTTATGCTTCGGCAGATTGATGCCCGCTCCCAGAAACGCCTTGTAAAGAGCCTCGTTAAAGGTATCCGCAATGCCCAGGCATTCGCCGGTGGACTTCATCTCCGGCCCCAGACTTACATCGGCCCCCCGGATCTTCTCAAAGGAGAATACCGGCATCTTCACGGCAAAATATTTGGCCTCCGGCTGCAGTCCCGGAGTATACCCCAAATCCTTCAGCTTATAGCCCATAATGGCTTTGGCCGCCAGAGGAACAATGGGGATTCCTGTCACCTTGCTGATATAGGGAACTGTACGGCTGGAACGGGGATTGACCTCGATCACGTAGACATCCTCGCCGCAGACGATAAACTGGATATTGATCATTCCCACCACATGGAGGGCCCTGGCCAGACGGCGGGTATACTCCTCAATGGTCTTCTTGGCGCTTTCACTGATGGTCTGGGCCGGATAAACGGAGATACTGTCTCCGGAATGGATCCCTGCCCTCTCGATATGCTCCATGATTCCGGGGATCACGATATCCTCCCCGTCGCATACGGCATCCACCTCGATTTCCTTTCCCATCAGATACTTATCCACCAGGATGGGATGCTCCTGAGCGATCCGGTTGATAATGCCGATGTATTTGTCCACATCCTCATCGTTGATGGCGATCTGCATTCCCTGGCCGCCCAGTACATAAGAGGGGCGCACCAGAACCGGATATCCCAGTTCATTGGCTGCCCGGATAGCTTCCCCTGCCGTATACACCGTCTTTCCCTTGGGACGGGGAATCCGGCACTGCTCCAGGATCTTATCAAACAGCTCCCTGTCTTCGGCAGCATCCACGTTCTCGGCAGAAGTTCCCAGAATGGGGACGCCCATCTTCATCAGAGCCTCCGTCAGTTTGATGGCAGTCTGGCCTCCGAACTGCACTACGGCTCCGTCCGGTTTTTCCACATTCACCACGTTCTCCACATCTTCCGGAGTCAGCGGTTCAAAATACAGTTTATCGGCGATATCAAAGTCCGTGCTCACCGTCTCCGGGTTGTTGTTGATGATAATCGTCTCGTAGCCTTCCTTTGCGAAAGCCCAGGTACAGTGCACGGAGCAGAAGTCAAACTCGATTCCCTGGCCGATACGGATGGGACCGGATCCCAGAACCAGCACCTTTTTCTTTTTGGTATCGGAAACCGCCTCATTTTCCCCGCCGTACACGGAATAGTAATACGGAGTAGTGGCCGCAAATTCCGCAGCGCAGGTGTCTACCATCTTATAGGCCGCCGTGATCTGATACTTCATCCGCAGCTCTTTGATCTCTTCCTCTGTCTTTCCGCAAAGCTTTCCGATCAGATAATCCGGAAATTCCATCCGTTTCGCCTCTCTTAAAAGCTCCTGGGTAAGCTCCTGGGTTTTCAGCGCCTGCTCCATCTCCACCAGAATGGCGATCTTGTCGATAAACCACAGGTCAATCCTGGTGATCTCATGGATCTTCTCAAAGGAAATGCCCTTGCGGACAGCCTCAGCGATCCTCCAGATCCGCATATCGTCCACAATGGCCAGCTCCTCCAGAAGCTCCTCCCTGGACAGTCCCGTAAAATCATAAGACATCAGGCTGTCCACATGCTGCTCCAGGGAACGGATGGCCTTCATCAGAGCGCCCTCGAAATTGCTGCAGATGCTCATCACCTCTCCGGTGGCCTTCATCTGGGTGGTCAGTGTTCTCTTGGCGCTGATAAACTTGTCAAAAGGCAGCCGGGGGATCTTCACCACACAGTAATCCAGCATGGGTTCAAAGCTGGCGTACGTCTTCCCCGTGATGGCATTGGGAATCTCATCCAGGGTATAGCCCAGCGCGATCTTGGCCGCCACCTTGGCAATGGGATATCCGGTAGCCTTGCTGGCCAGAGCAGAGGAACGGGATACCCGGGGGTTTACCTCGATGACACAGTACTCAAAGCTGTCCGGATTCAGAGCATACTGTACATTGCAGCCTCCTGTGATCCCCAGCTCCGTAATGATGTTCAGCGCCGATGTTCTCAGCATCTGGTATTCCTTATCCCCCAGTGTCTGAGAAGGAGCCACTACGATGCTGTCTCCGGTGTGCACGCCCACCGGGTCAATATTCTCCATGTTGCAGACGGTGATGCAGTTGCCTGCTCCGTCCCGCATCACCTCATACTCGATTTCCTTCCATCCGGCGATGCAGCGTTCCACCAGCACCTCTCCCACCCGGGACAGACGCAGTCCGTTCTCCAGGATCTCCATCAGCTGCTCCTCGTTATAGGCAATTCCGCCGCCGCTGCCTCCCAGGGTATACGCCGGACGCAGCACAACCGGATAGCCGATGGTATTGGTAAACGCGATTCCTTCCTCCACCGTATGCACCACCAGGGAGGCCGCCACCGGCTCACCGATCTTCTCCATAGTATCCTTGAACTCCTGGCGGTCCTCCGCTTTCTTGATGGTCTGGGAAGTGGTTCCGATCAGGCGAACGTTGTGCTCCTTTAAGAATCCTCTCTCCTCCAGCTCCATGGCCAGGTTCAGTCCTGCCTGGCCTCCCAGGGTGGGCAGCACGCTGTCAGGCTTTTCCTTCAGGATCAGCTGCTCCACCACCTCCACAGTAAGCGGTTCGATGTACACCCGGTCCGCAATATCCTTATCCGTCATGATGGTGGCAGGGTTGGAGTTCAGCAGGACCACCTCCACTCCCTCTTCCTTCAGAGAGCGGCAGGCCTGGGTTCCCGCATAGTCAAACTCGGCAGCCTGGCCGATGACGATCGGACCTGATCCTATCATCAGTACTTTTTTGATCTCTGGATTTCTCGGCATTATTCTTCCCCTCCCATCATTTTGATAAACCGGTCAAACAGATATCCGGAATCCCGCGGTCCCGGGCATGCCTCCGGATGGAACTGCACTGTGAAAATGTTCTTCCCGGTGTATTTCAGTCCCTCGTTGGTCCCGTCGTTGACATTTACAAAAGCAGGAACCGCAACGGCCGGATCCAGCTTATCCGTATCCACCACATATCCATGGTTCTGGGAGGAAATATACACCCTGCCCGTCTCCAGATCCTTCACCGGATGGTTGCCTCCTCTGTGACCGTACTTCATCTTATGTGTGTCCGCTCCCGTGGCCAGGGCCATCAGCTGATGTCCCAGGCAGATGGCGAAGATGGGCACATCCGACTCATACAGCTTCCGGATCTCCTGAATGATACCGGTACACTCCTTGGGATCTCCCGGGCCGTTGCTGAGCATGATCCCGTCAGGCGCGTCTTTTAAGATCTCCTCCGCCGAAGTGGACGCAGGGTAAATGGTTACCTGGCAGCCTCTCTCATTCAGGGATCTGGCGATATTGTTCTTCGCCCCGAAATCCATCAGCGCCACTTTTTTCCCTTCGCCCTTCAGCACCCGTTTTTCGGTACAGGTGACCTTCTCCACCACTTTTCCGGTGGTATATGCTTTCAGTCTGGGAATGATCGAATCCAGATCATAGTTCTCATCGGTGGTGATCATACCGTTCATGGTACCCTTCTCCCGGAGGATCCTGGTCAGGGCCCTGGTATCGATCCCGGCGATCCCCGGGATATCAAACCGCTTCAGAAAATTCTGGATGGTATCCTCACACCGGAAGTTGCTGGGCGTTCTGGACAGCTCTCTTACGATATATCCGTCCGGCCACGGTCTCAGAGACTCCGCATCTTCGTAACAGATACCATAATTTCCGATCAGCGGATACGTCATGCAGACGGCCTGCCCTGCATAGGAAGGGTCTGTCAGCACTTCCAGATAGCCTGTCATGGAGGTGTTGAAGACAATCTCGCTGATGACTTCTTTTCTGGAACCGATGCTGGTCCCTGTAAACACGTGTCCGTCCTCAAGAATCAAAAAAGCTTTCATCATTCCTTTTTCCTTTCTTTCGTTATCGGGAATATGCCTCCCCTTGCATACGAAAAGGGAGAAATTTCCTGTGAAACTACTCCCCCTTGCGTAATCTTAAAAATTTTATCACAAAGTATTTCCTATTTCAATAGGGGATTTTAAAATTAATTTAAGCAGCTGCTGGTTACAGTTCAGCCTTCAACTGTCCCGCGAGGGCGCTGTGTGCCAGTGTCACACGGTTAGCGCCGACCGAAACGGAGTGTAGATCCCGCTGCATTTGCAGCGGGATCCCGAGACCTGCGGGCGCCAGGCTGCGTTTCGCGCAGCCTGTGTGCATGCATTTGTAACAGTGAAGCCGGAAGGCCGAACTGTTACAGCTGCTGTCTTCCGGCCCCACTGTCACCAATGCGGACACACTGGCCGCGATCTTCGCAGCCCGGCGTCTGCGGGTCTGGAAAACCCGCCGCAAATGGGGCGAGCGGCTGGGGGGACAGCGGAAGGCTGAACTGTGGCAATTTTAACGGAAACAGAGCCGAAAGGCCGAGCCGCCGAACGAACTTTAATTTTTTCAAAAAAACTGTTGACATTTTCTCCCGAATCTTGTATAGTATTGTTTGTCGCTGAGGTGCAACTCAGACAATTGAATAAATTTCCTTGTGCAGGAATGGCGGAATTGGCAGACGCGCAGGCTTCAGGTGCCTGTGGTAGCAATATCGTGTGGGTTCAAGTCCCACTTCCTGCACTCTTTCAACCAAATATTTTCCTTATGCAGGAATGGCGGAATTGGCAGACGCGCAGGCTTCAGGTGCCTGTGGTAGCAATATCGTGTGGGTTCAAGTCCCACTTCCTGCATTTATACAACTAAATATTTAACCTTGTGCAGGAATGGCGGAATTGGCAGACGCGCAGGCTTCAGGTGCCTGTGGTAGCAATATCGTGTGGGTTCAAGTCCCACTTCCTGCACTCTTTTTTTTGCAGACAGCTTTCCCGGCCTTTGAGCCTGAAAACCCGCAGCCAGCCTGGAGAAGGGATTTTCCCTTCTCTCCCGGCATGACTGCGGGTTTTCCGCTTCCCGGGGCAGTTTGGCCGGCAGGCTGGAGATCCCCTACTTTTTCAGCACAAAAGCTTCATACGGTTTCAGCGTCATGTTTCTTTCTGTCTGAAATCCGGAGTAGTTGCTGATCAGACAGCTTCCCCACAAAAATTCCTCCGGCATCCGAAATTCCGTTTCCTCGCGGCTGAAACTGCATACCACCAGGAGCTTCTCCTCTCCCAGCGTCCGGGTATAGGCATAAATTTCTTCGGAATCCGGAAGCAGCAGATCGTACGTTCCGTACACGATGATCTCATTCTCCTTCCGAAGACGGATCAGCTTCTGATAATAGCGGAAGACAGAATCCTCCCGTCTCATCTGCTCACGGGCATTGATTTCCCTATAATTGGGATTCACCATGATCCAGGGAGTTCCTGCGGTAAAACCGGCGTTTTCACTGTCGTCCCACTGGAAGGGCGTCCTGGCATTGTCCCGGCTCTTATAGCGCAGATACCGCATCATTTCCTCCGGGGAAAATATCTTCTTCTCTTCCACCAGTTCCCGGTATGCACGAATGCTGTCCAGATCCCGGAACTGATCCACAGAGGCAAAGGGCACATTGGTCATTCCCAGTTCCTCTCCCTGATAGATGTACGGAGTTCCCTGCATCATATGAAGACAGGTGGCCAGCATCTTGGCCGACACCTCCCGGTATCCGGGACTGTCATCCCCATAGCGGGATACGGAACGGGGCTGATCATGATTCTCCCAGAACAGACTGTTCCATGCGATATCCTCCAGACCTTTCTGCCACCGGGTCAGTACCGCTTTCATCTCCCGCAGATCCATCTTCTTGTCAGTCCACTTGGTATCGCCGTCAGCATCCACATCCATATGCTCAAACTGGAACACCATGTTCAGCTCTTTCCCATCGCTGGAAGCGTATTTTTTTGCTTCTTCCAGTGTTACGCCGGAACATTCTCCCACAGTAATGGTCTCCTTCCGGTTCAGCACTTTTTCCCGCATCTCCCTCAGATATTCATGGACATGGGGGCCGTTGGCCGGCTCATTGAAGCTGGCATAACCGTTGATCCCCACCGGACCGTCCGGCAGATCCGGCTTCTTGGATATCAGACTGATCACATCCATCCGGAATCCGTCCACACCTTTATCCAGCCACCAGTTCATCATATCAAAGATCTCATGGCGTACTCTGGGATTGTCCCAGTTAAGATCCGGCTGTTTCTCCGAAAACAGATGCAGATAGTACATATTTGTCCTGGGATCGAATTTCCAGGCCGGACCGGAAAAACAGGATCCCCAGTTGTTGGGTTCTCTTCCATCCTTTCCGGGACGCCAGATATAGTAATCCCTGTAGGGATTATCCACAGATTTCCTGCTCTCTGCAAACCAGGGATGTTCATCGGATGTATGATTTACCACCAGATCCATCACCAGCTTCAGACCGTGCTCATGAGCTGCCGCCAGCATCCGGTCAAAATCCTCCATAGTTCCGAATTCCTTCATGATGGCCCGATAGTCGCTGATGTCATACCCATTGTCATCATTGGGAGATTGGTACACAGGGGACAACCAGATCACATCCACTCCCAGTTCTCTCAAATACCCCATTTTCTCCGTGATCCCGTTGATATCTCCGATCCCATCTCCGTTGCTGTCTTTAAAGCTTCTGGGATAGATCTGATAGACCACGCTTTCCTTCCACCATTTCTTATCCATCGTCTGCTCCTTTCTCATTTTCCTGCTTCCTCCAAGCATAACAGAAAGGCGGGAAAATTCCAACGTTTTTCCCGCCTTTTTCTGCGTTATCGTAACAGTTCAGCCTTCCGGCTTCACTGTTACAAATGCATGCACACAGGCTGCGATTTTCGCAGCCTGGCGCCCGCAAGTCTCGGGATCACGCTGTGAATGCAGCGTGACACCTCGCGGGACATTGGAAGGCTGAACTGTTACGCGTTATCCCCAGCAGTTCCGCTTTTGGGCGTCACTGTCGCAAATTCTCTCCGATCCTCCGGATCACTTCTGTCACCAGAGCACGGAATCTGGGTGCCGCCTCATCGGCGGCCTCCTGCACCTCCTGGTGGGACAGAGGACGGTCCGTCATTCCACAGGCCAGATTGGAGATAAAGGATATTCCCAGGATCTTCATTCCCATATGATTGGCCGCCACGGCCTCGCAGGCCGTGCTCATCCCCACTGCGTCCGCTCCCAGGATCCGCGCCATCCGCACCTCCGCAGGTGACTCATAGGCAGGACCTGTAAACTGCAGGTAGACGCCTTCCCTCAGAGAGATCCCCAGAGAGGCTCCCGACTCCCGGATCACCTGGCACAGATCCCTCCGATAGATTTGGCTCATATCCGGAAATCTGGGTCCCAGCTTCCTGTCATTTTCTCCGATCAGAGGGGAAGGCACAAAGGAAGCGATCTGGTCGGTGATCACCATCAGATCACCTGCCTGAAACTGATGGTTCACCCCGCCGGCCGCATTGGTCAGAAACAGGAACTCTGCTCCCATCAGCCGCATCAGCCGAACCGGAAGCACCACATCCTCCATATCGTACCCTTCATAGTAGTGTACCCGTCCCTGCATCATCACCACCGGAACCTCCTGGATCCTGGCAAATACAAACTGCCCCTTATGCCCTTCCACCGTGGATCTGGGAAAATCCCGGATCGTTTCGTAGGGAATGACCCCCTCTGTCTTAACAGTATCCGCATAGTCACCCAGCCCGGACCCCAGAACCAGGGCAAGCCGGGGTACAAAGGGAATCCTCTCCCTGATGCATTCATAACATCTGTATAATTTTCCCCGATCCATGTATCACCTGCGCTTTCCCAGGCCGATAACCGCCAGCACCGCTCCGATGGCAATAAACCAGTCTGAAAGATTAAACACCAGACTGCGCAGCTTCTTCCACTGCACGTTAAAACTGAAATAGTCTGTCACCCGGCCTCTTATCAGCCGGTCTGCCAGATTGCTGGCGCCGCCGCCCAAAATCATAGCTCCGCCCAGCTTCACCATCCTAAGCCCTTTTTTTGTCAGAAGCCAGAGATAGCTGCCTGCCAGGATCAGCCACAGGATCAGGCTTCCGGATTTTACCAGTCCCGGCTTTTCCGCCCCCATCCCCAGAGCCAGCCCCGGGTTATGGAACTTTCTCAGCAGAATCCTGTCCCCCACGATCTCCTTTACCAAATCCGCCTTGAGATGCTTCTCCACCCAGGCCTTGATTCCATAATCCAGCAGAAATATTCCTGCTGCAATTCCTATCCAGATCATCCGTCTATCCTCTTACTTCCGTTCTTCCTCAGCCGTTTCTGTTTTTTCCATTTCTTCTTTTTCCGGCTCTGCCTTTTCCTGCTCCGTAGATTCCTCCGCTCCGGTTTCTTCTGAAGCTGCAGATGGCTCTGCTCCCTCCGTCTCCTGATCCTGCCGGGCAGCCTCCGGATCGGTCATCCCACTGTCACCGGATCCTTCCTTCCACCGGGCCGTATCCTGATCTTCCTCCTCAAAATGGGGGCCGTCATCCTCCTGCGCCGGCAGCTCCGCCCCGCAGAACATACAGAAGGACGCTCCCGAAGGGTTGGGCTTTCCGCAGGCCGGACAGATATCCTGTCCTCTTTTTTTCGCCAGAGCCTCCTGATAACGGGCAATCTGCGCCTGTACTTCAAGAATGTCATCGCATATTGACGAAAGCTCCTGATCCAGCGCCTCGCCTTCCACAAACCGCTGAAAAACCATATGTCCCAGCTTTCGGTAATCCTGGTCCACATTCCGCTGGGCCGTACGGATCCGGCTCCTGAGCTTCTGCGTCTCCACCAGTTCCTCTGTTTTCTTTCCCACGGCCTCCGCCGTCTCGGAAAGCGTCTGTCTCAGATTATCGAAAAAATCATCCATGGCAAAAACCTCCTTTTTAGTTCGCTTCTATCAGATACGGCTCCTGCCCCCTCAAAAGGATCCGGGGACCGCCTGTATGCTCGATATATTCTCTGGTGATCACCACTTCCCCGATATTATCATCCTTGGGGATCTCATACATGATATCCAGCATATATTCCTCCAGGATAGCCCGCAGCGCTCTGGCCCCGGTATCTTTCTCCATAGCCCGGTCGGCAATAGCCTCCAGAGCTCCCCTGTCAAATTCCAGCTTTACCTCGTCCATCGCCAGTAGCTTCCGGTACTGCTTCAGGATGGCATTTTTCGGCTCTTCCAGGATCTTCACCAGCATATCCCTGGTAAGTCCCTGCAGGGTAAACACAATGGGAAGCCGCCCCAGGAACTCCGGAACCATACCAAATCTGCGCAGATCCTCCACTGTCACCTTGGACAGGATATCCTTATCCTGGTCATACTTATCCTTCAGATCTGCCTGAAATCCAATGGATGCCTGTTTGTTCAGCCGTTCCTTGATCACATCCTCCAGGTCCGGGAATGCCCCTCCGCAGATGAACAGAATATTGTTGGTATTCACCGTTGTCATGGGTACCATGGCATTCTTGCTGTTGGCTCCCACCGGAACCTCCACACTGCTTCCCTCAAGCAGCTTCAGAAGGCCCTGCTGCACCGCCTCACCGCTGACATCCCTCTGGTTGGTATTTTTCTTCTTGGCGATCTTGTCGATCTCGTCAATGAAAATGATCCCATGCTCTGCTTTCTCCACATCATTGTCCGCCACAGCCAGCAGCTTGGAAAGCACGCTTTCCACATCATCTCCTATATACCCGGCTTCTGTAAGAGAGGTGGCGTCCGTTACCGCCAGCGGCACATCCAGAAGTCTGGCCAGCGTCTGCACCATGTATGTCTTCCCGCTGCCGGTGGGACCGATCATCAGCATATTGGACTTTTCGATCTCCACACCGTCCTGATGATCCGAAAGCACCCGCTTATAATGATTGTACACCCCCACAGAAATCACTTTCTTTGCATGCTCCTGTCCGATCACATACTCGTCCAGCATGGCCTTGATCCGGTGGGGCGGCGGCACATCCTTCATGGAAAACTTCTTCTTTTCCTCAGGATCCTTCTTCTTTTTAACCCTCTGCTTCTCCGGCACCCGGTTGGACAGCGCAGACAGATCCATCGATCCCAGATTCGGCATCCGGTTCATCAGATCCGTATAATTGATGTTGCTGTTGTTCATGGTATCAAAGCTTTTCTGCATACACTCCGTACAGATATGGATGTTCTGCGGAAGCGTGATCATAGGACCGGTCTTACTCTCCGGTCTCCGGCAGAGAAAGCACACCTTTTCATATTCATCCTCCCTGCCCGGATCTTTATCCTTCTTCTCTCCGGATTCATCCCCAAGAGAATCTTTTTCCTTTAAATCCTTGTCATCTGACATGTAATACGACCTTTCTTTTCTGTGTTCTGAATAATATACATAGTTATTATATCCCAATTAACGCTCTGCCTCAAGTGAACTTTTTATAAAGAATCTCTGTTCTGCGGCAGATAAAGAAAAAGCGGAGTTCTTCAAAACTCCGCTTTTGTCTTAACCGTATATTCTATTCCTGCAAAGAAGGATCCTCCTGCTTCATCTCGCTTCTCTTTCCCAGCGTAGCGGAAACAGTATGCTCCTTATATTCTCCGTTCTCTGCTCTTGCGAACACCACTTCCACAGTTTCGCCTGCCTCATAGTATTCCAGCAGATCCACCAGCCCCTGACTTCCGGAGACCTTCACACCGTCAAACTCGGTGATCACATCATTGGCCTGGATGCCTGCCTGTTCTGCCGGGCCTTCCGATTCCACGCTGTCCACAAAAGCTCCCTCCGGAATTCCATACATCTGGGAAACACTGGAATCCACATTCAGGCAAGTTACTCCGATATATGCTGCCTGGTCCTCATCCACCTTAAACCGGGTCTCCCGGCTCATCAGACCATCCAGTATCGGTTCTGCCACCGCAATGGGAATGGCATAGCCCATACCTTCCACAGAACTTCCGGAAGTTTTGGCCACATTGATCCCGATCAGCTCTCCGCTCATATTCAGCAGAGCTCCTCCGCTGTTGCCCGGGTTGATGGCCGCATCTGTCTGGATCAGATTTTCAGACACGTTGCCGTTCTCATCCGTGATATCCCGGTCCACAGCGCTGACCCATCCGGAAGTTACCGACTGGCCATAGCCCAGAGCGTTTCCGATGGCCACCACCTGCTCCCCGATCTGCAGCGCATCCGAATCTCCCAGGCTGATCACCTTGATGGCTGCCAGAGTCTCCTGGGAAAGATCGCTGAACTTTACGGAGATCACCGCCAGATCATTATCCTCGTCCGTTCCCTTCAGCACCGCCTCATAAGAAGACTCATCGGCAAAGGAAACCGTAAGCGTCTCCGCGCCTGTCACCACATGATTGTTGGTGGCGATCAGAAGCTCCTCATCATTCTGTCCCACAATGATTCCGGATCCGGCGCTCTCGATGGGATATTCCTGGGTTCCTCCGAAGAAATCCTGCACGATCTCCACGCTGGCACTGGTAATGGAAACAACGGAGGGCATAGCGTTTTCCGCCACTTGCGCCACAGAAAATCCGCCATCCGTACCGGAGGATACCGTCTGGTCGTTTTCCGTCAGATCCTCTGTCTGTCCGGCTGTACTGGTGGACGGCACCTGTACCGGAGTACGGTTCTGACCGGTCAGCTCCTGTCCAAGGTAATTGACTCCAAACATTACACCGCCGGCGATCACGCCAAAGACCACCGCCATCCCCGCCGTCACCAGAAAACGCTTTCCGGTGCCCATGGGTTTTCCATCTTTTTTCTTTTTCTCCGGTACCGGAGCCTTCTCCCGTCCCATCTGATAATCGCCGTATCTGCGCTGTCCTGTAGCCGGTCTGGCGCTTCCCGGTCCGTTCTGTCGGCTGCCGTCCTGTCCCTGGGCAGCCGTTCCCTGCTGTCCCCAGTTTCCTGCAGTCCCCTGACTGCCTGTATTCTGTCCGTAGCTTCCTGCAGTTCCCCGGCCATAGGGACTTCCCTGATATCTTCCTGTCCCCTGACCATATGCGCCTCCTCCGGTCTGTCCGGACGCGCCGGCATTTTCCTGCCCGCCGCCTGCCGGCTGGCTGGTCACATCTTCCCGGTACTGACTGGTCTCATAGGTATTCTCCTGCGTACCGCTGCCGTCTCCCCGCACACGGGGATTCACCCAATGGTACGTCTCAGTCTGATCATTCTCCCCGGACATTCCTTTTTCCCCGGCATCCGCGCCGTCTTCCGTTTCCTCCGATCCCTCTGCCCGGCGCTCCGGCTCCCGGATATCCTGCGGGGCATCCGTTCCGTCCCCAAAGCTTCCCTGGCGGGTGGCAGCTGCTTCCTGATCACCTGTCTGCTGTTCTCTATCCTTCCTGGCCGGATCAGACTTTCCATCCTCCGGTTGACCCCAGTTCCATTCGTCGCTCATAGATTCATCCTCTCTTCCCGTTTCCGGATCCTTTTTTTCCATCCGTTTTAAAAACCAAATGTATTATATCCGAAAAATGTGTTCAAAGTGTGACGAATTATTTACAAAACAGACAAAACCCTGAACGATCCTCTCACTCTACAGTAACAGACTTTGCCAGATTTCGCGGTTTATCCACATCCAGTCCCTTCCCCAGGGACACGTAATAGCTGAAAAGCTGCAGAGGGATGATCGCCAGCGAATTGGTAAAATACTTGTTGGTTTCCGGCAGATACAGAACATAATCCGCCATTTTTTCCACTTCACTGTGGCCCTTATTGGTCACAGCCAGTACATAGGCGCCCCGGGTCTTCACCTCCTGGACATTGCTGAGTGTTTTCTTATACAGATCCTCCTGAGTGATCACCGCCGTCACCAGGGTATCCTCCTCGATCAGGGAAATCGTTCCATGCTTCAGTTCTCCCGCCGCATACGCCTCGGAATGAATATAGGAAATCTCCTTCAGCTTCAGGGATCCCTCCAGGGAAATGGCGTAATCGATACCTCTGCCGATGAAAAATACGTGTTCTGTGGCCAGATACCGGCTGGCCAGCTTCTGCACCCGTTCCTTCCCCTCCAGAAGCTCTTTCATCTGATCCGGCAATGCCCGAAGCTGCTCCGTCATGGAGACCAGAAGCTCCGGATCCACAGTTCCTCTGACCTGGGCAAATTTCATGGCCAGCAGATAATGAACGATCAGCTGGGTGCTGTACGCCTTTGTGGTAGCCACGGCGATCTCCGGACCGGCCCAGGTATACAGCACGCTGTCCGCTTCCCGGGCAATGGAGCTTCCCACCACGTTGACGATCCCCAAAGTCCTTACCCCCTGTTTTCCGGCTTCCCGGAGGGCCGCCAGGGTATCCGCCGTCTCCCCGGACTGGCTGACCGCAACCACCAGGGTATCCCTGTCCAGGATGGGATTCCGGTAGCGGAACTCCGATGCCAGATCCACCTCCACGGGAATCCTGGCAAGCCCCTCCATGACATACTTGGCAGTCATGGCAGTATGATAGGCGGATCCGCAGCCCACCATATAGATCTTTCGTATGGCCCGGATCTCCTCATCCGTCATATGCAGCTCTTCCAGTCTGATCCGGTTCCCATCCAGCCGGGGGTTCAGGGTATCCGCCGCTGCCTTGGGCTGCTCATAGATCTCTTTCAGCATGAAATACTCATAGCCGCCCTTTTCCGCCGCGCTCATATCCCAATCCACTGTGGTGACTTCCTTGGTTATCAGTTCCCCGTCGATATTGAAAAATTCCAGCAAATTCCCGGTAAGCCTGGCAATCTCCTCATTTTCCAGGAAATATACCTGACGGGTGTACTTTAATACGGCAGGTACATCGGAGGCAATGAAATTCCCCTCCCCGGCAGCTCCCACGATCAGCGGACTGTCCTTCCTCACCGCATAGATCTCACCCGGATGATCCCGGAATATGATCCCCAGCGCGTAGGAGCCCTCCATCCGGTGCATTACCTTGGTAATCGTCTCCACAGGGTCTCCCCGGTAGTGGTAATCCAGAAGATGAACGATCACCTCTGTATCGGTCTCCGACAGAAAGGAATACCCTTTCCCTTCCAGCTTCCGTTTCAGCTTCAGATAATTTTCAATGATCCCGTTGTGTACCACTGCGATGCTGCTGTCACTGTTAAAATGAGGGTGCGCGTTGACATCCGTAGGACTTCCGTGGGTCGCCCATCGGGTGTGTCCGATCCCCGCTGTTCCCTTCAGCACACTTCCATCCTCCGTCAGCTCCCTCAGTACCCTCAGCCTTCCGGAAGCCTTCGCCATATGGATATCTTTCCCGTCAAACACCGCGATTCCCGCGGAATCATACCCCCGGTATTCCAGCTTCTCCAGCCCTTCCAGCAAAAGCGGAGCAGCCTGTTTCTCCCCAATATAGCCTACAATTCCACACATAACCTACCTCCTGATCCGCACAGCTGCGAAATATCTTCCTTTTTCAGATTATGCTTTAACATGATAGCAGAGGAATTCACTAAAGTAAATGGGGAATTTCTCCAAAAAGAAAAGCCGCATTGCTGTTCTTTACAGCATATTGCAGCTTTTCCCCTGTTATGTCCAGTATCTCTTGTTCATGGTACACCACCGGACCAGCCCCTCCGGCAGCTTTTGGTACCTCTTTCCCAGAAGATATCCCAGATATTTCCACCCGCTGTTCCATACAAGTCCCGGTATCCTCCAGGGTTTCCCCTGTCCCAGCAGGAACCCCGCCGTCTTTTTCACCAGCCGGATCCCCTCCCCCTCCGAGGAGACGCAAGCGAAGATCTCCGGATGATCCGCCTGGGAGACCGCCAGGTCGAAATTCCTGTGAAACTGCTGGATCGCAGTATAATTATGGGAATGCACCACCCGCGCCCTGGCGGCATACGCCACCCCGTATCCGTTCCGGATCAGCCCGGCAGCAAAGATCATATCCTCATTGAATATGGTTTTTTTCGGAAATCCTCCCAGAGCGCAGTAGGTTTCCCTGTCATACATCGCGCACACATTGGAACAGAAGTATGTCTTGATTCCCAGCCGCGGCAGATCCGCTTCCCGTTTTATACAGTCTGTTCCGGGATAATTAAACTGCCGGGTATAGCGCTCCTCCAGCCTGCAGTCCGGACGGGGGATCTGCCGGGCATAGGCCGCCATAACATCCGGGGCCTGTGCGATGGCCTCCAGAAGTCTCTCGATCAGAAATTCGTCCGCCGGTACTGCGTCCTGGGTCATAAACAGCAGATAATCTGCCCGGGACAATCCGGCCGCCTGATCCCTGGTTCCTCCGTGATCGAATTCCTCCGGGGTGAGATGGCGTACCTCCAGATGCTCCGCCATCTCCTCCCACTCCGGCTTCCAGTATTTCTTTCCCGTATTCATTACCAGGATCCTCCCTGGCTTCCGGGACTGTCTCTGAAGCATGAAGAGCAGCTTTTCCCACTCCGGTCCCGGCTTATACACCGGAATGATCACGTCCACTGTTTTTTCTCGTTCCATTCTCAATCTCCTTTCACAGGCTGCAGCTTCCAGCCGGACCGCGGCAGCGCTTTGCGGCGCGCGGGCATGGCGGATCCGCATCTCGCCGGGGGATACACAAAAAGGCGCCGCTTCTGCGGCGCCCTGTCTTTATTCCAGTCCGTTGGCCTCCCGGTAAGCGGCCATGGATCCGTCCTCTGACACATCCAGCTGATTCTCCAGCGAATATCCGCTCTTTTCAATGATCCTGTTGCTGTAAGCCTTCAGATTTTCCGACGGCTCATAGGAATCCTCCGGATAGAGGAATTCATGCAGCCAGATGGCGTTGGATTCCAGTGTTACCGGAACCACACAGTCCAGTCCCAGCGCATCCTCCACATTCTGGCCATAAACATGGTCGTGAGGGAAGCCTGCCTGCTCCACAATATCATAGGACAGCATCCCCAGTCCCATGGAAAGAATCGTGGACTGGCTCATATTGGTCTTGATACTGGGAAATACCTCATCCAGGATCTTGGTCAAAGTCGCGATACTGGAATTCTTGGCTTTTTCCACGATCTTATAGATCACGTCTCTCTGACGGGCCGCCCGCCGGAAATCATTTCCCGCAGTATAACGGATACGGGCATAGGATACCGTCTGAACGCCGTTCAGATGCTGCGTCCCTGCTATCTCTTCCAGAGGCTCATAGTCCATTCCTGTCACTTCCGCGGTTTCCTTGCAGTAATTGTTCAGATGGACAACCTCTTCCTCCGTCATCTCCATATCGATGCCGCCCAGAAGCTCCACAGCCTCCGCCACAGCCGTAAAGTCCACAGTGACAAAATACTTCACATCCAGATCCAGATTGGAGTTCACCATGTCCAGAAATCCCTGGGGCCCGTTCTTCAGATAGGCTTCGTTGGCCTTGTAATACTCACCGTTTCCGTTCTCGTCCTCCCCGATGCGCAGGTAAGTATCCCGGTAGATGGAGACCAGCTTCACCTCTTTGGTGTCGTTGTTGATGCTGGCGATGATCATGGTATCGCTCAAGGTTCCCGCTCCCAGATTGCCGTCCCGGGAATCCACTCCCACCAGGCCGATGGAAGTATACCCCTGCATCACCTCATTGTTCTTTACCTCATCGGCTATACCGATGTTGCCAAGATCGATCTGCACAAAATCCATATTTCCCAGCTTCGCGTAGACGAACAGCACCCCGATCAGCACCAGCAGGACGATGATCTCCAGGGCAAAAATAATCCTTCTTCTGCGCCGTTTTCTGCGGATCCTCTTCTGTTTCCTCGTCATTGTTCTCTTATCTGCCATACTTATCTCCTTGTCTTAGTACGCATTTTTGTTTATAAACCCTTTGAAAATGGTCATGATCAGAATCTTCACGTCCAGCCCCAAAGTCCAGTTTTCAATATAGTACAGATCACAGTCGATTCTTTTTCGTATGGAAGTGTCCCCCCGGTAACCGTTCACCTGGGCCCATCCGGTAAGTCCCGGGCGTACCTGGTGCTTCACCATATAACGGGGAATCTCTTCTCTGAACTTTTCCACGAAAAACGGACGCTCCGGCCGCGGCCCCACCAGACTCATATCCCCTTTCAGGATATTAAACAGCTGCGGCAGCTCGTCAATGCTTGTCCTTCGCATAAATTTCCCGATCCCTGTCACCCGGGGATCGTTTTTCACCGTCCAGGCCTTTTTTTCCTCTTCCTTGGGCTGCACCTCCATGGAGCGGAATTTGTACATCAGGAACGTACGATTGTGCAGTCCTACCCTTTCCTGCTTGTAGATCAGCGGTCCCGGACTGGTCAGCTTCACCAGGATTGCTGCCAGCAGCATCACCGGTGAAAACAGGATGATCGCAAAAATAGATCCCCCAATATCCATCAGGCGCTTCACCACCATATTAAAGGTATTGGTCAATGGAACATAACGGATATTGATCACCGGAAGTCCCAGCAGATCTTCTGTATACGGTTTTGTGGGTATGATATTATTATAATCCGGAATAAACTTGGTGTGAACCCCTGATTTTTCGCAGAGCGCCACAATCTCCTCCAGGCGGTAATACTCACTCAGTCCCAGGGTAATGGCAATTTCATCCAGCCGGTTCTCCGGCAGGATCACCATCAGATTGGCGATCCTTCCCAATACTTTGATCCCTTTGTATGTGGTTCCCGCCTTCACATTGTCGTCCAGGATCCCCCTCACATTGTAGCCCCACTGGGGATTCTGCAGGATCCGGTCGATATACTCCTCCGCAGCGCGGCTGTAGCCCACCAGCAGAATGTGCTTCTGATTCAGTCCCTTTTTCCGGATATCCCGCAGGATGTAGCGGATGATCATCCGCACTGCTTCCTCCAGGAACATATTGATAAAGTAAAAGATCAGCAGCATGGAACGGGAGAAGTTGATCTCCTTCAAAACCACGAACAGCAGACCGATAAAGATCAGCAGCCCCACCGTATTGGCCTTCACCACATTGGAAAACTCCAGTCTTCTTCCCTGCACCCGTTTCGGCGTATACAGGCCGAAAGCCGAATACAGGATCAGATATGTGGGAATCAGGGGAATCAGCGCCAGCATATACCATTCAAAGGACAAAGCCCTCACGGAATCCTGAAAGAACGGACTGACAAATTTCAATGCCCAGGCACTGACATAAGAAACGGCGATCACCACTGCGTCGATCACAACATGCATCCGGTTAAAGTATTTCTGATTGTCCTTAATCAATACTCTTCACCTTATCTCTTCAAAAACCATTTAAAATCGCCTTTATTTAATATACAATACTTCGGAAAAAAGGGCAACAACATATTTCCTTATCAGCCTTACGGAAACCTTAAAAAGATGTAAACAATTTGCAACTTTTCTCCACAGTTCCGGAAATATCGGCTGTATTTCCGCTTCCTTTCCCCACATTCTGCGCTGTCCGCCGGAAGCGCTCTACAGGAAGCGCCGCACCAGATTGGCCCACAGCTCCAGCTGGATCCGGCAGTAATTGGGGAGATTTTTCCAACGGAAGGTCACCTTCCTCCCCTTTCTGCTCAGGGAAAATCCGTTTTTGATCCCCGCCGCATACTCTCTCCCATAGCCCTTGGTTCCAAAAAAAACCAATTTCACGCCGAAGCCTGCGGCCAGAAAGGGCAGATTCAGCAGGATCTGCACAAAAGGCATATTTTTGTAGATCATATAGACATTATTCCTGGAAGAATAGCGGATCTTAAACTGGTTATACCGGGAACCGGTGGTCCCGCTTCCCACATGGTAAACTCTGGCCCGGGGCAGATACCAGTTCTCATACCCGGCGATCCTGGCCCGGTAGCAGATATCTGTATCTTCCAGATAGGCGAAATGTTCCTCATCAAACAGTCCTGTTTTTTCCAGAGCCTTCCTGCGGTAAATGGAAGCCCCTCCGCAGGAGGAAAAGATCCGGCACTCCTTTTCATAGCGGGCAGCCGGCTTTCCCTTGCCCCGGGCAAAGGCCCATCCCATGGCATTGTAGAAATTGCCGGCATCGTCGATCCTGTCCCGCTGATGGAACTGCAGCATCATGGCCGCGCAGGAAAATGCCCTGCTTTTCCTTTTGATCCCCGAAAGGAGTTCCTCCAGAAACCGGGGATCCGCTTCCGTATCATTGTTCAGCAGCACTACGTAAGGAGTTTCCGATGCCTGGATCCCCCGGTTCACTGCCTGGCAGAAGCCCAGGTTCTCCGGCAGAGCCACCACCTGTACTTCCGGATATTCCCTCTCCACCAGCTCCCGGCTTCCGTCTGTGGAACCGTTGTCCACAAAGATCACCAGAAAATCTGAAAGAGTCTGGGCTCTCAGGCTGTCCAGACAGCCTTTCACATACTGCAATCCGTTATAATTTGGGATTACTACGGATAATTCCTGCATAAAAGTTCTCCTCGTCATGCCCGCAGGGAATAGTTCCATTTGCTGAGAGTGAGATTCCTGTTGTAATAAGGATCTCCCTTTTTCAGCAGGTCCATCCACCTGTTCCGCATGAATTCTATTTCTGTCTGGAAGCGGCGCACCTTCTCTTCGCTGTCTTCCGCTCCCCGGGATTTGGATTCATAATGATACAGCTCCACTGCCGGGTTGTAAACCACCAGATAACCGGCCTGCACCGTCCGCAGGCAGAGGTCCACATCATTGAAGGCCACCGCCAGACGTTCCTCAAAACCGCCCAGCTGCCGGAATACCGAACGCTTCATCATCATGCATGCCGCCGTCACCGCGGAAAGATCCATCTGAATAGATGCCTTGTGAAGATATCCGGTCCGGGAACGGGGCATGTTCAGAAAGGCATGTCCGGCAATGCCGCCGATCCCGATGATGGTTCCCGCATGCTGGATGGTATCATCGGGATAATAGAGCTTGGCTCCCACGATCCCCACTTCCCTGCGCTGGCAGTTGCCCAGCAGTTCCTCCATCCACCGGGGATTGATCACTTCCACATCATTGTTGAGAAACAGAAGATATTCTCCCCTGGCGCTTTTTTCCCCGAAATTATTGATGGCAGAGTAATTAAACTCACCCTTCCAGGTAATGACCCTGACGTTGGGCCGTTTCTCAATTTCCCGGTAATACCGGAAGATTTCTTCACTGGTGCTGTTGTTTTCCACCACCAGGATCTCATAATTGGAATAGGTGGTCTTGTCCCAGATGGAATTCAGGCATTTTTCCAGCGTTTCCTTCTGGTCCCTGTTGGGGATCAGAACAGAGATCAGAGGCTCTCCCTGCACCGGATATTCCACCCGGTAGAACCCCAGATCCTTAGTGGAGGAAACCGTTCCCTTTACGCCGCTCCGGGCAAGATGCGCCTGGATAGCCCGCCTTCCCGCCTCAAACGCGTACATCTTGCTGGCAGGATTGTCAGCCGTGGACGCCTTATGGGTACGCCAGTGATATAAGATCTCCGGGATATGGACAGTCTTTCGGGACGCTTCCACACACCGGAAGATAAAATCATAGTCCTGAGCTCCGTCAAATTCCTTCCGGAATCCTCCCACACGTTCCACCAGCGTCCTCCTCACCACGAAAAAATGAGTGATATAGTTGTTGGAGCGCAGAAGATCCAGATTGAAATCCGGCTTGAAATGGGGCTGAAAATGCTCTGACAGATCGGTTGTCACCTTATCCTCATCGGTATAGACCACATCTGCCCCCTCTTCCAGAATGGCCTGCGCCACCCGGTACAATGCCTGAGGAGCCAGAAGGTCATCGTGATCCAGAAGACCCGCGAACTCCCCTGACGCCATGGCGAATGCCTGGTTGGTATTCTCCGCGATCCCCAGGTTTTCCGGCAGCTCTTTCACCCGGATCCTGGAATCCTCCCTGGCATACCGGGACAGCACCTCTGTCATCCCTTCCTCCCCGGGACTGGCATTGGCTATGCACAGCTCCCAGTAAGGATACGTCTGCTCCTGCAGAGAACGGATCATCTCCTCCAGAAAAACCGGAGGAGTCCTGTAAGCCGGAACTGCCACACTGATCAGAGGCGGATTTTTCCACTTCTTCTTTCGCTGGTGTTCCAGCTCCTCCAAAGCAGGCCGGTGTTTCTCAAACCAGGGACCGTAGGGCACCTCCTCCGGCTCCATCCGTTCGCACAGCCGCACCCAGAATTCCCTGGGACCGTAGTGCTTCAGATAGCGGAGTCCTTTTTGTATATTATAAGGCTTTATTTTCTTCAGATAACGAATCCATGAATGATCCTGCATGAATCTCCTCCTGTCAATATCCCGGAAACTCCTTCAGCGCATGCACAACTTCCTGTGCCTGCTCCAGTGTCAGGCTGTAGTACATGGGCAGCCGGAAAATCCGCTCGCTTTCCCGGGTGGTATACACATCCTCCCCGGAAAATCTTCCGAACCGCCTTCCCGCCGCTGAGGAATGCAGGGGCACATAGTGGAACACACTGAGGATCCCTCTGTCCTTCAGATAGGCCAGCAGCCTGGTCCTGGTATCCAGATCCTTCACTTTCAGATAATACATATGGGCATTATGAACCGCATAATCCGGGACAAACGGCTGCTCCACCGCTCCCTGGGCCGCCAGAGGCGCCAGTTCCCTGTGGTACAGATTCCAGATATCCAGCCGCTTCCGGTTGATCTTCTCCGCCTCCTGAAGCTGAGCCCACAGGTAAGCCGCGTTCATGTCACTGGGCAGATAGGAGGAACCGTAATCCACCCAGCTGTACTTATCCACCTGTCCCCGGAAGAATCTGCTCCGGTCCGTCCCTTTTTCCCGAAGGATCTCCGCTCTCTCCAGATACTCTTCCCTCTGGAACAGAAGGGCGCCGCCCTCTCCCATGGAATAGTTCTTCGTCTCATGAAAGCTGTAGCAGCCGAAATCCCCAATGGTTCCCAGCGCCCGCCCTTTATACCAGGCGTTCACCCCCTGGGCGGCATCCTCTATCACCATCAGGCCATATTTCTTCGCCAGAGCCATGATCTCATCCATGGCACAGGCCACCCCCGCATAATGCACCGGAACGATGGCCTTTGTCTTCTCTGTAATGGCCGCCTCGATCCTGGTCTCATCAATGTTCATGGTATCCGGGCGGATATCCACAAACACGATCCTGGCTCCCCGCAGCACAAAGGCGTCTGCCGTGGACACAAACGTATAGGAAGGCATGATCACTTCATCCCCCGGCTGGATATCCGCCAGATAGGCGGCCATCTCCAGGGCATGGGTGCAGGAAGTGGTCAAAAGCGCTTCCCTGGTGCGCAGATGTTCCCGCATCCACTGAGAACATTTTTTTGTAAACGGTCCGTCTCCGCAGAGCATCCCGTTGACCTCCACCGCCTCCCGGATATAATCCAGCTCCTTCCCCACAAAGGGGGGTCTGTTAAAATCAATTCTCATATTTATCCCTCATCACAAAGTGTAAATTACGATTCCCAGCACGATCACCAGGTTTCCGATCAGCTTTCCCCTGGTGATCTTTTCCTTTAGGATTGCCCAGGAAAACAGCAGCACGAACACATAGGCCGCCGTGTCGATCACCGGCCCGTACCGCATATCCACCCGGGTATAACACCAGGTATTCAAAAGCAGCACCCCGAAATAGATCCCGTAGGCCAGGATCACCCGCCAGTTGAGATATTCCCGCAGGGGGCTTTTATGCTTTTTATTGGCGCTCTGCTTTAAAAGTACCTGGGAAATGGCGGAAAAAAACGTTCCGCCCAGCATCATCAGCATAAAAAGTCTATTCATAGCGCTGTACCATCCAGACTCCGGCCAGAACGATCAGGATCCCCACAATGTTCTGCACCGACAGATTTTCATGAAAAATTACCACAGCCCAGATCTGGGACCAGAGCAGATATACACTTTTATTGGCATAGGCTGTGGACAGAGAGAATTTTTTGATCACCTGCTGCCAGGCCAGCGCGTAGATCCCGCAGTTGGCCAGCATCAGAAAGCCGCAGACATACAGCCATGGCGAAGAAAATCCATGCCGGTTGTACTGTATCGAAGCCAGCTTGGAGAACACACTGGTAAGGGAAAACAGCAGGATATTCAGATGAAGCTGGACGTAATCCTTTATCTTCGGCATAAGATCCATTACCGTATCCTTCTTTCACGCATAATTGCAACAGCTCAGCCTTCCGGCTTAAAGGCTGAACTGTTGCTATAATCTACTTCATTATAGCACCCCGCTCCCCTGACTTCAACCGTCGTTTTTTCTGATCCGGTTTCATCCTCCTGGTAACAGTTCAGCCTTCCGGCTTCACTGTTACAAATGCATGCACACAGGCTGCGTTTCGCGCAGCCTGTCGCCCGCAGGTCTCGGGATCCCGCTGCAAATGCAGCGGGACACCTCGCGGGACAGTTGAAGGCTGAACTGTAACTCCTCCTGTTCAATTATTTCCCGTTTATCTTGAAAAGGATGGGGGAAAATGGTATGATGAGGGACGTAGTTTTAGTCAGATTTCGGGGATTTTCCCGCAAATCCGTTTATGATACGATCGAGGAACGAGTATGAGTCTGTATTCTGTTGTAGTTCCCGTCTACAACTCCGACCATATGCTGGAGGAGCTGTATACAAGGGTAAGTCAGGTTTTTGATACGGTCATCAGGGAGGATTTTGAGCTGATCCTGGTGGATGACGGATCCAAAGATCACTCCTATGAGGTGATGAAAAAGCTCCGCGGCCGTGACCGCCGGGTAAAGATCATTCAGATGGCCAGGAATTTCGGTCAGCACCCGGCGCTTCTGTGCGGGTTCGCCCATGCCAGGGGAGATTTCATCATCACCATGGACGATGACCTGCAGCATCCCCCGGAGGAGATTCCCAAGCTGGTCAGTGAGATGAACCGGCGGGACGATGTGGATGTGATCATTGCCAGCTACGAGGGCCGCAAGCACGGCTTCATCCGCCGTCTGGGTACCAAGCTTTCCGTGTGGGCCACCTCACGGATGCTGGGAAAGGATCCTGATCTGGAGATCACCAGCTTCCGGCTGATACGGCGGTTCATCGTGGACGCTATCCTGCAGACCAACACGTATCTGCCCCAGATCGGAAACCTGCTGGTACTGACCTCCAACCGGATCATCAACGTTCCGGTGCGGCATGATCCCAGAGCCTACGGAAAAAGCGGCTATTCCTTCCGGCGCCTGGCAAGGGATCTGATCTTTGATATCACGGCCCACTCCGCCTTTCCGCTGATCGTAGTCCGGAATATCGGAATCTTCAGTTTTATTTTCAGCTTCTGCCTGGGGATTTTTTATCTGATCCGTTATTTCCTGTACGGCACCTCCGTGGAAGGCTGGACCTCCCTGATGCTGGTATGTCTGGCGTTTTTCGGGCTGACCCTTCTGTCCATCGGGATCATCGGCATGTACCTGATGAACATCCTCAATGAAGCCAAAAAGATGCCCCACTATGTGGTGCGCCGGGAAGAAACCGATGACTAGAGGAGGCACATTATGAGAGAAATCGGAGGTTATATGGGTCTGGAGGACTTCCGGGGAGAAGAATATTACTCCGATCTTACCAGGGTGAACCTGGGACGCACCGCCCTTTTGTGGCTGCTGGAGGCCAGAGGGTACCGGAAGCTCCTGCTTCCTTTCTATCTGTGCAGCTCAGTAACAGAAAGCTGCCGGAAGGCCGGGATATCTCTGGATTTCTACCGGATCTCCCGGGATCTCTCCCCTATCCTTTCCAGACAGCTCCAGGAGGGAGAGGCCCTGTATCTGGTAAATTATTACGGACAGCTTACCGATCAGAAGATCCTGGAATATCAAAAGGCGTATGGACGTATTATCGTAGATCACACCCACAGTTTCTATCAGCGGCCCCTCCCTGGCGTAGATACCCTGTATTCCTGCCGGAAGTTTTTCGGTGTCAGCGACGGAGCCTATCTGTCCACAGATGCCAGGCTTCCCCAAAAAGAGCGGGATATCTCCATGGATCACATGGCCCACGTGCTGGGACGTTACGAGACAGATGCGGGAAGCTGGTATCAGGCCATGCTGGACAATGCCCGCAGCTATGAGACTGCTCCCATCCTCACCATGTCCCGGCTGACGGAAAATCTGATGCGGGCTGTGGATTACCCCCGCGTGAAAGCGGCCCGGGAACGGAATTACCGGACACTGAAAGAGCTGCTCCCCTGCAGCCATCCCTGCCAGCGGACAGTTCCGGAAGCCCCCTTCGCCTATCCCTATTACCATAAGGACGGGATCCGGCTGCGGAGTTTCCTGGCCAACCGGAAGATCTTCGTCCCCACCAACTGGTCCAATGTGCTGCGGGATATGCCTCCGGACAGCCTGGAGTACGATCTGACGGCCAACGTGCTCCCTCTGCCCTGCGACCAGCGGTACGGACAGGAGGATATGGAATCC
The DNA here is from genome assembly GCA_963929535.1 of uncultured Lachnospiraceae bacterium. Lineage (GTDB taxonomy): Bacteria > Bacillota > Clostridia > Lachnospirales > Lachnospiraceae > Pullilachnospira. Next base: position 208,715 of record CAWVIZ010000014.1, on the reverse strand, counting down.
ATCGCGGAAAGTATCCGGGCTTTTGAACAGGAATCCGGAACTTCGTAACAGAGCAACTTCTTCATAAGGAGCGGAATAAAGCATGAAACGATTACTGATTCTGGGTTCTCTGGGAGAATTTACCCGGCTTGTGCAAAAAGCCCGGGCCCGGGGAATCTATACCATTGTGTGTGACGGCTATCCCCACGGCCCGGCCCGGCAGTACGCGGACGCCTCCTACACGCTGCCTGTGACAGATATCCAGGCCATAGCGGATCTCAGCCGTCGGGAAAAGGCGGATGCCATCATCACTTCCTTTTCCGACCTGCTTTTTGAATGTATGGTAAAGATCGCCTCTCTGGCAGGTCTCCCCTGCTATCTGAAACCGGAGCAGCTTCCCTTCTACCGGGACAAGTCCCGGATGAAAGAGCTGCTGCAAAAGCTGGGGATCCCCACTCCCGCTTTCCGGAAGATCACAAAAGATTTTTCTTCCGAGGATCTCCAGGGACTTGGCTTTCCCCTGGTGACCAAGCCGCTGGACAGGTACGGTTCCCGGGGCCTGTGCGTAGTCCACAGTCCCGGTGAACTGAAGGAGCGCTTTTCCCTTGCTGCCCAATACAGTGACAGCGGAGAGATCCTGGTGGAGGAATACAACGACGGACTGGAATTTAATCTGATGACCTGGGTTCTGGACGGCCAGGTACGGTGCATCAGCCTGGCTGACCGGGAAAAAACACCTGTGGGCCCCGAAAAGATTCCCATCAGCAGCCGCAATGTCTACCCCTCCCGGCTGCTCTCTTCCGTTATGGAGCCGGCCCTTTCCATCCTGCAGCGGTTCGCGGATGCCACCGGGCAGACGGACGGTCCGCTGTCCATGCAGTTTTTCTGGTCCCCTGACAAAGGGGTACAGGTGGGCGAGATCGCCGGACGCTTCTTCGGATACGAACACGACCTCACTGACATTGCTCTGGGGCTGAATATGGAGGATCTGCTGCTGGACTCCCTGTATGACCGGGAATCCCTGAAGGATACTCTGCTGCATCACGACCCGGTCCACCCCCGCCGCTTCGGAGCCGTTCTTTACTTTCAGGGCAGAGAGCTGCCTGTCGCGGACCTTTCCACTGCCCGCCGCCTGGCCGGGCATCCGGCAGTCCTTCTCCCCTGGATCTTCTACCAGGAAGGAGAGCGGGTAGAGGAGCACGGTCCCAACCCTTATGTGGCGCTGTACTATGTGGCGGCGGACAGCCGGGACCGGCTGGATCAGATCACGGAAGAATTTTTCCGGGAGATGTCAGTGAAAGACCCCCAGGGCCGGGAAGTCCTGTACCGGAACAGGATCCCGGGAGTACTTAGATAAAGATACCACACCATTCCCGCGCTGACTTTTGCTCAACCGATCCAGCCGGAGGGCTGGATAACAAGAAAAGGCGGTATGCGCCCCGTGGAGGGATGACATACCGCCTTTTCTTTTCCATAACACTTTCTTTTCTATCATCCGAGATAATTCGGCATAAATACCGCCAGATACACCGCGATCCCGGAAATCACAGCCGCAGCCGTTCCTCCCCGGAAAAACCATATCCTGATTTTTTCCCTTTTGATCACCCGCTCCATCCAGTTCTCATACCCCAGCGTCACAAAATACATAAACGGCAGAAGCATGGGCATCAGATACCGTCCCTGTGCCTGAAAATCGCTGGCATAGGCATAAGAGACCAGAAGGATCACCGGGATCACAATGGCCGGGATCATCAGAAGCCGCATCAGATTTTCCCGGTTCCACACCCGGTTTTTCCGAACCGTTACAGTGATGGTCTTCCCATCCTCATCCCGCTGGATCTCCACAGATTTCTGAAGTCTGGCAAGGAAAAACTGACGCCTAACATACAGCACCATTCCCAGAAGGCCCACGGCAAATACCAGGAGATAAAGCTTGCTCCACAGCTCGGGCATGAAGATATCCATTTTTCCGAAAGTCCCCACGAAACTGAAGGCTACGGTGATCAGCCAGTTGTGCTCCCACTTTCCCGGCACCCACAGCAGCATGTCTCTCACACGCATTCCCAGCCGTACGGGAGTTGCCCGGTTGGAGGGCTTAAACTCCTCCAGGGCATATATCTGGGCGTAATGGGAAGAGGTTTTCATACCCAGGATATCGCCGTCATACAGAATGGCGTTCCGTATGAACCACCAGCCCGCAAAGAGAAGGACCAGTCCCAGGATCAGGAAGCCTTTGGCAAAAAGCTGCCGGAAATCCCATCGCTTCTGCTGTCCCAGAAGAATACTCCCCGCAAAAAACAGAGCGCTGCACAGAAGGTATCCGTAGGCGTTGTAATAAGAGAGGGCACAGACAGACATGGCCGCCGCCAGCTGGACACACAGCCTTCCCGTCCATCCCTCCTTCAGAGTTCTGCCCCAGCAGTACAGGATCCAGGCGGTGGAAAATACCGCCAGCCCATCGGTGTTGATATAGGAAAACAGAAACGCCGTCCCCGGAAGAAAGCAGACCAGCGCGGCAAAAAAGCGGGCGGCTTCCTTCTGAAAGAGCATTTTCCCCAGCCGCAGGACGAAAAACGCCATTCCCACGCCCAAAAGCACGTTCACCATCCTGGCGGCGATCAGCAGAGCCGTCTCATTCTCTGTGAAAAATTCCACGATCCTGGAAAATGCCGCCCCCAGAATATAGGTGGTGACGGGATTGAAGCCGTAGGAGGTTCCCCACATTTCATTGCGTATCTCCGGGTCCGCTCCGTGGGGAAGGGTTCCGTGACTGCGGATATATTCCACAACCTGGTATCTCATCTGCTCATCAGGAGACGCGTTAAAGGGCTGGATCACTGCCCAGGCAGTATAAAACACAAACACCGCCGCCAGGAACAGAAGCTCCCACCGTACGTTCCATCTCTTTTTCATCATGTCTCTCATGTCAAATCCTTTTCAGTGAAAAATCCTGGCTGTCCAGGGTCAGATTGGGATTGTAAAAGGGATCCCCATCCCGGAGGATATCCGGCCAGCGCTCCTCAAAGGTCTTGATCTCCCGGTTGAATCTGGCCACCTTTTCCGGAGTGTCCTCCAGCCCCCTGGACTTGGATTCATAATGGTAAAGCTCCGCATAAGGATTGTATACGATCAGATATCCTGCCTCTCTCAGCTTCAGACAGAAGTCAATATCGTTGAATGCCACCTCCAGCTCCTCGCTTAAGCCTCCCACCTGTTCAAAGGCGGAACGCTTCACCATCATACAGGCGGCGGTCACGGCGCTGTAATCCTGGGCGCAGATGATCCTGTGGCAGTAGCCGGTAAATCCCCGCTTCTGCTGTACAAAGCAGTGTCCGGCAATGCCGCCGAAGCCGATCACCACTCCCGCGTGCTGGATGGTGTCATCCTCATAATAAAGCCGCGCGCCCACAGCTCCCACATCACTTCTGGTGCAGTAGCCCAGCAGCTCTTCCAGACAATCGTCATTGATGATCTCCGTATCATTGTTCAGCAGGAGGAAATACTCTCCTTTGGCGTACCGGGCGCCGAAATTATTGATGGCGGAAAAATTAAAGTTACCGCTCCAGTATACCACCTTTACTTTGGGATTTGTTGCCTCCAGCTGCTGGTAAAAGGCAAACGTCTCCTTTTCCGTACTGTTGTTCTCCACAATGATATACTCATAATTCCGGTATGTGGAACGCTGGTCAATGGCGTCGATACAGCGCTTCAGATCGTCAATATGATCCTTATTGGGGATGATGATAGAGATCAGGGGATCATGATCCCGAAGGAAGGTGGTCCGGTACAGTCCCAGAAATTCTCCCTTCTTCACCTCAGCCTTCACTCCGATCCTGTCATAATGAGCCTGGACGGCCCGCTGTCCCGCGCCAAAAGCGTACAGCTTGCTCTCCGGATTCTCCGCGGTGGAATCCTCATGGCTCCTCCAGTGGTAGAGGATCTTGGGGATATGGACGATCCTCTCCGCATTCTCCACGCACCGGAAGATAAAGTCATAATCCTGCGCCCCGTCATATTCCTTCCGGAGCATCCCCACCCGGCTGATCAGATCTCTTCTGGCCACAAACAGATGGCAGATATAGTTCACCGTACACAGCAGATCGATGTTGAAATCCGGCTTGAAATGGGGCTGGAAAAATTTGTGCCCGTCCATGGACATCTTGTCCTCGTCGGAATAGATCACATCCGTATCCCGGTTCTCATTCACCGCCTTTGCACACTCATACAGGGCATGGGCTGTCAGCTCATCATCGTGATCCGCAAAGGCGATAAAATCCCCTGTGGCGATCCCGATGGCCGCGTTGGTGTTTTCCGAGATCTGGAGAGGAGTCCTGTGGCTTACCACCCTGACCCGGGGTTCCTCCCCGGCGATCTTCTCCAGCAGCCCCGCAAGCGGTGAATCAGGTCCGCTGCCGTCAGAAAGGCAGAGCTCCCAGTGGGGATACGTCTGCTCCTTCAAAGACTCCACCAGACGCAGCAGATACTTTTCCGGCGTCTTGTACAGAGGCACCACCACGCTGAAGGTGGGGGTCCAGGGAAAGGTTTCCTTTCTCTGTGCCTCCAGCTCCGCCCGGGAGGGCAGATGTCTGGGAAGCCACTGAGAATACGGGATCGGCTTTTTCTTTCTGTCTTTAAATTTACTTACCACCTTATCCACTAGGGCCTTCACGCCATGCAGTTTCAAATAACGGCTGCCTCTCCGATAATATACCACCGCTTTTTCCATCAATAATTTATATGGCTGAAGTGCTATCTGACGAATCATTTTTACCTTCCCAGCCTGAAAGATTAGGCGGAACCGCTTTCGTCCTTCAATAGGAAGTTCAAAGAAAAATCCACAGTGATCCTCCACTTCCGTTTCCTGAAACTGATTCTGCACATCTACTCGATTTACTCTCTGAATCTCACAAGGAATCCTATGCCCTCGATCATCTTCCAGATAAATCTCCAGCGGTTGCCTATAAACCGCCCATCCTCTCACACGGCAAACGCCTTCCCGATGATCCACTTGCACTTCCTCAAGAAAAAACTGCGGTTTTCCTTTTTTCTTTACCAATTGAGCTGTAGAAATAGAAAACCAAAGAAACTTTTTTGATCCATTTAAAGCATAAATCCTAAATTTTTTATACCGATTTAAATCATCCGGTAGCCAGACACTCATCTGTACGCAGATTCCATTCACCAGATCCAGATTCTGAAAACGTTCCAAGACGCTGACTCGTTCCTGCTCCCCAAATTCCACTGAAATTTCCTGACCATCCAATAAAGCACAAACCGAATAATCCTTCGGCCATTTCCCCTGCAACCGGTAAATATGCGGATTCACCAGATCAAATCTTTCTTTTTCCACCTCGAATAGTTCCTGTTGCATCTCTTTTCCTCTCTACTTCTGGAATGTTTTTTCCCCCAGTACAAAAGACAATGCCGCTGCACCGGTATTCTGTGTCATGTACTTTCGGCATACTTCCTCGTATGCTGCTTCTCCCATATTCCTTCGCAGGTCAGCCCGTGTAATCAAACTTTCCAATGCCTCCGTCCATTCTTCCTTCGTACTGCAAAGAAATCCGGTTTTTTTATTTTCAACCACATGTTCCAGCTCCCTGTTCCTGCTCATCACACTGGGAACTTTCACCCAAGCCGCTTCCATCCATTTATTTTCTGACTTACAGCAATGAAATAGACTATCCTCAAGAGGCATCAGACTTATATCCACTCCTGCAATCACACTCGGCAGCTTCTGCCATTCCATAAATCCCAGCTTTTCTATACGATTCTGCATGCGCTTCATCCTGTTCTCTGACAAAACCCCCACCAGTTTGAGATAAACATTCGGATAGCGATCCATCACTTCAAGCAGGACATCCTCTATGAGAGCAAAATCTCTGTCGTGAGTCCCTGATCCGCTGAAATATCCAATATACAGCTTATCAGAATGTTCCTTCATTCTCAACGCATCATAAGAAAGCACCTGCATCTCCATGCTGGCACAGTTTCGATTCACTACCACCGGTTTTTTCGGGAATTCTGCACGAATCTGTTCTGCAAGTGTTTCTGTAGATGTAATATACCCGTCACATAAATCCATACAATAATGAATCTCTTTGGTAGTCTTCTCAAACCCACGGTACTCTTCGCCTTCCAAAAAATGAAGAAAACGTATCTTATCATAATCAAAAATCAGATCATCAATATCGTAAAAAACCGCACATTGACTCTCCTTAGCTTTTCGTACTAACTTCTGTATCTGTTCCTTTTTGCTACAGCGATAAAAAATCACAGCAGAATAGGAATCCAACTGTTCCCTTTTCGCCTCATCGACCATAACAAATTTTGATGCAATTCCCTGCAAAAGAAGCTGCTCTCTGAAATGTTCAACACGATATCTGGAAGCAAAAGAAACCTCTTCCCCCACAAAAAGAACTTTTCTGTCATCTACCGATGTCTCTCCAAATCCACATTTTTCATATAAAAAGTGTTCCAAATCATCTAAAATTTGTTTTGGTGATTCATTCTGTATAATCATCCCCTTCCGGTATTTTTCCACTCGTTCCACCGGAGCTCCGATAGGAAATACTGCAATCGGCATATGCATAGACATGATTTCTGATGTCGTATAGGAAAACGTCTCCGGCCAGATGGACGGGATCAAGAAAATATCAATATCCTGCTCTAGCGTCAATCTAGGAAGCATTTCTCTCGTATATCTTCCGGTCTGTGAAAATACTGGACTATCAATTTCCTCGTCTGATATTCCTAACAAACGAATTCTGACGTTTCTTCCGCTTTGCTCTATCTCCTGCACCAACGCTTGAATTACTTCCAAACCTTTTTTATAGCAAAGGACACCCAAAAGACCAATATTCAACGTTTTTGTGGTTTTCTTTTTTTTCTCTAAAGCAGGAAGATAATGGGGAGTATGCGGAATCACATGAAGTCCATGTATACCAGGATACGCTTTTTTCAGTAGCCGTGCTGAATCATCGGAAAAAGCTATGATTTCATCACAGTTTTCCAGAAAATATCCCCATTTTTCTCTCCATTCTGTTCCCGTCCCATAATCCAGACAGGCATTGCTTTTATTTAAGGGGATACACATATTGCATCTCTCTGGTTCTGCTACTTCACAGTAATGCCCCCGCTCGTCCATCAGATTCACTGCCGGGCAAATAGCAAAAAAATCATGCAACAGCATTTTCAAAAATGCTTGATGCTGCTCCTTCAATCTCAGGATCTGGTTCTGTATCTGGTAAATGTTCTGGAATGTCACTAATTCATTAATCCATATTTCATCAATTCTTGGAAGTAAACACAAAATCCTGTTCAAATCTTCTGAAAAACATTCCACCTGGTACTTTTTATATTGAAAAATCATTCTATATTTATTTTCATAAATATTATATCGCACCGTAGCAATGCAACCTCCGTCACTAAGAATCTCTCTGACCTTTTCATCCAGATATTCTGTGGCGCCTCCACCCAGACTGTGGTCGAAGGCTACATATGTTTTTTTCTCCAACACCTGATTCAAAAGCTGCAAAGTCACATACAAGCGTACCGATCCTGCTGGATCTCTCCTACAGAAATCAGCGGTCTCCCTATTATAGTTGGGGTGCCTACGGGCAAGTTCTTGCAGATTATGTTCCAACAGTTTGGCCTTTTCTTCTGAAAGAAAGCTTCCGCCATGCTTATGGTATACAAACAGATTATCCACCAGTACATTCCGGAATCCGGCTTTCACTGCCCGCTGACACCAATCATTTTCTTCTCCATAACCTTTTCCGAAAGTTTCTGCATCTAGAAGTCCTACCTTGCGAATTGCTCCCAAATTCATTCCCATACAGAATCCCACGCCTGTAGGCATTGCCGGATATTGCGGGTTTATTTGCCGAAAAGCATTATCTATCTGCCATACCTCCATTCCCTCAAATAATTCGTTATCCTCGCAGAAATTAGGAAAGCTACAGATAGTTCCACAATTTGTAAACGGTGTGGTTGTGGCAATTTGACTATCCATTACAATCGGGAGCATCAACCGTTCCAACCATTCTTCCGGAACCTCTACATCCGTATTCACCAGAGCTACATGGTTTTCTGCCATAGCTAATCCCTTGTTTACAGAACGGACGAAGCCCATGTTTTCTTCATTTCGTATCAGTATCACATTATCATGCGTCTGCGCATACCGTTTCAGAAATTCTATTGCTTTTTCATCCGGGCTGTGATCATCAATCAGAATCAACCGATAGCTAAGGCGTGTACGTTCCAGGCTGGAAAACAGACGGTCAAAAAAATACAAACCATTATACACCGGTATAATCACATCATATTTCTGTTCTGATAGAATCGTTGGAAAACATTCTGTCTTTGCCAAGCGACTTTTCTTAAAAAAGCGTATATCTCCCAAGCTTCTACTATCCGTAAGTACAATAATCTCTGGACGGCTCTGATTCGATCTGTTACAGTTTGCAGGAATTGTCCCAAGCCTCATCCTTCCTACTCCCATCGGTGTCCCATATTCCAAGTAGACAGTCAATTCTTTCGGTGTCCGAATAGAAGCATTTAGGGCGAACCCGCTGCCTTCTGCCTCTTGGAATCCCAAATTCACGGCAACGTCCTTCCGATAAATCACCATAAAACTGCTTTCCAGGAGTTTTTCCTCGCCATCATAAAAAGAAATTCTGGAAGACTGCATCGGCTGTATCGGATCAAATGCCCAGCCAACCACTGAGAATTCCTGTCCTTTCGTCTGAAAAACATCTACACTTCCCAGGCATTGTATCTGCTCTCGAGAAAGCGAATTTTCTGTTTCCTTCCCCAGCATCCTTTTAACTACCCGTTTCAGCCATGCCTTCCGAGAAAAACGTATTTCCGACTCTTCCCGAACACTTAGTTGGCGAGACAACGATTCATATGCATCCTGTTCTTTTTTCAATTCCTGGGTTAACTTTTCGTTCTCTCTGATTTGCGAGCGCAGAATATTCCGAACTGCTTTCATTCCCAGTGGTTCGTATTGCCCCTCAACGGTTAGTTCTCCAATCTCCCCAGCATTCCAGCAATCCACAAAAAACATCGGCTCTCCGGTAAGGAAAATCCAACAGTCCTGACTCTGAATATACTTCTCCATTGGGCGCAATACTACTTTGGAACCGCACTGTATCCGATCAATCCGGATGATACAAGCTTCACAATCGGTCACAAAATCCCAGCGTATCCCGGTAATACCCTGGATCTGCTGAAAATTTATGTGAAAACGGAATCGTTTCCGCTTCACTTGACAACTTTGTTCCAACACCTGGTCTTCTCCCAGTCCCCATCCCAGATCATAATATACCTTTACCTTCAGATTCTTTCCGACATTTTTCTCTCCTGCCAATCGTTCCAACGGCAAATGGATCCTTTCTTTCCTGAAGGCATCCATTTTGTCACAGCCCACATACCGATACACAAAGTGTTTTGTCCATTGGAAAAAAATTTCATCATCTGAACGCTCAATTCCATATCTTTGAAGCATATCTCTTCTGGAACACAACTGACTCAGTCCCGATATCCTGCTGTAAAGTTCATGGATTGTTCGCCATATGATAAAAGGAACTGGTACCGCAAATGGAAACACCCACTCATAATCAATAATCCATTTTTGCGCTTTCTCCACAAAAATATTTTCACAAATCAGATCAATATTAGCAGGAGCGACACACTCATAATCTTCTTTTCCTTTACATTCTCCAAATACCTGCATAAATTCCGGATTCTGATACCCTGGATGCAGTTTTTTTTCAGAAAATATTTTTTCAAAAAGATCATCCAGTAGCTTAAAAACTCCTTCTAGATACCCTTGATCTATATAATCTTTTATTATGCGGTGATATGTGACTCCTGTCAGGAAAGGATATTTCATGCATCCCTTCTGATATGAGGCCGGAAGATATCTGTATTCTCCCAGATCCAAACGACCGTTTTCCGCAATTAATGAGAGAAATTCTTCTGCTTCTGCGCTGAGAGGTGTCTTTTTTACTACTTTGTGTTCGTTTTCTCTGACAATAGAAGTCATTAACTGGAATCTGCGGTTCCTCTCTCGATTCATTTTCACATACAAAATCTCAGAATCATCTATAAGATTCTCTTTTCCTGCGTCTACCAGAAAAGAATTAACGAAAGTATCCAGAACCCCCTCCTTCATCAGACTTCTGGCACAGATATCCTCCTGAAAAAGTTGGAATGTATTTTCTGTATACACCGAATAAGATTTTCCATATCCTCCAGATGCCAAAGTTTCATCCGTAAAGATTTCCATCGGAAATTTGTAATCCGGATATGGATAATAAAACTTCTTGTAGGGAAATCCACTTTCCTCAAGAAGTTTTGCAAGTTCTGTCTTTGAAAAAGTACGAACAGACTGGTTATCACGATAACGATCAATCCCAAGAAAATAGATATCTGTATGATCCTCTGGCGCCCCGGCAAAATACTTCAATCCCAACCGATTTTCAATGGCTACTAATAACCTTCCGGAAGGAGCCAGATAATTCCCCATTTTTCTCAAAAAAGTTTGGTATGGCTTATCTCCTTCCGTAAAACTCATGGCATACTCCAATACTCCATTCAAGATCACATAATCAAAATTCTCATTAAAAACCATGTCATTTAGGTTTCCCACCATAATTTCTAAATTTTCACGGTTCTTATTTCTTTCATAATTAATCTGAGCCCGGCGCTTTGACAATTCCACCGATACTACCTTATCCGCTTTTTCACAGAGAAGTCCCGTAATTGCACCGCATCCAGCTCCTATCTCTAAAATGGTGCAATGTTCCCGGAATGGATACCACGCCAGAATATTCTTCCTGACCTCTGACAGATGATAGATTATGGGAAATTCTACCTTGTACGCAGGTATTTCCTCATAATTAACTCCTTTCCGAATCATATCCAGCAATTTTTCTTCAACATCTCCATCAGAATACAAATCTCCCCGGCTATAAAAATCCAAATTCATCTTTGCCACGGATAGTCCCTCCTGTTTTTCTACCATCTACATAGACATATACGTTCTACAGATTTCTTCAGATGATCTTTTTCTTCTATCGAAGTGTCACCTTGGAAAACATATCAAAATAACCTACTGCTTTCTTATCCGTAATTACAGTGAGGTTACAAACATCGTAGAGGCGATGAAATACAGTGAATTCCCCGCCTCTATAACCTGTGCATCCAAGGCAAAGCATATATTCTCCTGCCTCCAGACTCATCACCTGAGTAAAGGTAATTTCCTGCCAATCCCCCGTTTTCTTTGGTTTTACCGGAGAACCTTCATACATCGTATTCGTTCCTGTAATCTCTGTGCCTTTCAAATCTTTAATCGTAAAAGCAAAAATCGGTTCGCTGATATTTTCTAAAAAATGAACCTTCATCCGGACAGAAAAGGTCTGTCCTTTCTCAATCAGATTTGTAATTGTTCCCTGATCATCCATAATTGCGAAATCTACTATCTCCGCTAGCTTATTCCCGTACTCTAAAACTTCCGGATTTAGATTCAATTTTTCTTTCATTTCCGGCAACTCCGCTTCTTCGCGCGCGGCATTTTCCTGTTCATGTCCTTCAGGTTCATCCAACTGATTCACCAATACCTTTCGATATAGATTTACCATTTCTTTGGCTCCACCTTCCGCCAGCTTCTCACCTTTATTTAACAGCACCACACGATCACAATACTTCCCAATACTGCTCAGGTCATGACTGACAAACAAAATGGTTTTCCCCATCTCCTTGAACTCTTCGAACTTCCGGTAACACTTAGCTTGGAAAAATACATCACCGACGGAAAGTGCTTCATCCACAATCAAAATCTCCGGCTCAATATTAATCGCAATAGCAAAAGCCAGACGTACAAACATGCCGCTGGAATATGTTTTAACCGGTTGATACACAAAATCGCCAATATCTGCAAACTGCAAAATTGAATCTAGTTTGGCATCAATCTCTTCTCTGGAAAATCCAATCATTGTTCCATTGAGATAAACGTTTTCAATGCCTGAATATTCTCCGTTAAATCCGGCTCCCAATTCCAGAAGTGCGGAAATTCTTCCATTTACTTGTACCGTTCCTCCAGAAGGATTCAGCACTCCGGTAATGATTTTCAGTATCGTGGACTTTCCGGCTCCGTTCGTACCAATAATTCCTACAGTCTCTCCCCTGTTTACCACAAAAGATACATTCCGAAGCGCATAATGTTCCTTATATTTTTTCTTTCTGGTAAGCCCCAAAGATTCTTTTAAGCGATCCATAGGCTTATCATAAAGCTTATACATCTTATCTACATGATTCACTAAAATTGCAGTTTCTGACATTTTTCATCCTCTCTGTAACACAGCATCCTTTCCGATTCTGCCGTTGTATGTACGCCAGACCGGAACAAGTCTACTACAGTACATCTGCAAAATGCACCTTCAATCGTTTGAATATAACAGTTCCGATTCCAAACAGAACAATTGTAATCACCCAAAAATACAGCGTCCATCCCCAGTGCTGTGTAAACCATACATGTCCCAACAACGAATCCCGGTAGCCAGAAACAATATAGTACATAGGATTTAATTTAAACAGTTTCATCAGCAGCGGATGGTCGGAAAGGATACTCAAATCCCACATGATTGGGGTCAGCCAGACTCCCACTTGTAAAAAAATACCGATAATCTGGGACAAATCCCGAAAAAAAATAACGATTGCGCTGGTTGCATATACCAAACCCAATACCAGAAAAAAAGTACAGCCAGTATAATAAAAAATTTGCAGCGTATGAAGTGTAGGAAGATAACCATAACAAGCACAGATTATCAACGTGAACACGATAAAGAAACAGTGAACAAACAAAGCCGAAATAATCTTCACAATCGGCAATACACTGATCTTAAAAACCACTTTTTTAACTAAATAATTATACTCAATCAGAGCATTCGTTCCACCGTTCAATGCATCCTGAAAAAAGAACCAGGGAACAATACCTGAAATTAGATACAATACAAACGGATAGTCCATTACTCTTCCGGCCTTCAGTCCTATAGAAAAGACAAACCAGTAAACCAATATCGTCACGACCGGCTGAATAAATGCCCAGACAATCCCCAGATAGGAACCTGCATATTTGGTTTTAAAATCATTTTTTGACAGACTAAAAATCAACCCCCGATTCTGGAATAGCTCCACCGGAAGAGTTAAAATTTTTTTCCTGAACCAAAAGGCTGCCAGCACACCGCCATCCAACAAAAGTAGCATTGATCCGTTCAACAGGAAATCCACCCTGTTTCCATAATCCCTGACAGTCTCTGCCAATACTTGGGTTTTTATCGGAATCACCAGATATGGATCTTCCCCGTCTGCTGTCACCCTCAAACTATCCGTCTCCGCAGCAAATTCATCAATCTGGTGACGTATAATTTCCTTTCCTTCTATCTCCAGTTTCTGAACTTTCTTATGAAACGACAATCTCAGCCCCGATATCTCATATTCCTCCGGCCGGTCTCCCAGATCAATCCTTAACCAGACCGTATCCGGAGAAATAGAAAACTCTAAGCTTTGCTTTTCTCCATTGTCCGTGTATTCTTTTTGCTGGCTCATCGCCTCAGAAAACTCCTGACTGGAACTATAGTATACCTGCACAACTGCTTTCTGCTCAGACTGTATCTCCATATGAAGTTCCAAGCTTCGATCTCCAGCTCCGCGATGCATCACAATCAAAACATTCAGTACCGCAACTACCAAAGCCAAACACGCCAGAAACACTTTTTGCTTTTTTGACATTTTCCAATCCCCTAGCATTTTGAGTATTCTAAAATACCACCCCACTTCTGATCCTTTTCAGAAATGATCAGATCTTCCTTTGTCATTCCCTCCGGGATAGGCCACTGTATACCAATCTCCGGATCAGCCCAGAAAATCCCCCCCTCATCATTGGGATGATAAAAATCTGTACACTTATAGGCAAACTCTGCAGTATCCGACAACACAATAAAGCCATGCGCAAAATTCTTCGGAATAAAAAACTGTTTTTTATTCTCTGCGGACAACACTACGCCAAACCACTGACCATAGGTTGCAGAGCCTCGTCGCAGATCAACGGCCACATCGAAAACTTCTCCGCTCACTACCCTAACCAACTTATCCTGCGGGTAGTTGATCTGAAAATGTAGTCCTCGCAACACCCCTTTTTTTGAACTGGATTGATTATCCTGCACAAACTCCTGAGCAATACCTGCACCTTTATAATCATTATAATTATACGTTTCCATGAAATACCCTCTTTCATCCTCAAAAACAGTTGGAGTGATAACTTTTAACCCTTCAATTGCACATGTCTCTACTTTGATTTTTCCCATCTTAATTCCTTTCTATAAGTGTTTCTTTTTCCCTAATAACTGGTATACAGAATACTGATAATTCATTATAGCATTATCATTCATAAGCAGCAACACCTGAACTCACTTATCAGTCTCAAAAGGTTTATAATATCCTTGCTTTTTCCTATCGTACCTATCTATTTTATGTGAGAATATAAGACCAGACATCCAGAGCAGACAGGAATAAAAAAATAAACAGTCCAATCCCTAATCCCTTATCTATATTTCTTTTCAAAACTACTACTCTGTTCTTTAATATGAGAATCAAAAGAGGAAAAAATGGCAGGACATATCGTCCCTGTACTCCGGCGATATAATCTACCGTAGTCGGTGTAAAATCCAACCACATACTAAGAAAAATCCCTCCGAGCATCATACAACATAATGCCCCAATATAAATTTTATCTCGAACAGAAAAGTAAAAATTATCTTCTTCTATTGTCAACAAGGATAATCCCAATATCAGCACAAATCCGGTTATCACAACCCAGGATAACTCCACCTGAAGCCATCCTAGCGATCCCCCCATTAAAGTTTGGAGATAATATGAACCTTGCTTAAAATACGTATTAAATACAATTCCCAGACTATGCACTGGATTATTAATAATAGATGCGAGTGAGTATCCTGCCGCCTCAGCATCTGCACCGCTTACTGCATGAGAACTTAAGAACACCTTTGCCAAATGCCCCAGTCTGCTTCCTGCAATTATCATCAACCCAGCCGCTGGTACAATTGCCGAACTGATCCAATATATTTTTTTATTTCTATATTTTTCTTTTGGAATAAGAAATACCATTCCGCACAATAAAACGTAAATAACCTTACTTGGCGCCATTACAGCGGAAATAATCATTAAACATAAAATGTTTTTCCAATTTACCGATTTTTTTTCATAAATCAGATGCATCACATATCCAATAAAGAAAAAACTCAATGCATTAAGCACTGAATCATAGGAAAATGATCCGGCAAGTTCAAGGGATATAGGCAAAAGCGCTATTACAGTCATCACCATCTTTCCCCATGGCATAAAACGAATTGCAAAGTACACCATAATCAGATAGAAAATTAAAGCAAATATTTTTCCAAGATATAATGTGCATACTCCATTTAATCCGACAATCCACCCTAGTGCAACCCCCAATGTCTGAGGAAAATGAGATGTTATCGGAACACCCAAAGATGTGTAATTATATTTTACAGAATCTTTCTCTATCGGCCTGTGCAAATCGTCATAAAGACAATTATATGTGAACTTTGATACATTTTTTCTGAAAGTTACATCTGCATCAGTCTTTCTGACATAAACATTGCCATCTTCATCTATTGTATCCCAACCCAAAAGTTTCCCAGCATTAGCATAAGCAGTAGCTATATGTTTCTGTTCATCGGGTGCGGAATACGGAGGAAAGAACATCGTAAAAAAAACTCCCATTGTAATTCCTAAAACAAGAAAAATATGCTCTGCTTTTACCTTTTTCTCGAAAATCTGAAGCAGACCTAGTGTGACAGTTCCTATCAACATAATAAACGCAAACACCCAATATAGTATCTTCAAAAACTCGCTAGTTCCGCTAATTTCAAAATAAATATCTTTTAAATTTTCTTCTCCATTCCAGTAAGAACGTCCGCCATCATAAAAATCATTTGTCGTAGTAATTACAGAAATCGCATTATCTTCTGTTTCCGCATCAGACGAAATTCTGATACAATATAATTTCCCTTTACCATCATCAATCTTATTTTTCAACTGGAACTTCTGCATAGCACAGTCCTGCAATTTTGAAGCATCTACTTTATAATGCTGAAGTAATTTCCCATCTTCCAAGAAATCCACATAAATATAGCAGTCATTTATTCTGCCATAGGTGCCAAAAATCACTCCGAATCCAGAAATTTCATTTCTCGTTCCTACATAGGTCTGCTCCAGCACATTATTCTTCAATAATAGCGGACTAGCCTCCTGAACGTCTTGACTAAAATCTGGCTGATAAGCACTTTCTGTCTCGCTAGCCGGTTTTACTCTATAATAATAAAAAAGAAATAATATGGCCATCATACAAATCAGCGCCACCACACAACCAATTACCTTTTTATGATTTATACCAATATTATTCAGCTTTTTTTCTAAAATCGCCAGTCTCTTCTTCATTCCCGTTCTCCTTCTTCTATATCCTCCAGCTTTTTCTGAAGCAGCGCCAGTTCCTGGGTCAGCTTTTTTACTCTCACAGATAATCTGGATATCGCCAGCGAAAGAGAATAAATGATCAGAAGCGCGAAACAGAAACCGGCAAAAAAGATCAGGTTCACCGGCTGGCCGATCCCCAGAAACTTTGCCGCAAACGTGGTCAGCATGGGAAAACAGGTGAAAATGATCACACCAATTCCCAAAACGAACCACAGAAGAGCATATTTGATCTCCAGCCGGTTTTTTCTGATCATATTTATCATGTATACCATTGCCAGAAGCACAACGATGATGACTGTGACCTGTGTTTTTATATTCATTGTTTTCCCCTTTATCTTCGGATCCTCTCTACCAGGATCGCCAATGTAACTTTGATCATATAGTAGACAGATTTTTTAGGTGAAATGGATGAAACTCCGCCGGTCCGTTCATGCATGACCACCGGAAGCTCCTTTACTCTTTTCCCTCTGCACAAAATGGCCACCACCGTTTCCGGCTCCGGGTAATCCTTGGGATAATTCTCAGCGAAAAACTTCATGACATCTCTGTTGATCATCCGCAGCCCCGAAGTGGGGTCCGTGATCCGAACGCCTGTCAGCATCTGGATCAGGATGGTAAAATAATGGATTCCCAATCGCCTGAGCCCCGAGGACTGAAATCCCTTCTTTTCGATAAAACGGGATCCGATGACCATATCCAGGTTCTCCGCCTCCATAAGCTTCGCCATCTGCCTCAAAAAGACAGGATCATGCTGTCCGTCTCCGTCAATCTGGACCGCCATGTCATATCCGTTTCGATATCCATACATATATCCCGTCTGAACCGCGCCGCCGATTCCCAGGTTATGGGAAAGGCTTACCACATTAAATCCTTCTCTCCGGCATATTTCCAGCGTGTTGTCTGTTGAACAGTCATTAATGACAACATAATCGAAATCAGGTGCGTTTTTCTCAATGGCCCGTACGGTTCCTTCTATGCTTGCGCTTTCATTGTATGCCGGTATGATGATCAGTTTCTTCATACGAGTTGTTCCTTTTCTCTTCCGTCTAAAGATTTCTCACTTTTTCTGACACAATATCCCATGTGAAATTCCGGGCCAGCTTCTGATACGCGTTTTTTGCGGCCCGCTCTCTGTACTCCCGGTTATCCAGATTTTCCATCAGCGCCTTTTCCACAGTTTCCCGCCTGTTGTCGGGGATCAGCTTTCCATAACGACTTCCGCTGATCAGTTCCTTAGATCCCCCGTTCTCCGTGGTGATCACAAAACAGCGGCAGGCCGCCGCCTCCAGCACTGAAGTGGAAAATCCCTCTGAATCAGAAGGCAGACAAAAAAGATCTGACTGCATCAGCAGACCGATAACCTCTTCAAATGGCAGACGGCCCAGCAGAAAGATCCCCTCATCTCTTTTCTCCCGTATTTCCGCCTCCTCATCGCCTTCTCCCGCGATCAGCAGATATACATCCTTCCGGACTTTCCGGATATTCTTTACGGCGTCTATCAGCTGCCAGATCCCCTTTTCCTTCAGCAGTCTTCCGGTAAAGGATATTACGATCCCGTCGGCGGGGATTTCATACTCTTTCCGGAAATCCCGCAGCGGGGATTTCTTTACAGCCTCTATTTTCTCCAGATCCACCGCATTATACAGTACTCCCTTGGCTTTTATATGAAAATGACGGAGCCACTGGGTACTGGCCTGGGATACTCCATAAAAATCCCGGCAGAAGATCTGATCCACCTTTGTGATCAGGTGCTCCACCCATCCTCCCACGGTATCCCAGAAAGGATTGTGTACGGACAGATGGCTTGTTCCGTGATCGATCATCACACACTTTGTTTTCTGTTTTCTGGCAAAAACAGCTCCGTAAACCGAATGAAGATAAAACCTTGTATTCACCAGTACCAGATCGAAGTGAGAACGCATCAGACGATGATGGATCCTGAAAAATTCTCTGTTGAATTTCAGCACCGGGTACCTTCCGTCCAGCAGATTTATACACGGAAGCCGGTACACCTCCGCCCCTTCAATCTGCTCATAGGCAGGAAGCCTCTGGACATTTGACGTCACGATAACAACTTTTTCTCCCTTTTGGAGAAGATATTTTGCCAGATGATACGTGTAATTTTCCACTCCCCCCAGATGAGGAAAATACTGGGCGGAAAAAATGCAGATTCTTTTCATATCTCTTTCCTAAGCTCTCCTCTTCTTCACTCCCGCGATCACGATGATCAGATTTCCGGCCAGCAGAACAGTCATGCAAAGCAGAAAGATCTGCGACGCTCCCATAAGACCGTTTTTTTCAATCAGCATATCCGCTCCTGTCAGAGCGATCACTGCCGAAGCTATATAGGATGCCACCAGCCAGTGCTGCTTTCGTATAACGGTGATGATATTATCAAACACCGTGGCAAAGGAACTCATTCCCCCTGCCAGAAGAAGCAGCATAAGCTCCTTTCTGTACCCGGACAAGTCGTTTCCAAATACAAATCCCAATACCGGGATCCCCAGCAAATACCCTCCCGCCAGGATCAGCGCCAAAAAGACCGCCATCCCGGAGATCATGATCCATATGATCCTGTAAAAACGCTGCCTGTCTCCCCCGTTCCAGCAGATCGCCATGCTGGTGATCAGGGGCCGCAGGAAGATCATAAACAGGTTCAGCACAGAGGAGGGCATAAACAGGATATTAAAATCCCTCTGACTTCCATCTGCCAGTAATCCGGCAGTAATGGCATCATCTATAGCCGTTTTCGGAGCGTTATAGATGTACATGATCAGGAATCCGTTGATGAACAGCGGCAGGCATGTCCAGAACAGGCGGCAGATCTTTTTTTTATACCGGGGCAGATCGGCCCCATTCAGCCTTACAGAGGTAAAATCCCGAAGCCAGTTCCAATCAAATGCCAGCATGCACAGCACAGCCGATACCAGCAGGACCACACAGCCTGTCACAAGGTTATGGGTAACCGCCAGTGTGGTGAGGAACAAAGCCATGGATATTACCATCCGGTAGACAATGGATCTTCCTGCCAGGTCCAGCCGTTCCTTTTGCTGAAACATTCCCTGGGCCAGGTCGGCAAAGCTTTCCGCGCCCTTATAAAGGCACAGGATCCACACCACCAGCAGTTTTTCCCCTGTATATCCCTTCGCGGCACAGTAAACCGCTATGGAAAAGATCATGACCACATTGGTCAGGATCCTGAATGCCAGATAATCCTGGAAACTGTACTTTTCCTGAATGTCTGTAGCCTGATAATTCCGTACCTGAAAAAAACCAATCGTTGACAGCAGCTGGCCAATGGAGTAGGCAATGCTGAAAGTATCCGCGTCTCTGGCGGATGTCAGACGGGATACCACCATCAAAAGTATCACAGAGGATATGGAATACGTAAGACTTCCGGCCATATTCCAGAAATATATCGTTTTTCTGTCCACCTTTGCGGATACTTTCATTGATCTTTACTCCTCTCCAAACTCCAGTACCACCGGACAGTGATTCACTCTTTTATCCTCCGGAGGAAGCGTCATATAATCACCGAACAGCCTTTTCAGATATGTGTCATACTTATTGGGCATGGATACCATAAGATTCTCAAAGGGCATTTTCCTTAAAGGATACAGCTCTTTTCTGGATATATACGCCTTATCTGACATGGTCACTTCAAAAGCATTCATATACTCCGTATCCTCTTTATCGTATCTTGTTTCCTCCCGGACCAGCAGCTTATACAGGAACCTGGGTGATACATGGAAAAGCTTCAGTCCAAAATGAGCGCAACGGCAGATAACGGCAGCAAGCTGCTTTTTCCATCCGGTCAGCGGAATGATCGGTTCCCCGCATCCGCACAGGAAAATCAGCTTGTTCAGAAACCAGGTTCTCCTCAGCTGTCTGTTTCGCAGCTTCTTATCTGCCGGCATATTGTCCAGCGGAAAAATATCAATATCAATGCACAGCTCACATTTCATATTCCGCGCATGCCAGGGCACAAAACGGGTTCCTTTTTTCTGAAAGTGCGTTACATTACAGGCGTATCTCCTGTCCCTGAGAGGCGTCAGGATGCGGTACCTGTCCCCGCATTCCCCGTCCACAACCTTCAGGAACCTGTCATAGTCCTTCCTTGGCATCGCCACATCAATATCGTCGTCCCAGGGAATAAACCCCTGATGCCGCACCACACCGATGCCGGTGCCTCCCAGCATGATATATTCCAGATCATATTTTTCACAGATACGGATAAATTCCGCCAGTATCTCTGTCTGAACACGCTGAAGTCTTTTCAGGACCTCCGGTTCATACTCTTTGAACTGTCCCTTCATTCCTTCTCCTCTCCTTCTCCCAGATCCAGGATATACGGATAGTGATTCTGCTGTTTTTCTTTGGGCGGTATCTGCATATAGTCTCCGTACATCTCCCGGAGCACCTTGTCATACTCTTTGGGAACGGTGATATACGTATCTTCAAAGGGTACCCTTTTCAGAGGGAACAGATCCTCCAGACGGATCCTGCTCTCCCAGATGCCCGTGTCATTAAACTGGGTGACCGTCTCCGATTTTCTGTAGTACTTCACTGCGTTCTTTTTCCATGCCCGGCAGAACCATTCATTTCCGGGTGAAAAAACTTTCATAACATAATGGAGGCCGCCGCACAGCAGTCTCTGCAAGGTTTTTCCTTCTCCAAAAACGTAGCTTTGATAAAAATTAACATTCTTGATCATGTAAAGACTTCTGAGAAGCAGGGCTTTTCTCTTTTGACGCCGGAACTTCCCAGGATTCCTGGGCATGTAGTCAAAAACAAAAATATCGATGTTGATTCCCATGTCCCAGTTTCCATGATCATAAATGGTAGCAAACCGGGTTCCTTTTTTATACATCTTGCTTACGAAATTATAAAATTTCTGGGGGCAGTCCGGTCCCGCCATACCATAACGGTCTCCGAACTCTTTGTCCGCAGCTACCAGAAAACGTTCATAATCCTCTCTCAGCATTCCGAAATCCACATCGTCATCCCATGGGATAAATCCATGATGCCGGATGGCGCCGATAGCAGTGCCAAATACCGCAAAATAAGGGATCTCATATTTCTCGCAAATCCTGGAAAATTCCTTAATAATCTCCAGCTCTTTTCTCTGAATTTTCTTCAGAGTCTCCGGTTCATACTGCTTATATCCCATAATTCCTCCTCAGATGTGCCAATGGTATCGTAACCTACTATATCATTTTTTAACATTCAGGGCAAGCCTAAATAGTACCTCTGACGTTACAGTTCAGCCTTCAACTGTCCCGCGAGGTGTCCCGCTGCATTTGCAGCGGGATCCCGAGACCTGCGGGCGCCAGGCTGCGTTTCGCGCAGCCTGTGTGCATGCATTTGTAACAGTGAAGCCGGAAGGCTGAACTGTTACCCTCTGACCGGCCGCCCGTAACAGTTCAGCCCTCCGGCTTCACTGTCACACTCCTTTTGCTGACGGCCCGGCTGCCGTGCAAATTTCTGCCAAATACTGCTGCCTGTATTGATTTATCTCCGATTCCTGCTATAATTTTCTTATCATCTTAAGAAAGGAAACCTTCTATGAAAGATGTTCTGAAGAAAGCCCTGTGTTTTCTGGTCCTCATGGCCCTGTGTTTTTCCTGTCAGGTGTTTCCGGCTTCTTCCGGCGGCACTGCGGAAGCGGCTCAGTCTTCTGCCAGGATCCACTATCTGACGCTTCCGGGCAATACAGAAGCCATCCTGCTGGAATGCAACGGACAGTTCGGTATGGTGGACTCCGGTGAGGATAACGACTATCCGGACGGAAGTGATCCCAGGTATCCGCTTCGGTCGGGGGTTATCATCGGTCAGGGATATGAAGACCGGGTTATTTCCTATATGCGGTCCGTAGGGGTCACCACAGAAAACTTTGAATTTTATATCGGAACTCATCCCCACAGCGACCATATCGGTTCTGCGGATGAGGTCATCCGCACCTTTCATCCCAAACGGGTCTACATCCAGGAATACAAGGATTCCTATGTAAGCGGAAATCTGTGGGATAACCTCTATGTTTATGATCACATGATCCAGGCGGCCCAGGAGGTGGGCGCCACGCTGATCCAGAATTTCGATCCCTCCGCTCCTCTTTATCCGGAAAAAGTTACGGTCCAGGGAAGCATTGCCTGGGAGGACGGGAACGACGCGGACCAGATCCGGCCCTCCCAGGTAACCGTGGAGCTTGCCAACCCGCTGACTGGGACGGTAACTTCCCAGACCGTACAGCCTGATTCCTCCGGAAATTGGCTGTACAGTTTCAAAGACCTGCAAAAATACGATGACAGCAAAACAGAGATCGCCTACGCTGTCTCTGTGCAGGCGCCGGAGGGGTATACAGTCTCCACTGAAAACTCCTTCGATTTTGTCTGCACCCATACCGTATCCTCCGATCCGGAAGATATCTCTGTGATATGGAATGACCAGAGCGCGCCGGATACGGCCCGCCCGGAAAGTCTGACCGTACTTCTGCAGAGACAGAGCGGCGAAAATATATGGGAAGATGTACAGGAATTTACATTGATGCCGGACGAAAACGGAGTCTGGTCCTATTCCCGGGAAACTCTTCTGACTGAAGCCGCGGCGGCCGGCGGATCCGCTGCTCCGGGTGATACCGCAGAGGAACCCTCCGCCCAAGACAGCGCAGAGGACCAGTCTCTTCAGGAGGCCGGATCGGATTACCGCCTCTGGATTCCCCAGGCCCCCGCTGATTACACCTGGGAAACCCCGGAAGAAAACCCATGGACGCTGGTCCTTACATATACCGGGCAGGAAGAAGCTGCAGAAACCGACAGCGGAATCATCGACACTCCCCAGGCGGATGCCGGCAGCGAAGGCGTTTCCGACAACATGACTACCTCCGATATTCCCGCTGCAGACCAGGTGGATCCCGACAGCGAAAAGGATCCCACCAATACAGGGGAGCCTCAGGGAGGTTCCGCCCGTGTAGGAAAATTCGACACCCTGTCCCAGGCCCGGAACACTACCTCCACCCCCAGTTTCACACTGGGCGGGGCAATGCAGATCGACATCGTCCACTACGGCGGAAACTATAAGACAACCCCAAAACCCGATGCCAATTATTTCTGTCTGGGAGTTAAGGTAACGGCAAATGGGAAAAGCGCTTTTCTGGCGGGAGATATCAATAACTATGAGGGCGCCGAAACTGCCCTGGCCTCCCAGCTGGGTCATGTGGACATTCTGACCCTGGGACATCACGGGTATTACGGTTCCAACACCTACGGATACGTCAGCGGCCTCTCCCCCAAGATCATGGTGATGTGCGGAGATTATACCGCTGTCTCCAATGACGCCGCGCCGGGAGGAGGAAGAGGGACACTGGATACGCTTCTGGCCATGGCAGATAAAGGAAGCGCGCTTTACGCCACTGCCTGGTACTCGGATATCGTTCCGGCCCTGGTATTTCAGCTGAATGCGTCTCTTACCAGCAATATTCCTTCCGGTCACGGTTTCGTGGCATCTGCCAGTCATGCGGATCCGGCGGAGCATATTTACTACAGGGACGGATATCCCACAGCATACAACGGCTGGCTGAAAAGCGGCAGCACCTACTATCATTTTTCCAACAGCAGCCGTGCGGACCGGAATAAGTGGATAAAGGACTCCAGCGGAAGGTACTGCTACCTGGACAGCTCCGGGGGCATGGTCACCGGATGGAAAAAGATCAGCGGCACCTGGTACTACTTCGACGCTTCCGGCTATATGGCTACCGGCTGGGTCAGCTACAACAAGGGCTGGTACTATCTCAACAGCGACGGCAGCATGGCCACCGGCCAGAAGAAGATCAACGGCGCCACATACTACTTCGACAGCAATGGCTTAATGATCACCTCCGCCTGGGCCGGAGGCGATTACTATGGTTCTGACGGCAAACTGATCGCCAACTATAAAAATGAAAACTGGCGCAAGGATGGCAAAGGCTGGTGGTACCAGCGTCCAAACGGTACTTATCCCAGAAGCCAATGGGAACGGATCGACGGAGACTGGTATTACTTTAACAGTTCCGGCTATATGATGACCGGCTGGCTGAAGCTGGGCTCCACCTGGTACTATCTGGATTCCAACGGCCGGATGACTGTGGGATGGCAGAAAGTAAAAGGGATCTGGTATTATATGGATGCTTCCGGCGCCATGCTCACCGGATGGCAGAAGGTGGGCGGCATCTGGTACTATCTGGATTCCTCCGGACATATGCTCACCGGGTGGCAGTATCTGGGCGGTACCTGGTATTACCTGAATTCCTCCGGGCAGATGCTCACCGGGTGGCAGAAGGTGAACGGTGTCTGGTATTACATGGATCCCTCCGGTGCCATGCTCACCGGGTGGCAGTATCTGGGCGGTGTCTGGTATTATCTGAACAGCTCGGGGCGCATGCTCACCGGGTGGCAGTATCTGGGCGGCCACTGGTACTATATGGATCCCTCCGGGCATATGCTCACCGGATGGCAGAAGGTGAACGGCGCCTGGTATTATCTGAACAGTTCCGGGCATATGCTCACCGGGTGGCAGTATCTGGGCGGTATCTGGTTTTATATGAACAATTCCGGACGTATGCTCACCGGATGGCAGTATCTGGGCGGCCACTGGTACTATATGGATCCCTCCGGGCAGATGCTCACCGGGTGGCAGAAGCTGAATGGGCACTGGTTCTATCTGAACAGTTCCGGACATATGCTCACCGGATGGCAGAAGCTGAATGGGCACTGGTTCTATCTGAATGGCTCCGGGCATATGCTCACCGGATGGCAGTATCTGGGCGGCCATTGGTTTTATATGAACAGCTCCGGATATATGCTTACCGGATGGCAGGAAATTGACGGTCACTGGTATTATATGAATCATTCCGGATACATGCTCACCGGATGGCAGTATCTGGGCGGTCACTGGTTCTATATGGACAGTTCCGGGCATATGCTCACCGGATGGCAGTATCTGGGCGGTCACTGGTTCTATATGGACAGTTCCGGGCATATGCTCACCGGATGGCAAAAGCTTGGCAATACCTGGTACTACATGAACAGTTCCGGATACATGGTCACCGGCACCCAGCAGATTGACGGCAAAACCTATCATTTTTCCGGAAGCGGTGCCTGGATCTCCTGAAATACAGAAAATCCGTTACAGTTCAGCCTTCCAATATCCCGCGAGGTGTCACGCTGCATTCGCAGCGTGATCCCGAGATTTGCGGGCGCCAGGCTGCGGAAATCGCAGCCTGTGTGCATGCATTTGTAACAGTGAAGCCGGAAGGCTGAACTGTTACGAAAATCCCAATAGCGGAACCGTCAAGTTTCCTGCTATTGGGATTTTTTTATTTCCTTTTTTTCTTTTTCCCCTTCTTTTTCACCGCCGATATGATCGTCACCAGCAGCGCTGCTCCGATCAGTACAGCCAATACCACCATGGCATTCCGGTAGAGGCTTTCGCCCGCAGCGGATTCCTGTCCCTCCTGCCCTTCTGCCTCCCCGTCATCCAGGCCGTCATTTTCCTGCTGCTCCTTGGGATCCTCCTCTGTATCCTGGGTAATCTCCAGGGTCTGGGGCGTGGTTTCCGCCTTTATCCCGCTTCCCACATAGTAATCTTCATTATAATAATAATCCTGCTCTGTCTCCCCATCGGCTGCCGTCTCCACCGTGGTCAGACTTTCTGTATCGGTACCATTGGGAATGATCACGCTTCCGCCGGGGACCTCCACTTTCTGGAAATTATTGTATCCGTAATCAAACAGCTGGATACTGTCCTGACATACCTCTCCGGCGGCAGCCCGCATCACCACCGTGATCAGTGTCATGCCGTTCCGCTCCACTCCGGTCACCAGGGTGTGCTCCGCGATCTGGGTCGTTCCCGTTTTTCCTCCAAAGCATCCCTCATAATGCTCCGGCGCTTCCGGGGCCAGCAGCGCATGGGATGTATTCAGCGTTCTGCTTTCCGCCGTCATATTCGTGGGTTCTACCGTGTAAGATGTGGTTCCTATGATCTTCCGGAAGTCCTGATTTTTGATCGCCTCCTGGAAGATCAGCGCCATATCGTGGGCCGTGGTATAATGCTCCTCATTGGGCATCCCGCTGGCATTGGCAAAATGGGTATTGGCGCAGCCCAGCTCCTGGGCTTTCTGATTCATCATCTCCACAAAGGCGTCCACACTGCCGCCCACATGCTCCGCGATCTGGGTGGCCACATCATTGGCCGATTTTATCATCATGATCATCAGACACTGTTCCATGGTCAGCACCTCTCCCACCTTCATTCCCATGTGGGTGCTGTCCGGTGTCTGATCTGCCAGACATGTTTCCGTAAAGGTCACCTGTTCGTCCAGGGAACTGTTCTCCAGCGCGATCAGGGCAGTCATGATCTTGGTTGTACTGGCCGGGTAACGAAGCTCATCCATTCCCTTATTATATAAAATTGTTCCGGTCTCCGCCTCCATCAGCACCGCCGTCTCCGAGTACAGATCCGGCCCCTGGGGCCATCCGGAAATCTCATTGGTGGTTACCGGATAGACCGCCCCGTTATTCACTGAAGCTGCCAAAACCGGATGGCTGCCCAATGTCAGCAGCAGAATGCCGCAAATTACTGCAGCCAAAAGCTTTTTTATGTCTTTCATCAGATTCCGTCTCCTTTTTGTATCCTTCATTCCATTCGCCGCTCATCCTAAGCAGGCTCCGCTTTCTTCGCCATTATACCATACTTGGCTTCATATCTCAAAACTTTATTGTCTCGGTGGAAAAAACATGCTATACTTGGTTGGAAATTTGCAACTGCCAGTGTATAACAAGCCTTACGGCTTCACTGTCATATGAGAAAAAGGAGAAATATGAAGCAGATACGCAGATTTATCATGTTCTTCCTCTTTCTGTTTTTCATTTTGCAGATCGCGTATCCCCTGGGAATCCAGGCGGCAGTCCAGACCTCTGCCCTGGAGAATGCCCAGTGGAACACGGTAGCCCAGACTTCCATCATTGACGAAAAGGGCTGGCTCCAGTCCATGTGCGTTACTGATCAGTACATTGTCTGTCTGATCAACGCTTCCAGAAACGACACAGACCCCGATACCTTGGTGGCTCTCTACCGCAATACCACGGATGCCGACGGCAATCCCGTCAAGCAATACAGCTATGCCTTTCATGTCACGGAGATGGATTATGAGCACGGAAACGGCATGACCTATAACCCCAACACCAGGGAAATCGCCATCGCCGGCCTTTTCACAAACAACAAAGAAAACCGGGGCGCAGTCTTCATTGTGGACGCGGACACTCTGCGGTTCAAGCGTAAGGTACAGGTTGGGGACGGCCGCTGGAATTACTTCGGCATTGATTACGTTCCGGAAACCGATCAGTACGTTCTGATGGCCAATCGCCCGGCAGACTATTCCTTCGTATTTACAGACAGTAATTTTCAGATTACCAAGACGATGAACCTGGGGCTTTCCTCCAGCAGAAGTTCCTTTCAGGATTTCTGCGTAACGGGAGATTCCATTATCAGTCTTCCTTACATGCAGCGGGACGGATTTATGAATGTGGTGGACGTATATTCCATCTCTCAGCAGTCCCGGGTGGGAAGTTATTATCTCACCCTTCCGGATTCTGCCTTCAGTGTGGAACCGGAGGGCATCTGCCAGCTGGAGCCCGGCCATTTTCTCATGGCGGCGGCAGTAAAGGGCAGTACGGTAATGAAACTGTATGAAACTCATCTGCCGTTGGTTCACAGTGTGACCACCAGCGCGGAAAACGGCACCATCACAGCCTCCGACCCTGAGGTGGCCGATGGCGGTTCTTTCACTGTTTCCTACAGTTCCGGGGAAAATTACCGGCTGCAAAAACTTCTGGTGGACGGCAAAGAAGTGAGCGCCAGCCAGTACCCCACGGAATACACCTTTTCCCAGGTGACAGAAGATCACACGATCCATGCAGTCTACCAGGAGATTCCCCGCTTCACGGTGACCACTTCCGCCAGGAACGGAACTGTAGATGAAAATCCCAGCGGTTTTGAAAAAGATCCACTCACTGTACAGTTTGCTCCCAGGGAGCATTACGAACTGGATTCCCTGGTGGTGGACGGGAAAGCGGTAAAGATTTCCGGAGATGAAACCTCTTACACCTTTGATTCTCTTACAGAGGACCACACTCTGGAGGTTCATTTCCGTAAGATACCCAGTTATACCATTCAGGTAACTGCTCAAAACGGCACAGTCCGCCAGGAAAAAGCCACTGTCTACCGGGGTGAATCCTATACCACCCAGGCAGTTCCGGATCAATTCTGTACCCTGACCCGGTGTCTCGTGGATGGAAAACCGGTTCCCTTTGGAGAGGATGACAATTACATTCTGGAGGATGTCCGCCAGGACCACACGGTTACGCTGATCTATTCCAGAACAGAGCTTTCCTATATGGTTTTAGGCATACTCTGCCTGCTGGTGCTGCTGCTCCTGATCTGGCTGATCCGCTCTGAACGGATGAAACGCCGCCGGGTCCGCACCAGGGAACTCCGCCGGATCCGCAGGAAAAACCGGGATTTCTTCCGGATCCTGGAGGATCTGGATGATCTGGAGAAGCATCCGCCCCAGGGTTCCATGCGGGATGAAGACCTCTATTTCCTTTTGGACGAGCTGAACCGGGAAACCCGGACATCTGAGGAAAAAGACCGTCCTTCCACGAAACAGACAGCAGAGGATCCTTCGGACGGCCCGCATCCGTCCGGCCCGGAAAAATAGGCAGCCATTTGGCCTTCCGGCTCCGCTGTCACAACTGCATGCGCGCAGGCGGCAAAAAACGCCGCCTGACGCCCGCAGCTCCCGGGATCCCGCTGCATAGTCCATGAAAAACAGAAATTATCGCCAGGCGCAGTTACCGTTGGACTGCGAACCGCGGCAGGAAATCCTGCAGGCTTTGCCTGCTTTCAAAAAAGCGTGCCCTCTCTTAAGAGAAAGCACGCTTTTTGCTGCCCTTTCCTTTCCGCAATCAGGAAGCCATGTACCCATGCTTATGTGTATCTGCGGTATGCATTCAGCGGCATCCCGTACGCATCTTCCCCGCCGGATCCATCCATTCTTTCAGATAAATCTTGCTGCAGGGCTGCCGGTGAGGATTAAACTTCTGATTGAACTGCCGGTATCTGTCCCGGTACTCATTTCTGATCCGGGAAATATCTTCCAGTCCTTCCAGCAAATCCTCCTCTCTGGCATAGACCGGTCCCGGAAGCTCCTCCGTATCGAAATAAAAATCCCTCATTTCCTCCCGGTACTGACGATAGTCGTACATATAGAAAAGAATCGGGCGGTTCAGATTGGCGAAATCGAAGAACACGCTGGAATAATCCGTGATCAGCACGTCAGCGGCCAGGTACAGCTCATTGATCTCGTCCACCGCCGACACATCCCTGAGGAATCCATCCATTCCGGAAAAATCCATACGGCTGCTGATAAAATAGTGGGTCCTGAACAGCACCACCCACTCCTCTCCCAGCCGCCTCTTCCAATTGGAAAAGTCCGCCTGGGGCTGATAGGTATACCCCTCCCCCGGAAGATGCTGGTTCTCCCTCCATGTAGGCGCATACAGGATCACCTTTTTCCCTGGGGGAATCCCCAGCTTCTCCCGGATCCCTTCCACTTCCCGGGGATCCGCAGTAAAAAGCCGGTCGTTTCTGGGATATCCGGCCTCCAGAAAAATCTTCTCCTTCCCCAGCCGTTCCAACCCAAAAGCAGAAATCATCTTTTCTGTATAGAAAGGCGAAGGAGACGGCATTCTGGTCACGCGCCCGGCCTCCGCACTGTAATTTTCCCGGACCTCCATAAGGGAGCTGTTTTTCTCCGCGTACTGTTCCAGATCATATCCCAGCTTTTTCAGAGGCGTTCCATGCCAGCACTGAATATACTCCTGATCTTTCCGGGGCAGCAGCTCCCTGGGCAGCCTGGAATTGGTGATCCAGTATTTTGCCCTGGCAAATGCCTGGTAATACTCCTTTTTCCTGTAAGCCACCACCCGGGTATGAGGCTCCTTCTCCAGAAACCGGTAATCCTCCGGACTGCGAAAAGCCCAGATCTTCTCCCAGGAGTCATAGGCGGGGTCGGCCAGCATGGCTTCATACAACGCCCGGGGGCTGCAGGCATACCGTTTTCCCATATATGCTTCAAAAATCACTGTCCGGGGCTGCGTCAGCCCCCGCTTTCCAAAACGGTTCTGATACTGGAAACGTTTCCAGCAGTGAAACAGCTTCAGGCTCCACCGTTTCGTACCAGGCGTCAGGCTGCAAAGCCTTCCCAGCCACTTCCACATATTCATCAGGCTCTCTCCTTTTTAAGCAGCCCATCCTCCTGGAGCATCTCCAGCAAACGCTCTGTGTTTCTTCCGTCATGAAATTCCACCAGCTTCCGGTAGTTTTCCATATAACTCTCCTTCTGCCCTTCTCTGTCATTTTCCAGCAGCGCCCGGGAAAGCTCTTCCCCGTTGTAGCAGATATCCCCGTATACATTTTCCTCATTCAGCATCAGCTTGGTGGAGGGACCATAATGTTCCATACACTCGTCCTTTTCCTCCCAGTAGAAAATCACATTGGCTCCTCTGTAAAAGGCGTCATAGGCAATCGAGGAATAATCCGTCACCAGAATACGGGTCCGGCGCAGGATCGTATCATACTTGGAATCACAGTCCATATACTGTTTCAGAGCAAACTCCTCATTTTTCGCCGCCTCATAAAACAACGGATGGGGAAGGATCACCACCCTGTCCCGAAGCTTCCCGGGGACAGCCGAGAACATCCGCTCCAGCATCTGATAATATCTGGTCTGTGTAAAATCAAACCGGGCCTCGTTATACTCCCAGGGCCTCCAGGTGGGCATGATCACGATCCGGTCCGCTTCCGGTTCCCGGCTGCTCCGGTCAAATTTGGGCAGACCGCAGACGTAGAGGGTTTCCGGATTGTATTTTCCCAGTTCCACAAAATGGCGGGCTTCCTCCTGGGAGGATACCACCACCCGGAATTTTCCCTTCATGCGCCTGGGCTTGAAGAAGGTCCTGGATTCGGAATCCAGGGAAACCATATACATCACTCCATGCTGAAGGAACACGTAATTGATATTTTTCGCCGCCAGCTTTTCCCTGGCATACTTGTTGTCCACCCGAAGGTCTATGGCATGTACCAGCGTCTCCGTCCCGATGAAGGTTTTTCCCCGGAAAAAGTACAGGTAATGCCGAAAACTGCACTTATCCACCAGATATTTCCTGTATTTTTCCGGAATCTGGCTGTAATAGGGGTAATTCCTGTCCAGAAGGAACGCCACATTCCGGTATCCGGCATCCACCAGCTTCTCATACAGCACGGAAGCGCTCTCCTCATAACGGCTGCCGTTCTTTTCAAACAGGAGCACCCGTTCTTTCCCCGGAAACAGTCTGGCAGCATAGTAAGCCAGAAACAGCTTGAACTGTTCCTTTCGGGAGTCTGTGGGATTGGCCGTCCGCACACTCAGATACAGTCTGTTTTTTACAGACTGCCGGAAATAGGCGGAGGTATTGCTCTCCGGCATGTACCGGATGGGACCTTTCCTCCATTTCCGCTTATCTCTTCTTCTGCTGAGGTAACCGATACTGATATGCAGTCCCCGGTCCAGCTCATCCCGGTACACTGCAAACACCTTATTGGACGCCTGCATGCCCGCCAGATCCTCACAGGGTACTTCCAGCCTGTAGGATGCGATCCGGCGGCGCCGGCCAATCCTCAGCCCCTTTTTCATCCGGACATCGTATAGTTTCTCTCCGATCTGGAACTTCAGTTCTGTATGAGAAAAAGGCAGTGTGGTTTTGATGGATGCCACTGCCCGCAGGCACAGTCTGTCCTCTTTGTTCCCAAACCGCACGCTCAGATTATCGATCCGGCAGCAGCCGTTGTAGTAGCTTCCCCGTTTCTCCTCTTCCCAGAACCGGCTCATGTCTTCCTGCCGGTGATCCTCCACCCGTTGATACAGTCCCGGCAGCAGATCGTTCATCAGCCGGCTGGACCTGGAACTTCCCGCCAGGCCCCGGATACTTCCGCTGTGGATATGTGCTTCCTTCTCTCCCGGCAGAGTGGCCAGGATCTTATACATATAATTGGGAAGGCCGGAAAAATTCACTGTTTTATCAGGCCTGATCCCCGAAAACAGTCTCCTCCCTTCCCTCTCATAATCCGGCAGCAGCCGCCTGTCCGCCCTCCTCTGGAATTGCCTGACGCGCAGCGCCAGCGCCGCCTGCAGCCTGTCTCTCCGGGGGAAATTATACTCAGACACCAGGTTCAGGAAATTGACTCCTTCCGGAAGCTGCTGCAGAAGCTCCACGATCCTGGGTGAAAAATTTCCGGTAAAGGCCAGCACCACATTTTTCTCTCCGTCCGCCGCCAGACGCTCCAGCTCCTCCAGTATGTAACGGTTCAAATGCGGATCAGCCAGCTTTCCGCCATAGAACAGCAGCAGCTCCTTTCCATTGTGGGGCCCCTTCTCCAGCTTCACCGCCCCGCTCCTGCCCTCTGTCAGAAGCTCCAGGATCCTTTCCGGTACGCGGGGATCCCGGTAGGCGCAGTATGTATCCAGGAATTCCTTACGGTCGGGAATCTGGTCCCTGCGGCCGATCTCCGCTGCCAGCGCCTCTCCATCATAGACAATGGGAAACGGAAGCTTTTGGATGGGAAAATACGTTCCCCGGTTTTCCATGTATTCTTCCAGGTCATAGGGAAACAGAATGATCTTTCTTCCAGTCACTGCAAAGTCAAAAAAAACGCTGGAATAATCTGTCACCAGCATATCGCACACGGACAGAAAATCATACGTCTCATACTCCGGTGGAAACGGACGGATGTGGGCATACTCCTGAAAATCCATCGTATTCCCCACCAGGAAATGCAGATTGACATAAAATATCTGATCATCCTCCAGCAATTGGTCTATACAGGAAAAATATTCTTCCAGGATCTGCTTCTGTCTGCTGATCTCCGCCTTCCGGTTGGCCCCTCTCCAGGTGGGCATATAGGCGATCAGCTGTTTTTCCTCCAGCCCCAGAGTTTTCCGCAGGGAAACGGCGTACTCCGTATTGAGAAAAATACTGTTTCTGGGATAATCGCACAGCACTACCTGACCTCTGTAAAGATTTTCCAGCATATAGTCCTTCATAAACACATCTCTGGTAAATTCATTGGGGAAAAGAGCGTAATCACTCATCAGATAATTTTTCTGCAGATTGGCCATGGAGGTAGCATTGGCAATATCACTTTTCCCCAGCGTCTTCAACGGCGTGCCATGCCAGGTATTCAAATAGATCTGTCCCTCCCGTTTCAGAAAAAACGGGGGGAAGGAGTTGTCCGTCAGCAGATAACGGGCGGTGGCCAGGAGCCGGCAGTAACGCTCTGAGTTCCGCACCACAAGCTCCGGCTCCATATGATAAAACGCGAAACGCTCCCTGGCCGCTTCCAGAGTTCCTTTGGTCACCACAAATGCCGTTTTCAGCCCTCTCCATCGGGGATTCTCCCAGATCTCCCGCAGGATGGCAAACATATTTCCGTTGATATTTTTTCCCTGTCCCGCTTCCAGAAGGATCAGGCTCTCATCTATGGGCTCCTGATAATACTTCAGATAGGAATCGTACGTTTTCTTCTTCAGTTTTTCCAGCATTGTCTTATACCTCTGTCTCCTGTCCCGCCGCCGAAAGCACAGCTCCTGGCTTCCGTCCGGGAGATGTCACTTTTATCTGGGGAAATACCCGCTTCACAAAGCGGGCACTGGCATTCCCATCCTCCATATGGCTGAACGTCCCGTTAAAATCTCTGTATTTTTCATCATAGACGAACTGTTGGATGCTTTCCCGGATCGCCTGGGGCAGCTCCTCCTCCCGGGTTACGATCCTGCCCGGAAGCCGGTCAATGTCAAAATAAAATCCCCGGATGCTGTCCTTATATTCCTCCAGATCGTACATATAAAACAGCATGGGCTTTTTCAGGATCCCGTAATCGAAAATCACGCTGGAGTAGTCCGTCACCAGCAGATCCGCGATCAGATACAGATGATTGATATCGTCATAGCCGGAGGCATCCACGATGAATCCCCGGAAATCCTCAAAGGAAAAGCTCTCCGCCACCAGATAATGTACCCGGAAAACGATCACATACTCCTCCCCCAGCTCCCGTCTCAGCCTGTTGAAATCCAGCCGCAGATCATAGGTAAATCCCACTCCCGCCTGATGCTGGTTATCTCTCCAGGTAGGCGCGTACAGGATTACCTTCTTCCCCTGGGGAATCCCCAGATTTTCCCTGATGGCGGAGATATCCTCCGGCCGGCAATTCACCAGAAAATCATTTCTGGGATACCCCACCTCCAGGATCTTGTCCTCCATCCCTTTTCTCTTCAGGTCCCAGGCTGAGATAAAGCGCTGGCTGGCAAACCGGGAGGGTGACAGGATGTAGCTGAACTTTTCCGCATCCATATCATATTTTTCCCGTATCTCCTGTATGGAGTCGATGGCATTTTCTGAAGTCTGAAGATCATATCCCAGCCTTTTCAGCGGCGTGCCGTGCCAGCACTGAACATACACCTGATCCGGGCCGGGCCATACATGTTCCGGCAGCCGGTAATTGGTGATCCAATACTTTGCCCCCGCCAGATACCGTTCATAGATCTGGGCTGTCTGGGGAATCACCCGGGTATTGGGATACTGCTCCAGGAACCGGTGTTTTTCCACATCCCGGAAGGCCCAGATAAAGGTCCAACCGTCGAACTCGCTGTGGGACAGCATATATTCATAAATCGCCCGGGGACTGCAGCCATAGGACTTCCCATTAAAGGAATTAAACACCACGGTTTTCTCATCCGGCTTCACATTCAGGCTTCTTATCCGGTAATAAAACCTTCTCTTTTGGTATAACAGCCTCTTCCAGGCTTTCCGAAAGCCGGGATGCTCCTTCCCGTACAGAGCAATGGCCCTCTTTACGGGTCTTTTCACATAACTGCGGACCAGGCGCCGTCCGCCCTGTACTTTTCCGTATCGATCCATACGTTTCTCCTACTGTTTTCCCAGATCTTTCTTGATCTGTGTTGTGGAGATCTCCGGTGTCCTGGGAAGATATACCACCTCACAGTAATCCTTCAGGAAATCAAACTTTCCCTTCCAGTCGTCTCCTATCACAAACACATCCGCTTTAAATTCTTTTACATCTGAAATCTTCTGGTCCCAGGAGTTCTCCGGGATCACCAGGTCCACATACCGCAGCGCTTCCAGCAGGCTCTTTCTCTCCTCATAAGAGAAGTAGCATTTTTTATGCTTCTCATTCCAGTTAAATTCATCTGTGGAGAGTCCCACGATCAGATAATCTCCCAGCGCTCTGGCTCTCTGCAGCAGCTTTACGTGTCCATAATGAAGCAGATCATACGTTCCGTACGTGATTACTTTTTTCATCTCTTTTCTCCCGTCCGTTTCTTGCCTTTCCCGAAAAATGCACCTGAATTCGCCAGAGCGGTTCAGGTGCGTATCTATTTTACTGTCGTTCTTTTTATTATACAACAGGTGAGCTGTACAATTCAACAATTCCTTAAAATTTTCTTAACCTGGATATTACATTTCTTCCTCCATCACCTTTCTGCATATATCCTCACAGCAGGGGCCCGTGATCTGGTTAAAAAAGTGGTTCACCCGCCTCCGCTCCTCCCTGTAGGGATCGTCCTTTCCTTCCAGCAGCCTTTCCATCCATTCCAGGAACCGGGAAAAATGCTCCGGCTTCGGTCCCGGCGTCACGTCATCGTAATCAAAATTCAGCCCCCTGTCCGCCAGGTATTCCTTCCGGTCGTAGGGCAGAAAAATAATGGGTCTTTCCATCAGAAGGTAATCAATATAGATACTGGAATAATCCGTGATCAGCAGATCAAAGCAGTTCAGCACAGTCATAATGTCTTCCGCGCGGTCCTCATTCAGGAACCGGATATGGCTGCCGGGCCTGTCCGTCTCCGCCAGCCATCCGTATTCCGTCCTGTCGTAGAGGTGGCTGCGGATACAGAGCAGCATCCGGTGTTCTTTCAGAAAGCGCTCCAGTCTTTCCGGTCCGCCGCCTTCCCCTTCAAACTCCGGAAATGGGAAAAGACGGGTCTCGCCATGATCCCGGAATGTGGGAGCATACAAGATGGCCTTCTCAAATTCCGGCAGCTCCTGCCCGCCTCCCTCACCCCCTCCATTACAGAACAGGGAACCAAGCCGCCCGCGGGCATCCTGCTCTGCAAACAGACAGTCATTTCTGGGCTGCCCCCACACCTTGATCCGCTCCGGTTCCACCAGAAAACTCCGGCTCATCACCGGAACCAGCGCCTGGGAGGTGGTAAGCACTCCCTGATAATTGTCAGCAAAAAAGTATCTGTAATACATTCTGGTCAGCCGGGAAAGATTTCCCTGCTCCATTCCCACAGTCTTCAGCGGCACGCCATGCCACAGATTATAGATCCTGTATTTTTTCCGGAATCCTGTACCGTACAGAGGCGGCGCCGTGGATGTAAACCATACCTTGCAGGACAGTATTTTCCGTATCCCCTGAAGGGTGCTGCTGTCGATAAAATATCCTTCTCCATATTCCCGGGACAGTCTTTCCCGAAGTTCCGGGTCCTCCACCACATAGTAAGGATGGATTCCCGGACAGTGTTCCCTGACATATAAAAACAGATATCTGGAATTATAGTTAAATGTCCGGTTATGGACAGACGAAAACACCCAACCCTCCGGAGAAGGTTCTCCCCGGAAGGTCAGGCGCGCCCACATGGTCTTTATGAGATTCTGCCATTTTCTGTTCATCGTTCGTTACCCTTTTCTTTTCAGCACCAGCATCCCGCAGGCAATGGGCGCGCTGCGCACAGCCCGAAACCCTTCCCCCAGGAATTTCCCGTAGCTTTTCTGTCGAAGATGGGCGTAGGCCAGCACCAGATGATGGCGCATGGCAATGTACCGCACCGCCCGGGAAGAAAGTTCCGGAAAATATTTTTTCTTATATTCGTACAGGGCATTCTCCCCCCGGATCTTTCCCTGCCGGCTGGACAGGCCTTCTGTGGACGTGTGCACCAGTGCTTTTACCATACATTCCGGCACATAAGCTCCCCGGCCGCCGCCCTGAATAGCCTCCATCATCAGGTAAAACTCATCTCCCACATCCATGGGAGGAAAGCCTCCGATCTTCCTCAGATAGCTTTTCCGGAACATCAGCGTATCCGTTCCGGTCATATGATACATCAGATGGCAGGCCAGCAGTCTTCCGGTATCCTCCCAGCAGATCCCCTCCAGATACCTCCGGCGACGCCGTTCTTCCAGCGTGCCGTCCTCCCGGTAAAGGGCCAGATCCATGATGGAATAGTCCGCTTCCTCCCGCCGCATGGCCGTAACCTGACATTCCACCTTTTCCGGCAGATAGACATCGTCATCGTCCAGAAAGGTTATGTATGCTCCCCGGGCCTGGCAGATCCCCCGGTTTCTGGAGGCAGCGGATCCCAGATTTTTTTCATTTCGGATGTAATAGACAGGTCTGCCGCTGGAAGCCGCTCCCCGGGCGGCTGTCCGCTCTGTCCACTGATTCCATTTCTCATCGCTGTTATCGTCCACCAGAAGGATCTCCAGATTGGGGTATGTCTGCCGGAAAACACTGGCCAGCGCCCGTTTAAGCTCCCGCTTCCGGCGATGGGTGGCGATCACCACGCTTACCAGCGGAAGAGTGTCCCTCTCCCCGCCCGTTTCCCCGTCATCATCCCCAAAGAACTCCCGGCCTACGGCAGTTCCGTTTTCTTCCCGGCTTCCTTCCGCTCCTGTGCCGCCCTCCTGCACGCCCCTGTGCTGCAGTACGGCCGCCACGGTCAGAAAGATACACTTCAGATCCATCCGGATTCCCTGATGCGCCACATAATATCCGTCCAGCCTGGCCTTCTCGGGAATGGAGATGGTATCCCTACCGTGGATCTGCGCCCATCCGGTAAGACCGGGAAGCACATCGTTGGCTCCGTACTTTTCCCGTTCCCGCAGCAGATCATACTGATTCCAGAGCGCCGGGCGGGGACCTGCGATGCTCATATCTCCCTTCAGGATATTCCAGAGCTGCGGCAGTTCATCCAGACTGGTTTTCCGGAGAAATCTCCCTGCCCGGGTGATATACTGCTCCGGATCCTTCAGCAGATGAGTGGGCACATCCTTTGGAGTATCAGAGCGCATGGTGCGAAATTTCAAAATCTCAAAATGCGTCTGATGGATCCCCACCCGCTTCTGCCTGAAAAAAACAGGTCCCGGAGAATCCAGCCTGATCCAGATACACAGGATCAGGAAAAGAGGGGTGAGCAGCAGGGAAACCGGCACAGTCAAAAGCAGATCCAATATCCTTTTCTTTCTCTCCATGTTCTCTCCTTACCTTTTCTGATAGCGATAGGTGGGAACGATCTGGGCCACCGTTTCCCGGATATGCGCGCTGTCCCGGTAGGCTTCTTCCTTCAGCAGCGCCACCTGTTCCATAAAACGGTCCGCATCGAATTCCACCGGATTTCCGATAAAGATCTTCTTATGGGCCGTTTTCTTCAGCCCTTCCTCCGCCATCAGAAGCTCCTCATACAGCTTCTCCCCCGGGCGCAGCCCGGTATAGACGATCTGGATATCCTCATCCGGCCGCAGACCCGACAGCTTGATCAGATTTCTGGCCAGATCATCAATGCGTACCGGTTCTCCCATATCCAGCACAAAGATCTCTCCGCCCCTGGCATAAGCTCCCGCCTGCAGAACCAGGGAAACAGCCTCCGGAATCGTCATAAAATAACGGATCACATTGGGATCCGTAACCGTCACCGGACCTCCCTGGGCGATCTGTCTTTTAAACAGCGGGATCACACTTCCGTTGCTCCCCAGCACATTTCCGAACCGCACCGCTACAAATTCCGTCCGGGAGGTCCGGTTGAGACACTGGATGATCATCTCGCTGATCCGTTTGGAAGCGCCCATGATATTGGTGGGATTCACCGCTTTATCTGTGGAGATCAGGATAAACCTTCTGCATCCCGCATCGCTGGCTGCCCTGGCAGTGTTCAGGGTACCGAATACATTGTTTTTTATGGCCTCATTGGGGCTGTCCTCCATCAGAGGAACGTGCTTGTGAGCCGCCGCATGGTACACCAGCTCCGGCCGGTAGGTATCGAAAATATCCTGTATCCGGTGGGTATTCCGCACAGAGGCGATCAGCACCACCAGATTCAGCCAGGGATAGCTTCTCTGCAGCTCCTGCTGGATCTCATAGGCGCTGTTCTCATAAATATCCACGATCACCAGCTGGCCGGGATGATGAGCCGCGATCTGACGGCAGAGTTCACTTCCGATGGAACCGCCGCCTCCGGTCACCAGTACGCGTTTCCCCTGGACATACTGGAGCACGGACTCCAGATTTGTCCGGATGGGATCTCTCC
This sequence comes from uncultured Lachnospiraceae bacterium, assembly GCA_963929535.1. Taxonomy (GTDB): domain Bacteria; phylum Bacillota; class Clostridia; order Lachnospirales; family Lachnospiraceae; genus Pullilachnospira. Next base: position 168,697 of record CAWVIZ010000014.1, on the reverse strand, counting down.
CCAGAAGATCCTCCACCTCCACCTCCCGCAGCTTGGAAACACTGACCTCCTCATTGATCAGCTGGTAAACGCCGGGAAGAAGCCGCAGCTTACACCCTGTCTCCTTACAGATTTCCAGGATCTCTTTTTTGTCTTTCGGCCCCAGCGTGGGGATAGCCACCACGATTTCCTGGATCTTATACTTCTTTGCGGCAGCCGGAATGTCTGCTCTGCTTCCCACTATGGGAACCCCCCGTATCCTGGTTCCCTTCTTTTCCCTGCTGTCATCGATCACGCAGACCACCCGGTTTCTCAGATGGTAGCTGGTCTGCATCTCCCGGATGATCACGGTACCCGCATCCCCTGCTCCGATCACCATGGTAAGGATGGGTTCCTCCAGCCGCTCCGCGTAAATCTTCTGTCTTAAGATCCGCAGCAGCCGGTAGGAAAACCTTCCGCCCATCATCAGAGGAAGCAGCAGCAGCAGATACAGAATATAATACGATCTGGGCAGATGATACTGCATCATATACGTGCCCACCATCTGAGTCATGGCGGATACGATGCAGGCCAACACCAGATTCAGCAGTTCCGTCACGCTGGCATACCGCCACAGGCTCTCATACAGGCCGAACAGGGCAAAGATCACCAGCGTCAGGAGTACATTGATCACACTGTAATGGGACAATGCGTTCAGATGATTGGGCTTGATCAGCTCCGGATGAAACTCAAACCGGATCAGCAGCGCCCCGTATTCTGCCAGCAGTATCACTGCAATATCATAGAGGAGCAGCAGGAATACCCTCACTCTCTTTTTAGGATTTTTCCAGTTTTTTATCTTGATCGTTGGTCTCATAATACTTTTATCCTTTTGCCGATAACCGAACTGTTGCAGAAAAATTAGTTACCGTTCAGCCTTCCGGCTTCACTGTTGCAAAAATTACGCCATAAATTCATTATACGCTTTCAGCACTGTCTGCGTATCCCCCTGCATCTTCACTTCTCCCTCATGGAGCCACAGCAGGCTGGTGCAAAGCTTTTCCAGAGTGTCCGCACTGTGGGATACGATCAGAACGGTCCGGTTGGCATCGGTGATCAGTTCCTTCATTTTCTGGTAGCTTTTCTTCTTAAATTTGGCGTCTCCCACACTCAGCACCTCGTCGATCAGCATGATATCTGTCTCCAGCACTGCCGTGATGGAAAAAGCCAGCTTGGAGTGCATACCGCTGGAGTAGGTTTTCACCGGCATGTCGATGAATTTCCCCAGTCCCGCAAACTCGATGATCTCATCCATCTTATCCCGCACCTGCTGCTCCGTAAATCCCAGCAGCATCCCGGAAAGGATGATGTTCTCTCTGCCGCTCATCTGCTTCTGGAATCCCACGCCGATGGACAGCAGCGAAACCGATTCGCTTTCCAGCTCAATGGAACCGGAATCCGGTGAGAAAATTCCCGCGATCGCCTTCAAAAGCGTGGACTTCCCGCTTCCGTTCTTTCCCACGATCCCCAGGATCTCCCCCTTCTTTACCTCAAAGGAAATCCCCCGGACCGCCTCCACCACCTCCAGCTTGCTTTTTTTCAGGCGGAAAATACTGTTCTTCAGGGAAAGAGCCTTCACACACTTGTACGTTATCCTCAAATCCTTTACTTCGATTGCATTTCCTGGTTTCATCTATATTACCTTCACATAATTGTTTTCATTTTTATAGATCGTTACGATCCCAATGGCGGAAAGGGCCAGGCCGATCACAAACCACAGCAGTATCAGAGGGATGCTGGGGGTATTGCAGTAGATCAGCGCTTCCCGGCAGGCGTCGATGAGAAATCCGATGGGATTCACCCGGAGAAGCAGCGTGGCTACGGCCGCGCCCACCCGGTCCGAGATCACATAAAAAATCCCTGACATGTAGAACAGCACCCGCAGTCCCACATTGGTCAGATTTTTCAGATCGCTGAAAAATACCCCAAAATGAGCAAAGATGGCGCCAAGCCCAAAGGTCAGAAGCAGCAGATCCAGAAAAATGGGAAGCACCAGCACCACATTCCAGGATACCGCCACCCTTGACCAGATCATCATAACGATCACAATGGCAAAGGAGATCAGCATCTTGAACAGATTCTGAACCAGCAGCACCAGGATCAGGATATATTTGGGAATGTACACCTTGGTCACCACTGCCCTGTTTGCCGCCACGATCCTCACACTGCCGGAAAGCGTCTTGTTGAACAGATTCCACATGGACAGCCCCACAAACACAAAGATATGGAAATACTCCTTCTTCTGGCCGAAGATCACCATAAAGATAAACCAGTACACCAGCATGAACAGCACCGGATCCAGGATCCACCACAGCCAGCTGAGATGGGAGGTGGCCACCTCTGTTTTCAGTCCGGATTTGGCGGCGTATTTGGTGTAGGGCAGATAACGCCGCATATCCTTGATAAATCGTTTTACCATCTTTCTTCTCCTAATTCTTCTTTGTCCGCTTCCATCCCGCCGCCAGGTCAAAGACCATTGCCATCAGCACGGTCAGAAGGAAGCTGAGGATCAGGAACATATATTTATGCTCCTGGGCCATCCCCAGACGGTCCAGTACCATCATGGGGATTCTCTGCAGGATATAAACGCTGAACACATGCTGGCCGAACCAGGAAAGGAAGGTGCTGGAAACAGCGCATTTCATGGTGAACAGCACTACCATAGCCGTAAAGGAGCATGCCCAGACCGTGTACATTTCTATTCCATATTCCCATCTTCCCTGGAAGGAAATAAAGTAGATCACCGTATTCGCGATCACGCACAGCAGATACAGGAAGTCGTTTTTCATGACAATTTTCTCGATCCTGTCCTGCAGCAGGGCATACCAGCAGCCCACCGGCAGGATAAAAACAGTATTGTACCAGTATCCGGAACGTCCCTGGGCCATCAAAATCCAGACAAACAGAAGGATCAGAACCGTGAAGATCCCGCAGCCTCCATATTCCCTGACCCGTCTGTTTTTCACAAAGCGCAGTGCCATAAAAGAAAGATACAGCAGCAGATAGGCCGCCAGCGTATCAAAAATATACCAGTTGGAATTCCCGATGGAATCCCAGCCTATATAGGAGAGCAGAAGATGTTTCCACTCAAATTGCTTTCCCAGACACAGACCGGTGATCAGGAACAGGGTAACTGCAGCCGCAAACTGCAGCCACACCTTCCGAAACCGTCTGAGAAGTCCCGGATGGATATACGAATCCCCCTTGGTCTGGACAGACCGCATGATCCCGAATCCGGAATAAAACCAGAACATCACCACAACCATCTGGTTGAGATGCTTCCTCAGGATCAGATAGGCGTCATCATAGACGCCTCCCAGGGACACGTACTGGGTGTAATGGCTGAACAGTATCAGGATCACAAAAATACCCTTGACGGCATTGGCGCTGTTTTTGGAAAGATATTCTCTCTGGAACTGTCCCGCCGGGGCAAATTCCAGAGAGGAGATGATAAGGAAGATCAGCAGCAGCAAAAATATTGTCATAACGTCTTCTGCCAGCTCTCTGCTTCCTTGGCCACCGCTGCCAGCGCCGCCTCGATCACCTGATCCATATCGTAATACTTATACTGTCCCAGCCGGCCCCCGAAGATCACGTTGTCTTCCTTCTCCGCCATCTGGCGGTACCGGGAGTACAGTTCCGAATTTTTCTCATCATTCACAGGATAATAAGGCTCCATTCCCGGCTTCCACTCCGTGGAATACTCTCTGGAGATCACTGTTTTTTCCTGGGTTCCGAATTCAAAATGCTTGTGCTCGATGATCCTGGTATACGGCACCTCATAGTCGGTATAATTTACCACCGCGTTTCCCTGATAATTGTCACAGTCCAGCACTTCTGTCTCAAAGTACACAGTCCTGTACTCCAGATGTCCCAGGCAGAAATCATAAAACTCATCGATCATACCGGTATAAACCGTCTTTGCCGCCGCGTCTGGATTTTCCTTCACAAATTCCCGGTAATCGGTTCCCAGGCGCACTTCCACGCCTTCCAGCATGGCTTCCACGATCTTTGTGTATCCGCCCATGGGAATCCCCTGATATCTGGCGTTAAAATAGTTGTTGTCGTATGTAAACCGCAGCGGAAGCCGTTTGATGATAAAAGCGGGCAGCTCCGTACACGGTCTTCCCCACTGCTTCTGGGTATAGCCTTTCACCAGCTTCTCATAGACATCCCTTCCGGCCAGGGACAGCGCCTGTTCCTCCAGGTTTTGGGGTTCCTCCACGCAGGCCTCCGCCCTCTGCCGCTCAATGATCTCCTTTGCCTCCTGGGGCGTACGGATCCCCCACATCTTGCTGAAGGTGTTCATATTAAACGGAAGGTTATACAGCTCATCCTTGTACACGGCAATGGGGGAATTGATGTAATTGTTGAACTCCGCAAACTGGTTCACATATTCCCAGACCTTCCTGTTGTTTGTGTGAAAAATATGGGCTCCGTACTTGTGTACGTTGATCCCCTCCACGTTCTCGCAGTACACGTTTCCCGCGATGTGATCTCTGCGGTCGATCACCAGACAGGATTTTCCCGCCTTTTTCGCCTCATGGGCAAATACGGCTCCGAAAAGACCGGCGCCTACAATCAGATAATCGTACATGTTCTCAGTCCTCCTTTGTATCTTCCAATCCTGTACTTTTCAGTGTGTAAGTCCGGCAGCTTGCGGCCTCCTTGGGCGCGAAGATCGCGTCTCTCAGCCAGCCAAGGGAGTATTCCTTCTCTTCCTCCATCAGCCGGTATACCTTTTCATAGTCAATATCTGTTTCCAGCAGCTCCTGGGGGATCCCGTTCCCATACTGGAAAAACAGCCTGTTGTCCAGTCCCAATGGCTCCAGCAGGGTGGCTACCCTCTCGCTTCCCCTGTTCACATTGGCGAAGGTAACAAAATTCTTCTTATAAATCATGGAAAAACAAACCCCATGGAAGGAATCCGTGGCCACAAAGGCACTGTTCTTCACATACCAGATCCACTCCTTGATATCGGGGGTGGACAGGATCTCAATATTGGAATCCTGCTCCTGGAGAGCCAGCCGCTCCTTGTTCTTCTCCCACAGATGCTCCGGGAAGTCCAGAATTACTTTTACTTTTTTCCCCTGCTTCCGGGCAATATCCCGCAGGGCGTCCCGCTTTTCCTCCGTTGGGTCCAGGATATAGGCCAGGATATATTCCTCCTGCTTTCTGCAGCCGCTTTCTTCCGCCAGTCTGTCGTATGCCGCGGGGTCACACAGGAATACCGGGTCCATCACCTTCACCGCGTCCACCCCGAACAAATCTCTGCACAGGTCAACGCCAAACGGCTCCCTCACTGAAATTGCGTCAAAACGCTGAAGATTCTGAGCGGTCAATACCCTCTGGCCCTCCGGTCCCGTATACCGGTTTTTCCCGAAAGATGTTCCGTAGGCAATTTTTTTCTTGTCATCATCCGCAAAACTCAGGAAATACATCTGACCGTATCGTCTGCTCAGCCCGTAATTCCACAGCTGGTCCGAACCCACGATAAACGTGTCGCAGTACGCGTTCAGGTCCTTCAGCTGTCCAAGTCCCCGGGGCGCTGAAATATCCGCATACTCCATGGCGAATTTCCTGGGGCTCTTCTCTTTTATCTCATCCGGCCTGCCCAGAGGATTGTTGATAAACAGAACCGTCAGGCCCATTGCCTCCAGAATATGATGCAGCGCAAAATACGTGGCCATGCTGCCGTAGTTTTCGCCAAACCAGAGGCCGATCATTCCCACATCGTAATGATTGGTCAGTCCGTACTGAACAGCTTTTTCAAAAGGATATTTATCGATCAGTTTAAAAAAACGGTCCCTGTGGGGATGTTTGCGGAACGGATGGTCAATGGTATAATTTCTGGGTCTTGCGGTATTGATATCCATTTCCTTCAGGGCCTTCAGCCTGTCCTTCTGTTCCTCAAATATTTTTCGTCCTTTTTCCGAATTCACCAGGACCAGAGAGGTTCCCTTCTGATCGTTTAATTCCGGCTCATACTTTCCGATCCCCCAGAAATCACCGATACTGATATCAGCCTGTCTGGGCAGTGTGGTATACTTGCACTGGGGGCATGCAGGACGCATGGAAAGGCAGGGCAGGAATGCCCTGTAATACGGATCCTTTCCGCACCGTTCCACATGTCTGCTCCCGTCCTGGAAATATACGTTCATCTCCGTGGACCAGCCAAACACGTCCTTATCCCTGAAGTCGATCTTCTCGATGGTCTTTCCTTTATCCAGGTATTCCTCCTGCAGATACTTCCTGAATACCTTGGGAGACGGTACGCCGTGGCAGATCAGATCCACCGTCCAGAGATTCTCATCGTCTCCTCCCAGATAAGAATATAAGCCCGCGATCTGGCAGGGGCATCCGCTGAACAGCACCGGTCTTTTCTTTTTCAGCTGATCCTTCACTTCCCTGTAAATCTCTCCGCAGTCGCTCTGAACATATTTGGAACTGCGCAGCCGGTACATTTCCCCGGGATCCGAGATCAGAATGTGTCTTACCGTCCAGTCGCTGTCATAAGCGGCGCCGCAGACCACACCGCCCTTTTCAAAGACAGCGTCCGCCAGAATCGTAAACATTCCTCCCGAAGCGCTCACCTTCCGCACTTCATCCTGAGCCATCATGGCATAGCAGGCCGGATTCCTGTCGTTTTTATAGGAAACATTCAGGGACGGGCATGCTTTTTTGCACTTTCCGCAGTGAATACACTTTTCATCATCCACCACAGGATACAAAAAGCCTTCACTGTCTGCTTCCATGGCGATCGCTCCCACAGGACAGGCATTGAAACAGGCCGAACAGCCGCAGCATTCGCTTTTCTCCAAAATCCGGATATCCTTTACCGTCTGATCATCGCGTTTCGCATGGCTTGAGGAAAGTACTCTCTGATTTCTTTCCTGGAGACTTTCCCGTTTTTTATCCCCGGAATTCTTTCCGGGATCCAGGATCTGATCCACCAGATAGTGCAGACCCTTTCTGATATTGGTCCTTGTCAGATTCGCCCGGCAGATTTTTTTACCATAGATTTCCATACAGCACCTCTTTCATTTTTGTTCCATTTATCCATCGTGTCTGCTGCTGTCCATACAGATCCCATACACCATTTCTGTTTTTCCCTGCTTTGTTTCGCGGACAGCATTCCAAAGCCACTTCAAAGAAGCTTTCCTCTGCGCCAGAAGAGTTTCCCTCACCTTGTCATAAGGAATGGGCTGTTCCAGCCTGTCCTCCCGCAGAAGCTGCGAAGCATCCTCCACAAGATAGTCCTTCAGCCCCAGATTTCCCATAAGATCCGGAAAACGCCTGGCTCCTCTTTTTTTGTTCATGATCGCCATAAACTGTTTTTCCAGGATAATTGAAAAACAGCATCCATGGAAAGAATCTGTGATCACATATCTGGCCCTGTCGATATATTCCAGCCATTCCTGCACTGTCACCGACTTCAGGATCTGGATCTCTTCATCGTTCACAGTTCCCATGGCTTCCTTATTTTTTTCAAAATCACCGGGAGGCTGATCCAGGATCACCAGTACCTTGCACTGATATTTCCCCGCAAGATGTTTCAAAGCCTGGGTCTTTTCCTCCGAAGGATTCAGGATATAGGCCAGAATGTAAGGGGTTTCCGGAGCTGTCACCTTATCGTACAGCGCCCTGTACTCTCCGGCATCGCACAGAAATACGGGATCCAGGACTTTCACAGCCTCTACACCGAAAGTCTCCCGGCAGATGTCCACCGCATATTCCTCCCTCACCGATACGGCATCAAACTGCCGGAGATTTTCCCGGACTCTTGCCCTCTCAGCCTCATCCCCGTTAAATTTCCCGGTTCCTCCAAAAGATGTGCCGTAGGCGATCTTTTTCTTATTTTTCTCAACAAAATCCAGATAGTACATCTGCCTGTACGGCCTGCTGAGATAATAATTCCAAAGCTGATCCGAGCCTACGATAAAACAGTCCGCCTTTTTGTTCAGCTCCGTCAGTCTGGACAACGTTTTCACCTGACTGATATGATAATATTCCCTGGCAAATATGCGGGCGTCCGTCCTGTCCATGATCATCTCATTAGAGATCCCCAAGGGATTGCTGATCATAAGTACCGACAGCCCCATCCTTTTCAAAGTCTGATGCAGACCATAATAAGTCATCATACTGCCATAATTGCTGCCGTACCACAGGCCGATAATTCCCACATCATACCGGTCCTCCACGGCATAGGTGACTGCCTTGGCGAAGGCTCCCCGTTCCAGCAGTTCGAAGAAATAGTCCCTGTTCTCATGAAATCTTATGGGAGACAGAACTCTTTTTGCCGGTACACACTTCTCTATATCCCGGAAATTTCCCCGGGCCTTCTCCAAAAGCGCTTTCCCCTTGGGAGTGCTGCAGGTGATTCTTGTCAGGGCCTTGGTCTTATCCAGCACCTGGATACCGGTCTTTTCTTCCTCTCCCACCGGTGCCAGGGAAATATCCGCCGCCTGATCCGCGTATACATACTGACAGACTCTGCAGCTTTTTCTCACATTTACACCTGCGCGGATCGCTTTCCAATAGAAATCCCGGTTTTCACCCACAGCCCGCACAGAGCCGTCCTTTTTCTGTATTCTTACTCCGTATCCGGCCAGAGAGCCAAAATACTTTTTACTGCTGAAATCAATCTCCTTGATCTCCTGGGGCTGATAAGTTTCCCTGATATATTTTTCATAAGACAGGGGTGAAAAAGCCCCGGGACAGCTCATATCAACCGTCAGAAGGCCGGGATAGTCCTGTCCCAGATATCTCTTAAGCCCTGCCGTTTCACAGGGTGTCCCCGCAAACAGGACGCTTTTCTCCTCTTCCAGCAGCTTCCTTATTTCGCCAAAGACATTCCCTTTATCGCTCTGCAGATATTTAAACTTGGCGGAGGCCTCCGGCATCTGACCGGAGAGCATCCGGTGCTTTACCCGGTAAAGCCCGTCAAAGACAGGCGCGCAGACAACATGGTCCTTCTCCTCCAGCCAGCGGGAAGCCAGAGCCAGATAAGCGCCGCCTGCGGTACTGCTGCCCCAGCAATGGTCTTTCGCTATCGCCAGAACCTGCTTCTTCCCCGTATGGAAAGGCGCTTCCACATGAAGCATGGGACATACCTGTATACATTTCCCGCAGCTGCGGCAGATGGTTTCATCGATCTTCGGATACAGAAAACCGTCTCTGTCGGCCTCCATATGGATCGCCTGGTATGGACATGCCTCCTGACAGGCACTGCACCCGCAGCACCACTCCGCGTCAAGGCCCATAATGCTGCCATTGTTCAGATTTTTCCGTGCTTTCCATGCCTCTCTGCGCCGGACCTGCAGACTCCTGCGTTTCTTCAGGTTCAGATAGGCTCTCCGTTTCCGCCTGTCATACAGGCCGCACATATTCACATACGTTTTTCGCAGTATCGGCTTCAGCTTCCCATTATACATCACTTACTCCAACTCAAATACTCAGATTCCCAGATACTTCTCCCAGAACGCCCTGCTCACCAGTTCACCGTACCGTTCCCGGTAGCTTCTGGCAGCGGCGTCGTATTTCTCATCCACCAGCTTCAGCGCGTTCTGCAGCTTCTCCCGGCATTCCCACAGCTTCTGTCTGTCACGTTCCAGATAGACGCCCTTTCCGAAGTGATCCACCACCACGGTTCTGTCCCGACGGTACAGGGTATGAACACTTCCATAGGGAGCTGTCACCACCGCGTCATGATCCTTGGCCGGGAAAAAGTAGCCGTTGGCGGTAATCTTATGGAACATCCGTACAGGAAAGATGGGGTTGTAGTACCCGATCTCCCCCTTCTTTACTGCTTTCAGGGTAACTCCGTTTTCTCCCACAAACTCCTCCGCAGGCTTCGCCTGGTAATTCATGGCCATCAGTTCCCTGTGGAGCTGTCCGCCATCCGTCTCCAGAAGCCAGTCGATACCCTTGCAGAAATCCTCCACTGCCTTGATATTGTAATCCACATATTTGTAGCGGTACTTGGCGATATTTCTCCACACCCATATGGAGAGGAATTTCTTGAAATCCTTTGCAGTATAATCCGGACAGTGGATCGCATTGGTGATGCAGTGATTCCGGATATCATAGTAATCCAGCATACCCGGCATCTTTCCGGCAAAGGCTTCATGCCAGATACAGATCTGATTCATATAGATAAACCGCCCTTTTCCGGTCCTCATTCCATATTCAATATCATCCCTGTGGATAAAAATAGGCAGCGGAAGATTATTCTCATCGATCTCACTCAGGGGAATGCAGCAGTACCACCAGCCCTGGTACTCCACTTTTTTGTCCTCTATCTCACTTTTCAGCACATCCTTGTAATTCCGGACATCCCATTCGCTTTTCAGCGGTACGATATCTCCCGCATTCCACTGGGCTCCCACCTCGAACTGGATGAACGGAGCATCCAGGACCATCAGCTTTCCGCCCACTGTATACCCGAAAAACTCCTTCTTCAGATAAGAAAGCAGCAGATAATTCACCTCCACTGCCGCCGAACTGATGGTGGCGTCATCATCCATGATCAGGATATGGGTAAACCCTTCTTCCTTTTCACGCTTTTTCGTCTCAATGATCCCTCTGGTGAAGCCTCCCACTCCCCCCAGGTTGGCGTTGGTATCCACGGTGATCCCCGGCTGGCTGTCCACGATTCCCGCCAGCGAGGAAGCATTATCGGAAATATGTACCCACACCTTCTGATAGCAGGGAGAATCCGGATTCTCCAGAATATCCCGCTTCAGGATGTTCATATTTCTCTTCACATATTCTTCCCGCTTAAAGGTACAGATATCCACCGCCAGCTTCACCTTCTGGGTGGGCTCCAGTTCCTCCGTGCCGTAATATCCGGAATAGATCCTGGAATCCTCCAGCGCCTTGATCTGCAGGAAAAAAATCCCGTTGTCCTCCAGTTCTCCAAACTCCAGGCGGATCTCCTCTTTTCCATCCGTCCGGAACTCCTTCACCGCGATCAGCCGTTCCGATATTTTCTTGTCCCTGTATTCTGCATGCATCAGGGCGATCTTAACATGTCCCTCCAGCTCCAGCACAGCGTGAAGCCGTTCCACGATCGTATATTTTTTCCATTTTCCCGTGGAAAAACTGTTGAGATAGGTGTTCAGCGACACCACAGCGCCGGCATCCAGCTTCACACCCTCCTGCCCGTTTTTAAAAAACTCCGCTCCGCGTCCCCGGATATACAGTGTGCGGGTGGACACCTTCTTTTTTCTGATCCCGGCATCATCCCCGTAAAGTCCCAGCAGAATATCCTCTCTTGCAACATCCTTTAAAATCAGCTTCTGTAATCTCATACCCTTCTCCTCAATCATTCATGGTCAGGCCCTGTGCCTCCATATAGCTCTGGCAGACCTCCTGTACCTCGCCTTTCATCATCAGATTTCCCTTGTCTATCCACAACGCATGGGTACAAAGCTTCATCACAGACTTGATATTATGGGAAACATACAGCAGCGTAGTATCCGAAGCCAGCATCTCCTCCATACGGGTGTTGCATTTTCTCCGGAATTTGGCGTCTCCCACGGAGAGTACCTCATCCACGATCAGAATATCCGGATTCACCACCGTAGCCACGGAAAATCCCAGCCTGGCCTTCATACCGGAAGAATAATTTTTTATGGGCGAATCCAGAAATTCTCCTATTTCCGCAAACGCCACGATCTCGTCAAAATGCTTCCGCATAAACTCCTTGGAATATCCCAGAACCGCTCCGTTCAGATAGATATTCTCCCGGGCCGTCAGATTCGCGTCGAACCCCGCCCCCAGCTCGATCAGCGGAGCGATGGTTCCCCGGGTGGTGATGGTCCCCTTATACGGCTTCATGATCCCGGAGATTGCCTTCAGCAGCGTACTTTTTCCCGATCCGTTGGTACCGATCAGTCCCCAGGACTCTCCCTTTTGCACCTGAAAGGAAACGTCCTTCACTGCCAGAAACTCCTGGAACATCAGCTCCCGCTTTACCAGCTTTATAAAATAGTCCTTCAGATTGTCAATTTTCTGTGTGGCCTTATTAAACCGAATGGTCACATGATCCACATCTACCATAATTTTTTCAGCCATGCTATTCTTCCTCTTAAATATAGAGAATAAATTTATCCTGTGTTTTCTTAAAGCAGAGCAGCCCGATCACGAAAGCCAGCACCGCGATCACCCATCCGCCGATGAACACCCTGGCCTCCGGCAGGCATCCCCTGTAGATAAAGCACCGGAACTGTTCCACATAATAATAGGCCGGATTCAGATACTCAATGACAAACCGGACCTTTCCGCTCATCTGCTCCACAGAATAAAAGATCGGGGTAGCGTACATCCAGGCTGTAGTAAATGCCTTGTAAATATACTGAATGTCCCGGAAAAAGATATTTGCCTGCGCCAGAAAAAAACCGATCCCGCAGCAGAAAATATATAACTGAAGGATCACCAGTGGAAACAGCAGAAAATACCAGGTAAAAGGCGTTCCCGTAAAAATCATCACGATCAGAAGGGCGCCCATGGAAAACACCATATTCACAGCCCCGCTGGTCACCTTGGAAAGGGTGAACACATACTTGGGCACATACACCTTTTTGATCAGCGATGCATTTCCCACAATGGAGCGCATGGCGTCGTTGGTGGAACCGGTGATAAACTCAAACACGGTCCGGCCGGCGATCAGATAAACCGGATAATAGGGGATATCCCCTCCCCGGTTGAACAGATTGGAAAATACCAGAACCATTACCAGCATCACCAGAAGGGGATTCAGGATACTCCACAGATATCCCAGAAAACTTCTCCGGTACTTCAGCTTCAGATCCCTGATCACCAGCTGCTTCATCAATTCCGTATATTTCCAGAAGGTACGAATTCTTATCTCCGTCTTACTCTTCATTTTTATCTCAACCTTTCCCTGCAGTAAAACATCAGCCTGGCCAGCGGATAAAGATGGTAATCCGTTTTTCTCAGGATTCTCACGGCAGGATTTTTCACCGCATCGTATACCTCTCTGTAGCGGTTATAAAGACTGCAGTCCATTTTTCTCATTCTCTCTTCCACTTTTCTCCGACAGGGATATGTGAGAAAAATTTTCATCCTGCTGGCAGTCATCCTGCCCAGCACATGCTCCATGTAGGACAGCCTGGCCTGATCCATGCCCTTTTTTTTCCAGCAGCGGTAGTATTCCAGCAGCCGCTTCAGCACACGGTCATAATTGGCCGCGTTTTTCCGGAGTTTTTCCGGACTCATACTCTGTCCCGCGTTTCCGATCCGGTACATATAAACATATTCATCCAGAAATTCCACGGTTTCCGCAAAGGGCACCGGAAACAGCACAAATTCCATATCCACATAGAAGCAGTTCTCGTCTATCCGGGGAATCCTCCGCATAATGGCGGTGCGCACGGTATATCCGTGCATCTTCAGAAAGTAGGGTTCCGAGATATCCTTCAGCCGGTACAGGGAACGATACTGTACTCCGGCGAAGGGCTGCGGAAACTCTGCCTTTTTCTTCCCGTTTTTTTCATTGACCCAGTAGTAATTGGAATACACGATATCCCCGGAGGCATCCTCAAGAAGATATTCCAGCAGCCTGTCAAAGGCGTCCGTATCCACCCAGTCATCGCTGTCCACGATTTTCAGGTAGGTTCCCTCTGCTTCCTGGATCCCCCGGTTCAGCACGGAACCGTGGCCGCCGTTTTCCTTGCTGATCACCCGGAAAATCTCCGGAAAGGCTTCCGCATATTTCCCGGCGATCTGAACCGAAGAATCCCCGGAACCGTCATCGATCACCAGCACCTCCAGAACATCCCTGTGCTTTTTCGGGATCAGAGACTGCAGGCACTGATCCAGGTACCGTTCCATATTATAAACCGGAACCACAACTGTCAATATCTTTTCCATGAGTATGTACCTTCCATTTTTTTCCGAAATAATATTTTCTGATCCCATGAAACATATAACTGAGAAAACATACCAACGATTTTCCCATCCCGAAATTCATATACCGGTAAACCTTCATGGTCATTCTTGCCGATTTCAGCTTACTTCCGGACTTGCCTTTATTGCTCATCCGGTACTTCAGAAGCGGTTCGTTGATCCCGCAGGCCTCCCCGTATCTTTCCAGGATCTTCAGCCACATGATGTAGTCCTCGTGGCTGTCCTCGTGCTCCATGGGAAATTCCCTGGCCACTGCGGCTTCCAGCAGTACCGAAGAGCAGTTGATGCTGTTCTGTTTTAAAAGTTCTCCATATGTAATATGCTCTTTCACCGGGATCACCAGCCCTGTGGAACTTCCGTCCTGCTGCATCATCTCCCTGGCTGTACAGCACATCACCGTCCCCGATCTTTGGATGGCGGCCAGCTGCTTTTTCAGCTTATCCTTCTCCCAGTAATCGTCCGCATCCAGGAAAGCCACATACCTGCCTCTTGCCAGGCGGATCCCCAGATTTCTGGTTTTGGCCGCTCCAAGATTTTCACTGTTCTTTACATAGAAAAGCGCAGGATTATCTCTGTACTTTTCCATCACTTCATCCAGATGATCGCTGGAACAGTCATCAATGACAAAAATTTCCAGATCCACATCCTGGTCCAGTGCGGAGTCTATTGCTTTTGAGATATATCCTGCACAGTTATATGCGGGTATAATTACGGAAACTTGTGGTTCTCTCATATCAATCCCCTGTCTGTCTGTCTCCGGTATCCTTCCGGATCCTCTTCAGATTCTCCCTGGTGGCCGCCGTATTCTGCCAGTCCTCCAGTCCTTCCGTATTCTCCTTCTGAAACAGGATCTTAAAAGTCAGAAGGATCAGCTTGATATCCAGCCAGAAAGAATAATTCTCGATATACGTCAGATCCAGCTTCAGCTTATCGTAAGGCGTGGTGTTGTACTTTCCATACACCTGGGCAAAGCCGGTAAGCCCCGCCTTTACCTTCAGCCGATAATGAAATTCCGGAATGATCCTGGCATATTCTTCCGCGATATCCGGACATTCCGGCCGGGGGCCCACAAACGACATGTCCCCCTTCAGGATATTGAAAAGCTGGGGAAGCTCATCAAAGTGGATATTCCGGATCACCCTTCCCACCGGAGTGATCCTGTCATCATGCTTCCTGGTCAGCCGGATCCCGTCCTTATTGGAATCTGTCCGCATACTGCGGAACTTCAGCACCCGGAAAACCTTCTTGTCCTTGGTCAGCCTGTCCTGCCGGTACAGAACCGGCCCTCCGTCATAACACTTGATCAGAACAGCGATCACCACCATAAACGGAGAAGCGATAACGATCATCACCAGGGACGCCGCAATATCCAATGCCCGTTTCATGAATCTGCGCTCCACCGTCAGCCCCCGGTTCCGAAACAGCAGCAGCGAAGTATCAAACAGATGGATATTCTCTGCGCTCATGATCATAATATCGGAAATTTTCGGAATACTGTAGCAGCGGATGTCGTTTTCAAAACAGAACTTCAGCAGCTTGTTCCGCTGGGCAGAAGGCAGGTCCGCCAGGATCACAGCCTTGTACTCCAGCATCCGGCTCTTTACTTTCTCCATCCCCTCTGAAATCTCGATTTTCTCGCAAATATGGTACTTATCGGGCCGGCGGGACATCTTCTTCACCAGCTGGTCCGGATTATACTTCCCGTAGATCAGCAGCATCTGCCGGGGCGGATAGATCTTCGCATAGATCCAGCGCATGAACAGCACCCAGACGATCACGATCCCCAGGTCAATAACCGTCATATGTATCAGAGGTTCCAGATGATCCAGAAAACGCCAGCGTCCGATCAGACACAGCTGCAGATAGGTGATGGCATTTACGCACAGTACCGAAAGGATCTGTGAAAACAGCACATCCAGGACCCGCAGATACCCCACCTTAAATCCGCCATAAATTTTGTAAAAGAAAAACAGCATCAGGGCATACTGGCCCACCACCACATAATTTCCTCTGCGGAAAAAAGGCATCTTCACCACGCCGGTGTAGGCATAGACATGGAACCATATATAAGCGAAAACCAGCGTCTGGACTGCCAGAATAAAGGCGGACGCCAAAAACATGATCAATCGTTTGTACTGCTCTCTCCGCTCCATCGTATTATCTACCCTTTCCTGTCAAATAGCCAAAATACAGGGTTATTATATCATTGTGGATAATATGTGTCAAACCAACGGTTTTCACTTAACCCGTATATAAAATGGAATACCCATCCACCGTTCCTGTGACTGTACATCCGCATTCCTGATAAAATGCCAGTGTTTCCTCTCCAGGATTCTGCAGGACAATATAGTCTATCCCTGTATGTTCCAGTGTTTCCCGAAACTGATCTGTTGTTACTCTGTCAGTCCATCCGGTAAGGTACACATATTTCAGAATTTTTTCGTAATTATTTTCCTGAATTGCCTGATCAAGTTTTTCCACAGTGATCCCATTGGAAATAGATGCCACCTCTCCCCTTGTAAAAACCGAGATCAGATCCGGATCGTACTCACACATCATATACACCAGCAAATCCGGATAAATCACAACCGGCTGCTCGATCTGATGTTTATGGAGTTCATTGGAAATGGAAATTATTGTATCTGTTGTATAATACCCATTTTCTCTCAGCCGGTAATCCGGGGCATTTTGAGAAAAGTACACAGGCACGCCGAAAATTACCAGAAGCGCCATCGCTGCTGCCGCTGTCAGTATTTTTATTGCTTTCCATTTGATCTTTCCTATTCCCGCGGCAGCAATGATACCGAACATAGTCCCCAGGGGGATCACCCAGAAAAAGCGATAATACCTGTCCGCAAGGCCGATCAGCCTTCCCGCCGCTGTTATAAACAGCGGATTGCATACCGAGATCAGAAATATCAGGTAGGGATATACCCCGATAAGACGATATCTCCTTTTTCCCGCCGCCAATGCCGCCAGCATCAAAAGAGGGAACCCATACCATAGCAGACTGCCATTCATAAAATTCTGGAGATTCTGCCAAATAAAATCAAACCCATACCCTTCTGCCGTTATTCCTACCATCCGGTCCTCCTCCTAGCTTACTATCACCCTCCAGATTCCTTTGGAAAATAACAGATAACATATCAGCTCAGCAAGACAGATCCCGGTCAAGATCAGATACTGCCACAGCGCTTTTTTCTTCCTGAATGCGATCATAGACGGAATATAAAAAATGGTCAGCACTACCGGAAGCAGCATCATGGAGGACATACAAAATGGTATCGCGCCCAGATCCACGATTACTGCCTCCCAAAAATGTCTGTTCTCAAACCGGGAATAAATACTCCGGATCATCTGCAGGATCATCATGGGAATAATCACCACCGCCAGGATTGTCTTTCCCTCAAAAGCCCGGTAAAACAGGAATCCCGATGGGGAATAAATAGAATATGTGAAAAACATAACGGCAAACCAGAACCCCCATGCGATCAGCGAAAGCCTCTCATTCTTTTTCAGCACACTTCTGGCAATCTGATAAACGACCAGATTGCTCAGCACGATCACCAGGCTTCCCATCAGTTCCCGCCAAATCACAAGCGCATGAATTCCCGTGGAATAACTGATCACTGAATTATGGGCCGTATACGTCAAAAGCACATAGATCGCCGAAAGTGAGGATCTCTTCAGCCCGGTATACTGGTCATACTGTTCAATCGTATTGGTGGCCACGGACCGGGCAGTATCACCAATATAATAGGAAGCATCCGCTATACTTCCATACTGAATATTATTTGTGATAAAAATAATCTGGATAAGGATTCCCACTGTCAGGATTACTGCTGCCGCTCTGAATCCGCTGGTTTTTCTATGACGCAGTGCCTTCCTCCAGCTCTTTCTGTTCACGACCAGCGAAATCAATACAACGGAGGTCAAAACAGCCAGCCATGTCACGCTAAGCAGAGACAGCGGCTGCAGCAGCAGCTTCATCGGAAGCGCAATACACTGGAACAATAAGAAATACAGAAAGAAACCGATCAAAATCGTATATATCACTGAAAATTCTTCTTTTTGAAATCTGCATGTGACCAGAGAACCCACCAAAAAGAAAATCCCCAGGAACATTGGAATCAGTAATATGGAAAGTATACTGCTGCCCATCTCTTATCCTACCTAACCTGTTCTACATTATTTCTTTATTATTCTACATGAACTTTCCTGTTATGAAAAGCCCCAATCTTTAATTTTATTAAATAATATTACATTTTCCTTACAAAACTATACACTTACAACCAAAAGGCGGTCTGCTCTAAGCAAACCGCCTGTAATCTTTTACGCTGTCTTTTCTTCAGTTGTCAAACATTCGGATCCGTGGGATCCCAGTTCTGGGATGCCGGAATTTTTATAGTTGCCGGTTTATCGTATGCCATATATGCTGTATCGGAAATCGTAACCTTTGTTCCCAGAGAACAGTTGTCATAAATCCACTTGGCATCTCTTACACACAGGCGGACACATCCGTGAGACGCGGGAGAACCCAGCATATTATAGTTTCTGTAATCCAAATTATAACTTGTCATGTTCGATCCTGCCACAGAGTGGAACAGGACACCGCCAACAATTCTGGTGCAGTACTGACCGTAAGAGGGTCCCATCAGCGTCCACCACCGATACTTGGCCGGCGTATAGAAGGTTCCTGTGGGAGTGGGTGTACTGGGAAGTCCTACGGAACAGGTAAAGGTTTTATACGGAATGATGTATCCGTTGGAACCGTCCTTGGCCCATACCATGATCTGGCACTTCACTCTGTTCACCGTGATCTCATAGGAAGACTGTTTTCCCATCACGCTTTCCAGATCCTGTACCAGGGCTCCGCTGCTGTTAAAGTAATACTTGTAGCCGCCGATATAATTCCATCCGGTAGCTATCACGCCGGAACCGTTGAAATAATACCACTTGCCGTCGATCTTCTGCCACTGGCTCTTCAGGTAAACACCGTTGCCATCCTTGAAGTACCATTTTCCGTTGGTCTTCTCCCATTTTCCATTGTCGATCCTGGGATCGTATCCCGGAATCCATCTTCCGTCAGCGCCTACATAGTACTGGCCAACGTATGTATTTGTGACCATGGCTCCGCTTCCGTCTACGTAGTAATATCCGTCGATCCACTTATTGGCGGCCATGGCTCCGCTTCCGTTCATATAGTACCACTTATTGTTGATCTTCTGCCACCCGGTCAGCATCGCTCCGCTGCTGTTCATGTAGTACCAGGTTCCGCCGATCTTCTGCCACCCGGTCAGCATCGCTCCGCTGCTGTTCATGTAGTACCAGGTTCCGCCGATCTTCTGCCACCCGGTCAGCATCGCTCCGCTTCCGTTCATGTAGTACCATACATTCTTCACTTTCTGCCACCCGGTCAGCATATGGCCATTGCTGTCCATATAATACCAGTGTCCGTTGATGTACTGCCATCCGGTCAGCATCGCTCCGCTTCCGTTCATGTAGTACCAGGTTCCGCCGATCTTCTGCCACCCGGTCAGCATCGCTCCGCTGCTGTTCATATAGTACCACACATTCTTTACTTTCTGCCAGCCGGTAGTCATGACGCCAGCGCTGTTCATATAGTACCACTTGCCGTTCACGTGCTGCCATCCTGTAGTTCTGGCTCCGCTTCCGTTCATATAGTACCATTTATTGCCCAGCAGATGCCAGCCCTGGGGCAGCATCCGGCCGCTTCCGTCGGAATAGTACCATGCACCTTTTACCTGGTACCATCCGGTCTGCATCTCACCCTTGGAATTCAGATAATACCAGCTTCCGTCCGGACGGATCCATCCGGTGGACAGCGCTCCGCTGCTCTCTACCCAGTACCAGGTGCCATTGATCTTATTCCATCCGGTTTTCGCCAGCATCCGGCCGTTTCCATCAGCATAATATCTTCTGCCGTTGGCAGTGAAGAACCCTGTCTTCATCACTCCGGTCTTCTGATCCATCCAGTACCAGTACCCGCCGATCTTCTGCCAGCCCTTTACCATCTTTCCGTCGCTGAAACGATACCAGTTTCCTTTGATCTCCTGCCAGCCGTTCTTGGTATCGGTAGCGTCCTGATGATCCTCATTAAACCAGAAATACTTTCCGCCCAGCTTTACCCACTGTTCAGAATAGTCCGCCCGTTTTCCGCCTTCACCTACAAGGAAATAATATCTTGCGCCGTTCACCGTCTGAAAACCGGTCAGCGGCTTTCCATCTTCATCCAGGAAATAGACAGCCTCTCCATCCTCTGTGTCAATGGTCTGTGCGCCGGTCTTTCCGGTATCCCTGGTCCCGTCTTCGTTCAGATAATACCAGCAGTCATTGATCTTATTCCATCCGGTACCCGGGTGCGCCACACCCGCTTTGGCAAACAGCCAAATACCTTCAACCTCCTGCCAGCCGTTCTGTGCAGTATCCACACTTCCGTCTTCGTTCAGGTAATACCAGGCGTCACCGGTCTGCTGCCATCCGGTCATGCCCTCTGCGGCCTTGCCGTTCTCATCCAGGAAATACCATTTTCCATTGATTTCCTGCCAGCCGGTCTGGGTCCTGTCTGCTTTTCCGCTTTCCGTCAGCCAGCACCAGGACGAATCCTCCGGATTCTGATACCACTGATTTTTCAACAGTTTTCCCAGGCTGTCATTCTCCCCCCGGGGATCTTCACCATCCGGGCAAAATACATACTCGCCCGGCTCCAGCGTCAGGTTCTGCTCCTGAGATCCTTCGATATACCCTTTGGTGCCCTCCGGGATCGCAGCCAATCCCAGGGCAAGATTGCCCTCCGCATCAAAATAGTAGATATCCTCGCTGTTCTCGGGCTGATACAGCATATTTTTAAGGGGCTCCCCGTTCAGCACATACTGCCATTTTCCCGTCTCCTGGTTCTTTTCCCAGGAACCTGCCGCTTCCTTCTGAGAGTTCTCAGAATCGGAGCCATTCTCAGTCTCCGGTTCTCCGTCCGGGGAAGCGTTCTGTTCCTCCGCAGGTGCGGTCTCAGGTTCGGCTGCCGCATTGTCATCAGTTTCAGATATATTCTCTGATCCCAGCTCTGCTTCGCCGGCGTTATCCGTCTCTGCCGCATCCTCTTTTGTCGCAGTCTGTTCAGTAGTCATGGCAGAAGCATCATTCTTTGGCTCCGCAGCGGAAGCAGGAACAGCCAGAGAAAGCGTGATCGCGATTCCCAGGGCTGTCAGTAAACGTCTTCTCGTTTTCATCCCTTTTCCTCCTCTTAACAACAACAGTTACACTTCATCATCTTATTCTAGTACAAATTTTATATGATTTCAACTGTAATCCAGGGAATTTTTCTTACGATCTTCTTAATGCTTCCCGTCGTAACAGTTCAGCCTTCCGGCTTCACTGTTACAAATGCATGCACACAGGCTGCGCGAAACGCAGCCTGGCGCCCGCAGGTCTCGGGATCCCGCTGCAAATGCAGCGGGACACCTCGCGGGACAGTTGAAGGCTGAACTGTAACTTCCCGTCGGATACGCGGGTATTTTCCGTCTTGACAACTGCCCTGCCCTGCTTTACAATTTTGTATTATATTATAGTGGAGTTCTTGTGGCATCTCTGCTCCGGGATGTAATGTCCCATCCGCACTGCTCACCACATACCCGGACAGATGAACTGCCATCAGCCGTTTAGAGGCAGACAGGAGGATATTATGACAAAACAGGAATTTGATACACTCTATCAGAACGGCGATTATGAAGCGCTTGCATCCTACAGAGCAGATAACGCGGTGATCATGGCTGCCGGTCTCTCCAGCCGTTTTGCCCCGCTGTCCGACAGCGTCCCCAAAGCTCTTCTGAGGGTAAAAGGCGAGATCCTCATTGAACGTCAGATCCGTCAGATTTATGAAGCCGGGATTCCCCGCATTTATCTTGTCGTCGGATATAAAAAGGAAATGTTTGCATATCTGGCTGAAAAGTACCATGTTCAGCTCCTGGAAAATCCGGAATACAGAACCCGCAACAACAATTCTTCCATCTACGCTGCCAGGCATATACTGGGTAATTCTTATATCTGCTCCGCGGATAATTACTTTATGGAAAATGTATTCGAACCTTATATCTATCAGTCATACTACGCAGCGTCCTATGCTGCCGGTCCCACAGAGGAATACTGTCTGATCACTGACCGGACCGGAAAGATCACCGATGTTCAGATCGGCGGCGCGGATTCCTGGTATATGATGGGACACGTCTATTGGAACCGGGAATTCAGCCGGAAATTCACGGAAATCCTGGAGGCCGAATATACACTTCCGGAAACAGCCCCTTTGTACTGGGAAAATATATATATGAAGCATATCGATGCGCTTCCCCTATATATCCGCAAATATCCGGAGGGGACGATACGGGAATTTGACAATCTGAAGGAACTCTGCCAGTTTGATCCTTCTTACATTCCGTATCTGGACACCCTGAGCAAACAGCAAAGGGAGACGCCCTGAGCGCTCCCTCTTTCTTTCATTTCCGCGGGAGTCAAAAGCCTTGCGGTCTGCATGCCGCAAGGCTTTTGACTCCCGCAAACAGCATCTTTCTTCTGTCGTTTTCCGTCGCAATTTCCTGCTCCTCCCTCTGGGTTTGCTATAATATCCATAATGAGGAAGAAAGGAAATCATATCATGAACTATTTGTCTGAACTGCCGCTGTCCCTGGGCATCCACGGGACCTACAAAGGCTATCATTATCTGGTTTTCGCGCTGGAACTGGTACTTGCCGATGAAAATCAGCTTCTTTTTGTCACCAAAAACCTCTACCCCTCCATTGCCCGGCGCTATCATACTACTCCCGGCTGCGTAGACCGGGATCTCCGCACCGTGATCAGCCGCTGCTGGAATTCCTGCGGCAGAGACAATCTGCAGCGCATCGCCTCCTATTCTCTGGATAAGTGTCCCACGGTATCCCAGTTTCTGGATATCCTCTACTGGCATCTCCGGAAAGCAGGGATTTCCCCGTAACAGTTCGGACGCCCGGCGCCGCAAGCCAGCTTTTCTGTACCGCTCCGGACAGCGGCCGGCTTTCTTCTGAAATTTCCAGCTGTCCAACTATCATCTTCCATATCACGGACGCGATATGAGATGCCCGGGTCCTTTTTTCACGCAGCGGCTTTCAGTAACGCGGCAGAGTTTCTCCTTCACGCTTCCGTACTTACAATATCGTGGCTCACCGGCCGGTAAAAAAGCTCCTGCACTCTGGAAAATTCTCTGGTGCGTCCCAGGATCCACATCAGTTTTACTGCGGCAGCTTCCACTGTCATATCATAAGCCTGAAGCACATTATACTCATTTACCGCCTTAAATCCCACCTCATAAACCTCGGCATCGCTGCCTTCCAGCATTACCTGGGTGGCTATGACCACGATTTTTCCGGCTTCCGTAAGCCGTGCCAGTTCCTCAAGAAAATTTCTCCTGTCATAAAAGGGAATCCCTCCCACACCGTAGCTTTCAATGATAATAGCGTCATACCGGCTTCCGATATACCGGAGTATCTCCGGTTCCATTCCCGGGATCAGCTTCAGCAAAAATACTCTGGGATCGATCCGGTCGTAAAAACAAACCTCTCCCCGGTCCTCCTCTGCCTCCACATATTGCAGGATCCTTTTGTCGTCAATAAAAGCCGCCACCGGATAATTGATACTGTCAAAAGCGCTGTAGCTTTTTGTTCTCACTTTTCTGGCTCTGGTTCCCAAAATTGCCTTCCCATCGAAAACAATATAAACTCCGCAGACCCCCTCCTTCACAGCAAACCGGATACTGTCCAGCAGGTTTTTCCTGGCATCCGTGATAGCCGCGCTGATGGGTTTCTGCGCCCCTGTAAGGATCACCGGCTTGTCCGCGTTCTGGATCAGATAGGACAGCGCGGCCGCCGTATAAGCCATGGTGTCGGTTCCATGGGTGATCACAAAACCGTCATAGTGTTCATACTCCTTCCGGATTTCCCCTGCCATACGGAGCCAGTGCTCCGGCTGCAGATTGGTGCTGTCCAGACTGAGGATCTGTTTCACCTGGATCTCACAGTATCTTTCCGCCTCCGGAATGTAAGAAAGGATTTCCTCTCCGCTGGTGCCCGGCGCCAGTCCATTCTCAGTTTTTACGGAGGCGATGGTTCCTCCTGTGGTAAGAAGTAAAATTCGTTTCATAGCCTTGTTCCCCTCATCATTCATATTTTCTGTTTTGAAGCAGTTCACAGACTCTGCCGCTCATTGTACCATATCAGAATCTACTTTGTAAAATCGCCGAAAATCCTTTAAACTATCCATACCGATTTCCACAAGCGTCCGATTTTCTGTTGTCCTTCCGCTTTTCAGTTTTGCTTTTTTTCATTATATCAGATATTCCGCTGCCTGCAACGGCATCAGGCCCCCGCCGAAAAAAAGCCGGGAGGTCTGTTCCTGTACGGATTTCAGTCCCTCCCGACTATGGTTTCCCGGATGTCATCATCCGTTTTTATTTTGTGCAGTGTTTCTCCAGCCACTCCGGGATCTCCTCCGGACGCAGATTTCCCGCAGGTTCCCCGTCCAGAAGCAAATTGGGCGCTGTCTGACAATGCTTCAGACAATTTCTGGTTTTCACCAGGATCCTTCCATCTGCAGAAAGCCCGTCCTTTCCCACCTTCAGCGTTCTGCGGACGGCTTCCAGGACTGCAGCTCCCTGCTTTTTCCCGCACCGTTCTCCGCTGCAGACCGTCAGCACGTGCCGGTAAGCGGCAGCCTTCAGATCCGGGCAGAACCGTATCAGGGTACGGATCACCGGAAGACCCACGCCCGCCGCCCCGGCAGCCTCCCTCTGGAGTTCTTCCGGAAGATATCCACAGACCTGCTGGAGTTCCCTCAGCATTTCCACAATACTTTCCTGCTGACTCCTGTCCGGACGGCTTTTATACCATTCCAGAATCTCCTTGACCGCAGTATCCAAACCGCTTCCTCCTTTTCCCGATCATCTTCCCATCCGGCGGCACGGTTTTCTGTTCACCGGTTTTGTTGTCTGTGTTTCCCGGTCCTTTTCCGGACTTTATTTTTCCCTGATCTTCTTCAGCGCTGTGGTAAACTTGATGGGATTCCCGTACATCAATGTTCCGAACCGGAAAATCCTGGCTGCCAGGATACCGGCTCCCACACAGAACGCTGCCAGGATCACGCCGGATACCAGGATTTCCCAAGGCTCCACACTGCCCATGGCGATACGGATCAGCATGCCGTTGCTGGAGGTGAAAGGAACGAAGGACGCCACCCGCATCAGCAGCCCGTCGCTGTCATTCATTCCGAATATGGCAATAAAGAACGAGATCAGATAGATCATTGTCAGAGGCATGGCAGCTTTACTGATATCTTCCGTCTTGGATACCAGCGCTCCCAGCATACCAAAGCAGAACGCATACAGCAGATATCCCATCATGCCGAAGACCCCAAAGGCAGCCCACACTGACCCCGGAATCTGGAACAGCATATCCAGCATACCTCCCCAGCTGTCCCTGAAGATCTGATAACTTCCCACAGCGCTTCCCAGGATCAGCACACATTGGATCAGGCCAGCGATGGCCCCTGCCAGAACCTTTCCGAAAATCAGACTGCTGCTGTCCACACTGGTCACCAGGATCTCAATCGCCCGGTTGCTTTTCTCAGAAGTCACGGATGTGGCGATCATCTGTCCGTAGAAGATCAGAAGGAAATACAGGATCATGATCAGCATATAGGTATACGCGTAATTTCCCACGCTGTCCTTTCCCAGGATCCTGGTTTCAGATTCCGGCTGGACCTGATACAGGGAGTCCACCTCCTGGGCATTCACCCCCAGCGCTTCCAGCTCCTGTGCTCTCCACACAGCTGTGGCTGCCTGGGAAAACGCCGTCTCCAGAGTATCTGACATGGAGCGGTTCTCCACCACGTACGTATAGTGCATCAGGTCTTCCATGATAAATCCTGCGCGGGCGGTTCCGTCCGTCACCGCTTCCTCCACCTGATCCTCATCCTGGCATTCCAGCCACTCAACATCCATCCCCATGGCAGTTCCCAGCACTTCCGTGTCTGTGATACTGCCTCCCGCGTCATAGAAAGCTACCGTCACTGCTTCCCTATCCCCGCTTCCTTTCTGCGCGGTGTGGGAATCACTGCCTCCGCCCATGATCAGGCCCGGAACCACAATGATTCCCACCGCCAGGACCATCAGAAGAATGGTGGTCAGCAGAAAACTTCTGTTCTTAAAATAATTGTTCAGTTCAAATTTCAGTACCGTCAGAAACTGTTTCATGCCTGGTCACCTGCCCTTTCCACAAAGATTTCCGTCAGGGAGGGTTCGTAATGTCCGAACTCCTCCGGGATCAGCTTTTTCTCCAGCAGGCCGGCCAGAAGCCCTTCTCTGGTGCAGCCCTCTTTCATTTCCACGATCACCTGATCTTTCCGGCGTCCGGTCACTCGTATCAGATCCCCCAGGCGCTCCATAAGAAGCTCTTCCGGTTTATCCAGTTCCTGTCCCAGTCCGATGACCAGACGATTATGTCCGTACTCTCTTTTAATCTGATCCAGATTGCCGGAGAGCACCACCTGGCCATGATTGATCAGCACGATATCCTCACAGAATTCCTCCACATAACTCATCTGATGGCTGGAAAAAATCACCAGTTTTCCGTCTGCGATCTGCTCCCGGATCACATCCTTCAGCACCTGGGAATTGACCGGATCCAGTCCGCTGAAGGGCTCATCCAGGATCACCAGATCCGGATTGCACACCAGAGTCTGCGCCAGCTGTACCTTCTGCTGATTTCCTTTGGACAGTGTCTCCAGTTTTCTCTGAGCGTATTCTTCCACGCCCAGCCGTTTCAGCCACTGACTGGCCTGCTGCCTGGCGGTCTTCCTGTCGCTTCCCCGGAGCTGCGCCAGATAAACCAGTTGTTCCAGCACTCCCTTTTTGGGATACAATCCCCGCTCCTCCGGCAGATAACCGATCCTGAAATCCTTGGGGCAAAAGGGTTTTCCGTCCACTGTGATACTGCCGGCATTGGCCCGGAACACATCCATCAGGATCCGGATGGTAGTGGTCTTTCCGGCACCGTTTCTTCCCAGAAGGCCCAGCGCCTTCCCGCTCTCAATGGAGAAGGAAATCCCGTGCAGAACCTCCTTCTCCCCAAAGCTTTTTCTTAGATTCCTTACCTCTAATTTCATATCTGTTTCCTTTCTTTTCTGCGGAAATCTGATCATTCGGCAGCAAAAAGGATCTGTTGCCTTAATATTTTCATTTTTTCCGAATTTACTATATCATTGTCAGAGAAAGGAATCAACATATATTTCACATTGATATTTACGAAAGCCCAAAGATATCCTTTACTGCCTGGGGAATTTTCCCAACCGGATACCGGCAGGCTATGCTGACCGATTCTCCCTGCTCATTGATCCCTTCCACATACGCGTAGATATCCGGCTCATACTGGTCCCGAAGCGCCATTATCTGCGCTTCCTCATCCCACACCATATTCTGCCTCACTTCCTGGATCTTCTCCTGAGTGTCCGCATAATATATGGTGTTGTCCACTGTGTTTTCCAGCGCCTCCTCCCGGTAACATTCCACTGCAATACTGGTGATCCGGATCGTCTCCATCGACGGATCCGGCACAAATCCTCTCTCCCTGAGAAGCTTCAGCGTCTCCGTAAATTTCTCATTGATGGGAAAGCTTCCGCCGATCTGCCATCCGTCCGGTATCGTATAAAAACGGATCCTGGCCAGCACAGGCTCCTGAAGCTCCTGATATGTCATGGATGCCAGTTCTTTCCGGTATGTCTCCACCATCTGGATCCTCTCTTTTTCACTCATCCCTTCCAGATTGATGGTATTTCCCGCATCCCATACTTCCCCGATCCCCACATCCTGAACCGGCGTGCTCAGCACAGGCCATACCGCATTCTTATAAGGTTCTTGCGCATAAAGCAGCTCTTCCGCTTCCGCAAGCTGATCCACGGAAATCCGATACTGCCGCTGCCTGATCTGCCCGTTTTTCATTCGATAAAATACGGTAACGTAATCCATATCCGCATCCGTATCTGAAACTCCGTTTTTCACAGTCTCCACACCAGCCTCGGCCAGTTGATAGATGGCGTCAAAATCCTCCGTCTGGCCGTATGTTTTCAGATACTCCTGCGCGATCATGATCTCCCCCTCCTCAGTCTTCATCATCCCGTCCCAGGAGGAGTAACTGACTGCCATGGACTGTATCCGGGAGATATCCGGCAGAAAGGTATCAAATCCCCCCAGATCCAGGGTAAACCAGGCACCCAGGATCACTGTCACCAGCATACCGGTCCCGGTGCATATTTTGTGGTCCCAGATCCGCTTCCGGTCGGCGTGGTAGATAACCTCGATCAGTACACTGCCCACCAGCAGCGCAAACAGAATGCCGAACCAGAACCATCCATTCTCTCTGGTTCCGTATACACTTCCCAGATCCCGGAAAAACAGCCCTCCAGTCAGTCCCAGAACCGGCAGAAGCAGCAGCTTGAAGGCTCCTTCGGTACGGGTAAAGACCAGCGCGCGGCCAGCTCCCTCTGAAGGCCGGATCCTTATCAGCTGCCAGGCCAGGATCCCCATAATCACTCCGGCAGCCCCGGCCAGAAGAACCGGCTCCCACCAGCTATCCTGAAAAGCCCGGATCCAGAAATCCTTTTCCAGTCCTCCTGTATCCATCCTCATGCAGAGAGCCCCCAGACCGTATGCCGGAGACAGGTACCGGATCACCCCGGTCAAACGTTCCATTCCTGCGGAAAACCCGCACCACGTATTATAAAACAGAGCCGGAAGCTGCATCAGCAAAACCACTGTTCCCGGGAAAAATCCCAGAAGCACCAGGCTCCCCAGAATTCCCGCCAGTATTTTTCCTGTCAGCGCCATAGCCGCTGCTCCGAAAAAGTAGATTGCCAGGAAAAAGAGCAGATGTACCAGCAATCCCGCAAGGCTGACTCCGGCCATGTCCGCCTGATAGATTCCCCGGACCGCTCCCACCACATTGGCCAGAAGCAGGTTTATTCCATAGGGAATGATAAACAGCAGAACGGAAGCGCCTGTCTCCGCCCAAAAAATATGCTCCTTTTTCACCGGTAAACTGTAAAGCATATCCAGTTTTCTTGGAGAATGAAGGTATGAAAGACCTGACCATGCCGCCAGAAGAGCGCTTCCGCCCACTGCCAGAGCGGTCAGAAGGCTTCCTCCCGCAAGAAATGCCCGCAGTTCCTCTCTTTTTTCGTTCAGCACCGCGGCAGTGTCCGTCACCTGTGCCGCAGCTTCCGTCGGAATGTCCCCGGAAAACATCAGCATGGCGGCAACCGGCAGACAGACAAAAAACACCAGAGCCATACAGGCCCCAAACCATCCTCTCTGTCTTGCGCACTGCCTGACCATTTTAAAATAAGAGATCTTTGATATCATATCCTGCCACCTCCGTTTCACTCACAAAGATTTCCTCCAGCGTCAGCGGGATCAGTTCCGCAAAAACAGGATTCACCTGATGAACTTTTTCCATGATCTCCTCCTTGCTTCCCCGTACCGTCAGAGTCAGAAGGGATCCTCTCTGTTCCATCTTCACCACCTGCAGCCCGGTCAGCAGCCGTTCCTTCTGAGACTCATCCACAGCGCACTGGATCCGGTGGAGATTGCTCTTCAGTTCTTCCACTTCCCTGGACAGCAGCATCCCTCCCCGGTGCAAAAGTCCCACATGGTCGCAGATATCCTCCAGCTCCCGCAGATTATGGGATGCGATCACCGGCGTGAAATCCCGGTTCATCATCTCCGCGGCAAAAATGCTCTTTACCGCCTGGCGCATCACCGGGTCCAGTCCGTCAAAGGTTTCATCGCACAGCAGATACTTGGTATTTGCGCAGATCCCCAGGATCACGGAAAGCTGTTTTTTCATTCCCTTGGAAAAGGTACGGATCCTGCGTTCTTCTT
Source organism: uncultured Lachnospiraceae bacterium (assembly GCA_963929535.1). Taxonomy (GTDB): domain Bacteria; phylum Bacillota; class Clostridia; order Lachnospirales; family Lachnospiraceae; genus Pullilachnospira. The sequence continues at coordinate 138,777 of CAWVIZ010000014.1, read as the reverse complement.
CCAGTCCGAATTTTCCCATCATCTCATGAAAGCGCCGCTGATCATAGCAGCTGTAATACACTGCATAATACTCCATCATATCCCTGGAAGTCGCATTGGGAAAATAATACGGATCATCGGAAATAAAAAACAGATCTCTGCGGATTTCCGGATCCTCATATACATTCCTCCCGTCTGCCACCACTTCGCCCGTATCCGGCTTCAGAACTCCGGCCATCATCCGCAGGCAGGTACTCTTTCCTGCTCCATTGGTCCCGATCAGACCGAACACGCTTCCTTCCCGGATCTGACCGCTGACATTCGTCAGCGCCGCGATATCCTCAAATTTTTTTCCAATCCCCTTCAGTTCAATCATACGGCTCCTCCCTCCAGTATTCATCCAGTTTTTCGGAAAATTCCGTTTTCCGGATCCCGATCTGGCGGCCCTTTTCCACCACTTCCCGAAACTTGCGCCAGTAGCTTTCCCTTTTCTCTCCCAGCAGGCCTCCTTTTCCGGAAACAAAACTCCCTCTGCCCTTCACCGAATAGATATACCCCTGCTGTTCCAGAATGGTATACGCCTTCTGAATAGTATTGGGATTGATGGACAGATCCACTGCCAGCCTCCTGACAGAAGGCATCTGCTCATCCGCCTGCAGCACTCCCTTCAGGATCAGAAGCTGAAATTTTTCCACGATCTGTTCGTAGATGGGACGTCTGTCCTGATAGTCTATAACAATCAATCAAACCCCTCCCTTCCGTTTTTCCTGACACGCCCTTGCGTATTAAGTGTACTATTTCTGTTAGTACACTTAGACTATATCCTTCTTTCCCTTATTTGTCAAGGCAGCTTCCGGATATTAAGAAAAATGTAGTTACAGTTCAGCCTTCCAATGTCCCGCGAGGTGTCACGCTGCATTCGCAGCGTGATCCCGAGATTTGCGGGCGCCAGGCTGCGTTTCCCGCAGCCTGTGTGCATGCATTTGTAACAGTGAAGCCGGAAGGCTGAACTGTTACAAAATGTAAGCAGCCGTTGGCTGCTGTTCACAGTCAGATATTTCCAAAAATCATATCCTTGGGAATTGCCGCCGCCTCCCGCAGGATATAGTGGGGCAGCAGTACACTCCTTCCGGGAGCCGCGATTCCCCATACCGGACAGTAACCTTTTTTTGCCGCGATCCTCAGGCTTCTGTACATATGAAAATTGCTGGTAACAATCCCCACCCGCAGGGACTTCCCTCCTGCCTTTTCTTCCAGGATCCTCCTGGAAAATTCCAGATTTTCCGCCGTGTTGGTGGAGCGCCGCTCCGGAATCAGCCTTTCCGAAGCGATACCGTGTTGGGACAGCCACGATATCATACAGTCCGCTTCCGATATTTCTTCCCCAAATCCCCGGCCTCCGGAAAGTACGGCAACTGTTTCCGGATTGCTATCCATGTATGTTTTCGCTGCCTCCAGCCGGTCACCGAGAGCTCTGCTGGGGACCCGGCCCTTCACCTGGCATCCCAGAACCACGATCACATCCATTCCCTTTTCCCCTTTCTCTCTCATTGCAGAGATCACCAATCCCGTAAAAATCCCTGCCGTGCAGATCCCTGCTGCCGCCAGTCCACCCGCACACCACCAGATGATCCGGGGAATACTCCGGATCACTTTGCTCAGTACCCCTGTTTCCATTCCGGCTCCGGCCCCCAGTGCCGCGATCCCCAATACCAGCCAGATCCAAAGCATGGATACCCTGACTCCCGCGTACCGGATGCAGGCAGCATAATAGCCCAGGCATACCGCTCCCAACAATATAAGAAAATTTCCCATTACTGCCTCCTTTCTGTTCGGCTGCCAGCCGCTTTTCCCTGTGAAAAAGAATACTGCTTGCAGGATTCTCCGCCTGCAGCGGGTCGCGCAAGCGACATCTTCCATTCCGCCGCAGTGCGATCCTCGCGGAGCGTTTTTGTTCCATAGGAAAGCAATTTCCTATGGAACAAAAAAGGCGGAAGCCGCAGCCTCCGCCCAACATCGCAAACCTATTTATTTCTTCCGCAGCAGAACTTATATTTTTTGCCGCTTCCGCAGGGACAGGGATCATTTCTTCCGATCTTGGCTCCTTTCACCACGGTACCGGACTTCTTCTGTTCCATATACAGAGTCTTCCTCTGCTCCGGTGTGAAAATATCGTCCCACATCGGCAACTCATACAGCCAGTCTGCCTTGGCATCCACCATATTCTTATATAAAAGCTCCTTGTCGAATCCCAGGTTTACCTCGGTCTCCTCTTCCATCTCCTCAATGGGGTTGGGCACCTTCAGGCTGTCGTTGATACCATCCAGAAATCCTGTCATGGTCATCACAGACACTCCGTACTTTTCCGCCAGTTCCTTTACAGTACCGCGTACCACCTCATCCGGATTCGTCAGAAGCTGTTCATAAATCTTCTTTTCGATCGCAAAATAATTGGCCCAGAATTTCTGAAGCTTCCCCTTATCGGCCTGCTGAGAGTATGCCATATCTCTCCACTGTTTTAATAATCCCATTTATACTACCTTCCTTCGCCTGATAAATTCACCGGGCATCTTCCCCGGTGTCATCTTCTGAAATCAGATATAAGTATAAACGATATGCCCTGCTTTTTCAAGTAGAAAACGAAACTGTCACCGGCATACAGGAACCTGTAAAGTCAAATACCCCGCAGCAGGTCTCCGTTCCACTTTGGTCGGCGCTAAACGTGTGCCACCGGCACACAGCGCCGCCAAATGGACATGCAAGCATGTCCGCTTGGCTCGTTGCCTGCGGGAATAAAAAAGTGAGTATCGATTTTTCCTTTCGATACTCACTGTTAAGATACGGGCTCTATCATTGGTTAACCTCCATTTCTTCCATTATGAATGATTCGCTTACGTTTTCGGTGGTTTGTACCTTCCTTTCTTTAAATTATGAGGTTTCCTTTACGTTCTCGGTGGTCTGTACCTCTCTTTCTTTAAATTTCTTTTCTTTTGATGTTTATATATTAACTCACCACCTTTAATTTGTCAACTATTATTTAAATTATTTTTATATTTTCTATTAATTTATCGCTCATTTTCCTTTTAATGTTTTAATCGATGTTCTCTATTCTGTTATCTGTAAAATTTTTCTTTGTTCCGACGGGCGCCTAACGGATGTCCACCGGGCATTCGGTGCCCCCGCGAAGTGTTTTTATATCATGGGAACGCAGTTCCCCATAAACAAAAAAGGCATCTCCACAAAGGTCCGCAGTCCGCAATGCGGACTGTACCCTTGTGAAATGCCCTTTTTTCTCCACTCCGGCCGTTATTTAAACTGATTTACCCGCTCCTGGATAGTGATGTTGAAATTCTCCACTTTCCGGTCATATTCCTTATTCATATACTCGGAGGCCAGCAGAAAATCCGCTGTGGCCAGATTGTTGGCCACCGGGATATCGTACACCACCGCAATTCGCAGCAGCGCTTTTACATCCGGATCATGGGGCTGGGATTCCAGGGGATCCCACAGGAAGACCAGAAAATCAATTCCTCCCTCCACGATCCTGGAACCGATCTGCTGATCGCCTCCCAGGGGACCGCTGCAGTATCCTTTTACCGGAAGCCCTGTCTTCTCCGCGATCAGCTTGGCGGTAGTTCCGGTACCGCAAAGGAAATGGCCTTTCAGGATCTCCTTGTTCCGGTCGCACCACTCCACCATCTCTTTCTTCTTTCCGTCATGGGCCACCAGAGCAATGTGCTTTGTCTTCTCCATGGTAAAGTTGATGACTTTATCGTTGGTCATATCATTCCCTCCTCTTTATTCATAATTCCGGTCAAATCTCCCGGAAAGTTTTTCCTCCCCCTTCAGGCATCCATACAGGTTTTCCAGCGCCCCGGGCGCCTCCTGAAGCGCCTGATCATACAGCTCCAGCAGATGATCTGTGGATTCTCTGCAGACCGGGTTCTTCTGTCTTCGCATCACCTGTCCCTCCAAAGGTTCATAGCAGCCCAGAATCTTCATACAGCCCAGGATCAGCTTCTCTTTCCAGGGATGGCGGCACACCAGCAGTCTGTCATACCATTGCTGTCCTTTTATCGCCTTATAGATGGCCTTCTCCCCTGCTTCCGGGAAAGCCCGGGCGATTACCCGGCTGTTTTCCGGCGTGGGGTTCAGCACGCTGGCCGGACAAAAGGAAAACAGCTTCCGGTTCTCCCTCTCCATAAAGTAACGGTCCAGCTCCGTCTCGATCTCGGCATGGGATACTCCCTTTTCCTTCTCAAACGCCCACACATACGGGTGACAGGTACTGTCCAGCAGATAATGGCACCCAAACCCCAGCAGATATGCGGCCAGTCTGGGATCCTCGTCCCTCTGATACTCCGCAGCCGATTTTTCAAAAAAGCCCCGGGCAACCGCATAATGCATATTGTGTCCGATCTTGTATATCTTCCCCTGAAGCAGCGGGCGATAATAAAAAAATATATCCGGCCCATGCAGGCCGATCCGATACAAATCCTTTCCCTGCCGGATCGTATTCTTCATTTTCTCCGGCAGTCTGGAAAACACTTCCTTTCCAAATACATCATGTGTAAATGTGGTCGGCATATTGTCATCTCCTTTTCTGTCAGACTTATCATACCATAGAATCGGGGGATTTGATACCACTTTACAAAAATTTAAATTCCGCTTTGCACCTGTTCAGACTTCCGGCCAAACTGCCGCTCCACTTTTCAGCCACTCCGCCACCGTCTCCAGCGACTCCATCTTTCCATAAAGACATTCCGCCACCGGCCTTTCATCCTCCAGCAGATCGGGGATCATGATCACTTTCATTCCCGCCGCCGCTGCCGACCGGATCCCGCTGTAGGAGTCCTCCAGGGCTAAAGCTTTCCCGGGATCCACCCGCAGCCGGCTGCAGGCCATCTGATAGATCTGCGGATCCGGCTTCCCCCTTGTCACCAGTTCTCCGGTGACCACAGTCTGAAAATATTCCAGCACGCCCTGTCTCTGAAGCAGGGGCAGAGCATGCTCACTGTGGGTAGAGGTAGCCACCGCCATGGGAACCTTCATCCCTCGCAGTGTTTCCAGCAGCTCCGGCAGTCCCTTTTTTTGGGGAATCCCATGCTGGTTTTCATATTCCGAGTATATCTGACGATAACCGTCCAGAAATTCCTGCAGCGGAAAATCCCTGCCGTACGTCTTCAGGAAATATTCATCTCTCTGCGCCCTGCTTTTTCCCAGGGTATGAAGAATATTGTCCCCAAAATTTTTGTATCCCAGTCTCTTTCCCATCACATCCCAGGTATATTTGATCACCCGTTCGGTATCCACCATCAGCCCGTCCATATCAAATACCACCGCCTCCGGGCGGATCACCGGCGGAATTATCCACTGTTTCATATATCTATCTGCTCCTTTCGTTGGCCACTTGGATTTTCTTTCGCTGCCATACCGCCACCGTTTCACGCTCATGATACCTGGGGCCATTGCGCCATTCGCTCCGCTTATGGCTGATGGCACCCTTGGCCACTTCGCTTCGGGCCGGTATGATATCTGGCGATATTATACCATGTTTCGTTTATCCTGTCAGGCAAGGATTTGCCTGTTTATCTCCGCAGACGGCCGGCCAGGCACTCGTACCCATCCCGCCGCTCGGCAGCTTTGCGTGCCGGCGGCGTGCGTTCAGCGCCCGCCAAAGCGGAGGGAAGAACACTGTAAATTTTTTTGTTTTTCCTGTATAAGCCTCCGTTTCCCGGCAATACTATAGATAGCCGGCGGGGAGATGACACAGCGGCGTGGCCCTTCTCGTTGGCCCCAAAGACAACGGCTTGCCGGATTCCCCCATCCGGCAGCAGGCTACGAAAGAAGAGAGAAATACTTATCCTCCCCTTTAAAAAATCCCCCGGCGGCGTCAGCCTCCGGGGGATTCTTCATTTATTTAGAAAAATTTGTCATAGATGCCATATCCGAAAATAAACAGCACGATCAGCGGCAGCACAAAGGTCAGATACCCTCTCATCCAATTCTGGATCTTCGCTCCTTTTCCGGTATTGGCTTCCGCCTTAAAGTTCTTCCAGCCCCAGCCGTACCGGGTCACGCAGAACAGCAGATAAACCACAGAACCCAAAGGCAGCAGAATGTTGCTCACCAGAAAATCCTCCAGATCCATGATGGTTCCGCCAAAAATCTTGAACCCATCCCAGGCCCACAGATTATATCCCAGTACACAGGGCAGGGACAGCAGGATGATCAGCACCATATTCACCATTGCAGATTTCTTTCTGCTGCAGCCCGTCAGTTCCATGCCGCAGGTGATGATGTTCTCAAACACTGCCAGCACCGTGGAAACCGCAGCAAAGGTCATGCATACAAAAAACAGACAGCCCCACAGTCTCCCCAGAGGGATATGGTTGAAAATATTCGGCAGTGTAATAAAGATCAGGCTGGGTCCGGAGGTCTGATCCACCCCGAAGGTAAAGCAGGCCGGGAAAATGATCAGTCCTGAGGTAAATGCCACAAAGGTATCCAGGAGCGCCACGTTCACAGACTCTCCCAGAAGCGACCGTTCCTTCCCAATATAACTTCCGAAGATCGCCATAGCTCCGATACCCAGACTCAGAGTAAAGAAAGACTGGTTCATGGCTCCCACGATGGTATTGCCGATGCCTGCCTCCATCATTCTGTCAAAATCCGGCAGCAGATAGAACTTCAGACCTTCTTTCGCGCCCTCCAGAGTGCAGCTGTTAATGGCCAGTACAGCATCAACACCATCAGGGCCAGCATCATAACCTTCGTGATCTTCTCCAGGCCATTCTGCAGTCCCCGGGAACATATCAGGATACAAACTACCACCACCAGGATCATCCAGCCGGCCATCACCAGCGGCTGTCCCAGCATCTCGTTAAATATGCCTTCCACCTGGGCGGCGTCCTTTCCTTCAAATCTTCCCGCTGCCGTCAGGTAAAAATAGTGCAGCATCCAGCCGGTCACTGTGGTATAAAACATCATCAGCAGATAGCAGCCGATCAATGTGATATACCCATGGATATGCCACTTCTGTCCCGGCTTTTCCAATGCCTGATATGCCTTGACCGGGCTCTTCTGACTGGCCCTTCCCACAGCAAACTCCATGGTCATGATCGGAAGTCCCATGATCACCAGAAACAGCACATAAAACACCAGAAAGGCGCCTCCGCCTCCCTGTCCCGCCATATATGGGAACTTCCATACATTTCCCACGCCGATGGCGCATCCTGCCGAGATCAGAAGAAATCCCAGCCGTGATTTCAGTTTTTCTCTTTCCTGCATAACGTCTTTCCCCTCATCCTTTCTCTTCCTTAGCGTCAGATTTTCGATGACAGACAGAAACCCCGCTGTACTCAGCGGGGCAATCCATCAAGCCTGCAGTGCTGCCAAGCAGCGGCTTCCCTATTCCTCTTTTCAGAAACCACAAAAATCTGTCCGCTTACTTTTACCAATCAGTATAAGCGCAGCCTGTTCCAGTGTCAAGCAAAACCCGCTTCTTTTCGCGGCTTCCCTGCACACAGTTACTACTCACAGTCCCCCCACCCGCATGCGCACACAGCAGCCTTTCGGAACGGGGGGAATGGTAAACGGTTATCCTATTTTCCCAGCGCGGCCCGCTTCTTCTTATATTTCAGCTTCTCATACCGGGCCCGCTCCCTGGCCCTGGGTCTCTCCCACCTTCCCCAGTACTTTCTTTAAAACTTTCGCCTCCTGAAAGAAACGATATCCCACATAAACCGCACAGATCAAAATCTGTACCGCCAGAATCACCTGTTCTCTTCTTCCCTCTTCCATCCTACAGAACTCCCTTTCCAAATCCTCCGGCAGATGCCCGGATTGCTCCGCCCTCTCAACAGCAGGGCATACAGCAGCATCCGTTGCACAGAAAATTCAAACAAAGACACTGGCAGCACCAGTTGCCCCCGCCACTCTGAGGTTCATATCCATATCCTGTGCCCATATCCCGATACCACTGTCCTCCGGACTGGAGCTGCTGATACAGCCTCTGATACTGGATATTTCCGGGTTCCAGCTCCATGGCTCTTCTGGCATCCTCCATAGCCGTAGCCTCCTGTCCCGCTCCGGCACTGGCGATGGCATGATAATAATACCACTCGCCATTTCTCTCCGTCATCCGGTTCAGCACATTCAGAGCCTCCTGATAATGGGCGGCGTTGATATAGTTGGCCGCAGCCCGCATCTCCATACTGTGCTGGTCATCCTGCGTCTGATAACCGCTCTGATATCCGCCTCCAAATCCTCCATACCAGGAATCCTGCCCTGACTCCTGCCGTTCTCTCTCCTTCACGATCTGGTCATAGGCCTGCTGCACCTGCTTGAACATCTCCTCTGCCTGTTCCTTATTGGGATTGTTGATATTCGCATCCGGATGATACTTCCGGCTCAGGCTCCTGTATGCTTTCTTGATCTCGTCCATGCTGGCATCTCTTGATACCCCAAGGACTTTATATGGGTCCAACATTTTTTACTCCTCGTCTGATTTCTGCAGCCTTTCGTATTTTGTCCATATACCAGAATACAATATATTTCTCAAAATGTCCACATATTCTACCACCGGCAATTTTTCAAACTGCCGGGAACACTGGGCCGCCAGCATAGTCAGGATACCAGAGGCCCGCTCCCGGAACTTCTCCTCTCCGGCAATGGGCAGCCAGGGATTGTAATTTCCGGTTTTCCTGTCTTTTTCCACATCCTCATAGGCATCCATCAGATAAATGAATTTTCCCAGATAAAAGCCGATCTTCTCCAGAGTCTCCCTCCACTGATCTTCTTTCCATACAAATATCTGGGAAAGCATCTCTCCGGTGGCACCGGAGGCTCTGTCCAGATCCGGGCTCTTCTCCCTTTCACATTCCCGCAGTTCTTTCATATACCGCTTTACCGCCTGGGACTGTCGGGGATATTCCCGGATGATCTCCTTTACATCCCTCCGGATCACCCGGGCCATAGCCAGGGGCACCGGCTTTTTCTCATCGATCCAGTCATCCAGGAGATTATAATAACACAAAAGCAGGTTCATATCCGCCGCATACCGCACCGCTTCGTTCTTCCGGCAGGGATGCTTTTTCCCCGGATGAAGAGGGCAGAAATGCTTCTCCAGCGTATCCTCCGGCTCATACAGTCCGGTGAGGAGGATCGCCAGAAATGTCATATCATACGTCAGGGTCAGCCGGGAAAGCTGTCCGTGCCGGTCTCTCAGTTCCCGGCAGATCCCGCAGTAAAACGTCTGATATTTTCTGTAATCCTTGATTTTCAGTTCTTCCACATTGGTGGTCACATATCCGAACATCCCTTCACCTCAACGCTTATGTTCTCTTGATAAAATCTGTATTGCATTTGGGACAGTGGATGGAGATCCTTCCCTTTCCTCTGGGAACCCTCACCTTCTGTCCGCAGGTGGGACACTTGAAGATCCTCATGGAAGGGTCGCGGCTTACGCTCCCTCTTCCAAATCCCCCCATGATCCGGTCCTTCAGCCGCAGATACTTCTGATTCTCCTCATATCTGGCCCCTGCATTCCTGGACAGGATCCGAAAGTAGCCGTATACGATCAGCGCCAGCGCCAGAAAATCCAGCAGGCTGCTGCGAAGCAGCATAGCCAGCACCAGCAGTACGATAGCACCGATAAGGGTAGCTTTCCCCAGATCATCCATGCCATACCTTCCCATCATAAATCTTGTCAGCTTTTCTCTCCAGTTATTCATACACAGGCTCTCCTCACAAATTCAATGGCGCTCCGGTAATCCTCCGTATCAGGATGCAGAAGCGCCTGGTCAAAGTTAGCGATCATCTTCCGGGCCATCTCTCTGGTCTGCCGGGAATTCAGCATGGACTCATACTTGTTCCTGACTGCCCGGGGCATCTTTCCCTGGCACAAAAAAGTTCCCAGATACTGACAGCTTTCCGGAACCAGCTCCTTCACCCGTCCTTCGATCTGTTTGTAATATTCCGGATCCGATCCCATGCCGCAGGTACCGAACAGCAGAACCTTTCTGCCGGACAGCTTTTTCAGGAATTCTCCGGTCTGAATGGAACACGTCCCCTTATCCACCCAAAAGCCCACCAGATAAATCTCCCCGTCATTGGTTCTGGTATCCGGCCCCAGTTCCTCAATATCCTTGGAACATCCCTCCAGCGCCTGATAAATGGCAAAGGCCAGATTGCGGGTATTCCCCGTATGACTGGTATAAACGATTTTGTATTTCATTTTATTCACTGCCTTTCCTGTATTCCACTTAACTGTACGCCATTTCCATAAGAAAGGCAACCGGGCTTTCATGAACTTTCTATAAAATTTATCTGAACAATTCAGTTTCCGCCGAAGATCAGCGGCCTCCGGCCCCCTTTCGGCCGGCCGTTTCCATTTTTATCAGGAAGCCGCTTGTATTTCTTTCCTTATCCGTTATAATGAAACGAGAAGGACTCCGGCTTCTGCCGGGAAAGGCGGTATTTTATGAAAAAAATTCAGCGTATCCTGGCCGCTGTAGGAGCGATCCTGCTTCTGGCCATGTATGGCTCCACTCTGGTGTTCGCTCTGTCGGGAAGCCCTCATTCCGCAGACTGGCTGATGGCATCTCTGTACTGCACCATTGTGATACCGGTGCTTCTTTATGCCTATAATCTGATCTACCGGTATCTGAAGGACAGAAACCACCAGGAGCCTTCCGACAGCTCAGATCAGTCCAGCAGAAAAAAAGGAGATCACCATGATTAAGAATATTGTATTTGATGTGGGAAATGTTCTGATGGCGTACGATGCCAACGCCTATATGAAACGCCTGGGATTCGATGAGGATACCAGAGATGCGGTCAATCAGGCCATGTTCCAGAATCCCCTCTGGGACGAGACGGACCGGGGAGTCCTGAGCGACCGCCAGCTGGAGGAGGGATTTGTAAAAAATGCTCCGGCACAATATGAAAGCGCGGTCCGTCTGGCTTATCAGCGGGCATCGGAAACCATATCCCTGCTTCCGTATTCGGCAGCGTGGGTAAAAGAGATGAAGGCACGGGGATACCGGCTCTACATACTTTCCAATTACAGCAGGAAAATCTACCGGGAAACCGAGAGCCTGATGGAATTTCTCCCCTATATGGACGGAGCGCTGTTTTCCTATCAGTGTCATCTGATCAAGCCTCAGCCTCAGATTTACCGTCATCTCTGCGATACCTTCGGACTGGTTCCCGGGGAGACTGTTTTTCTGGATGACCGGGAAGAGAATGTACAGGGTGCTGTCCGGGAGGGGATCCACGCCATCCGCTTTACCGGATATGAGCAGACCCGCCGCAGGCTGGACCAGTTTTTGGCGGCTTCAGACAGCCATCGGGAAATCCGCTGACACTTTGCCGGCCGGTGCGGCAGTTCAGCCTTCCCCTGCTTTTACACCCGCCGGTGCCTGCCAGCGCCGCGGGCTGGATCCTCCGCATCCCCCATGGGATCATCTTCTTCCAGAAGCATCAGAGCTTCGGGGGGAAGATACAGCATGGCAGGAAGCTCTTTTTCCGCCGGCTCTCCAAAGCTGCTTTTGGGTTTCATCCACCAGAACGGCTTCCGGTCACCTCCGGCGGCATTTCTCAGAAGATAGACATTTTCAAAAGGCGCTTCCTGCACATCCTCCAGCAAAGGGCGGTACAGGTTCCGCATCCGGCCTTCATCCCTCTCCTGGCAGTCTGCGGCCGGCAGCACATGATGGCCCCGCACGCCCACATATCCCTGGTCGGGTACATGTTCACCATCCCCCTGCCCCAGTCTCAGCCTTATATTCCAGTCCACCGCAAGGATCTCCCTCTCCCCCAGCTTTCTGTAAGCAGAGATATTTTTCAGCCCTGTCAGTCTGGCGATGGACACCCGGCCGGGAGAACGGAAAATTTCCTTCATATCGCCGGTTCTTACAGTTTTTCCCTTTTCAATAACCGTCAGTGTGTCGCTGAACTTGTAAATTTCCTCCCGGTTATGGGATACCAGGAGCACTTCCCCGGAAAATCCCGGATGATCTTTTTCATTTCCTGATGCATCTGATCCCGAAGAAAGGTATCCAGCGCGGAAAACGGCTCGTCCAGCAGAATCAGCCGGGGCGATCCCGCCAGCATCCTGGCAAGAGCCACCCGCTGCTGCTGTCCCCCGGAAAGCTGCGCGGGACGGTGATCTTCCAGTCCCTCCAGCCGGAATCTCCCGATCTGTTCCCGCACGATCTCCTTCCTCTTTTTTCTTTCCCGGATACCGCAGGCAATGTTTTCCTCCACCGTCATGGTGGGGAACAGTGCGTAATTCTGAAACAGAAAGCCTACGTTTCTGTCCTGGGGCCTTTTGTTGATCTTTTTTTTGCTGTCAAAAAGGATTTCCCCGTCCAGACAGATCCGGCCTTCATCCGGAGTCTCTATTCCCGCAATGCATTTCAGCGTCATGCTTTTTCCGCATCCGGAGGCCCCCAGGATTCCCATGCATCCCCCCTCCTGTACAAAATCCACATCCAGAAAAAAGCCTTTGAATTTCTTCCTGATCCGTACTTCCAGACTCACCTTACACCTGCCACCCCTTTCCTCTGATCCCTCTGCCGGTAAACAGATTGATAAGAAATACCACCACAAAGGACAGCGTCACGATCACTGCCACCCAAAAACCCGCCGTATCGTAATTCCCCGCCGCAGTCTCCGAGGCAATGGCCACGGAAATCGTCCTGGTCTTTCCCAGGATATTGCCGGCCAGCATGGATGTGGCTCCATATTCACCGATAGCTCTGGCAAAAGAAAGTACCGTCCCCGAAGCCAGCCCGGGAGCGGCAATGGGGATCACCACCTTCCAGAAAATATTTCTCTCCGACATTCCCAGGGTCCTCCCCGCGTAGATCAGATTCACATCCACCTGCTCAAAGGCAGCTCTGGCATTCCGGTACATCAGAGGAAAAGCGATCACACAGGCGGCTACCACGCACCCCGGCCAGGTCTGAACAAATTTCAGATTGAAATTTACCATCAGAAACTGGCCGAAGGGCCTCCGCAGACTGAACAGCAGCAGCAGAAAAAATCCCGCCACCGTTGGGGGAAGCACCAGCGGCAGGGTCAGCAGACCATCTAATATCCATTTTACCGTATTGTTCGCCCGCATCACCAGCCGGGCTGCGGCCACCCCCGCAAAAAAAGCGATCACCGTGGCCGCCACCCCCGTCTTCAGCGAGATAAACAGGGGACTCCAGTCAATTTCCCGAATCCATTCCATAAGATATTGCTCCTGATCGATCGTAACTGTACTTGTGCAGTCCTGACCATTCTCCCTTGTTCATCCGTCAGGTCTCAGACTCCCCGGCCGTGGAGGAAAATCCCCAGCTTTCAAATACAGCGGCAGCCTGGTCAGAGGACAGATACTCCAGAAATTCTCCGGCAGCGGCGGTCTCCGCCTCATCTCCCTGACCATCATCCACCTGACCTACAGGATAGAGAACGGGAGTTTCCAGACTTCCCTCAGGAGCCTCCGCAATGATCTCCACAGAATCCGCCACCGACTGGGCATCTGTGGCATACACCACGCCCACCTCGTTGGCTGCCTCGCTCACTGCCGCCAGAACCGCAGTGACATTGGCTCCTTCGTTGATCTCCATGGCCATCACATCATCATAGATCCCCAGGTTCTGGAAGATCTCCCGGGCATACTGTCCCACCGGCACATCCTCACCGGCCAGAGCCAGATTGGCCGCATCCGTAATATTTTCAAATCCCGTCACACTGGTCTCTCCTCCTGCCGGCTTGATCAGGACCACCTTATTCTCCAAAAGGTTTTCCACGGTTCCATCCACGATATAGCCTTCTTCGGCCAGCTCATCCATCTGCTTTGTCGCTGCGGAAAAAAAGATGTCACACTGGGCCCCCTCCTGGATCTGAGTCTGGAGTGTGCCGGAGCTGTCCGCATTGTAAATGATATTGATCTCCGGGTGCAGGGTCTCATAGTCTTCCTTGATCTCCTCCATGGCATTGGAAAGACTGGCCGCTATGAACACATACAGATCCTGCGTCTCTTTGGCAGTCTCCTCTTCCTCTGTCCCGTTCTCCGCCTCCTGGCCGCCGGCGTCATCCGTCCCTGCGCCATCTTCGTCACTCTCCGCCTCCTGACCGGTTTTGGCCTCCTCTGTCTGGCTGCCGCAGCAGCCGGCCATTCCCGCTGCCAGCACCGCTGACGCCAAAAGTACCACCCATTTCCTTTTCATATGCTTCTTCTTTGTTCCGTTTTATTTATTTTTATTGCTTTTTGTTTATTTTATTTTATTTCTTATCCTCTGTCAACAAGCCAGTTTTCACAGATTTGCCGTGACGTGACAGAAAAGCCGGAAGACTGCACTGCTGCGGCTTGTCATTCTTTCATGGCAACTGTATAATAAAAAAAACAAAAAAGGAGTACATTGATGAAATTAAGTGCAAGAAATCAATTGAAAGGGAAAGTAGTGCATATCAACGAAGGCGCGGTCAATTCCATCGTCACGCTGGATATCGGAGGAGGGAATCTGATCACTGCCACCATCACCAAAGCTGCAGTGGAGGATCTTCAGCTGGAGGTAGGGTCGGACGCCTACGCCATCATCAAAGCTACCAATGTGATGATCGGAATCGATGACTGACCAACCATCTGAAAGCATCCCCAGGCGGTCCGCCGTCCAGGAGCGCTTCCGGACAGCCTGCCCGGCGCCGGGCATGAGAAAGGAAAGAAGAATATGGAACAACTGTATACACCGCAGGAGGTGGCCGATCAGCTTCGGATCAAAAAGACCACGGTATACGAGCTGATCAAACGGGGAGAACTGAAATCCTCCAAAATCGGAAAGCAGATCCGCATCAGCCGCCGTCATGTGGAAGAATATCTTCACGGGCAGCTTCCCAGCCCCATCCAAGGAGATCTGGCCGGCGGCAACCTGCAGAGAGAGTATCTTGCGGCGGGCAACGGCCTGGTTCTCAGCGGCCAGGACCAGATCCTGGATCATCTGGCTCTCCAGCTGAACTTTCTGGAACATTCAGCCCCTCTCCTGCGTTCTTATATGAACGATTACAACAGTCTGAATGCGCTGTATTTCGGCAAGATCCACATTGCCTGTGTCACGCTTCCTTTGGGGGCTTCAGACGCAGACAGCCAGGAACCCGGCTTTGATCTTCTGAAAGCCATGCTGCCGGGTATGTCCGTGGGCATCCTTCATCTGGCCTGCTGCCAGGAGGGACTGTATCTGTCCGCCCGGGCCTCTGCTCAGATCAGGTCTCTGGAAGATCTCTGCGATTCCGGGCTGACATTTCTCAATCGGGAGAAGGGAAGCGCCCAAAGAATGCTTCTGGACCGGGAACTCCAGAAACGTTCCCTGGATCCCTCCAGGATCTCCGGCTATTCCCGGGAAGTGCTCTCCCATCTGGCTGCCGCCAGTTCTGTGATCGCCGGCGAAGCTCAGGCAGCGCTGGGCTGTCAGACACTCATGGCCCGTTTTCCCGGCCTGCGCTTCCTGCCTCTTTGGAAAACAAGGCTCAGCCTGGTCTTTGACCGGAGCCTCCTGAACAGTCCCCTGCTGGAAAATCTCCGGCAGATCATCGACTCCGAAGATTTCCGCCGGACTCTGTCCGGTATTCCCGGCTATGATCTTTCCGGTCTGGGATGCCTGGACATTATCCGGTGACCGCCGCCGGTCAGTTTGTAACAGTTCAGCCTTCCGGCTTCACTGTTACAAATGCATGCACACAGGCTGCGATTTCCGCAGCCTGGCGCCCGCAAATCTCGGGATAA
This sequence comes from uncultured Lachnospiraceae bacterium, assembly GCA_963929535.1. Classification (GTDB taxonomy): domain Bacteria; phylum Bacillota; class Clostridia; order Lachnospirales; family Lachnospiraceae; genus Pullilachnospira. The sequence continues at coordinate 123,023 of CAWVIZ010000014.1, read as the reverse complement.
CGCTGCGAATGCAGCGTGACACCTCGCGGGATATTGGAAGGCTGAACTGTAACGTCAGTTTTCCAATTTTTCCAGCAGCAGCCGGTTCACCTGGCCGGGATCAGCCTTTCCCTTCATCTGACGCATCACCTGCCCCACCAGGAATCCCAGCACCTTGGTTTTTCCCCCGCGGTATTCCTCCACGGTTTTGGGATTCTCAGCCATTGCCTGCTCCACTGCTTTCTCTACAGCATTCAGATCCGTCACCATGGTCATGCCATGCTCTTCCATATACGCCAGAGGTTCCGCATCCTCCCGGAATACCGCGGCAAATACCTTTCTGGCGTTCTGCCGGGTGATCTTCCCCTCTTCCACCGCCAGGATCAGGTCCGCCAGGCTGCGGGGAGAAAGTTTCAGTTTTTCTGCCTCTGTCCCTTCCTCCTTCATCAGCTTCAGCGTCTCTCCCATCAGCCAGTTGGCTGCCTCCCGGGGATTTCCGCACAGCCGGGCCGTCTCCTCAAAAATACCGGCCATCTGCCTGGTCTGGGTGAGAATCCCCGCATCATACGCGGAAATACCGTATTCCTGCTGATATCTTGCAGCCTTCTCCTCCTGAAATTCCGGACGTTCCCTGCGGATCCGCCGGATCCATTCCTCCGGGATCAGGACGGGGGGAAGATCAGGGTCAGGAAAATACCGGTAATCCCTGGCGTCCTCCTTGGAACGCATTCCGTAGGAATATTCCTTGTTGTCATCCCATCTCCTGGTCTCCTGAACCACCTCTTTTCCCTCCTCCAAAAGCTGGATCTGCCGTTCCCGCTCTCCCTGAATGGCGCGGGTGATGGCTTTGAAGGAATTCAGGTTTTTCATCTCCGTTCTGGTGCCCAGACGGCTGCTTCCGACTTCCCGGACGGACAGGTTCACATCCGCCCGCATGGATCCCTCCTGCAGTTTGCAGTCGGAAATCCCCAGATACTGACAGATCATCCGCAGCTTCTCCAGATAGGCGATCACTTCGTCCGCTGTACGCATATCCGGTTCGGAGACGATCTCGATCAGCGGAACACCGCTTCTGTTGAAATCCACCAGAGAACAGTCCTCCCACTCATCATGGATCAGTTTTCCCGCATCCTCCTCCATGTGCATCTCATGGATCCTCACCTGCTTTATCTGATCTCCGGTCCGGATCGCAAGACGTCCTTCCTGGCCGATGGGAAGATAAAGCTGGGAAATCTGGTAGTTCTGGGGATTGTCCGGATAAAAATAATTTTTTCTGTCGAACCTGCAGTACCGGTTCACGCTGCAGGAAAGGGCATCCGCCAGTTTCAGAGCATACTCCACCACCCGTCTGTTCAGCACCGGAAGCGAGCCTGGCATGCCGGTACATACCGGACACGTATGACTGTTGGGAGCCCCGCCGAATTCCGTGGAACATCCGCAGAAGATTTTCGTTTTGGTATTCAGTTCCACATGGACCTCCAGTCCGATCACCGTCTCATACTGTCTCTTCATGATCTCTCCTCCTTCTGTCCCGGATCCGGTTCACCGGGATTTCCGCTGGTTTCTGGGCAACGGTCCCATACCCTGGGAAATCCTCCTCTCAGCCTCTCATACGCGCCTGCCGCCTGCAGGATCTTTTCCTCCCCAAACCGGTCTCCGATAAACTGCATCCCGATGGGAAGGCCCTTTTCATCCATCCCGCAGGGAACGCTGATGGCAGGAAGCCCGGCCAGGTTCACAGCCACCGTGCAGATATCCCCCAGATACATTTTCAGCGGATCCGACAGGCTTGTCCCCAGAGCCGGAGCGGTATCGGGAGCCACCGGAGCCACAATACAGTCAAATCTGCCCAGCACCCGGTCAAATTCTTCTTTGATCAGCCGTTTCGCCTTCAGCGCCTTCATATAATACGCGTCATAGTAACCGGCGCTGAGTACGAAGGATCCCAGAAGGATTCTTCTTTTTACCTCTTCGCCAAATCCCTCCGCCCGGGTGTATTTATACATCTCGTGCAGTCCTTCTCCCCGTAAGGACCGGTATCCGTACTTCACACCGTCAAAACGGGCCAGATTGGAACTGGCTTCCGCACAGGCGATGATATAGTATGCGGGGATCACGTAATCCGTCATCTTCAGGTGGAAATATTCCACGCTGGCTCCGTTTTCGCCAAGCAGCCGTACTGCCGCCGTCACAGCTTCCCTCACCCGGGGGGCCGTTCCCTCCGCCAGATATTCCTCCGGCACCCCGATGCGCAGCCCTTTCGCCTCTCCCAAAGCAGCCTGACGGTAATCCGGCAGAGGCCGTGATACACTGGTGGCATCCAGAGGATCCTTCCCTGCAATAGCCGCAAGCAGCAGAGCACAGTCCTCCACGCTGGCTGCCACAGGACCGATCTGGTCCAGAGAAGAGGCATACGCCACCAGACCTCTCCGGGACACCAGTCCATAGGTAGGCTTCAGTCCCACGACGCCGCAGAATCCGGAGGGCTGCCGGATGCTGCCTCCCGTATCTGATCCCAGCGCCAGAGGAACCTCCCCGGCAGCCACCGCCGCGCAGGATCCTCCGGAGGAGCCCCCGGGAGTGTGTGCGGGATTCCAGGGATTCCATGTCGCTCCGAAAGCTGAGGTCTCCGTGGTGCTTCCCATGGCAAATTCATCCATATTCGTTTTCCCCAGCAGGATCATCCCCGCTTCCTCCAGCTTTTCCACTGCAAAGGCGCTGTAGGCCGGCACAAAATTTTCCAGGATCCTGGAAGCGCAGGTGGTCTTCCATCCCCGAACGCACAGATTATCCTTTACCGCCACCGGTACCCCTGCCAGCGGACCGCGATAGACTCCCTCCCGGATCCCCCGCTCCACCTGACTGATCCTCTCCCGCACCCGTTCCCGGTCCACGGAAAGAAAAGCATGCACCCCCGGCTCCTGCTTTTCCATCTCTTCTTCAAACGCCTGGACTGCCTCCCGGACACTCAGATCTTTTCTGCGGATCGCACAGCCGATCCGGGCCGCTGTCATTTCCCGTATTTCCATCTCCTGTCTCCCTTCTGTACCTGGCAGCATATTGTCCATCCGCCTGCTGCCGCAATCTTTCGCAACCGTTCAGCCTTCCGGCCTCTATATGGTCTTGGGTACCTGAAACTGATCTCCCTTCCGTCTGGGCGCATTGGCCAGCAGCTTTTCCCTTTCATCCTCCCCCGTTTCCACATCCTCCCGGAATACATTTTCCCGTTCCCAAAGATGCACCAGAGGTTCCACACCTTCGGTGTTCAGCTCATTGAGCTTTACCACATAATCCAGGATTTCCTCCAGTTTTTCCCTGGCCTGTTCCCGTTCTCCAGGAGTAAGTGCCAGCTTTGCCAGGATTTCCACATTTTCCATTACCTGGTCACTGATCCTCGGCTCTTTCATTCTGTCAGCTCCTTCTTCTTTTTCTGCGTTTTTCTTACATGACAGTTCTGCCTGTCAGTTCCTGGGCCGGCCCGTTTTCCGATAACTGTCCGGCCCTCTGTTTTCCCTGTCACAGATTTTTCTGATACAGACATTCTTTTTATTGCTGCGGTTTTCCCAACTTACGGCTCCAGTCTGCTCATATCTCTGGGGAACAACGCCGCCTCCCGGACGTTATCTTCTCCCAGAAGCTGCATCGTCAGCCGTTCCAGACCGATTCCCAGTCCGCCGTGAGGCGGCAGGCCGTACCGGAACGCATCCAGATACTGCTCCATTCCCTCCGTGGTCATGCCGCGGCGCTTCAGCTTATCCAGAAGCTGCTGATAATCGTGGATCCTCTGTCCTCCCGTGGTGATCTCCAGTCCATGATACAGCAGGTCAAAGCTCAGGGTATACCGGCTGTCCTCCGGGTCATCCATCGCGTAAAAAGGCCGCTTTTTGGATGGATAGTGCGTAACAAACACAAAATCCGCATCAAACTCTTCCTTTGCATACCGGCCGATCAGCTCTTCCTCCTCCGGCTCCAGATCAAAAGGGTTCCGGATAGGCCGGTCATATTTTTCCGACACAAGACGCTTGGCCTCCGCAAAGCGCAGAGCCGGAATCCTGTCCGTTTTCGGCAGGGACACGTTCAGCATCTCCAGTTCCCTGGCGTAATCCTTCCCCAGAAGCTCCATGGTATACTGGAGAAACCCGGTCTCCATCCGGCAGACGTCCAGAAAACTTTCGATATATCCCATCTCCAGATCCAGGCTGGTGTACTCGTTCAGATGACGGCGGGTATTGTGCTTTTCCGCCCGAAACACCGGTCCCGTCTCAAATACCCGTTCAAACACGCCAACCATCATCTGTTTATAAAACTGAGGACTCTGAGCAAGTACCGCCGGACGGTGGAAATAGCTGAGCTTGAAGATATTGGCTCCTCCTTCCGCTCCTCTGGCTCCCAGCTTGGGCGTATGGATTTCCGTAAACCCCTGGCTGTACAGATAATCCCGGAATCCCCGGACAATTCCCTCCTGGATCCGGAATCTGGCCCGCTCCTGAATATTCCTGAGAGACAGGGACCGGCGGTCCAGCCGCGCCTCCAGAGAAGTGTTCATTTTCCATTTTCCCACGGGAAGGGGAAGAGGCTCCTCCACCCGGGTCATCATCTGAAATGACTGCGCACGCAGTTCCCGCCCGTAGGGAGCCCGCAGCTCTGTCCGCACGGTTCCCTTCACCTTCAGGCAGCAGCCCTCCCGTACTCTTGAGACCGCGTTCTCCTCCAGTTCCTTCAGAAGTTCTCCTTCCCAGACGGTCTGGATCAGTCCCTCCCGGGACCGGAGGATCACAAACGCCATTTCACCCATATCCCGGATCCGATGTACGGCGCCCTCCAGATAGATCTCCTCTCCCTGGGGCGCCCGGAGAAATTCCCCCAGATCCGCGCATGTTTTTTCCTGTCTGCCGGTTACATATTCCATACTTTTCCCTCCTGTATCAAATGATTTTGTACGTACTGCTGCGCAGCCGCTGGCAGCGGCTCTGGCATCGGAAAGCCGGAAGGCTGCGTGCTCCGCACTTCCGCCTTCCTTCGGGGGCATTCCCATTCCGGACTGCGTCCTTCATGCTCATTCCCCCTTGCACTGCCAATGGCTTCTCTGCAGTACGTGCAAGCACGTACTGCTGCGCAGCCGCTGGCAGCGGCTCTGGCATCGGAAAGCCGGAAGGCTGCGTGCTCCGCACTTCCGCCTTCCTTCGGGGGCATTCCCATTCCGGACTGCGTCCTTCATGCTCATTCCCCCTTGCACTGCCAATGGCTTCTCTGCAGTACGTGCAAGCACGTACTGCTGCGCAGCCGCTGGCAGCGGCTCTGGCATCGGAAAGCCGGAAGGCTGCGTGCTCCGCACTTCCGCCTTCCTTCGGGGGCATTCCCATTCCGGACTGCGTCCTTCATGCTCATTCCCCCTTGCACTGCCAATGGCTTCTCTGCAGTACGTGCAAGCACGTACTGCTGCGCAGCCGCTGGCAGTGGCTTTCCAAAAAAATATCCTGAAATATCCAGGGGAATCCAGATATTTCAGGATGGATATTCTCGATTACATCTTTGTAATCCGCTCAATCGCTTTTATGCAGTTTTCGTGGGTTCCAAAAGCGCTCAGCCGGAAGTAGCCTTCTCCGCAGGCTCCGAAACCGCTTCCCGGTGTTCCTACCACGCCCACTTGGGTGAGCAGGGTATCGAAGAATTCCCAGGAGGTCTGTCCGCCCGGTGTTTTCATCCACACATAGGGGCTATTCACACCGCCGCTGACGGTATATCCCGCCTTGGCAAGTCCCTCCAGAATGGTGCGGGCATTTTCCAGATAATATCTCACCTGTGTGGAAAGCTGTTCCTTTCCTTCCGGAGAATACACTGCTTCGCCGGCTTTCTGTACGATGTAGGGAGCGCCGTTGTACTTGGTCCCCTGTCTCCGGTTCCACAGGCTGTGAAGGCTTACTTCTCCGCATTTCAGCGCCTTGGGCACCACTGTATAAGCCAGCCTCAGTCCGGTGAATCCGGCGTTTTTGGAAAAGCTGTGCAGCTCGATGGCGCATGTCTGCGCTCCCTGGCACTCGTAAATGCTGTGAGGGATCCCTTCTTCTGTAATATATGCCTCATAGGCGGCGTCAAAGATGATCAGCGCTCCGTTTTTATTGGCATAATCTACCCAGTCCTGCAGCTTCTCCTTTGTGATGGCTCCGCCGGTGGGATTGTTGGGATAACACAGGTAGATCACATCAGGAGTCTCTTTGGGGAAATCCGGCACAAAATCATTTTCCGCGGTACATGGCATATAGATCAATCCGTCAAACTTTTCCAGGCTGCTGTTGTATGCCCCTGTCCTTCCCGCCATCACGTTGGAATCCACATACACCGGATACACCGGATCACAGATGGCGATCTTATTGTCCAGGGAAAGAATCTCCTGAATATTTCCGGAATCACACTTGGCTCCGTCGGAAACGAAGATCTCATCTGCATCGATCTGGCATCCCCTGGCCCTGTAGTCATTATCCGCGATCACCTTCCGCAGAAATTCATACCCCTGTTCCGGCGCGTATCCGTGAAAGGTGGCCGCGTCTCCCATCTCGTCCACCGCCTGGTGCAGGGACTGGATAATGGCCGGCGCCAGGGGCTGGGTCACATCGCCGATTCCCAGGCGGATGATCTCCTTTTCCGGATTCTGCTCCTGATAAGCAGCAACTTTTTTCGCAATCGTGCTGAACAGATAACTGCCCGGCAGTTTCAGATAATTGTCATTGATGGTAAACATACTATTCTCCTATCCTATTCCTATCCTATTTTTCCGAATCCGCAGCGGTCCCAGGACCGGTTCTCCGATGTCAAAGTTCATCGAACATCAGCGTCAGGATCATCTGCGCTGTCTCCACCATATTGGTTCCGTTGTCCATGCTGCATTTCTGTATATAACGATGAGCCTCCGCTTCTGTGAGATGATTTCTCTCCATTAACAGAGTTTTCGCGTTCCGGATATAATTTTCCTCCCGCTGGCTCCTCTTTTTGGGAGTTTTTTTCTCACGTTTGGCCCGGCGTTCTATCTGTCGGAACACCATTTCCACCGTATTTACCAGATCATAAACCTTCAGGGGCGTGGTGAGCGAAAGGATTCCCGCCTCCGCGCTGCTTACCACGCTGGCGGATCCCATCAGCAGCAGTTCAAACTGCCGCGGCAGGCAGTCCGCCAGTTCCCGATAATACATATCCGGCAGTTTATAGCCGCTGATCACCAATCCCCTGTCGTGCTGGGCAATCTCCGTAAGAGCAGCCGATGCCGTCTGGCAGGCGGTCACACGGGAAAATCCGTGAGACATCAGTATTTTTCTGATCTTTTTCGCATCTTCCAGCTTTGGCAATACCACCACAATGATACTCATCGGCCATCTCCCCCGTCTGCAGCATCCGCTCCCGGCATATCAGATCCTGTACAGGTACTGTTTCAGTTCCCATTCAGAAATCTGCTCCATATAACTGTTCCATTCTTCCTTCTTGTACCGGATATATCTCCTGGTAAAGGTGTCTCCCAGAACCTTTTTCGTCAATTCCTCCCGGTCCATCAGGTACAGCGCCTCTCCCAGATTCTGGGGCAGGCTGTGAATGCCCTTCTCACGTTTCTCCTCCGGGGACATGTTTCTCAGACTCTCCGTAAGCTCCGGCGGAGCTTCCAGCCCTCTGGCAATCCCGTCCAGCCCCGCCTCCAGGCAGAGAGCAAACACCAGATAAGGATTGGCCGCCGAATCCGGACTTCTCAGCTCCAGTTGTGTCTGGCTCCCCCGATATTTCTGAACCCGTATCAGAGATGTTCTCTGGGTGCGGGACCAGGTGATATCGGAAGGCGCTTCAAATCCGGGGGCCAGACGCTTGTAGGAATTTACCAGCGGATTCATCACCGCCGTCATCCCCTGGATATGCTCCAGAAGGCCCGCCATAAAGCTGTACCCTTCCGGGCTCATCAGGTTTTCACCCTCCCCCTGGAACACATTTTTTCCAGCCTTCATCAGCCGCATATTCACATGCATTCCGGAACCATTGACTCCGGCTCTGGGTTTCGGCATGAACGTTGCGTGAAGGCCATATCTTTTAGCCACAGTCCTTACCGCCAGCCGGAAGGTCATCAGCTTATCCGCCGTTTTCAGCGCGTCGTCAAAATGAAAGTCCACTTCATGCTGGGCAGGAGCGATCTCATGGTGAGAAGATTCCACTTCATACCCCATCTCTTCCATGGTGAGGATAATATCCCGTCTGGCATTTTCCCCCAAATCCACAGGACTGGTATCCAGATACCCCGCCTGTTCATGGGTGATGGTGGTTGGCATTCCATTATCATCCGTATGGAACAGAAAGAATTCGCACTCCGGATTTACCTGCAGAGTATATCCCAGATCCGCAGCCTTCTCCACTGCCCGGCGGAGAATGGAACGGGGGCTTTCCCCATAAAGCTGTCCGTCCTCCGTATAAAGATCACACAGGAAACGGGCTACCTTTCCCTGCTGGGGACGCCAGGGCAAAATCGTAAAAGTGGAAAGATCCGGGTACAGATACAGCTCCCTCTCCTGGTTTCTCAATACTCCCTCCACCGAGGAAGCGTCGATCATGCAGCGATTGTCCATCGCTTTCAAAAGGCGGCTGGAGGTAATGGCAACATTTTTCATGGCGCCAAACATATCCGTAAACTGCAGCCGGATAAATTCCACGTCCTCCTCCTCCACCATCTGTAAAATTTCTGCCTTGCTGAAATTCTCCATAAGCAATCTCCTTTATCTCCGGGACAGCGGCAGACACGCCGGCGATTCCCGGACATTTCTCCGGGGACTGCGCCGCCGGGTCTGTGACACAGCCCTTCCCATTCCTCCTGGCAACAGGCGTACAGGCCTTCTGCAACGCAAAAAGGGTGAACTTATCCCAGCGCCTGCCCGAATAAGAACACCCTTGTTCCCTTTCTGTTTCGTATTATAGCAAGCGGGACCTTTTTCTGTCAAGGCTTGGGATTTTTTCAGATTCGGCAACCGTTCATCCTTACGGTTTCACGGTCACAAATGCCGGCACACAGCGGTCTTCACTCCGTTTCGGGCGGCGCTTAACGTGTGCCACTGGCACACAGCGCCCTCCCGGGAAGGGTGAGCTGGCGTCAGATATTGCTGTAGCCCATCAGAGACTTATCTACGGCGCGGGCGGCTTCGCGGCCTTCCCGGATGGCCCAGACCACCAGGGACTGCCCCCGGTGCATATCGCCTGCGGTGAAAATTCCGGGGACGCTGCTTTCATACCGACCCGGGGCCGTCTTTACGTTGGTCCTTCCGTCCAGTTCCAGACCGAAGGCGTCTGTGACATACTTCTGGCTTCCCAGAAAGCCCGCGGCGATCAGCACCAGCTGGGCCTCCACGGTCCACTCGCTGCCCTCCACCGGCACCATGTTGGTCCGTCCGGTCTTTTCATCCTTTCTGGGTTCCAGCTTCACCAGCACCGCCTTCTGGACGTTCCCCTTCTTATCTTTCAGGAATTCCTTCACCGTAGTCTGGTAAATCCTGGGATCGCTGCCGAATACGGCGGCGGCTTCCTCCTGACCGTAATCGGTCTTCAGTACCCTGGGCCACTGAGGCCAGGGATTGGAAGCGGTTCTCTCCAGCGGAGGCTGGGGCATCATCTCCAGCTGGGTCACTGACTTTGCTCCCAGCCGCACAGCTGTTCCCACACAGTCATTTCCCGTATCTCCTCCGCCGATCACGATCACATGCTTCCCTTTTACCGCCGGGAATTTTCCATCCTTCAGCTCCGAGTCCAGCAGGCTTCTGGTCACTGCCCCCAGAAAATCCACGGCAAAGAAAATATTTCCCGCGTCCCGTCCCGGCACCTGGATATCTCTGGGGTTGGAGGCTCCGCAGGCCAGCACGATCCGGTCATATTCCTTCTTCAGCTCTGCGACGGTCACATCCTTTCCCACATCCACATTGGTGAGGAAACGGACTCCTTCCTCCTCCAGCAGACGGATCCTGCGGTCCAGCACTGTCTTTTCCAGCTTCATATTGGGGATGCCATAGCGCAGAAGTCCTCCCACCCGGTCATTTCGCTCATACACCGTCACCTGATGGCCTCTCCGGTTCAGGAGCATGGCCGCAGCCAGTCCGGAAGGTCCGCTCCCGATCACAGCCACCTTCTTTCCGGTGCGCACTCTGGGGGGCTGGGGCTTTACCCATCCCTTGGAAAAAGCGTTTTCGATAATCGCCCTCTCATTTTCCTTGGTGCTCACAGGCTCCCCGTCCAGCCCACAGGTACAGGCCGCTTCGCACAGGGCGGGGCACACCCGGCTGGTAAACTCCGGAAAACAATGCGTCTTGGTCAGCCGTTCATAGGCTGCCTTCCAGTTGCCCCGATATACCAGATCGTTGGTCTCCGGCACCAGATTGTGCAGCGGACAGCCGGAGGCCATCCCCGCCAGCATCTCTCCATTCTGGCAGAAGGGGACTCCGCATTCCATGCACCGGCCTCCCTGGAGCTGCTGCTCCCGGTCCGGCAGAGGTGTCCGGAATTCATGGAAATGCCTGATCCTGGTCAGCGGATCTTCCACCTTCGCGTTCTTTCTTTCAAAATCCAAAAATCCGGTTGGCTTTCCCATTCTTTCACACCTCCTGTTTTGTCTCAAAGCTCTCGTAGAAAGCCTCGATCTGAGCCTGCTCGCTGCTCATGCCCTTTTCCTCCAGCCGGGAGGACAGAGCGATCATTCTTTTGTAATCGTGGGGAATGATCTTTTTGAATCTGGGCAGGTAATCTTCAAACGCGTCCAGGATCATCTGCCCCCGCTCTGACCCGGTAGCCTCCACATGCTCCCGGATCAGATCCTTCAGCTCCTGGATATCATATTTATTCTCCACCGGCTCAATGGAGATCATGGCCTTGTTCAGATTCCGGTACAGATGATTGTCTTCATCCAGCACATAAGCGATTCCGCCGCTCATGCCGGCGGCAAAGTTCTTCCCGGTCTTTCCCATGACCACGACCCGGCCGCCTGTCATATACTCGCAGCCATGCTCCCCTACACCTTCCACCACGGCGCTGGCGCCGGAATTGCGGACCGCGAACCGTTCTCCCGCCACACCGCAGATAAACGCCTTTCCGCTGGTGGCTCCGTACAGCGCCACGTTTCCGGCAATGATATTTTCGTAAGCCTTATATCCCCGGTTCCTGGGCGGATATACCGCCAGTTTTCCGCCGGAAAGCCCTTTACCAAAATAGTCGTTGGTATCTCCCTCCAGCCTGAGAGTCAGTCCCCGGGGGATGAACGCGCCGAAGCTCTGTCCTCCGGCTCCCGCACATTCCACCGTGATGGTATCCTCCGGCAGCCCGTCCTTATGAAGCCTTGTGATCTCCGCGCCCAGAAGCGTTCCCACAGTTCTGTCCGTATTGCTCACCTTCACCTTCAGGGAGGCTTTTTCTCCCTTTTCCACGGCCCCATGAAGTTTCTTCAGAAGGATCTTCTCGTCCAGAGTTTTCTCCAGCTGGAAGTCGTATACGTCTTCCGCCCGGAAGGTCACCGGCTCTTTCGTATTGGCGTAAGGATTTGCGAGAATTTCTCTCAGATCCATTTTTTCAGCCATGGGATTTTCCGGATGTTCCTTCACCTTCAGCAGGTCGCTTCTTCCCACCATCTGGTCAATGGTGCGCACGCCCAGCTTCGCCATATATTCCCGCAGTTCCTGGGCGATAAACCGCATGAAATTCTCCACATACTCCGGTTTTCCCTTAAACCGCTTCCGAAGTTCCGGGTTCTGGGTAGCCACTCCCACCGGACAGGTATCCAGGTTGCACACCCGCATCATCACGCATCCCATGGTCACCAGAGGCGCTGTGGCAAATCCGAATTCCTCGGCTCCCAGAAGAGCGGCAACCGCCACATCCCGGCCGCTCATCAGCTTGCCGTCCGTCTCAATGCGCACCCGGCTTCTCAGCCCGTTCCGAAGCAGGGTCTGATGGGTTTCCGCCAGTCCCAGCTCCCAGGGCAGTCCCGCGTTGTGGATGGAACTTTCCGGCGCCGCTCCCGTACCTCCGTCATATCCGGAGATCAGGATCACCTGGGCTCCTGCCTTGGCCACTCCTGCGGCTACGGTCCCCACTCCCGCCTCGGAAACCAGCTTCACGGAAATCCTGGCGTATTTGTTGGCATTTTTCAGGTCATAGATCAGCTGCGCCAGATCCTCAATGGAATAAATATCGTGATGAGGCGGCGGGGAGATCAGACTGACGCCGGGCGTGGAATGCCTGGTCCTGGCGATCCAGGGGTACACCTTTCTGGCCGGCAGATGGCCGCCCTCTCCCGGCTTGGCTCCCTGGGCCATTTTGATCTGAATCTCCTGGGCGCTGACCAGGTAGCGGCTGGTGACGCCGAATCTGGCGGACGCCACCTGCTTGATGGCGGAGCAGCGGTCATTTTCACTTCCCGCAGAATCCAGACGCTCCTCACTTTCTCCGCCCTCTCCGGTGTTGGATTTTCCATGGAGATGATTCATGGCGATGGCCAGCGTCTCATGGGCCTCCTGGGAAATGGAGCCGTAGGACATGGCTCCCGTCTTGAACCGCTTTACGATCTCGTCAACGCTCTCCACCTCGTCGATGGGAACCCCCTGGGCAGGATAGTCAAAATCCATCAGGCTTCTGAGATAGCCGCTCTGCTCCCGGTCCACCAGTCTGGTATATTCCTTGAACATTTCATAGCTTCCCGTCCAGGTGGACTGCTGCAGCAGATGGATGGTCTGGGGATCGTACCGGTGCTCCTCCCCCTGGCTCCTTCTCTTGTGTCTTCCCAGGCTGTCCAGGGTCAGATCCTGATCCAGTCCCAGCGGATCGAAAGCCTTGGTATGGTTTTCATCCACCATGGCCCCGATATCCTCCATGGTGATCCCTCCCACCCGGCTTACCGTGCCGGAAAAATACTTGTCGATCACCTTTGGGGAAATTCCGATGGCCTCAAAGATCTTCGCTCCCTGGTAAGACTGGATCGTGGAAATCCCCATCTTGGAGGCGATCTTCACGATGCCGTGGAGAATGCCGTTGGTATAATCGTCCACCGCCGCGTAATAATCCTTGTCCAGCAGTCTCTCATCGATCAGCTCCTGGATGGTGTCCAGAGCCAGATACGGGTTCACCGCGCAGGCTCCGTAGCCCAGCAGGGCGGCAAAATGATGGACCTCCCGGGGCTCTCCGGATTCCAGAAGCAGCGTCATGGAAGTCTGCTTCTTGGTGCGCACCAGATGCTGGTGTACAGCCGATACTGCCAGCAGGGAAGGGATGGGCATATGGTTCTCATCCACTCCCCGGTCGGAAAGCACCAGGATATTGGCTCCGTCCTTATACGCCTTATCCACCTCCACAAACAGCCGGTCAATGGCTCTCTCCAGATTGGTGCTCTTGTAATAGGTGATGGGCACCACTGCGGCATGGAAGCCCTTTACCTTCATTTCCTTGATCTTCAGCATATCCGTATTGGTGAGGATGGGATTGTTGATCTTCATCACCTGGCAGTTTTCCGCCTTCTCCTCCAGAAGATTTCCCTTTCTTCCCACATATACGGTGGTGCTGGTAACGATCTCCTCCCGGATGGCGTCAATGGGGGGATTGGTCACCTGGGCGAACAGCTGCTTGAAGTAGTCGAACAGGGGACGGTTCTTTTTGGAGAGTACCGCCAGAGGCGTATCCACACCCATGGCTGCCGTGGCCTCTCCGCCGTTTAACGCCATGGTCCGGATGGAATTCTTATATTCCTCATAGGTATAGCCGAAAGCTTTCTGCATCCTGCGCAGACGCTGGCCGCTGTAGGTCTCCACCCGCATGTTGGGGATCTTCAGATCACGAAGCTCCAGCAGGTTTCCGTCCAGCCATTCCCCGTAGGGCTGACGGGCAGTATACATGGATTTCAGCTCTTCATCCTGATAGATCTTTCCTTTCTTCGTGTCCACCAGGAGCATTTTCCCGGGATGGAGCCGTTCCTTCAGGACGATCTCCTCTTCCGGAACCTCCAGAACTCCCACCTCGGAAGCCAGGATCACGTCCCCGTTTCTCAGCACATAGTACCGGGAGGGACGCAGACCGTTCCGGTCCAGAACCGCTCCCATCACATCTCCGTCGGAAAATACGATGGAGGCAGGCCCGTCCCAGGGTTCCATCATGGTGGCGTAGTACTGATAAAAATCCCTCTCATCCTGGGAAATGGTCTGGTTGTTGGACCAGGGCTCAGGGATGGTGATCATCACTGCCAGAGGCAGCTCCATTCCGCTCATCACCAGGAATTCCAGCGTGTTGTCCAGCATGGCGGAATCCGATCCTCTGGTATCCACCACCGGAAGGACCTTGTGCATGGAGCCAGCCAGATGGGAGGATTCCATGGTCTCCTCCCTGGCCAGCATCTTGTCCGCGTTTCCCCGGATCGTGTTGATCTCTCCGTTGTGGACAATGAAACGGTTGGGATGGGCTCTCTCCCAGCTGGGATTGGTGTTGGTGCTGAACCGGGAGTGCACCATGGCAATAGCCGACTGATAATCCTCGTCCTGAAGATCCTCAAAGAAGGTGCGCAGCTGTCCCACCAGGAACATTCCTTTATAAACGATGGTCCTGCTGGACATGGATACCACATAGGTGTTGTCATTGCTCTGTTCAAACTCCCGCCGGGCAATATACAGCTTTCTGTCAAAATCCAGTCCTTTTTCGGTAAGCTCCGGCTTTTTGATAAATGCCTGCACAATGTGGGGCATACAGTCCTTGGCCTTATGTCCCAGCACCTGAGGACGCACCGGGACCTCCCGGTAGCCCAGAAGCTCCAGCCCCTCCTTCTCCACGATGATCTCGAACATTTTCTTGGCCTGATTCCGCTTCATCTCATCCTGGGGGAAGAAGAGCTGTGCGATGCCGTATTCTCTTTCGTCTCCAATGGGTATCCCCAGCTCTTTGCATACTTTGCTGAAAAACTTATGAGAAATCTGCAGCAGGATCCCCACGCCGTCTCCCGTCTTGCCCTCGGCGTCCTTTCCGGCCCGGTGCTCCAGATTCTCCACGATCTTCAGGGCATTTTCCACAGTAGTATGGCTTTTCAGCCCCTGGCTGTTCACCACTGCGCCGATCCCACAGTTGTCATGCTCAAACTGTTCTCTGTATAAACCCCGGTTCTGCTCCATCACATTTCCTCCTTCTTTGGCCGAATGGCCATAGTGGTACCCCCCTGCGGGGTTTCCTCCTTTTTCCTGCTGAATTTCACCGCCGCGGCCACCAGACCGGCAAACAGCGGGTGGGCGTGGTTGGGTCTGGACTTCAGCTCCGGATGTCCCTGGGTCCCCACAAAGAAGGGGTGTCCCGGCAGCTCCAGCATCTCCACGATCCTTCCGTCAGGAGACTGTCCGCACAGGGAAAGTCCCGCTTTTTCCAGAACGTCCCGGTACTCGTTATTGACCTCATAACGGTGGCGGTGCCGCTCACTGATCTCTTTCTTTCCGTACAGGGCATAGGCCAGACTTCCTTCCTTCAGGATACAGGGATAGGCGCCCAGCCTCTGGGTTCCTCCCAAATCCGTCACCTGGCTCTGCTCCGGCATCAGCGCCACCACCGGGTGAGCGGTGGACGGATCCAGCTCCGCACTGTTGGCGTCTCTCCAGCCCAGCACATCCCTGGCAAATTCCACAATGGCCATCTGCATTCCCAGGCAGATCCCCAGAAATGGGATTCCGTGTTCTCTGGCATAGCGGACCGCCTGGATCTTCCCCTCTGTTCCCCGGGTACCAAATCCTCCGGGAACCAGAATTCCGTCCACACCCCCGAGAAGTGTGCCCACTGTGTCTTCCGTAACTTCCTCGGAATCCACCCAGCGGATCTGCACACTGGCCCTGGAAGCGATCCCTCCGTGCTTCAGCGCTTCCGCCACACTCAGATACGCGTCGTGGAGCTGAACGTATTTCCCCACCAGAGCGATCTCCACCTGGCAGACGGGATTTCTCAGAGCGTCCACCATCCCCTTCCAGTCCTCCAGATCCGGCTGGGGGCAGGGAATATGAAGGCTTTCGCATACTACCTGCGCCAGCTGCTCCCTCTCCATGGCCAGCGGCGCTTCATACAGATAATCCACATCCAGGTTCTGCAGCACATGATTTTCCGGCACATTGCAGAACAGCGCGATCTTATCCCGCAGTTCCTGGTCGATGGGATATTCGCTGCGGCATACCAGCACATCCGGCCACAGTCCCATGGCCTGCAGTTCCTTCACGCTCTGCTGGGTGGGCTTGGTCTTCAGCTCCCCGGAAGCTTTCAGATAGGGGATCAGCGTCACATGGATCAGTACCGCGTTTTCATGGCCCACCTCATGCTGGAACTGGCGGATGGCCTCCAGAAACGGTTGGCTCTCAATATCTCCCACTGTGCCTCCCACTTCAATAATGGCGATCCTTTCCTCATCCGGGGTGCGGGGCTGGTAAAACCTGCTTTTGATCTCATTGGTAATGTGGGGGATCACCTGAACGGTCCCTCCTCCGTAATCTCCCCGCCGTTCCTTCTGCAGCACCGACCAGTAGATCTTGCCGGTGGTCACATTGGAATTCTGATCCAGGCTCTCGTCAATGAAACGCTCATAATGGCCCAGATCCAGGTCTGTCTCCGTTCCGTCATCGGTGACGAACACTTCTCCGTGCTGAATAGGGTTCATGGTTCCCGGATCCATATTAATGTAAGGATCGAACTTCTGCATGGTCACCCGGTAGCCTCTGGCTTTCAGAAGCCTCCCCAGCGATGCTGCGGTGATCCCTTTTCCCAACCCGGAAACTACTCCGCCTGTCACAAAAACATACTTTACTGCCATCACATTTCCTCCTTTTTGGCCGAATGGCCATTGTGGTATCCCCCTGTGGGGTTTCCTCCTTTTTGGCCGAATGGCCATTGTGGTATCCCCCTGTGGGGTTTCCTCCTTTTTGGCCGAATGGCCATTATGGTATCCCCCTGTGGGGTTTCCTTCTTTTTTAATGCGAAAAAGCGTCAGAAACCCCTTTTCAGAGTTTCTGACGCCCTTGTCAGCTTCTTTGCCCGCCCGGTTTTCCGGGACTTTTCCGGCTATTCAGTTTGGCTTCCTATGCGTTCAGCCGATCGCATACTTCTGGATCATTCTGTCAAATTCTGTATTCTCACCATGACACTGTACAGTCAGCATTCTCTCCAAACCGAGACCGAGAACACCGAGAATGGATTTTGCATCTACAACTGTATGGTTATATCCGATATCAATATCAAAGTCACATTTCTCAGCCGCGTGTACAAAATCAGTCACATCTCTTGTCTCAGAAAATTTAACCTTCGTTTGAGCCATAATTATCACCCTTTCTGCCCAGACGGCTTTCCATTTACCTGTTACATCTATATGATCAAACGGACCCTGCCGTTTGTTGCAATTATTATGAACTTTTGTTTTCCATTTGTCAAATCTTATTTTCTTCCGCTCCCAGGCATCTGCTGATGATGTTTTTCATTTTTTTCACAGATTCCCCAAAAAATCTTCCGGCTTTTTTATCCATTTTGTGATTCTTCTCTTGACGCTCCTTCCGGATTCGGCTTGATCTTTTCATTATTTTCACCAGTTTTTATGCTTCTTTTTTTCATTTTTTCACAGTTTCCACAAAACATTTCTTCATATTCTTCAAAACAGGGGATTGACAATTCCCAGTTTTCGGTTATACTACAACACATAAAGCAAAGGCGCTTTGGACATCCCGTCCAGAGTGCCTTTTTTTGTGCGATAAGCCCGGAAAGCGGCTGCGATGCTGGCATCTGCAGACATTTGACGGGCAAGTACAGCTTACTGCGGTGCTGTAAGCTGTGCGATAAGCCCGAAAAGCGGCTGCGATGCTGGCATCTGCAGACATTTGACGGGCAAGTACAGCTTACTGCTGCGCTGTATCGCAGAAACCCATTCAATTAATCTGAAAGGAGCATCTCATATGGCAAAAGATATCCCTGCTTTATATGGAAGTCTCGTATTCAATGACAAAGTCATGCGGAACAAACTTCCCAAAGACATGTACAAGGCTCTCCGCAAAACCATTGAAAATGGTACACACCTGGAGCTGGACGTGGCCAACTCCGTAGCAGTGGCCATGAAGGAATGGGCCGTGGAAAATGGAGCTACCCATTATACACACTGGTTCCAGCCCATGACCGGCTTTACCGCGGAGAAGCATGACAGCTTCATCACTCCCGTGGGTGAAGGCGAGGTGATCATGGACTTTTCCGGAAAGGAACTGATCAAAGGAGAGCCGGACGCTTCCAGCTTTCCCTCGGGAGGTTTGCGGGCCACTTTTGAGGCCAGAGGATATACCGCCTGGGATCCCACCTCTCCGGCATTTATTAAAGACGGTACCTTATATATCCCCACTGCCTTCTGTTCCTACAGCGGCGAAGCGCTGGACAAAAAGACACCTCTGCTGCGCTCCATGGAAGTGCTGAGCAGAGAAGCCGTACGGATGCTCCATCTTCTTGGAAATCAGAACGTTACCGGCGTTTCCACCACCATCGGACCGGAGCAGGAGTATTTCCTGGTGGATAAGGAGCTGTATAAAAAAAGAAGAGATCTGGTATTCTGCGGAAGAACGCTTTTCGGTGCTCCCGCTCCCAAGGGTCAGGAAATGGAGGATCATTATTTCGGAACCCTGAAGCCCAGAGTATCCGCCTTTATGCACGATCTGGATGAAGAGCTGTGGAAGCTGGGAATCCCGGCCAAGACCAAGCACAATGAGGTGGCTCCGGCTCAGCATGAGCTGGCTCCCGTATTTGACACTGCCAACGTGGCTGTAGATCATAACCAGCTCACCATGGAAGTGATGAAAAAGGTGGCCGACAAGCACGGTCTGGTCTGCCTGCTCCATGAAAAACCCTTTGAGGGAATCAACGGAAGCGGTAAGCACAACAACTGGTCCCTGGTAACCAACACAGGGGAAAATCTTCTGAATCCCGGTAAAACGCCGGCCCAGAACATTCAGTTCCTGGTATTCCTTATGGCCGTCATCAAGGCCGTGGATGAATACGCGGACCTTATGCGGGTATCTGCCTGCGGTGCGGGAAATGATCACCGCCTGGGCGGAAACGAGGCTCCCCCGGCCATTGTATCCATTTTCCTGGGAGATGAACTGACCGCGGTTCTGCGTTCCATTGAAAACGATACGTACTTCGGTAAACAGGAAAAGGTACAGATGGATATCGGCGCCCATGTGCTTCCCCATTTTACCAAGGACAATACCGACAGAAACCGTACTTCTCCGTTTGCCTTTACCGGAAATAAATTTGAATTCCGTATGCTGGGATCCTCCACATCGGTATCCAATCCCAATATGGTTTTAAACACAGCTGTAGCCGAGGCCCTGTCCCAGTTCTATGATGAACTTGAGGGAACGGCTCCCCAGGAGATGGAGGACGCCGTTCATCAACTGATCAAACGGGCCATTCAGAAGCATAAAAAAATTATTTTCAACGGCAATGGCTATTCTCAGGAGTGGGTGGAGGAAGCCGAAAGGCGCGGTCTCTACAATCTTCCCTCCACACCGGAGGCTCTGCCCCGTTTTATTGCGGATAAAAATGTGGAGCTGTTTACCAAGCACCATATTTTTACAAAGGAAGAAATATTCTCCCGCTATGAGATCCTTCTGGAAAACTATGTTAAGACGATTGGTATCGAGTCCCGTACCCTGCAGGAAATGATGACGAAGGATTTCCTTCCGATACTTTCCTCTTACGCAGGCACCGTGGCACGGGATGCCGCTTCCAAAAAAGCTTTGCTTCCGGGACTGTCCACCGACAGGGAGGAATCTCTGGTAAATGAGCTGTCCCAGGCCTATACAGATATCTGCCAGGATCTGGAGCAGCTGAAGGAGGTTACCTGTCAGACGGGGGCGATGGAAAATATGCAGGAATCCGCAAACGCCTCCTGCAGGAAGGTTCTCCCGGTAATGGAAGCGATCCGGGCAACAGCCAGCGCCGCTGAGGCCAAAATCCCTGACCAGATGCTGGGATACCCCACTTATGATCAGCTGCTGTTTTCTCTGTAACTGCCGGATTTCGGCGCTCCGGATATAAGAGCGGTGCAGTCAGGGCTCTTTTGCTCGGCAGCTTCCGGTTGTCCGGGCGGCCGAAGGCAGAAACTCAGAGAACGCAGGATGGAGGTTTTTATGACACAGACAGCAAACCGGAATCCAGAGTGCCGGGCCTTGACGGCCCCGGTTCTTTCCGGTGACCAGAAAGATGAAAAGATCAAGGAAGAGTGCGGCGTATTCGGTATTTTCAACACAGACGGAGCACCCGCCGCGCCTTCTGTTTACTATGGACTGTGCGCTCTGCAGCACAGAGGACAGGAATCCTGCGGGATCGCCGTCTGCGATACGGAAGGTCCCAAAGGCAATATAAGTGTTCACCGCGGCATGGGTCTGGTCAATGAGAATTTTTCTCAGGAAACCGTGGCCTCCCTTACCGGAAATCTGGGTATCGGGCATGTCCGCTACTCCACCACCGGAGAGACTACCCTGGCCAACGCGCAGCCGCTGGTACTCAACTATATCAAGGGAACACTTGCCCTGGCTCACAACGGCAATCTGGTAAATACGGATGAACTCCGGGATGAGCTGGCAAAAGACGGGGCAATTTTCCATACAACTACGGATTCTGAGGTGATCGCTTACTGTATCGCCAAGGAGAGAGTACACTCCGCCTCTGTGGAGGAGGCAATCCTTCGGACAGCGGCCAGGATCCGGGGGGCTTACGGTCTGGTGATCGCCAGCCCCCGAAAGCTCATAGGCGTCCGGGATCCCCTGGGCCTCAAGCCCCTCTGCCTGGGCAAAAAAGGCAGCTCCTATATTATTGCTTCTGAGAGCTGTGCGCTGGCCACAAACGGCGCCCAGTTTCTCAGGGATATCCGCCCCGGGGAGATTGTTACCATCACCCGGGACGGTATATCGTCCAATATGCAGTTAGCCGGTGAAAAGCAGGCCCACTGCATCTTTGAATACATTTACTTTGCCAGACTTGACAGCAGGATGGACGGTATTTCCATCTATGAATCCCGGCTTCGGGCCGGTGCTGCCCTGGCCAAAGCCTATCCTGCCGACGCGGATCTGGTGGCAGGCGTTCCCGATTCAGGGATCACTGCTGCCCAGGGCTTTGCCCAGGAATCGGGAATTCCTTTTGGTCTGGCTTTCTATAAAAACAGTTATGTGGGCCGAACTTTTATCAAGCCCACGCAGAAGGAACGGGAGTCCAGCGTGCGGGTGAAGCTCAGTGTGCTGGAATCCGCCGTACGGGGCAAACGGCTGGTTCTTGTGGACGATTCCATTGTCCGGGGAACCACCATTGCCAACCTGATCCATCTGCTGAAACAGGCAGGGGCATTAAGCGTCCATGTACGGATCTGCTCTCCCCCCTTTCTGTATCCCTGTTATTTCGGGACGGATATTCCGTCCAACCGGCAGCTGATCGCCTCCTCCCATTCATTGGAAGAGATCCGCCAGCTGATCGGCGCGGATTCTCTGGGTTATATGAAAATCCAGGATCTGCAGTCCATGGTGGGCAGCCTCCCGCTGTGCCGGGCCTGTTTTGACGGGCAGTATCCCATGGACATTTCCCAACGGTAATCGCGGATTTTTCCCGATTACATACATCACATTTTTCTTGCGTAACGGTGCGCCTTCCCCGGAAGTGCGTGCCGTTATGCGCATCACCAGACTGCCGGAGAACCGTAAGGAAAGACTTCCGAAAGGGATATCTTCCCCAAAGCTTCGGCAGAGGAAACTGCCGACAGGCAGCTTCCCTGTATATGGAAGGGCTGCGTGAATGCGCCCTTCTGTATGTGGAGGAGTCTGCGGTTCCTTTCCCCCTGACGGCCCCGGTCCAAATGATGCACACATTTTGCCGGGCAGCCGTTTTGATTCCCGTGGCCAACACGGATAAAAGGCTTTACAGGATTCTGCGGGATTTCCTAAAACACATACTCACGCAGGCTCTTCCATAAACAGGATGCAATTGGAGGCATTTATGATTATTTTTACAAGTATTCTCTCATTTTTCAGCGCGGTTTCCGCGGGAATTCTCTGCTTTTTATGCTTCCGCTATGTGATCCCCGCACAGAAAGCTTCCATTCTCAGAGCTTCTCTGTCCGATCAGGAAGCCGATCCGGATACCGGCCGACTCTTCAAGGTTGCGATCATAACCCGTCCGGATATGCTGAAAGATATCATTCAGGCCATGAACGCCATCGGTGTCACAGGCATCACCGTCACCAATGTGATGGGCTGCGGCGTACAGAAGGGCGCCCTCCGGAAGCGGAAATGCTTCTCCCTGGATGCCAGTCTCCTTCCCAAGATCAAGATTGAGATCGCGGTCAGCCATGTTCCCGTTGACCTGGTGATCGATTCCGCAAAACAAGTGCTGCATACCGGAAAAGCCGGCGATGGAAAACTGTTCGTCTATGATATCCGGAATGTGGTCCGGATACGCACCGGAGAGGAAGGGGGGCAGGCGCTGCGGAATACGGCCAAGCAGCAGATTCCGCAGTCTAAATAAGGTGATTAAATTCATTTGCAGCTTCTATGATTGTCACATATTTTTCAACAGGAATGTATTTTGCCATACTGTTTCCCGTCCCCAAGGCATAACGTCCGTTTTCTCTGCCCAATTCCATAAGATTTCTGCACTGTTTCTTTATCTCTTCGCAGGAAGCGGTATAAAGGTACTGCAGATCCAGCCCTCCCAAAATGGTAATTCTATCTCCCCATCTTTTATAGCTTTCCTCCACAGACAGGATATTATCTTCAAAACTATGTTTTGCATCAACGGCATATCATAATAATCCGTATAAACCACCCAAATACTTCTGTTTGCTGACCTGGGATACAGTTTCCTCCACCTTTTCACAGATTCCAAGTCCTCTGCTGGAAGCACTTCGTGAAGCTTCCTGATATAACGGATATACTTTGTCAAAAAACAGGCTCCCACAGCTGCCGCTCCTGCCGCCCATATGAGGAACCATGCTTTCTCCCCGGTAATCCTTTGGCTTCCGGTTGGCACCCTTGGCAGATCTGATGGTTCCTCCCTCTGTTCTGATCCCACTTTTATCTGTATCAGGTTTCCATCGTTTTCCTGCTCCGCCCGGAAATCTGGCCAGACTTCACCTGCCGCCTGACTGCCTGTCTCCTCTGCCCGGAAAGCTACTTTGCCGGGCGTATCGCACAAAAAAATGGGGGAGTCGGTTAATACCGAATTTTAACCCCTGACACGCAGGAAAGAGACAATCCCAGAAAATTCGGATTTTTTTAGGAACCGGATTCCCTGTCGGACTGTCTCTTTCTTTTTATCCCTCGTATTTTAGGGCGCAAAATCCCCTTGTTCTGGATTGCAAGGGGCGCTCCATCCGTTAAGCGGCTTTCTGCTTCTTTTTTCCTTTGTATTTCTCGATTTCATGATGCAGGAATCGGTGGTATTTCAGGATGTTCCGGCCTATCGCATACAGCATGAACTCTTTATACACTTTTTCCGCTGAACGGTAATGAAAACGCCGGAAGTTTTCATTCTCTTTGATATCTCCAAAGTGTCCTTCCGTCTGGCTCGACCGTGTCCGGCGTTTCAGGATCCCTTCTTCACTCTGGATATTCGCGTTGGATTCCTCCCGCAGCGCTTCCCACCGTTCGTTGATCTTCATGACTTTATTGCGGTCCGGATTCTTTTGGGCATTATATCTGTAAAGACATTTGGATTTATGCTCACAGCCGCTGCAGTCCGCACAGCCGTATACTTCCACCGTCTGGGTATAGCCGTCCATCTCTTTGCTTTCCGTCCGGATATGGCGCAGTTCCCTTCCATCATGGCAGATGTAATAATGCTCATCTTCAAAGACTGCGTATGTCATGCTGGTATACTTCCCGATGTCCTCTTTGTATGCCCGTGTCTTCCGTTTCTCATGGTCCTGGAGTTTGATGAAGCTTTTGATCTCATTCTCTTTCAGATACAGCAGGTTCTTCTCACTGCAGTAGCCGCTGTCTGCTGTCACCGCCTCCAGCGTATCTCCAAACGCATTCCGGTGCTTTTCTAAAACCGGGATCAGCGTATGATAGTCTGTCCGGTCATTGCTCACATACCCGTGGACAATGAAGTAATTCTCTACTGCGATCTGGACATTGTATGCCGGTTTTAACTGCCCGTTCATCATATGGTCTTCTTTCATCCGCATGAAGGTTGCTTCCAGGTCTGTTTTGGAATAGCTGCTGCGGTCTTTCCCCATGTTCCTTATATTCCATCAGGCGGGTCCCGCATTCTTCCAGTTCCTCATAAAGCTTCTGGATCTCTGGTCTATGCTTCCCTTTCCCGTAAACGAATCCGATCCCTTCTCCTTGCGCGATCCGCGTCAGGTTCTTCTGCAGTTTCAGGATCTCAAGCGGGGAACAGTGGTCGATCTCAAGGATCGTGTTATTGGGGATTTTCTTATGTTTTGTCACCTTTCGTTTCCTGTTTTCCTCAATAATCTTCCGGACTTTGTCCATTCCTTCGATCACGAACATATGGGCTTCTCCCAGATCGTATTTGGGGCCATACGCATGCTCCGACAAAAAGGCATTATACTTTGCGTAAAGGGCGTCAATCGTATCCAGCAGACCGGCAAGATGATAGTTGAGGCTGCCCCGCCAGACGAACGTGTACCGGTTTGCGTTCGCTTCGATCTTTGTCCCATCGATGTAGAGCTCTTTCAGTGTGATAAGGCCTTCCTTTTCCAGACGGCGCATAAACTGGTAATTCAATTCATCCAGGACTTCTCCCGTCAGCTTTTTCCCTTTAAAATCGTAAAAAACATCCCGATGAGGCTTCTGCCCTTTGGTCAGCCAGATAAAAGCAAGATCTCTCTGGCATAAGTCTACAATACGATCAACAGCCCTGACCCCACGCATATTTGCGTAGGTAACAACAGCGTACAGCATGATTGGGTTATACCCGGTTCTTCCCTTATCTGAATAGCAGGTCAGCAGGCCTGAAAAATCTAATTCCTCCATCACGTTTTTTAGGGTATAGACTGGATCGTCGTCGGGTAAACTCAATTCGAAGAAACTGAAGTTCATTTTCTGTTGCCCAAAGTCAAAAAAATCGTTATAATAATCTTGTTTTAGCATAGTTCCATTATAACATGGAACGGAGAGAAAGATGGTTGTCGTTAGCCATCTTTTTCTCTTTTTAGCGGATAAATTCAGGGGCAGATGTGAATTCGTATGAAATCACACCTGCCCCTGTGTAGGGCTATCTATTTCCCGATAGCCCCATTCTATCATCAGCGGTAGATAATGTCGTTTCTTCCCGGTCCGTTGGAGATCATGGTGATGGGGAAGCCGATCTTTTCTTCCACAAACTCGATATACTTCCGGCAGTTTTCCGGAAGATCCTCGTACTTCTTGATTCCCCGGATATCACTCTTCCATCCCGGAAGGGTCTCATACACCGGTTTGGCCTTTTCCAGAAGAGCGGTTGTGGGGAAGTCTGTAGTTACTTTCCCATCGATCTCATAGGCTACGCATACCGGAATCTCGTCCAGATAGCCCAGCACATCCAGCACGGTAAATGCCACGTCTGTGGTACCCTGGATCCGGCATCCATACTTGGAGGCCACAACGTCGAACCAGCCCATTCTTCTGGGACGTCCTGTGGTGGCTCCGTACTCACCGCCGTCTCCGCCCCGGCGTCTCAGCTCATCCGCTTCCTCACCGAAGATCTCGGACACGAAAGCTCCCGCGCCAACGGCGCTGGAATATGCCTTGCAGACAGTCACTACTTTTTTGATCTCATATGGAGGAACACCGGCTCCGATAGCTCCGTATCCCGCCAGCGTGGAGGAAGAGGTTACCATAGGATAGATTCCGTGGTCCGGATCCTTCAAAGAACCCAGCTGACCCTCCAGCAGAATCTCTTTTCCTTCCTTCAGCGCATCCCACAGATACAGAGACACATCGCACACATAGGGCTCCACCATCTTTTTATAGCTCATCAGCTCCTCAAAGATCTCTTCAGGCTTAAGCAGGGGCTTGTGATACAGATGCTCCAGAAGTACGTTCTTGGTCACACAGATCCGCTCCACTTTCTCCTTCAGCGCTTCCTGATCGAACAGCTCGCTGACCTGGAAACCGATCTTTGCGAATTTATCAGAATAGAAGGGGGCAATTCCGGATTTTGTGGAACCGAAGGACTTTCCTCCCAGACGCTCCTCCTCATACTGATCGAATAATATATGATAGGACATCACCATCTGCGCCCGGTCGGAAACCAGAATCTTCGGCATCGGTACGCCCTTGTCCACGATTCCCTGGATCTCCTGAAAGAGCAGCGGCACATTCAGCGCTACGCCATTGCCGATCACACTGGTGGTATGATCGTAAAATACACCCGACGGCAGAGTGTGCAGCGCAAACTTTCCATAATCGTTGACAATGGTATGGCCCGCATTGGCTCCGCCCTGAAAACGCACGATGATATCAGCCTCCCTGGCCAGCATATCCGTGATCTTTCCCTTTCCTTCATCTCCCCAGTTCGCTCCAACAACAGCTTTAATCATTTGGTTACCTCCTGATCGGTTCATTATCGTAAAACTCCTACGTGGCTATTATACTACAACTTTATTATAAGCAAAACTTATTATTACTTATAAATAAACTCCTGTTATAAATCACGGTAATAAATAGCCTTTCCCATGCAGCAGTCACTGACAGCCACTTTTCATTGTACCAAATCCTTAAAACGATTACAATTCTTTCTTTCCCTTATTACAGCAGTTGAGCAGCAGTTCTCCCAAAACGCTCACAGTAAATCTCATCGACCGTACGCCTGTCATTCTTCCTGCTGTCCTCATTTTCGTCATCATAGGTGATCAGCGCTTTCCACAAAGCCCAGCCTCTTGCCCGGCTGATCAGTCCCGGATCCAGATTCTCCAGAAATACTTCTCTGGATGATCCATCAAAATAGGTCCATGCCATGGCATAATCACAGGACGGATCTCCGGTTCCCAGCACGCCAAAGTCAAAGACCCCGCAGCAAGCTACGGGGCATCAAACTTGCAGCGCAGCAGAGCTGCGGGGTATTTGACCCTCGCGGCAGTCGCCAAATGGACATGCAAGCATGTCCGCTTGGCTCGTTGCTCGCGGGAATCAATCAGCCCGTAAAATCTTCCGTTTTGAAGCAAAATATTCCCCGGCGCCACATCCCCGTGGACCCATACGGCCTGTTCCCGATACACTGTGGCGATGCAGTCTGTCCAGATCTTCATCAGCTCCTCCGCCGGCAGACGCTCTTCCAGCTTTTTCAGGGCATCCACAGTCTCCTGATGATAAATTTTCAGATCTCCTCCCCGGAAAAAGTTCTGCCGGCCTCCTCGGGGACCTCCCGTACAGTCCACTGCCTGCAGCTTTTTCAGCGCATCCGCCAGCTCCCCGGCCAGCAGTATCCGGTCTGCGTCCCGGCATTCGGCCAGAGTTTCTCCCCCATCGTTTCCCCCAGATGAAAAGTCCGATTGTTATGGCCGCTTCTGGCCACCGGACGAACATCCAGCCGGCTCCACTGCGGAAATTGCTCCCGGATCAGCCGTTTTACCAAATTAGCAGTTATTTCCATCTCTGTCTTCTCCTGATTACTGATTATCAAACGATCTGTAACAGTTCGTCCCTCCGGATTGACTGTCACAGGGATTTTCCCGTTCCTCTGTATTCCCCTGAACAGCCGGACTTATGGATCGGATAAGGGCAGCCGCTTCCCGGATGTATCACGATCGGATAGGGGAAGTCCCTTCCCCCATCCGATCCCCGCGATACCGCGGACAGCTCACGGCTAAAGCCGTTCGCTGTCCGTTGCCCGGCAAATATCCGCTCATGCAAGCATGGCGGCTGCTTGCCGGGCGTATCGCGCAAAACAGCCCCGGCGGCCATACGGGCTCCGGGGCTGTATCACTCTGTCTGTTTTCGTTATACGTTGATCTCGGCTGTCATCCCCAGCATATCCTTGTGGGCCTCCAGCATGGGATCGATCACATTTTTCAGGAAAGCATCCACCTGTACGGAAGCTCTTCCCGTATATCTGGACGGCTCCATGGACTTCTGAAGATCCTCCAGGCTCAGATTGAAGGCCGGATCCCCGGCGATCAGCTCCAGCAGATTGTTTTCCTTACCTTCCGCCTTCACGTTCCTAGCCGCCTCCATAGACAGCTCCCTGATCCGTTCATGCAGTTCCTGACGGTCTCCTCCGGCTTTTACCGCATCCATCATGATATTCTCCGTTGCCATGAAAGGCAGTTCTGCCCGCAGATGCTTCTCGATCACCTTGGGGTATACCACCAGTCCGTCCACCACGTTCAGGCACAGATCCAGGATTCCGTCCACAGCCAGAAATCCTTCCGGCACGGAAAGTCTCTTGTTGGCTGAATCATCCAGAGTTCTCTCAAACCACTGGGTAGCGGAAGTAATGGCGGGATTCAGCGCATCCACCATCACATACCGGGACAGGGAAGCGATCCTCTCACTGCGCATGGGATTTCTCTTATAAGCCATGGCAGAAGAACCGATCTGGTTCTTCTCAAAGGGCTCTTCCACTTCCTTTAAGTGCTGCAGCAGCCGGATATCGTTGGAGAACTTGTGAGCACTGGCCGCGATTCCCGCCAGCACATTCAGGACTCTGGTATCCACCTTCCGGGAATACGTCTGTCCGGATACAGGATAGCACTCCTTGAATCCCATCTTCTCAGCGATCATGGGATCGATCTTGTCAATGGTCTCCTGATCCCCGTCAAACAGCTCCAGGAAACTGGCCTGGGTTCCGGTGGTTCCCTTGCTTCCCAGAAGCTTCATGGTGCTGATCACATATTCCAGATCCTCCAGATCCAGCATAAATTCCTGCATCCACAGAGTGGCTCTCTTACCCACGGTGGTGGGCTGGGCCGGCTGGAAATGGGTAAATGCCAGCGTGGGAAGATCCTTGTATTCTTCCGCGAACTTGGAAAGCTCGGCGATCACGTTCACCAGCTTCCTCCGCACCAGCTTCAAGGCCTCTGTCATCACAATGATATCCGTGTTGTCCCCCACGTAACAGGAGGTGGCTCCCAGATGGATGATCCCCTTGGCCTTAGGGCACTGCACACCGTACGCGTACACATGGGACATCACATCATGACGCACCAGCCGCTCCCGCTCCCTGGCAACATCATAGTTGATATCTTCTGCATGAGCCTTCAGCTCATCGATCTGTTCCTGGGTAATATCCAGACCCAGCTCTTTTTCCGTCTCAGCCAGCGCGATCCACAGCCTTCTCCAGGTACGGAACTTCATATCCGGGGAGAAAATGTACTGCATCTCCTTGCTGGCATACCGCTCGGACAGCGGACTTACATATCTGTCTGTACTCATATCTTCTCCTTAAGCCAGTCCCAGGCGTTTGAACACCTCGTTGTAAGCTTCCTCCACATTTCCCATGTCTCTTCTGAAACGATCCTTGTCCAGCTTCTCGTTGGTATTCACATCCCACAGACGGCAGGTATCCGGAGAAATCTCGTCCGCCAGGATGATCGTTCCGTCCGGCAGCTTGCCGAACTCCAGCTTGAAATCGATCAGCTTCATTCCCGCGTTCAGGAAATATCCCTTCAGAAACTCATTGATCCTTCTTGTATAATCCTTAATGGTATCGATCTCTTCCTGAGTAGCCAGTCCCAGAGCCAGCGCATAGTCATCGTTGATGAACGGATCGCCCAGATCATCATCCTTATAGCTGAACTCCAGAATCGGGCAGAGCAGCTGTCTTCCTTCTTCCACGCCCATACGTTTGGAAAAGCTTCCTGCAGCCACATTGCGGACGATAACCTCCAGCGGAACAATGTCCACTTTCTTTACCGCTGTCTCCCTGTCAGACAGTTCTTCCACAAAATGGGTGGGGATCCCGGCTTTCTCAAGCTGCTGGAACACGTAATTGGTCATGCGGTTGTTCACCACGCCTTTGCCCGTGATGGTTCCCTTCTTCTCACCATTGAATGCAGTAGCATCGTCCTTGTAATCCACGATCACCACGCCGTCCACATCTGTCGCGAACACTTTTTTTGCTTTTCCTTCATACAGCTGTTCTAACTTTTTCATGAATCTGACACCTTTCTTCTTTTGATCTTGGTCAAGACGGGTCACTCCCATGCGCTCATTTCCCGGCTCCGGATCCGGCCGGTTTCCGTACCGGGCACGCTCCTCCCTGCGCCGGCTCCTGAAAAGGCGCAGTCGCCGGATACCATCCATGGAACATGGCTGACGGGCGCGCTGCCTGCCGGACGTATCACGAAAAAAAATAGCGCACAGGACATCTCGTCACTGTACGCTAAGATTATATACCAGCCCCTGGGGAAACGCAAGCTTAGTTCTGATGAAATTTCCCCAAAAATTCCCGCATTCTTGTGTGGTCTGCACGAAATACCTCTTCCGGTGTTCCCTCTACCTCGATCACTCCCTTATCCATGAAAATCACCCTGTCAGAGATACTTCTGGCGAATTCCATCTCATGGGTAACGATCACCATGGTGATATCCATCTGAGCCAGAGAACGGATCACCTTCAGCACCTCCCCCGTAAGCTCCGGATCCAGCGCGGAGGTGGGCTCATCGAAAAAGAGGATCCTGGGATTCAGCGCCAGAGCCCTGGCAATGGCAACTCTCTGGCACTGGCCTCCGGAAAGCTGGTAAGGATAGGCGTTCTCCTTGTCCGCCAGCCCCATTTTTTCCAGCAGCGCTCTGGCCTCTGAAAAGACTTCCTCCTTCTTTCTCTTCTGCACATGGATGGGCGCATCGGTGATATTTTTCATCACAGAGTAATGGGGAAAAAGATTGAAATTCTGGAAAACCAGTCCGAAGCAGGACTGGATCTCCTTCATATCTCTTCCCCGGCAGTATACCGGTTTTCCGTTCTCCATCCAGACTGCCCGCTTTCCACCGTAGCAGATTTCCCCCTCATCCACCTTTTCCAGCATGGTGGCGCACCTGAGCAGAGTGGATTTTCCTGAACCGGAAGGCCCTATAATGGAAAGCACCTCCCCCGGCTTTACAGAAAGGGAAATATCCTTCAGCACACCGCTGCCGTCAAAGGATTTTTTTATGTGATTCATTTCCAGCAAATTCATAAAGCTTCTCTCCTATCGGTAGTACGCCAGCTTCTTTTCCAGCCGCTCCATCGCCACAGCCACCAGCAGATTGAACACATAGTAAAAAATGGCGGCAGCTATATACGGAAGCACGCTCCTCTGGGCCGCTGCCAGCGCCTTGGCCATGGTAAACATCTCCAGATAGGCAATGGCAAAGGAAAGGGATGTATCCTTTACCAGCGTGATCACCTCATTGGTCACCGAAGGCAGGATCCTCTTTACTACCTGAGGCAGGATGATCTTGAAAAAGGTCTGTCCTCTGCCATATCCCAGAAGCCGGGCTGCCTCATACTGTCCCAGAGGCATGGACTCAATGCCTCCCCTGTAGATTTCCGCGAAATAAGCGGCATAATTGATGGCAAACGCGATCAGCACCGCATACAGCCGGTAGCTGTCCGTGATCCGGATACCAAAAATGAAATAAGGTCCGAAATATACCACCATAAGCTGCAGCATCAGCGGTGTTCCCCGCATAACAGAGATATATGCCTTGAAGAGCAGCTGAACCGCCTTGCAGCGGCTCATCCTTCCGAAAGCCACCAGCAGTCCCAGAGGCAGGGACAGCACCAGTGTGCAGAAAAAAATCCCTACCGATCTTCCCATTCCCGGCAAAAGCTGTCCGAATATCTCAATCAGTGTCATATCTGTCCTCCTGTCCGTCCAAGCACTATCCCCTTATTTGTATCAATTCAGCCTTCAACTGTCCCGCGAGGTGTCCCGCTGCATTTGCAGCGGGATCCCGAGGCCTGCGGGCGCCAGGCTGCGGGAAACGCAGCCTGTGTGCATACACATGTAACAGTGAAGCCGGAAGGCTGGACTGTTCCCTTATTTCGCAAAGGTGGTGATATCCGAACCGAACCATTCTGTGGAAATCTCCGCGATGGTTCCGTCATCTGCCATTTCCTGCAGCACCTGCTGTACATTGTCCCGCAGTTTTTCGTTGCCCTTCAGGAATCCCACAGCGTATTCTTCAGAGGAAATTTCCTCATCCAGGATCCTGAACTGGCTTTCCTTATCCTGGATCTGGTAAGCTGCCACCACTTCGTCCATGGCGATCGCATCCACCGCGCCCTGTTCCAGATCCATCATGGCTGTATTATAATCCGGTACTGTCTGCAGGGTACCGAAGGTTCCGGAGAGCTCCGGATTTTCCTCCAGGGCGGCTTCCGCGGAGGAATCAGCCTGTACTTCCACGATCTTTCCCGCCAGATCCGCAGAAGAACTGATATCGGAATCCGCATATACCACAAATACCTGGCGGTTATCCAGATAAGGCTCTGAGAAGGTATAATCCTCCTCCCGGCCTGTCATGGTGAATCCGTTCCAGATACAGTCGATGGTTCCTGATGACAGCTCCATATCCTTGGCATCCCAGCTGATGGGCTGGGGAACAAACTCAAGTTCCAGACGTTTCGCCACTTCCTCGGCCAGAGCCAGGTCAAATCCCGTATACTCCCCATCCTCTCCTACAAATCCCATGGGAGGAAATTCCTGGTCAAATCCCACCACAAACCGGCCTTCCTGGCTGGTGCCGTAGGTGGTATCCGGCTCTGCGGCGGCTGTCTCCTGACCGCCGTCTTCTGCGGCGTCCGCCGAGTCAGCTTCCTCCTGGGAATCCTCTCCCGCATTCCCGGCGCTGTCCTGGGAGGCTGCTCCCGTATCTTCCGCTGAAGCGTCTCCGGCGCCGGAGCCGCATCCTGCCAGCATCGTCATTGTCATCGCTGCTGCCAGCAGCATGGTAATCGTCTTCCTCTTCATCCTTATTTTCCTCTCCCCAGCCCCTTCCGTGGCAGTGAAACAGGGAGCTCAAAAGGCTCCCCCTCCTGATCGCCTGCTGTCGGGACGGCTGACTTTCTGTAATTTTCAGACGCGGAACGGCCGCCGGTACATAAGAACAACCGATCTTTGTCTCACCGGCTCCATTCCCTCTTTCGTTGTGTTATCACTCTACCACGCTAAATCAATTCTGTCAACTCTTTCTTGCTGTTTCCACGCAATTGCAGGTAACAGTTCAGCCTTCCGGCTTCACTGTTACAAATGCATGCACACAGGCTGCGATTTTCGCAGCCTGGCGCCCGCAAATCTCGGGATCACGCTGCGAACGCAGCGTGATCTACACTCCGTTTCGGTCGGCGCTTAACATGTGCCACTGGCACACAGCGCCCTCGCGGGATATTGGAAAGCTGAACTGTAACAATTGCAGTGACAGTTTCTCTGTTATGAACGGTTGCCGCCCGGCTTCCCGGCGGTTCAATACCCGGTGCTTCTGTGATATTCTCCTGTCAGACGCTTCAGCACCGCTTCCATCATGCTCCGGTATTCCTCCTCTTCACCCTGTGTTTTTTTTTCACGGGCCGCAAGGAATTCCTTTCCATCTCTTGTTTCATAGAGGTTCTGCTCCTCCTGGCGGATCTGCTCCAGAAGCTGCTCTTTCTGGGCCTGGGCAAGTCCCAGCTCCCCTGCTCTCCTGTCAAACGCTTCCTGGCCCTGATCCATATACAGGGCGCAGAGGTAGCTTCGGATCGCCGTCATGGTATGAAGATGTTCATATGCCTTCAAAAAGCATGCCACCGCTTCCTCCGTCTGGAACAGCCGGATATAGGCGCACCCCATGTTGTGATAGATTTCCCCCACAAACTGGGTTCCCAGCTGCTCTTCCTCCTGATGAGAAGACTTCTCATTCAGCGCCTTCTGGTAGACCTTGATGGCATTCACGTACTTTCCATGCTCCATCAGGTAATCGCCTTTCATCTTCTGCCGCAGCACCTGGGGCTCCTGGGCCAGCCTCTGGATCTGAGCGTTCAGCCCACGGAATTCCTCCAGGGACAGGTAATTGATCTCTTTGAAAATAGGCAGGATAAAATCTCCCACCTTCACCTCCTCGCCATCCAGCAGGGCATACAGCTTAAACGCCAGTTTCTTCAGTCCCAGCTCGTCCCGCAGCCAGAAGCACAGCTCTTCATTCAGGATCGTGGAGTCCAGCAGATAGATATTATGATAAAGGTAAAAGCACAGCTCCTCAATGGAATAGATATTCGTACTGATATTCTCTATGTAATACGGCCTTTCAGCCTTTTTTACCTGACATAAAATATAGCCGCTCATGTTCTCCTCCTTTTTACGCCCGCGCCCTTCCTGCGGCAGGCAGATGTCTACGCAATGGTTTCTTCCCAGGTAAGCCCTGAGCTGGGATACAGCTCTCCGAATCCCAGATCCTTCACATGGATCCGGCATTTTTTATCCGACTCGAATTCCAGGCGGATGTGAAGCCTGGTGGCTTTGGCCGGACGCCTGGGCAGTCCCGGGAGAGCCATGCTGTACCGGTCCTTCCGCTTTCCTTCCATATCAGACACCACAAACACCAGCTCTCTGGTATCGTCCAGCAGGATCTCGCATTCTCCCATTGCCTCATACCAGTTCACTCCCGCAGTGATCAGCGGATAGTATGCCGGTGAGCCGGAGATCAGAAGCTCCATTCCCACGTTGGTGCGGACCAGATCATTTCCCCAGTACAGGTACCCCTTCAGGTTCCGCTCCTCCACCTTTTCCCTGGCGCCGTAGCAGGCGCCCTTCACAAACAGATTATTTCCAAAAAATACATGCCTCTGGTTTTTGCACAGAAGCGGTACGGAACGCACCGCCCACTCCCGGTCAAATCCATCTCCCACCAGATACACGCTGGAAAAGATCTGGCTTCCCATGGAGTCCTGGATCAGCTGACAGAAATCCAGATCTCTGGGGCCGCTCTCCTGATGAAGCCGGGCCTGTTTCCCGCGGACCACCTTCACCTGTACCGGTCTGGTCTTGTGATCCATCTCCAGCTGGGAATAAGACACCTGATCCTGGTCAAAAGCAAACAGAGCCACATTCCGGCTCCACAGCTCCGGCCGCTGATACAGGGTGTGGTAGTAAAAGCTTTCTTCGTAGCTCTGCAGAAAGCATCTGTTTCTGGAAAATCCCAGCCAGCCGCAGGCCTTCCGCACATTTTCCACCAGAGGCCTGGTCAGTCTGGGAACTGTGATCATCAGGCCGCTGATGCTCTTCACCGGGTCGGGAACTCCCAGGATCCGCAGCGCATAGCCGATGAACCGTCCCAGAATGACGCCTGCCTCCCACTCCCTGGTATCCAGAAAAACACTGGTCTGTTCCCGGCAGACCCGGTAAATATTGTCCAGATAAACCTCATTCTGCTTTTCCACAAAATATTCCACTTCCAGTCCGAAGTGCCATTCCTCCTCGCCCTGCCGCTTGCTGACGCAGTTGGGGAAGGTATACTGCCCGGTCCCCACTTTCATGGAAAGGGACACCGGCTCCCCGGTCCGTCTGTCGTAATAACACAGCTGGGAAACCTTTTCCCCCAGCTCAAATCCCACGATGATATTTCTGACCTCGTTCATTTTCTCTTTTGCCTCCGTTTATCCCTTCCCGGCTGTCCTCTTCACCAGATATCCCACCGGCTCTTCCAGAACCCCATCCGGCCGTGGTCCGCACCCGTTCCCGGCAGCGGTTCTGCCTTGTATCCTGCGGAGTTTCAGCCTTCCGGATCGCTCTGCTGCCGTCCAAAGGCCGGACTGCCTCTGTTCTCACTGTATCAGCGGGAACATGGTTTCTGCCAGCCGCTCACGGGTCAGATACTTTTTCACCCCATCCTCCAGCATAGCGTTCTGGGACAGTGTCCATCCGGCCAGCATCTGATTCAGAAGCTGATATTTGGAACCTCCGTCCCGGGAATACTCCTCCATGGACAGCCATTTTTCTTCCGTATCCCGGGAACTGTCCCCTTCCTCCACGGTAAGGCGGTACCGCACCTTTTCTCCGTAAAACAGAAGGAATTCCTTTACAAATATCCCCTGGAACATATTTCTCATGGGCTCGCTCTTCCACTGCCCCTCCCTTCCGTGACCGGAGATCCGGTAATGGATGGTCACCCTGGCCTTTGCCGGCAGCTTCTCTTCCACAAACAGCTTATCGTCCAGCTGATACGCTTTGGTAAAGATCTCCGGCAGCCGGCCAAAGAAGGCAAACCGAAGTCCCATCTCACTGCATGCAGCCAGAAGCTCACCGATCAGCTTCTCCTGCTCCTGGGTCCATTCGGAAAGCCCGGAATAATACTTCAGAAGCGCCAGACGGCAGATGATATCCATCTCCCAGTCCCGCACGCAGCAGATCTGGATACACTCAAAGATAAAGCTGTCCGTTTCCCTGCCTCCCAGAAAATAGTCATACGCCTGGTAGGAAAGATAGGCCAGAATCACCTGCTGCTTTCCCTTCTGCTGCACATAACTTCGCAGGATCCTGTGTCCCTGGGGCAGCCAGACCCGTCCGAACATGGCCAGCAGCAGGATCTCCTCCTCCAGTGCATACGTGTCCAGCTGGAAGCCTTTCATCCGCTCCCATAAAACCGCCATTTCCTCCACCGGTCCCAGAAGGTTGTCGCTGAGATAGCTGAGGATCACATCGTCATATTTTCCCTGTTCAAACACATGGAAGCAAAGATATACCAGTTCCTCATTTTCCACGAATTCTGTCCGCAGCACCATTCTGCTGGCCAGCTTCACCAGCCGGTCCGTGCGGATTCCTTCATATCCATACTGGCATATGATGGAAAATGCCGTTTCATACATTCCCCGGTCAATGAGCAGCTCTGTCAGCAGCACTTTATCCACCTTGGCAAACGCCATGGCATCGATCTGCCGCAGATAGCCATCCAGCGTATCGTCTCCCGCATGATCCGCATAGTATTCCAGGATCTTCCTGCAGATCCGGTGCCTGTATTCCTCCCGGAATTCTTTCATCTCCACAATGCGCTGACAGCAGCTCAGCGTCCGCACACTCACCGGCTGGTCCCCCTGGCATACATGCAGCAAAAATCCGGGATGGATCACATCCAGAGCCATGCACTGGGGTACATACGCATCCTCATCCATCAGCTTCTGCAGATTATAATCCACTGTAGACGCATATCTGCGCCGTTTGTCATCCTCGAACAGGATCCTGGCATCCGGCGTATACAGATTGATGTAGGCTGCTCCGTCCACACAGGGGTACTCCTCCTCGCCGGCCAGTTCCCTGTGGCAAACGATCACCTTCCGGATCTTCCGGTCATCGCAGTACAGACGATGGGTGAACATCACCCGCGCCATGGCTTCCCCGGTCTGTGCATCCGGAAGCTTTCCGATGCAGTCCTGGTAGATCACCGCATAATCCTCACTGATCTTTCCCTTTTTCAGGGATTCCGCGGCAAATTCCTCCATGGCCTTCCGGTAGCTGTGATAAGTTCCCTTGTCCTGATTCCTGTTCCGGATCACATTGGCATACACCATAGCCCTTTTTCTGCTGCTCAGGGTGTTGTTGTAGACAAAATACATGCGGATCACCTGAGGAAGCACCTGCTGGTACCCCTCCGGCATGGTTTCAATATAATATTCGTACAGCCGGGTAATCCGGATATCATTCTCCACCGCCAGGGCATACCAGCGGAAATATTCCCGCTTCCCCGGCTGGCCTTTCATAATATACTTGCAGATATCGTCCACCAGATCTTTCCGGGGAAACTGCTCATAGCAGCTTACCAGCAGACGGTAGACCGCACCGCTGAAATTCTTTACATACTCCGAAAGATGGCCGATCCGCAGTGTAAGCCCTTCCGTCAAAAGCCCATGTTTTGCGGCAAATCCAAGCGCCTGGACCATGAAAGGCGACAGCTTTTTCAGCTGGTTCTCGTCCTTTTCCATCTCCCTGCAGGCGTCCAGATACAGAAACGGGCTGGTACATCCCAGAGAAAACAGTTCTTCCATCATGTACAGTCTTTTGGCCGGAGAATTTTTATATTCCCCGTCCACGGCGAACAGGCACTTCAGCAGGATCCGGCTGTTGGGCTTCATCCGGTACAGGGTTCCCACCCGGTCGGCACCGGCTTCCTGCTGGTCAGGGGGAAGGATCCCCGCAAGAGAGGACAGCGCCAGATAAACGCCCTCCTCCTCCATCTGTTCCGGCTCAAATTTCGTCTCCCGCAGCGGCCACAGACCCGCAATGCATTTCGCCGTATTCTCACAGCAATACCAGACAAACGCTTCATACAGCTGGTGGGGCATGAAAAAGCAGCCCGCATCCTTCAGCGCCTGCAATTCCTCCATCGTCTGTCCGCACCACTGCTCCCTGGTTATCTGTTCCAGCAGATACGCCTCGTAAAGCAGTGCCATCCGGGCTTTGGCCTTCTGCTCCAGCTTCCAGGTATTCAGCTCATACTCCGAACCTCTGGAGGCTGTCACCTCAAAGCTCACCGTCTCATATACCGTCTTCAGCAGGATCCGTCCGCATTTTTTTCCTTTTCCCAGACGGCTCTTCTGTACCAGAAATTCCAGGCTGCATACGCTGCCGATAAAATCCTCCGAGGTAAGGACTCTTTTCTCCACCTCCAGGAAATCTCCCTGGACTTCCACATCGATCCGGATATAGCCTCCGCCGTCCCGAATGATCTCCAGGGAATCCTTCAGGGTGCTCTCCACCCTGGGCATATCCTTGCGATCCCGGTCCAGATGGATATGCACCGGCTCCTTCTTGCCTGTACCGATGAGAAATTCCTCCATATGCTGGTATGTCACCGGGTTCCGGGACATTCCCCTGTACAGACTGTCAAATCTGCTGTCCGGCCCATACAGGATCTGAGAAAAAGCGTCGCTGGTATACAGCCGGAACGCCTCCCTGTAATCCTCCGCAGCCAGCCTGACAAATTCATCCAGGGTACGCACCGTTCCCCGGGAGGTACGGATCTCCTCCGCCGTCACCTGTACCCGCACCGGGATCTGATATTCCCCCAGACTGCTGTTGACAGTGATCTGAGCTTTTATCACATCTCCTGCCGCCAGACCCTTGACATCCGCCACATAGGGGATCGTTACCGCGTTTCCTGAAAACTTCTCCCTGCCCAGAACAACCCTCCGGTCCGAGGACATCACCATCCCCTTGATCCTCCGGTTATCCTCTGAGCCTATGATAAACTCTCCCCGGCAATTCTCTCCTGCCTTCGTCTCCAGAGAAATCTCTTTCTGAGAAAACACCAGTCCGGGAACCTCATATTCAAATCTTCCGTTAATCAGCTGTTCCATTCTTCTCTTCAAAGTATCACCCGCTTTTTCCTCCCGGGAATTCCCCGGTTCCATGATATGTAACAGTTCAGCCTTCCGGCCCCAGACCCGCCGGCAAAACCGTCTTTCCGCTGCATGGGCGGCTCCTGTCTGAGGCTTTATGGGCTGAACTGTAACCCATGATCGATCTGCTCAGGCAGCCAGCCCTTGACGAATCCCACAATATGATATAAGCTAAAACTTATGCAGAACTGTTACTTATTATACACTACACGTAAGAACGTTGCAAGAAAAGAGGAAGATTATGATTCAGCACAAAGACCATTTCCACGGCAGTGACCTGGAAGCCATCGAGAAGTGTTACCATATAAAAAAAGAAGATATCATCAGCTTCAGTGCCAACGTAAATCCTCTGGGTATTTCCTATCGGCTGAAGTCCACCCTGGCGGAAAACCTGGACGCCATCACCACATATCCTGACCGGGAATATACCGCCCTGAGAAAATGTATCGCCGCCTATGCGGACACTCAGCCGGAAAATGTGATCGTGGGAAATGGCTCCACAGAGCTGATCTCCCTGTTTATCCAGACCCGGCATCCCAAAAAGGCGCTGATACTGGGCCCCACCTATTCTGAATACGAACGGGAGATCACCCTGGGAGGCGGCACCACCCTGTACTACCCGCTGCGGGAGGAAAACGGTTTTGCCATGGATACGGAGGATTTCTGCAGCCATCTGTCCGATCAGCTGGACCTGCTGGTGCTGTGCAATCCCAACAATCCCACCTCCACCGCCATTACCTGCGGACAGATGCGGCAGATCCTGGACGCGTGTCTTCAGTACGGCATCTTCGTGATGGTGGACGAGACCTACGTGGAGTTCGCCCCGGAAGAATCGGACGTGACCAGTGTTCCTCTGACCAATTACTACACCAACCTGATCATCCTGCGGGGAACCTCCAAGTTCTTCGCTGCCCCCGGCCTGCGGCTGGGCTATGCCATTACCGGAAATCAGGACCTGATCAAGGCCATCAATACCAGGAAGAATCCCTGGACCATCAACTCCCTGGCTGAGATCGCCGGGCGGCTGATGTTTCCGGATTCGGAATACATCCGTCTTACCAGAGAGCTGATCTCCACAGAACGGGATCGGCTCTGCAGAGAGCTTTCCTCCTGGGACTCCGTAAAGATATACAAGCCCATGGCCAACTTTATGCTGATGCGTATCCGAAAGCCCCAGGTTACCTCCCAGGGTCTCTTTGATCACTGCATACGCCAGGGGCTGATGATCCGGGACTGTTCCACATTTCCATTCCTGGACAGCCGGTATGTGCGTTTCTGCTTCATGAAGCCGGAGGAAAACGACCGATTGCTGGCCGCCTTCCGGGAGGTTCTTTAAAATCCATTGCCAAACAGACAAAAACACCGCTAAACGGACATTCCTGTATCTCCGTTTAACGGTGTTTTACGCAGACAGCCTGCTCTTTGCCGCCCGGGGATTTCCCCCTGCCTGCTGCCGTTCATCTTTCCAGCATACTTCCATACTCCTGTCCTCTACTCCACCCGGATCCCCAGGACTCCCAGCAGGCTGACCACCTCGGGAAAAGAAAACTTTGCGTCCTTCATCCTGCAGGAAGTAATATCCACCTGATATCCCTGGGCGCCCCGAAAATCCGCTTTGCGCAGATCGCAGTTCAGAAACTGGGTGCGGTCCAGCCGGCCCTCCGAAAAATCCCCCTCTTCAAGCCGGCACTCTTCAAAAACAGAGTCCACCAGCTCCATCCGGCAAAAACTGCTCTTTTTCAGATTCATTCCCACAAAAGAATTGTATTTCATCCGGCATCCGGAAAGCTTTTCGATGGTCTGGGTGTATTCTGACTGCATGCTTCCCCAGTGAACTCCCACCAGGCTGCAGCCTGTCAGACTTGCGTTCTTCACCACCGTATATTTTGTATCCAGACTTGTCACCACGCATTCCCGGAACTGGCACTCCACAAAGGAACAGTGGGTAAGCCTGCAGTCTGTCAGACGGCAGTTTATAAATTCGCATTCCACAAATCTGCAGTTATCCAGTGTCTCTCCTTCCAGACGGATATTTTCAAAACGCTGATTTTCATAATATCCGTTCTCCTCTCTGTTGGCATCCATTTCTGTCCCCTCCCTAATTTGTAGGTAGTGTCAAAAACTACCTGTTTTTTTGCTCCAAAATATAATAAAAACCTTGATTTTAAGGGAAATCCGCAATAAAAAGAGCATTGACCTCCCTTTTCTGGTATAATGTCAATCGCCAAACCAACATCCCCGAAAGGAGCCAATGCTCATGGACATTATACAATACTTACTCTCTATTATTCAATATCTCTACCAGCAAAATTGCTGGTTAATCAACTTCATCTGCAGATATCTACCACTTAAGCAGTGGGCTTTCGATGATTCCCATTCTCCAAAATATCAGAAGTTCAAAGTGGACGAACTTCCAAAAGTCCAGATCATCCAGCATGAGTGGGACTGGCATCTCCTGATCCCTTACTTTGAACATAGATACAATGTCAAAATAAAACCTGTCTCCCGACGTAAGGAATGTGACATCCCGGAAGACTGCTCCTGCCCTTCCTGCGGTGCCCCACAGCCTTATCTTTACCGCAATAACGGAAAAGCTGGACAGCTACATTGCAAAGTATGCAATACAAACTTTTCACCGGGAGAAAACCGCTTCAGCAAGCAATTCACCCTGCGGTGTCCTCACTGTGGCAAGGCTCTCGTGGCGAAAAAAGAACGGAAGCATTTTATCATCCACAAGTGCGTCAATCCCAAATGTCCTTATTATCTCCACAATCTCAAAAAGGTGGATAAGGAAGACCTGGAAGAGGATTACGGCAAAAATAAATACAAGCTCCACTACATCTACCGTCAATTCACGATAGATTTTTTCAGCATGGACGTAAGCACCCTTCCTAAGAACGCTTCTTCCCTGAAATTCAGTAAGCATAACGCCCACGTTATGTCTCTGTGCCTGACGCTGCATATCAACCTCGGCCTGTCGCTGCGCAAAACCAGCCAGGCACTCAAAGATCTCTATAACATCCAGATCTCCCATCAGCAGATCGCCAACTACTGCAAGACCGCGGCCATCTGCGTCAAACCCTTCGTCGATCAGTACCCTTATCGCAAAGGGGAATCCTTTGTGGCCGATGAAACCTACATCAAAGTCCGCGGTATCAAAACCTACGTCTGGCTGATCATGAACGCTGCCTGCCGTTCCATCATCGGTTACCAGGTGTCCGATAACCGTGGAGTTGGCCCTTGTATTCTTGCCATGCGCATGGCCTTCCAGGGGCTTAAGAAGCTCCCTGAAAACTTCAAATTCATTGCTGACGGCTACAGCGCCTATCCGCTTGCCGCCATGGAATTCGCAAAGAAGTTTGGCAAGGACTTTGCCTTCCAGATCACCCAGGTGATCGGACTTACCAACGACGATGCTGTATCTAAGGAACACCGTCCGTTCAAACAGATCGTAGAACGACTGAACCGGACCTATAAGGCTTCTTACCGGAAAACAAACGGCTTTGACAACATCGAAGGTGCCAACTATGACCTGGCTCTCTGGGTTGCGTATTACAACTTCCTGCGCCCTCACAAACACAATAAATACAAAGTTCTTAACGAAGTGGAAATTCTCCAGGATGCTGACAACATGCCAGGCAAGTGGCAGCTGCTTATCTTCCTTGGTCAGCAGACCATCCTGAACATGCAGGAAACCGGAACTGCTGGATCGGAGCGGAGCTGTTGTCAATAGAACCGTGGAATACCGGAGCAGGCGGCACAGCCGGCTGTGAGGATATGCCGCGAAAGTCTATTGACATAAGCTCACGGAGCATCCTCTCCAGCAGAAAAGGGGGCAATTGCGCCCTTTTCCTGCCTTCCGGCGAGGACGGGTTCGGGCAGAGCCCGATATTGGGTCAAGGGACTGGTC
Organism: uncultured Lachnospiraceae bacterium; assembly: GCA_963929535.1. Classification (GTDB taxonomy): domain Bacteria; phylum Bacillota; class Clostridia; order Lachnospirales; family Lachnospiraceae; genus Pullilachnospira. The sequence continues at coordinate 79,820 of CAWVIZ010000014.1, read as the reverse complement.
CCTTGCGGGTTCTTAGGGCAGTACCCTAAGCCCTCGGAGAGCTTTTCGGCATCGATATCTGCAATTTTCAAGGTTCTTTTGAGCCTATTTTTTCGGCTCAGTTTTTCATAGATTACTTGACACTACCAATTTGTAACCGCTTCTCTCTGATTTCCCATTGCAGCAGGAGCTCCAGCGAATGAATATCCGGGAAATTCTTCCTCTCCTCCGTTCATACCATTCACTCCCCGGATCCGCGGGGATATTCACCGCTTCCCTATCAGATTCTTCACAGCAGGCCGCAGGTATCCGATTTGCTCTGGCTTCTATCTTACCTGGATTTTCCCGATATTGCAATCCCGGAAATACAGCCCATTTTCTCCGAAGTAACCGTTCATCCTTCCGGATTCACTGTCACAAAAGCATGCGCACAGGCCGCGCATCCCGCAGCCTGGCGCTCCCAGGCCCCGGGATCCCGCTGCAAATGCGGCGTGGTCCGCACTCCGCTTCGGTCGGCGCTTATCGTGTGCCACTGGCACACAGCGGTCTTCGCTCCGCTCCGGTCGGCGCTTACCGTGTGCCACTGGCACACAGCGGTCTTCGCTCCGCTCCGGTCGGCGCTTACCGTGTGCCACTGGCACACAGCGGTCTTCGCTCCGCTCCGGTCGGCGCTTACCGTGTGCCACTGGCACACAGCGGTCTTCGCTCCGCTCCGGTCGGCGCTTACCGTGTGCCACTGGCACACAGCGGTCTTCGCTCCGCTCCGGTCGGCGCTTACCGTGTGCCACTGGCACACAGCGGTCTTCGCTCCGCTCCGGTCGGCGCTTACCGTGTGCCACTGGCACACAGCGGTCTTCGCTCCGCTCCGGTCGGCGCTTACCGTGTGCCACTGGCACACAGCGCCCCGTGGGACAGTTGAAGGTTGGAGTGCCTCCGTATTTTGGGAAAATCATGCCAAAGTATTGACACTTTAATATTTATGTATTATATTATTAAAAACTTAACTATTAAGTTTTGAACTACGCTGGTTTTCTGCCAGGCGGTATTTTTCTATATAAAATAAAAGGGGTGAATCGATATGAAATGTCAGTTTTGCAATCGGGAACATTCGGACCGATTATTTTACATAAACTGGATGGGCGCTGTATATCAGGTGCCTGTCTGCGAGGACTGCCTGCAAAGGATGTGGAAACAGGCGGCCGCGTCAGGAAAGACAGAGGAATTCAAGAATTACACCGGCTGGTGGCCGGGAAAACAGCGTCCCCGGCAGATGGGCGACCGGGCCTTTCCGGAAACTGCGGTCAGCGGACTTGTCAACAGGCGAAAGCTGGCCGCCCTGCGGGCAAGGCTGGAAGCCGCGGCGGAATCAGAAAACTATGAAGAGGCAGCAAGACTGAGAGATGATATCGCTGCCATAGAACAGGAGGTGTGCACTCATGGACATTAATCTGAACAGCTTTGACCCTCGTATGGTAAAGGTATTTCAGGCGGCCATCCGTTTTACCTCCCATATGAAGCATGAATTTATCGGCAGCGAACATCTTCTCTGGGCGCTCTCCCAGGATCCGGGAGCAGCGGGACAGGCCCTGCGGAAAAACGGACTGCAGCCAAATCTGATCGAGGAATATCTGCACCAGTATGATTTTTCGGCAGCCGCAGGGGGCAACTTCCGCGCCATACAGATGTCCGGGGAAGCGGAACAGCTTCTTCGCCTGGCGGAAAGCAGCGCAAAAGCAGCGGGACACGAAAAGCTGGAACCGGAGGATCTTCTCAGAAGCATCCTGGATGCCGGAGAATGCGCTGCATCACAGCTCCTTCTGTCTCTGGAAACAGCCCCCGAAGAGATCCGAAAGGATCTGGAAAAAGTGCGGGAAACCGGATTTTACAGGCTTCCGGAGGCGCAGCCTCAGACCGGCGGCAAAAAACAGACTTCCACTGACCAGGAGGAAGAAACGGAAGTCCAGGAGGATCTTCTGGAAAAATACGGAATGGATATGACGGAAAAAGCCCGCAGCGGCGGCTACGATCCCATGATCGGCAGGGAAGACGTATTGGAGCGCATGATCCAGGTACTTTCCAGAAGGACCAAAAACAACCCGGTTCTGACCGGGGAACCTGGCGTGGGGAAAACCGCGGTGGTGGAAGGCCTTGCCCAGCGGATCGCAGATGAGCATATCCCGGAAAACCTCCGAGACAAACGGATCATCTCCGTGGATCTGGTGGGAATGCTTTCCGGAGCCAGATTCCGGGGAGATTTTGAAGAGCGGATGAAATCCTTCCTGGAGGAGGCGGAGGCAGACGGCCATGTGATCCTGTTTATCGATGAGCTCCATATGATCATGGGGGCGGGAGCCGGAGCCAGCGAGACGATGGATGCCGCCAACATCCTGAAGCCGGTTCTGGCAAGAGGCGGTCTTCAGGTTATCGGCGCCACCACCATGCATGAGTACCGCCGCTATATCGAAAAGGACGCTGCTTTTGAAAGGCGGTTTCAGCCGGTGGAGGTTGAAGAACCCCAGGAGGCTGACGCAGTCCGTATTCTGACAGGTCTGAAAGGAAAATACGAAAAATTTCATGGCCTGACCATCACCGATGACGCGGTCAGGGCTGCCGTGGAGCTTTCAGCCCGGTATATTCCGGATCGTTTCCTGCCTGACAAGGCGGTGGATCTGATGGATGAGGCCGCCGCCCGGCTAAAGACAAAAGGGCTGACCGTTCCGCCTCATCTGCTTCAGATGGAGGACGATATCCGGAAGCTGAAAAAGGAAAAGAAAGAGGCGGCCCAGGCTCAGGATTATGAGAGGGCCGCGGTTCTGAGGGACCGGCAGAAAGCCCTGGAGGAACAATTTTCCGGACAGCAGGCCGACTGGCAGAAAACCCAGTGCCGCAGTGTCACTGCTCAGGATATCGCCCAGGTCGTCTCCTCCTGGACCAAGATCCCGGTGACTATGCTGACAGAGGATGAATCGGAAAAACTCCGCGCTCTGGATGAAACCCTGCACAGCCGTGTGATCGGGCAGGAGGACGCGGTTTCCGCCGTAGCCAGAGCGATCCGCCGGGGAAGAACCGGCGTTGCGGATCCGGATCGTCCCATCGGCTCCTTCCTGTTTCTGGGACCCACCGGAGTGGGAAAGACAGAGCTCTGCCGCACCATGGCAGAGGTGATCTTCCACGATGAAAATGCCATGATCCGGCTGGATATGTCTGAATATATGGAACAGTACACCGTTTCCAAGCTGATCGGTTCTCCGCCGGGATACGTGGGGTATGAGGAGGGCGGTCAGCTGACGGAGCTGGTCCGCCGCAGGCCCTACAGTCTCATCCTGTTCGATGAGATCGAGAAAGCCCATCCGGATGTGTGGAACACGCTTCTTCAGATCCTGGATGACGGAAGACTCACAGATGCCCAGGGGCGCACCGTCAGCTTTAAGAATACCGTCATCGTCATGACCTCCAATATCGGCGCGCGCCAGATCACTGGAAAGACTTCTCTGGGATTTGCCGCTGCTGAAAACGCAGAGGCTGCTCAAAGGGAAGAAATGATCCACAGCAAAGTAATGGAGGAGGTAAAAGCCACCTTCCGGCCGGAATTTCTCAATCGTCTGGATGAGATCATCGTTTTCCATCCTCTGAAAAGGGAGGATGTACGGAAAATCGCGGATCTGCAGATCCGCCGTCTGGTCCGCCGGCTGGAAAATCAGGGTGTCCGCCTGAAGGTGGAAGAAAGCGCCGTGGAGCTTCTGGCAGAGCAGGGCTACGACCCGTCATTCGGTGCAAGGCCGCTGAAAAGGACCATTCAGTCCATGCTGCAGAACGCCGTGGCCGACCGGATCCTGGACTGTCCTCCCGGCAGTTCTCAGAAGCTGGTGGCCTACGCGGACCACGGAAAGATTTCCGTGAAGCCGGAGCAGATCAGGGAAAAAACACATCTGCTTTCGGAAGTTCTGCGACGGACACAGAGGCGAACCTGAAAACCGGAATCTGTCCCCTGTGTTCTGACGGCTTGTACCTCCTGAACGCAGGCAAAGGGGCCGGAGATGACCCATGCGAGTCACTCCGGCCCCTTTGCTGCGTTCTGCTATTTGCCCGCTGTTATTTACCGTCACAGCTCATATCCGTATAAAGCTGGTCCAGATCCTGGATCAGCCGGATCAGCTGACGCATGTTCTCTTCTCCAAACCGGTCCAGCAGCTCCTCCCAGACGGCATCATACTTCTCCTGCGACTGCCTGGCGGCAGCTTTTCCCTCCGGGGTGGCACTGATGGAGACCTTCCGCCGGTCCTTGGGATCGATCTCCCTGGTGATGTAATTCTTTTTCTCCAGAGTATTCAGTATGTAGGAAATGGCAGGCTTTGAGATATGGAGCTTTTTCTGCATTCCCGGAACATCCAGATTCATGCAGGGACACTCCTTGCAGCACGTTCCAGCAATACTCTGCAGGATAGCCATCTCATTCATCTGCATCTGGCACTCGGAAGAAAAAACAGCCTCCAGCCTCCGGAAATGGATAATAGATGAAAAAAACTCTTCCCTCAGTTCACTTCCCATGATTAACTCCTTAATTAATAAAGATTTAAATAAATTATACCTCAGGGGTGGGGGGATTTCAAGGGGAAGTTGAGGGATGCATTTTAACCGTGCAGTTTTCTTCTGAAGCGCAATCCTGTAGGTCACCATGAAAACAGACAAGGAAACAGCCAGCTCACAGACGTTCTCCTTCGCCCATAAACTGGCTGTTATCCATTCCATCCTTTATCTGAAGATTTTTCCGTCCTTCCCCATCCTGATCACACTCAGGTGGTCCGGATTCTCATAATCCTTCTCATATCCGTCATCATGATAATACTCGTATACTGCCTCATGTTCCACAAATGACAGATAATCCAGGTCCTCAAAATCCACCTGGGCCACGCACTGGCCGCCTTTCGCCATGGGGACCAGATGATCCGGCCGCACAAATACCACCACATCGGTCAACGCCACATCCACATAGTGATCACCGGCCTCCAGAACCTCCTCATCTCTGGATCCGTCCTTCCTGAACCGCACCAGCTTCATCCGCTCCGGAAGGTACACATACCTTCCTTCCGCATTCTGCTCATACACCGGCGCGATCATCAGTCCGTCTCCCAGAAGGAGCTGGTCCTCCACCCGGACAGCTCTTACATCCTCCGGATAGTCAAAGGCCAGCGGCCGGAACATCATTTCTTCCCGCAGCACTGCCTTCATATACTCACTGTACAGATAGGGCAGCAGTTTGTACCGCAGGCCGATGATATGCCGGAATCCATCCATATCCTCAAACCGGTACGCTTCCTGCTCCCTGGTTCCCATTGCGGAATGATTCCGCATCAGCGGCGTGAAAATTCCCAGAGCCAGCCACCGCAGCACCAGATCCTCTGTGGTATCTGAACCAAATCCGCCCAGATCCGCGCCTGTATACAGAAATCCGCACATATTCAGAGCAGGAAGCATCCGCAGATTCATCAGAATGTGAGACCACCAGGACTTGTTGTCCCCCATCCAGATACCGCCGTAGCGATGCATCCCGATATAGGAAGACCTGGAAAACATCAGGATCCGCTTGTCCGGCTCCAGACGCTCAAAGGCTTCTCCTGCCGCCCGGGTCATATTGAATCCGAACAGATTGTGTACCCGGTCATGGCGCACCTTTTTCCCGCCCATATCGTGATAGAATTTCGTATAGTCATCCACATTGTTGGACAATCCATTGACCAGGCCCTTAAATTCCCAGAACAGGTTCAGATCCAGATTTTTCCCTTTATAGTCTCCCAGCTGTTCCATCACCTGATTCAGCCGGTCCTCCGTATAGAAAATAGCAGGCTCGTTCATATCATTCCAGAAGCCTTCCACTCCCTGGTCCAGCAGGAACCTGTACTGGTCGCCGAACCAGTCTCTGGCCTCCTTATTCAGCATATCCGGAAACAGAGCCTTCCCCGGCCACACTGCCGCCACAAAAGGAGTTCCGTCCTCCTTCTTGCAGAAATAGCCTTTTTCCAGCCCTTCTTCATAAACGGAATACCCCTCTTCCTGCTTCACTCCCGCGTCGATGATGGGCACCAGATGGATATTCTGTTCCTTCATCTCCTGATTGAAACCGGCAAACTGTGGAAATGCCTCCTCATTCAGAGTGAAATCCTTATACCTCTCCATATAGTCGATATCCAGATACACACTGTCCAGAGGAATCCCATTCTCCCGGTGCTGCTTCACCACATCACGCACCTCATCCGCGTTCATATAGCTCCACCGGCTCTGACCATATCCAAAAGCCCACTTGGGCGCCACATAGCTGCGGCCGATCAGATGCCTGAACTGTTTTACGATATCCTTCACATCAGTCCCGGTGATCACATACGCTTCCAGATTCCAGTCAGAGGCCGTGATCTTTAACTCATTTCTCCTGGTATATCCCACATCAAAGGTGAGGATTCCCGGATAGTCAAAGAATACGCCAAACTGCCGGCTGCCATCCAACACCAGAAAGTTGTGGGCCCCGTACAGCGCCCGGGTATCCTCCTGATGATCCGGATTGTCGCTGCACTTGCTCTCATAGATCCAGCCCCTTTTGTTGATCCCCCTCACATTTTCCCCCAGTCCGTATACCCGGTCCGTTTCCTCCATTGTACAGGAAAATGTCATGGATTTCTCATCCACCGCAAAAAAAGGCATCCCGCCCCGGGTTTTCTCCGGCTTTGCCAGAATCGCTTCCGTCTCGATCATTTCGCCAAACACATATCTGCGAATCATTCTTCCATACCTCCATGAGAAATTCCTTCCCGCATGCGGCAGGTCAGATAAACATACCGGAAAGTCCGTCCGCCTTCTGCCGCCTGCCGGAATCCTTTTACTTTCTCCTATTATATAGCGGAAATCCCCATATTACTCCCTCTATTTTAGCCAAAAAGTACGTTATTTTTACTTTTATCCATCGCATCCCCATACCAGCCGTTCCGCTACTGAAAATCAAACAGGGAAATCTGGTTGGACTCCGGAATATCCCCAAACAACTTCAGATCATCCATGAAATCGATCACCGACTTACTCACCTTGGTCCGGTCCCTGAAATCGTCCTTGGACAGGAATTCTCCGTCCCGGGCCGCCAGCACCACGGCGTCAGCCGCCTTGTCTCCCAGACCTTCGATGGTATCCAGGGCCGGCATCAGCTTTCCGTTTACGATCTGGAATCTGTGCGCCTGGGCCTTGTACAGATCCACCTCTGTAAACTCATACCCCCTGGCATACATTTCCTGGACCACACGCATATCCTTCAGCGTATCCTGCTCCTTTTTGGACAGGGTATCCGACCGTTTTTTGTAATCCGCCAGATAGTACTCCAGCCGGTCGCGGCCCATACACATCAGCTCATAGGAAAAAGCAGACGCGCGGATACTGAAATACGCCGCGTAATAAGCCAGCGGATGGTAGATCTTAAACCAGGCAATCCGGAAAGCCATCATAACGTAAGCGGCCGCATGGGCCTTGGGAAACATATATTTGATCTTTTTGCAGGACCAGATATACCAGTCGGGGACGTCATGGGCCTTCATCTCCTCCTCCCACTCGGGCTTCAGACCTTTTCCTTTCCGGACGCTCTCCATGATGGTAAAGGACAGCTCGCTCTCCAGCCCCTTTCCGATCAGGTAGATCATAATATCATCCCTGGTACAGATAGCGGTGGAAATGGTTGCCTTTCCTTCCTGGATCAGCGTCTGGGCATTTCCCAGCCAGACATCCGTACCGTGGGCCAGTCCCGCGATCCGGACCAGATCGGAAAAATACTGGGGCTTGGTATCGATCAGCATCTGCATGGCAAAATCCGTACCGAACTCCGGTACTCCCAGACATCCCAGCTTACATCCTCCGATATCCTCCGGTGTGATCCCCAGCGCCTCCGTATTCTTGAACAGGGACATGACCTCCCGGTTGTCCAGCGGGATCTCCTGGGCATCGATCCCTGTCAGATCCTCCAGCATACGGATCATGGTGGGATCATCGTGTCCCAGAATATCCAGCTTCAGCAGGTTGGAATCAATGGAGTGGTAATCAAAATGAGTGGTTACAATGTCTGTATTCACATCGTTGGCGGGATGCTGCACCGGTGTAAAGGAATTGATATCCTCTCCCACGGGGAGCACGATAATTCCTCCCGGATGCTGCCCGGTGGTCCGCCGGATCCCGGTGCATCCCTGCACGATCCGGTCGATCTCACAATTTCTCTTGTGAATTCCTCTCTCCTCGTAATAATTTTTCACATATCCGAAAGCAGTTTTGTCTGCCAGCGTACCGATGGTCCCGGCCCGGAAGGTCTGTCCCGCGCCAAAGATCACCTCTGTGTACTTGTGGGCTTTACTCTGATATTCTCCGGAAAAATTCAGGTCGATATCCGGCTCCTTATTCCCCTTGAATCCCAGGAAAGTCTCGAAAGGAATGTCGAATCCTTCCTTCTTAAGGGGCGCTCCGCATTTGGGGCAGATGGCATCCGGCATATCACAGCCGGCCATTCCGGCAAATTTTTTCACCTCCGGGGAATCAAAATCGTAATAATGGCACTTCTCGCAGTAATAATGGGGGCTCAGAGGATTTACCTCCGTAATTCCCGCCATGGTAGCCGCAAAGGAGGATCCCACGGATCCACGGGATCCCACCAGGTATCCGTCCTCATTGGATTTCCACACCAGCTTCTGGGCAATGATGTACATCACCGCATATCCGTTGGAAATGATGGAATTCAGCTCTCTCTCCAGCCTTGACGATACGATCTCGGGAAGCTCCTCCCCGTAAATCTCATGGGCCTTATTGTAGCAGATCTCCCGGAGCATGCCGTCGGAATTCTCGATCACCGGCGGGAACTTTCCGTCCCGGATCGGACATACCCGGTCGCACAGATCCGCGATCTTATTGGGATTGGTGATCACCACCTCTTCCGCCTTCTCCGCCCCCAGATAGGAAAATTCCTCCAGCATTTCCTCGGTGGTCCGAAGGTACAGCGGCGCCTGATCCCCCGCATCGGCAAATCCTTTTCCTGTCATGATGATCCTCCGGTAAACCTCGTCCTCCGGATCGATAAAGTGCACATCACAGGTGGCCACCACCGGCTTTTTAAACTGCTCTCCCAGCTTCACGATCTTCCGGTTCAGTTCCTTCAGATCCTCCTCCGAGGTGATATTATCCCGGTCCTCGTCCCGGACCATGAACATATTGTTGCCAATGGGCTGAATCTCCAGGTAATCATAAAAATCCACAAGCCTTGCCACCTCCTGGGCCGGCTCGTCCCGCAGAAGGGCCTGGAACAGTTCTCCCGCCTCACAGGCGGAACCGATGATCAGCCCCTCCCTGTGTTTTAAAAACACACTCTTGGGGATCCTGGGCCTCCGGTTGTAATAATCCAGATGGGATTTGGACACCAGCCGGTACAGATTCACCCGTCCCGTCTCGCTGATAGCCAGAATGATGGCATGGTAAGTGGGAAGCTTCTTGATGGTATCCGGAGACATCTTTCCGGCCTCATTCAAGGCGTCCAGATCCAGGATATCCCTCTCCCTGCACATGGCCAGGAATTTCACAAAAATCTCTGCCGTACATGCCGCGTCATCCACTGCCCGGTGATGATTCAGAAGAGGAATGTTCAGAGCCTTGGCCACGGTATCCAGCTTGAACCGGTTCAGACCCGGCAGCAGCATCCGCGCCATTCCCACCGTATCCACATAGGTAAATTCCTGCGAAATCCCCAGCCGATCACAGTTGGCAATGATAAAGCTCATATCAAATCCGGCGTTGTGGGCCACCATCACAGCTCCCCGGGAAAATTCCAGGAACCTGGGCAGCACCGCGTCAATGGTTTCCGCGTCCACCACCATCCCGTCGTTGATCCCGGTAAGCTGCTCGATCCGGAAGGGAATCGGCACCTGGGGGTTGACGAACACGGAAAAACGATCCACGATCTTTCCTTCCTCCACCCGGACGGCTCCGATCTCAATGATCCGGTTGCTTACCGGACTGAATCCGGTGGTCTCAATATCGAATACCACATAGGGCTGATCCAGGCTCTGTCCCCTGCTGTTGGTCACCATTCCCTTCACATCGTCCACCAGATAAGCCTCACAGCCATAGATCACTTTAAAGGGCGGATACACCTTCTTCAGCTCATCCTTGGTCGCCTGAGGATGTTCCTTCTGATACTCCTTCCGGTAATCCGCAACGATATCGTCGTAAGCATGGTTGGCCTCCGGAAAGGATTGGACCACTCCGTGGTCTGTAATGGCGATGGCCGGATGCCCCCATTTATAGGCACGTTTCACCAGCACGCTGGCGTCCGTCACCCCATCCATATCGCTCATCTTGGTATGACAGTGCAGCTCCACCCGCTTCTCCGGACTGTTGTCCATCCTCTGGGTGGTAAAATCGGAAATCTTCTTGATCCCCGTCAGGGAACCGATGGTGATCTCATGGTCGAATTTGTCAATGGTTGTCACACCCTTCAGCTTGAGAAAGGCTCCCGCCTTGATACTGCCCTTGATCTCCGGAACCTGCTCATTGTGCAGGAAGATCTTCACCGTGATGGTGTCGGTAAAATCCGTGATATTGAACATATAGATGGTCTTTTCATTCCGGATCTCTCTGGCTTCCACGCTGGTCACCTTTCCGCGGATGGTTACTTCTCCCATCTCGCCTGCAATGGATTCAATGGTGATCACATCATCGTCAAAATCTCTTCCGTAAATCACATCCGGATTATCCGACCGTTTCAGAGGTCTGGGACCATCCCCGTAGCGGCTGCCCTGATAACCGCCCCGGCCGTTTTGGTAACCGTCCCGCCGGCCGCGGAATCCGCTGCCGCCTTTTCCGGAGCGCTGGCCGGCTCCACAGGCGTCTTTTCCCGCCGGGCGGCCGCTGCCGGCAGATCCCTCCGCCTGCAAAGGACCATTCCCCCCGGCAGCGCCCAACGCCCGGCTTCCTGCCTGCTCCATGCCGGAACTTCCGGCCGTCTGTCTCCCGTCTGCAAAAGCATCCTTCTGACCGCTTGCGGCAGTTTCTCCGGGCACGCCGCTCATCCCCTGAGCAGCCTCCGGATATCCCGCTCCCGCGGCCCGCATACCCGGCGCCCCGGTCTGCCGTCCGGCTGTCTCTCCTTCCAGCGGTTCCCAGGGGGCTGCCTCTCCCATGCCGTCCTCCGGAAATCCCTCCGCCTGATCAGGATCGCCAAATCCCATCTTTCTCCCTACTTTGGAACGTCCCAGGATCTGACGGGCCTCTTCCATGATCCGCAGCTCGCTGTTTCTGCGCACCTTGCTCTCCACCGGCTGGCGGAAGCTGGGATTTACCCGCAGGTTAAATCCACACCGTTCACAGAAGATTTTCTCCAGAAGGCGGATCAGCTCTCCTTCCTTTTCCCGGGCGATCACCGAATCCGTCATCACCAGATTCAGCGTCTCCGGCTCCGGAAAGGAAATCTCAGCCGTGGCAAACAGATTGTACTCCAGCATACTGTAATTCTTCAGTTCCAGCAAAATACTGGGCCGGTACACCTCCATAAAGTTCTCCGGAGTATACTGCCTGGAAAGCTGGAACTTTTCTATGATCTTCACCCGCAGCCCCGCATTGGGGAAAAACTGCTCCCGGATTTCCTGCTCCAGATGATAGATATGCTTTTTATGGATCCACTGGCTGCTCATGATATAAACCCGCAGACAGTCCTTCTGCGGGTTTACAGCTACCTTCATTACCTTTACCGCACCTAAAAGTTCTTCCAGCTCGGCCTCCACCTTCAGATGGGGAAATACATCCAGAAAATCTTTTTCCGTCATTCTTCCGTCATTCCTTCACTAATCCTTCCCATGTCCGCTTGTTCTCTGTAAGTTGGCTTCAGCTCCTTACCGTCCGGCCTTCCGGTCTCACTGCCGCTGTCCGCTCTGCCAGCCCAGAAGCTCTTCTCTCAGCACAGCCAGAAGCTGCTCCTCCGGCACTTTTTTCACGATCTGACCTTTTTTGATCAGAAGACCCTCGCCCTTTCCGCCGGCAATCCCGATGTCTGCCTCTTTCGCTTCTCCCGGCCCGTTCACCACGCAGCCCATCACAGCCACCTTGATATCCAGGGGAATATCCTGGACCATGTCCTCCACCTGATTGGCAAGACCGATGAGATCGATCTGAGTCCTTCCGCAGGTGGGACAGGACACCACCTCGATGCCTCCTTTTCTCAGCCCCAGGGTTTTCAGGATCCGTTTGGCTGATTTGACTTCTTCCAGCGGATCTCCTGTCAGGGATACCCGGATCGTGTCTCCGATTCCCTGATAGAGAATGATTCCCAGGCCAACGGCGGACTTGATGTTTCCGGAAAACAGGGTCCCCGCCTCCGTGATCCCCACGTGAAGAGGATAATCGGTCTCTCTGGCAATCAGCTCATGGGCCTTGGCGCACATCAGTACATCAGAGGACTTGATACTGATCACCAGATTGTCGTATCCCAGCTCCTCAATCATATGCACCTTGTCCAGCGCGCTCTCCACAATCCCTTCCGCCGTCACACCATGGTATTTTTCCACCAGCTCTTTTTCCAGAGAACCGCTGTTGACTCCCACCCGAATCGGGATCTCCCGCTCTCTGGCCGCATCCACCACCGCCTGTATCCGCTCCCGGCTTCCGATATTTCCCGGATTGATCCGGATCTTGTCCGCCCCGTTCTCCATGGCAGCGATGGCCAGCCTGTAATCAAAATGAATATCCGCCACCAGGGGGATATGGATCCTTTCTTTGATCTTCCCCAGCGCGGACGCGGCCTCCATGGTGGGCACCGCGCAGCGGATGATCTCACATCCTGCCCGCTCCAGAGCAAGGATCTGGGATACGGTACTCTCCACATCCTCCGTTTTTGTATTGGTCATGGACTGGATCAGGATGGGATTTCCCCCTCCGATCACCCGGTCTCCGATCCTGACTGTTCTTGTATGCTCTCTGTACATCCTCATTCTCCATTCTCCGAAAACAGATGCCTCTGTCCACGCCTTCCTTATCGTTTCCCGACGCGGGGCAGACGGCTTCGCGTTCCTTAACTCCTTTGCGACGGCCTCAGCAGCTCCGGGCTCACTGCTCCCGGCAGCAGTCATCCGGCAGTTTGGGACTGCCGGTCATACCGGCCGCATACCTGCAGGCGCTCTCAGCGGATCTCCAGAAGCTTCTGCTTCAGTTCATCCTCCATCTTTCTCAGCTCCGCTTCCGCCGCCTGCCGTTTTTCCCGTCCCTCGGTCTGGATCTGCATCACCTCATCCAGGGTGGAGATCAGGGAGGCATTGGTATTCTGCAGAGTTTCCATATCCACGATACCTCTCTCAGATTCTCTGGCGCTTTCCACCACAGCGGTCTTCAGCACCTCCGCATTCTTCCGCAGAAGTTCATTGGTCATATCGGTGACCTCCCGCTGTGCCCTGGCCGCCTGGGAGGAATGCTCCACACCCAGAGCCAGGACCATCTGACTTTTCCACAGGGGAATGGTGTTCACCACCGTGGACTGGATTTTTTCCACCATCATGGTGTTGCTGTTCTGTACCAGCCGGATCTGGGGAGCCGTCTGGATGGAGATCATCCTGGTCAGCTCCAGGTCATGGATCTTCTTCTCAAACCGGTCGCACATGCCGGCCAGATCCTTGGCCGCCTGGGCGTCCTCGGGAAGACCGGACAGCCGGGCCTTTTCCACCAGCTGGGGCAGTTCCTGTCCCCGTACCTCTTCCAGCTTCTTCTTTCCCGCCAGGATATACATGGAAAGCTCCTTAAAGTACACCAGATTCTGGTCATACATCTTATCCAGGATGGCAATGTCCTTCAGAAGCTGCACCTGGTGTCCCTCCAGAACCTGGCAGATCTTGTCCACATTGGTCTCCGCCTTCTCGTACTTTGCCTTCATGGTACTGAGCTTATTGGCCGGTTTTTTCAGAAATCCGAGAAATCCTCTCTCTTCCTCCGCATCGAAGTTTTTCAGCTCGGCAACCACGTCCGTGAGCATGTCTCCCACCTGGCCCAGATCCTTGGTCTTCACGTTTTCCAGGGCCGCCTCGGAAAAATCAGCCATCTTCTTCTGTGTACCCGCCCCGTACTGGAGGATCCCGCTGGAATTGCGCAGATCGATCTGCCGGGCAAATTCATCCACCATCCGCCGCTCTTCAGGGCTTAAAATGGACTCATCCATTTTGGGTTCCTCCTTTACAACCGCCGGCTGAGCCTGCGGCTGGGGGGCTGTCCCAAATGTCAGCGTAGGTGTATCCGTAAAATCTTTAAATTCACTGCTCATATTTCTGCTCCTTTTCTTGATGCCGTCTGCCGGTTCCTGTCCGCCGTCTCCCTGTCAAAATCTCCGCCTGTCAGCCCTTCCTGGGCAAACATGGTATGCAGTACGGAAATATCAGAGGAGATATCCCATGCCTTTTCCTCAAAAAATCCGTCCAGAAGATTTTCAAAGGCCTGGTTAATGGTATCCAGGGTCTCCTGGATCTCCTTCTTCATCTTCACCACATTTTCACCGGCCACAGGTTCCCTTTCCAGCTCCACATAAGCGTCCACCAGTTTCTTGGTGGTGGGCAGGTAATAGCTCATAAATTTTCTCAGCTCACCTGCCAGCTCCGGATCCTTCTCCACCTCATCAAAAATCCTGGTGATGATGGTTTCCAGCCGGTACAGCTTGTTGGAAATCTCCGGCTCCGGAAGCTCATCGTTGCACCGGCGGATATGAAGGATATACTCCCTTCCTTCCTCCAGCACCTTCCTGCATTCCTCCGGAAGATGCTGCTTCTGCCGTTCCTCTTCCTCCTGCTGTACCTGGCGTTTTCTGGCCTCATCCTTAGTGGTCAGGTACTGCTGATACAGACTGTCGGTGGCAATAATACAGGTCCCCTCTTCATCCATATGTCCCTGAAGAAACATCCTGCTTTCGATCATCCGTTTCAGATCCCGCCGCACCTTCTTTTCTTTGTAACCGCATTTCTGGGCCAGCTCTTTTACTGTGCAGTAACCCCTCTGACCGATCTGGGCCACATATTCCCGGAATCTTTTAGCCCTTCCCCGGGCCCTCTGCCCCCACAGCCCCAGGGCAAGACTGGCTGCGGTGATACTTCCCAGGATCACAGTTCCCACCATGGCCAGCACATCCAGTCCCGGTTCCACGACCAGAAGGAGAACGGTACTGAGCGTGCTGAGGGCAAATACTCCTGTGAGAGAAAATCCGGCAATAGCCATCACCGTTCCCATCACCTGGTCCCTGGGATATCTGGCATAAAGCTCCGGATGCTGGCTTCCATTCCCGCCCATTCTCCGTTTTCCCGTCCTGGGTCCGCCTGCCGCGCTGTTCTGTCCCGGGCGGTAACCTGGCTCCTTAACCTTTCTGTATCTGTCCCGATAGGAAGGAGCTCCGTCTCCGTCTGTTTCTTTGGATGCCTTCCATGCCGATTTCCAGTCTTCTCCCACGCTTTTCAGGCCGTCTCTCAGTCCCGCTCCCACACTTTTCATGCTTTCCCGCAGACTATCCTGATTTTCTGTCCTTCCGGAATCCTCCCGGCCGTATCTTCCGTCTTCCCGGACATTTTCTCCGGTCCCGTTCTGCGCTCCGTCTCCTTTGATTCCTTCCCGGAAACCGCCTACCGCATCGTTGAGGATTCCCTTTACCTGCCGGTTCAGCTCCTGATAATTCTGGGACTCTACCGCGTCCTGTACAATATTTTTTATTCTGTTTCCAATATCATTCCAGTCGTTCCCGCTCATCAGAAGCCTCAGGCCTTTCTCTCATATTTGTAAAAAGCGTATTCCAGATCAAAATATGTCTGTTCCTCGCTGTTTTCTGTGATCTCCCACTCCGGCAGCTGATCCAGATCGGGAAAATACGTATCCGCCGCGAAAGCATAGTCGATCCTGGTCACCAGCGCCGTATTGCAGTACGGAAGCATTTCCTGATAAATAGATCCTCCCCCGATCACATAAATCTGGTCATCCTCATACTTTTTCAGTTCTTCCAGAAGTTCCGGAATGCTGTGAACGATCACAGCCCCCTTTGCCTGGTACCCGGCATCCCTGGTCAGCACCACATTGGTCCTGTTCTTCAGAGGCAGCCCTCCCGGAAAGCTTTCCAGGGTTTTTCTTCCCATCACCACTACCTTCCCGCTGGTCTCCTGCCGGAAATATTTCATATCTGCGGGGATACTCACCAGAAGCTTGTTATTGGCTCCTATCCCCCAGTTCTTATCCACTGCCACGATCATTTTCATTCTTCTAATTCCTCCTTGGCCTTTACCGTCTTCCATCCTTCCGGATCTCCGGCTTTTCCCACCGTCTTACCGATTTTCTGCCGCTGTTCTCCATCACCTCACCGGGTTCCCGCCGTCAAAACGCTCCCATCCTAAATCGCAATGGGAATCCCTTTGATCTGCGGTCCCGTCACATAATCTTCCACCCGGAGATCATCCACTGTAAAATCATAAAAGTCTCTGATCTCCGGATTCAGGGTCACCTTCGGCGCGTCATATACCGGCCGCTGGATCAGCTCCTTCACCAGAGGGATATGCCGGTCATAAATGTGAGCGTCCGCGATCACATGCACCAGCTCTCCGGCTCTCATTTGGCATACCTGAGCCAGCATCATCACCAGCAGCGCGTACTGGCACACATTCCAGTTGTTTGCCGCCAGCACATCATTGGAGCGCTGGTTCAGGATCGCGTTCAATACCAGCCCGTCTCCCTCCCGCTCTCTGGTCACATTAAAGGTCATGGAATAGGCGCAGGGATACAGGTTCATCTCATGGAGATCCTGATGTACATAAATATTGGTCATGATCCTTCTGCTGTAGGGATTATTTTTCAGATCATACAGCACCCGGTCCACCTGATCCATCATTCCCTCCGGATACTGATGCTTTACGCCCAGCTGATATCCGTAAGCCTTGCCGATGGAGCCATTCTCATCCGCCCAGCTGTCCCAGATATGGGAATTCAGATCCTTGATATTGTTCGACTTTTTCTGCCAGATCCAGAGGATTTCATCAAATGCGCTTTTCAGTGCCGTCCTCCGCAGTGTGAGCGCCGGAAATTCCCGGGACAGATCATACCGGTTCACCACGCCGAACCGCTTTACCGTGTAGGCCAGACTGCCGTCCTCCCAGTGGGGGCGCACCTTCTCCCCCTCCGTGCTCACTCCATTGTCAATGATATCCCGACACATATCTATAAAAATCTTATCTGCGTAGCTCATGAAATCCTCCTTGTCTCATGTTCATGTTCCAGTCCAATGCAAAGATCCGCCAAATGCGCAGGCGCATTTTTCTCGCTAACACTCATTATAATATACCGGTTGGGGGAATTCAACTGAATTCAGTTTCGTCGGAAATTTTTTGGCGGCAGCGCAGAGCCGAAAACCGGATTTTTGACACCTGTTCAAAAGAATGTTATAGTAAATAGCAAATTATCAGGAAACGGGTCTGCGGATCTGAACGGACCGCCGGATCCGAGGTCATCTGGAGGGATTTTTATGAACCGAATCATCGTTGCGCTGTTAAAACCGCTGTCCTTCCTTCCCGCGCTGCTGATCATGTATATGATCTTTTCATTTTCCAGCCAGGAGGGAACGGAATCCAGTCAGTTAAGCTATAAAGTCAGCCAGAAGCTGGTACAGGTGGGAGCCATGATCCTGGACAAGGATCTCTCCCAGGAAGAGATCGATCTGTACGCGGAAAGATATCACGGCCCTGTACGCAAACTGGCCCATATGACCGAATACTGTATCCTGGCAGTGTCCCTTTCCATTCCTCTGTATGCCTATCACGTGCGGGGAATCTGGCTGTTTCTTCTGGCCGGCTTTATCTGTGTGGCCTTTGCCGCCACAGATGAGTATCACCAGACCATGGTGGCGGGCCGCGGTCCTTCCCCCAGAGATGTTCTCATCGACAGCGCGGGAGCCTTGATCGGAATCTTCGGCACCCAGCTTATCGGATGGGCCGCTGTCAAAAGCTCCCGGGAGCTGGAGAAAGAACACCGCAGAAAAAGGAGAAGACGCAGGTAGCGTGCCAATGGCACGCGGCCTGCGTCTTCTCCTTAAATCCCGTGAAATCTCTCTTACTCCTGTTCCTTTTCCAGGGGATGTCCGTCGGCGTCTTTTTCCTTTTCTTTTTCTGATCCCTCAGCAGCCGTCTCTTCCTCCTGGACAGGCGGCGGCTGGATCCTCTGAAACGTATCCGTCAGCCAGCGAAGCCGTCCTGTAATATCCTCCCGGAATTCCCCCTGCAGCATTCTCCATCTCCAGTTCATTCCTGTGGTGGAGGGATGGTTGATCCGCCCTTCACTGCCGCAGCACAGCAGATCCTGCATGGGGATCATGGACAGATCCGCCACACTGGCCTGCGCAGCCCGGATAAAATCCCAGGGAATATCCTCCCATGGCCTGTCATAATTATTCAGATATGCCTTGGAATATTCTCTCGCCCAGTCATTCATCCCGTAATACCATGCCTTGGTGGTATCGTTGTCATGAGTTCCCGTATATACCACACAGTTTCTTTTATAATGATGGGGCAGATAAAAATTCGTATTTCCTGAATCAAAGGCAAACTGCAGCACCTTCATTCCCGGATACCCTGTCCGATCCAGCAGATCAAATACCTTTTCATCCAGAGTTCCCAGATCCTCCGCGATCACATCCATGGGGCCCAGCGCATCCTCCAGCGCTCTGAACAATTCGATTCCCGGGCCTTCCACCCATTTCCCCTCCGAGGCATTTTCCGCATCACAGGGAATGGAATAGTATTCCGCAAACCCCCGGAAATGATCCATCCGTACGGTATCGTACAGTTCAAAACTCTTTTTCATCCTCTGGATCCACCAACGGTATCCCGTCTTTTCGTGATAATCCCAGTCGTACAGTGGATTCCCCCACATCTGTCCGGTGGCAGAAAACGCATCCGGCGGACATCCGGCAATCGCACTGGGCCGATGATCCTCATCAAACTGAAACAGCCGGGGATTCGCCCAGGCATCCGCACTGTCAATGGCCACATAGATAGGAAGATCCCCGATGATCCTGACTCCTTTCTTATGAGCATAAGACTTCAGCTTTTTCCACTGCTGCCAGAACTTATACTGAAGAAAACAAAAAAAGTCGATTTCTTCCGAAAGCTGCTGACTGGCCTCTTCCAGTGCTTCCGCGTCCCTGGTTCTCAGTCCATCTTCCCATTCCGTCCATGGCTTTCCGCCCTGACTGTTCTTCAGCGCCTGGAACAGGCAGTAATCCTCCAGCCAGTATGCTTCCCGCTGACAGAAGGCCTGAAACTCTTCGTCCGGCAAAAAGCGGCTGTACGCCTTCCTCAGAATCGGATATCTTGATTCGTAGATTTTTCCATAGTCCACATATCGGGGATCCTCTCCCCATTGGCAGCTCTCACACTCCTCCCGGGTGAGGAGCCCTTCCTCTGTCAGAGTTTCCAGATCAATAAAATAAGGATTGCCCGCGAAAGTGGAGAACGGCTGATAGGGAGAATCTCCATATCCTGTAGGCCCCAAAGGCAGCACCTGCCACCTGGACTGTCCGGACCACTCCAGCCGGTCCACAAACTCATAGGCTTCCCTGGAAAAACACCCGATCCCATACCGGGAAGGCAGGGAAAATACGGGCATCAAAACACCGCTTGCTCTCATATGTCGATCTCCTCCGAATTGTAAAATGTACTCCTTAAACCTTAACACAGAAGAGATTACGATTCAAGCAGGGAAATATAACATCTCAGACATAAAATTTCTTTTGCCTTTTGCAAATATTCAAATTGGCCTTTTCATCACAGTACCGTATGTTTTTTATTCTGACGGCTGAAAGTAATCTTTTGGATACGAAGGCCGGTTACCGTTCAGCCTTCCGGCTTCGCTGTTACGAAGGCCGTTCCATAGACAAAACTTTTTTCAAATCATGTATTGACAAACCCGGACCTTTGCCGTATAATAACTATCGTTGCAAGGCACGAAGCCCTGTAAAATATACAAATATGTGCGTTTAGCTCAGCTGGATAGAGCGTTTGACTACGGATCAAAAGGTCGGGAGTTCGAATCTTCTAACGCACGCTGTAAGCTCCGGAGAATCTTCTCCGGAGTTTTTTGTATGCTCAAAGAATCCGCGGCAGCGGGACCTCAGAACGGCAGCGGCTCCTATGCTCCCCGCTGCCGGACATCCGAACATCGCCTCCCGAAAAACCAGAGAGACCGGCGCTTTTCCCGCGCCGGTCCCACATTTTTCTATTCGTTCCCGCCGGAAATTCCTCCGGACAGTTTCTCAATCCCTGTCCTTGATCTCCTCGAATCCGGGCATTTCCTCTTCATATTCCACACAGATGCAGTAATAAGATTCATTTCTCCATGCCTCCGGCAGATAGATATTCAGGAAGCTGTCTCCCTCGCAGGTCCGGAAAGATTCATATTTCAGCTTCTCTCCGTTCTTCACCACATACACATCCTTTATGGTATTGGCCATGTTCAGGATTTCCAGGCGGTGCTTTACGATAGGCTCGATCACATGCACAAACAGCTTATGGGGTTTTGCGGTAAACAGTACCTCCTGGATCTCATAAGCATACGCCGGAACACGGACGGTCCCAAAAAAGCTGTCCTCATTCTCGCTGACATACCCGCCTACCCGGTCCAGGATCTTCATGGACTCTTCCGGTACGGTTCCGTCCGCCATAGGTCCGATGTTCAGCAGGTAATTTCCGCCTCTGGCATTGATCTTGATCAGAAGCCGGATCAGTTTCTCGGGATTCTTCCAGTTATGGTCAAATTTGCTGTATCCCCAGGTATCGTTCAGGGTTGCCGGCACCTCCCAGTCCCCTTCAAAAGGCACTGAGGGAATAAAATTATCACCTGTGGTCATATATTCTCCCAGACCGTTTCCGATCCGTCCGCTGACGATACAGTTGGGCTGGATACTCTTTACCACATCCACCAGTTCTCTGCTTTCCTCCGGCGTTGTCCCCATGGGAGTGTCAAACCAGATCAGAGCGATATCTCCGTACTGAGTAAGGATCTCCTTTAACTGAGGGATACACTTCTCATCCAGATACCGGCGGAAATTCTTCTTGCTGTTGTCCCTGCGGGCAATATAGCCATCCGGATCGTCCCAGTCCTGTGCCTGGGAATAGTACAGTCCCATCTTCATTCCCTGACGGTCGCACTCATCCTTCAGCTCCTTGAGAAGATCCTTGCCGTAAGGCGTATTCATGATATTGTAGGAGGAACACTTGGAATCATACATGGCAAATCCTTCATGATGCTTGGAGGTCAGTACGATATACCGCATTCCCCAGGACTTTGCCTTGGATACGATCATCTTGGGATCAAAATTCACCGGATTGAACTGCTGGGCAAGCTTCTCATACTCCTCTGCCGGAATATCCAGGTCATTCATGATCCACTCTGCGATATTCTCCGTTTTCTGCCCTTTATACTCTCCGGCCAGAAGCGCGTACAGCCCAAAATGAATGAATAATCCGAACTTTGCTTCCTTGAACCACTGCTGCTTGGTGTCTTTCATTTCTTTCTACCATCCTCTCTCTTAAAGTTTTGCACCTGCAGGATCATTTTCCCATATGGGGTCCTTCCGGAAATCCGCCTCCTTCCACGGGGAAGAAGCGCGGAATCTATTGCTATAATACCATAAAAATCATACTTTCGACAGACTTTTTTGTGAAAAATTACGAATTTTTCCTGTCATTTCTTTCTTATTTTTCTCTGTACGGATGCATCAGCCCTTGATGGCTCCTGAAAGCATTCCCTCCTGTACCTGCTTATGCAGCAGCAGGTAGATGATCAGCATCGGCAGCATGGACATGATCACAAAAGCGAACTGGGGGCCGTAGCTGGTGGTATAGTTGGAAGTAAAGTTCAGCATTGCCCTGGAAACCGTGTACTTATCCTGATCTGTCAGCAGGATCAGAGAAAAGATCAGTTCACTGTAGCCGTATATGAATACCAGGATTGCTTCCGTGGCAATGATGGGCTTGGATATGGGAAACAGGATCTTCCACACGATCCTGAAATCACTGGCTCCGTCGATCTTTGCCGCTTCGTCCAGCTCACTGTCTATCCCGCTGATATACCCGGTAAACAGGAAGATAGCCTGGGACATGTTGAAGGCCGCATACAGCAGCACCAGGAAAATGTAGCTGTTTTTCATCCCCAGTCTGCTGGCCATTTCCGAGATGGATGTCAGGGTACAGTGCACCGGAACCATCACGCCCGCCATAAACAGAATATATACCGGTTTCACAAACTTATATTGCTTTCTGGCCAGAATATAAGCCGCCGGCATGGCGATGATAATGGTCACCACCAGGGTGGCAAAGGCGATCCCCAGGGATGTGGTAATGGACGTAAGCGCGTCTGCCGTTTCCACAGCCTCAACGTAATTGGACAGCAGCCATTTCTCCGGGATGGAAAACATTCCCAGAAGAATATCTGAATTGGATTTCAGTGATGACATCACGGTAATAGCCAGGGGAAATATCGTAATAAACGCAAACAGGAACCCAACCGCATACATCCCGAATTTCCCCAGTTTTCTCCGAAATACATATTTGTTCATCTGTCTCATCTCCTTTTCCTTTCGTCAAATGCTGTCATCCGGCTTGAAAATGGTGTTGTTCAGCACCAGAGAAAGTACCAGTCCCAGAACCAGAAGGATAATACCAATGGCGCTGCTCCGCCCCATCAGCCGGTTCTGGAATCCCTCCGTATACAAAAGGATGGCCGGTGTTGCGCTGGAATCCATCGGGCCTCCTCTTGTCATGGACCAGATCAGATCAAAGGTCTTCAGACATCCTGTAATACACATCACGGAAAAGACCATAAACATATTTTTGCGGAGAGGAATCGTAACATAAAACAGCTTTTTCAGTCCGGTACAACCGTCAATCTTGCAGGCATCATGCACATCTCCCGGAATCGCCACAAGTCCCGCCGCAAAGATCAGCATGTTATATCCGGCGTACATCCATTCGTTTACCAGAACCACGCACCAGGTATTCACTGTCTTGGTACTCATCCAGTCGATGATGCTGCCCTCCATTCCCAGAGCCGTAAGGATCTGAGCCAGAAGCCCGAACCGGGAGTTCAGGATAAACGTCCACATCAGACCTACCGCTGTGGTTCCCAGCATCACAGGCATAAGGTAAGCTGTTTTAAAAAAGCCCGTAAACTTGATCTTGGAAGTGACCAGCAAGGCCAGACCAAAAGCGACAGGCATCAGGATCAAAAAGCCTCCGATCATAAAATACAGAGAATTCAGCATTGTCTGCCAGAATTTATCACCGGAAATTACTGCGATATAATTTGCCAGTCCCACCCAGGTTTTCGGTGAATTGGCAACCCCATTCCAGCTTTGAAAAGACATGACAGCCGTGCGGATCACCGGATACACCACAAAGATTAGCGTAAGCAGGATCCCGACGATGTCACACCCTTCCAATACAATTTTGATTTCTTCATCTTCAGAAGTCACCTCTCATCTAATTATGTAGCACACAGGGCGGGCATTGCGTTTTCCCTGCCCTGCCCGCCCTGCCGCGCCTGCTTGTCAGCAGAAATCATTTCTGTTATTCGTATTGGCTTGTCTCACTGACAATAGTTTCGCCAACCTCTTCCGCTGAATATCCCGACGGGATTCCCTGCAGAGCATTTCTCACAGTGGTCATCATATGCTGCGCCGTATCATAATTTTCAATATCTCCCAGCGCGGACGTACTGTCAGCCATCAGCTCCTGCACTTCCTGCAGCAGATAATTGTCCACCTCTACGGTTGTGTTAACCGCTGTCAGAATAGGATAAGCTTCCACCAATTCGTTTAATTTGTCCACATTGATCATATATTTCAGGAAGAGAACGGAGGCCGCCAGCTCATCCTCATCTCCCGTATCCACCACGTAAAGCGCCTCATTGGCACCTCCCATGTTATGAGATGCGTACTCTTCATTTACATACGGGAAAGGAATGGTGTGGATCTTCTGCTGGTTAAACAGCTCGTTGTCTCCGGTACCGGCGTTGGCACAGTACCAGGAACCGATGAAATAGAACGGCACTTCGCCGGAATTAAAGTATTCCTGTTCCTGCGCATCATCTGTTCCCAGAAGGTTGGTTCCCAGATACCCCGCCTCATAGGCATCGATGATCATCTGATAAATATCCAGCTGCTCCTGGCTGTCGTAGCTCATGGTACGGTCCCCCAGGTCATATGCCACATCTGTTCCATACGTTTTGTAATTCAATACCGTATGCAGATGACCAAACCGGTAATTGTCCATCTCTCCGATCTCAAAGGGCTGAACTCCGTTATTCAGCAAAGTTTCGCAGGCTGCCATCAGATCATCCCAGGTTACTATGGATTCCGGATCGATTCCGTTTTCTGCCAGGATATCCTCATTATGTATACCCTCCATTCTTTTGCTATGATGTTTACTTTTTCCGAAACGATTCGTTCCCAATTCTCTTTTTTGCGGTCAGCTTATTCCTAACCTGTCTGCGAAGGTACACACCGGCGCCACCCGATCTCCGTTCCACTTCGGCGGGCGCATAACAGATGTTCCCCGGACATCCCGCGCCCTTGCGAAGCGTTTCTCTTTTTTAAGAACGCAATTTCGCTTCCTGTAAAAGAAAAACAGGATCCTCCAATTTCTCAAAAATTGGCCTGAATCCTGTCTCCTGCTCCTGAATTCTGTTCACACCCGGACCCTCTCGCTCCCCCGGTACTTTTCCCGGTAATCATTGGGCGTCATCTGATATCGTTCCCGGAATTTCCTGTAAAAATAGCTGTTATTCTCATATCCCACAGCTGTCACGATATCATTTACCGGAAGCTCCGTCTCCACAAGAAGCTCTACTGCTTTCCGGAACCGTCTCCGCTGCAGCAGCTCCTTATACGTATGCCCGGTACATCTCCGGATCATCCTGCTGAGGCCGGATATGGTCTGGTTCAGCATATCGCACAGCTCCGTCAGAGATCCATCCCGGTAATTCTCCTCAATATATTTCAGGGTGGTCATCATCATCATATTTCGGTACTGGTTGGGCGTACTCTCCTTCAGGGACCTGGCTGCATTCATCAGATGCAGGAATAAAAGTCCCATGGTGTGCTGATTGATCTGATCCTCATTTCCCTGTTTATGAAGAAGGGAATCGATCAGGTTCTCCATCAGATTCTGGATCTGCATATTATCCGCCACCTGAAAATACAGATACCGGCTGGCGCCATTCCTCTCCTTCAGAGAATCCGCCAGAAAATCCGCCAGCACATTATTTTTTTCGATCATGGAAAACGCCGTGTCAAAAAATTCCGGCAGCACGATCAGGTTGATGGCCAGATCTTCCCGGCCCGCCGGGAGAATCTCATGGGAAATATACTGGTTGAGGAACAGCAGCTCCCCCTGCCGGACTGTCACCTCTTCCCCATCAATCCTGTGGGTGACAGATCCCTGGCATACATAAAATACCTCCACATAATTATGATCGTGTTTTGGGAAATGGACAAAACGGGTATGTGTTCTGACGGAGATCAGCTTTCCCTGCTGCAGCAGCTTCTCACTTTCCACTGTAAAATGCTTCCTGGAAGTGTACAGTCCCTGCCGCACTTTTCCCTCTCCATCCAGTATCTCCCGCTCTTCCTCCGTCACCGGTTCCAGAAGCTTCAGCAATTCCTTCCGCATATGTTTCACCCTGTCCTGTCTTACATTCATCCGCGATGTCAAGGCACATTGATCCACAGACTGCGCCTTCGGAAAACATTCGCCGCTCACTCGGAGCAAGCCCGGCTTTCTCCGGCTCGCTTTCCTAAAGAATTGTACCACATATCGGCTTCTGATAAAACCGGAACCTTATTTCTCCTTCATTTTCCTTCTTGCAGCTTCCAGGCACGTACGGAAAACCGGGCTTTCCCTTTGGCCAGAAAACGGATCCCTTCCGCGTCCGGCGGCGTGACGATCAGGCTGGTCAGCGCCTTTTCCCCATCGTTGACAAAGATTTCCGCGGAGTACCGATCCAGCAGAATCCTCAGCCGCAGCTTTCCGCTTCCATCTCCCGCTGTTATACTCCGGCAGGCTGCCATATCCCTGCAGTATCCGGAATATGTCCTGTCGAAGGTGAGCGTCCCTTCTCCCGGGCAGAAAGTCACTGAGGTGAAAAACCTTTCATTTTCCGCCAGCCGGATCTGAAAGCTTTCATAATCTCCAGCCTCTATATCCACAGTCAGATCCAGGACTCTTCCGGAAATCCCATCCAAACGGCATCCCTTCCCAGAGCCCTCCGGCGCTGCTTCCAGTCCGCCTTCTGTCTCCACATCCTGATATTCCACCATATTCTCCCGGTAGTTTTCCAGTTCCCGCACCGGCTGCTGATATACACGCCCGTTTCGGAAAGAAAGTTCACGGGGCGTGGTCATCATTCCATTCCACTGATATCCCTCCGGAAACATATTATTATCCCAGGACTTCATCCAGGCGATCATAACTCTTCTGCCGTCCTCTGTCTCCAGTGTCTGGGGCGCGTAAAAATCCAAACCATAGTCCACCGCCTGCACCGATTCTCTCCGGAACCGGCTGCTGTCTCTGTCGTACGTCCCCACCAGAAACATGGTCCCGTTCCCATTGTGGAACTCCAGCCCTTCCGCCTGCATATCCTGGGGAGATACCGCCAGGACATGTTTCCCGTCCAACGGGAAGAAATCGGGGCATTCCCACATCTTTCCATACCGGTTTTCACACCGGTCCAGGATCCCGCGGAAACTCCATTCCGTAAGATTCTCCGAGGAAAACAGGGCAATCTGTCCGCTGCCGTCACTGTGACGGCTTCCGATCACTGTATAATATTTTCCGTCTTCCTCCCAGACCTTGGGATCCCGGAAATCCTCAAGGCTGCTTCCCTCCGGAAGCGCATCAGCAGTGATCACCGGGTTTCCCGGGTATTTTTCGTAATTCACCCCGTCCCCGACGGCCAGACACTGATTCTGTCTCACTGCCCGCCTCCCGTCCGGAAGGTGAATCTCAGAAACTCCGGTATACAGAAGATACTGTTTCCCGTCACGCACCGCGGCTCCTCCGGAAAAGACACCCGCCGCATCGTATTCCTGATCCGGCGCCAGCGCTGCCGGCAGATAGTTCCACCGGATCAGATCCTTTGTAACCGCATGCCCCCAATGCATGGAATTCCAGGAGGTTCCATAGGGATAGTACTGATAAAACAGGTGATATTCTCCCTGATACCGGGAAAATCCATTGGGATCATTCAGCCATCCCACCGGTACGGAAAAATGAAAGTAGGGGCGTTCCTTTCCGTCAATCTCTCTGATCTTTTTCTGCTCCTGTTCTCTTGCCTGTCTCAGATTTTCGCTAATCATCTTTTCTTCCTTTCTCCATGGATTTTCGGCGTTCTACGGGCTTCCGGTCCCAAGAACACTTTTTATGATCACTGATTTTCCAGTGATGCCTGATACTGGTCAAAATATTTCTGCTTGATAGCCAGATAATCGGAAAGGCCGTAATCCTCCATCTTTTCCAGATATTCGTCCCATTCCTCCTCGATGCCTCCATTGAGGATCCAGCTTGCCTTCATCTGTTCGGCATATTTTTTGATGTCTGTATCGTACTGGGAAACCAAATTGGTATCCTCAATACTCATAAACACATTGGGATATACATACTTGCTGTTCATATCCTCCAGATATGTGGCGTGCATATTATCCAGCCTCCATTTTGCGTCATCCGGCTGTGTCACATACACCCCGTAATAATCATTCAGTACTGCCAGCGGCCCGTTCACCGACTGGGCCTCCCGGACCTCCACCGGAGAATTGTCTCCCAGATCCTCATGCTTCAGCATGGTCTGTCCTTCCTCATTCTCACTGAGTTCAAAAATATTGGGCTTGTCTTCCTCTCCGTAGGTTCCCCAGTTGTTCTGGACCGACTGCAGAGGCGCGTACATCTGATCGATCCAGGCCGCCGCCAGAGCCGTATTCCTGCAGCTGGTGGTAAGAACACATCTTCCTCTCTCAAATCCGCTGGTCTCACTGTTGTTCTGTCTGGTAATATTCACCAGACCATCCGGCCCCGCCAGCGCAGGAAGCATCACATAGTCATCATAATTATCAATATTAGCAATATCCCATGTAAAACACAAGCCATAACGGTGGTTTTTTCCTTTAGCCACATAAGTGGACCATTCCTGCGTAAATGCCTCCGGATCCACCAGATTCTCCTCCACCAGATGATGGAGCCACTGAATTCCTTCCTTGTAACCTTCCTGCACCGCTGTGTAGATCACTTCTCCCTGATCAGTCACGGCGAAATGATCCGCTGTGTCCCCGTATCCCTCTCCAAATCCATTGATCAGAATCGCCGGATCCTGGTCTCCGTTGTTGATGATAAAGGACATGGGGATCACATCTCCCTCCACGCCGCACTCCTCCTGAATCTTATCCGCATTGTCCCGGAAGGCGATCAGCACCTGCTCCAACTCATCCACGGTCTGGGGAATTTCCAGGCCCAGGCAGTCCAGCCACTTTTTATTGATGTAAGGAATGTCTCCAATCGCCTGGATCGCTTCTTTTCCTTCTCCCAGCTGCTCGATCCAGGGAAATGAATAAATGTGGCCGTCCGGAGCGGTACTCATAGTCCTGTATTCCGGATATTTTTCAAATACCGCCTGCAGATTAGGCATATATTTGTCGATCAGATCCTCCAGAGGAATGATGATCCCCTGTTTTGCGTACCGCAGCAGATCATAATCACTCATTCCGGCATTAAACAGGCCATCCGGAAGATTTCCAAACTGCGCCAGGGCCAGATTCTTCTTATCCGCGAACTGGTCCGATACAAAACAGGTCCAGTCAATATGTACATTGGTCTGTTCCTCCAGCCTCTGGAAGATCAGCTTCTCATTGGGCTCCTGTGTGGTAGTCGCCGGAGCGCTGGTAATAAAGGAAAGCTCCGCCGTTTCCTCCAGCGGGAAAGCCACCTCCTCCACCGGGGTATCCGGATTGATCTCCGCTCTCATGGCGTCTTCTCCGCCGCCACAGCCTGCTGCCGTAACAGCCATAGCCGCCGCCATTCCCATTCCCGCCAAACGCTTCATTCTTTTTCTCATCTTTCTCCTCCTTAGCCCTTCACTGAGCCAACCATGATCCCCTGATCAAAGTATTTCTGGAAAAACGGATACATGATCAGCAGCGGCAGACTGGAAACCACGATGGTAGCATATTTCAGCAGCTCTGCCACCTTTGCCATTTCCGCCGTACTCTGGATATCCGCAATCATACCCGGCTGCGGGGTATTCTGTACCAGAATGGACCGAAGCACCAGCTGCAGCGGCTGCAGATCGGCGTCGTTCAGATAGATCATAGCGTCAAAATAACTGTTCCACATTCCCACAAACTGCCACAGCGCCAGCACCGCGATGATGGGCTTGCAGACCGGCAGCAGGATCTTGAAGAAATGCTGCACCTCACCGGCTCCGTCCAGAGAAGATGCCTCTCTCAGTTCCTTGGGAGTGGACTGGAAATAAGTCCTTGCCAGGATCATATTCCAGACATTGAACGCATTGGGGATCAGGATTGCCCAGATGGTGTTCACCATATGCAACTGATTGATCAGAATAAACGTAGGGATCAGACCGCCGTTGAAAAACATGGTGATGATAAAAATGGTATTGAAAAACTTTCTTCCCACCAGCTCCTTATTCGCCATCGGGTATGCCGCAAGCAGGGTAATGAATACAGAGATCACTGTATATGCCAGCGAATAAAACAGCGAATTGGCAAATCCTCTCCAAATCATTTCATTTTCCAGGACTCTCCGGTATGCGTCCAGCGTCCAGTCGGCAAAATTAAAGCTGATCCCCTGATTGTTCAGCACATTGGGATCCATAAACGACGCGATCACCACATAGACCAGCGGAACAAAAACAGCCAGACAGAACAGTCCCAGAAGTATATATCCTACAGTAAGAATGATCTTATCTGAAGTTCCCAGTTTGATTTTTATGCGAGTTTCCATCCTTTACCCCTCCTATAAACCTTCACCGTCATTGAGCTTTGCCACGATCCAGTTCACGGCGATCAGCAGGATCACATTGATCACAGAGTTAAACAGTCCCACTGCAGTGGAATATCCGTAATCTCCCTGGAGCAGGCCGATCCTGTACACGTACGTGGAAAGGATCTCTGAAGCCGGAAGATTCATATCGGTCTGCAGGGCGTATGCTTTTTCAAATCCAATACTCATGATATTTCCTGCCTGCAGGATAAACTGGATCACAATAATGTTTTTGATGGCCGGAAGCTCCACATACCAGATCTGCTGCAGGATGTTGGCTCCGTCCACAATGGCCGCTTCTTGCAGATCCTTGCTGGCGTTGGAAAGAGCAGCCGTATACATAATGGATGCCCATCCGGCTCCCTGCCATATTCCGCTGGCTATATAGATGGTGCGGAAAGCGGACGGCATGGTCATCCAGTTGGTATCGATTCCCAGCATCTGATTGATGGGGCCCACCGGAGAAAGAAACATTCTCACCATACCGCAGAGCACGATGACCGATATAAAATTGGGGGCGTAGATCAGCAACTGTATATTCTTTTTCAGGCCTGTTCTGTGGATCCTGTTCAGCAGAAGGGCCAGGATAACAGGAATCGGGAATGACCAGAGCAGATTATACGCGCTCAGCTTCAGAGTATTCAGAAGATAATTCATAAAATCCGGCGATGACAGGAATCTTCTGAAATACTCCAGTCCTACCCAGGGACTCCCCAGTACGCCCTGGATCACGTTGTAATCCTCAAAAGCGATCAGCACGCCTCCCATGGGGATATATTTGAAAATGATCACCAGTAAAAGCGCCGGCAGCAGGAATATGATATATAGCTGCCAGTGTTTTTTGATATAACTCAGTTTTTCTTCCATGACTCCCCTCTTCGGAGGCGCCGTTCTTCCACTTACTTTCACACCTGTTCTCCTTTCCCGGCCGTCCCGCGGCCTTTCCATAAACTTCCCCGGAATCCTGTTCCCCTGCGGATCAGATCACCTGCCGTCCCCGACGCATGATGTCCGAATGTCTGATACCGATTGAAATACCGGTTTTGTAACCGATAAAGTAACCGGTTACTTTATGGTGTCATTATAAGTCTTTTCTCCCGGAGTTACAAGTAAAAAAGAGCATAAAAAATAACTTTAGCAAATTTTCATAATTTTGACATTTTCAATTTGTCACCCTTGCACATAACCGGTTACTTAACCGATTATTTTCCCCATTGCCTTTCTCTCTCCGATTGGATATAATAAATTCTGAACAGAGTATTCTTCTCTTTTATCAATTACAAATATGAGGTCAGGTATTATGAAGAAAAAGAAAGTTACATTTGAAGATATTGCCAGATATACGAATTTTTCCAAAACCACCATATCCCGCTATTTCAATAATCCCGATTCCCTGACACTGGAGAATCAGGAAATCATCGCCCGGGCGCTGAAAGAACTGAATTATCAGGAAAATAAGGTGGGCAGGATCCTGGCCAGCGGAAAAACGGAATTTGTGGGACTTATCATTCCCGATCTTTATTTTCATTATTATTCGGAGATGCTGAGTCAGCTTCTGTCCACTTATAAAACCTACGGATACAAATTTCTGGTTTTCGCAGGGAGCTCCCATCCTGACGCGGAAAGGAAATATATCCGGGAACTTCTCGCATACAACATTGAAGGCATGATCGTTCTCAGCCATACCATATCCTCCAGAGAACTGGCTTCCTACGGCATCCCCATCGTGACCATCGAAAGGGAAGACCGGTATACCTGCAGCGTCAATACCGACAATTATATGGGGGCGGTACAGGCCTGCAGCCTTCTTTACCGAAACAAATGCGACGTCCTTATCCATATTAACGGCGATATATCCCCGGAAATCCCTTCCCACGAACGTATCACGGGCTTTCTGGATTTCTGCCGGGAACATGAGGTCACTCACGAATGGATACTGAAAGATCTGAGTATTAACTATGAGGAAACCTCCAAAATACTGCTGGAAATCGTTGAATATCTGAATCAGAAATATCCCGGCAAGAAAAAGGGAATCTTTATGCCCAACGACACCCATGCCAATGTGCTCCTGAATGTTCTGGTAAGGAAGTACGGTACCCTTCCCCCGGACTACCGTATTATCGGTTTTGACAACTCTCCCATCTCCAGAGAGGCGATCATTCCCACCAGCACCATCGGGCAGCAGATTGATACCATAGCTGCATCCGCCATGGAGCTGCTGGTTTCCCAGATGAATGAACAGAAAAAAAGAAGACCCGTTCCCCTGAAGGAACTGGTTCACCGTGTTATCACACCTGTTCTGATCGCCCGGGAAACCTGTGATTTTGCAGGATGATTTCTGAAAGTTCCTGTTTTTCCATGCAGATCTTCGGATATTCTAATTAAAAAGGCGGACAGAGATATCCTGTGCATTGTGAAAATTTCTTTTCAGATCTGCAGAATATTTCTGTCCGCCCTCTTTAATTGTAACAGTTCAGCCTTCCGGCTTCACTGTTACAAATGCATGCACACAGGCTGCGATTTGCGTAGCCTGGCGCCCGCAAATCTCGGGATCACGCTGCGAATGCAGCGTGACACCTCGCGGGACTTTGGAAGGCTGAACTGTTCCTTTAATTTCTTACCATCTGTTTTCAGACATAAAAAATGGGGCCTATAGGGCTCGAACCTATGACCCTCTGCTTGTAAGGCAGATGCTCTCCCAGCTGAGCTAAGACCCCTTTTCGCTTGAAATAAACTGCTGTATGTCGCTGTTTATTTCAGCGACCCGGATGGGACTCGAACCCACGACCTCCGCCGTGACAGGGCGGCGCTCTAACCAACTGAGCCACCGGGCCTTATGAAATTTTTCAATCTGACAGCAACCAGAATGGACCTTCGGGGACTCGAACCCAGGACCGACCGGTTATGAGCCGGTTGCTCTAACCAACTGAGCTAAAGGTCCAAAACCATCTTCCATACGAAATGATGGAAGCCGATGATCGGACTCGAACCGATAACCTGCTGATTACAAATCAGCTGCTCTGCCAATTGAGCCACATCGGCAGGATGTACTCAATAATTGGTTGCTATCCTAATGACTCCGACGGGAATCGAACCCGTGTTACCGCCGTGAAAGGGCGATGTCTTGACCGCTTGACCACGGAGCCTTGTTTCTCTTCTCGTCTTCTTTTGAAAAAAGCTCCCCCTGTTGGACTCGAACCAACGACACTGCGGTTAACAGCCGCATGCTCTACCGACTGAGCTAAGGAGGAACATTTTCTTTTCTGAAGGTCTCTGTACCTTCAAAACTGCATATACATTTTACATCCTTTTTCTTTCCGCGTCAACCACTTACCTGCTTCCGGCCTTCCTCTGTCTTTCCTCCGCTTCTGTCTTCGGAAGTTCGATCTCGCTACGCTCTATCGAACGACCTTCCGACTAAGCTTCAGCCTTCGACTTCGTCCCGCCTTCCGCAAGTCTACAGGTCAAACCCTCGACCGATTAGTAGCAGTCAGCTCCATACATTACTGTACTTCCACCTCTGCCCTATCTACCTCGTCGTCTTCAAGGGGTCTTACTGCTTTCGCATGGGATATCTCATCTTGAGGGGGGCTTCACGCTTAGATGCCTTCAGCGTTTATCCCTTCCGGACTTGGCTACCCTGCCATGGCTCTGGCAAGCCAACAGGTACACCAGCGGTCCGTCCATCCCGGTCCTCTCGTACTAAGGACAGCTCCTCTCAAATATCCTCCGCCCACGCCGGATAGGGACCGAACTGTCTCACGACGTTCTGAACCCAGCTCGCGTACCGCTTTAATGGGCGAACAGCCCAACCCTTGGGACCTACTACAGCCCCAGGATGCGATGAGCCGACATCGAGGTGCCAAACCACTCCGTCGATGTGAACTCTTGGGAGTGATAAGCCTGTTATCCCCAGGGTAGCTTTTATCCGTTGAGCGATGGCATTCCCACTTAATACCACCGGATCACTAAGTCCTACTTTCGTACCTGCTCCACCCGTCGGTGTCGCAGTCAAGCTCCCTTCTGCCTTTGCACTCTTCGAATGGTTTCCAACCATTCTGAGGGAACCTTTGAGCGCCTCCGATACCCTTTCGGAGGCGACCGCCCCAGTCAAACTCCCCACCTGACATTGTCCCCCGGCCGGGTCACGGCCGCTGGTTAGAAACCCAATACCGCAAGGGTGGTATCCCAACATCGGCTCCATACGGACTGGCGTCCATACTTCTTTGCCTCCCACCTATCCTGTACATGCGATACCGAATCCCAGTATCAAGCTGGAGTAAAGCTCCATGGGGTCTTTCCGTCCTGGCGCAGGTAACCAGCATCTTCACTGGTACTTCAATTTCACCGGATGCATTGTCGAGACAGCGCTCAAATCATTACGCCTTTCGTGCGGGTCGGAACTTACCCGACAAGGAATTTCGCTACCTTAGGACCGTTATAGTTACGGCCGCCGTTTACTGGGGCTTAAATTCAAAGCTTCGATCTCTCTAACCTCTCCTCTTAACCTTCCAGCACCGGGCAGGCGTCAGCCCATATACCTCACCTTTCGGTTTCGCATAGACCTGTGTTTTTGCTAAACAGTTGCTTGAGCCTATTCTCTGCGGCCACCTCTCGGTGGCACCCCTTCTCCCGAAGTTACGGGGTCATTTTGCCGAGTTCCTTAACAATGCTTCTTCCGTCGGCCTTAGGATTCTCTCCTCATCCACCTGTGTCGGTTTACGGTACGGGTACAGTAAG
>CAWVIZ010000014.1:0-40000 GCA_963929535.1 uncultured Lachnospiraceae bacterium | reverse complement strand
TATCGTTTTTTGGCTGCTGACGGTTCTACCTGCACATATTTCAGTACCCCATCTTTTTCCCCGGATGAGTATTATTGTTCACCCGGTAACTCCATCAGAGGGGTCTACAGTATGCATCTTAATGCTTTTTATGATCTCACAACACACACTTATACGGATGCCCTGATCCAGCCGGTTCATAACAAAAATGAATTTGGCGCTTTCTGCGACATGGTTGACCGCCATGAGATTCTCGAAGGAAGTAAGAATGTCTATATTGGCGACCGTGGCTATTGTCCCTATAACAACATGGCTCATGTAATAGAACAAGGTCAGTTCTTTCTGTTCCGCACCAAAGATATCCACTCGAAAGGCCTCGTTGGCAATTTCGACTTCCCGGAAGAAGAATCTTTTGACATCGATGTCCGGGTTACCCTGGTCCGAAGCCATTCCAGGAAAGTCCAGGTCAATCCTGACACTTACAAACGCTTCGTAGATCAGGCGTCTGCTTTTGATTACATCCCTTATGGGAGTTATGAAACCTATGAGCTTGCGTTCCGTATTGTAAGATTCCCTATCCGTGAATCATCTTTTGAATGTATCGTTACGAACCTGCCGCGTGATGCGTTCCAGCCGGAGCAGATCAAGGCATTGTACGATTCCAGATGGGGGATCGAATCTTCGTTCAGAAAACTGAAATACACCATAGGGCTGAGCAACTTTCACTCCTATAAACCGCAGTATATTGAACAGGAGATCTGGGCAAAACTCATTGCCTATAACATAACAGAAGCCCTGGTAAACTGTACGGTACTGGAAACCCGCGGTACAAAACATGAATATAAAGTCAATTTTACAATGGCTGCACATATCTGCAGGGTCTTTCTCCGTCTGGCCACGGAGAAAGACCAATATGATGTAATGCTGTTATTGCAAAGGGAACTAATCCCCATCCGAAGTGGCCGCCAATACCCGAGACTTCAAACAGCCCATTTCCGGAGGCCTCGATACT
The DNA here is from genome assembly GCA_963929535.1 of uncultured Lachnospiraceae bacterium. Taxonomy (GTDB): domain Bacteria; phylum Bacillota; class Clostridia; order Lachnospirales; family Lachnospiraceae; genus Pullilachnospira. Next base: position 39,009 of record CAWVIZ010000014.1, on the reverse strand, counting down.
TCATATATCGAGCCGCATAAAGCATTACCATCCTCATTATAACTCTTAAAAAGGCAGACGTGCAATCTGTCTTTTTGTCGTGTCCAAAATATGTGCCATACCCAGGAAAAGTTCACCGGTTTCCACGAAGTGCGGTTGTGTAGATGGAAGCAATGCTTTTTACCTAAAAAGCATCAGGTGCCTTTATCGTTAACTAAATGACATTGATTCACAGCTGTTTCATACCTGACAGCAGACGCATTGTGCTTGCACAAAAGCATCTGCTGTCAGGTATGAAATTAGGATTGTGAAGCAGTCACCCCACCCACATAAGCAGTCTTAGCCCCGTAAGGGGCGGGACCAAAGCGCGTAAGCGCGACGAGTGCGCATGCGGGTGGGGGCTGTGAATAGCAACAACCGATCAGCCTCCCGGCTTTACCGACACGTCTCTCAGGAGGATTTTGTGGGTGCCGCAGACAGCTGGTCCTGCCGGCAAGTCTGCGGTCTGACATCTGAAAGCTCCCGCCTTTTATCATTTTTCCCGTCCGGACAGCTGCTTTCTCTCCTCTAAGAACCGCTCCGCAATTCCCAGATCCTCCGGTGTAGTAATTTTCATATTATAGTATGAACCCTGAAATACCTTTACCGGATGATTCCCATACGCCTCCACCACCATGCCGTCATCGGTTATGCCGCTGCAGTCTCTCATAAGAGCTTCTCCGTATGCGCGATATACCAGATCCCAGCGGAAAATCTGAGGAGTCTGGATGGTCCACACCAGATTTCTGGGAGGCGTCTGAACTACCCGGCCCCGCTCATCCACGATCTTGACCGTATCCTTGACCGGCATTCCGGCTACACAGGCGTCCCACTTACGCACCTGCTCCAGCCCCCTTTCCAGGATTTCCCCGTCCACAAAGGGCCGGGCGCCGTCATGAATGAACACATAATCGCAGCCGCTGCATGCCTGAAGCCCCCGGTAAACAGAATCATATCTCTGGGCCCCGCCCTCCACGATCCGCTCCACCTTCCGAAAACCATACCGTTCCACGATTTCCTTTCGGCAGTATTCCATCTGGTCCGCGCCTGTCACCAGGATGATCTCATCCATCCATTGGCAGTCCTCAAAGCATTTCAGCGAATAATAAAGTACAGGAAATCCCTGCAGCAGGATAAACTGTTTCTGCACCTGTGACTGCATCCTTTTCCCCTGCCCTGCCGCCAGGACAACTGCCGTACATTTTTCCATTTTTACCGCTCCCCCAGCTTCAGATTGGGAACTGCATTCAGATCCAGGCCATGACGGGTTCCCTTCTGATATTCATAATAGGCAGCCACTCCGATCATGGCCGCATTGTCCGTACAGAAAATGGGAGAGGGATGGTAAAATTGAATATTCTCCCGTCTGCAGGCCTCTGCCATAGAACTGCGCAGGGTCCCGTTGGATGCCACTCCACCTGCAATGGCCAGTTTCTCCATTCCGAACTCCTTGGCTGCCGCAACAGCCTTTTCCACCAGAGTATCCACCACCGCTTTCTGGAAGGAGGCGGCAATATCCGCCTCACAGACAGGCTCTCCCTGCATCCGGCAGCGGTTGATATGATTGAGTACCGCAGATTTCACTCCGCTGAAGCTGAAGTCATAGGGACCGTCCTCCAGCTTCGCCTTGGGAAATGGAATGGCTTCCGGATTTCCTTCTCTGGAGAGTCTGTCGATCTTGGGACCTCCGGGATAGCCCAGTCCGATGGCTCTGGCCACCTTGTCAAAGGCCTCGCCCGCCGCATCATCTCTGGTCTTTCCCAGGATCTGAAACTCCCCGTAATCCTTCACGATCACCAGATGGGTATGCCCCCCCGACACGATCAGGCACAAAAACGGCGGTTCCAGATCCGGATGCTCAATGTAATTGGCAGATACATGCCCCTCAATGTGGTGCACGCCCACCAACGGCAGTTTTTTCGCCCAGCTGATGGCTTTTGCCTCTGCCACGCCCACCAGCAGCGCTCCCACCAGCCCCGGGCCATACGTAACGCCTACCGCATCCAGATCATCCAGTGTCACATCAGCCTCCTTCAGCGCTTCCTGGATCACCTGATTGATCTTCTCAATATGCTTCCGGGAAGCAATTTCCGGTACCACACCCCCGTACAGCTTGTGGAGCTCGATCTGAGAGGAGATAATATTGGAAAGTATGGTTCTGCCGTTTTTCACCACAGCGGCAGCCGTCTCATCGCAGGAGCTCTCGATGGCAAGTATGAGAATATCTTTTTCTTCACTCATTCCTCTTCCTCCTCAAACGCAATATCCACGGATTTTCCGTCTTTTCCGGCCCAGGCGTTGGGAAAGATCGCCCGCACCTGTTCCATATAATCTTCCGGCCGGACCAGAGACGGACTGAAATGTGTCAGCCACAGCTCTCTGGGCATGGCCTTTTTGGCCAGCCGGGCAGCCTCCAGAAATGTCATATGCTTGTATTCCCGGGCTTTCGCTTCTTTTCCCGGTTCTCCGTACATGCCCTCGCAGATCAGGAGATCTGCTCCCTGGGCATGGCGCGCGATAGCCTCCACCGGCCGGGTATCCGTACAGTATGTTACCTTGATCCCCTTTCTGGACGGTCCCAGAACCATATCCGGAGTATACACCGTTTCTCCATCCCGGACAGTCTGTCCCCTCTGCAGGGGATTCCAGAATTTCAGGGGGATATTTCTCTCCCTGGCTGCCTCCACGGAAAATTTTCCGTTTCGTGAAATCTGAATCGTATAACCATAACACAATACATTATGGTTCACCCGGAAAGCGGTAATTTCATATCCTTTTACCCGGAAAGTCTCTTCCTGTCCGGAAATTTCCCGGCACTCCACGGGAAAAGGCAGTTCCGGCGCGATGGTACGCAAAGCAGCCACCACTCTCTCCAGCCCCCTGGGGCCGATCAAGAGCAGCGGCTCGGTACGCTCCGCATTTCCCATGGTCAGAAGCAGTCCGGGGAGACCGCTGATATGGTCCGCATGGTAATGGGTGAAGCAGATCACATCAATGGGTTTAAAATTCCATCCCTTCTCCTTCACCGCCACCTGCGTCCCCTCTCCGCAGTCGATCATCAGGTTGCTTCCATTATATCTGGTCATTAACGACGTGAGGAACCGCCGCGGAAGCGGCATCATTCCCCCCGTACCCAATAAACAAACGTCTAACATAATTTTCCTCTGTTTGGCTCACACCAGCTCTGTATTCTCCCGGATCTCCACGGGAATCCGGAAGCTTTTCACAAACTGGTCGTAGCATTCTTCGCACAGGTCAAAGGCGTGATGTTCTCCGTCTTTCCCGGAAAAATATCCCCAGTCCACCTCCACAGAGCAGACCCCTTCCATCACCGTCCCGTTGGCCAGCAGCAGTTTCTTTCCGCATTTGTTGCAGATCAATACGGAATTTTTTTCATTTCTGTCGTTTCGGTAAGTTCTCATTGATATCCTCCTTAAGGCGTCTGTTTGCTACAGCCTCATGATACCAAATCTTTTTTCTTTTTCCTACTGGGAATGGATTGCAGTTCTTCCAGTCCCATCCTGCGGTTTGAGTTTTTTATTTTTCTGTTCTTTCCCGCGCCGGTGCCCGAAGGAATGCCCGGTCTGGCTTGGGCTATGAGTTCACCGGGCTTCTTTTCATAAGAAATCCGTCCTCCCGCGGAGCCTCATAATAGTTCTTCCGAAGGCCGTTGGCTGTAAATCCCATCTTCTCATACAGATGGATCGCCCGCCGGTTGCTGGGCCGCACCTCCAGATGCAGGGTGGTAACCCCTGCCGCCTCCGTCCTCTCGATCAGTGTCCGGACCAGCTGTCCGCCAATCCCTTGATCCTGCCTGGCCTTTTTCACGGCCACATTGGTGATATCACCTTCGTCCAGCACCATCACCACACCGCAGTAGCCCAGGATCTCTCCCTGTTCCTCCGCCACCAGAAAAAGCGTGTCCTCCCGCAGCAGGAAACTGAAAAATCCTGTCTCTGTCCAGGGTACGGAAAAATTTTCCCTCTCAATTTCCATCACCCCGTCCAGGTCATCGATCTGCATCTCTCTAATGTTCACCATGCTGTTTCTTCGCTTCCCTTTCCGCCCGTTCTCTCTCTGCCTGTGACAGCCGCAGGTATTCCGGCTGATGCGCGGCGGCAGTTTCCATCTTCCCCCGGGCATAGTATACGGCGCCCAGAGCTGCCACTGCTCCCGCCCGCTGTTTATTCAGGTGCGGCGGCGCAAAGGAAAAGGGAACCGTTGTTTTCTCCTCCAGGATCCTCCGGTATACGGCCACGCCGTCTCCCAGATAGATTACCGGACGGCCCTGCTGATTGATCCGATTCACGATCTCTTCCACACCCACCGCCATCTGGGGAGCCACCACCTGCATCTCATGATCCACAAATTCATAAAGTCCGGTGTATACCTGATTCCGCCGGGCATCCATCAGCGGACAGATCAGTCCCGGCACATCATACAGATTGTACGCCAGAGCATCCACTGTGGGGACTCCCACCAACGGCTTGTCCAGAGCCAGTCCCAGTCCCTTGGCCGTAGCCGAACCGATCCGCAGTCCGGTGAAGGATCCGGGTCCCGCAGCCACAGCAATGGCATCCACACTCTCCAGATCCAGGTCTGTCATCCTGGCAATCTCGTCCAGCATGGGAAGCAATGTCTGGGAATGTGTTTTCTTATAATTGATGGTATACTCCGCCAGCAGGGTATCGTCCTGGCAAAGCGCCACGGACGCCACCAGCCCGGAGCTGTCCAGCGCCAATATCTTCATACTATGTCCTCCAGTCCGTCGATGGTAATACTTCTGTAATCGAATCCCTTTTCCAGATTCTTTTCAATCTTTACCCGTATCACATGGTCAGGCAGCAGATCCCCGATCAGATCCGCCCACTCGATCATGCAGACGCCTTCGCCGAAAAAGTAGTCGTCATAGCCGATCTCTTCCATCTCCTCGATATCCCCGATCCGGTATACATCGAAATGATAAAAAGGCAGACGTCCTTCCTGGTATTCCTGGACAATGGTAAAGGTAGGACTGCTGACCGCCTCAGTAATCCCCAGGCCTCTGGCCATTCCCTGGGTAAATACAGTTTTTCCCACGCCCAGATCCCCCACCAGGGTGTAGATCTGTCCCGCCCTGGCCTGTTCCCCCAGCCGTTTCCCCAGCTCAAAGGTCTCCCGGGCACTGTTCGTCTCTATTTTCATACAAATCCGCCTCACTGCTTTCAAATTCACCGATCATTATAGCATAGCCCTCCCCGTCCGGCAAGCTTTACCCTCTTGCGTCTTCGCCTTTCCCATATTATAATAGCTGTTATGACCGTATGTGTTTCCGCCTTTCCCATAAAGGCTTCAGACACCGGCTGTATCTGCGGAAAACCGGGGGCAGAAAACGGACCAAAGAATCTACCCCATTTTCCAGTATTCATAAAAAGGAGAAATTATTATTATGGCAAATCCAATGATCACCATCACCATGGAAAACGGTGATGTCATGAAAGCGGAATTATACCCGGACATTGCTCCCAATACGGTGAATAATTTCATTCATCTGGTACAGAAGGGCTTTTACAACGGGCTGATTTTCCACCGGGTGATCCCCGGCTTTATGATCCAGGGCGGATGTCCCAACGGAAACGGCATGGGCGGCCCGGGCTACTCCATCAAAGGGGAATTTTCCCAGAATGGATTCACCAATAATCTGAAACACACCCCGGGCGTTCTGTCCATGGCCAGAGCCATGCATCCCGACTCCGCGGGAAGCCAGTTTTTCATCATGCACAAGACCTCTCCCCATCTGGACGGAGCCTATGCAGCCTTCGGAAAGGTGACGGAAGGACTGGAGATCGTGGACCGGATCGCTTCCACTCCCACTGACTTCAGGGATATGCCTCTGGAGCCTCAGAAGATTGCTTCCATCACAGTGGAAACCTTCGGTACGGAATATCCGGAACCGGAAACCTGCTGAGACCCGCAGGCGGGCAGCCAGATCCGGCTGTCCGCCTGACGCTTTTTCCGGCAGCTTTCCAGGCTTTGCCGCCGCAGACTTTTCCGATACTTTTTAATGCTCTTCCTGCACAGGATCCTGACGCACAGCCAGCTCTTCTCCCATCAAAATCTTTCCATCCAGTACCGCATAATACAGCCGGTCGGTCACCGACAGCCCTGCTCTTCCGCTGGTGGCCTCCACCATCTGAGCCTTTACCTCCTCCACCTGACTGTGGGGGATCAGCACCTTCATCGTCACCCGGTCCGTATACTGAGAATCCAGGATGGGAAGCCTCCGCTGACCGATCAGATACTGGATTTTGCCCACACTGTTGTAATCCGTCTCGCTCTCTAGCACAGCTCCGTACTGCCGTTGGATCACTATGCTCTTGGCGATCCCTTCCTGCACCGCCTGGGAATATGCCCGCACCAGTCCTCCCGTCCCCAGCAGCGTTCCTCCGAAATACCGGGTCACCACCGCCGCCACATTATAGATTTCCTCTCCCAGCAGGACATCCAGCATGGGTCTGCCCGCCGTTCCCTGGGGTTCCCCGTCATCGCTGCATCGCACCAGCTCCCGGCGCTCCCCGATCACATAGGCGAAACAGTTGTGAGTGGCATTCCAGTATTTCTTCCGCATAGCCTCGATAAAAGCCTGGGCCTCCTCCTCTGTCTCCACCAATCTTACGGTAGCGATAAAACGGGATTTTTTCTCCACGATCTCTCCCTCTCCCCCCAGATATATCGTTTTGTATCGTTCCAGCATGGCTGTTCTCCTTATCCTTTCTTTCCGGCCGCCGTCCCCGAAAATCTTTTCACAGTGACGGGCGGCACAAAATATTTTCTTTGCAGCGGCCTGGCTGCTTTTTTTCTGTTCCTGGTGTACTGACACCAGTATAATTTCTTCTGTCCTGTCCCGCAACTAAAAAATGTGAACTTTCTATTTGGGTCTTTTAATAAAAAATGGAATTTGATATAATAATCCATTATAAAGGAGGTACTTACATGAATTACGGAAAGAATGCCACCCGGAAGAAACGCAAAAACCTGGCCTCCTCCTCCGCCAAGCTGGAGCAGCGGGCAGGCGTATCGGTTCTCAGGGTCCTTTTTCTTGTCTTCGCGGCAGTATGCGTGATCGTCTGCTGTATGGGCGTGGGAGCTTTCCGGGCGATCATTGACAACGCTCCGGATATTTCCGATGTGAATATCATGCCCAGCGGCAACGCCACTTTCGTATACGACGCGGACGGAAATCAGCTTCAGAAGCTGTCGGCCCCCTCTGCAAACCGTGTGTCGGTATCTATCGAAGATATTCCTCTGGATATGCAGCACGCTATTGTGGCCATAGAGGACGAGCGTTTCTATGAACATCACGGCATCGACCTGAAAGGAATCGTCCGGGCATTTTTCAACGGCGTGTCCAGGGGCTTTAAATTTAATGAAGGCGCCAGCACGCTGACACAGCAGCTTCTTAAAAACAACGTATTTACCAACTGGACCAGCGAAGGTACGCTGGAACGGTTTACACGAAAGATTCAGGAGCAGTATCTTGCTCTGCAGCTGGAGGCATCCCTGGATGCCGCCGGAGAGGATACCAAAAGCGTGATCCTGGAAAATTATCTGAACACCATCAATCTGTCGGCAGGCACTTACGGGGTACAGGCCGCTTCCCAGCGGTATTTCGGTAAGGACTGCAGCGATCTCACCCTCTCAGAATGCGCGGTCCTGGCAGCCATTCCCCAGAATCCCTACCTCTACAACCCCATCCGTCATCCGGATGAGAACGCCAAGCGGCGCACCAAGGTACTGGACAATATGCTGGAACAGGGTTATATCGATCAGGCGCAGTACGATGAGGCCATGGCGGATAATGTCTACGACAGGATCCAGGAAACGGATTCCCAGCAGGAAACCTCTCCTTACTCTTATTTCATTGACGAGATGACCTCTCAGATCACCAACGATCTTCAGGAAAAGCTGGGGTATACAGAGGTTCAGGCTCAGAACGCCCTGTACAGCGGCGGACTGCGGATCTATACAACCCAGGATCCGGACATCCAGGCCATCTGCGATGAAGAATATCAGAATGAGGAGAATTTTCCAGCCAACACCAGGATCGGTATTGACTGGGCTCTGACCGTACAGAAACCGGACGGTACCACTCAGAACTACAGCAAGGAAATGATGAAACTGTATTTTATGGATACAGAGGATGATCAGTTCGATCTGCTGTTCGACTCTGAAGAAGATGCTCAGGCCCATATTGACGCCTACAAGGAATATGTTCTTTCAGACGGTTCCACGGTGGTGGCGGAACGGCTCAGCTTCGCTGCTCAGCCCCAGTCTTCCATGGTTGTCATGGACCAGCACACCGGATATGTAAAGGCTGTTGTGGGAGGCCGGGGGAAAAAGGAAGCCAGCCTGACCCTGAACCGTGCCACGGACACCTACCGGCAGCCGGGTTCCACATTCAAGCCGCTGGCTGTATACGGTCCGGCTATCAACGACTACGGAAAGACTCTGGCTGATACCTATGTGGATCAGCCGGTGAAATACACAGGAGAAAACTATACAGTAAGGAACGCCTACAGCGGTTACCGGGGACGTATGACCATCCGGGATGCCCTGCGCATTTCCTGCAATACCATCGCCGTTCAGTGCTTCCAGGAGATCACTCCCCGGATCGGCTATGAATATCTGAAGGATCTGGGATTTGACCGGGTAACCGAGCGGGCGGAAATCAAAAATTATCTGGGAGAGACACAGATTTTTTCCGATGTGCAGGATCCCACCGCACTGGGAGGTATCACTTACGGTGTTTCCAACCTGGAACTGACTGCAGCGTATGCGGCCATTGCCAATGAAGGGACTTACACCAAACCTATTTTCTATACCAAGATCCTGGATCAGGATGGAAATGTGATCCTGGAAAATGAACCGGAAACTCATCAGGTATTCAGCAAGAGCACCGCGTTTCTTCTCACCAGCGCTCTGGAGGGTGTTGTGGAGGACAGCGGCGGTACCGGTAACGATTTCCAGCTTTCCAATATGCCGGTGGCAGGTAAAACAGGTACCACCTCCGCTACCCGTGACGTGTGGTTCGCAGGTTTTACCCCTTATTACACCTGTGCGGTATGGGCCGGATACGACACCAACGAACTTCTGGAGGATGACTGCAAGAATTTCCACAAAACTCTGTGGACCAAGGTCATGTCGCGGATCCATCAGGAGCTTCCTACGGCGGACTTTGAAGTGCCGTCGGATGTGCAGCAGGCAACGATCTGTGCGGACAGCGGCCTTCTGGCCGGACTGGGATGTACTACAAGAACAGAATATTTCGAGGTTTCCACCATCCCCACCGCCCGTTGTACGCAGCATTACGTACCGCCCACTCCGGAACCCACACCGGTTCCCACCGAAACACCCACGCCAACCCCTGATCCCGGCACGGACGGCCAGACAGACGGTACTGTACCGCCTGCGGATTCAGGACAGAGCGGAGATACCTCCGGGGGCAGTACCGATACCGGAACAGACGGGGGAACCGCCACTCCAGCTCCCACCCCCACTCCGGACCCGGGAGGAGCGGAAGGTGGAACCACTGCGCCGGACACTGGACAGGATACATCCGGTACAGACGGCTCGCAAGTTGTTCAGCAATGAGTCTGCAAAAAAGAAGGATCTGCCAATTGGCAGATCCTTCTTTTTTTGTACGATGCGCCCGGCAGTCTTTCCGCCGCGTATCCTTTCCTTTGGCTCTTCATAACCCCAAAGGCGAAGACTGAACTGTTATGACTATTCCACCACAAGTCTTGCGGCGCCGTAGATACCCGCGTCATTTCCCAGCTTGGCCAGAACAATGGGCGTATCCTTGCAGCTGGCAAAGGCGTCTCTCCTGAAATACTTCTCCACTGCATCGATCAGCGGCTGACCGGCCTTGGAAACGCCTCCTCCGATAACGATAACCTCGGGATCCACTACACAGCAGAATACACCCAGCGCATTTCCCAGATAGAAAGCAAACTTGTCCACGATCTCTGCCGCCACGTTATCGCCTGCCTTATAGGCATCAAAGATACTCTTGGCGCTCAGCTCTCCCGATTTCAGAGGAGTATCCTCCCAGGAATCCGCCAGGATCTTTCTGGCCAGCCGTACGATCCCCGTAGCGGAAGCCATCTGCTCCAGGCAGCCTTTATTGCCGCAGTTGCAGACTTCTGTCTCTGCCGGCTCCATACAGGCGTGACCAATTTCTCCGCCGGCGCCATGCTCTCCCGTCACGATCTTTCCGTCCACAATGATTCCTCCGCCTACTCCGGTTCCCAGGGTTGCCATGATCAGGCTGCGGGTTCCTTCTCCGCCTCCCTTCCACATTTCTCCCAGAGCTGCCACATTGGCATCATTTCCCACCTTTACCGAGATTCCGGGAAGGAGCTTTTCCAGCTCGTCCGCCAGCATCACATGTCCCCAGTGCAGATTTACGGCTACCGTTACCTCACGTTCTCTCATCACCGGTCCGGGAACGCCTACACCTACACCTATAATCTGAGACATCTCCAGATTCTTCTCCCGGATCTTGTCCAGAATGGTCTGTGCCACATCCGGAATGATCGCTTTTCCGTTATCTTCCACATTGGTTTTGATCTCCCACTTGTCCAGAACCTCTCCGTCAGACTGGAACAGTCCGCACTTTACTGTGGTTCCTCCGATATCAATCCCAAAACAATACTTTGCCATGATATTAATCCTCCCTCTTTCTGGACAGGTTGGCCTGTACCCGGTTGTACAGCTCCTGTGCCGCGTTGTAGCCCATCTTCTTCTGCCGGTGGTTGACAGCCGCCGATTCCACGATCACCGCCAGGTTTCTTCCCGGACGGATCGGCAGAGAATGGCATACCACCTTATTTCCAAGGATCTCCGTGTACTCTTCCTTCAGTCCCAGACGGTCGTACTCCTTATCCCGGTCCCACTCCTCCAGCTTGATCACCAAATCGATGGACTGGGTATTCTTCACATGCTCCACGCCGAAAAGCGTCTTGACGTCAATGATCCCGATACCCCTCAGCTCGATAAAATGCCGGGTGATGTCAGGAGCGCTTCCCACCAGCGTCACATCGCTGACTTTACTGATCTCCACCACATCATCACTGACCAGACGATGACCTCTCTTGATCAGCTCCAGCGCCGCCTCGCTTTTTCCGATTCCGCTCTCGCCCATGATCAGGACACCCTCGCCGTACACATCCACCAGCACTCCATGGATGGAAATGCAGGGCGCAAGCTGAACGTTCAGCCAGCGGATGATCTCCGCCATAAAATTGGAGGTGGTTCTCTCTGTGCACAGCACCGGTACCTGATATCTGCGCCCCAGCTCCAGCATATCCTCATCCGGCTCTGTCATAGTCGTAAAGATTACACAGGGAATCTTCTTGGAGATAAAGGTCTCAAACCGTCTGATCTTCTCCTCTCTCTCCAGATGCTTCAGATAAGTAAATTCCACATACCCGATAATCTGAACCCGCTCCGATGCAAAATGCTCAAAATATCCCGTCAGCTGCAGCGCCGGGCGGTTGATGTCCGGCACTGTGACCCGGATGGGATCCATATCCACTTCCGGCGTCATATTCTTCAGGTTCAGCGCCTCCACCAGTGTGGTCAGTTTCACAGCCTTCATAGTTGGCCTCCTTTTTCCTGTCTTTCCCGGGCGCTGCCGCATCAGCCGAATTCCGGCCATGCGGCAGCCCCTTTACTGGCTTTATTTTATCACAGGACCTGTGGGACTGCAAGCCAAACAGCCTTCCCCTTTCAGGCTTCCGGATGGAAAAAATCATAGACCTGCCGGGCGGCCTTTTCATTCATGGACGGGGTATTTTTCAGCTCTTCCACCCCTGCGTCCCGGATGGCCTCCAGAGACTTGAACTGTTTCATCAGCGCCTTTCTTCTGGCTGGTCCGATCCCCTCTATATCGTCCAGAATAGAGTGGATTTGTCCCTTGCTGCGCAGCAGTCTGTGATATTCAATGGCAAACCGGTGTACCTCGTCCTGGATCCTGGTGACCAGCTTGAATCCCTCGCTGGAATGGCTGATGGGAATTTCCCGGTCATTATAATACAGCCCTCTTGTCCTGTGGCTGTCATCCTTTACCATACCGCACACCGGAATATCCAGGTTCAGTTCTCTCAGGACCTGCTGGGCAATGTGTACCTGGCCCTTGCCTCCATCCATCAGGATCAGATCCGGAAAACGGTTGAAGCCTCCCTCCTCTTCCCCGCTCTCCTGTTCCGCCAGGCCCCGGCGAAATCTGCGGGTGAGCACCTCTTCCATACTGGCGTAATCATCCGGCCCTTTGACTGTTTTAATCTTAAATTTCCGGTAATCATTCCTTTTGGGCTTTCCTTTCTCATAGACCACCATGGATCCCACGGACTCAAATCCGCTGATGTTGGAGATATCGTAGGACTCCACCCTCACAATCTGTTCCAGGCCCAGAAGTGAAGCGATCTCCTTCATGGCTCCAATGGTCCGGCCCTCCTCCCGTTTCAGTTTTTCCCGATCCTGGCTTAAAACCATCTGCGCGTTCCGGGCTGCCAGTTCCACCAGCTTCTCCTTGGTTCCCTTCTTGGGTACCCGAATGTGGACACGCTGTCCCCGTTTCCCGGACAGCCATTCCTCCAGCACCTGGATCTCCTCCACTTCCTCCTGGAGCATCAGCTCTTTGGGCACAAAAGGCGTTCCTGCATAAAACTGCTTCACAAAGCTCAGCAGCACCTGACTTCTGTCGGCATCGGCGGCGATCCTCAGATAAAAGTGGTCCCTTCCGATCATCTTTCCATCCCGGATAAAAAAGACCTGGACCACTGCATCCTCCTCGTCACAGGCCAGGGCGATCACATCCTTATCTTCTCCGGAACTTCCGGTGATCTTCTGCCGTTCCCCGATCTTCTGGATACTCTGTATCAGATCCCGGTATTGCCCGGCATCCTCGAACCGGAGTTCTTCCGCCGCCGCCTGCATTTTCTCCTCCAGCTCCTTCACCAGCTTCTTATAGTCTCCATTGAGAAAATCCAGCACTCCGTCAATATTTTTCTGGTACTCCTCCTTGGAAATATAACCCTGGCAGGGCGCCTTGCACTGATGGATATGATAATACAGGCACGGACGTTCCTTCCCGATATCTCTGGGCAGATTCCTGTTGCAGTTCCGCACAAAATACAGTTTCCGCATCAGCTCCATGGATTCCTTCACTGCCGTCACATTGGTGTAGGGACCAAAATACTTGCTTTTGTCCTTCTTCATCCGCCGGGCCAGCAAAACTCTCGGATATTCCTCCTGCACTGTCACCCGGATAAAGGGATAGCTCTTGTCATCCTTCAGCATGGTATTGTACTTGGGCCGATGCTCCTTGATCAGATTGCACTCCAGTACCAGGGCCTCCAGTTCGGAATCCGTAATGATATATTCAAACCGGGCGATCTGCTGCACCATCTGCTCCTTCTTCACTCCCAGATTTCGGCTGCTCTGAAAATACTGCCGTACCCGGTTCCGCAGACTGATTGCCTTTCCCACATAAATGATGGCATCCTTCTCATCATGCATGATGTAAACTCCCGGTTTGGCCGGAAGCTTTTTCAGTTCTTCCTGAATATCGAACATTTTCTCCCCTTCCCGTTCGGTTCCCCGAACCCGGCTTTCCCCGCGATTCCGTTTCCGAACCCTTATGGTCTCAGCACCTTCCCTATCCGGTCTCCGCAAGCCGACGGCACGCATTCAGCGCCGACCGCAGCAAAGTGAAGTTCCGCCCATGCAGGGATGGCGGCCGCCTGCCGGGCATATGCGCAAAAGAACCGGCCGGCCATTCCAAGGCCTCTGCCGGTTCCCTGACAGCAGCCCGTCCTCACGTCCGGACGCTGCTTTTTTCTGTAAATTTACTGCTGAACTGTTATCCTATTTTTTCACTCGGAACGTTTCCTGAGAGGAAAACAATCCGCCATTTTCCTCCCTGCTCTGATCATCCGCTCCGGCGTTCTCTCCCTCAGACTCGGAAGACGCATCCTCTTTCAGCTTGCCCTCCCAGGGAAAACGGATCTTTTCGGATACGGATTTTTCCTCAGAGACCTCCTTCTTTTCACTGGTTTCGTGGGAAACGGTCTCCATGGGAAGCTCCGGCTCCTTCTCTTCATCGGAAATTCCTTCCACCTGATGGAAAATTTTCATAAATTCCTTACCGGTGATAGTCTCTTTCTCGATCAGAAACGCGGCAATCTTATCAAGAGCCTCTCTGTGGGCACTCAGAAGCTCCTTTGCCTCCTCATAGGCATTCTTCAGCATCTTCATGATCTCCTGGTCGATCTCAGCCGCTGTGGCGTCTCCGCAGTTGAGCACCGCCCGGTTCCCCAGGTACTGATCCTCCACTGTAGCCAGTCCCATCAGGCCAAAACGCTCCGACATGCCGTACTGGGTGATCATGGCCCGGGCCACCTTGGTGGCCTTCTCAATGTCATTTGCCGCGCCGGTGGTCACATTGCCGAACACCAGCTCCTCCGCTGCACGGCCGCCCAGAAATCCCACCAGCATGGCTTCCAGTTCACTTTTGGTATTCAGGTATTTTTCCTCTTCCGGTACCTGCATTACATAACCCAAAGCTCCCATGGTCCTGGGAACGATGGTGATCTTCTGCACCGGCTCCGCATCCTTCTGCAGCGCGCTGACCAGCGCATGTCCCACCTCATGGTAGGAAACGATCTTCCGTTCCTCCTGGCTCATGATCCGGTCTTTCTTTTCCTTGCCCACCAGCACCACTTCCACGGCCTCAAACAGATCCTTCTGGGATACCGCTTTTCTGCCGTTCTTTACTGCCAGGATAGCCGCCTCGTTGATCATATTAGCCAGATCGGAGCCCACAGCCCCGGAGGTGGCCAGGGCGATGGCATCCAGGTCCACCGACTCGTCCAGCGCCACATCCTTGGCGTGCACCTTCAGGATATCCACGCGTCCCTTCAGATCAGGCCGCTCCACAATGACTCTCCGGTCAAACCGTCCCGGACGCAGAAGCGCCGGATCCAGGATCTCCGGACGGTTGGTTGCCGCCAGGATCAGGATTCCCTTGGAGGAATCGAAACCGTCCATCTCTGCCAGAAGCTGGTTCAGGGTCTGTTCCCGCTCATCGTTGCCGCCGCCGTACCGGCTGTCACGGCTCTTTCCGATAGCGTCCACTTCATCGATAAAAATGATGCAGGGGGCATTCTTCTTGGCCTCCTCAAACAGATCTCTGACCCGGGAAGCGCCAACACCCACAAACATCTCCACAAAATCCGAACCGGACAGGGAGAAAAACGGCACATGCGCCTCTCCGGCCACCGCCTTGGCCAGCAGCGTCTTACCGGTTCCCGGCGGTCCCACCAGAAGGGCACCCTTGGGAAGCTTGGCTCCAATGGTAGTGTACTTGGCCGGATTATGCAGGAAATCCACCACTTCCTGAAGGGATTCCTTCGCTTCATCCTCTCCGGCCACATCTTTGAAGGTAACTCCCGTATCCTTCTGCACGTAAGCCTTTGCCTTGCTTTTGCCCACACCGCCCATCATGCCGCCGCCCTTGTTCATCTTCCGGATGATCCAGTTCATTCCCACGAACAGCAGGACCACCGGGATGATCAGGCTGAGCAGCGTCATCAGCAGCGAGCCGGTGGGATCCGGGGGATTCTCTTTGAAATCTATCTTCTCATCACCCCCGGCCTCATCCAGTCTCTGCACCAGCGCATCCTTGCTCTCCATCAGCGTGGTGGAATACTGGAACTCGATCCCCTGCACCCGCTGTTCCCTGGGCGTAATGGTAAGCTCAGTGCCCTCCAGCACTACAGCTCCCACCTGGTCGTCATCCAGCATCTCCAGGAATTTGCTGTAGGAAATCTCACTGGATGTGGATCCTCTCATCATGCTGCTGAAGGTAGTCCAGATCATCAGTGTGGCCAGAATACACACCAGCAGTATCAGGATCGACGATTTATTCCTGGGACCTCCCGGCCCGCCGTTATCAGGCCCCTGATTATTGTTGCTTGGTCTTTGATCCATAGTCTCCTCCTTATAATACCATATTATTATAAAGATTTCCCGGTGATAAATCAACATCTTTTCCCTGTTTGCGCTGCGCAAAAAGGAAAATTTCATTTTTTTTCACATTTAAGTAGCATTACGCTCACCATTTGTAGTATACTGTGTAATGTATTTTTTCAGGGCGGCTTATTGCTCAGCTCTGGATTGCATTGCCTGTCAGACGGCAGGACAAACGAAAGTATTCGCAAGATTCACAGAAAGATAATAATACAGGAGGACAGGATTTTATGAAAATCGGATTTGATAACCAGAAGTACCTTTCCATGCAGTCTGAACACATCCGTGAACGTATCAATCAGTTTGACAATAAGCTTTATCTGGAGTTCGGCGGCAAGCTGTTTGACGACTATCATGCCTCCCGGGTACTCCCCGGATTTGCCCCGGACAGCAAGCTCCAGATGCTGATGCAGCTTGCGGACCAGGCAGAGGTGGTTATTGTTATCAGCGCCGGAGACATCGAAAAGAACAAGGTGCGGGGTGATCTGGGCATTACCTACGACAGTGACGTTCTTCGTCTCATTGATGTATATAAGGAAAGAGGACTGTACGTGGGCAGCGTGGTTATCACCCAGTATTCCGGTCAGAACAGCGCCGACCAGTTCAAGGCAAGACTGGAAAAGCTGGGCATCCGTGTCTATATCCATTATTCCATTGAGGGCTATCCCAACAACATTCCGCTGATCGTCAGCGATGATGGATACGGCAAGAACGATTATATTGAAACCACCCGTCCTCTGGTGGTGGTGACGGCCCCGGGACCCGGCAGCGGAAAGATGGCTACCTGTCTTTCCCAGCTCTATCACGAGCAGAAACGGGGGATACGGGCAGGTTATGCCAAGTTCGAGACCTTCCCCATCTGGAACCTGCCGCTGAAGCATCCGGTGAATCTGGCTTATGAGGCGGCTACCGCGGATCTCAACGATGTAAATATGATCGACCCCTTCCATCTGGAGGCATACGGCGTGACCACCGTAAACTATAACCGGGATGTGGAGATCTTCCCTGTTCTGGAGGCCATGTTTGAAAAGATCTTCGGGGAAAGCCCTTACAAATCTCCCACTGATATGGGCGTCAACATGGCGGGAAACTGTATCGTGGACGATGAAGCCTGCAGGGAAGCCTCTCTTCAGGAGATCATCCGGAGATATTTTGAGGCCATTGCGGGGCTGGCAGATGGCACGCGTCAGGAATCCGAGGCGTTTAAGATCGAGCTTCTGATGAAACAGGCCCATATCTCTCCGGAAGACCGGAAGGTGGTCCTTCCGGCGCTGGAAAAGGAGAAGACCACCGGCGCTCCCGCAGCAGCCATGGAGCTCCCTGACGGCCGGATTATCCTAGGAAAGACCTCCGATCTTCTGGGTGCCTGCGCGGCGCTTCTGCTGAATGCATTGAAGGAGCTGGCAGGAATCGACCATGAAGTTCATGTGATCTCCCCCGCCTGCATTGAGCCCATCCAGACATTAAAGACCGCATATCTGGGAAGCAGAAATCCCCGTCTCCACACTGACGAGGTTCTGATCGCGCTTTCCAGCAGTGCGGCTTCCAGCAGCACCGCGCAGCTTGCCCTGGAGCAGCTTCCCAAACTGAAAGGCTGCCAGGTACACTCCTCCGTGATGCTCTCCGATGTGGATCTGAAGCTTTTTAAGCGTCTGGGATGCCAGGTAACCTCCCAGGCCAGATATGAAAAAAGCAGCAGGATTTTCCACTGATCCGTCCTGTACTCAGCGGTCTTCCCACCGCCTGGGGCGGCGCTGAGCACGCGGGGGCGCAGGAAAGAAGCCTGCGCCCCCGCGGAGCATTTTTTCTTCATAGAAAAGCAATTTCCTATGAAGTCAAATACCCCGCAGCAAGCTACGGGGCATCAAACTTGCAGCGCAGCAGAGCTGCGGGGTATTTGACCCTCGCGGCAGTCGCCAAATGGACATGCAAGCATGTCCGCTTGGCTCGTTGCCCGCGGGAATAAAAGAAGTCCCTCTGGGAATCATGACAAAAGCCATGTTCCGGAGGGACTTTATACGTTTGCTATTCTTTACTTTTCTGTGTTATATCCGTCCGGATTCTGGCTCTGCCATCTCCAGGAATCCGCACACATCTCCTCGATGCCGTACTGAGCTTCCCATCCCAGCTCTGCCTTGGCCTTTGCGGGATCACAGTAGCACATGGCGATATCGCCGGCTCTTCTGGGCCTGATCTCATACTTAATGGCATGTCCGCATGCTTTCTCAAAGGCATGTACCACCTCCAGCACGCTGTATCCGTGACCGGTTCCCAGATTGTAAACACTGACGCCGTCCTTATCCGCCAGCTTCTTGATAGCTTTTACATGACCCACTGCCAGATCCACCACATGGATGTAATCTCTCACGCCGGTTCCGTCGGGAGTATCGTAATCGTTTCCGAATACGCCCAGACACTCCAGCTTTCCAATGGCCACCTGCGCCACATAGGGGAGCAGATTATTGGGAATACCCTTGGGATCTTCTCCGATCATACCGCTCTTATGAGCCCCGATGGGATTGAAGTAGCGAAGCAGGATCACATTCCACTCCGGATCTGCCGTATGCAGATCTGTCAGGATCTGCTCCAGCATCCACTTGGTCCAGCCGTAGGGATTGGTACAGGTTCCCTTGGGGCACTCCTCTGTGATGGGAACAAAGGCCGGATCTCCATATACAGTAGCAGAGGAACTGAAGATGATATTCTTTACTCCATGATTTCTCATGGCATCGCACAGGTTCAGGGTTCCTGCGATATTATTTTCATAATACTCAATAGGTTTCACCACGGACTCACCCACTGCCTTCAGTCCGGCAAAATGAATCACTGCATCCACCTTTTCTTTGTCAAAGATATCGTTCATCGCGGCCTTGTCACGGATATCCGCGTTGTAGAACACTACCTTTTTCCCGGTGATCTGTTCTACCCGGTCCAGAGCCTTCTCGCTGGCGTTGTACAGGTTATCCACAACCACCACTTCATAGCCTGCGTTCAGCAGTTCCACACACGTATGGCTTCCGATATATCCGGCGCCGCCTGTCACCAAAATCCTCATCTTCTTCGCCCTCCTGATAAATAATTTCAAAATCAGCAGCCGATCAGAACAAACCCAACGGCTGCCCCGCTTCACAGAAAGCATACTTTCCGCCTCTGCTTTTATAAGTGTAGCATTATCTATAGGAGAATTCAATGAATTTTCATCCATTTTTTTGCATTTTCAACAGTCCGCAGCAACCATTCAGCCTTTCGCCTTCACTGTCACAAACGGACGCGCACAGGCGGGGATTCCCGCAGCCTGACACCTGCAGTCCCGGAAATCCCGCAGGAATTTCCGCCTGTTTTCTTCCTGCTCCTCCGGATCTCAGTTTCTCAGCCGGAAAGTTGCGGCGCCCTTCCGGTACACCAGCACACAGGCCGCCAGGCTATACAGCACCGCGAAGCAGATGGCCAGCAGCCCGAAACCAAAGGTAGGTACGTGTATCTTCATGCACAGAAAGCACAGCAGATAAGTGACCGATCCCACCAGAGAAGAGATCTTGCTTTTCATCTCCAGAGCCGCATTGTACGGCTGCAGCAGATAATAGCAGACCAGATTATGGACGGAAAAGAATACGCTCATGGCCAGAATGGATACAAACAGGATCCCGTAATTAGCCGGATTCTCCGTTCCTCCTGTAAGAGCCAGCAGCAGGGAAAGTCCTCCTCCGATCACCAGCGCCGGCGGAAGATTGATTTTTATACACTCCCGCAGGCGGATCCGGAAAAGCTCCAGCAGATTGGAGGGATTTCTGTAAAAGGCATATGTCAGCATCATGTGGTCACAGTTCATAAACATGATCCTGGTAAATGTCCCGCCCCGGTTCACCGCGTACATGATAAATACAAAATACGGCAGGGAATTCATGAGAAATCTGTTGACCGCAGCCCCCTCCTCCGGGCGGACCACCGCCAGGGCCGCGCATCCCGCCGCCACCAGCGCGCAGGCAGCCGTCAGTTTCTTTGTGGAACTCCACAGCACCTTCCGGTGTCTTTTCACGAACATCTCGTTAAAGTATTCAAATCCTTTTTTACTGCTGGTTATCCCCTGCTCCCCGCTGATATACTTCCTGTCCTGATTGGCCACCGCCTGCACTGCGGAGTCCATCTGGTTTTTCTTATCCGCCAGGATCTGCTGGTACATCTGGCGGTAATGGGCAAATCTCCGGATATCGCGGATCCCCAGCGCTCCCGCTGCCAGAAAAAGCACCGCTGCTGCCCACACGATCCACTCCGGCACCAGGATCCCTGCCGCGGGCAGTCCGTAAGCCGCCGCCAGCAGTACTCCCATCAGGATCCACTCCTTTTTGGAAAGAGAATTTTCATTGGTGCAGTCCCCGGTCTTCTCATATTTCCGGAGCCCCGCCGCCGCCCAGGTCAGCTTTCCTCCCAGGATCATAGCCAGGGGCAACAGACATTCCCACCAGGCCAGCCCCGCCTGTCCGCCCACCAGGAGCAGCATGGGGACAAATCCCACCGTCACCCTCGCCATCCGGTAAATATAATTGGAGATCGTATACTTTCTGGCATCCATCCGCAGCAGAAACATGGCGTAATATTTGTCATTGGACGGATCAAACATATAGGTGTTGGCATACATTCCGATCAGGCTCAGCCAGAACAGGATATGCAGAAAAATCCTGCCCTCCTCTCCCCCATACCATCCTGCGGGAAGCAGGATCATCAGATACAGATAGAGCGCCTTTCCCAAAATCATGGAGACCAGTTCCCAGAGGGCGCTGAAAATATTTGCCAGGATCTTAAAGGCCCGGATGCCATACAGCTTTTCCGGAAACAGTCTTCCCACCAGCGGAATGCTTTTCAGAGAATACAGAAAACCATTGACCCGGTAGGTATTTTTCAGGCTGTAGGAAATGAAAAATGATTTAAGCATGATCTTCCTCCCTGAGGATCTGAATGATCCTGTCCTTGAAATTTTCCTCGTTCAGATTTTCCCGGTCCACTTTCTGAAGCTTCCCGTGGGAAAGCAGCACGATCTCATCACACAGATCCAGCGCCAGTTCCATGATATGGGTGGAAAAGATCAGGATGTGTCCTTCTTTTAACTTTTTCAGAAGCTGCTTCATCTCCTCGGCCACCACCACATCCAGGGAGGTCAGCGGTTCGTCCAGCAGCAGGATCCTGGGCTGGGCGATGATGTTGATCAGCATCTGCATCTTATTCTTCATTCCGTGGGAATAATCCTTCATCAGCTTGTCCCGGTCCTCCGGCTCCAGATTTACCAGATCAAAATATTCATCCTCTGTCTTCAGATCCCGGATCTTTTTCCGGTTGATATCCAGGAAAAAATGGATAAATTCCCGTCCGGTAAGAAACTCGGGAACCGTGGGCGTGGACAGCACATAGCCCAGTTCCTCCGGCTGGATTTTCTGCCGCTGTCCGCCCTCCGTCAGGAAAAAGTCTCCCTCATCCCAGCGGATATCTCCCGCCAGGCAGTTGAACAGCGTGGTCTTTCCTGCGCCGTTTCTTCCCAGAAGCCCGTATATCTTTCCTTCCTCAAAGGTGAAGTCAATTCCTTTCAGTACTTCTTTTTTCTCAAAATTTTTTCTCAGATTTTCAATTACCAGTTCCATGATGTCTTCCTCTCTTTTATCAAAATTTCTGTTTTTGCCGGAAACATTTTCTGTACTCAGATCACCTCCGCCCCAAACGGCATCAGCGCCAGCTTGGCGATCTTAAAATGCTGCAGTCCAAAGGGGATTCCCACGATGGTCACACACAGCAGGCAGCCCAGCACTGCAGATTCCAGAGCCAGCGGCAGCCCGGTCAGTACGATCCACAGGATATTCAGCAGCAGGGATCCTGCGCCGCCTCCATAGCGGATCTCCTTCCCGAAGGGGAAAAAGCAGAGGGACGCGAACTTAAAACACTGCATCCCCACGGGAATCCCCACGATGGTCACACACCACAGAAGCCCTGCCAGAAACCAGCTTATACCGCTGAGGAATCCTCCAAAAACAAACCATAACAAATTTCCCAGACACCCCATAATTCATCCTCCTTTGCCGCGGCAGTCCGGCCTTCCGCCTGTACTGCCGCATTTCTGTTCCATGCATTTTTGTTCTATCCCTGTCTGTTTCTGTCTTAATCTTCTGAATCTTCGCATTTTCACAGCTGTTCTACAGCTTCTCCAGCTGCCCCAGCAGATGCTCCACCTGAAAAATAGCGTCCTCCACCTGCTCCCTGGTCTCATTGATCCGGGACTGTACCAGATAATCAGCGATCAGTCCGTCAAAAAAGAAGTCTGCAAAGGAGAGAAATCCTCCCACATCCATCCGCATTTCCAACGGAAGCTTTACATCCCTCAGCTCCCTCTGGAAGATCCGCAGCTTCTCCCGGGCATCCTCCAGCTGCCAGGAAGCGTCCCGCATCCGGGAATGCTTTACCATATCCGTGATCAGTCCGCCTCCCAGCATGTCGAAAATTCCCCAATTTCTGGCGCTTTTGAGATTTTCCTGCACCTCTCTCAGGCTTTCCAGAGCCTGGTATCCCGCTCTCCGCGCCTGTTCAATTTCTATGTAATTTACTTCTTCCATACTGCATCCTCTTTCTGTCCGCTTATCTGCGGGCCTGTATTCCATGATATGATATCTCTCTGATACACGGACCGCCGGGTGCTGCCCCACTCCCGCATAATCCTTGGATGCCTGCATCATCATATCATATTTTTCCTGATGTTTCCTCCGGCAGCCTGTGCACCGGCATGCGGAAAAGAAAACGACTGAAGAACTTCGGCGCCTGACTGCGGGATAGGAACGCAGTCCTCTATGATATGAAAAAAGACTTTTATCATAACACTGCTGTTACAATAAAAGTCTTGCTATTTCATTTGATACGGACGTCCCGCAGGACATCGGCTGTCGATTTCAAAACCGCCGTCTCCGGCGTTCAGCTACTCCCTTTCCATTGCCTGGAGATAATATATCACGACGCTTTCCCTGTGTCAATGCCTTTTTCTGACACTTTCTTTAAATTTTTGTAACAATTCAGCCTTGCTTCACTGTTACAAATGCATGCACACAGGCTGCGATTTTCGCAGCCTGGCGCCCGCCAATCTCGGGATCACGCTGCGAATGCAGCGTGACACCTCGCGGGACATTGGAAGGCTGAACTGTTACTTAAATTTTTCTTAATATGTATCCGCTTATTTTAAGGCGTCTGCGGCAGGCAGATCCTCTCCCCCTCTTCCCTGGATGCCAGAATCTGGTCATACAGCCGGGATGCTTCCAGGGTCATGCTGTGGGGAGCGGTCTCGCTTTCTATTTTCCCCTGGCGGACACAATCCACCACCTCCCGGATCTCATATACAAACCCCTTCTCCTCACTGTCCTCAAAATATTCCGGCTCCTGTCCTTCCACATGCAGGCTGCAGCCTCTGCCAAAATGGGGATATTCCATCTGGATTTTCCCCTTCTCTCCGTAAAATACCGCCCGGTTATCCACATTCGCAAGAAAAGTGGCGCTCAGCCGGGCCTGACAGCCTTCAAACTGCACCAGGATCTGCTCCTGAGCATCCACATCCGTATCTGTCCAGACCGACTGGATCTGGATCTTTTTTACCGGTTTCCGGATAACGGCAGTGAGAATATCATAACAGTAGACGGTGAGATCATACATAGCCCCGCCTCCCAGCTCCCGGTTAAAATACCGGTTGTCCGGACTGGCAGGCGCCCGGAATCCGATATCCACGGAAGCAAACCGGATATCCCCGATCTTCCCGTCCGCGATCCAGCGCCGGACCTGATTCATCTTGGGAAGAAAACGGCTCCACATCCCTTCCATCACAAACACTCCCAGCCTGCGGGATCTGGAAAATACCTCCTCCGCCTCCCGGGAGGTACGGAACATGGCCTTCTCGCACAGCACCGGCATCCTGTAATCCAGACAAAGCATAGTCAGCGGATAGTGGGTGTTGGTGGTGGCTGCAATATATACCGCATCCAGCGTTTCCTGCTTCAGCATCTCCTCATAATCCTGATACGCAGAAGCAATTCCGTATTTTTCAGCCAGCCGTTCTGCCTTTCCGGGTGTTCTGCCTGCCACCGCAGTTACGCAGGCTATCCCTGTTTTTTCCACAGATTGGCAGAATTCCTCCGCGATATTTCCTGCTCCCATGATCCCAAAACGAAATTTTTCTTCCATTGTCGTTCACTCCTCCTGCGTTTTTTCACTGAATTCAGATAAAGGCGCTGTTACGGGTATCTGCAGCTCCGTCACATACTCTCTGCTGGTTCTGGATGTCAGACTGTCCAGGATGCAGTATTCATAAGCGTATTCACCGGGATGATATCCGCCGGCATCCACTGTCTTCCATATTTTCTTATAGGTGTTTCCCGCCTCCTGATAAGGACCGGTGTGATAGCCACGGATAAACTGACCGCAGTCCTTCCTCCAGCACAATGGATCCTCCACAGGTCCCTCCAGAGTTAAAAACATGTAGGAAGCATGATCCCATCCTTCCTTCTCCATATCTCTCCTGGAAAACATGGTTCCGATCTGATAGTAATAGGGATAGCTGTTTTTCCTGGCCCGGCGCAGAAGTCTCTTCTGAGCCAGATCCTGCTGCAGAAGACCGCCCGGTTCTTCCACCGGCTCCAGAAGCAGATACTCCGGTTCCCGCTTCTCCACCAGCACGATATGGTTCTCGTCTGCCTGAAACTGCTCCAGAACGGCAATTTTGTCCGCCAGTTTTTTCTGCAGCTTTTTGATCCGTTCCAGACGGCGGCTCATCTTTTCCTGCTGTTCCTTCATAATGGATAAGGCCAGCCCCACGGAACGATTCTCCATGAAATGCTTGATTTCCTCCAGAGACAATCCCATTTCCTTCAAAATCAGGATATTGTCCAGAAGCTCCAGCTGATCCGCGGAATAATAACGGTAACCGTTTTCCGGATCCACATAGTTGGGGGAAAACACTCCTTTTCTGTCATAAAAAATCAGCGTCTGTTTGGAGAGATTGCTCAGCTTTGCCATCTCTCCTACCGTAAACATGGTGGCCATAGATTCCTCCTGCCGGCAGATCCTGTCTTTGCCGGAATGATTTCTTTATGTACTGACTATAACCCAGGAAACCGGCGGACGCAAGAGAAAACAATCATTAAATCCCCTCTTGACAATATAGTTGCTATATTCTTTATACTATCCATACCACCAAATGAGAGAAAGGAGTTTTATCATGATCACCAAAAACAAGGACAGAACCGCTCCGAAGCGTTATGCTCTGCTGCTGGCAGGGGTGGCGATCCTGTCCTTTGGACTTTACAATATTCACAGTCAAAGCAGGATCACCGAGGGCGGTATCCTGGGACTTACGCTGTTTCTGCAGCACTGGTTCCATATTTCCCCCGGTATCAGCGAATTTGTTCTGGATGCGATCTGCTACCTTCTGGGAATGAGGATCCTGGGGAAAAGTTTTCTGAAAAATGCCCTGATCTCCAGCGCCGGCTATGCCGTTTTTTACTCTCTGTGGGAGTTTACCGGACCGTTTCTCCCCAATCTGGGGAATCATCCTCTCCTGGCCGCTGTTTTGGGCGGACTTTTTGTAGGTGTGGGCGTGGGGATGGTGGTGCGGGCCGGAGGCGCCACAGGAGGGGATGACGCGCTGGCGCTGATCCTCTCCCGCAAAACACCGCTGACCCTTTCAAGCGCCTACCTGTTCACGGATCTGGTGGTCCTGCTGCTGTCAGCCACATATATTCCGCTGGTGAAGATCGGCTGTTCCATCATCACCGTGACCATTTCTTCCTTCCTGATCGGAAAGCTTCAGACCGCCGGGAAGACATCGGTTCCCGACGGTTCGGAAGCCAGATCCGTCTGACAGAACTTTCGGGGGCAAAGACTGCGGCAGCTCATCTTTCATCAGGTTCCGGATCCGACGGCTGCGCCGGGCTGTCCGCTGCTTCCGCCCGATGCCTACAGATATTTCTTCAGTTCCTGGACATTTTTCTCTTCCGTCTTCATCAGGCGCTCCATCAGGCCGGAAGCAGCCTTATCCGCGTGTTCGTATCTTTTCAGGTTCTGGGTGGCCTCCACGATCCCCATATTGCTTCCGGTGATCAGCATCTTGGCGATATGAGAAGGCGTCTGGTCACTCATGGTCTGCATATTGATCATCAGATACGTTTTCAGCCTGTCCAGGGCGCTGATCCCTTTTTCATCATAACCGTTCTCATTCAGCAGCTTCCTGGCCTCCTGCTGAAAATCCTCGTAGGAGGTGAGCTGCTTGCGCAGATGTTCCTTCATGGAATCCTCCTCCACCATGTCGATGATCTGTTTCATGGTATTTACGCCCATCTCGGCATTCTGGTAGACAAAATTCAAAAGTTCCGCATTTCCGTTCATATGATCTTCTCCTTTCCCGCCCTTTGGGACGGTCTGTCAGCACGACAGTCAGCATACTGTCCCCGCAGCCGGATGCTCCGGCTCTGCCGCTGGGATTAGTATTCCTGTTTGGGAGAATTTTATGCCCTTTCTGTATCGCCGGAGGGAAGCCTCCCGGTGACAGAGATACCGGAAATCGGAGAACTGCTGCCGTTATGACTCCCGCGGCAAAGACTCTGCCTTCCAGATCATGGTATCTTCCGCTTCCCCTGTGGCCTCGTCCACCCCTTCTGACAGCAGCGAAAACCCTTCTCTGGAGTCAAAAGCCTCGCAGCAAGCTGCGGGGTTTTTGACCCTCGCGGCAGTCGCCAAATGGACATGCTCGCATGTCCGCTTGGCTCGTTGCTCGCGGGAATAAAAGGCAGCAGCCCTTCTGTTTTTCCGGTACACGCTCAATGACAGGGAATCATACTGCCCCTTTACATGATCCAGAAGCCGCTTCCCTATTCCCAGGGAACGGTACTGTCCGGCCACGAATATTCCCGCAATGTACTTTTCCACGATACCGATAAAGCCTCTGATCTCCCCGTCCTCTTCACAGACAAAAACCCGGGCCTGCAAAAGCTGCCTGCCCACTTCCTGCTGATTCGCTCTCCAGTAATAACCGGAAACAAAAGGATGTGCCTCCTCATTCCCCTTCAGCCATATGTTCAGCACCTGGGCGGTATCTGTTTCCTGAAATTTCCTGATCATCCTTCTCCTCCCCCATGCCGCATATCCGGACCGCCTCACCGGAATCTTTCACTCTTCCCTCAGTGTATACGGAAAATCCACCTTCATATCCCGGAAATAATATTCCCGGTCCCGCTCCGTGATAGGCCGCATTACCCGGCAGGGATTTCCCACTGCTACCACGTTGGCAGGAATATCCCTGGTTACGATACTGCCCGCTCCCACCACGGAATTGTCTCCGATGGTGACGCCCGGCAGGATCACAGAGTTGGCTCCGATCCATACGTTATTGCCGATATGGATGGGAAGAGAGTAATGGGCCGCCAGCTGCCGGTACAGGGGATATACCGGATGGCCTGTGGTGGTGATGGTCACATTGGGCCCGATCATCACCTGGTCTCCGATCCAGACATCCATATCGTCCACGATCACCAGATTGAAATTGGCGTAAAACCGGTCTCCCAGATGCACATGAGAGCCATAGGACATGTGTACCGGATTTTCAATGAAAACTCTGTCCGGACAGTCTCCCAGAAGTCCCTTCAGGATCTGTGTCCTCTTCTCGTCCTCTCCCGGTCTGGTGCTGTTGTAGTCAAACATGACCTCCTTACAGTGCCGTCTCTGTGCCTCCAGCTCCTTCTCCTGCTGGATATCCACCGGATCCTTGTGTCCGTGCTCATAGAAGATCATGCCCTTCTGCATACGTTCTTTCAGTGTCATACCTTGTAAAATCCTCCTCAATCTTCCTGCGCTTCCCCGCCCTCCCCAACCGGACCGGCCGAAAGGTATGCCATCTGTCCCGGGGCAGGCTGTTCCGCAATGATAATAGCAGTCCGGATGCCGCTGCGTACAGGCTGCCGTTCCGCAGTCTGCGCCGGTTCCATTCCCGGACTGCTGTCAATTATACAGGATTTTTCCCCTCAGCGCTACCATTATCTGATGTGTCTGTCCTTTTGCTGATGCATTATAAATATTTTTCCAGAAACTCAAAAATCGTCCCGTAATACAGCTCCGGGTCCTTGTCCTGGGACTGGGCGTGTCCGGCGCCTTCCACCAGCAGCAGCTCCTTGGGGCAGGCGGCTGCTTCATACAGATCCTCTGTCATCTGCGGATCGATCATCTCATCCTCTGTTCCGTGGATGAACAGCGTGGGGATCTGGCTGCGGGCCACTGCCTGAATGGGAGAGGCGTCCTTCAGATCATACCCGCCCCGAAGCTGCAGCATCACGTTGGCCAGCGGGAGCAGCGGAAAGGATGGAAGGTGGAACCATTCCCACATCTGTTTTTTGAACATCTCATAGGCATCGGAATAGGCGCAGTCAGACACGATGGCCTTTACATTGTCCGGCAGCTCTTCACCGCTCATCAGCAGGGCGCAGGCCGCTCCCATGGACTGCCCCTGGATCACGATCTGCGCGTCGGGATCCGCTTCCAGGATATGCCGGATCCACACCATATTGTCCAGCCGGTCCGTCCATCCCATTCCGATAAAATCCCCTTCGCTTTCTCCCTGGCAGCGCATATCCGGAACCAGCGCATTCCAGCCTCTTTCCACGTATTCCATAGCTATGGGATACATAGCCTCCTTCCACCCGGTATAGCCGTGGAGCAGCAATACCCAACGGCTGCTCTCCTTTTGTGGATGAAATTCCTCAGCCACCAGCCGGTATCCCTCCTCCGTGGCTGCCTCCAGTGATTCCCGTTCCACAGTTTCCAGCCACTGACCGGTCTCTGTCACAGCCTGCTGCTGGTTGGATGTAATGTCCTCCGTATGTACCAGAGCCTCCATGCTGTCCTCCGTAATGGTCTGAAACGCCTCCAGCCGTTCCATAAAAGACGGCACCAGGGCGGCGCTCACCAGCAGATTGGAGCCCACGATCAAAGCCACCGTGATTATGATCACCAGAATTCCCGCAATGATTCCTGTTTTCTTCTTATAGTTCCTTCTGTTGCCTTTAATTCGTAACACCTCATCCTTCTGCCGTCCCGCTCTTTCCCCACTGGCGGCGGGATCCCGTATTACCACGCTCCCCCTGAATTTTCCTGTCAGTAGCTTCGGATCTTATCCCCGTCCTCGTCCCGGGTTTTGTCAATAGAACGGATCACCACGCTGTAGCTGTACTGATCGTTTACGTGTACTTCCACCCGGTCCCCCACTTTGTGGCCCAGAATGGCTTTCCCGATGGGAGACTCCGTGCTGATCAGCCCGGCCAGGGAATTTCCCCTGATGGAGGTTACCAGGCGGTACGTCTCCTCCACCTCATCGTCCTCCACATAGACCGTCACCCGGTTGTTCAGTCCCACCTCATCCTCTCCGGAATGATCCGTGATGATCTCGGCCGTTTTCAGCACTCTTTCCAGATAGCGGATACGGCTCTCATTCTGATTCTTTTCCCGCTTGGCGGCATAGTATTCAAAGTTTTCACTGAGGTCTCCCTGGGCTCTGGCCTCCTTCACCGCCTCGATGGCCTCCTTGCGCACCACCAGCTTCCGGTGCTCGATCTCCTTTTCTATCTTTTCCACATCCTGTCGGGTCAGTCTCTCCCGCATACTCCTGTTCTCCTTTCCATGACCGCCTGTCTTCTGCGGTTTTCTCTTTTCCAGCGAAGCCGGGATCCTGAAATGCTGCCTTTTCTCCCAGCCGGAAATCCCGCTCCCCGCTCAGGGACTCTCCGCGGCAGCTCCGCCTTCCAGCGCTTCCTTCAGCAGATCCACCTCATCCTGCTGTACGCAGAACAGCGGATTGCTCTTCTGCACTTCCCTTTCCACACATTCCAGATCCATCCACTCCACCCGCTCCACTTCTTCCTCCTGAAGCTGAAGGCCGCCAATCTCCACCGGAAGGGTATAGAGATACACTGCCGCGATCTCCCGGTCGATCACCCGTTTTCCGTAAAACTCCCGGTCCGTCTCTCCCCAGCGCATCCGCAGAAACCGCAGATCTGCAGGATCAGCCTGGATCCCCAGCTCTTCCTTAAGCTCCCGGAGCGCCGTCTCCCGATAACCATCCCCGGCATCCACATGTCCGGCGGAGGAAATGTCATAACAGCCGGGATACACATCCTTCCCGGCACTGCGCATCTGGAGCAGCAGCTGCCAGCCGTTTCCGGTATTTCTGGCGATCCACACATGGGCGGTTCCGTGCCAGTCTCCGTCCCGGTGCACACAGGAGCGCTCCTTTACCAGGCCTGTGGGATTTCCATTCTCATCCAGCACCTGAAACAGTTCCAGCGTTTTTCCATCCAGCACCGCCTCTGTCAGAAGGTCTTTCCGGTATCTCAGCGTCAGGGAGAAGAAGGGGGCTTCCCGGGCCAGCAGCTCCAGGAATATCAGATCCCCGCTCCACAGATTCAGCCGCGAAAGCTCTGATTTTTTCACCCATCGCAGCTCCCCCTCATCGCATTCCTTCCACTCTCCTTCAAATCCATCGGCAGTATACAGACACATGTATTCCGTGCCGTATCCCTCCTGGGCAAAGGTCACCAGTCCCCGGAATCTCCAGGAGGTGAGGGTCAGTCCCGTCTCTTCCCGGGCTTCCCGGAGAAGACATTCTTCCGGGCTCTCCCCCTCCTCAAAATGTCCGCCGATCCCTATCCATTTTCCCTGGTTCACATCGTTCTTTTTCCGGATCCTGTGAAGCATCAGATAGCTGTCCTCTGTCTCCACATAGCAAAGGGTTGTTAAACAGGAACGTTCCATTTCAGACATACTCCTTTCTCTCATCGTTTCCCCGTATTTTACCTCCGGCCCTGCAGCCGCGATTTTCTCATCCGATCAGATGATGTTCCAGCCACTTTCTCCGGTAGAACCGGATGAGATAGAAAATTCCTCTCACCGTCCAGTCGGTAAACATGCCGATCCATACGCCCATGGGTCCGAAGCCCATCACCCGGCACAGAAAGACGCACAGGCTCACCCGGCACACCCACATGGAAATACAGGAGAGGATCATGGAAAATTTCACATCACCCGCCGCCCGCATGCCGTAAGCCGGGATAAAGGAAGGCACCCACACAATGGGCTTGATCACTGTGATCCAGGTCATCATATAGATGCACATCCGGGCGCTCTCCGCTTCCATGCCTCCCAGTATTGTCACCGGTCTTGCCGCCAGGTATACCAGCAGGCAGGAGGCCGCCAGGATCACTTCCGCCACCAGGGACAGTTTTTTCACATAATAGACAGCCTCATCCCTTCTTCCTGCCCCGATACACTGACCCACCACAGTCATCAGTCCGATCCCCACGCCGATAGCGGCGATCCCGTTGAGATTTTCCAGGATATTGGTCATTGCCTGAGCGGCGATAGCCGCCGTTCCCAACGTGGAAACAGTGGACTGGATCGCCAGCTTGCCGAACTGGAACATACCGTTTTCCACCCCCGTGGGAATCCCCACGGAAAGGATCAGCTTCATCCGGCGGATCTTGGGCCGCATTTTCAGATAGTCCTTCACCACCACTTCCTGTCTGGGCAGTCTGAGGAAATAGAGCACCGCCGCAGCGCAGAAAATCCTGGACACCAGGGTGGAAATGGCCGCTCCCGCCACTCCCATCTGACAGCCGAAGATCAGGATCGCGTTTCCCACAATATTCATGATATTGGAAATCACCGAAATCGTCATGGGAAGCCGGGTATTCTGCTGGGCCCGGAATACCGAGGATCCGGCGTTATACAGAGCGATAAACGGAAAGGAAAGAGCCGTATAAAAGAAATACGTTATGGAATTGCTCATAACCTCCTGCTCCACCTTTCCAAAGATCAGTCCCAGCAGCGGCTCATTGAAGATCAGACAGACTGCCGCCAGCAGTATGGAAATACCTCCCGTCACCAGCAGAAGCTGCTCCGCGGAGCTTCTGGCATTTGCCGTATCCCCCTGACCTATATACTGGGAACAGATAATGGCGCCGCCCGCCGCCAGGGCGGAAAACATCTGGATCACCAGTACGTTGATGGAATCCACCAGGGATACGGCGGAAATAGCCGCAGACCCCACATTGCTGACCATCAGGGTATCCGCTGTCCCCATCAGGGAGCTCAAAACCTGTTCCACGATAACCGGCACCAGCAGAAGCCGGAGATCCCGGTTGGTAAATAGATGGTTTCCTTCTTTCATAATTCCTCTGTCTCTCCTTGTAAAAATAGCCTGCTTTTCCGATACCTTTCCACTCTGGCCCGGTCCCGGGGGCCCGGATGGGGAATCCTTGTCAGATCCATGTTATGGGTGAGATCCGCCAGCTTCACCCGGCGGGCCATCTCATTTTTCCGGATCGCCTCCAGATATTTCCGGTAGGAAAATCCCGGGCCCCTCTGTTTTGTAAGAAGGGCCACTGCCTCCACGATATCCTCCGGAAATTCCCCTGCCAGCTCCTCAAGCGTCACCTCTGTATCCTCCACCACATCATGAAGCACCGCTGTGATCCGGTCCCTGGGATCCTCCATCATCTCCGCCACCGCCAGCGGATGCAGAATATAAGGATGTCCTCCCTTATCCACCTGCCCCTGGTGAGCCCTGGAAGCGATCAAAACCGCCTTCTCATACAGGAGCTCTTCTTCCTCCCTTTTCATTTTTTCGCCTTTCCTATGTATTGGCTCCGGGGCCATATATCATGGGCTTTTGATGCTGCAGCGACTCCGGAAAGCCCAACTGTCATCTTCCCCTTTTATATCTATCCCCGGCGCTGCCGCCGTACTGCAGTTCCCCGCCCGGCCAGCAAAATTCCTCCCATAAGAAACAAAAGCGCCAGACAGGAGCATACCGCATATTCTCCGGATCCCTCTCCTCTCAGAAATACCTGTACATGCTCCCACAGATACATTCCCAGCCAGCCCGCGGAAAACACTGCCAGTATCCCGGCGGGAAGCAAAGCCGGAAGGCTTCTTTTCCCCGTCCTTCTGAAGTATCCTCCGCAGCCTCCCAGGATCACCGCGGCCAGCAGGATTCCCGCTCCCTGAGCCAGAGTTTCAGTATCCAGCCCCATCCATACTGCCAGAAACGCCGGCAGAACAGTGGCCGTACCTCCCAGCAGCCGCTCCCTTAAGGTAAGGGACGGCCAGTGAACGGATACATCCCGCCGCAGCCAGACGGCAAACGCCCGGCTCCCCGCCCGGACGGCTCCGCTGACGGCTGCCAGAAGAAAGCATCCTCCTGCCAGCTGAAGCAAAGTAAACACCGGATCATAGGCCAGTCCCGTCCGTGATATCAGATCCGCCGCCGCTCCCGCGAAAAGCTGAAGAGTAGTATCCAGTCCCATGGCCGCTGCCTCGGAGGAATTCAGAGAAGCAGCCGCGATCACCACCAGCACCCCCAGAAAGCATTTCAGCAAAGCGGTTCCCATGGCTACCGGACGCACATGGCTGTTCCGCTTCACCAGCCAGGAGGTGGAGCCGGACACATTCAGCGCGTCCAGACCGGTAATGGCCCCGCAGACCGCGATCTGGGCCAACGTGGCCAGAAGCTGTCCGCTTTCTCCGGAAGCGTATCGGACAGCCGGCAGATCGGGTGAAGGGTTCGCCAGGAAAATCCCCGCTGACGCTGTCAGGATCATCAGCGCCGCCAGCCAGACGCTTACATAGCCCCCGGACCGGATCTGCACCCAGGCAGGCATCAGACAGGAGATCAGCACATACAGAAAGATCCCGGCCTGCCAGACGGGCTGGCTCAGATACAGAGGAAACTCCCGGCCCAGCCAGACGGCAGCGGCGATCATCAGAAGGGCGGCAGCAGCTTTCACCGGGCCTCCCAGCTTTCTATAGCGCAGCACCGCTCCCAGTCCCGCGTTCTCCACCAGCAGGATCAGACAGGCGGCAGCCGCCGTGCCATTGGCCGAATCCCTCAGCAGTTCCCCTGATTCTCCCGGAAGAAACCCCTGGAAGGTCCTGGCCGCTGTGCCTCCCAGCGCCGCCGCTGTCAGCACGCAGAATACCCAGACCAGCAGGCAGCCCAGCGCTTTCCAGAACCAACCGGCCTGGCCGGCCCTTTCCCCGCTCTCCGCCTCTTTGGGGTTCCCGGCCTTCCCCGGCATTTCCGGCTGCTTCCTGGCCCGGAATCCTCCCGCCTCTTCCAGATGAGATTCTTCAGTGAGCGCTCCCTGTTCTTCTGGCGTTCCCTTCCCGGACGTGGGCAGCTCCTCTGGAATACTCCGCAGGGTTCCCGGCGCCTCTCTGTTCACCGTCACATACAGGGCAGCATAGCTTTGCACTGCTCCGAAAAAAATCCCGCCTGCCAGCAGTCCCAGGAGCGCAGGCAGCCAGCCGAAAGTCCACAGGGAACCGGCAGCCCACATACTCAGTCCCGCAGCGGAGGCAAACTGACTCCCCAGGGCGGTTCCGATTCCCGACAGATTCCCCATCCGGCTTTTTTTTCTGTGATCCTCCCGGGAGGGCTGGCCGTCCCAGGATTTTTCCAGCCATTTTCCGTACAGCAGATATCCTCCCGCCAGCGCTGCCGCCGAAATGATCATCACTGCGATTCCGTTCATTCTCACTCCCCTCTCCCGTCTTTCTTATCCTTCTCCTTTTTGATTCCCCCAAAAGCCTCATCATCCGCCCCGGAAAATGTCCTTCGACCCAGACGGACCTCCTCCATCATTCCGGTCAGCTCCCTGGGCAGATAATCCAGCAGATAATTTCGGTCCGAAGATTTCCTCTGCAGATGCTCCTGCCGCATCTCCTCCCCGGCAGCCCGGATCTCCTCCCGCAGATCCCGGGCCGACAGCCTTCTGGCTCCCTGCCCCATGATGATCACCTGCTCCGTGGCGTCCGAGGTGGCTACCGTCACCTGGTGCTGCCGTCCCATCTCATGGACGGTCTTCTCGATATACTGATCGGCAGTCTCCGCTTCCCTGGTGTATACCACATAAATGTTGTTGTAGCGGAACACCTCTCCCTGTCCCCCCTCCACCCGGTAGGCGTCGAAGACCAGGATCAGCGTCATCTGCCGGTATCCCTGATAATTGCACAGGATGTCCATCAGTTTGTTCCTGGCGCTCTCAATATTTACCTTTGCCAGCTCCTGAAGCTCCTCCCAGGCGAATATGATATTGTATCCGTCCACCAGCAGATATTCTTTTTCCCGTGTTTTCTCCCTTGCCGGACGGCGGGGTCCGGGAGACGGCAGAGCTCGCTTCTTCTCATCACCATTCTTTACAGCGGAAACACTGCGGTTCATGCCGAACCTGCGCTCCTTGATGGGGCCGTAGGTCCGGACAAAGATTTCCTCCAGCTCCTCCTGGGTGATCCAGTTATCCTTCCTCCGGGCTTCCCTGGCTCTTTGCATCACCTGGCGGCTCTCCTCCTGTTTTTTGGGAGCCAGCACGCTTTCCAGATGCATATACTCCGGTACCTGCTCCCAGCTTACCACAAATCCGGCTCCATGGGCGCAGAAAACAGAGTCCGCCGTATTTTCCGTGTCCTTCTCCGGATCGTAGCCCATGGCGGCCATCACTTCCTCACTGTTGTGGCAGGGAGAGTAGCCGTTGAGAGTACAGGACATCCTTCCCCGTCCCCCGGTATAGGCAGTTACCTCCGTCTGGTATCCCTGGAGACAGGCTACAGGAGCCGTACCCGTAAGTACCGCCGTCTCCCCCTCCAGATCAGGCTGGCCGAAGTCCCCGTTCATCCTCTGCAGATCCGTCATGGCCCGTCCCACAAAAGCCTGAGGCACTTCCAGCCGAAAGGCGTACACCGGCTCCAGCAGCACA
Organism: uncultured Lachnospiraceae bacterium; assembly: GCA_963929535.1. Classification (GTDB taxonomy): domain Bacteria; phylum Bacillota; class Clostridia; order Lachnospirales; family Lachnospiraceae; genus Pullilachnospira. The sequence continues at coordinate 3,112 of CAWVIZ010000014.1, read as the reverse complement.
TTTTTGGCCTGCATCAGTCCCTGTCTCACTGCCCGGTAGGTGGCCTGACGGAAATCCCCTCCCTCCGTATGCTTCTGGTGGGCTCGGCCGGACGCCAGCAGGATCCGCATATCGGTGATCTCCGAACCGGTCAGCACACCCCGATGTGTCTTCTCCTCCAGATGGGTCAGAACCAGTCTCTGCCAGTTCCGGTCCAGCACATCCTCACTGCAGACGGAGTCGAACTGCAGACCGCTTCCCGGTTCTCCCGGCTCCAGCAGCAGATGAACCTCGGCGTAATGGCGCAGCGGCTCAAAATGTCCCACACCCTCCACCGTATCGGCGATGGTCTCCTTGTAAACGATACTTCCCGCGTCAAAGTCCACCCCCAGTTCAAACCGCTCCCGGATCAGATTTCTGAGGATCTCGATCTGCACCTCTCCCATCACCTGCACCCGGATCTCATTGGCCGACGGGTCCCAGATCATATGTAATTCCGGAATCTCCTCCTCCAGCGGACGGAGCTTCAGATAGGCCCCATGGATATCCACATCCACGGGAAACGAAAGACGGTATGTGAGCACCGGTTCCAGCAGAGGAAGCTCGGAAGCCGGCTCTCCTCCCAGCCCTTCTCCGGAGTAGGTGGCGGAAAGCCCTGTCACCGCGCAGACGGTTCCGGCGGCCGCCTCCTGCACCGGCTGAAATGACGTGCCGGAATAGATGCGGATCTGATCCGCTTTTTCCTCCCAGGGCGCGCCGTCCGAGGCAGTCCCGGACAAAGTCGTTTTTACCCTCAGGCTTCCTCCCGTCACCTTCAGATAGGTCAGACGGGTCCCCTGGGCGTCCCTGCCGATCTTGTACACCTTGGCTCCGAACTCCTCCGGATATTCCGGCATCCGGGCGTATCTCCCGATCCCTTCCCAAAGGGCGTCCACCCCTTCTATCCTGAGAGCGGAGCCGAAATAGCAGGGAAATACCTTTCTGCCAGAGATCAGCCGGGCGATCTCCTCTTCCTCCACCTGCCCGCTTTCCAGGTAGCGCTCCATCAGCTCCTCATCGCACATGGCCAGATTCTCCAGCCATTCTTCCCTGTCCTGATCTTTCCCGAAATCCACACACCGGTCATCCAGCCGCCTGGTCAGTTCCTCCAGCAGCGCCTTCCGGTCAGTCCCCGGCTGATCCATCTTATTGATGAAAAGAAATGTGGGGATCCTGTACCGCTTCAGAAGTCTCCAGAGCGTTTCCACATGGCTCTGCACCCCGTCCGCGCCGCTGATCACCAGCACCGCGTAGTCCAGTACCTGCAGCGTCCGCTCCATTTCCGCGGAAAAATCCACATGTCCGGGGGTGTCCAGGAGCGTCACCTGCCATTCCCCCAGCGTCAGACGGGCCTGTTTGGAGAATATGGTGATCCCCCTGGCCCGTTCCATGGAATCCGTATCCAGAAAGGTGTCCCTGTGATCCACCCGTCCCAGCTTCCGAATGCTGCCCTGCTGATAGAGAACGGCCTCCGCCAGAGTGGTCTTTCCCGCGTCCACATGGGCCAACAGACCAGCACATATTCGTTTTATCGGTTTTTTCTCTTTCCGTTCGCCCATAAAAAGCACCCCCTCTCGTGAGAACATACTGAACATAGTATATCACAAGGGGAGGCGCTAGTCGAGGCATTGCTTTTCTTTATCTGGGCAGTTTAGGATAGAGGTGCAGGCTAAATTCACCCTCTGGTGTGCGGTACGCCGTAATCTTCTCCAACACGATCTTCCAAAGACTATTTTTCTCTGCAATAGACAGATGCGGATAGCTATCAAGAATACGCTGTGTCGTTGGGATAAGTTCTTTCACAGCTTCTTTCTCGCCGTTTTTTGTTGCCTGCTTTTTTTGCAAGTCCGCTTCCGCTTTCTGAAGTTTTTGCATTTCTCTGGTTAAAGTATCGTTGCGTTTGGAAAACATCTCTACCGTATAGACGCCCTTTTCAAGATATTCGCAGATTTTATCTTGCTGGCTTTGAAGCTCCAAAAGTTGCTGTTGAATCAGGTTCAGCGCGGTTTCTGTTGGATCAGCTTGTGGAGGCTGTTCTGTGTCCACCTTAATTGTGTATTCAGAAAGCCATTCTCGCATCGCATTTACCACAGCTTCCTCAACAAAGTCGCATTTCATTGTCCGGCAGTTGCAGCCTCGCGTCGGACAGCGATACCACGGCGAAGTATGCTGAGACTTTCCAGGGACATTTCTTTTCAAAACAGCTCCACACTTCTCACAAAACAAAATTGAAGCAAAAGGATTCATCAATCGTTTGTCTTTATGAACAGATGCGTGGTTTCTGCTATTTTGAACAGTTTTTACACTGTCCCACTGCTCCTGAGTAATGATTGGTTCATGTAAACCTTGGTATAACTCATAATCATGAGACTTAACTCGTTTTTTTACAAGCATTCCATCTTTTACAATTCGCTTGGTAGGCTCGTGCCGCCAGCGGATCTTGCCCAAGTAAACCTCATTATTCAGAATGTTTGTGATAGAAGTTTGTCCCCATGTACCAGTACGTGAAGGAATGTGCATCTGGTTCAACTGATATGCTATGGTGTTATACCCAATGCCTTGCCTTCCATACATATCGAAAATCATTCGCACGATTTCCGCTTCATTTGGTTCGATTTGCAGGCTGTTACCCTTTGTTCCGGGTAGCTTATATGCGCGGTAACCATAAGGAGCCATAGAGCCAAGGAATTTTCCCTCAGATGCCGATTGGTTACGGCCTCTGACCAGACGCTTGGTAATAGTTTTCAGTTCGTATCGGCTGAACATGAACTTCATGTCCGTAAACTGCTCATCTGATTCGTTTTGGAGGTCGTATGTTTTAGACGGTGTGATGATCTTGCAGCTGTTTGTCTGTAAAACCTGCATGATATATCCGGACTCCAGAGATGACCCCCTGGACAGTCTCTCAATATCTATGCACACCACACCTGCATACATCCCTGTGTTGACCAAATCCAACAGGTGAAGCATCTTGGGACGTGCAGAAAGAGACTCACCAGAAACCACTTCTTCCAAAGTCTCTACAACATTCAAACGGCGCTCCTTGCAAAAAGCCTCCAAGATATGCCGATGTCTATTTAATGTTTCTTCAACA
>CAWVIZ010000013.1:0-174163 GCA_963929535.1 uncultured Lachnospiraceae bacterium | reverse complement strand
ATACGTATATCTATTGCTGGCAGCGTCGATGACGGTTCCTATGCTGGCAGGATGCGGCGGGGATGACGGCGGCGTAGGCGGAAGCGCGGAAGTTGAAAATACCACGGAAGAAGAGGGCGCCGAAATCGCGGAAGCTGTGGACAGCGATCCCTCAGCCATTTCAGGCCATATCCAGGTGGGAGGCTGGCCTTCCGGGGATGATGGCTTTGAGGCCGCGCTGGAGGGATTCAATGAGGAGTATCCCAATATTGAGGTGGAGCTGGTATTCACCGATACCACAGCCCATCATCAGTCTCTGCAGACGGCGCTGACAGCAGGAAGCGGAGCACCGGATGTGGCAATGGTTGAGGGCGCTTACATCGCCCAGTACAGAGACAGCATGGCTCTGACAGATCTGAATACTCTGGGAGCCGATGAGCTGAAGGATGACTTCGTACAGTTCAAGTGGGATCAGGCTACTTCCTCGGATGGTTCCCGTCTTATTGGAATCCCCTGGGATCTGGGGCCCACTCTGTTCTACTACAGGACGGATGTGTTTGAGGAGTGCGGACTTCCCACAGATCCGGACGAAGTATCTGAGCTGATGAGCACCTGGGACGGGGTGCTTCAGGTGGCGGAAGCCGTGTCCATCCCCGGAGAGAGATGGTTCCTTCCGTCCGCAGCATATCCTTATCAGTGGCTGTTCATCAACAGAGATTATTACGATGAGGACCTGAATCTGATCCTGGAGAGGGATGGAGATCTGGAATGCCTGGAGGCGTGCCTGACGATCCGTGAAAACGGATGGGATATGAACGTGGATATGTGGAGTACCGAAGCGTATGCGGCATATGCCGCGGGAACCTGTGTGTGCGTGGCATCCGGTTCCTGGTTCTCCGGATTCCTGAAAACAGATATCGATCCTGACGGAGCCGGACACTGGGGCGCTACCAGACTTCCGGCGGGAATGCCCGACACCAACTGGGGAGGATCCTTCCTGGTGATTCCGGAGCAGTCCCAGAACAAAGAGGCTGCATGGGCGTTCGTGAAATACATGATGGCGACTTCGGAAGCTCAGAACGCCATGTTTGAGGCTATCGACTACTTCCCGGCTTATATGCCCGCATGGGATGAGGCTCCTGAGCTTTATACGGATCCCGATCCCTACTTTGGCGATCAGGACCCGTCGCCCAACTCCATAGCCACTGAGATCGCGGGAAATGTTCCGGTGGTAAACAATACCATCATGGACGTAACGGCAGAAGGCTGTATCTACAGCTCCTTCAACGCCGGAGCGGACGCGGGGGAAACTCCGGAGCAGATCCGGGAGCGCCTGGGCAACGATATCGAGGCTGCCTGCGCCGAGCTGAAAGAGCAGCAGATCCAGACGCTGAAGGACGCTGGCGTGTGGGAAGAGTAGAACATCTGCCGCGGACGGTGTTTTGACGGAATTTTGTCCGGGAAACACGGCTTGCGGAACAGAAAGGGGGCTGCTTCGGCAGTCCCCTTTTCAGGAAAGGAGGATACGCGTGAAGAAAAAAGGTTTTTTCAAAACGCTGAAACAGTATAAAGTGGCTTATGCATACATTGCGCCATTTTATATCTTATTTGCCATTTTCGGGCTTTTTCCCATGGTGGCCGGTTTTGTGCTCAGTTTTTTTCCGCTGGGACGGAATGGGTGCCATGCATTTTCTGGGGCTGAACAACTATATCAGCCTGTTTCAGGATCCCCTGTTCTGGAAAGCTCTGGGAAATACATTGTTTATCGGGATTATCGCCCATATTCCCATCCTGCTGGGAGGACTGGTGCTGGCCTACATACTGAATTCCAAGCTGGTGAAGGGACAGAATATTTTCAAGACCATTTACTTTATGCCTATGGTAACCAGCGCTGTGGCTATCACCATCATTTTTCAAAATCTGTTCGGCTATAATTACGGACTGATCAATTACTTTGTCACCTTGCTGGGAGATGAGGCTGTGAACTGGTTGGGAGGAGACGGAAGCCTGATCAAGGTGGCCGTGATCGTGATGTTTGCCTGGAAATGGATCGGCTGGAATATGGTCATCTATCTTGCCGGCATGCAGGGGATCAGCAATGACATCTATGAGGCAGCCAGGATCGACGGAGCCACTCACAGCCGTATGGTCTTCAAGATCGTGATCCCCCTTCTGAAGCCCATTATCCTGTTTACGCTGATCCAGTCCAGCATCGGTATGTTCAACCTGTTTACAGAGCCGTTTATCCTTACCAACAGCAGCTGGACGGGAGGGATCAACAACGGTGGCCTGACGCTGATGATGTATCTGCTGAACAAGGCTCCCCAGGGCGGAAATCTGTATGGATACGCATCCTCTGTAGCATATGTGATCACGGTGATGATCGTTCTGATCTCCCTGGTGCTGAACCGGGTGATGTCAGACCGGGAGCCCAAAGCCAGAAGAAAAGGAGGGAGAGCATAAATGAAGACTCTGTTGATCATTCTTGCGGTTACGGCGCTGATACTGATCGGGATATCCCTCCTTTGCAAAGTAGGGAAAAAGATTTCTCTGTATTTTATCCTGATCGTGATCGCTCTGGTGATGCTGCTGCCGTTTTATATGATGTTTGTAATGTCCACCCTGTCAACTAATGAGATATATTCCTTCCCGCCGATCATGTGGTTCGGGGATAACCTGGTAACCAATTTCCGGAATATGGTGGAGGCGGTAAATCTTCCGAGAGCATTCCTGAACAGCTGTATCGTGACGTTTACCTATACATTTCTGGTGCTGCTGTTCTGCTCCATGGGCGGCTACGCGTTTTCTGTTTACGATTTTCCGGGACGGAGCAAGCTGTTCGGCATCCTGCTGGGAACCATGATGGTGCCGGCTACAGCCAGCATCATTCCCTGGTTTATCATGATGAGCCGCCTGCACTGGGTAAATTCCTTCCAGGCGCTGATCATTCCCGGCTGCGCCAATGCCTTCGGTATTTTCTGGATGAGGCAGTACTGTCAGAACAATGTTCCCGCATCCCTGATGGAAGCGGCCCGGATCGACGGCTGCAGCGAGTGGACCATCTTTTTCCGGGTGATCGCCCCGATCCTGAAGCCGGCCTACGCTTCTCTGGGAATCATGCAGTTTGTAAATATGTGGAATGAATTCATGCAGGCGCTGATCATCCTGCGGGATGAAGATCTTTATACGTTGCCGCTGCTGCTGCGTTCCATGGTATCCGACCGGGGAACGGATTACGGAGCAATGATGCTGGCCAGTACGTGCGCGGTGCTGCCGCTGCTGATCTGCTTCCTGTGCGCTTCCAAGTTCTTTATGGACGGATTGACGGCAGGAGCGGTGAAAGAGTAAAATGAGGTAAAAGGTTCAGCGGAAGGCTGAATGGCTGTAAAACAAGCATAAAAATACAGGGCCTGGCAGGGCCCGCAAGGAGGTGCGTTATGATCTTAAAAGGAGATCGGCTGGTACTGGGGACATGCTATTATCCGGAACACTGGCCCGAGAAGCTGTGGAGAGATGACCTTCGGCGGATGCTGGAGGCCGGCATTGAAGTGATCCGGATCGCGGAATTTGCCTGGAACAAGGTGGAACCGGAGGAGGGAGTTTTTAACCATGACTTTTTCGACCGGTTCCTGGATCTGGCGGAGGAAGAAGGCATGAAGGTGATCTTCTGTACGCCCACCGCCACGCCGCCGGCCTGGCTTACGGAAAAGTATCCGGAAGTGCTGAACGCGGATATGGACGGAAATCGGTATTATCACGGCGCCCGCCGGCATTATAACTATAATTCGCCGGTATACCGGCAGTTGTCCGCGCGGATCACCGAGAAATCCGCTTCTCACTACGGGGGCCGCAGCTGTATCATCGGCTGGCAGATCGACAATGAAGTGAACTGTGAGAAGGACGTGTTCTATTCGGAAAGCGATCACGCCGCCTTCCGGGAATTTCTCAAAGATAAGTATGGAACGCTGGACGCGCTGAACGATGCCTGGGGAACCGCTTTCTGGAACCAGACGTATACCGACTGGCAGGAGGTGCACGCCCCCAGAAAAACGTATTCCGATTCCACCAATCCTCATGAGGTGCTGGACTATACCCGCTTTATCTCCCAAAGCGCTAGGAGCTTTGTGAAAATGCAGAGCGACATCATCGCCCGATATAAAAAACCGGAAGATTTTATCACCACCAACGGGATTTTCGGAAATCTGGACAGCCATAAGATGACCAGAGAGAGCCTGGATTTTATCACCTACGATTCCTATCCCAACTTTGCTTACTGTCTGGACGCCTATTCCGATGCTCCGGGAAATATGAAAGACCGGAAATGGAGCAGAAATCTTTCCACGGTCCGCTCCATCTCCCCGGTATTCGGGATCATGGAGCAGCAGTCGGGAGCCAATGGCTGGAATACCAGGATGGAGGCGCCCACGCCCAGACCGGGACAGATGACCCTGTGGACCATGCAGTCCATTGCCCATGGAGCGGATTACGTCAGCTATTTCCGCTGGAGGACCTGTACCATGGGAACGGAGATCTACTGGCACGGCATCCTGGATTATTCCGGAAGGGAAAACAGGAGGATCCGGGAGGTCAGGGAGATCCACAGAAAGCTGCAGGCTATGAAGGATGTGGCCGGAGGGATCTATCAGGCCAGAGTGGGTATGATCCGGGATTACGACAATATCTGGGACGCCCAGCTGGATGTATGGCACGGAAGGCTGGAGAAGGAAAGCCAGAAGGCGTTTTTTGAAGCCGCCCAGCTTACCCACACGCCCTTTGACTATGTGTATCTGGATGAGACCACAACGGCGGAAAGCCTGGAAAAGTATCAGGTGCTGTTTTATCCCCACGGGGCGATTCTTACGGAAGACCAGGTGAAGATCCTGGAAGACTATGTGGAAAACGGCGGTATCCTGGTGGCTGGCTGCAGAAGCGGCTACAAGGACATCACCGGAAAATGCGTGATGGAGGATCTGCCCGGACTTCTGGCCCCGCTGACAGGAACGGATATCCCGGAGTATACGGCCATTGCACCGGATACGGGAACGGTGACCATCGACTGGGATGGAACCCGGATGGAAGCCAGCATCTTTGCGGAACAGCTGGAGGCTGCAGGGCCCGATGCCAGGATCGCAGGTGTTTATATGGATGATTATTACAGCGGATCCGGCGCCCTGGTGGAAAACAGATACGGAAAGGGCCGGGCATATTATTACGGCTCCGCGTATACTCCGGAATCTGTGAAGATATTCCTGGAGAAGCTGGGGGTGGCGTCCCCTTATAAAGATACCGTGGAAGCGCCCGAGACGTGCGAGATCGCAGTCCGGGAAAAAGACGGAAGGCAGTTCCTGTTTGTCCTGAATTATGAAAAGAAGCCGGCTGCGGTAAAGCTGCTTCGGAAGATGAGGGATCTGTATACAGGAGAGGAGCTTTTGGGGGACCGGGAACTGGAAGCATACGGAGTTCTGGTGGCAGAAATACTGTAACGATATCGGGGCAGCAAAGACGAAAGGATGAACTGCCGCGGGATATCCCCGAAGAAAGAATCAGGAAAAGTATATAAGATATAAGCAATGTCTGAAGAAGGTCCGCTGAGGGCTGCCCCACAAGGGAAAGGGAGCAGCTCTCATGGGCCATCTGAGGCGGATACCACGTAACAGTTCAGCCTTCCGGCTTCACTGTTACAAACGCATGCACACAGGCTGCGATTTTCGCAGCCTGGCGCCCGCAAATCTCGGGATCACGCTGCGAATGCAGCGTGACACCTCGCGGGACATTGGAAGGCTGAACTGTTACGATACCGCATAGTATTTTTAAATTTCCTCTTGACAGAACGGGGAAAAGGAACTACTCTATAAGACGTAAATTGAATACCAACGCTTTTCTCTTATTCAGAGTGATGGAGATACATAGGATCTGTGAAGTCACGGCAACCCCGGAAACGGAAGGTGCCTACCTGAGCGAGCAATCGAACAATAAGGGGATTTGATAGAAAATATTAAGTCCGCTGTGTGCGGACTTTTTTGATGGGAAATCTTCATCAGCGCAGCAGCGGCGATACGCCGCACATGGCGGCCTGCGCGGAGGGAGAAATTCCCTGTCAGAAATCTTCCCGCGGGGAGAAAAGCACCATGCAGAAAAGGAGAGACTTATGGAGAAAATTTTATTTACTTCCGAATCGGTAACCGAGGGACATCCGGATAAGATCTGTGATCAGATTTCCGACGCGATTCTGGACGCGCTGATGGAGCAGGATCCCATGAGCCGTGTGGCCTGCGAGACGGCGATCACCACCGGTCTGGTGCTGGTGATGGGCGAGATTACCACCAAGGCTTATGTGGATATTCAGAAAATCGTCCGGGATACCGTCCGGGAAATCGGATATACCCGCGGAAAATATGGATTTGACGCGGACAACTGCGGCGTGATCACCGCCATTGACGAGCAGTCTGCGGATATTGCCCTGGGCGTGGACAAGGCTCTGGAGGCCAAGGAGCATCAGATGACGGATTCAGAGCTGGATGCCATCGGAGCCGGGGATCAGGGTATGATGTTCGGATTCGCCTCCAATGAGACGGAGGAGTATATGCCGTATCCCATCGCCCTGGCTCACAAACTGGCCAGACAGCTGGCAAAGGTGCGCAAGGACGGCACTCTGACCTATCTGCGTCCCGATGGAAAATCTCAGGTGACAGTGGAGTATGACAAGGAAGGAAAACCGGTGCGTCTGGACGCGGTGGTGCTTTCCACTCAGCATGATCCCGAGGTGACTCAGGAGCAGATCCATGAGGATATCAAAAAGTATGTATTTGATCCGGTGCTTCCGAAGGAAATGATCGATGAGGATACCAAGTTCTTCATCAATCCCACCGGAAGATTCGTAATCGGAGGACCCCACGGAGACAGCGGACTTACCGGCCGGAAGATCATCGTGGATACCTACGGCGGATACGGCCGTCACGGCGGCGGCGCTTTCTCCGGAAAGGACTGCACGAAAGTGGACCGTTCCGCGGCTTACGCTGCCCGGTATGTGGCCAAAAACATTGTGGCGGCAGGTCTGGCGGATAAATGCGAGATCCAGCTGTCCTACGCCATCGGCGTGGCGCATCCCACTTCTGTGCGTGTGGATACCTTCGGAACCGGAAAGCTGGAGGATACCAGACTGACGGAGATTATCCGGGAGAACTTTGATCTGAGACCGGCGGGAATCATCAAAATGCTGGATCTGAGACGTCCCATTTACAAACAGACGGCAGCCTACGGCCATTTCGGAAGAAATGATCTGGATCTGCCCTGGGAGAAGCTGGACCGGGTGGATATGCTGAAAAAGTATTTATAATTTTCAAGGCAGACCGGCCTGCCCTCCGGGGCGGCGGATCTGGGAAACACGGCAAACAATATCTGTAAGTTACGGGAAAGAAAAACAATGATGCTATATACGGAGCGTGCGGAACGAATTATGCAGCAGCTTCAGCTGCAGTCGACGGTGAAGGTAGGGGAACTGAGCCGGATCCTGGGAGTGTCGGTGGACACCATACGCAGGGACCTGAAAACCATGGAGCAGAACGGCCTGATACGGTATGTCAGGGGCGGAGCCTGCCTGCCGGATTCCATGGCCTCCTTTCTGAATTTTACGGGAAGAGAGATTGTGAACAGCGATCTGAAACGGGAAGCCTGCCGGAAGGCTATTTCCTTTGTGAAGGACGGCGATGTGATCGCCCTGAATTCCGGCACCACAAACACGATCCTCTCCCAGGAGCTGGCGGCGCTGGACAAAAAGGTGACGGTGGTCACCAACAATTACGCGGCGGTCAGCGCTCTGATGCAGAATTCACAGATCCGCCTGATTGCCATCGGAGGCGATGTGGATCCTCTGGAGCGCTCCACCTACGGAAGCGTCTGTGAGCAGGAATTTGGCCAGTACTATCCGGATCTGGCGTTTCTGTCCATCAATGCGGTCAGCTACAGCGACGGGTTTACGGATTTCCGTTTCCATGAAATCGGAGTGATGCAGCTGCTGGCAAAAACCGCCAGAAAGGTGATCGCGGTGATGGATTCCAGCAAGCTGGGGAAATGCTCCAAAAAGAAAGTGCTTTCCAGAACCCAGGTGGACTCCGTGGTGATGGACGATCATGTCTCGGAGGAAATCCGGGAGAAATACAGGAAAAAAGGGATTGTAATTATCTGACGCCCGCAGGCGGTGCCGGATGTGTGAAAAATGAAAAATGTGTGGCGGTGTGGCCTTCCGGCCGTAACTGCCGCAGAAATACGGTACGGGCTTCAGGGCCCCAAGAAACCAAAAGAGATTCGCTTTGTCAGAGAAGCGGGTCTCTTTTTTTGCGATACGCCCGGCAAGCAGCCGCCATGCTTGCATGAGCGGATATTTGCCGGGTAACGGACAGCGAACGGCGTTAGCCGTGAGCTGTCCGCGGTATCGCGGCGGACCGGAGAATCCGGAGGGCAGAAGCGAAACGATACATTACCTACATTTGCTTTGAGAGTATTCCGGATGAAACCATAGAGGCTCTGGAGGCCACGGGAACGGGAAAACTGTCCATCTTTATCAACGCCATTCTTCCGGCGGCCCTGTCCCAGATCGTGGCGTGGGCGGGCATGCGGCTGGAGACCAATTTCTCCGAATGCGCCATCCTGGGAATGGTGGGCGCCGGAGGAATCGGCTACGTGATCTCCAACAGCCTTCAGGGATACGATTACGGCACCGCCGGCGTGGCGATCCTGCTGGTTTTCCTGGTGGCTTACTGTATTGAACGTGTATTTGTCCGGATCAAAAGAAAATTTGCCTGAGAAAATGCGGACGGCAGAGAAATCCGGGACGTTTGTTCCCGCATGCAGCGCCCTGGGAGGATATGCCTGCATGTCCATTTGACGGCACTGCGTGCCGGATGCCCCGCTGCTCTGCGCAACTGCATATTTGATACCCCGCTGCCTGCAGCGGGGTATTTGACTGTCCCGGAGTTTTTGTACTGCAGAAGTCTTTCTGCGGGATCCTTTCTTTGCTGCTGTCCTGTGAGAACACGGAGTGATGCGGATTACGCACAGCGTCGGCCCAGCCGCTGCCGCAGTTTTCCCGGAACCCCCGATTTTTTATAGAAACTTTAGAAAACTTCCCGCTTTGTTTAGGTGAAAATGGGAATAAGATATGATATACTTAATCCATATAGTGCAGCATACCGCTGCTTTTCATTTTGCAGATATCGGGTGATGATATGAAGTTAAAAACACGTATTATTATATCATTTTTTGTGATAATTCTTTTTCCTCTGGTTCTGACAGGGATAGCGCTGATGGGCTTTACCTCTTACCAGCTGAGGGCGATTGAGAAACAGTACGGGATTGAAGGGGTTACATATCAGAGCCTTTCCAACAGTACGAATATGCTGGATAAGATCACGAAAAAAGCATTTTCCAATCTTCAGGAAATCGCGGGGGCATCGCCCGAGGAGCTGGAGGACGAAGCTTACCTGGACGGAGTGAATAAGGAACTGACAGGGAAGAATGCGTTTCTGCTGGTCAGAAAGGATGATCAGCTGGTATATAACGGATCGGAACTGGGAATGGAGGATCTGAACGATCTGTTTGAGGAACTTCCGGAATATGGAGACGCGGTGGGAGAGTCCGACCGGGGGCTATACATTGCCGCGGATATACAGGCTCTGGTGAAACAGGTGGATTTTCAGTATACGGACGGCAGTAAGGGAAGCGCTTTCATCATTATTCAGGCGGATGCGGTTGTTCCTCAGATGCGCCAGCTGATGGCGGATATGGTATTTGTGATCGTGCTGATCCTGATCGTTACCAGTGCGGGGCTGTGTATGTGGACATACCGGGGGGTGATCACGCCGCTGAATCAGCTGAGAGAGGCCACCAGGAAGATCAAGGACGGGAACCTGGAATTTACCATTGAAAAGAGCGGCGTATCTGAGATCAGTGATCTCTGCGATGACTTTGAGGATATGCGTCAGAGACTGAAGGCTTCCGCAGAGGAAAAGGTGGCGTTCGACAAGGAAAACAAGGAGCTGATCAGCAATATTTCCCATGATCTGAAGACCCCCATCACAGCGGTGAAAGGGTATGTGGAGGGGATCATGGACGGTGTGGCGGACACCCCGGAGAAGATGGATAAGTACATCCGTACCATTTACACCAAGGCGAATGAGATGGACCGGCTGATCAATGAGCTTACATTTTATTCCAAGATCGATACCAATCGGATTCCATATACCTTCAACAAGATCAATATCAGCGATTATTTTGAGGACTGTGTGGATGAGCTGAGCGTGGAGCTGGAGTCCAGCGGAGTGTCGCTGACGTATTTTAATTATCTGGAGGATGATACGGTGGTGATCGCCGACGCGGAGCAGATCAAGCGGGTGATCAACAATATCATCAGCAATTCCATGAAGTATATGGATAAGCCCAAGAAGGCCATTAATATCCGGCTGAGGGATGTGGGTGATTTTATCCAGATAGAGATAGAGGATAACGGCAAGGGAATCGCCCAGAAGGATCTGGCGAATATATTTGACCGCTTTTACCGGACGGATGCTTCCAGGAATTCCTCCAAGGGAGGAAGCGGAATCGGACTGTCCATTGTAAAGAAGATCATGGAGGACCATGGAGGCCAGGTATGGGCTACCAGCAAGGAGGGAACGGGTACGGTCATGTATCTGGCTTTGAGAAAATATCAGGAGGTACCGGCAAATGAGTAAGATTTTGATTGTGGAAGATGAAGAGGCGATCGCGGATCTGGAGAAGGATTATCTGGAACTGAGCGGATTTGAGGTGGAGATCGAGCACCGGGGGGATGTGGGACTGAAGCGGGCACTGACAGAGGACTTTAATCTGATCATCCTGGATCTGATGCTTCCGGAGATGGATGGATTTGACATCTGCCGGGAGATCAGGGCCCAGAAGAATACCCCCATCATCATGGTGTCCGCCAAAAAGGATGATATCGACAAGATCCGGGGACTGGGACTGGGAGCCGATGACTATATGACCAAGCCCTTCAGCCCCAGTGAGCTGGTGGCACGGGTAAAGGCCCATCTGGCCAGGTATGAGAGACTGATCGGAACCGGAGTGCAGACCAACGACATTATCGAGATCCGGGGGATCAAGATTGACAAGACGGCCCGGAGAGTCTGGGTGAATGGGGAGGAGAAGAACTTCACCACCAAGGAGTTTGACCTTCTTACCTTTCTGGCGGAGAATCCCAACCGGGTATTTACCAAGGACGAACTGTTCAATGAGATCTGGAACATGGAGTCCATCGGGGATATTGCCACGGTTACGGTGCATATCAAGAAGATCCGGGAGAAGATCGAGTATAATACGGCAAAGCCCCAGTATATTGAAACGATCTGGGGAGTGGGATATCGGTTTAAGGTTTAAGGAAAGAACGGCAGGCGCAGCACTGCCGTTTTGAGGTGTTAGGGATGAAGATTTTAGTTACAGGTTTTGACCCCTTTGGAGGGGAAACGGTGAATCCTGCCTGGGAGGCAGTGAAGCTGCTGCCGGATACGGTGGCTGGCAGGGAAGTGATAAAGGTGCAGATCCCCACTTCCTTTGAGGGAAGTGTGAAGGCAACGGAAGCAGCGATAGCTGAGTATCATCCGGAGATCGTACTGAATGTGGGCCAGGCTGGGGGCCGGTCCTGTATGACGGTGGAGCGGGTGGCCATCAATCTGGCGGAGGCCAGGATTCCGGATAATGACGGGCAGCAGCCGGAAGGTCAGCCCCTTCGGAAGGATGGGGAGAATGCTTATTTTTCCAGTCTTCCGGTAAAGGCAATGGTGGAGAGCATGAGAGCGCACGGAATTCCGGCGGAGCTTTCCTACTCGGCGGGAACCTATGTGTGCAACTGTATCATGTATCAGGTGCTGTATCTGGCACAGAAAAAGTATCCCGGGATCCGGGCGGGATTTATCCATGTGCCGTACGCTGCCGGACAGGCGGTGGGAAAACCCGGGGGGACGCCGTTTATGACGGTGGATATGATGGCAGACGGCCTGCGGTATGCGCTGGAGGCGGCAGCGCTGAGAGATACGGATCTGACAGGAGCAAACTCCATGGGAACGATCCTGTAAGACGGAGGAAGGACGGCAGTGAAGCCGGAAGGCCGGACTGCTGCAAAAACTGGAAAGAGAAAGAGGAAATATGGGTAAAATATTTTATATTATGGGGAAAAGCGCTTCCGGAAAGGATTCCATTTACCGGGAACTGATGAGAGATCATGTGGGAGAACTGAAAAAAATCGTTCTTTATACTACCCGGCCGGTGAGGGACGGGGAGAAGGACGGACGGGAGTATCATTTCGTCTCCGAGGAGCGGTATCAGGAATTGGAGGCGGCGGGAAAGATCATAGAGGAACGGGGATATCATACCGTGTATGGACTCTGGAGATATTTTACAGCGGACGATGGGACAGTGGATCCGGAAAAGGAAAATTATCTGGGGATCGGAACCCTGGAGTCCTACCGGAAGCTGCGGGGATATTACGGAAAAGACCGGCTATGCCCTATCTACGTGGAGGTAGAGGATGGGGAGCGGCTGAAAAGAGCCATTGCCCGGGAAGAGACCCAGGAAGTTCCCAAATATGAGGAAATGTGCAGACGATTTCTGGCGGACAGCCAGGACTTCAGCGAGGAGAAGATACGGGAAGCGGAAATTGACTTCCGTTTTCTGAATACAGATTTCAATACTTGCCTGCGGGACATTGAAAAGTATATAATTTCTGTGCTATACTGAAATCGGAATCAGGAATCCTGCGGCGGGCTGCAGGAGAGAATTCCGATGCGAAAGGCAGAAACGGGGAGGTGGAAGTATGCCGGGATTTCAGGAGATTGTAGGGCATAAAGAGATTATCAGACATTTACAGAATGCGATCCGGTTGGGGAAGGTTTCCCATGCGTATATTTTCAGCGGGGAGACGGGTTCCGGAAAGAAACTTCTGGCGACCACATTTGCCATGACACTGCAGTGTGAGCGGAAGGGGGTAGATCCCTGCCTGGCTTGCAGCTCCTGCAGAAAGGCTATGAGCAAGAATCATCCGGATATCATCAATGTTACTCATGAAAAGCCGAATTCCATCGGTATCGAGGATATCCGCACACAGCTGATCGATGACGTGGCCATCAGGCCATACTGCAGCTCTTATAAAATATATATTATCAGCGAGGCGGAGAAGCTGACGCTTCAGGCGCAGAATGCTCTTCTGAAAACCATTGAGGAGCCGCCGGCCTATGCGGTGATTCTCCTGCTGACCAGCAACATGGACGCGCTTCTGCCGACCATCACCTCCAGGTGTGTGAAGCTGGGGCTGCGGCCTGTAAAAGAGAATATGGTAAAGGAGTATCTTATGGAAAAGCTTCATATACCGGATTATCAGGCGCAGGTGGACGCTTCCATCGCCCAGGGAAATATCGGCAAGGCAAAACAGATCGCCCAGTCGGAGGAATTTGGACAGATGACGGAGAACGCGCTCCGGCTCCTGAGGCGTTCCAGTGATATGGAACTGTATGAGCTGGTGGATGCCGTTAAGATGCTGTCTGCGGACAAACAGAATATTTATGATTATCTGGATATCTTTATTCTGTGGTTCCGGGACGTGCTGCTCTTTAAGGCCACCAAGGAGGTGGACGGGCTGGTGTTTAAGGATCAGCTCAATGATATCAAGGAAAGAGCCAGAAAAAGTTCCTATGAGGGAATTGAGAATATGATAGACGCAGTGGAAAAGGCCAAGACCCGGCTCCACGCGAATGTAAATTTTGATCTCGTCATGGAGCTTCTTTTTATGACGATCAAGGAGAATTAGAATGGTAAAGATTATAGGTGTCCGGTTTCGGAATGTAGGAAAAATATATTATTTTAATCCCAAGAATTTCCAGGTAAAGCCGGGAGATCATGTGATCGTGGAGACCGCCAGGGGTGTGGAATACGGATCCGTGGTCCTGGGACCCAAGGATGTGGACGAGGAGTCGGTGGTGCAGCCTTTAAAGGATGTGATCCGGATCGCCACGGCAAAGGATGATGCCCGGGAGCAGAGCAACCGGAAAAAGGAGAAGGAAGCCTATCAGGTCTGTGTGAAAAAAATCCGTGCTCATGAGCTGGATATGAAGCTGATCGATGTGGAGTATACCTTTGACAATAATAAAGTGCTGTTTTACTTCACTGCGGACGGTCGGATCGATTTCCGGGAGCTGGTGAAGGACCTGGCGGCAGTATTTAAGACCAGGATCGAACTGAGACAGATCGGTGTGCGGGATGAGACCAGGATCCTGGGAGGTATCGGAATCTGCGGGCGGCCGCTGTGCTGCCATACCTATCTGTCGGAATTTGCCCCGGTGTCCATTAAGATGGCCAAGGAGCAGAACCTGTCGCTGAATCCCACAAAGATTTCCGGCGTCTGCGGCCGGCTGATGTGCTGTCTGAAGAATGAACAGGAGACGTATGAGTATCTGAATAAGAAGCTTCCCGGCACCGGCGACACTGTGACCACGCCGGACGGCCTGAAGGGCGAGGTGCAGAATGTAAATGTGCTCCGCCAGATGGTGAGGGTGCTGGTGAACGTCAATGACGAGAAGGAAATCCGGGAGTATAAGGCGGAGGAGCTGAAGTTCAGGCCGCGTCACAAGAAAGAGAAGGTAAAACTTTCCAAGGAAGAGGCCAAGGCGCTGGAGAAACTGGAGAGAGAGAAGTAGGAATCGGAAATGACAATTACATTAAAAGAGCATGAACGCCTGGATGATCTGCAGAACGGGTATTTTATCATTCAGAATCCGGAGAATTTCTGCTATGGAGCAGATGCGGTCCTGCTGTCGGGATTTGCCAGGGTGAAGCCCGGAGAGCGGGCGCTGGATCTGGGGACCGGGACAGGTATTATCCCGATTCTGCTGAAGGCTAAGACCCCGGGAGAGCATTTTACCGGGCTGGAGATTCAGGAAGAGAGCGCCGAAATGGCCAGACGAAGTGTAGCTTACAATCATCTGGAGGATGCGGTCACGATTCAGACTGGAGATATCAGGGAAGCCGCTGCCATATTTGGCAGGGCTTCCTTTTCTGTTGTGACCTGCAATCCGCCCTATATGACGGGAAATCACGGACTGGTGAATCCTCATCTGCCCAAGGCGATCGCACGCCATGAGATCCTCTGTACACTGGAAGACGTAATATCCCAGGCAGCCCAGGTACTGGAACCCAGGGGGCGGTTTTATATGGTGCACAGACCCTTTCGGCTGGCAGAGATCATGGGAGTGATGATGAAGTATAAGCTGGAGCCCAAGCGGATGCGGCTGGTGTATCCGTATGTGGACAAGGAACCCAATATGGTCCTGATCGAGGGAATGTTGGGAGGAAACCCCAGGATCACTGTGGAAAAGCCTTTGATCATGTATGAGCGGCCGGGAGTATATACGGAGGAAATACGCCGGATCTACGGAGACGGAAGGTAAAAAGGACAGGAACGGCAGGGCCTGCGGAAAATTCCGGAGGGCAGATCCAGGCGGGAGGCGCCAGGATCCGCACAATGACCGGGTTGGACAGGTCTGACGGGGACAGGAGGGAGTATGACGGGAACATTATATCTGTGCGCGACACCCATCGGCAATTTGGAGGATATCACCTTCCGGGTGCTGCGGACGCTGAAGGAAGTGGATCTGATCGCGGCGGAGGACACCAGGAACAGCATTAAACTGCTGAATCATTTTGAGATCCGGACGCCTATGACCAGCTATCATGAGTACAACAAGATCGACAAGGGCAGATATCTGGTGAGACTGCTCCAGGAAGGAAAGAATGTGGCTCTGATCACCGATGCGGGAACTCCCGGGATCTCGGATCCGGGGGAGGAGCTGGTGGCCATGTGCCGGAAGGAACAGATTCCGGTAACCTCCCTTCCCGGTGCGGCGGCGTGTATCACCGCGCTGACCATGTCCGGGCTTTCCACCAGAAGATTTGCCTTTGAGGCATTTCTGCCCATGGAAAAGAAGGAGCGGGCGGCAGTCCTGGAGGAACTGAAGGAGGAAACCCGGACAGTGGTGCTCTATGAGGCGCCCCACAGGCTGGTGCGGACTATCAGGGAGCTGTATGACAGTCTGGGAGACCGGAGGATCGCAGTTTGCCGGGAACTGACCAAGAAACACGAGACCGTATTTGACACCACTCTTTCAGAAGCTCTGGAATATTACCGGGAACAGGAACCCAGGGGGGAATGCGTGATCGTAATGGAAGGCCGAAGCCGCCGGGAGATGGAGGCGGAAAAACAGAAGACCTGGGAAAGTATGAGCCTGAAAGAGCATATGCGGTATTATGAAGACCAGGGAATCGGGCATAAGGAGGCCATGAAGCTGGTGGCAAAGGACCGGGGGATCGGAAAAAGAGAGGTGTATCAGGGACTGCTGGAGGAAAAAGCAGAGAGCCCGGAGGTGACAGAGCTTGGATAAATATCTAGAGCAGATTATCCAGATTTCAGATTTGGAAATCATGGAATACAATCTGGAAACGAGGAGGGAACTGAGTAACCGAAATAGAGTTTTTCCGTTTTATGTGATGTCTTATCTGCAGAAGGGAGAGGCGGTTCTGGAACTGAATGGAAAGAGCTATGAGACTGGGCCGGGAAGCATTGTGATCATTCCGGAAAATGTTCGCCATAGTCATTATAAAACAGACCGTAAGCCCACAACATTTTTGTGGTGGCATTTTCGATTCCGGATCCAGTATGCAGTGGATGCTCTGAGGCTGCTGAATTTTCCGGTGGTTTCTTATCTGAAAGACAGGGAAGAGTTTCTGCTGGAACGGGCCAAGCTGCTTTTGAAGAATTCGGAGATGGCCATTGGGGAAATTGCGGAACAGACAGGATTTGAAAATATCGCGGCATTTACCCACTTTTTTACTCAGAGGACAGGGATCAGTCCTTCTGGTTTCAGGAAGACGGGAAGCATGTTCTGATGAACGCAGGGGGAGTGGATTTTTTTCGGGATATTATGCAGACCGCATGGCTCTTGGAAGAGACGACTGAACAGGAAAAGGAGGGCGATTATGAGTATTCAGTTTCAGCGTGAGGAGATGATGGAGCTCCTGAAGGATTTTTATACCCTGACAAAGCTGAGAATCGTGCTGTTTGACGATGAGTTCCGGGAGATTACTTCCTGGCCCGGCAGACATTCCACTTATTGTCAGCTGATCCGGGCAGACAGTGAGGCAAAGACATGGCTGTTTCAGCGCCACGGGGAGCCTCTGATTGACAGAGACCGCTTTCAGCTGGATTTCCGTAATCCCCAGGTGCGCCGATACACAAGAGGTGTGATTGACCGGATGATCCGGGAATACGGTATCGGATATTTCAAGATCGACTACAATATCAACGCGGGGATTGGAACTGACTATCAGGCGGACAGCCCGGGGGACGGACTTCTGGAGCACAATCGGGCATATCTGTCTTGGCTGGATGAGATATTCGCCGATTACCCGGAGGTGGTCATTGAGAATTGCAGCAGCGGCGGCATGCGCATGGACTATGCCATGCTGTCCAGATGCAGTATCCAATCCACCAGCGACCAGACCAGCTATCTGCGGTATGCGTCTATTGCGGCCAACGCACCTACGGCTGCAGCCCCGGAGCAGGCCGCCATATGGTCTTATCCCATGAGCCATTCAGACCGGGAGGAGACGGTGTTCAACTGTGTGAATTCCTGTCTGCTGAGGATCCATCAGAGCGGACATATGGGAACGCTGGCGGAGGAGAAGAAGGCGATTGTGAAGGAGGAACTGGAGTATTATAAGAGTATCCGCCAGGATATTCCCCGGGCACTGCCGTTCTGGCCGCTGGGGCTGGCCAGGGACGGAGACGGATGGATGAGCCTGGGACTTGGCACCGAGCGGAAAATCTATCTGGCGGTGTGGAGACTGGAGGGGGAGGATACCTGCAGCCTTCCCATCTCCGGAGCCGCCGGAAAGAATGCCAGGTGGAAAGTCGCATTTCCCGCCGGCGATCATGTCTGCTCATTTACCTGGCAGGAAGAAGAAGGAGTCCTGAAGGTGAAGATGCAGCAGAAAAACATGGCCAGGATCTTTGAGGCGGAATGGTAAGAGGCGGCAGGAGAAGGGACGGGAAGGCCACTTCAATCAGCAGAATGTATTTTTTTCAAGGGCCTGCAGTGAACCCAACAGAGATTATCCCCGCTGGAGTTTTGACAGAATCTGTCGGGAAAGCTGGGCATTGATGGGAAGCGGAAAGATAAACTGCGAAAATATTGTCTTTTCGGTAGTGGATTTTTCCGGATGTGATCAGGCCTACAGCCATTATATTATAGATCATCCGGAAAAGAGCATTAAGATGGGAGTGAAATTCTGACTCGGCAGAAGCTGTGTGAATAAGCAGAGTACAGACAAAAAAAGGGTGCCGGATCAAGCGGCACCCTTTCTCTCAGTGTACAAAGAAGATATCGGTTTAGCCATTAAAAATTATTTTTTTGGTGTGCAGCGCCCAAATCAAATTCCTCAGATGGTATCGATCATGCAGCATCCGCTGACGATATAATGCCACCGGTTCTCGTTCATCGGAGTTTTGCGGTCGTGATTCATGGACTGCTTGGTCTGGAAGTAGGGCATTCTCTTTTCTTCCAGTTCCTCCAGGCGGGAGACAGAACCATCCAGATAGGACTCGATGCGTCTCTTATGGCTGGCAAGTCTGGTGAGCACACCGCCCAGCTTGATGTCCAGCAGTTCGTAGCCGAAGGACTTGGCATTCCGCAGCCACAGCTGTTCTCTGATCAGCTTCAGCTTCCACATATGGTCGATGATATTGGGGATAACCTGGTCGCAGATCTCCCTAAGTGTGGATAAGTCCTTGCTGTCATAGGCATCCTTGATACGGATTCCCAGGCTGGCCTTTTTGGAAAGTACCTGAGCCAGTTCCTCATAGAAATGGAACAGATCCGCATAAGCCGGTGATGTCTGAGCACAGGAGGACATTCTCAGCGCCAGATCCCTGTAATACGTATCCACATCCACATCCTTCAGATGGTAATCGAACATACCCAGCATGGCATCCTCGTACAGATAATATTTGGAGGGATTGTCAGATCCCATATTATTCCCCATACCTGTAAACAGGGAATCAAAGGCCTCCAGCTGATAGAAATCCTCCAGCCGTCCTCCCACGCAGTTCTGGAATTCTTCGGCAAAATCTTCCCGGTTTACCGTCTCGTGGAAGCCCAGGTGGGCAAACAATACCAGACCGGGATAGATGGCGTCCAGCGGAGTCTCGGAACCGTTGTCCATCCAGGCGGTGCAGAATATCTCAGGAACCTGATATTCCCTGCAGGCATCCAGAGCGCTGATGGTGCAGCGGAAGGCTCTGCCGTAGTTGGGGGAAATTCCGTTCCACATCCATACGCCGCCGGCAAAGGTCAGATGGTTGGTCAGCTCCTTATGTACCCGCAGCATATCCCGGTACAGCTTACCGTTTTCGTTGTAATAATCCCAGTAAACCAGTCCCAGTTCCTTGTCCGGCTTCTCCCAGCTGCTGGTATCTGTGTTTTCATCAATATCGTAATAAGTGCTTCCGGTGTTGGCAGTGATATACATATCGCTCCAGATCATGGGCTCCAGTCCCAGCTTTTTGCAGATGTCAAATACCCGCGCGCTGTGTTCCTTCATCAGCTTGGCGCTTTCCCGATAACCGTTTTTGGACAGATACTGTCCCAGTCCCAGCTCAGCGGCCTCATCCATTCCCAGATGCACCCGGCGGGTGGTAAAGGCATCGCTGACGGCACGCAACATTTCTTCGATGAAGGTATATACTTTTTCTTCGCCCACCAGCAGGATATCGTAGGTATCCTTGATGCCGTTGCCCAACGGCCATTTCAGCGCGTTGCGCAGATGAGCCAGAGTCTGGATGCAGGGAACCAGCTCGATGCCGAAAGTCTGCGCATAGGAATCCATTTCCCGGATCTCCTCTTTGGAGTAGCGGCCCCGGTAAATGCCGAAATAGGGCTCCTCCGGAACCTCATACGTTTCCTCGGTATAAAGCATCAGCAGATTCATTCCCATCCGGGCCAGTTTCCGGATCAGCTCCTTTACAGTATCTACGGTAAACACTGCGTTTCTGGAGCAGTCCAGCATCAATCCGTCTCTGGGGAAGCAGACAGTCTCGGTCTTTTCCGCTTTTTCTTCCGAAAGGTGATGGAGCGCCCAGTTCAGACCCCGGAAATAGTGAGCCGGTTCCTTACACTGAATGGATATGGAATTCCCGTCTTTGACTGTTTTCAGTGTTTCCTGCTGATGAAACTCCACATTAATGGAAATGGAGTCAGCTGGGGCATCAGCCGCCTCCATGAAAATTTCAGTTCCCTTCTCCACACGTTTTACGGCATCGGGATCGCCGTTCAGTAAAAACCTCATAATACAAGTCCCTCCTGTATGTTGTTTGGGGCGGAATAACAGTCAGACCCACCGCTGTTTGCGAGGGGCGGACATTTCGCCTGTGACCTCATTGTACTGAATCTTCCAGGAAAAGTAAATGACAATTCTTCATATTTTGAAAAAGAAGCAGAGCAGGATTGGTCAACCCCCAGAGCCAAAACCGCCGGAAACAGATAAATCTGTTCCGTCTGTTTCGGCTGTTTGCTGAGGAGGTCAGCAGTTCAGCCATCAGGCCCCGTACCCGCCGGCAAGCCGGCTATCCGCTGCAAGAGCAGCTCCTGTCCGGGGCTTAATGGGCGTTCCGCCCAACCCCCAGAGCCAAAACCGCCGGAAACAGATAAATCTGTTCCGTCTGTTTCGACTCTGGGCTGATGGCTGAACTGTTGCGAAAAATGGAATGACATGAGGGGGAAAAAATGGTACAATGAATGGACGCGGAGGAGCTGGTATAAGGAAATCAGAGAAGATCATGCTCTGTCGGGAGGTGTCCAGATGGAAAAGAATGTGAAAATATACAGGGAGGAATTTGATCATCTTCCCGCCCGGTTTAAAAGGAAAATAGAACATGACCTGCAGTACCTGCTGAAAGCACAGATTCCGGGACTGAAGAAGGTTTATCTTTTCGGAAGCTGCGCCAGAGGGCAGGTGAGAAGTACCAGTGATGTGGACCTGATGATCCAGACGGCCGGCAGGGTGGCGGACAGAGCGCTGACTGCGGATATCCGTTGGGAGTTGGATCAGGAGATGGACGGGGTACGGACAGATGTGGTATATACATATGATAATGGAGAGGCAATGAGCCGGATATTTAAAAAAGAGGTGGAAAGAGACAGGAAATTGATCATGGAGGTAATGGAATGATTAAGAATACCTATATTGACATTGCGCAGAATGATCTGGAGTATCTGGAATCGGTTTTGGAGACCGGAAGCAAGTTTTACAATCAGCTGGCGGTACAGTGTCAGCAGGTGGCGGAAAAATTCCTGAAAGGATATCTGGACCGGCTGGATGTGGAGGAGGATATTTCAGACCTGCTCAGAAAACATAACATGAAAAAGATCGCCTCAAAATTAAACGGGCTTTATCCGGAGCTGAAACTGGATACCATCGGGCTGGCATATCTGACAGATTTCTACTTTGACGCACGTTATCCGGGGGAGGATTTCTATTCCGTGACGAAGGAAGAATTTGAAAAATGTCTGGAGATCATGTATGATACGGTCCGGAGGCTGAAGACCATTCAGCTTCAATGATTATAATAGTTCTGATGGATAAAGGAAGGCATATGAAATGACGGAATTTCTTATTAAAAGATTCGTAAAGGATTATGAGAATACGGGGGAACCGAAGGTTCGGACCGCTTATGGTGTACTGTCCAGCTTTGTGGGGATTTTCTGCAATGTGCTGCTGTTTGCTGCCAAGCTGGTGATCGGCATGGTGATGAACAGTATCTCTGTGACGGCGGATGCTTTCAACAACCTGTCCGATGCCGCATCCTCCGTGATCAGCTTTGTGGGAGTGAAGATGGCGGATAAACCGGCGGACGAGGAGCATCCCTTCGGGCACGGCCGGATGGAGTATATTGCGGCTCTGGTGGTCTCCTTTCTGGTGATCGAGGTGGGATTTACCTTTTTCAAGAGCAGTATTGGAAAGCTTCGGTCTCCGGAGACCATGAATTTTGAGCTGGTTCCGTTTCTGATCCTGCTGCTTTCTGTAGCTGTCAAGCTCTGGATGGGGCTGTTTAACAGAAAGCTGGGGAAACGGATTGATTCCAAAGTACTGCTGGCCACAGCCACGGACTCTCTGGGAGATGTGGTGACCACCAGCGTGACGATCCTGTCGATCCTGGTTTATCATTTCCTGGGATGGAACATTGATGCGGTGATGGGAATCCTGGTTTCCCTGGTGGTGATGTGGGCCGGTATCGGTATTGCCCGGGATACGCTGGAGCCGCTGATCGGTCAGGCAGGAGATCCGGAACTGGCCGCTCAGATCCGCAGGGAGGTGGAATCTTACGATGGGATCGTGGGAACCCATGATATGATCCTGCACAGCTACGGTCCGGGAAGGACGATGGCCTCACTTCACGCGGAAGTGCCCCGGGATACGGATATTGAGGATTCCCATGAGGTGATCGACCGGGCGGAGCGGGAGGTTTCCCGCAAGCTGGGAGTATTTCTGGTGATCCACATGGATCCTGTGGAGATGAAGGATGAACAGGTTCTGGAGTGTCGGGAAAAGCTGGAACAGTACCTGAATGAGCTGGATCCGGAGCTGAAGTATCACGATTTCCGCATGGTGAAGGGAAAAAACCAGATCAATCTGATCTTTGATGTGGTGGTGCCGTTTTCCTATACGGAGGAGCGGCAGAGGGAACTTAAAAAAACGGTCACAAGGCATATGCAGGAAATGGATGGCAGATACCGCTGCGTGATCACCGTGGATAAAAGCTATATCGGCAGGGAGTGAAAAAAATGAAGCTGGCAGTTCTGTTCCCGGGAATCGGTTATCATGGGGATAAACCGCTGCTGTACTACAGCAGGAAAGCGGCCGGGGAGAATGGGTATCAGACGATTACGGTATCTTATGGAAAATTTCCCGAGAAGGTCAGGGGCTCAGAGGAGAAGATGCGTCAGGCATTCCGGATGGCGCTGGAATGGACAGAGGAGACACTGAAAGGCGTGAGATTCCAGGATTACCGGGAGATCCTGTTTATATCCAAAAGCGTGGGAACCGCCGTGGCCGCGGCTTTTGCGGCGGAGCATGGACTCAACTGCAGAAATATTTATTTCACGCCGGTAAAGGAAAGCTTTTCTGTTATCTGCGGGAGCAGGGGAAAGAACGGAGAACAGGTTTCGATATGGGAGTTTCCGGAAGGAACGAAAAGGAAAGAACTTTTGGCGTGGAAGGCTATGGAATATCCGGGGATCGTATTTCACGGAACAAAGGATCCCTGGGTGGATACAGAGACGGTAAGAGAAGGGTGCAGGGAACGCAGTCTCCCGCTGTGGATCGTTCCGGAGGCTGACCACTCTCTGGAGACAGGAGCTGTTGCGGCGGATCTGAAAAACCTGAACAGAGTCATGAGGGTGGTGAGGCGTTATATGGGGGAAAATATTTTGTGATTTTGCCTTTACAAATATTTTCCTGCGTGCTAACATACCTTTATGATGATAAACACAAGGACGGAGAGAGTACGCCGGCAGGCGCTGTTACAGAGAATTCCCGGAGGCTGAGAGGGAATGCAGGGCAGCAGGCGGAAGATGGCTCCCGAGAGGCGCACCGAACTATCCAAAAGGAAGTAAGGCTGCGACAGGTCCGCCTGTTACAGCGGGAGGGTATGACAGTACCCATCGAGGCTCACTGCCGTGAGGCATGAGTGAATGAAAGTGGTAACACGGCCGATACGGCGCGTCTTTCTAACCCCAGAAGGACGCGCCTTTTTGTGCGATACGCCCGGCAAGTAGCCGCCATGCTTGCATGAGCGGGTATTTGCCGGGCAACGGACAGCGAGCGGCATTAGCCGTGAGCTGTCCGCAGTATCGCGGGGATCGGATAGGGGAAGGGAATTCCCCTATCCGATTGATACGCCCGGCAAGCAGCCGCCATGCTTGCATGAGCGGGTATTTGCCGGGCAACGGACAGCGAGCGGCATTAGCCGTGAGCTGTCCGCAGTATCGCGGGGATCGGATAGGGGAAGGGAATTCCCCTATCCGATTGATACGCCCGGCAAGCAGCCGCCATGCTTGCATGAGCGGGTATTTGCCGGGCAACGGACAGCGAGCGGCATTAGCCGTGAGCTGTCCGCAGTATCGCGGGGATCGGATAGGGGAAGGGAATTCCCCTATCCGATCGATACGCCCGGCAAGCAGCCGCCAAGCTTGCATGAGCGGATATTTGCCGGGCAACGGACAGCGAGCGGCTGTGATATCAGACATAGTATGGCTGTATGCCAGAGAGCAGGAGGAAATCAGAATGGCGAAGGAAAAGTATTATATTACTACGGCGATTGCCTACACATCCGGTAAGCCCCATATCGGGAATACGTATGAAGCGGTGCTGGCGGACAGTATTGCCCGGTTTAAGAGACAGCAGGGATACGATGTGTTTTTTCAGACAGGAACCGATGAGCATGGACAGAAGATCGAGCTGAAGGCAGGGGAGGCCGGTGTTACCCCCAAGGAGTTCGTGGACAACGTATCCGGAGAGATCCGCAGGATCTGGGATCTGATGAATACGTCTTATGACAAATTTATCCGTACCACAGACGATTATCATGAGAAGCAGGTTCAGAAGATCTTTAAAAAACTGTATGACCAGGGAGATATCTACAAAGGGTATTATGAAGGAATGTACTGTACGCCCTGCGAGTCCTTCTTTACGGAATCCCAGCTGGTGGATGGAAAATGTCCCGACTGCGGACGGCCCTGTACGCCGGCCCGTGAGGAGGCGTATTTCTTCCGGATGAGCAAATATGCCCAGCGGCTGATCGACCATATCAACAGCCATCCGGAATTTATCCAGCCGGTATCCAGGAAAAATGAGATGATGAATAACTTCCTGCTGCCGGGCCTGCAGGACCTGTGTGTCTCCAGAACCTCCTTTAAATGGGGGATTCCGGTGGATTTTGATCCCAAGCATGTGGTATATGTATGGCTGGACGCCCTGACCAACTATATTACCGGAATAGGCTATGACTGTGACGGAAACAGTACGGAGCAGTTTAAAAAGGACTGGCCGGCGGACCTGCATCTGATCGGGAAGGATATTATCCGGTTCCATACGATTTACTGGCCGATTTTCCTGATGGCGCTGGATCTTCCGCTGCCGAAACAGATCTTTGGCCATCCCTGGCTTCTGCAGGGAGACGGCAAGATGAGTAAGTCCAAGGGAAACGTGATCTATGCCGATGACCTGGTGGAGCTGTTTGGAGTGGATGCGGTGAGATATTTTGTACTGCATGAGATGCCCTTTGACAATGATGGAGTGATCACCTGGGAGCTGATGGTGGAGCGGCTGAATTCTGATCTGGCCAATACTCTGGGAAATCTGGTGAACAGGACCATTTCCATGTCCAACAAATATTTTGGCGGTACAGTAACCAGGACCGGTGTCCAGGAAGAGGTGGACGCGGATCTGAAAGCGGTGGTAACAGGAACAAGAGACAAGGTTGCGGCCAAGATGGAGGAACTGCGGGTGGCAGATGCCATTACAGAGATCTTTGCCCTGTTCAAACGCTGCAACAAGTATATTGATGAGACCATGCCCTGGGCTCTGGCTAAGGACGAGGCCAAGAAAGACCGGCTGGCTGAAGTGCTGTACAATCTGGTGGAGGGGATCACTGTAGGAGCCTGTCTGCTGGAATCTTATATGCCGGAGACCACGGAGAAGATCCTCACCCAGCTGAACGCCGGGAAGAGAACGTATGAGGAGCTGAACCAGTTCGGGCTGTATGCCTCCGGAACAAAGGTGACGGAGAAACCTCAGATCCTGTTCCAGCGTCTGGATGTGAAGGACGTGATGGAAAAAGTGGAAGAGAAGAGGGCACAGCAGATGGCGCAGTCCGGGGAGAACGGACAGGGCGCAGCCGGCGGACAGGAAGATAAAGAGGCCGGGGAAGAAGCCGCAAAACAGGGCGAGGCAGTGATCGATCTGGAACCTAAGGACGAGATTACCTTTGAAGATTTCGGAAGGATGCAGTTCCAGGTGGGTGAGATCATTGCCTGTGAGGAGGTAAAAAAATCCCGAAAACTTCTCTGCTCTCAGGTGAAGATCGGCAGCCAGGTGAAGCAGATCGTATCCGGAATTAAGGGGCATTATACGGCGGAGGAGATGGTTGGCAAAAAGGTGATGGTGCTGGTGAACTTAAAACCTGCCAAGCTGGCCGGAGTGATGTCTGAGGGTATGCTTCTGTGCGCGGAGGATGCGGATGGAAATCTGTCTCTGATGGTTCCGGAGAAGGAGATGCCTTCAGGAGCGGAGATCTGCTGATAAGGAACGGGGAACGCATTTTGAGGACCGGCCTGAGGAAAGACAGATACCTGAGTTTCCGCCGGAATCTGAAGGGCGGACCGGAGCAAAGGAGGGGCAGCGGACCCCGCAAAAGGCAACGCCAGCCGGGACGCGAAAACGGGGATGGATTTTCCCGGCTGTTTCGATTATAATAAAAAAGGGGAACTGTTCTCTCAGGACGGTTCTCTTTTTGATTCCCGCGAGCAACGAGCCAAGCGGACATGCTTGGATGTCCATTTGGCGGCGCTGTGTGCCGGTGGCACACGTTTAGCGCCGACCGAAGTGGAACGGAGACCTGACGCGAGGGGCGCTGTGTGCCAGCGGCACACGGTTAGCGCCGACCGCAGCGAAGCGAAGACCAAAGACCCCGCAGCTCTGCTGCGCTGCAAGTTTGATATCCCGTAGCTTGCTGCGGGGTCTTTGACTGAAAGAGGATGACCCTCCTACGGTGTCTGCGCCGGAAGCAAGGACAGTCAGATGATCCGGAGGGTTGAGAGGAGAGAACCGATGATATTTGAGACACATGCGCATTATGATGATGAAGCCTTTGATGAAGACAGGGAAGAACTGCTGGAATCTCTGGAACCGGCGGGCATTGGGAAGGTGATCAATGTCTGCGCGGAGGTATCCGGCTGGGAGCGCACTGTGGCGCTTACAGAAAGATATCCGTTTGTCTATGGAGCCGTGGGCGTCCATCCCGATGATGTGGGATCCCTGGACGAAGCGGCATTGGAAAGAATGCGGGTTTTGTGCGGGAAAGAAAAGATCGTGGCAGTAGGAGAGATCGGCCTGGACTATTACTGGGATAAGCAGGACCATCAGACCCAGATCTTCTGGTTTGAGAGACAGATGGAGGTGGCCAGGGAGACAGGGCTGCCGTTTATCATCCACAGCCGGGAGGCTGCCAGAGATACGCTGGAGACTGTGAAGCGTGTCCGGGCAGGGGAGATCGGAGGAGTCGTGCACTGCTTTTCCTATGAAAAAGAAATGGCCCGGGAATTTCTGAATATGGGTCTGTATCTGGGAATCGGCGGGGTGGTGACTTTTAAAAACGGAAGAAAACTGAAGGAAGTGGTGGAGTACGCCCCCCTGGACCGGCTGCTGCTGGAGACGGACAGCCCGTATCTGGCGCCGGTGCCTAACCGGGGAAAGAGGAATTCTTCCCTGAATCTGCCGTATGTGGCCGCTAAGATCGCCGAGATCAAGCAGGTGGATGTGGATACGGTGGTGAGCGTTACGGAGGAGAATGCCGGGAGGTTGTTTGGTATCTGATAATAACAGTGAATCCAGACTGTAACATCTGATAACTGAAGCGGTACCTGAGAGGAGATGAAACATGTATCGGGTATTATTTGCGGAAGATGAATTGTTGGTACGAATGGGACTGCAGAATGCAGTGGACTGGAAAAAATATGATATGGAGCTGGTGGCCCAGGCAGATAACGGGAAGGATGCTTACCAGCTGTTCCTGAGGCTGCATCCGGAGGTGGTGATAACGGATATCCGGATGGAGGGGATGGACGGTTACGAACTGATCCGGAGGATCCGGGAAATAGACCGGAAGTGCGCGATCATGGTGATCTCCTGTCTGGATGATTTTGAATCTCTCAGAAAGATGATGGGATACAATATCAGCGGATATATCCTGAAAGCCAGTATGACCATGGATGAGATCCATCAGGAGCTGGCAAAGGTAAAAGCGTATCTGGAACAAAACGTGGGGACCAGGATGGACGGGATGCAGAAGGAATCCCTGGATGAAATGATAACTGCCTATCTGACGGAGATGAAAGAGGAAGACTGGAGCTGGGCCCGGTGGAAGGATGGAGAGCCTTTCCGGCCGGAGCAGATTCAGACGGAGGTGATGTTTTCCCTGAAGGAAGAAGACAGGGGAAAGATCAGTGATCTGGGGAAAAAGTTTGTCTATGACCTGGCAGAGAAATATCTGAACCGTTCGGTGATCGTCCGGATCGGAGACGACAGCTTCTGTGTGCTTACGGAAACCGGGGAAGAGAAGCTGGAGGCAAGCCTTTCCCGAATGAAAAATGCCATTCATACATATCTGGGCGTTGAGTTTGATATCCGCGCAGAGGGAATCTTCTGCAGTGACCGGAGAAAGTACGGAGAGACCCTGCGGAACGTTTACCGGAAGCTGAAAGGAGGCCGGAAGGATCAGAAACAAAGGGAGGCTTTCCGGGAGCCTTTGATAGAAAGGGCGGTTCGCTATATGGAGTTGAATTTTCAAAAACCTTTGGGGCTGGGAGAAATTTCCGGGTATCTGGGGATCAGTTCCAGTTATTTTTCTCATCTGTTTAAAAAAGAGACGGGAAAAACTTATGTGGAGTATCTCAATGAGCTGAGGCTTCATAAGGTGCTGGAGGAGCTGAAGAACAGCAATATGAAGCTTTCTGTGATCGCAGAGAGAAACGGGTTTAATAATCTGGAATATTTCAGCCGGTTTTTCAAGAAACATATGGGAGTTTCCCCGGCAAAGTGGAGGCAGCAGAACAGAGGATGAAAAAGAAGATCGACTGGAAGATAAAGTTTATCGTGTCTATGCTGTGCGGCGTGATCCTGGTGATCGGGCTGCTGTTCGGCACCACATACAATTATTTCCTGGGAAAGCTGGAGGATAATGACGAGAGGATTGCTTATATGACCTTCCAGGAATCGGAGCAGAAGCTGAAGGAAATGATGGAAAAGGCTGACGGCTATATCAATCGGTTTGCCAATAATGTTCTGCCCTGGCAATTTACAGAGAGCTGGCGGCAGAACGAAAAAGAACAGGCAGTGACAAAGCGGAAGATTATTCAGCAGTTTGACGAGATTCTGTCCTCGGATACAGATATTTACGCGGTGGCCATAGTCAATGGAAGCGGCCGGACGGTAGTTTCTACTGCGGAGAGGAAAAGCAGAAGTGGAAATACCCGTATCGATGATGAATTTCGAAGAATTCTGATGGAAAGCAGGGAGAATTATCCGTATGTGCTCTGGCTCTCCTCGGGGGAGATCACAGTGGAGGAGGACAGCACACTGTATGCGGCAGTGAACCGTCCGGTGCTCATAGGAATCAAGCCGCTGAATGAGGAGGAGGAACAGAGAAAGGACAGTTATCTGATTGTGACGCTGGATGAACGTCAGGTGCAGACTTGTTACAACCAGGCTATTTATAATGACAGTCAGGCGGTCCTGACGGATCAGAGGAGCAATATCATATCCGCTACGGAGCCGGATCTGATCGGGGGAACCTATAAGGCGGACAGCAGAAACCAGAATGTGAGCTACGATCTCTCTTATAACGGCTGGAAACTGGTGAATATGATCCCCAAAGAGTCCTATCTGCAGGAAGGAAAGGAAATACGGAATTTCGGCCTGATGGTGGGCGCTATGGCAGTCTGCGCGGTGCTGATCATCGGCAGCGTCTGGAGCAGAAGATATACCCGACCCATTCAGAATCTGATGGACCGGATGGAAAGCGTGGGAAAAGAGCAGTTGGATCTGCCTTTTCCGGAGAAAAAAGGATGGCCGGAGCTGGACCGGCTGAATGTCCAGTTTTATCAGACGGTTCAGAAGCTGAAGGGGTATATCGCAAAGCTGCAGGATACGGAACAGGAAAAGGCCAGGGAAGAGCTGCTGGCGCTCCAGTATCAGATGAATCCTCACTTCCTTTACAACTCTCTGAATACGATCCGCTGGATGGCCATGATGACAAATAATACGCGGGTTGCGGATTCGCTGGTGACTCTCAGCAAGATCATCATGCCGATACTGCGGGATCCCAGTTTTACCTGGAAGCTGGCGGATGAACTGGAATTTCTGAAAAATTATATCGGAATGATGATGATGCGGTACGGCGATGCGTTTTCCTATGAAATGGATTGCCCGGAAATGCTGTATGAGGAGGAATTTCCAAGATTTATTCTTCAGCCGGTGATAGAAAACTGTTTTGTCCATGGAAAGAGCCAAGGGGAGATGTGCAGAATACAGGGCAGTATACGGAAACGGGAAGGACGTTTTTTCATTGAGATCCGCAACAGCGGGGCATCCATGGATCCGGAAAAAATAAAGGAACTTAATGAGAGTCTGGAAAAAGGAAAATGGACCACCAGCAGCGTAGGACTGTCCAATATCAGAAAACGCCTGCGGATGCTGTACGGAGACAGCGGCCTTATACGCGTGGAGGCAGGAGAAGAGAGCGGAACCGTGGTATATATAGAATTTATGCCTCAGAGGGAGCTTGAAACTGAAGAGAATGTAATCGTGTGATCTGGGCGGTACGGGACAGAAAAAATCCCGTGCCGTCATTTTTATGCGATATACCCGGCAAGCAGCCGCGCATGCTTGCATGGGCGGATATTTGCCGGGTAACGGACAGTGAGCGGCTTTGCCGCGAGCTTTCCGCGGCAAGCAGCCGCCATGCTGGCATGAGCGGATATTTGCCGGGTAACGGACAGCGAGCGGCCTTGCCGCGAGCTTTCCGCGGCAAGCAGCCGCCATGCTGGCATGAGCGGATATTTGCCGGAGCGTCTTGACATATTTTACTGGAAATATGCTGTTATATAAGCAAAATAAGTCAAAAAAATTAGATGAGATATACAAGACCATAAAAAAGTGCAATCGAAAAGAAAGAAAAATCATACAAAAGAATATGGGGAAAATGTAAAATAGACATACAAAATATGAGATACACGCCCGGGAATGTGTATTATGAAAAAGGAGGAAGCTATGAAAGCGAAAAGGATACTTGCCATGATCTGCGCTATGGCGCTTACCACTGGTATGTTTGCTGGATGCGGTTCATCGGATGACAACAGCGGATCTGAGGGAGGAGCATCCTCTGAGACTGCGGGAGAGGCTACCGGAGATACTTCAGAGCATGTGGAGATCACTCTGGGAGGAATCAACCTGAGCAACTCTGATTCCACAGAAGGCTGGCCCACGGAGGTAGTGGAGAAGCTGGAGGAGAAGTTCAACGTTACTCTGACCATCAAACAGTACGACAATGAGAGCCTGAACCTGGATCTTTCCGGCGGGACTACCTGCGATATCGTGCAGATCAACGATGATCACATCGAGGGCGTTCTGAAAGGAAAACACGCAGTAAATCTGGAAGACTATAAAGATACACTTGCAACCAATATTTTCTCTGAAGATATGAGCTTCCGCAACGAGGTTATGAAAACCTTCAAGAGCAACGGAGAAAATATACAGTATTTTGTAACTCCTCGGGTTACCTTCGGGGATACACAGGCCAACTACGGAACCGTTCTGAACAACGGATATGTGGTTCGCTGGGATCTGTACAAGGAGATCGGATGCCCGGAGATCAACAATGATGAGGATTACATAGCCGCGCTGAAGGCCATGAAGGAGATTTATCCGGAGACTGAGGAAGGGCTTCCTGTATATGCTATGGGCGTTTACAACGATTCCCAGCTCCATTCCTATTTCTACAAGGGCTGTCTGGCTGAGGGATATACCAATCTGGAAGGCGGAATCTATGTGCAGAACGTGGAAACCAACGAGCTGCTTCCGGATATCTATGATGTGGACAACCCGGATGTGGTGACTCCCTTCTGGTCCGGCGTGAAGTTCTATAACCAGCTGTACCGGGAAGGCCTGCTGGATCCCGACTGCTTCATTACCAAGGGTGAGGATCTTCAGGAGAAATACACCAAGGGACAGTACCTGGGCGGAAGCGTAAACTGGTACTATGGAACGTATAACGACAATCAGAGAGCTGCGGATTCCGAAACTCTGAAAGAGTATGTGACCCTTCCCTCTTACCTGGGATGGGGAAATGAGCGGAACCTGGCAGGATGGTTTGGAAAATATTTCTTTGTTTCCTCTCATTCCCCCAACATCGAGCGTGCGGTTATGATCCTGGATTATCTGCAGAGCGAGGAATTCTCCAGAGACATCGATTCCGGCGTAGAAGGAAGATGGGAAGTGGGCGAGGACGGAACTCCGGCCCTGACAGAGGATACCATTGCCATGAAGACAGACGGAAGCCGCCTGGACGAGTGGAAGAAATCCGGTATCGGCGAAGGCAACCTGGCTGCTGTATGCGGTGAGGATTACTACAACATCGCTGAAGACGGCGGAATGATCGATCTGTGGTATGAAGAGGATGTGCTGGCAGACAGTATGACCTATGCGGAGAAGGATATGTGCGAAACTCTGGATCTGACGATCCCCAGCGATACGCTGAAAAAGAAGGTGGAAGCCGGAACCAGCATTGATCTGGGCAACTGCCTGAACGCCATCCAGATGGGATTGGAGACCACTCCCAGGGATATCGTCCGTATTGACAGCAACTGCGAGGAGATCACCTTGAACGCCATTCCCAACCTGGTACAGGCTGAGACGGACGAGGAGTTCGAGGCTGCCAAAGCGGCGCTTATGGAAGAACTGAAGGGCGCCGGAGCGGAGCAGTCCGTGGAATGGTGGACCAATGCATGGAATGATGCGAAGGAAGCTATCGAAGGTCTGATGTAAAACGGAAGGAACCCAAAGGGCGGATCGGAACATAGATCCGACCCGTCCGGAGGGAAAACTGAAAACAGATGACAATATGTATCGAACGCTGCTGCAAATTGTGACGCACAAGATCTGCAGCAGCGTTTTTGGATGAAAGGAGACATGATAATGGCAAAAGCAATCGCTGTGAAGCATAAGCCGAAAAAGAATTACCGGCTGCTGCTCATGGTACTTCCTTTTATGCTGATCGTGCTGCTGTTTAACTACGTGCCGATCTTTGGATGGATCTACTCTGTTTATGATTACATTCCGGGAGTGCCTCTGTTTGAGTGTGATTTTCTGGGGCTGGATTATTTTAAACTGATCTTTACGGATGCCAACGTGCTGAGAACGCTGAAAAATACCGCCATCTTCGCGGTGATCAGCATTGTTCTTACTCCGCTTCCCATGTTCTTCGCAATC
Organism: uncultured Lachnospiraceae bacterium; assembly: GCA_963929535.1. Lineage (GTDB taxonomy): Bacteria > Bacillota > Clostridia > Lachnospirales > Lachnospiraceae > Pullilachnospira. The sequence continues at coordinate 140,791 of CAWVIZ010000013.1, read as the reverse complement.
CTGCTCAATGAGATCAAGAACGGAGCCGTAAGAAAATTTGTACAGACGTTTACCACGCTCCCCAACTTTATCAGCTGGGTGATCATTTTCTCCCTGGCTTTCGGACTGTTTTCCACCGACGGAATGCTGACCCAGGCGTTTGTAAACCTGGGGCTTACGGATGAAGCACAGTCCATTCTCAGCAGCAAGGAGTCCGTATACTGGTTCCAGACATTCCTGGCTCAGTGGAAAACGCTGGGATGGAACTCCATCATTTATCTGGCGGCCATTGCCGGTATCGATCAGGAACAGTATGAGGCAGCCAGGGTGGATGGAGCGGGATATTTCCGCTGCGCGATCCATGTGACGCTTCCGGCTATGCTGGAGACGTACGTGGTGCTGTTTATCCTGAATGTGGGAAATTTCCTGAATACAGGATACGAGCAGTATATGTTGTTTAAGAACTCTGTGACTGCCCCCAATATTGAGGTGCTGGATCTGTATGTGTACCGTATCGGTCTGGAAAACATGGATTATTCCTACGGTGTGGCAATCAGTATCATCAAGTCAGTGGTAAGTATTGCTCTGGTGGTCCTGGCCAATCTGGTGGCCAAGAAGATCCGAGGCAACACGGTAATCTAGTGAGGAGGGATCTTGTATTATGAAGAAAGAAAAAATAAAGACATCCCCGTCCAGAAAAGCTTTTCAGGTGTTTAATTATCTGCTGATGCTGGGGATTACCCTGATCTGTATCTATCCGTTCTGGTATATTGTGATCTATACCTTCAGCGAGGGCAGTCTGGTGGATGTGAATCCCCCGGTTCTGCTTCCCAGAGGATTTTCCCTGGCCAACTATAAGGATATCTTTGAACTGGACGGATTTTTCCATTCTCTGTTTATCTCTGTGCTGAGAACAGTGATAGGTACCGCGCTGTCCGTACTGTGCTGTTCCTTCCTGGGATATATGTTTACCAAGGATGAAATGCCGGGCAAAAAGATCGTATACCGTTTTCTTATCATGACTATGTATATCAACGGCGGTATGATTTCCACCTATATCGTGATAAAATCCTACGGTCTGCTGAACAATTTCTGGGTGTACATTCTGCCCATGCTGATCTCCGCCTATAATATCGTACTGATCAAAACGTATGTGGAGCAGCTGCCCCAGTCCCTGGAGGAATCGGCAAAGCTGGACGGCGCCGGCTATCTTACGGTTTTCGCCAAGATCATCCTGCCTCTGTCCAAGCCCATCATTGCCACCATTGCTGTATTTGTGGCGGTGGGACACTGGAACTCCTGGTTTGACAATCATATCTATACCAGGGGAAATGAGAATCTGATGACGCTTCAGTATCTGCTGTACAATTACCTGAACGAAGCCCAGAGACTGGCGGATCAGATCAAAAACGCATCTGCCAATATGGCGGGTATCAGCGATATGATGTCTTCCATTTCCCCCAAGGGTGTGCGTATGACCATCACAGTGCTGGCCTCCCTGCCCATCTTCCTGGTATATCCGTTCATGCAGAAATATTTTGTAAAAGGAATTATGGTGGGCGCCGTAAAGGGATGATATACTGAATTTAAATTTTGAAACAGCCGAAAGGAGAACGACATGATTGAATTTCTGAAAGAGGCGGCGCATGTGAAGCCCTCCCAAAAACAGCTGGACTGGTTTGATCTGGAGATGTATGCATTTATCCACTTCGGACCTAATACATTTACTGACCGTGAATGGGGCCAGGGAACAGAAGACGAGAGTATTTTTAATCCGGAAAAGCTGGACTGTGATCAGTGGGTGAGAGCCATTAAAGCGGCCGGAATGAAAGGGATGGTGCTTACTGCCAAGCATCACGACGGATTCTGCCTGTGGCCGTCCAGGTACACGGAGCATTCCGTCAAGAACAGCCCCTTTAAGAGGGATGTGGTAAAAGAAGCAGCCGAGGCCTGCAGAAGAGGCGGCATCAAGTTCGGATTTTATCTGTCTCCCTGGGACAGAAATTCCAAATATTACGGGACGCCGGAATACAACGATTATTTCTGCAATCAGCTGACAGAGCTTCTGACCGGATACGGGGATATTTTCTATGTATGGTTTGACAACGCGTGCGGGGAAGGCCCCAATGGGAAAAAGCAGGAGTATGATTTCCAGCGGTATTTTGAGCTGATCCACAAATATCAGCCCAATGCAGTGATCTTCAATGACTATGGTCCGGATATCCGCTGGTGCGGCAATGAGGCGGGAGTGGCCCGCCATTCTGAGTGGGCGGTGGTTCCCTCTGAGCTGTGTCATTACGCTCAGGTACAGACGGGACCGGGTCCCATGGCGGCAGAGGGAAGCCTGGACTATATGTACAACACGGACCAGGAGCTGGGAACCATGCCCAACATCCTCTATTCCAGAGGCCTGGTATTTACGCCTTCTGAGATCAATATGTCCATCCGGCCCGGCTGGTTCTGGCACAAGCAGGAGGAGCCCCATTCTCTGGAGCGTCTGTTCCACACCTATCTCACCAGTGTGGGAGCCAATGCCTGTATGCATCTGAATCTGCCTCCCAACACGGACGGTCTGATCGATGAGCGGGATGTGAAACGGCTTGCGGAGCTGGGAGATCTGATCAGAAAAGAGTTCGGAAGCCAGCGGGCCGCCGTTGTGGAAAAGCAGGAGGACCAGCCGGCTACCCAGCCTGTCTATACCATTACTCTGGAGGAGCCTATGCCGCTGGATAAGCTGAAGTATGTGGTTCTGAGAGAAGATATCGCTCAGGGGCAGAGAGTGGAAGGATTCCGTGTATTGGCGGAGTTTACCAGCGGCGGTCAGTATCCGCTGTTTCAGGGGACATGTATCGGAAATCGGAAGATCTGCCAGCTTCAGGATCCGTTTGCGCTGCAGAATCCGCTGATCAACGATGCGGATGAAAAGATTTCCAGACTGAAGGTTCAGGTGACGGCGGCCAGAGATGAAGTGGTGATGAAGGAGATCAGGGTGTATTGATCTTTGGAAGAAGATTCTGCGGATGACTGGCCTGGCGTCCTGCCGCTTGGAAAGCGGGCGGATCGGCGAGGAAAAAGAGTACAGGATATAAAATGATTTTTTAAAGGGAGCGCAGACGGCGGGGAGGGCATCAAGGGCCGCCCCGTCGCCTGCGCTCCGGCTTGAAGCTGGGTGTATTCATCTGCTTTCCCGGTTATCCGGATCCTCCACAGGTTTATGCGTAAGGCTCATATATAAAATCGGATAAGGATTGCCCTGTTCATCAAGGTCTGTCCTTTTGTAAACACGAAAGCCCATGTGTTCATAAAATCCTCTGGCCTGCGGGTTCTGTTCATTCACTGCCAGCCGCTCTACGGCATGATTTTCAATTCCATATTGGATCAGTCGCTTTCCCAGTCCTTTCCCTCTTTCCGCCGGGGAAATAAACAGCATTTCCAGTGAGCCGTCCTCAATTCCCATAAAGGCAGCAGGGCGATCCGTGTCATCTTCCGCAATCACCAAATGAGCGATCTCATTCAACGCCTGCGGAACATATTTTTTGATACTCTTGATTTCTTCGTCTGACAGGAACAGGTGGGTGGCCCGCACAGAGCCTTCCCATACTTTCAGCAGCTGACTGATGAAATCCGGTGTCCTATTCGTTACTTCAACTATTTTCACTTTCAATCTTTCCCTCCGTAATAGATGCAGCTTTATAAAATCTGTTTTGGAATTCATCCGGGCTATTCTCCGGCTGCCGGGGAATCCTGACGATGCAGTTCTCCTTTCAGTTTTCCCAGGATCACCAGGGACAGGATCCCTGCCAGCAGAGCGGTACCTGCAAAATTCAGCCAGATTCCGGTGAGTCCCAGCGGCCAGAGCGCCGCGATCAGGATCACGGGAAAGATCAGGGCCGTGGAGACCGAAATGACGGAAGCCGGAAGGGGTTTTTCCACCGCCAGCATATAACTCTGAGTGGCGAAGGAGAACCAGCGGGTAAGATAGGTCAGGCTGAAGAGCCGTACCGCTCCGGCGGCCATATGGAGCACTTGGCCCTGGGCGTCCGCCATGAACAGCAACGTGATCTGCTCCGGAAACAGAGCCAGAATCGCCACCGCTGCCAGGGAAACAATACCGCTGGCGCTGAAACAGCATTTTTCAATGGCCCGGACCCGGGAGCGTTTCCCGGCTCCCCAGTTGTATCCCACAGCAGGCTGCAGAGAGTCGCACATACCGTAAAGCAGCGGCTGGATGAAACCGTCCGCGTACATCAGAACGCCGTATACGGATACGGCTGTCTCGCCTCCAAGTCTTACCAGGATCACGTTCATAAGGATCGAAGTGATCCTTCCGGCAATATTGTTGAGAAAATTAGGACTTCCGCAGGCGAAGATCTGGCGGATCAGCTGTCCGTGAAAATGAGGTCTGCAGAACTGCAGAACCGTTCGTTTTCTGAGAAACGGAATCAGGGCAAGAAGCGCGCAGATCAGCATACCGGAACAGGTGGCCAGCGCCGCCGCCCAGATTCCCCATCCCAGGACTGCCAGAAACAGAAATTCCAGCAGCGCGCTTAAGGCGGACATCAGGATGTTCAGAAACATACTGCCCCGGATGATCCCGCAGATCCGCAGAAAATTATCCATGGCAAATACAATGGTGGTAAGGGGTGAACATACAGCATAGACTCTCATATACTGCACCGCCTGAGCGGCAAACTCCCCTTCCGCTCCCATCAGACGGATCAGGAAGGGGGCGGCCGCGAAAAGAAGGGCGCCGATCAAAATACCCGCGGCTGCGATCATCAGGCAGGCGCAGGTGAAAATGTTGCTGGCTTCCTTTTCTTTTTTCTGCCCCAGGCAGACGGATATGGGAACTGCAGATCCTACACCGATCAAATCCGCCAGGGAAAAATTGATGATGACAAAGGGCATGGCCAGATTGACCGCCGCAAAAGCGGTGGAGCCCAGAAAATGACCTACAAAAACACCGTCAAAGGTCTGATAAAGGGCTGACGCCAGCATGCTGACAGCACCGGGCAGAGACGCAATAAAAAACAGCTTCAGCGGCGGAGTCTTTGCGAATAAAGTAGAAGAATTCATTTTTTTATTACCTTTCTATCCAAACTGTGGCGGAAGGTCGGCCTTCCGGCTTCTCTGCCGCGAAATTTCAGGATGTAACAGGGGCTTTGGGACCGGCGGTTACCGTCAGGGAATCCATAGCCTGAGTCATTTCATCTTGAAGAAAAGCAGTTCTTTTCTGCATCAGATCAATAAAATCCTCCCGTTCCCGGAGACTTAAATGAGCGAACGCTCTGCTTTCCGCGTTCAGCAGAGGAGGGATCACCTGCCGGGCAAAGGCATTGCCGGATTCTGTCAGATGGATCTGTTTGCTTTTCCTGCTTCCGGGCAGAGGCTGTTTCCGGATATATCCCCGCCGTTCCAATTGGGTGAGGGCTGTATTGACGGTCTGTCTGGAGTACGACCAGGAATCGCAGATTTCCTTCTGGGTAAATCCTGTCTTCTGGATCCATGCAATATAGACGATCCAGAGCTCGGTATCTGACAGACCTGCAGCAGATGCGTAATTGTGGTAAAGATCGTCCAGGATCTTGTCGTTCTGATTGATCAGCGCCATTTGCTGAGACATTTTTTCGTTCATGGCATGCTTCCTTTCGCGGCTTTCAGGGGTAATTGCGGACGGCGGCCCGATGGACAGATATTTTTATCAGGCGCAGAAGGATTTAAGTCCGAATCCGGACAAAATTATAAATCAAAGATGAATCATTGTCAATTGAGTAAGAAAGACTTTTTCTTGACAGCCTATATACCGATTGGTATAATAACGGTACATGAGAAACCCGATGCGCGGGAAAACGCGGACGAACGGTATTTTTTCCGAATTTTTCCGGATTGATATCCCGCCGAAGGAGACGCGGCCGGCCGTCCGCCTGCGGGATTTCAAAGAAGGAGGGCTTATGCTATGGATAACAGAGAAGCGATTTTGAACAGTGCCCTGAATCTGTTCTGCGCCCGAGGATATGAGGCTGCGGGAGTACAGGAGATCGTGGATCAGGCGGGGATCACCAAGCCCACACTGTATTATTATTTTGGCAGCAAACAGGGACTGCTGCAGGAGATCCTCACCAGCAACACCCATGAGCTGGAGGAGCAGCTCCGGGAGGCGGTGGCCTGCCCGGGAGACATTCCATCGATTTTGTACCGGGTGGCCAGAGCTTATTTTGATTTTGCCGCAAGCCACAGGAAGTTCTATATGTTCATGCTGAGCCAGTTTTACGCGGGAAGAGAGACGGAGGGATTTCAGGCGGTATATCCTCTGATACAGAAGTATTACCGGATGGTGGTGAAGATCTTTGCCGATGCCTCCCATGAGCTGGGGAATATGGGGGGCAGGCAGGAGCAGTTTGCCGTGAGCTTTATCGGAACCCTGGATTCCCACATGATGCTGGGGCTTCGGGACAAAGGGGATCAGGAGTCGGTGGCAATTTCCGATGAACAGACATATGAGATCGTAAGACAGTTTTTATATGGGATCTATTCCTGACGCGCAGACATAGTCATAAGGTCTGAGAGGCTCAGGGCGGCATGCCTGGGCGTTTGCATCTGCGGAAAGGGATCCGGAAGACCCAACTGTTACTATAAATTTCAGGATAAGGAGGCAGACAGCATGGCAAAATGGTATGAAGAGGCTGTTTTTTATCATATTTATCCCATCGGGCTTACAGGGGCGCCCCGGGAGAACCGGCAGACAGAGGTGACCCACCGGCTGGATATCCTGACGGATCAGTGGCTGGAGCATATCCGCGGGCTGGGATGCGATGCGGTATACATCGGACCGCTGTTTGAGTCCACCACCCACGGCTATGATACCAGAGACTACCGGATGGTGGACAGGAGACTGGGAGATAATAAGGACTTCCGGCGCTTTGTAAAGACGGCTCACGGAATGGGGATCAAAGTGGTGGTGGACGGAGTGTTCAACCATACGGGAAGGGAGTTTTTTGCTTTCCGGGATATCCAGAGGAACAGGGAGGCTTCCCGTTACTGCGGATGGTATAAAGGAATCTGGTTTGGGGGAAATACCTGGTACAACGACGGATTTTCCTATGAAGCCTGGAGGAACTGCTTCGAGCTGGTGAACCTGAATCTCCAGAACCCGGAGGTAAAGGAGTATCTCCTGGATACGGTCCGTTTCTGGATCACAGAGTTTGATATTGACGGCATCCGGCTGGACTGCGCGGACTGTCTGGATTTTGGGTTTATGGAAGAGCTGAGACGCCGGACCGGGGAATGGAAGGAGGACTTCTGGCTGATGGGGGAGGTGATCCACGGAGATTACTCCCGGTACATCCAGGACGGCGCAAGGCTGCTTCACAGCGTGACAAATTATGAGCTGCACAAGGGACTGTACTCCGGACATAACGATCACAATTACTTTGAGATCGCCCATACGATCCGCAGGGAGTTCGATCAGAACGGAGGAATCTACCGGGGAATGACGCTGTATTCCTTTGTGGATAATCACGATGTGGACCGGCTGGCCAGCAAGCTTCGGGTGAAGGAGCATCTTCCGCTGGTATATACGCTTATGTATTTTCTGCCCGGGATTCCTTCCATTTATTATGGTTCCGAGTGGGGGATCGAGGGGCGGAAGGAAGGAGCCAATGACGATCCTCTGCGGCCGGCACTGGATCTTCAGGAGATGGAGAAGGAGAATCCTCATCCGGAACTTGCCGGATGGATCCGGACCTTGGCCGGCATCCGGAAAGAGCATCCGGAGGCATGCAGCGGCGCTTACCGGGAGCTGTATCTGACCAACCGGCAGTATGCTTTTGCCCGTATTGCGGAGGGCGGAGCTCTGGCTGTGGCGCTGAACAATGACCAGGAGCAGGCCTGCAGTGTGCGTTTTCCGGTGCCGGAGCAGGCGGAGGTTTACGAGGACGCGGTAAGCGGGGAGACATTTCCTGTGGAGAATGGTCAGGTAACTGTGCCGCTGGCCGCCTGTGGCTGCAGGATTCTGCTGCCCGGTGCAGGAAGGTGACGGAGAACGCCGGGATAGCCGCAGGCTGACCGGAGAGATGTCCGGAAGGATATTTGGAAATAAGGAGAATGGGTATGAAGGGAAGAATGCATTTTGGGGAACTGGACCAGTATTTGTTTGGGCAGGCCACACACTATGATATTTATAAGAAGCTGGGAGCGCATCCCACTTCCCAGGGAAGGAAAAAAGGGGTATATTTTGCTGTCTGGGCGCCCAACGCCCAGGAGGTATCCGTGGTGGGAGATTTTAATGAATGGACGGACGGAGCGAACCCCATGACAAAGACAGGACCCATCGGTGTCTGGGAGGTATTTGTGCCGGGGATCGGCGTTGGAGAGCTGTATAAGTTCAGCATCCGGACAGCAGATGGACGGGTGCTTTACAAGGCGGATCCGTATGCCAACTGGTCGGAGCTGCGTCCGGGCACGGCTTCCAGGGTGGCGGATATCAGTAATTTTACCTGGAGCGATTCTGTCTGGATGGAGAAGAGAAAAGAGACGGATCCCAAACAGCAGGCGCTGGCTATTTATGAGGTGCATCCCGGGTCCTGGAGAAAGCATCCGGCCACCGAGCAGGATCCCAATGGTTTCTACGGTTACCGGGAATTTGCTCATGCCCTGACGGAGTATGTGAAGCGTATGGGATATACTCACGTGGAACTGATGGGGATCGCGGAGCATCCGCTGGACGCTTCCTGGGGATATCAGGTGACAGGGTATTATGCACCCACCTCCCGGTACGGGCTGCCGGAGGACTTCAAGTATCTGGTGAATTATCTCCACAAAAACAAGATCGGCGTGATCCTGGACTGGGTGCCCGCGCATTTTCCCAAGGACGCTCAGGGGCTGGCGGAGTTCGATGGAACGTGTCTCTATGAGCATGCGGACCCCCGTCAGGGAGAGCATCCGGACTGGGGGACCAAGATCTTCAATTACGGCCGGAATGAGGTGAAGAACTTCCTGATCGCCAACGCTCTGTACTGGGTGGAGGAATTCCATGTGGACGGCCTGCGGGTGGATGCTGTGGCTTCCATGCTTTACCTGGATTACGGCAAGCAGGACGGCCAGTGGGTGGCCAACAAATACGGCGGCAACCAGAACCTGGAGGCTATAGAATTTTTCAAACATCTGAATACGCTGATCCGGGGAAGAAACAAGGGCGTGATGATGATCGCGGAGGAGTCCACCGCATGGCCCAAGGTGACGGGAGATGTGGAGAAGGAGGATGGACTGGGATTCTCCTTCAAGTGGAACATGGGCTGGATGCATGACTTCCTGGAATACATGAAGCTGGATCCGTATTTCCGCAAATATAACCATAACAAGATGACATTTGCCATGACGTACGCCTTCAGCGAGAATTATATCCTGGTGCTGTCTCACGATGAGGTAGTGCATCTGAAGTGTTCCATGATCAACAAGATGCCGGGACTGTATGATGATAAATTTGAGAATCTGAAGGCAGGGTATTCCTTCATGTTTGGTCATCCGGGAAAGAAGCTGCTGTTTATGGGGCAGGATTTCGGACAGTTCCAGGAATGGAGCGAGGAGAGAGAACTGGACTGGTATCTGCTGAAAGAAGCCAGACATCAGGAGCTTCAGGAATATGTGAAGGCGCTGCTGGCCATGTACAGAAAGTATCCGGCCCTGTACGCCAACGACAATGGCTATGAGGGCTTTGAGTGGATCAATGCCAACGATGCGGACCGGAGTATCTTCAGCTTTGTGCGCTGGTCACCCACCAAGAGGAATAATCTGCTGTTTATCTGCAATTTTACTCCCATGGAGAGAAAGGACTACGTGGTGGGGGTTCCCAAAAAGAAACAGTACCGGCTGATCCTCAACAGCGCGGATCCGGTCTACGGAGGAAATCATCCTGCCAGAGAGACTGTCTGCCGGGCAGTGAAGGGAGAGTGCGATGGAAGGCCATATCGTCTGAAATATCCGCTTCCTCCCTATGGAGTGGCAGTATTTGCCTTCTGATGTGACCGCCGGACAGCTTAGCGGTCCCGTATAAAAGAATAAAGAATATAAGACAGCCAGAGCAGAACGGCCGCAGAGAAAAACAGCCGTCCGCTCTGGCTTTTTTTTGCTCCTCCGTCCGCTGTGGGAAAGTTCCGAAAATATATGCATATTTGGGATATAAATAGGGAAATCAAAACATTCTACAATAAAAGAAAAATTGTTGGGGAATGTTTATGCGCGTGGAATATGGGGAAATCCCGCACAGACTGCAGGAATACAGAAAATATATGTCTAAAAATCAGGAGGAAATGGGTGAGCTGCTGTGCGTATCCCAGAGCCATTACTGCAGGCTGGAGAGCGGGAGGAACATCCTCTCCTTTGAGATCATAAGGACATTTTGGGCGAAAGGCGGGGATATCTTCTGGCTGATCACCGGGGAACGGTATCGGCGGGGGATCTTGGATGAATATATGGAAAAGTGCAAAAGCCCGGACGATCGGCCGGAGGTGCTGAGACTGCTGATCTGGGTAACTCGCCAGGGACTGCGGAAGGCCCGGATCCAGGTCCCCGGAGAACTGCGGAATATGTGGAAATATGTGATCCTGGCGGAGAATCAGTACCGGGAGGATAATATCTGGATCAATATCCGCAGGGCAGAGAAGCTTTCTCAAAAGCTGATGGCAGATAAGATAGAGATTGATGTGAAACGGTACCGCAGACTGGAACGGCTGGAGCTTCAGCCGGACGCGTATATTCTGATGACATTGTACCGGCGGCTGTCGTATTCTCCATTGCTGTTTTTGGAAAACGAGTTGTATTTTCCGGATGTGATCAACCGGATCTGGGAGGAGTTTCCCGGGGAAATCCAGGAGCAGTGTATCCGCATGCTGGATGAGGGAATGGATTTCCTGGAGAAAGACCGATGAAAGACGGCAGCAGTGCCCTCTCTTTGTTTCTGTAAATAAAGGGAGGGTGTTTTTGTGAAGAAAAGAGAAGCGGAACTGTGTGAGAGAATCTACCGGTCCTTCCGCAGGAAGGTCTGGGGATTTCTGTGGAAATATTTTCCCGGGATCCGGGGGCAGGATGCTCTGGATGTGATGCAGGAGGTCTGGGCAGCGCTGGGGAAAAACGTGGGAAGCGTGAAGAAGAAAAGCGACAGCGAGATCCTGTCGTGGCTGTTTACCGTGACAAGGAATGCCGCGGTGGACTGGATACGGAAAAACAGCAGGAAATACCAGTGGGAGACCGGGGAAAAGGAATGGCTGGAGTGGTTTGCGGCGAAGAGTTATCTGCCGGAGGATATTCTGGACAAGATCATGGCGGAAGAGATCCTGAAAGAGCTTTCCCAGGAAGATCTGCTGTTTCTGGAGGATGAATTCATGAGCCGCAAGGAAAAGCGTAAGCAGACCAATGCGGAAACCTGCAGGATTTACCGGATCCGGAAGAAGCTGGAAGAGAAAATGGAGAGCAGAGAGCTGTAGTGCGGCAGATCGGCCGCCCGGCCATGCTGCCTTGGATCCGCGCCGGCCGGTTCAATGTATCCTTGAAAAAACGGAGCTCTTATGATATCATCAGTAGCAGAAGATACAGACGGAAACCGTTGGCTGCCGTCGGCATATATCCGGGCGGAGAACTCTCATTGCTGTACGGATAACGCATAAGAATGCGGCAGTTTGCGGGCAGTGCAAAAATTGGGTGATGGCTTCTGTCCCGTGAGGGCAGAAGCTTTTTCCGATAAAGAAAAGGGCAGCAGTTTGGCCGGAAGGCGGGACTGTTACAGAAAAGGCTGTATGTGCGGCATTGCGCGCTGCAGGATATGAGGAGCAACAGGAGGAAAGTTTGATGAGCAAGATTATACTGACAGGGGACCGTCCCACAGGACGGCTTCATGTGGGACATTATGTGGGATCGCTGAAGCGCAGGGTGGAGCTGCAGAACTCAGGAGAGTACGACAAGATATTCATTATGATCGCGGACGCCCAGGCGCTGACGGATAATTTCGAGAATCCGGAAAAGGTCAGGAAGAATATCCTGGAGGTGGCGCTGGATTATCTGTCGGTGGGACTGGATCCTGCCAAATCGGTGCTGTTTATCCAGTCTCAGATCCCGGAGCTGACAGAGCTGACCTTTTACTATATGAATCTGGTGACAGTGTCCAGGCTGCAGAGGAATCCTACAGTGAAATCGGAGATCCAGATGAGGAACTTTGAGGCCAGCATCCCGGTGGGATTTTTCTGCTATCCCATCAGTCAGGCCGCGGATATCACTGCGTTTAAGGCCACCACAGTACCGGTGGGAGAGGACCAGCTGCCCATGCTGGAGCAGACCAAGGAGATCGTGAGAAAGTTCAATTCCATCTATGGAGATACGCTGGTGGAGCCAGAGGTCCTGCTGCCGGAGAACGAGGCCTGTATGCGGCTGCCGGGAACGGACGGAAAGGCAAAGATGAGCAAGTCCCTGGGGAACTGCATTTACCTGGCGGATGACGCGGAGACGGTGAGAAAGAAGATCATGAGCATGTATACCGATCCGCTGCATCTGAAGATCGAGGATCCGGGTCATCTGGAGGGGAACACGGTATTTACTTATCTGGACGCGTTCTGCAGAGAGGATCATTTTGAACGGTATCTGCCGGAGTACCAGGGCCTGGATGAACTGAAGGCTCACTATCAGCGGGGAGGTCTGGGAGATGTAAAGATCAAGAAATTCCTGAACAAGATCCTGCAGGAGGAGCTGGAACCCATCCGCGCCCGGAGAAAAGAGTATGAGAAGGATCTGTCGGCTGTGTATGACATCCTGAAGGCAGGAAGCGAGACTGCCCGGGAGACGGCGGCCCGGACGCTGGAAGATGTGAAGCGTTCCATGAAGATCAATTACTTTGAGAACAGAAGTCTTCTGGAGGAACGGTAACGTCGGAAGAAATTCAGCGCTTATCGGCGGCAGTAAAGCCGTAAGGATAAACTGCTGACAAAAATACAGAAAAACGCACAGAACGTATGGCGGAAAAGACCGCCGGATGAGGAAGTTCATCCGGCGGTCTTTTTTAGCGCGATGCGCCCGGCAAAGGGATTGAAATCCGGTATATTTTACCTGCAGTTTTTTATCCCTTCACAGCGCCGGCAGCCACACCTTTGATGATGTGTTTCTGGCAGGACAGGTAGAAAATAATTACCGGGATCACCGCGAGGATCAGCGCCGCCATAATTGCCCCCATATCCACACGGCCGTAGCTCCCCTTCATATACTGAATCGCAATAGAGATCGTCTTGTACTTATTCAGATCCAGTACCAGATAGGGAAGCAGGAAATCATTCCAGATCCACATGGTTTCCAGGATTCCAACGGAAATATACGTCGGCTTCATAATCGGCAGCACGATGGTAAAAAAGGTGCGCAGCGGTGTACATCCATCGATCAGCGCCGCTTCCTCGATCTCAAGAGGAATTGACTTTACAAAGCCGCAGAACATGAATACCGCAAGTCCTGCACCGAAACCCAGATAAATAATGATGATTCCCCACGGGGTATTCAGCCGGGTCCGGTCTGCCACCAGAGAGAGGGTAAACATAACCATCTGGAATGGCACAACCATGGAAAACACACACAGCAGGTACAGAGTTTTTGTGAATCGAGTCTTTACCCTTGTGATATACCATGCGCACATGGAGGTACAGATCAGAATGACCAGAACAGAGCCGACGGTGATAAACACTGTCCAGCCGACCGCACTGAGCAGGCCGTACTTGTCGATGGCAGTCACATAGTTTTCGATGCCGTTCCAGGTTTTCTCTGTGGGAAATGTAAACGGTTCCTTGTTGATAAAGACTTTTTTCTTGAAGGAATTCATCAGCACAACCAGAATCGGCGAGATATAGATCAGTCCGAGAACTGTAAAGATGGCCGTGCCGATCATGCTCAGTCCATATTTTCTTTTCATTTACTGCTGCACCTCCCTGGAACGTGTTGCCCGCAGCTGGATCATACCGATCGCCACCACGATCACAAAGAATATAACGGCTTTCGCCTGACCGACGCCTTCCCAGCCGGTCCGTCCGTAGAATGTGTTGAAGATGTTCAGAGCCATCATTTCGGACATTTTCGACGGTTCGCCTGCCGTCAGAGACAGGTTCTGGTCAAAGAGCTTGAAGCCATTGGTGATGGACAGGAACATACAGATGGTAATCGACGGCATCATCATCGGGATCGTTACCCGGAAGAGCCGCTGGATTCCGGAGGCTCCATCGATTTGCGCGGCTTCCATCACATCCTCCGGGATTGACTGAAGTCCCGCGATATAGATAATCATCATGTAGCCGATCTGCTGCCAGCTTACGAGGATGATCATGCCCCAGAAGCCGTACCATTCGTTCAGCCCCAAAGCTGTCTGGTAGTGGGAGAGAATTCCGTTGAAGATCAGCTGCCAGATGTATCCCAGCACAATACCGCCGATCAGATTCGGCATAAAGAAGATTGTGCGGAAAATATTGGTTCCTCTCATTTTCTGCGTCAGAGCCAGAGCCAAAGCAAAGGCAAAGATATTGATCACGATCAGCGAGACAACCGAGAACAGCAGTGTGTACCAGAAAGAATGCCGAAATACGGTATCTTTGAATGCTTCTATGTAATTGGAAATCCCTACAAATTTTGCATCGGTGACTGTGGTGAATTCGCAGAAGGACAGCCATATTCCCATCAGGAACGGGACAATAAAACCGAGAATAAATGCAAAGAATGTGGGAAGTACGAAAATTGGCATATAACGCCGGATTGCCTTTTCCATGAAATCGCCTCCTTTAAAAAGCGGCTGACAGACTGCCTCTGTCAGCCGCTTGGATTCCCTCTCGTTGTTTATTTGGCTGCTGCCGCTTCCGTTGCCCAGCCGTCGACAAATGCGGTTACAACCTTCTCCCAGTTTTCATCGGTCTGATCTGCCGCATATGCGGTAAGCGCAGAGCCGACGCCGTTTTTCCACTCTTCGGAAGGCATGGTAGAGAATACCCATGTGACAGGAGTTTTTCCCTGGTCCAGGTATTTATTTGCCTCGTTTACAAGTGTATTTTCGGATTCCAGATTTGACGGGAACGGGATCACAAATCCCATGTCCTTACACATTGCCTCCACGCCTTCATCGGAGGTTACGCACCAATACATAAAGTCAAGCGTTGCCTGAATATCCTCTTCCGACGCTTTGGCGTTTACGCACCAGTAGTTCTCTGTGCCGGTGCAGACGCCCTGGTTTTCTTCGCCGTCCACACCGATATAAATCGGAAGGATTCCAAGATTTTCATCGCCCACGTCTGCGATATTGTTGTATTCCCAGGTTCCGTTCTGATAGAAGACAGCCTCTTCTGTCACAAAATCGGCGGTAGCATCGTCGGCGGTTTTTGTGGAAATCTCAGTGGGCGCACAGGTGGCGTTGTTGATATACAGATCCCAGATCTGGCGATAGTTGTCCAGATAAGTTCCCTTGATCGCGTCCGTGTTGTTGATACCTTCGTCCTTATATTCATAGTAGATCGGAAGGTTTGCAAGGTGGGTTTTGAATCTCCAGTCAGAGGAGCCGTCCATGCCTGCGGAGGTAAACGCGGAGAAGCCAAGCTCGTCTTTCCTTGCGGTGATATCCTCTGCGACTGCCTTCAGGCTGTCGAAAACGGTGATATCGTCAGCGGTGTATCCGGCCTTTTCAAGCAGCGATTTGTTGTAGATGATGCCGTAGTTTTCGATGACGTAGGCAATGCCGGCTGTTTTGTCCCCGTCCTTCAGCGCGAAGCTTTCGTCGGACAGTTCATTTGCGATATCGGTTCCGGTGAGATCGTAGCAATAGTCTTTCCAGCTTGCCAGCCCGACAGGTCCGTTTACCTGAAACAGTGTCGGCGCGTCTGTCTTTGCCATCTCGGATTTCAGGGTTTTCTCGTACTCTCCGGAGGCAGCGGTCAGAACAGTGACCGGAACGCCGGTTTCCTCTGTGTAAGTCTCTGCAAGATCCTGCCAGTACTCATCGGCTTCCGGTTTAAAGTTCAGATAGTAAACCTTTCCATTTGCTTCCTGTGTGCCGTCGGAAGAAGCGGAGCTGCCGGAAGACGAACTGTCGTTTCCACATCCGGTTGCCAGTCCGGCGATCATTGTCATTGCCAGTAATGCTGATAATACTTTCTTTCTTTTCATAATGTCCTCTTTCCTTTCTGAAAACTGTTCTGTAACTGTCCGGCCGCAAACAATTACGTTTTCCTTTGTTCTGAGGACATTATAGCAATATGGCCTGTGCAGACGGTAACAATTAAAAAACCATAACTGCCAAAAATCATACGTTGTCTATTGCAACCGTTCAGCTGTCTGGACGGTTACTGTCTCTCGTTGTTTACTGTTCTTCCAGAAACTTCTGTATGCTTTCGTCTTCTTTGGCGGTAAATTCTTCCGGGGTTATTTTTCCTTTTGCCAGATCCGGAAGGATTTCCCCCAGGGTCTCTTCCTGCAGGATGGAATTCCATTTGACCTGATAATTGGGGACAAGTTCAGGACTGGTTTTATATACGGCGATATAGTCCCGTTCCGCGGGAATCATTTCCGAAGGATCTTTGACAAACAGCTCTTCCTTCTGTTCCAGATTCAGTTTTGTCCGCAATTTCATCAGAGCTGCTGCCGCTTCCTTCTGTTCGTCGCTATAACTGGAGACGATTGCCCAGCCGAAGGTTTCCGGTGATGAGATCAGCCGGTTTTCCGGGAATGCAGAAAAGCGAACCTTGTCCTGCCATTCTTCCGGGATCTGATCCATCATCCAGTAGCCGTTGGGGATCATTGCGGCCTGACCGGAAAAGAAATTTTCATAGGACACGTCAAAATCTGAGTACAGCGCGTTTTCTGTGGTATAGGAGAACAGTTTCTGCAGGGTATTCGCGATGCGCAGACCGGACGCATTCTGATAGGTTTGCGGATAAAACTGCTGCATAAACGCAGCGCCCTCCTCCGTTGAGGCGGCCTCCGCCGTGGCGATCAGCATAGGCGCCCAGGCTGTCCCTTCTGTGTGCAGTGCAAGGGGAGTGATTCCGTGGCTTTTCAGCTGTTCACAGCAGTCCCAGAACTCTTCCCAGGTGTCCGGAAACTCTTTAATTCCCGCCTGCGCGAACAGTTCTTCGTTCCAGTAGATGCCGGAACAGGAGAAGGCTGCCGTGCTGATCGGACTCAGGTAAATACTTCCGTCCTCTTCACTGCAGGATTCCAGTACGGAGGGTTCAATCATCGCCATCCATTCCTCGTCTTCCAGCAGGTAGGGAGACAGCTCTTCAATGCGTTCATCCTGAATCATCATATAGTAAAAGGCCGGAAGCATCCGGAGATCTGTGATGACCGCGGGCAGAGTATCCGTCACGTTCTGGCGTTTCAGATTCTGACGGTATTCCTCCTCTGTCTCCATAATCCATTCCACATCGGCATGCCATGTTCCCTCGTACATTTCATTAAAGGTATTGATCAGGGTCTCCTCGTTTTTGATTCCGGTGGAAGAATCCACAATCAAAACCACAGGAAAAGAGATTTCCTCCGTTTCCTCTGTTGTCCCCGGGGATACTTCCTGGCAGCCTGCCGCCGTTACGGCCACAAGCAGGGCAGCCACGGCTGCCTGTATTTTTCTGATACTGTTTTTCTTATGTTTCATAGGATTCCTCTTCACTCCCTCCGGGAATTTTTATCGTACATGTGGTGCCGTCGCTGTGTGCTGTGAAATATAATGCCGCCCCGTCCCCGTATTTCAGACGGAGGCGGGTCAGAATATTTACGATTCCATATCCGTGATTTTTATCCGGAAAACAGTTTTTGAATTCCGCGATCGGAAGATCGTTCATGGAATTGATTTTCTCCAGCTGATCCTTTTCAATGGGAGTGCCGTTGTTGGACACGTTCAGATACAGAACACTGTCTCCGGCGCAGATGGAAATAAGGATCCGCCCGCCTTCAAAGATATCCTGGAAACCGTATTTCACCGCGTTCTCCACCACTGGCTGCAGAATCAGCTTCAGAACCTTTGTGTCCGACGCGCTTACCTGGCAGTCGATCTCGTAAGTAAAGAGATCCTGATTCCGAATCTGCTGGATTTCCATGTAGCTTTTGACATTTTCAAGTTCGTCTTCCAACGTCACAATCTCATTTTCCTTTGCTCAGCGACAGACGAAGATATTTTGACAATGCCTGAATCATACGCATTGTGGTTTCCTCCCGGTTGATCCGTGCCAGCATATAGATCGTGTCCAGGGTATTGTACAGAAAATGAGGATTGATCTGGCTGATCAGCATATTCAGCTCCGCCGTTCGGAGTTCTTTTTCCTGGGCTTTGATTTCTTCCAGAAGCCGCTGGATATTCCCCAGCATTTCGTTATAGGACCGGCCGATCTCATCCAGCTCCGTATTGGTATGCAGTTCGATGGTACGGTCAAAATTGCTGCCGTCAAATTCGGTCATTGCTTCTTTGATCACCTGGATCGGTCTGGTAAATCTTCGGGAGAAATAGATACTCAGAACCATGGCTGCGGCAATGACCAGAAGGTAAATGCCTGAAAGTACGAGAAAAACCGGCAGCAGGCCCCGGTTCAGAACTCTGTCCGGCACAAAGGAAAATACGGAGAGTCCGCTGTTTTCATCGCGATAGGCCGACAGCACGCCGCCCTCCACGTTTTCTCCGGCAAGGGACAGACCGGCTTCGGTTTTTTCATTGATGCGCTGGGCAATATCTTCCGGTACACGCTCTCCCGTCCGGAAATCTTCCGGAGAGGAGGAAAGACAGACCTGTCCGTTTTTGTCGATGACGCCCACGGCAGCTTCGTTAGCCAGCTCCATGTTTGTGCCGGTGATCTGCTCCAAAAAGGCAGGTTCCATTTTGAAAAACAGCATTCCGGGTTCATGGGCGTATTCCAGGCTTCTCACATACCGGCCGATAAAAAGCGCATTTTCGTGGGTTCCGAACAGCGTATCCTCCGCCCAGAACCATTTTGTTCTGGAATAGTCATCCCCCAGATACTCCTGAAAGCCGCTTTCTGTAACGCTTTCGTAGGAGACGTTGGAATAGGAACGGCTGTATACGTTTCCTTTGTTGTCCACATAACAGTAATCTGCCATGTACTCCAGATCAATATAGGCGAAATATTTGCTCAGCGCAATATGGCGCACTTCCTCAAGACCCTGCGTCTGAAGGCTTTCCTGTACATCGTCATACAGAATGCATTCTGCTGTGACCTCATCGCTTTTTTGGAACAGATATTCCAGAGTATATCCCATCCGCTGGGTCATGAACTCATATTTATCGACGATGGACCGGGTCAGCCGTTCCTTTACACAGAATCCCACCCCCAGATTGGAGAGCAGCAGAGCCAGGACCATAAGAGCCACCGTGTACTTCAGATATCTTCGCTGTATTCCTGATTTTTTGTACTTCCACTTCATATTGTTGTCTCTTTCCCGAATATTTCTTATCCTTCATACTCCTTCCGGTATTCGCTGGGGAGTTTTCCGGTGTATTGCTTAAACAGATGTGAGAAATAGGAGGGGTTGCTGATTCCGACGGCATCACAGATTTCCGCGATGTTTCTGTTTTCGCTTTCCAGCAGCTTTTTTGCTTTCTCCATCCGGCGCTGCATCAGGTATTTCTTGAAGGTCGTGCCAAAGGCGTTTTTAAAAACTCTTCCGAAATAAACCGGATTCAGGTAGATATGAGCGGACACAGACACGATGGACAGGTCTTCGTCCTGAAGATGATCTTCGATGTAGGAGGCAGCTTCCGCCAGGTATTCTTTAAAATATCTCGTCTCATCTTTTTCCGCTTCGCGGATTCGTGTGTCGATGGCGTCGCACAGAATCTTATAACAGACGTCCACAGACTTTGCCGCGTTCAGATTCTTCAAGTTGTAATAATAAGTCCGGAACTTTTTTTCAAGATTCTCTGTGAGGCCGTAGGTGTCCTGAAGCATAAATTCCGTCTTCAGCATCAGGCGGTGCAGATATTTGCACTGCAGTTCCTCCTCGTGGGGAAGGGAATAAATGCGCTGGATAAATACCTCTTTCAGCTCTGAACGGTTGTTCTTCCGAACCGCGCTGACGATCAGGCTGTCAATATCTGTTCCGGCTTCATCCGGAACCTTCAGTTCCGTTTCTTCGGAAACGGTAAAAGCGCTGGCGCCGGAAATGCTGGCCATACCGAAAAGCTTCTGCGCTTCAAGGCAGCTTTTCCTGATTCCGGCAATCCCCTTATAAGGCTTTGAGATTGCTGCGACTACAGGACTCTGTTCGTCTTTTTTCACATGTTCCAGAAGTGTTTTCAGTTCTCTGACCGCGTCCTTGTCTGTTGTACGGATAATGAAAGCGCTGCCTTCGTCCATATCTGCCCTCCAGAAGAAGAAGCGTGTTCCGATCACATCTTCCAGACGCTTCATAAGGGCAAATCTGGAAGCCTCGTAGTCAAGGGAATTGGTGATCTTGTAGGTCAGGTCGATATCCACGCATACGGTGATAAAGCGGTCGTCATTTCCCGGAACATCTTCCAGCGTCCGAAAAACGTCGGCCACCTTTTCTTCGGGAATCAGGTTCTGGACATATTTCTGAATCAGCACCTGCAGAAAGCTGTTGCGGTTTTTCACCAGAAGATTTTCCCAGCTCTCGTATCTGGCTTCGTTTTCCATACGTTCCATGCAGGTTTTATAAGCACTGTGCATGGTTTCCTGAAGCTTGTCATCCTCGATTGGCTTCAGCAGATAGGCGAAAGCTCCGAGATCACATGCCTGCTGGGCATAGTCGAAATCTCTGTACGCGCTCAGTACGATGAACAGACATTCCAGATCCGTTTTCTGAATTTCTTCCATAACCATGAGACCTGTGATCTGTTTCATTCGTATATCAGTCAGAACGACATGAGGCTTTGTTTCCCGGATTACCTCAATGGCCTGTTCTCCGCTCTGGGCGGATCCCACAACCTGAAAGCCCATACCTGCCCAGTCGTAGGTGTTCAGAAGACCCTGCAGCAAAATCGGCTCATCGTCCACAATTACCAGTTTTAATGTTCCCATAGAATTCTCTCCCGTCTATCCCGCCAGAGGGTGTCTGAAAACAGCAGAACTTCCGCAGCAGTTCAGTGAAAATCACACTCTGGGTCTATTCTAACATATTACTTGCTTAATTTTAACGGATGAATCGTGGGAAGCTGTAATAAAAACCATACTCTTCCTGCAAAAAATCATAGCATTCCCGTATCGGAATCACCTGTGGCGGGAAAAGGACGGAAATCATTGTGCCCCGGAAAAATGCGCGATATCTGCCAGGATCGCAATAAAATATAAAAAATGCTTAATAATATTTAATAAAATAACGGTTGTGGTTTGAGGGGAAAACCATTAGAATAATAGGCGTATTGTAATGGTTACGATGTATTGTGGCTTTTTGCGGCCAGGCCGCACGGGAGAAATAAATGACGAATATACAGGAAATTTTATATAGATATCTGAACCTTCAGCTCCGGCTGATGGTATTCAGCGGGGCGCGCAGCAGTACAGGCGCGTCCAGGATCAAGGTAAGACCCGTAGTGATACGGGAGAAGCTGCTGTTTCAGTGCGCAAGCACTGTGGGAACCAAGGAATTTCATGAAAATCTTGAGCGGGAACAGGCAGTCTGCCGGCTGGAAGAATGGATCCGAAAGGATTTCCGGCAGCTTCAGATTGACAGCGAGTCCGGCAGCGTTACGGTGCTGGTAAGCAAAAAAGGGAAAATAACAGTTAAGGAGAAGAAAAAACAAAGAGGGAAGGAAATACAGAAGAAGGAGCCAAAGGAGAGCCGGGAGCTGGGAACGGCCTGCGGCGGCAGGGGGTGTGAAGATGAGAGCCCGGAATCTCAGGAAGCCAGAATGCGCAGGCTTTCCCATAACAGGAAGAAGCGTTATATTCTGGAGGAGGGGAAACCGGTGGATTTCCTGGTGGATCTGGGAGTGATGACCAGGGAAGGAAAGATCGTGCATGCCAGATATGACAAGTTCCGGCAGATCAACCGGTTTCTGGAATTTATTGAGGATATCCTTCCCAGGCTTCCCAGGGACCGGGAGATCACGATCCTGGACTTCGGCTGCGGAAAGTCCTATCTCACCTTTGCCATGTACTATTATCTCAGGGAGCTGAAGCGGTATGACGTGAAGATCGTGGGGCTGGACCTGAAGGAGGATGTGATCGTCCGCTGCCAGGAACTGGCTGATAGATACGGATATGACAAGCTGCGGTTCTGTCAGGGAGATATTGCTTCTTACGAAGGGGTGAGCCGGGTAGATATGGTGGTGACGCTGCATGCCTGCGACACGGCCACGGATTTTGCGCTGGCGAAAGCGGTGGGCTGGGGAGCCTCCGTGATCCTGTCTGTGCCATGCTGCCAGCATGAGCTGAACAGGCAGATTTCCAACGACGTGATGCAGCCGGTATTTGCCTATGGGGTGCTGAAGGAGAGGATTGCCGCGCTGATGACTGACGGGCTGCGTGCTCAGATGCTGGAGATGGCCGGGTATGAAACCCAGATCCTGGAATTTATCGATATGGAGCATACGCCCAAGAATCTGCTGATCAGGGCGGTATATACGGGGAAAAAGAAAGAAAATGGGGAGAGACTGAGAGCGTGCCTGGATGCGTACCATCTGCATCCTACGCTGGAGGGTCTGTTGTTTCAGGGAGGCATGGAAAAATGAAGAAGGGGTTCATAAAAGCGGGAGTACTCCTGCTGCTGTTTGTGGGGACAGTGGTGGGAACGGCATTGTTTATTAACCGGGGAACCATGGAGGAGACAAGAGAAATGGAGGAGCCTGTGCTCCCTGTAATGTATATTGAGATGGCGGATTCGCTGATCAATCCCATGTATGGCTACGCGCAGGAGATGGAAGCCCAGTACATGAGGGAGAGTCTGACGCCGCTGTCCACCGGAAGAGAGCTGACGGTGGTGGTGGATCCCATGGAGAGCCAGGTGGAGGAGCTGGGGTACCAGGTTTCCACTGCGGACGGAAGTACGGTGGTGGAAGAAGGGAAAATCACCAGTCTGGAGAAGGATGGAGAGAATCTGCGGGCGGATTTTAAGGTGGAGAATCCCATTCTGATGAATCAGGAGTATACCCTTCGGTTCAATGTGGAGCTGGAGAATGGGGAGACCTATTATTACTATACCCGGCTGCTGCAGCGGGCAGGTCTGAATGTCAGTGAGTATGTGGAGTTTGTAAAGGATTTCTATGTAAAATGTACTACTCCGGAGACGGCTTCTGACCTGGCTGCCTATCTGGAGCCGGATGAGACGGAGACCAACAGTACATTTACCAGTGTGAATATCCACTCCAGTTTTGATATGGTGACCTGGGGGGATCTGAACCCGGAGGTGGCTCTGGCGGGTACGCCGGTGATCAAGGAGATCAATGAGACCACCTGCAGTATCGGGCTGGAATATGTGCTGTCCGCTGTGGATGATGAGGAAGAAGAGGAACTGTACTATGTAACGGACTTTTACCGGATGAGATATGACCAGTCCAGGATACGGCTGCTGGACTTTGAGCGGAGTGCCCAGGAGATGTTTGACGGGGAACATACGGAACTTACCAGCAATGGCATCAATCTGGGGATCGTGGACAGGAGCATTCAGTATCAGTCCAACCAAAATGCGGATATTGTGGCCTTTGTCCAGGAAGGGGAGCTGTGGTCCTACAATCGCAGCGCCAACAAGACTACAGAAGTTTTCAGTTTCAGGGACGGAGAACTGGATGCCAGAGAGCTGCTCCAGGAGCACGGCATCAAGATTGTTCGGGTGGAGGAGTCAGGAGATATTGATTTTGTGGTTTACGGATATATGAACAAGGATATCCACGAAGGCCAGGTGGGTGTTGCGGTGTACCATTACGGAGCTGAGCAGAACCTGGTATCTGAGGAACTGTTTATTCCGGTGAATACCTCCTACGAATATCTGAAAAGCGATATGGAACGCCTGTCCTATGTGTCCCGAGAGGATATACTGTATCTGCTGCTGGAGGATGATCTTTACGAGATAGATATCGCCAACAAAAGCTATTCCGTTATCCAGGAGGATCTGCAGCAGGACTGCTGTGCGATTTCCAGATCTCAGGCCAGCATTGCGTGGATGAACGAGATGCTGGTGAACGGATCCACCAGCATTACAGTGCTCAGCCTGGAGGACGGAACCCAGTATACCATCCAGGCGGGACAGGGACAGAAAGTGAAGGCTCTGGGATTTATCAATGAGGACTTTATCTATGGAATCGCCAACGACGCCGATATCGTCACGGATTCTGCCGGAAATACCGTATTTGCCATGAATACGGTGAGGATCCAGAATTTCGATGGGGAAGTGATCAAGGAATATCATGAAGATAATATCTGGGTGTCAGGGGCGGTCCTGCAGGAAGGACTGATCGAGCTTCAGCGGGTACAGTGGGAGAATGGCGCGTATGTGTCTGTCAACAGTGATCATATCATGAATAATCTTCAGAAAAGTGAAGAGACTGTCAGTATCCGTCTGATCACCACGGACAGAAAGGCTACTCAGATCGGACTGGACTTTGACCGCTCATTGAGCAACAAGGACGTCCTTTACCTCACATCCAGTCTTCTGGATCAGAGCGCGCCCCGGCTGGATCTGGAGATTACCAGACAGGAAGAAGAGATATACTATGTGTATGCCAAAGGCGGACTGGACAGCACCTGGATGAGCGTGAGTGAAGCAGTCAGCCGGGCAAGTGAAGAGATGGGCGTGGTGCTGAACCGTCAGCAGCAGTATGTGTGGGAGCGGGGAAATCAGCCCGACCGGCAGCTTCTGAACACAGAGGAAATTCCGGAGGCTGTTCTTGGAGGCACTTTGGATGAAAATGCCCTTTCCCAGGCGCTGGGAGACGGGTATCAGGTGCTGAACCTGACCGGCTGTCCCCTGGAGAGTGTGCTGTATATGGTAGGCAAGGGATATCCGGTGATCGCCAGGACTTCCGACACAGAGACGGTGGTGATCGTGGGCTACGACAGTCTGAATACGATCTTATATTATCCTGACAGACAGGAGCAGGGATATTACGGGATGAACGACAGTACGGCGCTGTTTGAAGCTGCCGGCAATGTATTTGTTACCTATATGGAAGAGATGGGAGAACCAAGTAAAGGAGAGTAGGGACAGCAGAAGCCTGAACTGAAAAGGAGAGTGACCATAATGGATGAGAGATTGAAGAAGCTGGCCAGAAATCTGGTGCGGTATTCGGTAGAGGTGAAAAAGGGAGATAAGGTTTACATTCATTATACTGGCCAGACCACAGAAGATCTGGCCAGGCAGCTGGTGAAAGAGGTGTATGAGGCGGAAGGAATTCCTTTCGTCCACTATACAGAGCCCCGGCTGCAGCGGGAAGTCCTGCTGCACGCATCGAAAGAACAGTTGGAGCTGATGGCGCAGGCAGACTCCCTGGAAATGGATCAGATGGACTGCTACATTGGGATCCGGGGAGCGGACAATGCATCGGAACTGGCCGATGTTCCGGCAGAAAATATGGCCATGTACAACAGGTACTACAATACCCCGGTACACACGGAACGCAGGGTGGCCAGGACCCGCTGGGTGGTCCTGCGGTATCCCAACTCCTCCATGGCGCAGCTTTGCGGAACCAGCAGGGAGGCTTTTGAGGACTTTTACTTTGATGTGTGTACCCTGGATTATGCAAAGATGGGAAAAGCTATGGAAAAACTGGTGGAATACATGAACCGGACAGACCGGGTGCGGATCGTGGGACCGGGAACGGATCTCAGCTTTTCCATTAAAGGAATCCCCGCAGTTCCCTGCGCAGGTCACGCCAATATTCCGGATGGAGAGATCTATACCGCGCCGGTGAAGGAGTCGGTAAACGGAGTGATCACGTACAATACGCCGTCGGTCTATGATGGATTTACCTTTGAGAATATCCGGCTGGAATTCCAGAACGGAAGGATCGTGAAGGCCACAGCCAATGATACGGATCGGGTAAACCAGGTATTTGATACGGATGAAGGTGCCCGTTATGCCGGAGAATTCGCCATCGGGGTGAATCCCTATGTGCTTACGCCTATGAAGGATACGCTGTTTGATGAAAAAATCTCCGGATCCATCCACTTTACACCGGGCTGCTGCTATGAGGATGCGGATAACGGAAACAGTTCAGCGGTCCACTGGGACCTGGTGCTGATCCAGAGACCGGAGTACGGCGGCGGGGAGATTTACTTTGATGATGTGCTGGTACGGAAGGACGGAAGGTTCGTGGTGGAAGAACTGAAGTGTCTGAATGAGGAGAATCTGAAATAAAGAAGAATCGTATGGGGGAGTCAAAGACCCCGCAGCAGAGCTGCGGGGTATCTGGTCTTCGCTTCGCTGCGGTCGGCGCTAAACGTGTGCCACCGGCACACAGCGCCGCCAAATGGACATGCAAGCATGTCCGCTTGGCTCGTTGCCCGCGGGAATAAAGGCTGTCCGAAAGAAGTCAGTGTCTTTCGGGCAGTTTTTTGCATGTAATTTTAAATCTGCATAGGTAAGGAGTCATGCTGCTCGAATTTTGGACTGCCAGCTTTTTCAGAGCTTCAGATTTGATGGGAAAAGACATGCGTGCGATATCCCGGGAAAATACACAAAAAATAAAACGGATGAAAGTCAAAGGGATGTAAAATTTAGTTAATTTGACGAAAATATGAGATTTAAATAGTGTCTGCTGATTAACTATAAACACTTGATTTTACTGCTTTCCCAGTGGTTTTCTGGTAAAATAATTGCAAGGGTATTTCAGTGCCTGCTTGATTTTTCTTGCAGGTTATACCTATATTTCTTACAAAAAGGAGCCGAATAGAGCATGTATAAGCCAGTTGATAAACTCCAGTATTCTTTCCTTGATTTCAATCAGCCACTGGGATTGAAGATGAATCCGGAAAACAGATGGATTCGTCTGGCTGACTCCATCCCCTGGGATGAATTGGAGCGGAGGTACGCTGATTTGTTCCCAAGTGATACGGGTAATGTCGCAAAGCCGCTGCGCATGGCGCTGGGATCCCTGATTATCCAGAAAAATTCCAATTCTCTGATCGGGAGCTTGTAGAGCAGATCACCGAAAACCCATATCTGCAATACTTCATTGGCCTGCCCGGTTACCAGGATGAGACGCCATTTGATCCAAGCACGCTGGTATTATTCCGAAAGCGCCTGGACGTAGATGCCATCATGGATGTAAATGCATATATGTTTGACAGCAAGAAGGATGATAACCATACGCCTCCCTCAGGCCCGTCTTCGGATGGCCCATCCTCTGCCCCGGATAAGACCCAACCTGAGACAAAGGAAAATCGGAGTACCCTGATCGTGGACGCCACCTGTGCACCGGCTAATATCCGATATCCACAGGATATCTCGCTTCTCAACGAAGCGAGGGAGAAACTGGAAAGTATCGTTTCCCGCTTTTGTAAAGCTTATGGTCTTACCCTTCCCAGACGGTATGCCAGGAAAGCACGGAAGGATTACCTTGCCTATGCAAAATGCCGGAAGCATACCGGGAAACAGACGAGGAAGGCAATCAAAAAGCAGCTTTCCTATGTCCGTCGTGACCTGGAGTATCTGGACCGTTATATGTCGGAGGGATACGCTCCTGTGAAAAAGGAAATCCCTTTGCTGCTGACGATGATGGAACTTTACAGGCAACAACAGTACATGTATGACCATAAGATTCACAGTGTCCCGGATCGGATTGTCAGTATCCATCAGCCGTGGATCCGGCCGATTGTCCGCGGGAAGGCGAAAGCAGCAACGGAATTCGGGGCCAAACTTGATGTAAGTATTGACGAAAGTGGTTATGCCCGACTTACAACGAGAGCCAGTATGTGCAGGAGGCAGTAGGCCGGTATTACGAACGGACCGGACATTATCCGGAAAGGCTGTTGGTGGATCAGATCTATGGTACCCGTGATAATAGAGCTTTCTGTAAACAATACGGGATAAGGATGTCAGGAGCGAAGCTGGGACGGCCATCGGGAAAGCAGCAGAGCGGAAAGGAAAAGAAGCAGGAATATCAGGATAACACGGACCGGATTGGAATAGAACGTGAATTCAGTTTGGAGAAGCACAGCTATGGGTTGGGGCTTATAACCACAAAGCTGGAGGCAACTCAGCTCTCGTCGATTGCGCTATCTGTATTCGTGTCGAATCTTTTCAAGATGCAGAGAAGGAGTCTCCGCGCCTTTATGGAGAAATGAAGATTGTTCCCCTCTCCAGCAGAGCGCTTTATTATAATACTGGCTTAATCAGCAGACACTAATTACTTTGACCTGCTGCCCGGTGAAACACGGGAAGTTATTGCCTGCAATGCTGATGCAATGGAATGGAAGGTTACATCGATCTGCTGAGGGGGGACACTATATGGCGGAGATGAGCAAAAAGGAACGCATGATTGCAACGTTATTCAACGGACAGGCGGACCGGATACCGGCAGCCCCTGATATTGTGTGCCGAGCATGGCACTAATCTTACTGGTGAAAGTCCAGTCACGGGTATTTACCGCCAAGTGTAGTGAACCACAAGCCGGTGTCAGTAATGGCATGGGTGGAGGAAGTGGTGTAGCAAAGTTCTTGAGCCTACGAACAGAAACTTGATCAGGCGATTAGGTGGGTAAAGTTGCAATTCAAACTGAAGCCCGAATGGTAAACGTAAACCGAAGTTGTAAATCAAGAGGTTGTGGAACGAAAGATTGGTGTCTTACCTCGGGAGACCCTACTCACATACCGGGAGGTATGGTCGAAAAAGGTTTGGAGAGGGAGTCAGATGATGTCATAGTAGGCGAAGCCCCGGTGGGATGTAGCTGAAGGACAGAAACGATTTATAGTACGAATCGCTATGTTTAAAATAATACATGGGCCAGGAATCGGGTGGGCAGGAAAAGCAGGAACGTAACCGAGGAATACTGTCTATACTTAGAGGGGCGTTATGTATGAATCTTGAGATAGGTCAGAGGAGTAACAGCGATGGAATTGATTGAAGTGATTTTATCAAAAGAAAACCTGAACAGAGCTTTATGAGGAAATATTCAGTGACTACAGCTACGGGTTCAGACCGGGAAGAAGTTGCCACGACGCTATCAGGCAGGCACTGGAATACTTGAATGAAGGGTATGAATGGGTAGTGGATATAGATATAGAACAGTTTTTCGATAAGGTAAATCACGACAAATTAATTCAGATACTAAGGGAACAAGTAAATGACAGTACCACATTAAATCTGATTCGGAAATATCTGAAAGCAGGAGTAATGGAAAACGGGTTGGAGAAAGCGACAATCACGGGTGTGCCACAAGGGGGTCCGCTTTCCGTCGTATGTTCAAATGTGTATCTTGATAAGCTGGACAAAGAACTGGAATACAGAGGGCTCCGGTTTACGAGGTATGCAGACGATGTGCTGATATTTACAAAAAGTGAAATGGCAGCCAACCGGGTGATGAAATCCATAAGTAACTGGTTGGAAAGGAAACTATTCCTGAAAGTAAATGCAACCAAAACGAAAGTTGTCAGACCGACACGGAGTAAATATCTGGGATTCACATTTCTGAAGGATGGTGGAGAATGGAAAGTAAAACCCACTACGGAAAAGAAAAAGAAACTCAAAAAGAAACTGAGTGAATATCTGAAAAGAGGCAGAGCAGTCGCAAGACCTCTGGCGGTTACAATCAAACGCGTGAATGAAATGGTGAGAGGATGGATTAATTACTTTCGGATTGGGCTGATGAAAGAGTATATGGAGAAGTTTGGGGAATGGCTGCGGCACAAGATAAGAGTGATCGTCATGAAACAGTGGAAGAAGCCGAAAACAATCTACAGGAATCTGAGTTACTTAAACTGGAAGAATCATAATGGTTTTAGCCGTGAAGAAATCTATAAAGTCGCAAATTCAAGGCTAGGGTGGTACAGAAGAAGTGGAATGAACGTAGTGAATTTCATAATCAGTAAAGATTTACTTGAAAACAGGATAAAAGACGGAGCTGGACTGCTCAATCCTTTATCCTATTACTTAGTAAAAGTTGGAATATAAGTTGTAGAGCCGTATACGAGACCCGTACGTACGGTTCAACGGGAGGGGCGAGATTTTATTCTCCCTCTACCCTATTTATCTGCCAAAAAAGAAAAAGAGCATTCCCGGGGATCAGCGCTTTTTTGTGTATGCTGCGTCTGTACCGCAGACAGAAGGAATACGGATTTGACCTCCGTGGTCCCGGGTGGCACGGAGAGTCCTGCCGGCAGATCCTTCATCTGGGAGTTCCGTCCAGTCTTCAGAACGGCATGATCGCCCTGTCAAACGTGGCGGTGCAGTCGGGGATCAATCTTTTCGGGACGAAAGCCATAGCCGGCTGCGGCGTGTGGTCGAAGCTGGAGGGGTTCGGCCTGCTGCCGATCCTGAGCTTTACCATGGCTCTCAGTACATTTACGGGGCAGAATAAAGGCGCGCAAAACCCGGAAAGGATCCGGAAGGGAACGGTATTCGGGATTTGCTGCTGCGCGGCCATATCTCTGGTGATCAGTGTTATCCTGTATATCTTTGCTCCATATTTTGTGAGGATTTTCAACCAGGATCCGGAGGTGGCGGCATATGGGATTCTGAAAGCGCATATATCCACGCCGTTTTTTATTCCCGCGAGCAACGAGCCAAGCGGACATGCTTGCATGTCCATTTGGCGACTGCCGCGAGGGTCAAATACCCCGCAGCTCTGCTGCGGGGTATTTGACTTTTCTGGGAGTTTCCAACTGTATCGGAGGAATCCTCCGGGGAATGGGGAGGACGAAGACCTCCATGGCCGTCTATCTGGGCTGCTGGTGTCTGGCGCGTATTCTGCTGGTCAGTGGAGGACTGGCCTGGAAGAGGGATCTGCGGGTGGTGCTCATCGCCTATCCGGTCACCTGGTTTTTGAGTACGGTCATTTTTCTGTGGAGGTATCGAAAAGATGTATGGAGACGAACCTCTGAGTAAGTCAAAGGCAATGGAATATCGTTGGCACTCCCTGTATTCCATGCTACTATGAAGAAAAGATTTCTTATCTTTCTGCAACAGTTCCGTTGAAAACGGACACTGTATGGATGAAATGCATTTCGGGGAGGTGGAGATATGGATGGGAACAGAGACAAAGAGACTTTTCTGACTCTTTATCAGCAGTGCAGCCGGGATCTGTACCGCTTTGCGCTCTATACGCTGAAAAATCAGCAGGACGCGGAGGACGCTGTGGGAGATACGGTGGCAGACGCTTTCGCGGGATTCGGGAAGCTGCGGGATCTTGAGGCATTCCGGGGGTGGATCTTCCGGATTCTTTCCAACAAGTGCCGGAGGAAGCTGAAGGAATACGTAAATAAAACAGTGGAGCTTCCGGATGACCTGAGCGGTACACATACGCCCATGGAAGAAAACTGTCATGTGCGTCACGTATTTGCCAGACTGAGTCAGGAGGAGAGACTGATCATTTCCATGCATGTGTTCGCCGGGTATACCAGCAGAGAGATTGGGCGGATTCTCCATAAGAGCGACGGTACCATTCGCTCCAAGGAGAGCAGGGCCCTAAAGAAGATGGAACAGTGGCTGCAGGAGTAGGAGGTGCGAGGATGAACAGAGATGAGTGGAAAAAATACCTCAGACAGACATCAGAAGATATCCGGCTGCCGGAGAGCCTGGAACCGGAGGCAATAGAGAAGCGCCTGCAGAAGGAGGAATCGGACGATAAGCAGAATCCGACTGTACAGGTGGAAGACAGGGAGAAGAGACGGAAGGTGTGGTATAAAAGCCTGCCTGCCCGGGCCGCAGCGGCGGCAGCGGTGATACTTCTGCTGGCGGCGGTGATAGAAAGCGGCGGGGAGACGGGGGCAAAAGAGATCGGAACTTATTTCCGCACTGCCAGCTATGAGGAGATCGAGGAAATGTTCCGGGAAGCCGGAGAAAAGTGGGAGTACGATACGGGAACCGGTCCTGTATGGAACGACACGGAGGAAAGTGCGGAAGAAAGCGCCGGTTCTGTGGAGAGCTCTGCGGCTTCCGATATCAGCGCGGATACTGCGTCAGAAGCAGCGGTCTCCGCTGGGGCCGGGGGATATTCTCAGACAAATACGCTGGTGGAGGGCGTGGACGAAGGGGATGTGGTGAAGACAGACGGCACATACATTTTCGTCCTGAAATCCGGCAGAAATGTGGAGATTTACCGTACAGACCAGGGCGAGATCACGGAAGCGGGGAGTATCCGTCCGGAGGATGACAGCCAGGAGGTCAGCTATCAGGAAATGTACGTGGACGGTGACCGTCTGGTCCTTGCGGGGAATATCTCCAGCAGCAGTCTGGAGCAGGAGTCGGAGGATGTCTACTATATGGAAAACTACACAGGGGCCGTGGCGGATACGTATGATATTTCGGATATCGGGAATCCCAGGCATATCGGCAGGACCCGGCAGGACGGCCGGTACTATACCTCCCGGAAGGTGGGAGACTATCTGTATCTGTTCAGCGCATATGCCGTACCGGCCGCTCAGGTATTCAGCGCCGATGAGGAGAGCGGATTCCTCCCCTGTACGGACGGTGACCGTCTGATCCCGGAGGAGGATATCTATGTGCCCTCAGCAGGGCTGGGGGATTACTGGCAGCAGGAATATCTTCTGATGACTTCGGTGGATCTGGAGTCTCCGGATGAGATCCTGGATCAGAAAGCAGTGATCGACAGCGGGCAGAACGTTTCGGTGACAGACGGAAGCATATACCTGCGGAACGTGAACTGGAGCAGCGGCGGAGAGACCCGCACGGATATCGTCCGCTTTTCCTATGAAAACGGAGAATTCCAGGCAGTGGCGGGAGCCACTCTGCAGGGAGAGCTGACCGATGAATACGCGCTGAACGAGCAGGACGGCTATCTTCGGATCCTTCTGTCAGGCTGGGATGGCAGCCAGCAGAACAATTACGTCTATGTGCTGGATGAGGATATGAACATCACAGGCAGGATCGAGGGGATCGCGCCGGGAGAGACCATATATTCTGCCCGCTTTATGGGGGATATCGGATATTTTGTCACCTACCGGAATGTGGATCCGCTGTTTACCGTGGATTTTTCAGACCCGGAGAATCCGGAGATCATCGGGGAGCTGAAGGTGACAGGATTTTCTGATTATCTGCACTTTTACGGGGAGGATAAGCTTCTGGGAATCGGCTGGGAGACCGATGCCGAGACGGGGGAACAGATCGGGCTGAAGCTTTCCATGTTTGATATTTCAGATCCCGGCAGTATTACGGAACTGGAGAAGCTGGTGATAAAAGGAATCGATTTCTGTCCGGCGCTGAACGAGTATAAGGGATTTCTGGTGGACGCCGGAAAGAATGTGATCGGATTCGCGGCGGAAACTTATGACGATTACGGAAACAGCACCGCGGATTATCTGGTATTCTCCTATGACAGTGAGGCAGGCTTTGTTCAGGAGCTGCAGACGGGACTTCCCCTGGAGGAGATGGGATATTCCACCTCGGATGCCCGGGGACTGTATATCGCGGATGCGCTGTATGTGGTTACCCAGGGAGGCATCAGTTCCTTTGATATGAAGGATGGATACGGAAAGATAGGAGAAATGGAGTAGAACAGTGTGAGACAGAAGGCAGGAGGCGGATATGATCCGCCTCCTGAAATATTCCGTTCAGACCGTACTGCTTCCGGACAGCCGCTAACTGAAAAATGTCATAATGGCCGCCAGAGCGAAGGGTAAATATCTGACTGAGCTCGATTCCTGCAGTAAGTGCCGCGCCCAGGATCAGGGTCCGGCCCAAACAACTCTTAAGATATTCTGAAATGGCTGAACGGCTGTTTGGAAACCGCAGGTCTTGTATTTCCCCATTCCTTTCATATATAATAAAATACAGAAACAGACACCGGCATACATTTTGTAAATCCAAGGAGAGTTCCATGCCCAGAAAGAAAGTAACATCCACGGATGTGGCCCGTGCCGCAGGCGTTTCCCAGGCTGCGGTATCCATGATCCTCAATAAGAAATACAACGTCACCTTTTCCCAGGCCACGGTCCGCCGGGTGGAAGAGGCTGCCAGATCTCTGGGCTATCAGGTTCCGGGACAGCGGCCCCGCAGGGTTTCCCGTTCCAGAAAGCTTCTGGTGGTTTTTTGTCCTACACTTACCAATCCCTATTATGTCATGCTGCTTCAGGGGATTGAAGCCAAGGCCAAGGAAGCGGGTTACGGTGTATTTGTGTGCAACACCCAGAGGGATCTGAAGACAGAGGAACAGTATCTCCGCATGATGCGGGAGGTCAGCCCGATGGGTATCATCTACGCCTGCAATCCCAGCTTTGGGAAAGAGGTGGAGGAGCTGTCCGGGGAGATTCCTGTGGTGGTGATCAGCAACCGGGACGATGAATTTGAGATTGACGCGGTGGCCATTAATAACCGGAAGCCGGGTATCCTGATGGCGCGCCATCTGCTGGAGCTGGGACACCGGGATGTGGCGTTTATTTCTCCGCCGCTGACCCTGCGCCAGCATCAGCGACAGAAACGGGTGGAGGGTTTTCTCATGGAATTTGAAAAGGCAGGGCTTCGGGAACGGGTAAAGGTAAAAGCCTGTGAGCCCTCACGGGATACGGTGATTCCCAGCATAGATTCCGAGTACCGGATGGGACGGGAACTGACAGAACAGCTTCTGAAGGAAAAACAGCCTTTTACTGCGATCGCGGCCCTGAATGATATGGTGGCTTTTGGAGCCATGGATGTGCTGCTGGAGAGAAAATACCGGATCCCGGCAGATGTGTCAGTGGTGGGGTGCGACAATACCATCTTTTCCGGTTTTCATACCATCGGGCTCACTACGGTGGAGCATTTTGTCCCTCAGAAAGGACGGGATGCCTGTGATATTATTGTGCGGAAGATCGAGTCGCAGCGGACGTACAGAAAAGGGGATGAACCCACCAGTATTTTCCATATCGAATATGAACCGCGGCTGATCGTCAGAGGAAGCACCGGTTACGCCCCGGATGACAGGAAGAGAAAAAAATAGTACCGCAAGCCTGCCTGGGCAGACCGAATATGGTCAGATACCCCGCTGCTGGCGCTGTCCGCGGAAATAATCATGATACGAAATCCGAGAGATGGAACTGCCGCAAAAATAAACAAAATCGAAGAAAATATTAGTAATAATTCTCCGGAAAGATATCGGTGAGGGCGATGAAAACAGTGGAAAAGCAAAGAAATATTATGAAAATATAAAGAGTATGGGAATGATAAAGATTAATAAAATTAAAATTATTAATTATAAAATGTGTTAATAATAAATTCCTCCGGTTGACCCGGAAAGAAATCATGTTATACTGGCATTAGAATCAGTGTACGGATCGGCCATCGTCCGGCTAATGACCTGCCCGCTGCCTGCAGAGGGGGATTTGAAATCCTTGCCATTAGCCCGAAAAAGCTGGTGCCAGTACACCGGTCTGGGAACGGCAGAGCCGGAACCGGACAGTTGTGATAAAATAAGCAGGGCGCAGGAAGCGCCGGAAAGGGGAACGCATGAAATTTTTTATTGACACAGCCAAGGTAGAGGATATCCGGAAAGCCAATGATATGGGGATCATCTGCGGCGTAACCACAAATCCGTCCCTGATCGCCAAAGAGGGACGAGATTTTGGCCAGGTGATCAGGGAGATCGCTTCCATTGTGGACGGACCCATCAGCGGAGAGGTGAAGGCCACTACCGTGGATGCGGAGGGAATGATCGCGGAAGGACGGGAAATCGCGGCCATCCATCCTAACATGGTGGTGAAGATTCCAATGACAGGAGAAGGTCTGAAGGCCTGCAGGACACTGACGTCAGAGGGGATCAAAACCAATGTAACCCTGATATTTACCGCAAACCAGGCACTTCTGGCTGCCAGAGCGGGCGCCACTTACGTGTCGCCTTTCCTGGGAAGACTGGATGATATTTCCACAGATGGTGTGGAGCTGGTGAGAGAAATTGCGGAAATTTTTGATGTGGCAGGTATCGAGACCCAGATCATTGCAGCCAGTGTGCGGCATCCCATGCATGTGACCCAGTGCGCTCTGGCAGGAGCTCATATTGCAACAGTGCCCTACAAAGTGCTGGAGGCCATGATCCGCCATCCTCTGACGGATGCGGGAATTGAGAAATTCCAGGCAGATTATCGGGCGGTGTTCGGGGAGTAAATTGGAATATATATTGCATCCCGAAAAAAATTATGGCATACTATTACCGTTTGCTGGAAATACTGAGACGGAAAGCAAACAAAGATGTGAAGTTAGGATAGGAAAGGAGATCAGAATGGAGAAACTGGAACTTCAGAAACTGGCCAATGAAGTCCGCAAGGGAATCATCGAATCCGTTCATGCCGCAAAGGCTGGACATCCCGGAGGTTCTTTGTCTGCTGCAGATATATTTACATACCTGTATTTTGAGGAGATGAATATTGATCCTCAGAATCCGGATATGGAGGGAAGAGACCGCTTTGTGCTTTCCAAGGGGCATACTGCTCCGGGGCTGTATGCTGCGCTGGCGGAAAGGGGATATTTTCCCAGAGAGGATCTGACAACACTGCGTCATCTGGGTTCTTATCTGCAGGGACATCCGGATATGAAACACATTCCGGGTGTGGATATGTCCAGCGGTTCTCTGGGTCAGGGAATTTCCGCGGCTGTGGGAATGGCCATTGCGGGAAAGATGGACGGCGCGGATTACAGGGTTTATACACTGCTGGGCGACGGAGAGATCCAGGAGGGACAGGTTTGGGAGGCTTCCATGCTGGCTGGTTTCCGGAAGCTGGACAACCTGGTGGTGATCGTGGACAATAACGACCTGCAGATCGATGGAAGTATCCGGGAGGTGAACTCTCCTTATCCCATAGATAAAAAGTTTGAAGCATTCAATTTCCATGTGATCAGCATTGATGGAAATGATTTTGATCAGATTGCCGCGGCTTTTGCCGAGGCCAGACAGACCAAGGGAATGCCCACAGCCATTATCGCAAAGACGGTAAAGGGAAAAGGCGTGTCCTTTATGGAGAACCAGGTATCCTGGCACGGTACAGCTCCCAATGATGAGCAGTATGAAACCGCTATGGAGGATCTGAGAAAGGCAGGTGAGGCATTATGTCAGATGTAAAGAAGATCGCAACAAGGGAGAGCTATGGAAATGCTCTGGTGGAACTGGGGGCAGAGCATCCGGACATTGTGGTGCTGGATGCCGACCTGGCAGCGGCAACGAAGACAGGCATGTTTAAGAAGGCATATCCGGACCGCTTCATTGACTGCGGGATCGCAGAAGGAAATATGATGGGTGTGGCTGCCGGACTGGCGGCAGCGGGCAAGGTGCCGTTTGCCAGCTCTTTTGCCATGTTCGCTGCGGGGAGAGCCTTTGAGCAGGTAAGAAACTCCATTGGATATCCTCATCTGAATGTAAAGATTGGCGCCACCCATGCGGGGATTTCTGTAGGAGAGGATGGAGCCACCCACCAGTGCAACGAGGATATAGCTCTGATGAGGACCATCCCGGGCATGACAGTGATCTGTCCCTCCGATGATGTGGAAGCCAGAGCAGCGGTGAAAGCTGCTTATGAGATGAAAGGACCGGTGTACATGCGGTTTGGCCGTCTGGCAGTCCCGGTGATCAATGACCGTCCTGATTACCGGTTTGAGCTGGGAAAAGGCGTGGTGCTGAGAGAGGGAAAAGACGTGACGATCATTGCCACAGGGCTGTGCGTGGCAGCCTCTCTGGAGGCGGCTGAGAAGCTGGCTGAAGAAGGCATTGACGCAAAGGTGATCAACATCCATACCATCAAGCCTCTGGACGAAGAACTGGTGGTGGCAGCGGCAAAAGAGACCGGGAAGGTGGTTACCGTGGAGGAACATTCCGTGATCGGAGGGCTGGGAAGCGCAGTGTGCGATGTGCTGTGTGAAAAAGCTCCCACACCGGTGCTGAAGATCGGCATCAATGATGTGTTCGGGGAGTCCGGTCCCGCGGTAAAGCTTCTGGAGAAGTATGGTCTGGACGGACAGGGCATTTATGAAAAGGTAAGAGCTTACGTGAAATAGTAAAAGACGTGACAGTGAAGCCGGAAGGCTGCACTGCTGCGAAAAACTGCAGAAGGAAGAGCGGGGATACCGGGAGGTATGCCCGTTTTTCTTTTCGGCGTACGATCCGGAATCAAAAACATAATTATTTACATTCTGGGGATACTTCTATTATAATGAAAAGCAGAAAATCAGAAAGGCGGTAAGAGGTGTATGCGTTTGCCAGTACCAAAGCCAGGAATTTCTCCGGCGGATATCCGGCGGAGACGTTATGCCGGGGACAGGAGAAACAGGGAATTTTATGACTGTATCAGCGATATTGTATGTCATCCGGTGGTATTGCAGATGAAGCGGTTTGACCAGCACTGCGGAACGGACTGTTATGTCCACTGTCTGAATGTGGCATATCAGAATTACTGTATCTGCCGCCGCCTGGGGCTGGATGCCCGCTCTGCGGCCAGAGGAGGCATGCTCCATGACCTTTTTCTGTATGACTGGCGGCATCACAGCAGGAGGACTGGGGACCGTCTGCATGCTATCACCCATCCGGCAGCTGCCTACCGCAATGCCAGAAAATATTTTCGGCTGAATCCGGTGGAAAAAGAAGTGATCACCAAGCATATGTGGCCCCTGTCCGTATTTCCGCCCAGATATCCGGAAACATATGTGATCTGCCTGACGGATAAATACTGCGGGACTATGGAAATCGCGGAATATTATTCACGTCTCTGGGAGAAAAGACGTTTTGTCAGACCATTGGCCCGCCTGATCAGACGGGCAGTGGAAAAATCCCCCGGCTTTCGGCGGCTTCAGGAGCTGGTTCCGGATCTGGATTCAATGGACAGGGCTGCCAGGCCGGAATCCTTTGCGCAGATGCGCCGGCGTCCGCTGGCCGGAAGGTCATGGGTATCGGGGAGAAGATGATCCTCCGCTGACTGGGACCATGAATCAGGAAGAAGCCTGCGCTTCTCGCAGGGCTGTGCGAAGGTTTGGGCGATACCTTCCGTGATGGTGTCCGCCATCTGAACCACCTGGGAAAGCCGGGTGGTCTGCAGCAGAAAATGCTCAAAGGTTCCGGAAGCGTTGAGGATTCCGGTGATAAAGATATCTCCGACAGCGGGAAGGATTTTTTTAACTCCGGCTCCCGGGCAGATGGAACCGTTTCCCACACTGATAAAGCCTACGTGTTTTTTTGCGCCCAGGGATGCGTCCACAGCGATCAGAAGGGCCGATGGATGGCGCACTTTGATGCGGGCCAGAGTTGCCTCCAGATTCAGGGCGTGTACCGGGTAGTCCAGCGTACCGTAGATCCGGATGTGGCTCCAGTGATATTTCGACAGTTGATGTCCCACCAGCGGTCCGAGGCTGTCTCCGGTGATCCGGTCACTGCCGATGCAGAGAAAGACAATTTCCTCCCAGACCCGGTCCGCCCTGGAGACGCATTTTTTCAGCAGGTGGGACAGCTCGGCGCTGGCAGAAGCTCTCCGTTCGTTGATATAAAAAGTGGAATGTTTTTGTGTCATCCAAGATCATCCTTTCCCATTGCTTTCCCTACCAGTTTACCCGGCTACCATATACAATATTCAGGAAAATATGGAAAAATGAGTAAGTAAAAACGTAACAGTTCAGCCTTCCGCTGTCCCGCAGGACTGATGTGCGCATGGAATCGTGACAGCGAAGCCGAAAGCTGAACTGCTGCGGAAAATCCAATGGCCGGGAAGCGCGCCGCGTCAGAAAATGTCGGTAAAAAATGGGATCTCTCTGGCTAAATCCGATAAAATCCGCAGGAATCTTATGATATGCTGTAGCCCAAAAGGGGTGAAGGATATGATAGAGATCATCTATAAAGAGGAGCAGAAAAAAGCCGGAGGAAATGAGACATTTTTCCGGGTACCCAATAACATCAGACAAATCGGGGAGATCAGAGGACACCAGAGAATCTACATAGAGGACTATGCATATACCTTTCTGAGAAAAATTTCCAGGAATCCCCAGGAGGGAGGGAAGGCAGCCATTCTGCTGGGACAGTACAACTGGTCGGAGGGCTGTGCCTACCTGTTTATCCGCAGTGCCCTTCAGATAACGGATATGGAAGTGTCACCGGATCATATCGTATTTTCAGACAAGGTCTGGGGACAGATTTACGAGGATAATAAAAAATATTTTCCCGATCAGGAGATTGTGGGATGGTTTGCCAGCCTTCCGGGATTCAATATGCAGATCAGTGAAGGAATATTGAAAACCCATCTGAATCATTTTGCGGGAAACGACAAAGTGCTGTTTATCATGGAGCCCGGAGAGAGGGAGGAGGCGTTTTTCCTGTACGAAGGAGGCCATCTGGTCCGTCAGCCCGGGTATTATATTTACTACGAGAAAAATGAAGCCATGCAGGCCTATATGATCGAGATGAGCCAGAACAAGTCCATTGAAGAAACGGAGAAGGTTCCTGACCGGGCAGTGGTGGACTTCCGGAGAGCTGTAAAGGAGAAAAAAGAGAAAGAGCAGGATGAAGTTCTTCCTGGAAGGAAGCGGACCGCCTGGATCGCAGGGGCCTGCGCGGCTGCCGCAGTGCTGGCTGTGGGAATAACCTTCTTCAACAGTTACCAGGGGATGCAGGATACCATGGGAACGCTGATGGAGGGGAGTTCCGGAGAAAAACAATCCGGTCAGGAGGGCGGATCAGAAGATGGAATCCAGTCCGCCAAAGCTGATGACCAGGCAGGAGCGTCTTCCTCTGCTGAGACAGATGGGCAGGAGGAATCTGTACAGTCTGCCGGAACAGATTCGGCGGGGCAGGATACCGGTGACGGGCAGGCACTGATTACGCCGGAATCCATGGAGACAGGCGCGCAGACAGACAGCCAGGAAGATACCGGACAGGCCCGGGATGGGGAGGAAACGGACGAAGAGACAGCTGGAAGCGGCACAGGGACAGCGGATGAAAGCAGCGTAACAGGGAATAATGGGGAGAATGCCGCTGCCGCGGAAACCACAGGAGAACAGGAAAACGCCGGGGATGGGAAATCGGAAAGCGCCGATGGAAATGGATCGGCAAACCAGAGCAGAAGTATCACTGGAAGTCAGAGCGGAAGCAGTGCTGACAGCCAGAATGGAAATAGTTCAGGCAGCCTGATGGGAAGCCAGAACAGCACAGACAGCGCATCCCGGAGTTCCCAGAGCGGCAACGGGGGAGAGACGGATGCCTCTGAGACTGCGGGAATATCTTCCGGTGTACGCCAATATACCATCCGCAGAGGAGATACACTCAGCAGTATCTGTGAAAAGCAGTACGGCACGGTGTCCCGTATAGACGAGGTGTGCAGACTGAACGGAATTTCTCCGGAGGATATCATATACGCCGGACAAAAAATTTTACTCCCGGAGTAGAGTATGGTATAATATCGCCAGATATTATACCGGCCCGGAGCGAAGCGGAGTGGCCAGGGGTGCCATCGTCATAAGCGGAGCGAATGGCGTAATATCGCCAGATATTATACCGGCCCGGAGCGAAGCGGAGTGGTCAAGGGAGCCATCGTCATAAGCGGAGCGAATGGCGTAATATCGCCAGATATTATACCGGCCCGGAGCGAAGCAAAGTGGCCAGGGGTGCCATCGTCATAAGCGGAGCGAATGGCGTAATATCGCCAGAAGGAGCCGAACTGTGAGAAGTGCAGTTTGTTTGTGTGCATATAACCGGACAGTGAAGCCTCAGGCTGAACTGTCGCGAATAAGGGGAATATATGGATATAAGACAGAGGATAAAAGCTACGGCGGAAAAGCTGAGAGAGAAAGCGGGGGGGATACTGCCGTTTCGCCGTGATCAGGAAGAGGCGCCTGTAAACAGTGTGATGGAATATAAGGAGCGTCTCGCTAAAAAGAAACAGAGGATGCTGATACGCCTGGGAATCGGTGCGGCTGTGATTGCTGCTCTTGTGGTGACTGGTGTTCTTACGGCCAGGAACTGGCGCTATGGTTCCTACAGAGTAGTGTCATCCAGTGACCGGGATGATACCATGTCCACCCAGTATACGAATTTCGGAGATTATGTGCTGAAGTACAGCAGTGACGATGTGGCTCTGCTCAGGGCGGACGGCGAGGTGATGTGGGATGATCCGCAGGAGATGCAGAACCCGGTGGCGGATATCTGCCAGGACTCCTGCGTTGTTTATGACAAGGGCGGAAGGACTATGGCAGTTTATAACAGCCAGGGAAAACAGGGAACTATTGAGACCAGCCTTCCGATCTTAAAGGCCAGGACAGCCAGTCAGGGTGTGGTGGCTGCGATCCTGGAAGACGGGGAGACCACCTGGATCAATTTTTATGAGTCTGACGGGAGCGAGATTGCTACGGGCAAGACCAGGATCGACAGTCCAGGCTATCCGGTGGATCTGGATGTGTCTCAGGATGGTCTGCTGCTTATTGTTTCCTACCTTACGGTCAGCGACAACCAGCCTGCCAGCTATGTGGCATTTTACAACTTTGGCAATACAGGTCAGAATCAGATGGATAATATGGTCAGCGGCTATACGTATACGGATGTGATCACTCCCAGAGTAAGCTATTTTGACACCTCCCGGGCAGTGGCGTTCAGGGACGATGGTTTTGTGCTGTATGAAGGAAAACAAATCCCGGAAGAAGACCGGACGGTGGAAACGGAGGAGGAGATTGTCAGCAGTTTCTTTAATGAACAGTATATCGGCCTGGTATTCCGGAATACGGATGGAGAGGATGCCTACCGGATGGATGTATATACATCGGGAGGCAGTCTGAAATTTTCCCAGACATTTGATTTTGCATTTGATAAGATCCAGATCAGCGGGGATCAGATCCTTATGTATAACAGCAATGAATTTTCCGTATATACCATGTACGGGGTGTGCCGTTATGAAGGCAGTCTGAC
Organism: uncultured Lachnospiraceae bacterium; assembly: GCA_963929535.1. Lineage (GTDB taxonomy): Bacteria > Bacillota > Clostridia > Lachnospirales > Lachnospiraceae > Pullilachnospira. The sequence goes on along the minus strand of CAWVIZ010000013.1, from coordinate 97,842 downwards.
GGAAGGAAATATCCAGAATATTTTTAAGGTTGGCGGCAACCGCTATATGGTGATCATGGAAAATGGAATCCAGACTATAAAACTGGCGTAGACCCCAGGTACAGAGACGAAAGAGGTGAAGCATGAGCTGGCTGTTTTGGATATTACTTGTTTTATTCGCCCTGTTTGTGATCCAGGGAGCACGCAGGGGATTGGTGCGTACGGCGGTCTCCATGGTATTTTTTATCCTGGTGATCGTGGCGGTTTCCTGGCTGAACCCTTATGTCAGCGATTTTATCCGCCAGAAAACCAACTGGCAGGAACAGATCCAGGGAAAAACGGAAAGCCTGCTGGCGGAAGGGCTGTGGGAAGAGGCGCCGGAAGGGCAGGAGGATACCGGAGCTCAGGAGGAATTTATCCGGGAACTTCCACTGCCTGACGGAATGAAGGATATGCTGATCGAAAATAATACACTGGAAGGGTATCAGACATTGGCGGCAGAGAGTTTTGCCGAGTATCTTTCCGGATATATTGCCTACGGGATCGTAAACGGTATTGCGTTTATCATATCATTTGTCATTGCCATCGTACTGATACGTCTGATCCTGTATGCGGTGGACCTGCTCACGGAGCTCCCTGTGATCAGTGGCATCAACCGTCTGGGAGGGGCTGTTTTGGGGGCGGTTCAGGGATTGCTGTGGCTGTGGATTATTTTTCTGGTAATAACTCTGTTGTATGATACTGCGGTGGGGGGGATCCTGATGGATCAGATCCATGGAGATCCTGTCCTGAACTGGCTGTATGACCGGAATTATCTGATGAACATTATTATGCGGATGTTTTCTCTGGGAGGCTGACAGTACAGTGCCCCCTGGGACGCTGCAGAAGATACGGAGGAATAACGGGCGAAGCGGCCCGTTATTTTTATGATAAAAACGCTCTGCGGGGCGCAGGATGTCCGGCGGACATCTGTTAGGCGCTCACTGAAGTGGAACGGAGACCGCACTGCGGCGGAGCGGAAGATGCCTCTTATGCGGCCCGCCGCAGGCGGAGAATCCTGCAACGAAAGATTCTTTCTTATATATGGCTTGTGCTGGAATTTTTCCGGGTTTATAATAAAACCGTAACAGCTCAGGACGGACAGATCTATGATCCGCTTTGGCGGGCGCTGGTCATGTGTACTGGCATTGGCGTACCGCGGTCCGCGTTCTGCTTCGGCCTGCGCTAAATGCGTGCCGCTGGCACACAGAGCCGCAAAATGGACATGGTTCACTGTCTGCGGGAACAAACGTAACAGTCCGGCTTTCCGACTTTGCTGTCAGGTGTCACAAATACATACGCACAGGCTGCGTCCCCCGCAGTCTGGCGCTCGTGAATTTCGGGAACCCACTGCAAATGGGGCGGGACAGCAGAAGGCTGAACTGTAACGAATAAACTTCATGAAAAGGAGAATTGCTATGGAAAAAAGATGTATGGAAAAGCTGGGTATTTCTCCATCGCTGCTGGGATTCGGCTGTATGCGCTTCCCGGTGACGGAGGACGGAAAAATCGATGAGGAGAAGGCGGAGAAGATGCTTGATCTGGCGATGGAGAAGGGTGTGACCTATTACGACACCGCATATCCTTATCACGGAGGAGACAGCGAGCCGTTTGTAGGACGCGTGCTCAACAAATATGACCGTTCCTCTTATTTCCTGGCTACGAAGCTTCCTATCTGGCTGGTGGAGAGCAGAGAAGAGGCGGAGAAAAAGTTTTATGAGCAGCTGGAGCGTCTGGATAAGGAATATGTGGATTTTTATCTGATCCATGCGCTGGATAAAGAGCGTTTTGAGAAAATGAAGCAGCTGGAAATTGTGGAAATGTGTGAGGAGCTGCGAAGAAAAGGAAAGATCCGTTATCTGGGATTTTCCTTCCACGATGATTATGAGGTATTTGAAGAGATCATCAATTATCATCACTGGGATTTCTGTCAGATCCAGTACAATTATATGGATACAGACATCCAGGCAGGGGATAAGGGATATAAGCTGGCAGAGGAAAAAGGCATTCCGATGGTGATCATGGAACCGGTAAGAGGCGGACTGCTGTCCGGATTTTCCCAGGATATCAATGAGATGTTCCGGAAGGTGAACCCGGATCAGAGCGTTGCTTCGTGGGCACTGCGCTGGGTGGCATCTCATCCTAACGTCAAGGTTGTTCTCAGCGGTATGAGCGATCCGGAACAGGTGGAAGATAACCTGAATACCTTTAATAATTTCCGTCCATTGTCAGAGGAAGAGGAAGCTACAGTGAAGCAGGTAGTGGATACTCTGCGGGCCAGAGTGCAGAATCCCTGTACAGGCTGCCGTTACTGTATGCCATGTCCTCAGGGAGTTAATATCCCGGACAGCTTCCGGATCTGGAATGATTACCATATTTACCAGAAGTACAGTGTGGTAAAAGGACGCTGGGAAGGTATGAAGGATGAGGAGAAGCCTGTAAACTGCGTGGAATGCGGAGCCTGTGAGGAGCAATGTCCTCAGAAGATCAGCATCCGCCAGGATCTGAAGCGGGTTCAGGAAGATCTGGATTCCCCCATCTGGAAATAATATAAAAAGCACCCTGTCTGCGGAAAAGAAAGCGGCTGAACGTTTGACAGACAGGGTGCTTTTTGCTGGATACGCCGGAAAACGGCCGCCGTGATTGCATGAGTGTACACTTTCCGGGCAACGGACAGCGAACGGAAAAGCCGTTCGCTGCCCGCAGTATCGCGGGACTCGGATAGGGGAAAGGAAATTTTCCTATCCGAACGACAAGCTATCGCATGGAAAAGGCTGTGATGGATCCGACCCCAAAGATACCGGCCAGAATAAGGATCAGAACCACGGCGATGATCAGCAAACAAAAATAGGATCTGGCAAAATTTTTCAGATTGACATTCTGGGTTCCTCCGAAGGAAAAAACCAGAAGAAGAATCAGCCCTACACATGGTATTGAAAACAGAAGCTCATAACCGAAATAACCCCACATGGAAATTGGCTTATATTCCGGAGGGATGCCATGAGATTCCTGCGGGCTTTGCCGCTGATAATCCTGTCGCTGATAATTCTGCTGTTGATAATCCTGTCGCTGATAATTCTGCTGTTGATAATCCTGTCGCTGATAATCCTGCTGCTGATAATCCTGCCGCTGATTTTTCCACTGATGACTTTGCTGGTAATTCTGTTGAGTCCGCGGCCCCTGTTGCTGCCAATAATTTTGTTGCTGATTTTGATCGCTGTACCTGCTGGAAGGATAATTCTCCGAAAAATTGTTGCAGGTGTTTGGGTTCTGGGTATCCTGAGGCAGAGGCGCCCCGCAGCGTTTGCAGAAACGGCCGCCGGATTCGGAACCGCAATTCGGGCATTTCATGATTCTGTTCCCCCCTTTATAAAAATATCCCCTGTTTATCTGTGTATAAAAACAAGTTCCGATATATATAAGTTTCGCCGGAAAGCAGCAGTGCCAGACGAACGATATAATATACAATAGTAAAAATACATACGATGATCAGAAGGACCATTGCGAAATCCTTAAGCCTGGGAAAAAAGTACTGCGCGAAAAAAAGATAAACCAGGTATGGAATCCAAAGGAAAATGGACAGGTTCATTTTTGCCGCAGTATCCCAGTGTCCGGAAATTACCAGAAGTCCTGCCCGGGTCAGGCCGCAGCCGGGACAGGGAAAGCCGGTAAGGAGGCGGAAGGGACATGTTTCTCCAAATAGTACCTTCGTACCAGCGAAATATAGTACGGCCAGGAAAAGAGGCAGCCTGATGCGCCTTAGATCTTTTGCTAAATGAGACGGCAGTTTCAGAAATACTTCTTTCACGGTATATGCCTCCCTGAAAAGTCCGTATTGCGATGAAAAGCAAAGGGCTGTGGTACTCGGCAGTTTTCTTGTTTTATTATAAAGGGAGGGAAAAGCAGCGTCAAGGCATATGCATAGGTTCCGGCAACGGGCTTGCAGGATGACGGAAAATAAAATAAAAAAACTGTTGACAAGTAAAAAATACCATGGTAAACTATGGGAGTTGTCGCTGAGAGAACAAACGGATTAAAACTGAAAAAGAAAAAATCAAAAAAAGTTCTTGACAAAGCGAAAACGAAATGATAAACTATGAAAGCTGTCGCAGGACAGAAAAATGAATCGAGATCACAGATACGAAGAAACGGCAGGTCGAGATTCGAAAGAACATTGATAACTGAACAGTGAAACACATTCCTCGAAAGTTCTAAAATCATTAACGAACGATCGAAAGATCCTTAAAACAGTAAAAAGGGATAGATTAGCCAAGAGTTGATCTTGAACGGACAAACACATTTATTTAGAGAGTTTGATCCTGGCTCAGGATGAACGCTGGCGGCGTGCTTAACACATGCAAGTCGAGCGAAGCACTTTTGCAGATTTCTTCGGAATGAAGTGAAAGTGACTGAGCGGCGGACGGGTGAGTAACGCGTGGGGAACCTGCCCCATACCGGGGGATAACAGTTAGAAATGACTGCTAATACCGCATAAGCGCACAGGGACGCATGTCCTGGTGTGAAAAACTCCGGTGGTATGGGATGGACCCGCGTCTGATTAGGTAGTTGGTGGGGTAACGGCCCACCAAGCCGACGATCAGTAGCCGACCTGAGAGGGTGACCGGCCACATTGGGACTGAGACACGGCCCAAACTCCTACGGGAGGCAGCAGTGGGGAATATTGCACAATGGGGGAAACCCTGATGCAGCGACGCCGCGTGAAGGAAGAAGTATTTCGGTATGTAAACTTCTATCAGCAGGGAAGAAAATGACGGTACCTGACTAAGAAGCCCCGGCTAACTACGTGCCAGCAGCCGCGGTAATACGTAGGGGGCAAGCGTTATCCGGATTTACTGGGTGTAAAGGGAGCGTAGACGGAGGAGCAAGTCCGATGTGAAACTCCGGGGCTTAACCCCGGAACTGCATTGGAAACTGTTTATCTGGAGTGCCGGAGGGGTAAGCGGAATTCCTGGTGTAGCGGTGAAATGCGTAGATATCAGGAGGAACACCGGTGGCGAAGGCGGCTTACTGGACGGTAACTGACGTTGAGGCTCGAAAGCGTGGGGAGCAAACAGGATTAGATACCCTGGTAGTCCACGCCGTAAACGATGACTACTAGGTGTCGGGTAGCAAAGCTATCCGGTGCCGCAGCCAACGCAATAAGTAGTCCACCTGGGGAGTACGTTCGCAAGAATGAAACTCAAAGGAATTGACGGGGACCCGCACAAGCGGTGGAGCATGTGGTTTAATTCGAAGCAACGCGAAGAACCTTACCAAGTCTTGACATCGATCTGACCGCTCCTTAACCGGAGCTTTCTCTTCGGAGACAGAGAAGACAGGTGGTGCATGGTTGTCGTCAGCTCGTGTCGTGAGATGTTGGGTTAAGTCCCGCAACGAGCGCAACCCTTATCCTTAGTAGCCAGCAGGTGAGGCTGGGCACTCTGAGGAGACTGCCAGGGACAACCTGGAGGAAGGTGGGGATGACGTCAAATCATCATGCCCCTTATGATTTGGGCTACACACGTGCTACAATGGCGTAAACAAAGGGAAGCGAGCTTGTGAGAGTGAGCGAATCCCAAAAATAACGTCTCAGTTCGGATTGTAGTCTGCAACTCGACTACATGAAGCTGGAATCGCTAGTAATCGCAGGTCAGCATACTGCGGTGAATACGTTCCCGGGTCTTGTACACACCGCCCGTCACACCATGGGAGTCAGTAACGCCCGAAGTCAGTGACCCAACCGAAAGGAGGGAGCTGCCGAAGGCGGGACCGATAACTGGGGTGAAGTCGTAACAAGGTAGCCGTATCGGAAGGTGCGGCTGGATCACCTCCTTTCTAAGGAAACGAGTACGCACGGAACACTTAGCGAGCCGAAAGGCGAGGTTAGTGAGACGGCGCGCAGACGCACTTAGCGAATGCAGAGCATGAGCTTAGTAAGTCAGCGGAGAGAATGTGTTTTACTGTTGAGTTATCAGGTAAGATTGATAACGAACCTTCCGGCGGCGATGCGCGTAGGGGAAACACCCGTACCCATCCCGAACACGACGGTTAAGACCTATGCGGCCGATGGTACTGCACTGGAGACGGTGTGGGAGAGCAGGTGGCTGCCGGAACCCTAAAAAGGGGATGTAGCTCAGTTGGGAGAGCACCTGCCTTGCAAGCAGGGGGTCGAGAGTTCGAATCTCTTCATCTCCATTGGATGGGCTTATAGCTCAGCTGGTTAGAGCGCACGCCTGATAAGCGTGAGGTCGGTGGTTCGAGTCCACTTAAGCCCATTGGGGTAAGAGAGTTTTTCCAGGACTGCGGGAAATGTTCGCAGAGGAGGAAAGGCCCACTGAAACCCATTAAGATAGGAAGTTTTCAAACTCTTATCTTATTAGAAAAAGAAGATCCCCGAAAGGGGACGGATGAGAACTTAAAAAAACGCTCTCATCCTGATGTACCTTGAAAACTGCATATACAAAAACGAGTATCCAAGAAACGTCAAACGTTTTAGAGATAGGAAAAGACATCCGAGGAGTTATCTGAGAGGTAAACTTACAGATAATGAATCAAAACTCATTCATGGAAAACATGAAAAACGCGAGGAACCAACCGTTTTTAACGCTATAGAAACGGAAGGTCAAACAAAAAAGAGCGCAGGGTGGATGCCTTGGCACTAAGAGCCGAAGAAGGACGTGATAAGCTGCGAAAAGCTGCGGAGAGGAGCAAATATCCCGTGACCCGCAGATGTCCGAATGGGGAAACCCACATGAGCAGACCTCATGTATCCATACGCCAATCCATAACGTATGGAAGGGAACCCGGTGAACTGAAACATCTAAGTAGCCGGAGGAAAAGAAAGAAAACTCGATTCCCAAAGTAGCGGCGAGCGAAATGGGAGGAGCCTAAACCAGCGTGCGTGCACGCTGGGGTTATGGACTGCAGAAGTTACTGGAAACGATAGCAGAATGGTTTTGGGAAAGCCAGCCAGAGAGGGTGAAAGCCCCGTAAGCGAAATCCGGACCAGGACGGCAGGATCCAAAGTACCACGAGACACGTGGAACCTTGTGGGAAGTCGGGGGGACCACCCCCCAAGGCTAAATACTCCTTAGTGACCGATAGCGCATAGTACTGTGAAGGAAAGGTGAAAAGGACCCCGGGAGGGGAGTGAAAGAGAACCTGAAACCCTGTGTTTACAAGCTGTGGAAGTGCTTTATATGCACGACCGCGTACTTTTTGTAGAACGGTCCGGCGAGTTGCGCCGGCTGGCAAGGTTAAGCATGGAAGATGCGGAGCCGAAGGGAAACCAAGTCTTAAGAGGGCGAGAAAGTCAGTCGGAGCAGACCCGAAACCGGGTGATCTACCCATGTCCAGGCTGAAGCTGCCGTAAAAGGCAATGGAGGGCCGAACGCACATCCGTTGAAAAGGGTGGCGATGAGGTGTGGGTAGGGGAGAAATTCCAATCGAACCCGGAGATAGCTGGTTCTCCTCGAAATAGCTTTAGGGCTAGCCTCATACAAGTCTTTTGGAGGTAGAGCACTGAATTTCCTAGGGGGCGTCAAAGCTTACCGAAGAATATCAAACTCCGAATGCCAGTAAGATGATGTATGGGAGTCAGACTGTACGAGATAAGTTGGACGGTCAAAAGGGAAAGAGCCCAGACCTCCGGCTAAGGCCCCCAAGTGCGTGTTAAGTGGAAAAGGATGTGGGATTTCAAAGACAACCAGGATGTTGGCTCAGAAGCAGCCACACATTCAAAGAGTGCGTAATAGCTCACTGGTCGAGAGGTCCTGCGCCGAAAATGTCCGGGGCTGAAACACGCCGCCGAAGCCGGGGAACCGAGAGGTTGGTAGAGGAGCATTGCATAAGGGATGAAGCGGTACCGGAAGGAGCCGTGGACTTTATGGAAGAGAGAATGCCGGAATGAGTAGCGAGAGTAAGGTGAGAATCCTTACGGCCGAATATCCAAGGTTTCCAGGGTAAAGCTGATCTGCCCTGGGTAAGTCGGGACCTAAGGCGAGGGCGAAAGCCGTAGTCGATGGACAACAGGTTGAGATTCCTGTACTGCAGTAAGACAGAACTGTGGGGACACGTGTGGAAAGCATAGGCGCGGAAAGGAAAGCCGCGTGCAAGCGGGGTACCGGTCTGGCAGGCAAATCCGCCAGGCAACGGGAAGACGCGATGCGGACCGAACTTCAAGTAGGGAAGTATGTGAGCCATGCGTCAAGAAAAGCCGCTATTGTTCTTACTGTACCCGTACCGTAAACCGACACAGGTGGATGAGGAGAGAATCCTAAGGCCGACGGAAGAAGCATTGTTAAGGAACTCGGCAAAATGACCCCGTAACTTCGGGAGAAGGGGTGCCACCGAGAGGTGGCCGCAGAGAATAGGCTCAAGCAACTGTTTAGCAAAAACACAGGTCTATGCGAAACCGAAAGGTGAGGTATATGGGCTGACGCCTGCCCGGTGCTGGAAGGTTAAGAGGAGAGGTTAGAGAGATCGAAGCTTTGAATTTAAGCCCCAGTAAACGGCGGCCGTAACTATAACGGTCCTAAGGTAGCGAAATTCCTTGTCGGGTAAGTTCCGACCCGCACGAAAGGCGTAATGATTTGAGCGCTGTCTCGACAATGCATCCGGTGAAATTGAAGTACCAGTGAAGATGCTGGTTACCTGCGCCAGGACGGAAAGACCCCATGGAGCTTTACTCCAGCTTGATACTGGGATTCGGTATCGCATGTACAGGATAGGTGGGAGGCAAAGAAGTATGGACGCCAGTCCGTATGGAGCCGATGTTGGGATACCACCCTTGCGGTATTGGGTTTCTAACCAGCGGCCGTGACCCGGCCGGGGGACAATGTCAGGTGGGGAGTTTGACTGGGGCGGTCGCCTCCGAAAGGGTATCGGAGGCGCTCAAAGGTTCCCTCAGAATGGTTGGAAACCATTCGAAGAGTGCAAAGGCAGAAGGGAGCTTGACTGCGACACCGACGGGTGGAGCAGGTACGAAAGTAGGACTTAGTGATCCGGTGGTATTAAGTGGGAATGCCATCGCTCAACGGATAAAAGCTACCCTGGGGATAACAGGCTTATCACTCCCAAGAGTTCACATCGACGGAGTGGTTTGGCACCTCGATGTCGGCTCATCGCATCCTGGGGCTGTAGTAGGTCCCAAGGGTTGGGCTGTTCGCCCATTAAAGCGGTACGCGAGCTGGGTTCAGAACGTCGTGAGACAGTTCGGTCCCTATCCGGCGTGGGCGGAGGATATTTGAGAGGAGCTGTCCTTAGTACGAGAGGACCGGGATGGACGGACCGCTGGTGTACCTGTTGGCTTGCCAGAGCCATGGCAGGGTAGCCAAGTCCGGAAGGGATAAACGCTGAAGGCATCTAAGCGTGAAGCCCCCCTCAAGATGAGATATCCCATGCGAAAGCAGTAAGACCCCTTGAAGACGACGAGGTAGATAGGGCAGAGGTGGAAGTACAGTAATGTATGGAGCTGACTGCTACTAATCGGTCGAGGGTTTGACCTGTAGACTTGCTGAAGGAAGAGGAAAGAGACGGAGAAGAGAGACAGAAGGAAACCGGAAGCAGGTAAGTGGTTGACGCGGAAAGAAAAAGGATGTAAAATGTATATGCAGTTTTGAAGGTACAGAGACCTTCAGAAAAGAAAATGTTCCTCCTTAGCTCAGTCGGTAGAGCATGCGGCTGTTAACCGCAGTGTCGTTGGTTCGAGTCCAACAGGGGGAGCTTTTTTCAAAAGAAGACGAGAAGAGAAACAAGGCTCCGTGGTCAAGCGGTCAAGACATCGCCCTTTCACGGCGGTAACACGGGTTCGATTCCCGTCGGAGTCATTTATTTTCTGCATATTTTGTGGAGAACAACATACAATATAATGATGGCGCAGTAGCCAAGTGGTAAGGCATAGGTCTGCAACACCTCGATTCACCGGTTCAAATCCGGTCTGCGCCTTTCGTGAAAGAGCTTCAAATCCTTATAGAAAGAGGGATTTGGAGCATTTTTCTTTTTACAGATTGTTGTACAGAGTTGTACCAACGATTTATCATTGCCCAAACGGGGGGATCTTGTATACCTGGGGTGACGATTACAAGTTGGGTACTGATCACTGCGGCAGAGATCTGGTTTGTTTTTGGATGAGAAAGAGAACGTTTACGGGAATTGAAAAATCAGTCGGGAAGCTATAGAAGGACTGAAAGACCATAAAAGGCCATACTGTGAAGATGATATGAGTACGGAAAAGGGACTGCCGGTTATCCGGACGGTCCCTTTTCCATGACAATGAAAAGCCCGCGCGGGGTGCTTTCCATTGCCGCATACCGCTGAAGTCCCTGAGCAAGATGAAAAGGCAGAATAGCTCCCGTACCGTCATAAAACCTAAAGCAAATATTCTCCAATCTCTCTGGCAATTTCCACAATATCGCTTTGTCCGGTAAATTCGAATTTTACCAGTCCCGCTCCGCTGTAGTACAGATCCAGTTCACTGTCCAGATCCAGTACGCCGGAAGTTTCCACGGAAAACAGCTGGATTTTGGAATAGGGCAGTGTGGTGATGTCCTTTTTCTTTCCGGTGACGCCCTGTACATTGACTGCAATTACTCTTTTATTGGTAAAAATCACATAATCCCGCACTGTCTGATATTCTCCGATAAACTCTTCTCCGGAGACGAAAAGAGGTGCAACGGTTTTCTCATTTGAAAATTTTCCTGTTTTTCTCAGCTTGAATACGCTGCCGTTCTGAAAATCGATCATGGATTCTCCTCCTTACTGATTTGAAAAATTCTGTGAGATACTTTGAGATCAGAAAGCGTTGCTTTTTCTGGATGATTGTCTCTGAATATTCTCAAAATATCTTTCCGGTTTTGGCTGCTATGTGGCTATTGTATCATGATTATACAAAAAACAAAAGAAAAGACGAAAGATTCTTGTTTGGCAGTGGAAAAGAGTATATGATAAAAAGGAAAAAATTTTCGGGAAAGGGACGGATCTACAAGAGGTAAAGAAATGGGAGAAGCAAAAGATTATCGGGATGAGAGTCTGACAGATCAGGAGCGGGTTGAGAATCTGCTGGAGCAGATGTCGCTGGAGGAAAAGGTAAGCCAGCTCAGCTTCCAGGCCAGGGAAATAAGATGGCTGGGAATTCCGGCATACAACTGGTGGAATGAGGCCCTGCACGGCGTGGCCCGGGCAGGAGTGGCAACGGTATTTCCCCAGGCCATCGGGATGGCCGCTTCCTTTGACCGGGAGCTTTTGAGACAGGCGGGCGAAATTGTGGCCACAGAGGGAAGAGCCAAATATAATGTGCAGATGGAGATGGGGGACCGGGATGTGTACAAGGGCCTCACTTTCTGGGCGCCCAACGTAAATATTTTCCGGGATCCCCGCTGGGGAAGAGGGCAGGAGACCTACGGGGAGGATCCTTTTCTCACGGGAGAGCTGGCGGTCTGCTATATTCAGGGAATGCAGGGGGACGGCAGGAGATTAAAAGCCGCGGCCTGCGCGAAGCATTTCGCGGTTCATTCCGGACCGGAGACGGGCCGCCATTCCTTCAACGCGGTGGTGTCAGAAAAGGATCTGGCGGAGACGTATCTGCCCGCTTTCCGGGCCTGTGTGGAGAAGGGAAAAGTGGAAGGCGTGATGGGGGCCTATAACCGCATCAACGGGGTTCCCGCCTGCGGAAATCCGCGTCTGATTCAGGAGGTTCTGCGGGGAGAATGGAAATTTGACGGGTATGTTGTCTCTGACTGCGGGGCCATCGAGGATTTTCATACGGGACACAAGGTGACGGCAAATGCGGAGGAATCTGCGGCGATGGCTGTAAAAAGCGGGTGTGATCTGAACTGCGGGGAAATGTACCAGTTTCTGCTGGCCGCCTGCAGAAAGGGGCTTGTCCAGGAGAGTGTCATTGATGAAGCGGTGCGCCATGTGATGATGACGCGGATACGGCTGGGAATGTTCGACCGCGAGACAGAGTATGACAGCATCGATTACTCGGAAAATGATACGGAAGCCCATCACCAGGCGGCGCAGAGAGCGGCGGAGGAGTCGATTGTCCTGCTGAAAAACGACGGTCTGCTGCCGCTTGAGAAGGATCGGATCCAATCGGTTGCCGTCATCGGGCCAAACGCGGACAGCAGAGAAATCCTGAAAGGAAATTATAATGGCACGGCGTCGGTGAGCTACACGATTCTGGAGGGAATACAGAGAGAGTTGGCCGGATCTGCCAGAGTGTATTATTCGGAAGGCTGTGATCTGGTGCGGGATCAGGTGGAAGCGCTGGCCCAGCCGGATGACAGGATCAGCGAGGCGGTGGCGGCTGCCAGAAGAAGCGATGTGGTCTTTCTCTGCCTGGGGCTGAATGCCACGCTGGAAGGGGAAGAGGGAGACGCGGCAAACAGCTATGCGGGAGCGGACAGAAAGGATCTGGGACTTCCGGATCCCCAGTGCAGACTTTTGAAAGCTGTCTGCGAAACCGGCACGCCGGTGGTTCTGCTGGTGGCTTCCGGAGGAGCCGTCTCTCTGCCCTATGCGCAGGAGCACTGCGCGGCAATCCTTCATGTGTGGTATCCGGGCCAGATGGGAGGCATCGCCGTGGCGGATATCCTTTTTGGAAATGCGGTTCCCTCCGGAAAGCTTCCGGTTACCTTTTACCGTGACATAGCGGATCTGCCGCCCTTTGAAGACTACTGTATGAAAGGACGGACTTACCGCTATCTGACTGCGGAACCGCTGTATCCCTTCGGATACGGACTGAGCTACGCGGAATTTGAGTATGCCAATGCCCGGGTGACCGTTGATGAGGAGCAGGAGAACATCCATGTCCGGGTGGCGGTGACAAATACCTCGTCCATTCCGGCGGAAGAAATTTCACAGGTTTACATAAAAGTGTGCGACAGCCCGCTGGCCGTGCCCAATTACAGCCTGGTGCAGTTCGGAAGAAACGCGTTTGAGGCAGGGGAGACAAAGGAAATCCAGCTGGATTTCCCGGCGGAAAGACTTCGGGTGGTGGACGAAGAAGGAAATTATGTCTGGGAAAACGCGAAAGTATACCTGTACGTGGGCGGCAGTCAGCCCGATGAGAGAAGCTGTGCGCTGACCGGGCATCGGGTGCTGCGTGTGGAGCTGTTTATGACGGAGGAAGGGAAGATTCTGCAGGTGTAAGTCGGAAGGACGGTTCTCGGAGGGCATAAGAGAGAATATGCATGGAACAGAGACCGTCCTTTTTTCACCATACCTTCCTTACGGTAAAATGCCACCGCATTTCTTCTTTTTTGAACCGCTTCTGAATCCCAGACGGTCCGGGAGGGCTATCTGGGAAGCATGTCAAATAGATTCAGCTGGATATTTTGATTTTTTTCTTCAAATTTTCTCAGGTACTCAAATATCTGTTTGTTGTCATGCACAATTCCATTATTTTCACATACCTGGTGGAAGAGATTCATCAATGTATCATTATTGGGGCTGTTTAGCTGGTATTTCATACCGTAGGATTGCATGTACCTTTCTTTCATACCCGGAAACAGCCGGTCCAACTGCCTGTAAAAATATTCCCTGTTTCCCTCGCGAAGTGTCAGGCCCATTCCGAAGCAGATGATCCCGTAAACCTTCGCTTCTATACAGTAATTTAAAATCCCTTTGATATTTTCTTCCGTATCATTGATAAACGGAAGAACTGGACAGAGCCAGACAACCGTGGGAATTCCTGCTCTGTGCAGCTTTTTTAAAGCGGCCACACGTTCCTGTGTCGTACTTACATTTGGTTCGAGTTTTCTGCACAGATTTTCGTCATAGGTTGTCAGCGTCATCTGGACCACACATTTTGTCTGGTCATTGATGGCTTTCAGCAGATCCAGATCTCTCAGTACCCGGTCTGACTTGGTGATCAGCGTAAAACCAAAACCATACTGAAGGGCTAAGGTTAACGCTTTTCTGACGTGGCCAAGCTCATTTTCCAGAGGGATATAAGGGTCTGTCATGGATCCGGTGCCCAACATGCACCTGGAGCGTTTTCTCTTCAGGGTATTTTCCAGCAGTTCAATGGCATTTTCCTTGACTTCAATATCTTCAAAGGCATGATCCATATGATAACATTTGCTTCTTGAGTCGCAGTATATACACCCATGGGTACATCCCCTGTACAGGTTCATTCCGTTGGAGGGAGATAAGATTCCCTTTGCCTTTTTAAAATGCATAAGCTTTTCCTTTATATTCAGACTTATTTGGGTTCATCCCATGATCCCGTTGTCTGTATTATAACAAAATAATGAGGACAGCGGATATTTTTTAGCAGGTATCTGTGCAGTCCTTCGGGTTGGCTGTATGGGTCACATTAATGTAACTATTGACATTACATTGCAGCGATGTTAGTCTTACAAAAACAGATCCGGTACGATCATGCAGACGGCCGGCGTAAGCCTGCTGTACTGGAAAGCGCTGAGAAACTGGGAAAAGAGGGCGAAAATGGTATGGAGACAGGAAGAAAAAAAGAGGATTTGGAAAAATTGGAGAGATCCGGGCAGGAAAAACGCCTGGACTATCTGCTGGAAGAGTTCGGGAGAGATTCGGTCTATGGAGGAAGTTTGAAGGTTCCCAAAGAGTACGGGGAGAAGAGAAGGCTGCTCCGTTCGCTTATGAATATCCGGATGCCGGGAAAGATGGAAGAGGATATCCTCAGGGTTCAGGATCAATTTCTGCGGGAGGAAGCCAGGGAAAAGGGGATTGTTTCTCTGGATCAGATTCCCGCTGCGGCCAGGGAGGGCAGCGATCATCCGTTTGCGGAACAGATTTCTGTCTGGCAGGGAGATATTACCAGACTGAAAACCGACGCCATTGTAAATGCGGCGAATTCCCAGATGCTGGGCTGTTTTGTACCCTGCCACGGATGCATTGACAATGCGATACACAGCGCTGCCGGGATTCAGCTGAGGGAGGACTGCTGCCATTACATGAATCGTATGCGTATGCGGTACGGCAGACAGTATGAGGAACCTGTCGGACAGGCAGTGCTGACAGAGGGATATAATCTGCCGGCGGGATATGTGATCCACACGGTGGGCCCCATTGTGTTCGGCAGACTGACGGAACGGGAAAAACGGCAGCTGCAGAGCTGTTACGAAAATATTCTGAAGTGCTGTGAGGAACATGGGATCCGTTCCGTGGCGTTCTGCTGTATCAGCACAGGGGAATTTCATTTTCCCAATGACCAGGCTGCCAGGATCGCGGTGGAATCTGTGACATCATTTTTAAACAGGAAGGGCCGGGCATTTGACAGGATCGTTTTTAATGTATTTAAAGACGTGGACAGAGAGCTGTACAGGAAGCTGTTGGGAATCAAAGTAACAGTTCAGCCTTCCAATGTCCCGCGAGGTGTCACGCTGCATTCGCAGCGTGATCCCGAGATTTGCGGGCGCCAGGCTGCGAAAATCGCAGCCTGTGTGCATGCATTTGTAACAGTGAAGCCGGAAGGCTGAACTGTTACGAATCAAAAGTGAATGAAGGTGTTGAGGATTGACACCTTGCCGCCGGACGGATACAATGGAATCCGAAAGGAAATTTGGCGGAAATACGGGAAAGGAGTTGCTTATGCAGATTTCCAGCAGATTTACAATAGCCATACACATGCTGACCTGTATGGAGGTATTTCAGGGTGAGAGAAAGGTGACCAGCGAGTTTCTGGCTTCCAGTATTCAGGTGAATCCGGTGATTATCCGGAGGATTCTGTCCCAGTTAAAGGAAGCAGGGCTGATCCAGGTGAAACGGGGAACGGGAGGCGCAGCGCTGGCAAAGCCGCCGAAGGAGATCTGCTTCCTGGACGTCTACCGGGCGGTGGAATGTGTGGAAGAAAACGCGCTGTTTCACTTTCATGAGAATCCCAATCAGAAGTGTCCTGTGGGAAAGAATATTCACAGAGCGCTGGACGATAAGCTGATCCGGGTGCAGGAGGCCATGGAAAAAGAGCTTCAGAAGATCACTCTGGCGGATGTACTGGAGGATCTGAAAAAAGAATCGGAAGAGGCGTAGGAACAGATGAAAAAGATTCTGATCGTGGAGGATGACCGGAGGCTGAACGATGGGATCCGCCTGGCCCTGAGAAATGAATTTTCCTGCAGCCAGGCATTTTCTCTGGAGGAAGCCGGAAAGATGCTTGGGAATGGAAGCTTTGATCTGATCCTGCTGGATGTGAACCTTCCGGATGGAAGCGGCCTGGACCTTCTGGCGGAACTGCGCAGAACAGAGGAGATTCCTGTGATCCTGCTGACAGCCAACAGGATGGAGATGGATATTGTATCGGGACTGGAGCTGGGAGCGGACGATTATATCACCAAGCCCTTCAGCCTGATGGTGCTGCGGGCAAGGGTAGGCGTGCAGCTGCGGAAAAAACGCCGGGAGGATGGGATTTACCGGGATGGGACGTACTGCTTTGATTTTCAGAAGCTGGAATTTTACAGGGACGGCATGGAGCTGGAACTTAGCCGGACAGAACAGAAGCTGCTGCGGTGCCTTACGGAAAACCGGGGGAAGAATATCAGCCGCAGCCGGCTGATCGATGAAGTCTGGCAGGGAGATACGGAGTTTGTGGACGATCATGCCCTTACGGTGGCGGTAAACCGGCTGAGAGGAAAGCTGGGAGATGATACAGAATGTATCCGGACGGTGTATGGGATCGGATATACATGGGAAGGGGCATGAAGAAGCGGGAGCAGTGACGCTTAAGGAATAGCTCCCGCTTTAAAGAGCACGGAGTTTCAGGGTTCGGTGAGAACGGGATATGGACGGGAACATGAGAGAATTGAGCTTGATCATACTGATCATTGCGGTCTGCCTCTGTGCGGGGGCGGCCCTTTTTGTCTGGCGAAGGGAAAAACGAACAGCGGAGAGGATTCAGGAGATGCTGGACAATGCTTCCGCCGGGAAGCTTCCCGGAGAGCGGCTGGATGAGAGCCGGATCTCTGCCATTGAGAACAGTATGTGGCGTTATCTCCAGGGCAGGGAGGCTGTGCTGGAGAGGATGAAACGGGAAAAGGAGCAGATACAGCGGCAGATTTCCGATATCTCCCATCAGGCAGTCATCCCCCTGGCTAATATTACGCTGTATTCTCAGCTTCTGGAGGAAAGTCTGGAACAGAGGAAGTATACGGAGGATCAGGAGATCCGGGAGGAAATGGCGGCCATCCGGGATCAGGCGGCGGAGCTGGACTTTCTGATGGAGGGACTTGGAAAACTGTCCAGATTGGAGGGCGGCATCATCCACATACAGGCTCAGAGGCAGCTCATCGGGCCTGTACTGGAGATGGTTAAGAGACAGTTTGAGCCCAGGGCCGGAGAAAAGGAAATCGGGCTTTCCCTTCATGCGGGGCAGGAGACGGCATGGTTTGATGAAAAGTGGACGGTGGAAGCCATTTCCAATATTGTGGATAACGCGGTCAAATATACTCCCTCCGGTGGAAAAGTGGAAATTTCCGTGGAAGCGCTGACCTCTCTTCTGCGGGTGGATATCCGGGACACAGGAAGAGGCATTCCGGAGGAGGAGCAGGCCAGGATCTTTTCCAGGTTTTATCGGGCCGGGGAATCTGCCCGAATGCCCGGCGTGGGCATCGGACTGTATATCGCCAGGGAAGTGATGCAGGCGCAGAATGGTTATATCCGGGTTTCTTCAAAACCGGGTGAGGGCAGTGTGTTTTCCCTGTATTTTCTCCGGTGAATTCAGCTCTTTGCCCGGGGAAATCTCTCAGAACTGAGACATTGTGGAGCCGGGTCTGAGAGATTTGTATGGTATCCTTTTTCTGAAGCAGGGCAGCGGGGTTACAGTTTAGCCATCAACTGTCCCGCGAGGTGTCCCGCTGCATTTGCAGCGGGATCCCGAGGCCTGCGGGCGCCAGGCTGCGAGAAATGCAGCCTGTGTGCATACTTTTGTGACAGTGAAGCCGGAAGGCTGAGCTGTTACACAGCGGGCGGTGCAGGCCGCCGAAGGGCCCGCGGTGATAAAGCGGAAGGAGGAGGGACAGTGAAGATTCTGGAGACGAGAGGACTGACAAAGATTTACGGAAGCGGAGAAACCCGGGTGCAGGCGCTGAATGGGATCGACCTTACCGTGGAACGGGGAGAGTTTGTGGCAGTGGTAGGCTCTTCGGGAAGCGGAAAATCCACATTTCTCCATATGGTGGGAGGGTTGGATGTGCCCACATCAGGGGAGGTGATCGTGGATCAGAAAAACCTGTGGGAACTGAGTGATGATGAGCTGACGGTTTTCAGACGAAGGAAGATCGGCTTTGTATTCCAGCAGTATAATCTGATCCCCATGCTGACGGTCTGGGAAAATATCATTCTGCCCTTGAAAATGGACGGAAAGCGGGTAGATGAACCGTATCTGCGGGAAATCACCGGGATACTGGGACTGGAGGAGCGGCTGGAAAGGATTCCCGGCCAGCTGTCGGGAGGACAGCAGCAGAGAGTGGCGATCGCCAGGGCGCTGGCTATAAAGCCGGCGCTTCTGCTGGCCGATGAGCCCACGGGAAATCTGGATTCCAGGACCAGCCAGGATGTGATGGGACTGCTGAAGATCATGGGGAGGCGGTATGATCAGACCGTGGTGATGATCACCCACAATGAAGAGATCGCTCAGATGGCGGACCGTATCCTGCGGATGGAGGACGGACGTCTGGTGAAGGGCGGTGAACTGGAATGAAAAACAGAAAAAGAGGCGACAGAAAGATTTGGCTGTCCTGGAGATTCATAAGAAGCTGTAAGAAGAATACAGCTGCGCTCTTTTTCGGATTTGTGCTGACATTTCTGCTGCTGACAGTGCTGCTGACCATGCTCCACACCAATTTTCATATTGCCAATATTCAGGCCAAGGCGGAATTTACTCCCTCGGATTGTTATATCGATGGGCTTTCCGCCTCCCAGAGGGATCTTCTGGCCGATGACCCGGAGGTGGTCTGGATGGGAGTTCAGCAGGGGGAGGGGCGTCTGTACCGGAAAAACAACCAGCAGGTGTATGTGACGAAAAATGATGAAGCTGCCTCAACCATGATGTCTCAGGTCCTGGAGGGAAGGCTGCCCGGAAAGCCCGGAGAGGTGGCTGCGGAGAAATGGACGCTTCTGAATCTGGGGATCGAACCCACCATCGGTCAGAAGGTTATTCTGACGGACCCGGATACCGGAAAAACCCGGGAGTTCCGGCTGACGGGAATTCTGTCGGATATTTATGGATTTAAAAAGTACGGGCTTCTGAATCTGTTTGCTGCCTGCACGGAGGATTCCGGGGAGACCTTTATGACTTACCTGATCTTTTCTGAGAAGACGGACTATGAAGAGAAGGTGAGCCGGCTGCAGGAGGAACTGGGGATCAGCGGGGAGCAGATCCGGGAATGCCCGGCCAGGGAGGACAGGAGCAGCCTGTATCTTCTGGACGCGGAACTGACTGTTCTGGTCTTGGTGATCTGTATGGTGGTCTTTTACGGGATCTACCGGATAACGCTGATGTCCAGAGCCTCTCAGTACGGGATTCTGAGGGCGCTGGGAATGAAAAAACGGGCCCTGCGCCGTATGATGCTGAGGGAGCTGTATCTGATCTATCTGGCGGCGCTTCCTGTGGGGATCCTTCTGGGACTTCTGACCGCATGGGGGCTTCTGCTGCTGTCCCAGGACAGGGAGAGCGGGGTCTGCCTGTTT
Source organism: uncultured Lachnospiraceae bacterium (assembly GCA_963929535.1). Lineage (GTDB taxonomy): Bacteria > Bacillota > Clostridia > Lachnospirales > Lachnospiraceae > Pullilachnospira. Next base: position 78,159 of record CAWVIZ010000013.1, on the reverse strand, counting down.
GGACAAACGGTAGAATTCCATCTTGTGATACCTGCAGGCCCGATTCTGCTGTGCGGCGCGGCGGCGGCTGTCTGTGTGGGAATCACAGGATATGCCGCGGGAAGAAGAGTGGTGAAGCCTTCGGTGATACAGACCATCACAGGCAGCGCTGATAAAAAAGGCGGCGCAGGAAAATGCCTGAGACTTGCCCGGGCGGACAGCAAGACGGGGATGCTGCTCCGGATGGGAGGAAAATATCTGCTGAGAGATATGCGCACCAGCGGGTTTGTGGCGCTGACCATATGCGTGGGGGTGGTACTGTTCACCGGCCTGGCGTATAAAGCCCGGACCCTGGGGATTTACCGGGAGGATACCAGGGAGCTGTATTATCTTAACGGGCAGTACGCCATGACCATGCAGTATTTTGACACGGTACAGCAGGGGATTTCCAGAGAAAGCGTGGAAAAGATCAGAAGTACAGAGGAGATCCTTTCTGTGAAAACAGCATCCTTTCTCCCTGTCCGGGTGGTGGATGACGAAGACGTTCCCCGTATTGACAGCTATTATGACCGGCATAATCAGGCCCGTCAGGAGCTTTACGGCTATAGCGATGCAGGATTTGACGGGAAGGATCAGATTTACAAATCCCTTTTCTGCGGATACAATGAAAACGCATTGAAAGCTCTGGAGCCGTATGTGGTAGAAGGCAGCTTTGATTGGGAGCATCTGGAGGAGGATGAGATCATCCTGTCGGTGCTGCGGATGAAGGGAACAGGGGAAGATCAGATTCCCGGCTCCTATAAAGAAGGAACGCCGCTGATGGAGTATCATGCCGGAGACAGGATCCGAATGAAATACCGGGCGGATCTGGAGACAGATTCTCAGGAGTACGAAAACCTGTCAGACCAGGAAGCGCCGTATATCTATCGGACATATCGGGTAGCTGCAGTAGTCTCTTTCCCGTACATGTATGACTGCAGGAGAACACTCTATCCGATGCTGATCACCAGTGACCGGTATATGAGGGAGATCGCCCCGGACAGCGCCATCCAGTGTATGTATCTGGATGGGGAGGAAGGGCTTAGCGGGGAGCAGCAGACGGAACTGGAACGGAAGCTGATCCGGGCAGGAAGCCGGAGCGAAAATGTTTCCACCCGGAGCCTGATCCGGGAAATCCGGCAGAATGAAATGCTTTATTTTAAGCAGATGGTGTACATTGTGGGAATTGCGGTTACCGCCTTTGTGCTGGTGCTGGTGAATATGATCAACAATCTGCGCTACCGGATGCAGTCCAGAACCCGGGAAATCTGCATGCTGCGGGCAGTGGGACTGAGTATCCCCATGGTGAAGAGGATGCTTTTATTTGAAAATCTGATCCTGGGGGCCGTGGGAATCCTGTCAGGATTCCTGGTTCTCTGGCCGGTGCTGCGGTACGTGTACTTTTCCTCGGAAATGAATTCCTTCGGACACGGCTTTGCCTTTGACTGGAACAGCTTTGGGATGGTCTCCGCCGGGACACTGCTGGTCTGCGCGGGATTGTCTGTCCGGATTCTGAAATCGTGGAAATCCCGGAGCATCATGGACGGTATCGGGAGATTTGAGTAGGCGGGAAGCTGGATCGGATTCCGGAGTGATTCGGGAGGCTGTCTCAGACAGACAGCGGGGCGGTTCCGGCCGCATCGGCAGAAAGTGCTGATAAAATTCAGAAAATCCCATGAATTTGGGAATTGACACCGCTATGCCTCCGGCGTTATAATACACTCATGTCGGAGGACATACGGCGCAGTAGCCAAGTGGTAAGGCATAGGTCTGCAACACCTCGATTCACCGGTTCAAATCCGGTCTGCGCCTTTCGTGGAAGAGCTTCAAATCCTTGTAAAAGAGGAGTTTGGAGCCTTTTTATTTTTGCAGATTGCTGTACAAAGTTGTACAGATGATAGATGTTTCCATGAAGGATATGCGCTGCAGCAGATGAAACCCTAAAATTTAGTAGAAAAAATCAAAAATACCCCTTATATTTAGTAGAAATGTGTTATACTACTCACATAGGACAGTTTACATGAAATCACCGGAAAATTCGGGAATCTGGAGTCTGCCTTATTAACAGTATCAGGGAGGGATCGGCATGGAATTTGCATTGCAGGAAACATTGGCTGCCGCTGACGTGAAACGCATTCGGAAAAAACTGAAACTGAAACAGAGGGAGCTGGCCAGTCTTATGGGGGTATCCGTAAAAACGGTGGAATATTGGGAGAGCAGACAGGGTACCGCAAAAGGAGCAGCTGCGGCGTTGCTCTGTATCCTTCGGGAGCACCCGGAAATGTTGGAGGAACTGCTGATTCCCGAAACGGAACTGCCGCTTCGGCTCAGATATATGTATGAAGATCAGCTGTGTACAGTGATTGATGTGGATGACCGCGCGCAGCAGATACGGATTAAAAATTTCAGGAAAGATCCTCTTTTCTGTGCATTTGGAAGGAACGAACACCCTTCCTACAAAGACTATGAAGAATTTCTTGAATCCAGATGCTTCCCCAGAACCAGAGATAAAATGAAGATTATTCTGAAACAATTAAATCTGCCCTTTTATGATCATTGAGAAAACGGAAGGAAGGATGGCGGAGGACAATTTTTGGATAGAAATTGAGAGGTGATGATATGATCAATTTATCCGATAAATATGCGGCTGTCCCCGTTGTACATTCCTCTAAGGGTAACCAGTTAAAATGGGAACGCCAGGGAATCTGGGATGCAAAAGTAAAAGTTTTCTTCCTCAGGGATGGCAGATTATTACTCTGGAGCGGCTTTTTTATCAGATGTACGCTCAGAGTCTTTACAAAAGTATTTTCAGAATACAGGAAACAGAAGAGCGCTGCCGGTTTCTTGTGCAGCAGATAGAGCAGATGACAGGTATGAAAAATTTTGGCGCGTATCTTGGCAGACTGTTCACCATAGACGCGCTGTTTCTTAACGAGGATCGCCATACCCACAATATTGCGGTATTGTGTGATGATTTGGGTGAATTTCATTATTGCCCGATTTTTGATAATGGCGCGGCGTTGCTTTCCGATTTGACCATGGACTATCCCATGAACAGAGAAATTACAGAGCTGATCCCACAGGTGGGAGCGAAAACTTTGTGCCTTTATCCTGGAAGAATATATGCCGGAATTTGAATTTATCCCCAGTACCAACCAGTATTATCTTATGGGAATGTACTGGACGGCTGTGGACAGTAAGGAGATAACACGATGACTGAAAAAAGTATTGGAGGAATGGACGATGAAGTTTGATGTAAACAGTCTGCAATGGACAAGGCGACCGGAAAATTATACGATTGCTCAAGACCGTATCGAGATAGTGACAAGACCACATACCGATCTGTGGCAGCGAACTTATTATCATTTCCGAAATGATAATGCTCCGGTACTCCAAATGTCACTTGAAGAAAAATTTTTTTCTTTTGTGGTAAAAACAGATTTTACAGGAAGCTGTTGCCGTTTCGACCAATGCGGAGTGGTCCTGTATCTTGACAGTGAAAACTGGATCAAAGGATCGGTTGAATATGAAAACGAATGTTTTCAGCATTTGGGCAGTGTTGTAACGAATCATGGATATTCGGACTGGGCTACGACGGAAATACCGGCTGATGTAAAATCCATGTGGTATCGGCTGAGCCGCCGGGAGGATGATTTTTGCATTGAATGTTCATACGACGGCGTCCTGTTCCACCAGATGCGTATTTGTCATCTGCATGAGGCAAGAGGAGCCGTTCAGTTTGGAATTTATGCATGCAGTCCGGAAGAATCTTCATTTTGCGCTGTTTTTACCAATATGGAACTAACGGAATGTAAGTGGATGGCACACGACGGGCAAAAAACGGACGAATCATTATAACAGGAGGTAAGTATGACGGAAAGAGAAAAGATGCTGGCAGGACAGCTTTATGATTGCGGAGATCCGGAATTATTGGCACAATGGCATAAAGCAAAAGATCTGGTTCGGGATTATAACCGGACGGATTCCGCAGATGAAGAGGAAAAAGAAAGAATCTTAAATGAACTGCTGGGAGGGAGAGGTGAAAATCTCTGGATTACAGCACCATTTTTTGTCGATTATGGTAATAACATTTATTTCGGAATAATTGCGAAGTAAATATGAATTGTACGTTTTTGGATGACAATATTATTAAGATTGGTGACAATGCATTGATTGCTCCCAACGTTCAAATTTATACGGCTTTTCACCCGACAAATGCGTCCGAGCGTTTTGGGACGCTAAAGGAAGACGGTTCTTTTGAATTCTGTAAAACGCAGACAGCACCAGTTGTGATAGGAAATAATGTATGGATAGGAGGAGGAGCAATTATTATGCCGGGAGTAACGATCGGCGATAACGTTGTGATCGGAGCCGGAAGCATCGTTACAAAAGATATACCGGAAAACACTATAGCTTACGGAAATCCCTGTCGTCCAGTGAGAGAAAACCGATAATTTATTCCTGCGGGCAACGAGCCAAGCGGACATGCTTGCATGTCCATTTGGCGACTGCCGCGAGGGTCAAATACCCCGCAGCTCTGCTGCGCTGCAAGTTTGCTGCCCCGTAGCTTGCTGCGGGGTCTTTGACTTCCCATATGGAGTCAGGTGAAGACGATTGGCAGTTTTTCGGCGAAAAGCAAAATGAAAACGATGAGGGAAAGGAATAAGTGAATGAAAGAATCGCAGTATCCCGGCGAATACAGGGAATACGGCGATTCTTTCTTCTATCAGCGGTCAAAAACAGGTTAAGGGATAAAGTCAGTTTTTCTGCCGACTTTTTCTGTAGATCATTTCCTACAGTACCAGAGACGGAGCAGTGTATACCCGTGCAGCCAGCTCCTGATCGAGCAGATACAGGCTCTTCGGATCAGAACCGAAAAGGTTCATCTTCTTGATGAGGTCGTTTGCATTGGTTTCCTCTTCACCCTGTTCTTTGACGAACCAGTCAAGGAACTGCATGGTACGGAAATCTTTTACATCGTAGGCAGCCGCATAGATATTGTTGATCAGTCCGGTTACATAGCGCTCGTGTGTCAGGCCATTTTCCAAAACTTCCAAATGGCTCTTGAAATCAGTGTCCGGCTGGTCAATCATAGAGAAGGTAATCGGCGCATCATTGTTCTGCATATACTGTCTGATGAGCATTGCGTGGTCACGTTCTTCCTGTGCCTGAACATTGTACCAGTTGGCAAATCCGTCCAGCCCTTCATCTGAAAAATAATTTGCGAAAGCAAGATAAAGGTACGCGGAGTATAATTCTTTATTGATCTGTGTGTTGAGCAGTTCAGCTACTTTTTCATTTAACATGGATAAAATCCCCTTTCTGTATGATATTTCTCATATAAAATATAAATCGTTTTTCTCTGAAATGCAATAGTATACAATGAAATATGGGCAGGTGAACATCTGGCTGGAAAGGGCCATTGTGTTGATCAGATAGGAGAAGGAATCTCCCCTGGCCGATTGCGGATCAGAGCTTTGTCTGCTTATTTGTCGTGATACTTCTCATCTTTATATCCATTCCTTTCGCTTTGCTCAGGCACAAAACGTTATGAAAATGTTTTTCCTAAGCTTATTTTTCTTTATAATTCTTTTTGTAGGGAACCCGGTATACGACAAATCATGGGGAGGTAAGTGGGCTGTCCGGCTTGCCGGATGTCCGTATGGAATCTACCGGTAAATACTGGATCCCAGTCTACAACGTTTTAGAAAACGATTGTACGATTGTCCTTGCCCATCCCAAATATGTTAAGGCTATCCGTGGTAAGTAAACTGACAAGTAAGATGCCAAATGGATTGCTGACCTGTTCAAGCATGATCTTGTTGCCAGAAGCTTTGATATTGTCAATACCTATATCAGATTTATTTATAATAAGTATGATTCCGGGTCTGTGATGATTGAATTATGCGAAAGAGCAGGTTTCAGAGACTTTCAAAAAAGTTTTTCCTTATATTTTAGCGGGCGTTGGGATAGGAGCTGTGATCCATAACTGGATACCCGAATATTGGATCGAGGCAGTTCTTGGAAATAATAATCCTTTTGGAGTCGTTCTTGCGACAGTAGTGGGAGGTCCGATGTATGCGGATATTTTATGGATGATCCCTGTTGCGGAAGCAATCCTTTTCAAAGGCGCGCAGCTGGGAACCGTGCTGGCTTTTATGATAGAGAGTTAAATGAAGAGGAGAAGTTCTGTACACTGTTAAAGCCGGTGTTTCCGGATAGGAAAAGGGAAGGGTTAAAGTTTACGGGTGAGTCCACGGGGGAGTTTGGATTCCTCCACTGGTATCCAGGTGGTGGGACAGTTAAAATCCAGCGCCGCTGTATTTTCCCGAACTATTGCGGTGATGACCAACAACGAGGAAATCGTTCAGATGGAGGACTGAAATTTTTTCTGCCGTGTGCTGGACGGGGAGGCTTGGATTTCCTAAAACAGAAAGAGAGGATCATGGATCGGCATACGGAACTTCTGATTCAGCAGAGGGATTCCATCACGGAAGAAGATATCGAGGAGCTGTTGGATCGGGATGTGGAAATGCGGGATGACAGCCAGCAGTTTTTCGGGGGAAACTCCAAGACCTGGCAGACCTTCCGGGTGGAGCTAAGTGTTGAGCAGAAGGTGGAATCTGTGCTGAAGATTCTCTGAATCAGCTGCTGGATGCGTATAACCGGCAGTTTGAGGAGGAGAACGGGCGGCTGGTTATCCCCATGATGGATCCCAGAACCGCGGCCCTTACGGAAAAATTAGATCTTCCGGCGCAGGAGGCCAGTTATATCTCCTCCGGTCGGATGGTGATGGGCGCGCTGTGTGCGCTGCTGGAATCTAGCGCTGCGGACAGGGAGAAGGTTGAACGAATACGATGGAATACGAGAAAAAAATGCAGATCAGTAAAAGCGGTTGACATTTGCGTCAATTTCCTATACAATAGAAAATGGTTAAAAAATTAACAATATTGACTCTGAGACAGGAGGTAAGCGACATGGCAAATATATTAATCAGCCCCGGCAAATATGTGCAGGGCGCAGGAGAAATGAAAAAACTGGGAACATATGCGGCTTCCTATGGGAAAAAGGCGCTGATTCTCATCAGTGCCGGCGGATATAAGAGAATCGGAAAGGAAATCGAGGAAAGCTTTTCCGGTGTGGACTGCCAGCCTGTATTCGACTATTTCAACGGCGAGTGCTCCAAAAAGGAAATCGAACGGCTCTGCGGCATTATGAAGGAGAACGGCTGCGATCTGGTGATCGGCGTGGGCGGCGGAAAGATTTTCGATACCGCCAAAGCGGTGGCCTACTATCAGAAGACTCCGGTGGTCATCTGCCCCACCATCGCGTCCACAGACGCGCCCTGCAGCGCTCTTTCCGTAATCTATACGGAGGAAGGCGTTTTCGATGAGTATCTGTTCCTCCCGGCCAACCCCAACCTGGTGATGATGGATACGGATATCATCGCCAAATCCCCCGTGCGCCTTACCGTGGCGGGAATGGGAGACGCTCTGGCTACCTATTTCGAGGCCCGCGCCTGCCAGCGTTCCGATGCCACCACCTGCGCCGGCGGAAAATGCACCCAGGCGGCCATGGCGCTGGCAAAGCTCTGCTTTGACACGCTGATGGAAGAGGGTGTGAAGGCAAAATGCGCCCTGGAGGCAGGCGTCTGCACTCCGGCGGTGGAGAAGGTGATCGAGGCCAACACCCTGCTGTCCGGTATGGGATTTGAGAGCGGCGGACTGGCCGGAGCCCATGCCATCCACAACGGCATGACGGTGCTGGAGGAGTGCCATCATATGTACCACGGCGAGAAGGTGGCCTTCGGAACCATCACCCAGCTGGTGCTGGAGAACGTATCCGCGGAGGAGCTGGAAGAGGTGATCGGCTTCTGCATCGAAGTGGGACTGCCTGTGACCCTGGCGCAGCTGGGTGTGAAGGAGATTACGGAGGAGAAGATCATGGCCGTGGCAAAGGCCGCCTGCGCGGAGAATGATACCCTTCACAACATGCCCTTTGAGGTGACTCCCGAGAAGGTTTATGCGGCCATTATGGCGGCAGACGCTTACGGACATTACTTTCTGGGAGAGTAATATACAGAGACTCGGATACTGCCATGGGATTTATCCCCAAAAGGCAAGTGCCGGACAGTGACCTGTTTTTTGTATCCCTGTTTGAAGCAAATGTCAACAGAAGAGAAGACGGCGAAGGCGGAGAAGTTCCAGCTCTGGCCGGCGCTGCCAGGTTGTTGTCCGGAACGAGACAGCGTTTCTGCAAAGAAAATATATGGACGTACAGAGATAGAAACAGAAAAGAGACAATAGAAAATCCCGGCAGCCGCAAAGAGCTTTTCGCTCAGTTGTGGCCGTCGGGATTTTCTATTGTATGCGGGAACTGCAGTTACAGCCCGCGAAGCATTTCATACCATTCTTCCGTCTCCCCGTCCGCGTTGCTGTTGAAAAATACCGTCTCCTCCGGAAGTTTCACACAGATCAGAGGTTTCTCTTTGCGAAACAGGAACACCTGTGTCCTGCCTGATGACTCCCCTTCAAAATGTCCCACCAGCAGCCGGTCCGTGGCTACCCCGTTGGTTCGGGAAAAATCTTCATCGGGAAGCTCCTCCAGCAGCTGGATTTCCTGTATGTCATCAACGGCAAAGCTGCAGTCATAAAGCATATTGGAAATGGTAATCGTGTGCCCTTCCATATCCAGTTTTGTGGACGCATGCTCCAGCTGGCCGAAAAGAACCGCGATAAACAGACATACCCCGATGGCAGCCACACAGATGACGCCGGTGACGGCCACCCACCATTTGGCGGCAGGCCGGGCCATGTTCATGGAGTAGCTGGTGCTGTTCATCCGGCTCTGCACAAACAGATGCCGGTCGTTGGGATTGGAATACCATCCGTTTTTCCAGTATTCGTCGTCATCCACTGTCACAGGAGTCCGGTCCGCCTCCAGGATTTCCCGGCGGCGCTGCCGGATCCGGATCACCGCGGCCACGATGCACAGGGAGCCCAGAAAATCCGCGGCGCAGAAAACCAGATAGTCCGCGAAAGTCAGTTGCCCTCCCCAAAGAAACCGCAGACAGAGGTAAAGAATTCCCGCCAGGGAGGCATAGTCTGCCCCAATCATGCTTCCGGTCCAGGCGCGCTTCTGGAGCCGGTTCAGCGTTTCGTTTATCGCGCTGTCCTGGCTGAACACTTCATTTTTCCGTTTGGCCAGGCAGATATGGAGAGTCATGAAAAATACGGGAATCAGCACCGTCATCAGAGGAAACAGCCATCCGCCCGATTCCGCGAGAAATCCTCCGCGGATACCGGGGAATGCCCAGAGGCACAGCCCTGCCGCCAGCGCCGGAAGATGCCACTGCCAGGAAAAAGGGAACCGGCCGGCCATGGCGCTGACCCGGGTGTCCACCGCGACGGCGGTGCGGCATTCCCCCACATACCACCGGCGCTGCTGCTTGATGGCATACATCTGCCGCTGATGCGCCATCCCCAGCAGCAGGATGCCGAAAATATATTCCATGCACCAGAGGCTCCAGACAAAAATTCCAATGCCTACGGAAACGAAGCACAGGGCAGAAAACGCCAGCGCCGCCAGCAGGTTCAGCCACTGAAACCGGCGGAACATCTTTCGGTGCTTTTCGGCCAGCGCCTGCACCTGGGGATCCTGCTGGGCTTTGCGGGGAACGTGGATTCCCAGAATCATCCCCTCCTGCCAGTTTTCCTTTCCGGAGTAGCAGTAGGCGCACAGGCCGATCATGCTCACATCAAGAAACAGAAAAAAGATAAAGAAAATCACCGCCGTCATCGCTCAGCCCTCCTCTGTGCCCGGCCGCATCTGTCCGAAGATATCGCCGCACAGCTCTAAAAATTCTTCCCGGCCCATGCCTTTCAGGCAGGCCTCCGCCGAAAGAAGCTCCAGTTCTTTTTCCAGTTTTTCCCGGTAAACTTCCGCCTCCTGTCTTGCCGGGCACACCGTAGCCCCCTGCCTCCGGTCAATTTCAATAAAACCCTCCGCCTTCAGCAGCTGATATGTCTTGTTCACCGTCATGGTATTCACCCCGGCGTCCGCCGCCAGCTGCCGTACCGTGGGAAGATGCTCCCCGGCCTTCAGTTCCCCCCGGCCGATGCCGGTGACAATCTGATTTCTCAGCTGCACGTAAATGGGGATACTGCTGGTGGTATCCAGTGTAATCAGCATAGATGCCGCCTCCTTTCGATAAAGTATTATTTGTATTAATAATGATAATACAAATAATATATAATGTCAACCGATATTCCGGGAATATTTTTATTGGCAAGCGTGGAAAAATGTTTTATTATGAAAGAGAAACATAACAGTTCCCTCCATATCGGATGATCGATCAGTCTGCCGCAGGTAAGCCTGCACAGACTGTTTCGGCATTCTGGCGGTGGATGAGCTGTTGCAAAAAACCATGAGGGAGAGACAGAATGAACGACGTGCTGAAGAAAATCGAGGAGTACAGAGTGGTTCCGGTGGTGGTGCTGGAGGACGCAAAGGATGCGGTTCCTCTGGCGGCAGCGCTGACAGGAGGAGGGCTTCCCTGTGCGGAGGTGACGTTCCGGACGGCAGCAGCAGAGGCATCGATCCGTCAGATGAAGCAGGCATATCCGGAGATGCTGGTGGGAGCCGGTACAGTGCTGAATATGGAGCAGGTGGAACGGGCGCTGCATGCCGGCGCGGAATTTATTGTCAGTCCGGGCTTTGATTCGGAGATTGTGGATTACTGCCTGACCAATGAGATTCCTGTGCTTCCCGGCTGCCTGACTCCCACAGAGGTGATGCGGGCGGTAAAGCGGGGAATGGATGTGGTGAAATTTTTCCCGGCGGAGCAGTTTGGAGGTGTGGCTGCCATTAAGGCTATGGGAGCGGCATTTCCCGGACTTCGTTTTATGCCTACGGGAGGGATCAGCCCCTCCAATCTGAAGGAGTATCTCCGCTGTTCAAAGGTGCTGGCCTGCGGCGGAAGCTGGATGGTAAAAGGGGAACTGATCCGGTCCGGAAATTTTGACAAGATACGGGAGATGACCAGAGCAGCGGTAAGGCTGGCCGGTCATATCAGGGGGTAGTGCCATGGAAAAACGATATGATCTTCTGACCTGCGGGGAGGTTTTGATGCGTCTGTCCCCGGAAGAGGGGCAGCGGCTGACGCAGGCCAGGAGCTTACGTCTCCATATAGGCGGGGCGGAGCTGAATGTGGCTGCCGGAGCAGGGCAGCTGGGGCTTTGCACCGGAATCATCACCTGCCTTCCGGACAATGCCATGGGGCGGCTGGCAGCCCGGGAAATCAGGTTCCAGGGTGTGTCAGATGAGTATCTTGCCTTTGAACAGGGGCCCCAGGCCAGGCTGGGACTTTATTATTATGAGGGGGCGGCGGCGCCCAGAAAGCCGGAGGTGGTTTACGACCGGAAGAACAGCTCCGCCACCCGGATATCCCCGAAGTATTTTCCGGATAAGATGTATGGAGAGACCCGCTGCTTCCATACCTCCGGAATTACCCTGGCATTGGGCGGGCAGAGCCGCAGGGCGGCTGTTTCCATGATGCGGCGCTTCAGGGAAGAGGGAACGCTGATTTCTTTTGATGTGAATTTCCGGGGAAATCTCTGGACCGGAGAGGAGGCCAAAGCCTGCATCCAAGAGATCCTTCCCCTGGTGGATATTTTCTTCTGTTCTGAGGACACTGCCAGGCTTACCTTCCAAAAAAAAGGAAATCTCCGGGAGATCATGAAAAGTTTTACGGAGGAATATCCTATTTCGGTGGTAGCGTCCACCAGAAGGGTGGTCCACAGCCCCAAAATCCATTCCTTCGGATCTGTGATCTACCACAGGAAGACGGACGGATACTATGAGGAAGCGCCTTATGAAAATATCGAGGTGACGGACAGGATCGGAAGCGGAGACGCTTATGTTGCGGGAGCTCTGTACGGGCTTCTTACTGCGCCTTCCGATCCCGGCCGCGCCGTGTCCGTGGGGAATGCAGTGAGCGCTCTGAAAAATACCGTGGCGGGAGACCTTCCCTGTATGACTCTTTCCGAGATAGAGGAAACCATCAGGGAGCATCGGCAGGGAGGATCTGCGCCGGAGATGAAGAGGTAGAAACGGTATGAAGTTTTTGAAACAGTTTACACGCATCCTTCTGATCTCATTTCTGGGAGAGATCCTGCGGGAGGTGATCCCGCTGCCCATTCCTGCCAGTGTATATGGACTGGTGCTGATGCTTGCGGCTCTCCGAACAGGAATACTCAAGGTGGAACAGGTGAAGGAAGCGGCGGAATTTTTAATCGAGATTATGCCGGTGATGTTCATTCCGGCAGCAGTGGGTCTGATGACAGCCTGGGGAGCCTTAAAGCCCATCTGGGCGCCAGTGCTGGTGATCACTGTGCTGACCACAGTGATCGTGATGGCGGTGACCGGACGTGTGACGCAGGCAATGATACGGAGGAAGAAAAGGTGAAAGAATTTTTAACGAATTCCGTATTTTTCGGGGCAGTGATCAGTTTTCTGGGATATGAAGTGGGGCTGATCCTGAAAAAGCGGCTGAAGCTGGCCATATTCAATCCCCTTTTGATCGCGGTGATCTGTGTGATGGGAGTGCTGGTGATCTTTGATGTGGATTATGACAGCTATAATGAAGGGGGAAAGTATATCAGCTATCTTCTGACACCTGCCACCGTATGTCTGGCGGTGCCCCTGTACGAACAGCTGGGCCTGCTGAAAAGGAATTTTAAGGCGGTGGCTGCCGGGATCCTGTCCGGAACTCTGGCCAGTATGTTCAGCGTTTTTCTGCTGTCTCTGCTGTTTGGTTTCAGTCATGAACAGTATGTGACGCTGCTTCCCAAATCCATCACTACGGCCATTGGCATGGGCGTTTCGGAAGAGCTGGGCGGTATTGTGACCATTACGGTGGCGGTGATCGTGATCACAGGAGTGCTGGGAGCGATCCTGGCGGAGCTGGTGTTCCGGCTTTTCCGGATCCAGGATCCGGTGGCCAGAGGACTGGCTCTGGGAACTTCGGCGCATGCCATCGGAACCTCCAAGGCCATGGAGCTGGGAATGGTGGAAGGTGCCATGAGCAGCCTTGCCATTGCGGTGGCGGGACTTCTCACTGTGGTGGGTGCTTCCTTTTTCGCAGAGCTTCTGTAGACGCTCCTGCAGAAAGCAGGAGACCGTATAACACAGCTTCGTAAAGCATTACAGGCCGTCAGGGGCGGGAAGGGGATCCGGGAAGCTCTGCGGATCCGGATCCCGGAAATATGGACAGGCAGGAAAACGGCTGTCCGCAGAAAGGACAGCGGGTGCCGGAAGGGATAAGAGATGGAGCATTTGATTCTTACGATCAGCCGCCAGTGCGCCAGCGGCGGCCATGAGATCGGCCAGGCCCTGGCCAGCCGGCTGGGGATTTCTTTTTATGACAAAGCGGTTCTCATGGAACTGGCCAGGGGGAAGGAATACGATGAGGTAAGGGATTTTTATGAGGAGCAGCCGGTGAACAGTCTGCTGTATGCCCTGGCTATGGAGATGGATCAGGAAAAGCTGGGAAAGGCGCCTTTTGAGAGGATCCGCCGGCTGGCTGAAAAAGGTCCCTGTGTGATCATCGGCAGATGTGCGGGCTATATTTTCCGCGGAGAGCCAAACGCTGTGCGGATCTTCATCCATGCGGACCGGGAGGTCCGGGTGCGCCGGGTGATGGAATATGAGAAAATTTCTAAAAAAAATGCGGAAAAGCTGGTGGATACCATGGACAAGAACCGGGAGGAATTTTACAGATATTATACCAGAAGCCAGTGGAACGGGGCGGAAAACTATGATCTGTGTCTGGACAGCGGAAAACTGGGTATGGAACAGACCGTGGAAACCATTCTGAACTATCTGGAGCGCAGAGGAATAAGATAAACAGCTGTTACACGGACTGTGGGGATTCAGCGTGACAGAGAGTTGAAATACCGGGAAAAATGTGGTAGGATGTTACTGGTTTTTGAGAATGAGTACAGTCAGGAGGAATCAGATATGGAGAAAATAAGAGTTGGTATCGCCGGCTATGGAAACCTGGGAAAAGGCGTGGAGCTGGCCATCCGGCAGAATCCGGATATGGAGCTGGCTGCTGTTTTTACCCGCCGGGATCCCGCGGACGTGAAGCTGGCTACCGAAGGTGTAAAGGTTTATAAGATGGATCAGGCCAAGGATATGGCCGGAAGCATCGATGTGATGATCCTCTGCGGGGGAAGCGCCACAGATCTGCCCGGGCAGACACCGGAGCTGGCAAAATATTTTCATGTGGTGGACAGTTTTGACACCCATGCTCATATTCCGGAGCATTTTGCGGCAGTGGACGCTGCGTGCCGGGAGAGCGGTCATGTGGGGCTGATTTCTGTAGGCTGGGATCCGGGTCTGTTTTCCCTGAACAGGATTTATGCGGAGTCCATCCTTCCCAACGGAAAAACATATACTTTCTGGGGCAAGGGGGTAAGCCAGGGCCATTCGGATGCCATCCGCCGGGTTTCCGGTGTAAAAAGAGGCATTCAGTACACTGTTCCGGTGGAAGAAGCTATGCAGCAGGTGCGTGACGGCAAGCAGCCGGAGCTGACCACCCGCCAGAAGCATCTCAGAGAGTGCTACGTGGTTGCGCAGGAGGGTGCGGATCTGAAACAGATCGAGCAGGATATCAAGACCATGCCTAATTATTTTGACGAATATGACACCACCGTAAACTTTATTACAGAGGAAGAGTTTGACGCGGTGCATAACAAGATGCCTCACGGCGGATTTGTGATGAGGAGCGGAATGACCGGTGACGGGGAGAAGACCCATCAGATGATCGAGTATTCTCTGAAACTGGAGTCCAATCCGGAGTTTACCTCCAGTGTGCTGGTAGCTTATGCCAGAGCGCTTCACCGCCTGGCAGCGGAGGGAGCCAAAGGCTGCAAGACTGTATTCGATGTGCCGCCGGCATACCTGTCCCCGCTGGATGGACAGGAGCTGAGAGCGCATCTGCTGTAAAACAGCAGCGCAAGATCCGGTATATAGCAGAGGCCCGGATGGGAGATTCCCATCCGGGCCTCTGCGGCTTTAAAATCAAGCAGTTTTCACTGCTGAAAATGTACCGTAATCTGGCAGACCTCGCTTTTGGTTCCCAGCCGCATAGCCGGTCCCCATACCCCTACGCCGGAGGTAACGATGCTGTGCAGACTGTCCTTCTGCAGATAGCCGCAGGGATTTTCCCAGAAAAGCCTGATCACCAGATTACCCGGGAAGGTCTGGCCGTCATGGGTGTGGCCGCTAAGCTGCAGGTCAGCGCCGTTTTGGGCCAGCTGGGAAAGCTGACGGGGCTGATGTTCCAGAACGATGATGGGCTTGCTCTGGTCCAGTCCGGATAACACAGCTTCCGGTGACAGCCGCTGGGAGGTACCGTCTCCCGGCTTGGAAGCGTCCATTCTTCCTACAATGTAAAAAGCGTCATCGATACAAACCACCTCATCGTCCAGTATCCGGATTCCCGCTTTATCGGCAAATTCCTGGAATCTGGGATCCCGTACCTCCTCTTTGGGGGAGGAAACGGAAAAACCGCCCAGCAGCCGCTCCGTCACATCATGATTCCCAAATACCCCGTAGGTGCCATAGACGCTTTGCAGTCCGGACAGGGTTTCAGCGATCCGGTCAGGATTCTGCACCGCCTCATATTCGTTGTCAAAAATGTCTCCCGCAACCAGGACAATGTCCGGTTCCATGGCATTTACTTTTTTTACCATCCGTTCCATCTGGGAATTTCCCACGCTGTACCCCAGGTGAAGGTCCGCGATCAGGGCAATCTTCAGGTCATCCCGGCCGTTGCAGGACTTGTCCAGGGAAACCTGGTAGGAGGTGGTGCGGATGATACCGGCATTTATCGAGCCCCAGATACTGCAGAAGGCCACCAGCACGGTGAGCAGGATCCCCACTGTTACATAGCCCCTTCTGGAAAAGAAAAAGCTGTGCAGTTTTCCGGGAATTCTCTTAAGGATCAGCCGCAGAACATCCGCTGCAGCCACAAACAACAGCACATACAGGAAGGTTCCCAGCCAGTAGTTGCTCACTCTCTTGACAAACACCTGCAGGCCGGAGGACGGCAGCAGAAATGCCAGCAGAAGCGACAGGGCCAGCAATGTATAGACGGCAATGTAAGGAATCACGAACCAGCGGGAACGAAAAAATCCGGAACAGGCGGTCAGCCACTTATGGATCCGGTGCAGCAGATAACAGTTGATCAGAATATAAACAGGTATAATCAGAAATAAAATCATGTCCCTTCCTCCTTGCAGACCTATTGTAGCACAGAGAAAAGGACATGGGAAAGAAAATATGGAATCTTAAAAAAGTTTAAAAATTCATTCAGAAAATCTTCGGTTTTGCTCCCGGGCTTTACTGGCGCGGCGGATCATCTGCCCTGCTTCCTGACCGGATCCATCAGATATCCAGCTTCATATCTCCGTCTTTGATCCATCCATGACGGCGCATGAAGGAACAGAAGCCCAGACTGAGGATACCCGGAAGAAGAAAGTGCAGGATCAGGATCTTCAGCATCACCACCACGGGATCCTGGGTTTCCGTCATCACCTGCCATGTCATGATCTGCCCCACAAAACCGGCGGTTCCCATACCGGATCCGGTGGCGTTATTGGTCATCTGGAACAGCATGGTGGATACCGGGCCCAGAACAGCGCTGGACAGGATCACCGGAAGCCAGATGATGGGTTTGCGGACGATGTTGGGCACCTGAAGCATGGAGGTCCCGATCCCCTGGGCCAGCAGACCGCCCACCCTGTTTTCCCGGTAGCTGATCACAGCGAAGCCGATCATATTGCAGCAGCAGCCCACGGTGGCCGCTCCGGCGGCCAGACCGGACAGATTCAGGATAACACCCAGCGCTGCGGAACTGATGGGGAGGGTGAGGATCATCCCCATCAGAACGGAAACCACGATCCCCATCAGGAAGGGCTGCTGCTCTGTTCCCCAGTTGATCAGGCTGCCCAGCCAGTTCATGAAGGAGGAGATGGGAGGTCCTACCAGGATCCCTACAGCAGAGCCGGCCCCGATGGTCACCAGCGGCGTCAGGATGATATCCAGCTTGGTTTTCCCTGAGACCAGATGTCCCAGTTCAATTCCCACATAAGCAGCTACAAAGGCGCCCAGAGGTTCTCCCGGGCCGGACAGTACCAGAGCGCCGCTGTCGCCAAGCACTGTTCCCGCAATGATCTGGGAGGCGAACCCTCCCGCCAGTCCTGCCGTGGCAGCGGACAGTACCACCAGAGCGCTCTCCTTAAACTTGTAGGCCACGCCTACACCGATTCCCGCACAGGTGGCGGCAGCCGCCAGTTTTCCGGCCATATAGATGAAATTGCCCGTTTCTCCGCCCACAAAGGTTCCAATCTGCTGAATGATGGTTCCTATGATCAGTGTGGAGAATAATCCCATGGCCATACCGGACAGGCCGTCGATAAAGACCCTGTGGAGATATGATTTGATCAGTTTCATTTGTGTGCTCCTCCTTGGAAAATCCAGTCCTCCGTCCGGGACTGTCAGTCTGCTACCATTATATCATCAGAAACAGGAGATGTCATTGACAAAAGGCCGGTGAGAGAAAAAATTTGACAAATGAGAAGAAGAGGACTATAATATATGCAACGGCGCGGGATGGAGCAGTCTGGAAGCTCGTCGGGCTCATAACCCGAAGGTCGCAGGTTCAAATCCTGCTCCCGCAATTTTGAAAATCCGGTTCTGTTAAGAACCGGATTTTTGTATATGGCAGCCAAAAGGTAGGTGATACAGATGCATTTGCGGACATTGATCAGTATCGACGGCAGTTACGGAAAGGAAGCCCGGGAACGTATTTTCCAGGCATATGAGATGGCCAGGGAGGCGCATCAGGGGCAGTTCAGAGAATCGGGGGAAGAATTTATCATCCATCCCATTGCCGTGGCGGAGAAGCTGATGGAGCTGAGGATGGATTCCCCTTCGGTGATCGCCGGGGTGCTGCACGATGTGATCGAGGACACCGACCGGAGCTATGAGGACATTCAGGAGCGGTTCGGTACGGAGATCGCGGATTTGGTGGAGGGAGTCACAAAGCTGAAGAAACGGCGGGATGTTCCCCGGGAGGTACAGAAGGCGGAAAACTTTAAGAAGCTGATAAAGGCTACACTGCGGGATGTGCGCGTGGTGATCATCAAACTGGTGGACCGGCTGCATAATATGAGAACGCTGGAATACCGGTCGGTTTCCAAGCAGAAGCAGGTGGGACAGGAAACACTGGATATCTATGTTCCCATTGCCTACAATCTGGGGATGAACGGGATTGGCCGGGAGCTGGAAGAGCTGTCCTTAAAGTATCTGTATCCCGAGGATTATTATAAGGTGACTGACCGGATCCATATGATCATGGAGATGAAGAAATCTCAGGTGCAGGAAGCGATGCTCAGGATCAGCAGAATGGCCGGCCGGCAGATCCAGGAGCTTTCCTGGGAGCCGCTGTGCTATTCTGATCTGTACAATAACCGCAGAGAACACCGGCAGGCGGCCCAGTGGCTTCCGGTTTATTTTGATATCACGGCTACAGTGGGTGAAAAGAAAGACTGCTACCTGGTGCTGGGAGAGGTGCACCGGCAGTTCCTTCCTTTTGACAGCGAATTCCATGATACCAATACCTCCAACCATGTGCGGCTGTTTGAGGGTGTGACGACCATGCTTCTGGACACCTATGGAAATATCTTCCGTGTGCGGATCGTGCCGCAGGAGGCCAGAGAGGCATGGCGGCTGGGAGTGGCGGCCCTCTGGGATTATGACCGGATCCCATATGAACAGATCCGGAGAAAGATCGACCTGAAATGGCTGAGCAATATTTTCTCCTGGGCCAAATCCGTGAAAAACGGAGAGGAATATCTGGCCTCCCTGAAAATGGAACTGAACATCTATGCCAGCAGTATCCGCTGCTTTGATGAAAACGGCAGGTGCCTGAATCTTCCGGAAGGGGCCTATATCCTGGATTATGTTTACGAACGGGATGAGAAACTGGCGGATACCTTTGCCGGAGCTCTGGTGAACCGGCAGGAGGTGGATCTGTCCTACCGGATCCAGGACGGAGATATGATCGCTCTGAAATTTGACGGCAGCAGACATGGGCCTGAGAAAATATGGCTGAACTATGTGGCCACCAACAGTGCCAGATACAGTATACTGGAAGCGCTGTACGGTCAGCAGTATGGAGGCCCCTCCGGCCGGGAATGAGGGGATCAGAACCGCTTTCGGCCGGGAGATCAGGAACCTTGAAGGAGAAGTATTACGGCCATTGGGCCGATCAGTGGGGAAAGGAGCCGCGGGATGGCGAAGAAAAACAGAGATACTGCTGAGGAGAAGCAGGTACATAAAGATAAAAGAGGACGAGGCGGGGGATTTTTCTGGAAGCTGCTGTTTTTGGCGGCATTGGGAGTATTCTGCTTTTCCGCGTATCAGCTGGTGACCATTTACCGGGGGTATAAAGCGGGAGTGGATGAATATAAGGAAGTGGAGCATCAGGTGGTAAAGAAAAGTCAGGAGCCTCTGGTGCTGAAGGAGCAGCCGGAAACGATCCCGGCGGAGACGCTGGAGGCCCTGGAACCGGAGTATCAGCCTCCGGAGGTGGATTTTGAGGCGCTGACAAGTATGAATCCGGATGTGATCGGGTGGATCGATGTGGAGGCTCTGGATATCAGCTATCCTATTGTACAGGGGGAGGATAACGATTACTATCTTCACCGGACGTTTAAAGGGCAGGAGAATTTTGCGGGATCGATTTTTGTGGATTATACCAATGCTTCCGATTTTTCGGATCCCAACACCATCATATACGGACACAATATGAAAAACGGTTCCATGTTCGGAACACTGAAACAGCTCTATGAAGGAGAAAAGTACAAGGACAGCCGGTATCTGTGGATCTGTACACCCGAAGGAAAGTTCCGGTACGAAATATTTTCCCTGCAGTATGCGGATGTGAACAGCGACACATATACCCTGTTTCCGGAGCATGGCGAGGCTTTCGGTCAATATCTGGAGAATATGAAAAGCCGCTCAGAAGTGGATCTGGGAACGGAGGGGCTGTCCCCGGAGGATTATATTGTAACACTGTCTACCTGTACCTCTGACGATCAGATACGGTTTGTGGTTCAGGCAAGATGGGTGGGAACGTATTAAGGAGGGCTCGGATATGGAAAAATCAATAGAAAAACTGCAGGAAATTCTGGACAGTCATGAACGGACAGTATTTTTCGGGGGCGCCGGAGTGTCCACCGAGAGCGGAATACCGGATTTCCGGAGTGTGGACGGGCTGTATCATCAGAAATATGACTACCCGCCGGAGACGATATTAAGCCATACGTTTTTTATGAAAAATCCGGAGGAATTTTTCAGGTTTTACCGGGATAAGATGCTGGCGCTGGATGCGAAGCCCAACGAAGCCCATAAAAAGCTGGCGCAGCTTGAAAAGGCCGGAAAACTGACCGGTATAGTGACACAGAATATCGACGGGCTTCATCAGGCGGCGGGGAGTGTCCATGTGATGGAACTGCATGGATCTGTACACAGGAACTACTGTATGCGCTGCGGAAAATTCTACGATGCGCATTTTATGAAAGAAAGCAGCGGGATTCCCACCTGCACCTGCGGAGGCATCATCAAGCCGGATGTGGTGCTGTATGAGGAAGGACTGGATCAGGCTGTTTTGGAGGATGCGGTGCGGACCATCTCCCAGGCTCAGGTGATGATCGTGGGGGGAACCTCTCTGGCGGTGTATCCGGCGGCCGGGCTTCTGGATTATTTCAGGGGAGACGTGCTGGTGGTGATCAACAGGGATTCCACACCCAAGGACAGCTATGCGGATCTGGTGATCCAGGAGCCTATCGGGAAGGTGTTTTCCCAAATCCGCCCGGAAGGGAAAAAGAGCTGAACTGTTACAAGTTCCGGAGGAATCAGGAAAGGAGAGGAAAATGGCGTATCAATATGATGTGGGAGATATCGTGACGCTGAAAAAGCAGCATCCCTGCGGCAGCAGAGAGTGGGAAATCCTCCGGGTGGGAGCGGATTTCCGGTTAAAATGCATGGGCTGCGGCCACCAGATCATGATAGCGCGGAAGCTGGTGGAAAAGAATACCAGAAATCTGGAAAAGAGGCAGCGGCTGTAATTGTACAGGAGCTGATGGCGCTTACGCGCTTTGGTCCCGCCCCTTACGGGGCTAAGACTGGTTATGTGGGTGGGGAGACTGCTTCACAGACCTGTTTCATACCTGACAGCAGATGCTTTTGTTACAGTGAAGCCGGAAGGCTGAACTGTAACAAAAGATTCAGAAACAGCACAGAAAACACTTGAAATACGGAAATAACTGTGTTAAAATAACACCTCGTGATATATTATTTATCCTTGTTCCCGCCTGAGGCGGGAGCCAAAAGTCCAGAAGGAGGAAAACAGCATGAGCAAATATGAATTAGCATTGGTTGTGAATGCCAAGATCGAGGATGAAGCTCGTGAAGCCGTAGTGGAGAAGGCGAAGGAATACATCGTACGTTACGGCGGAACAGTGACAGAGGTGGAAGAGTGGGGCAAGAAGAGACTTGCATATGAGATCCAGAAGATGAGAGAAGGCTTCTACTACTTCATCCAGTTTGAAGCGGAGACAACCTGTCCGGCCGAAGTGGAGAGACACGTGCGCATCATGGACAATGTGTTGAGATATTTAGTTGTTAAGAAAGAGGCTTAATTTTCAAGTGCCAAAAAGCCCATTAAAGGTTTGTATGGTTACTGTAGACGTTGTATTCAGAGAGGTAAGGATATGAACAAAGTTATTTTAATGGGTCGTTTAACAAGAGATCCCGAGGTCAGATATTCAGCAGGCGAGAATTCCCTGGCGATTGCCCGGTATACGCTGGCAGTGGACAGAAGATTCAAGAGAGACGGAGAGGCAACGGCAGACTTTATCAGCTGCGTAGCTTTTGGAAGAACCGCGGAGTTTGCGGAGAAATATTTCCGTCAGGGGCTGAAGATCGCGATCAGCGGGCGGATTCAGACAGGAAGCTATACCAACAGAGAAGGTCAGAAGGTCTACACCACTGAGGTTGTGGTGGAGGATCAGGAGTTTGCGGAGAGCAAGGCAGCCAGCGAGAGTCACCAGTCCAGCTATGGCGGAGGCTTCGGAGGCGGATCCAGTGCTCCGGCGGCGCCGGCTTCCGGGATGGGCGGTGCTTCTGCCGACGGTTTTATGAATATTCCGGATGGTATTGATGAGGAACTGCCATTCAACTGATACGCATAATGGCGTGTAACACAGGCGTCAGTTTTTATGGCGCTTTCAGCATTCAATTTCGATAAGGAGGTAAAAATCATGGCTTACAATAAAGGTGAAAGACCGGATTCTCCGATGAAGAGAAGAGGCGGACGCAGAAGAAAAAAAGTTTGTGTATTCTGCGGTAAAGAGAACAACGAGATCAGCTACAAGGATGTAAACAAGTTAAAGAGATATGTATCTGAGAGAGGAAAGATCCTTCCCAGAAGAATCACCGGAAACTGCGCAAAGCATCAGAGAGCGCTGACTGTGGAGATCAAGAGAGCAAGACATATTGCGATCATGCCCTACGTAACAGACTGAGAGGGATATGGGAGGTCCGCCGCAGGCGGATACTCTTCATGACATAGAAAAACGGTTCGCTTACAGGCGAACCGTTTTTCTTATTCCGCCGGTCATCAGTCCGGCAGACAGATGGAGCAGCCAGCTCTTTGTGTCTGCGGAATATGTCCGGCAATGAGGGATACGAGCCGCAGCATAGTCTGCAGGGGGCTATTCCAGATGAGATTCTCCTTCCTGGGAAGATTTCAGACGTTCCATAAGCTGCATCACCATCTCCTGATTCTCCGGTGTCAGTTCCTGAAACTTCAGATAGAAGGGATAGTATCTGGCTGTTGACGGATCCATGTTCAAAAGCTCAGGAGGACTGCTGATGTCTGAACGGCAGAGCAGATAGTCTACGGACACATGAAAATAGTCCGCAAGCTGCAGCAGAATACTGGCTTTGGGATCCGCTGTCTGGGCCTCTATACGGCTGATCAGGTTTTGGGAGCACTGCAGGATGGTGGCAAGCCCTTCCTGTGTCAGGCTCTTTTTCAGTCGAAGTTCTTTGATTCGTATTTTCATGGCGCCCTCCTATGATCTTAGGGATATTGTACAGGAAAAAACGAAATGGGATATCTAAACTGCGATAACAGATATCTTAATTTAGATATTATGCAATGTATTATGCGATAATTCTAAAAAATGCAATTTTTTGGCAAAATCAGAAAGGAACTGTATGGGAAAAAGAAGGTTTTTTACATTTTTATATGCGCTGACGCCAACACTGCTCTGGCTGGGAATCCAGGTGGTTCTGAGCGCAGGCTATGGTATTTTCTGGCTGCTTCTGTCGGGGCCCGCGCAAATGTATCCTGCCGTGGCTGCCGCGATGGATTATCTGGAAAAGGAGGGGCTTTACATTCTCAGTATCCTGATGGATCTGATCTTTCTGGTGCCGGGAGCGTTCTGGTTCCTTCATTTGCTGGGCGGCGGCAGGAGAAAAAAGGAAGAAGCCGGGGCGGCTGATCCGGAAAGCTATGCGGGGACGGCCCGGCAGAGCTGCGAAAGGGCCGGAAGCACCGGGAGACGGAAAATGGCAGCGGCAGACTGTATATCGGCAGTCTGCCTGGGACTGATGATGCAGGTGCTGGGCGGGATCCTGCTGATGCTTGTGGCGATTGCGGCTCCGGAGCTTATGGAGGAGTACGCCTCTGTGACGGAAGCGCTGGGACTGGGAAGCCCGTCTGTCTGGTCGCTGGTTTACGGTGTCCTTGTGGCTCCTGTGGCGGAGGAACTGATCTACCGGGGACTGACCATGAAGATCATGGAGCGATCCTTTCCGTTCTGGGCAGCCAATCTGGTGCAGGCAGCGCTTTTCGGGCTGATGCATATGAATCTGGTGCAGAGTTCCTATGCGTTTCTCATGGGACTTGTCCTGGGAGCTGCGGCAAAGAAATACGGCACGCTGAAAGGCGCCGTAATATGCCATTTTGCCGTAAATCTGTCAGGCAATCTGATAGGGTATCTTCCGTATCCGTATCTTTCGCGCCTGGTTCTTCTCGTGCTTTCGGGCGGGATTTTTCTGTCCCTCTGGTACCGTGAAAGGGAGGCCTCGCAAAAAAATACTTTTTAAATACCTTGGGAAATGATATAATAGAACTTAGCGAAGCAGATGCGCCTGTCTCCGAATCAGAAGAAGGCCGGATAAGTGATGTTTCCGGCAGCGCCGCAGCGATGACGGAGGAGACAGACAGCAGACGGCAGACCTGCTCCCCGGATGGGGCAAAGGGAGGGGAGTCTGCAGTGTGCGGGACAGATTTGAAAAACAAGGTATAGAAGGTATGAAAGAAAAAATCAAACTGAGAGGACCGCTCAAGTCCTACATGAGATGGCCGATAATCCTCACGATTCTTCTTGCCGTGATGAATGTGATGATCTATCTGGTGGATGTGAAGGCGGGAGCGATTGCCACAGGCTTTACTGCGGTGTACCTGGCGGTGGCTATCCTGCTGTATTTTCACAAAAGACCGTTGATCCTGAATGAGCTGATCTCCTTTGCCACTCAGTACGGGCAGGTTCAGAAGAATCTGCTCCGTGATTTTGTGATTCCATATGCGCTGCTGGATGCAGACGGAAGGCTGCTGTGGATGAATGAGGAATTTATGGCAGTAACGGGAAAGGATCACAGATACCGGAAGTATGTGGGAAATATTTTTCCGGAGCTGACGCAGGATAAGCTGCCCATGGAAAATGAGATCCGGGATGTGGATGTACAGTATGGAGAGCATGACTACCGGGTAAATCTGCGCAGAGTGGAGATCCGGGAGCTTCTGGAGGCTTCCCAGATCGTTGAGGCGGGAGAGGAACGCAGTTATCTGATCAGCCTCTATATGTTCGATGAAACGGAGCTGAATACGTATATCCGCAAGAACGAGGAGGAACAGCTGGTAACGGGACTGCTGTATCTGGACAATTATGAGGAGGCGCTGGAGAGCATTGAGGAGGTACGAAGCTCTCTGCTGGTGGCTCTGATTGACCGGAAGATCAACAAATATTTTTCCAGTATAGACGGAGTGGTGAAGCGGCTGGAGAAAGACAAGTATTTTCTGGTCATGCGCAGGAAATCTCTGGAAGTGCTGAAAGAGAAGAAGTTCAGCATTCTGGAGGAGGTCAAGACTGTCAACATCGGAAACGAGATGGCAGTGACCATCAGTATCGGTATCGGAATGAATGCGGACACGTATGCCCATACCTCTGAATATGCCCGGATCGCCATTGAACTGGCTCTGGGGCGGGGCGGCGATCAGGTGGTGATCAAGGACGGCAACAATATCACCTATTTCGGCGGAAAATCCCAGATGATGGAAAAAACCACCCGGGTAAAAGCCAGAGTCAAGGCTCATGCGCTGAAAGAATTTATGAGCAGCAAGGACAAGGTGGTGGTGATGGGGCATAAGATCACGGATGTGGACAGCTTTGGAGCCGCCATTGGTATTTACCGGGCAGCAAAGACGCTGGACAAGAAGGCGTATATCGTGATCAATACCCCCACGCCCTCTATCCGTCTTCTGATGGATGGATTTCTGCACAACCAGGAGTACGACTCCCGGATGTTTGTGAACAGCCATGAGGCCAAGGAGCTGGTGGATGACAACACCGTGGTGGTGGTGGTGGATGTGAACAGGCCCAGCTATACGGAATGCGAGGATCTGCTTTCCATGACCCGGACCATTGTGGTGCTGGATCATCACCGCCAGGGAAAAGATGTGATCCAGAATGCGGTGCTGTCCTATATTGAGCCCTATGCGTCCTCCGCCTGTGAGATGGTGGCGGAGATCCTGCAGTATTTTTCCGACGGTATCCGGATCCGGAATATCGAGGCGGACAGTATCTATGCGGGGATCATGATCGATACCAATAATTTTATGACCAAGACGGGTGTGCGTACCTTTGAGGCGGCGGCTTTTCTCAGGCGCTGCGGGGCAGATGTGACCAGGGTGCGCAAGATGTTCCGGGAGAATGTGGAGGACTACCGGGCCAAGGGTGAAGCGATCCGGAACGCGGAACTGTTCCGGAACCATTATGCCATTTCCGTATGCCCCAGCGAGGGACTGGAGAGTCCTACAGTGGTGGGAGCCCAGGCAGCCAACGAGCTGCTGAATATGGTGGGAGTGAAGGCGTCCTTTGTACTGACGGATTACCGGAACACCATCTATATCAGTGCCAGATCCATTGATGAAGTGAATGTGCAGATTATTATGGAGAGGCTGGGCGGCGGCGGGCATCTGAATATCGCCGGAGCGCAGCTGGAGCATTACAGTGTGGGGGAAGCGAAGGATACGCTGAAGCAGACTCTGCAGAGAATGTTGGATGAAGGAGATATATAGAGTATGAAAGTAATTTTGCTGGAAGATGTAAAGGCCCTGGGAAAAAAAGGGCAGGTAGTGAATGTAAGCGACGGGTACGCAAGAAATATGCTGCTTCCCAAGAAGCTGGGAGTGGAGGCAACACCCAAGAATATGAACGACCTGAAGCTGAAAAAGGCCCATGACGATAAGGTGGCTCAGGAAAATCTGGAAGCGGCCCGGGCATTTGCCAAAGAGCTGGAGGGAAAACAGGTGGTGATGACGATCCGGGTTGGAGAAGGAGGAAGAACCTTTGGATCCATTTCCACCAAGGAGATCGCGGAGGCCGCCAAGAGCCAGCTGGGTTATGATATTGATAAAAAGAAGATGAATCTGCCCAGTCCCATTAAGGAACTGGGAACCACCGTGGTCCCTGTCCGGCTGCATCCCAAGGTGACCGGGGAGCTGAAAGTGGTGGTGAAGGAAGCATAGAATTCCGGCAGCAGTTCAGACTTTTGCCGTTCCGGAAGAAGCCCCCTGTGCCGGTGAGGCCGGACGGCAGAGCTGTTACGGATCTTAGCGGGAGTGCCGGCCCGCAATTGACAGAAGGTTCATCATGTGATTTCCGTATCCCGGAGGGCTGTGTTCTGGTCGCAGCTCCGGGATACGTCTGGTTATGGCGCAGAAGTGCCTGTGTGCAGTATTGTAAAACAGAAGGAGGAGTACAGTGGAGGAAGCGCTGATCAAAAGAGTTTTGCCTCACAGTGAGGAAGCGGAACGGTCGGTGATCGGATGTATGTTCATGAGCCGGGACGCGATCATGGTAGCGGCGGAGATCCTGGCCGGAGAGGATTTTTATCAGCAGCAGCTGGGGGTGGTGTTTGATTCCATGGTGGAGCTTTACAATGAGGGAAAGCCAGTGGATATGGTTACACTGCCGGATCGGCTGAAGGAGAAGGATGTGCCGCCTGAAGCGTACAGTGTGGAATTTATGCGGGATATGCTGGCTGCGGTACCCACCTCCGCCAATGTGAAATATTACGCCAATATCGTCAGCGAAAAGGCGATGCTGCGCAAGCTGATCAAGCTGAACGAAGAGATCGCCAATACCTGTTACCTGAGCAAGGAGCGGGTGGAAGATATTTTGGAGGATACGGAAAAAAAGATGTTCCAGCTTCTCCAGAAGAGGAATTCCGGGGATACGGTGCCCATCCGTCAGGTGGTGCTGAACGCTCTTAACACCATTGAGAAGGCATCTCAGACCAAGGGGACGGTAACGGGGATCCCTACGGGATTTGTGGATCTGGATTACAAGACCTCAGGGCTGCAGCCCTCGGATTTTATCCTGGTGGCAGCCAGGCCGTCTATGGGAAAGACCGCATTTGTGCTGAATATGGCCCAGTATATGGCTTTTCGTAAGGACAAGGCAGTGGCGATCTTCAGCCTGGAGATGAGCAAGGAACAGTTGGTGAACCGTCTGTTTTCCCTGGAATCCAAGGTGGATTCCCAGAGTATCCGTACCGGAAATCTTCAGGATGAGGACTGGGCTAAACTGATCGAGGGAGCTGGAATTATCGGCAATTCACGTCTGATCATTGACGATACCCCGGGAATCTCGATTTCTGAGCTGCGTTCCAAGTGCAGGAAGTTCAAGCTGGAGCAGGGGCTGGATATCATTATCATCGACTACCTGCAGCTGATGTCCGGCGGAGGACGCGGCAGTGATTCCAGACAGCAGGAAATCTCTGACATTTCCCGGGCGCTGAAGGGGGTGGCCAGGGAACTGAATGTCCCGGTGGTGGCATTATCCCAGCTCAGCCGCGCGGTGGAAAAAAGGGATGACAAACGTCCGATGCTTTCCGACCTGCGTGAGTCCGGCGCCATTGAGCAGGATGCTGACGTGGTTATGTTCATTTACCGGGATGATTATTACAATAAGGACACAGAGAATAAAAATATGGCCGAGATCATTATCGCAAAACAGCGTAACGGCCCGATCGGAACGGTAAATCTTGTGTGGATGCCGGAGTATACCAGATTTGTCAACGCCAAGAAAGACTGAGAAGGCAAAACTGTTACAGCCCAGCCCTACGCCCTCCGGGAGACCGCTGTGTGCCAGTGCAGATTCTGTCCGAAAAGGACGATGAGAATTTCTTGTATTTGGAGGGTGTGATGATATAATAATTTTAGGAAAGGCAGCAGTTTGGATATTCTGCCGGTGAGCATGAACCGGTATCCCGGACTGGTGCCAGGGGTAAGAGACAGTTTTGGGACCCCGTTATTTTTCGGTGGAGGGAAGGTATATGAGCGAGACCAGATATTTGATTTCCGAGGCGGCCCGGATCACCCAGGTGGAGGCTCACGTTCTCCGGTACTGGGAGGAGGAACTGGGACTTGTTATCGGAAGAAATAAGATGGGACATCGATACTACACCGATAAAGATATTCGTACCTTCATGAATATAAAGGAGCTGAAGAAGAAAGGGCTGCAGCTTAGGGCTATCCGTGAAATGCTGCCCGGGATGGAAGAACAGGAAGAGGAGAAGGAACTCCCCAAGGTAATCGTGATGAGTCCTCAGGTTTTTAAAGAACGTGAGGAGGACATGCAGGAGGAAAACACGAAAGAATTTCATGGACAGGCTTCTGGTGGAAAGATTTCCGGGGAACAGCCCCTGAAGGAGGAGCGGAAGAGGGAAGTACCGGAGAAAAGCCCGGAAAATGAAACGATGAAGGGAAAAGAGACTGCTTTGCAAGTGAAACATCCCGAACCGCCGGAAAAGGCAAAGCGGGAGACAAAGGAAGAGCGTTTTGGAGAGATCATGGAGCGTCTGATCCACCAGCTGGAGAACAGCGAGCGGAAAGAGGGGCGGTATCGCAGACTGGATGAGGCCATCCGAAAGCATCAGCAGTCCAGAAGGCTGGTGGCCGCCACTGAGGAGGGCGGAAAGCGAAAGCCGGGAAAAAAGAAAAACCGAACGTGAAAAAGAAGAGTGGATATTTTCCGCAGTAATCGTCCAGATGTATCTGCGGATGTATCTGTTTGGGGCGCAGAGAGCCGGCGGCATATGCCTGACGGATATCGGAGCGTAAGCAAAACCCCCGCTGCAGACAGCGGGGGTTTTGCTTTGTCAGGAAATCTGATCATGCAGAACAGGAAAGTTCCTGTCTGTGCCGTATAATACAGAAAATTAAGCCTCCTGAATAGCCTCTGTGGGACATACGCCTGCGCATGTTCCGCAATCTACACATGTATCAGCGTCGATCACATATTTGCCATCGCCTTCGCTGATTGCCTCTACCGGGCACTCGCCTGCGCATGTTCCGCAGGATACACATTCATCAGTAATTACATATGCCATGATCTTATTCCTCCTTATAATAGATATTGACCGATATGCCTGTTGACTGGCCTAGCTTCATTCTAATATAAGAATCAGAAGATTACAAGTACAAAATTGGGAACAATCGTCGATTCCGTGGGGGGCTGACAGGGCTGTTGACTCCGGGAGCAAAAGGTATTATAATAAGTTAATCAGAGAAAAGGAGGAGATGATGCTATGGCACAGGTGACGAAAGAAACCACCATCGGCGAGATGCTGAGAATGGATCCGAATATCGCGGCGATTTTGATGAGAGCCGGGATGCACTGCATCGGCTGCCCGTCTGCACAGGGAGAGTCCCTGGAAGAGGCCTGCATGGTTCATGGAATGGATGCCGAGATGCTGACAGATCAGATCAACGATTATCTGGCTCAGTAAGAAAATATAGACTGAGGGCAGCGCTGCCCCAGAAAAAACCTCCGGAACAGGTATTGCCTTTCCGGAGGTTTTGGTTTTTCAGGTACTGACAACCGGGACTCTGTCTTTTAAGGGCAGTAAACCGGATCGCAGAGGCATCGGTGCTCACTATGCCAGCTGCAGCAGATTCTGCAGTGCCCGGTCAGCAGACAGGATTTCCGCATGTTCCACAAGAAATGCTTCTCCTGCAGGTGAGCAGGCCCTTCCTTTTCCGTACTCGGACAGAATATTGCAGACCTTGTTGAATGCTTCCGGTGTACAGCCGGTCTGGTGAAGCACCAGCAGATACTGGCCGGCGGTATCTTTGTACAGGGTATTCCGGCCGTCGTAGCAGCCGTTCAGACCTCTGGAAGCCTGGATCACAATATCCAGATCCCGGAAGGTGAACAGTCTGGTCAGATCCGGCTTTTCCTCAGGATCTGCCTGCGCTGCGGCGGACTTTCCAGGAGTTTTGGCAGTCTTTGCGGCTTCTTTCTTCCCATCCGCCTTTCCATCGGAATTCTTCTTCAGCTTGCTCTCGCACAGCTTCTGGAAGATATCCAGAATGTCATCTGCTCCCGTGATCTCCGGAAGAGAACGGGCCGCAGAGGGTTCTTCCTCGGAGAAGGGGGAAAACTTGGAGAATCTGGTATCCAGCTCTTCGGGATCTTCCACCTTGGTGATGATCAGTACGATACTGTCCGCAGTGATGGGGATCGCCTCGATCATAAGAGGAATGTTGTCGGCCTCAAAACCAAATTCATCCTGAGCCTGCAGCATCATATCACGGAAAAGATTCTTGGCCTTCTCCGTACCGTAAGCCAGCTCACTGAGCTTTAGCTGACGGGTGGCCAGGTCATCGCTGGTCAGAGTACAGCGAATCTGGTTATCATTAATTTTTTCTATTTTCACAGATCTCACATCCTTCTAATCGAAATTCGATGAGCAATGAAACGAACTCTACTTTATTATATACTACTGGAACAGGTGATGTAAAGCGGTTAAGATTTTTTTCATATTTTTCTTGCAAACTGGGTGAATCTGGGTATAATAAAAGTTAGAGAAAGTGGCAGCGTCCCCGGAAAGGATGTGATGCCAGCCAAATCATAGTCGAGTCTAAGCGTTTCAGTCATTTTAATCATTTCAGACGCGGTGTTCCGCCGCAGATATTTCCAGAAGACAACAGACAGGAATCTTATAGTAAGAACGAGTATGGGATCTGCCATTTTTTCGCTGATGTATTTGCCGGGATTCTGCCGCAGCGGATTTCCGGAACATGCAAATCTTTGCTTTTTGGCAAAAACTGGAAAGGAAGCGGAAATAATATATCACGAAATCATTTCTGCAGGTTGATCGTATGAAGAAAAAAAGCAAAAAAGGAAAGAGTGATTTCCGAAGGGAGCTGGAGGCATATGAAAGAGAAGGAATCAGCCTCTATCTGGATGGTTTGCCCAGCACGCCCAAGGAGATCGAAAAGGCTCACCGGATTGCGGAGGATGTGTCGTATATGCGGGACTATGTGGCCGGTGAGGACGGAAGGCTGCGCCGTCTGGATTTTGACTCCGTAAAGCAGCCCTAGAAGTATTCCCGGCTGTTTTGGCGAAAAACAGACAGGCTCCCTCCTGCATATACAACGCCAAAACGGCCCGGGATTCCCATGGATCCGGCAGCGGAAAATCGTTTCATCCCACAGATGGATCACAGCAATTTCCTGCGTTATACAGGAACAAGAAATCTTAAAATTTTGAAAAATGTCGAAGAAAAGGATGACGGAAATTGAATATATTGCTATAATGAGATGCAGTAGGAGGGCAAAATCATGAAGCGAAGATTGTCACCGGTTCTTCTGGTACTGGCGCTGATCGTACTGGTGATGGCAGTGGGAATCATCACGGTACTGGTGAAGCGGTATACGCCGTCCGGTCAGCGGATGGACGGAGCGGAATATTTTTCACTGAACGGGGAGGATGAGGCGGCCCTGGTGGTGGATAATGAGCTGATGGAAGAGAAGGCAAGGATTTTTGACGGCCGGTATTATCTGGAGTACTCGGCTGTTGGAACATATATTAATGATAGATTTTACTGGGACAGCCAGCAGCAGGCAGTTTTGTATACACTTCCCACGGAGACACTGAGGATCATGCCGGATACCCAGGAGTATCAGAGCTCTCAGGGGACGCAGAGTACAGATTATGTGATCTTAAGATCCGAGGGGGATTCTTATTATCTGGCATTGGATTTTGTCCAGGCGTACAGCGACATGGAATGTGAGACATATGAGGAACCCAGCCGTCTGGTGATCCGAACACAGTGGGAGGAAGCTTCCATGGTGACGGCGGAGAAGGATACGCAGCTCCGGCAGAAGGGCGGCATCAAGAGCATTATTGTGGATGATGTGGCCAAAGGGGAGCAGCTTTACCTGCTGGAGGCCATGGACAACTGGAGTAAGGTTTCCACCCAGGACGGATATACGGGATATATTCAGAATGATTGTATTTCTGAGGCTCAGCAGGTGGCGTTTTCTCATGAGTCAGCTCTGCCGGAATACACCAGCATCCGGAAGGATTACAAGATCAATCTGGCCTGGCATCAGATGACCACAACGGATGGAAATGCCACACTGGCAGAAGTTCTGGAGGGAACCCAGGGGCTGACTACCATATCGCCCACCTGGTTTTCCATTGCAGACAATTCTGGAAATATTACTTCCCTGGCCAGTGCAGATTATGTTAACCAGGCTCACAGTATGGGCCTGGAGGTTTGGGGACTGATCGACAATTTCAATCCGGAGGTGGATACCCTGACTGTACTGTCGAGCACTCAGGCCAGAAGCAATCTGATCAGTCAGCTGATGGCTCAGGTGGATGCTGTGGGACTGGATGGTATCAATGTGGACCTGGAATCCATTACAGAGGAGCAGGGACCTCATTATGTGCAGTTTATCCGGGAACTGTCCGTGGCCTGCAGGAATAAGGGGATCGTGCTTTCGGTGGATAATCCGGTGCCGATGCCTTACAGTACACACTATAACCGGAAAGAGCAGGGGATCGTGGCGGATTATGTGATCAACATGGGCTATGACGAGCATCATTCCGGGGACAGCGAGGCGGGATCAGTGGCATCGCTGGGATTTGTGAGGCAGTCGATTGAGGATACTCTGAAGGAGGTTCCGGCAGAGAAAACCATCAATGCCATTCCTTTTTATACGAGACTCTGGAAAGAGCCTTACGGCGGGGGGAATCTGAGCAGCGAGGTGCTGGGAATGGACGGGGCTTCCAACTTTATTTCTCAGAACGGGATGGATGTGTACTGGGATGAGGAAGCAGGACAGAATGTGGGAACACTGGATGGGGAGGATGGCCTCTACAGTATATGGGTGGAGGATGAGCAGTCCGTGGAAGCCAAGATGAAGCTGGTTCAGGAATATCAGCTGGCAGGTGTTGCCGAATGGAAGCTGGGCTTTGAGAGAGACACCGTGTGGCCGATCATTTCCCAGTATCTGCAGTAACGGGAGCGTCAGCCGGGAAGTGAAATCCTTTAAAGGATGGCGTATGCGGAGAAAGTTCTCCGGAAAATAACCGGGATAAGCGTGTGGTCAGACAGATGAAAGGGGTAAGAGACATGGGAGACGAGATGTTTAAGACCACCCTGATGGGCGGATTTGACAAGGACGATGTACTGGCGAAGGTTCAGAATATGAAGGACGATGCCTATGCCGAAAGGAGCAAGCTGCTGAAGGAAGGCAGGGCAAAGGATAAGAAGATCGCAGAGCTGGAGCGGAGGGTGTCTGCCAAAGAGCAGGAGAAGAAGCAGGCGGCTGAGGAAGCGTCACAGCGTCTGAAAGCTGA
Organism: uncultured Lachnospiraceae bacterium; assembly: GCA_963929535.1. Lineage (GTDB taxonomy): Bacteria > Bacillota > Clostridia > Lachnospirales > Lachnospiraceae > Pullilachnospira. The sequence continues at coordinate 44,056 of CAWVIZ010000013.1, read as the reverse complement.
ACGGGAAAAGATGCAGGAGCAGCTTATGCGGAAAGATGCGGAGGTGCGCAGAAAGCTGGAGGAGATGCAGCAGCGGCTTCTGGATAAGGATAAGGAGAACCAGCAGAAGATTGAAGAAGTGAAAAAACAGCATGAGCTGGAGATGGAAGGTCTTCGGGAACGCCTGCGGGAGAAAGCGGAACAGAAGGATAGGCTGGAACGTGAGATTTCCCAGAAGTATCAGAAATATATTGACCGGTATGACCAGATCGGAGGCCTGGTATTTGAGGCCCAGGAGAAGGCTGATGAGATGATCGCTGCAGCAGAACAGAAGCGGGACCAGATCATGGAGGAGGCCGAACTGGCGGCCCAGAGGTGTCTGGAAGCTGTTCAGGAGGAAGTAAATGACAAGCTGGCCGAGGGAAAAAGGAAGTATATCGCTGTCCAGGAGGAGATGAATGAGATCGTAGAGCTGATCAACCAGGCACAGAGAAGATTTATGGCTTCCTATAAAGAAGTGCACCGCATCATCAGCACCATGCCGGAGACGCTTCGGGAACTGGAGGACGAAGAGGCTGTTTCAGAGCGGCCGGAGGGCCAGATCAAGCCGGAGCCGGAACAGGAACAGCCGGAAGAAGACAGCCTGGATGAGGAAGATGAAGATATTTCAGAGGATGAGATACATCGGTATTTTTCCAGGCATGACACAGAGGAAGATTAAGTTTTGAAAAATCTTTCGAGGCATATACTTTTATTAAGTATGCTTCGGGAGATTTTTTTGTGGAAAACAGGAAGAAACGAATATTGGAGCTGGGGATGGCGTGCCTGCTTCTGACAGGAATTTTCTGGCTGTCCAGAGAAGGGGCGAGGATGGTGGCCAGGGAAATAAATCCGGAGGATTTTACGGTGATCGTGGATGCCGGACATGGGGGAAATGATCCCGGAAAAGTGGGAGTGAATCAGGCGCTGGAAAAGGATATCAATTTGTCCGTGGCAAAGCTGGTAAAAGAATACCTGGAGAAGGAGGGCGTGGAGGTGGTGATGACACGTCAGGAGGATAAGGGGCTGTATCAGGAGGGAAGCCAGAACAAAAAGGTGGAGGACATGAAAAACAGGGTGCTTTTGATACATGAGACACAGCCGGACTGCGCAGTGAGTATCCACCAGAACAGCTATCCGGAAGAAGAAGTGAAGGGAGCGCAGGCATTTTACTATGAGGATTCGGCAGAGGGGAAAAGATTGGCAGAATGTATACAGGAGCAGATGAAAGCCCGGATGGATCCGGAAAATAACAGGGAGGCGAAAGGGAATACCAGTTATTATCTGCTGAAGAAGACGGACTGTCCGCTGACGATTGTGGAACATTATGCGATAATAAGGACAAATCAGAGAAGCTTGTAATTGCAAGGAAAAATCTTGATTTAGTCCTAAATAATTTGCTCAAATCGTATGTTTTTTGAAAATATGCGGAATTTGGAGAGAAATCAGGAGGTGAAAAGCACAGTATAAATTGCCATAGCGGCAAGAAGGCATCTGATAAGTGATGCTGTTTAGGGCTGAATGCGCGAAGGTGTATTTGGCCCTTCTTTTTTTGGCATTCAGAGAAACAAGCAACTGTGCCTGGGATATGCATTTGTGAAAGTAATGTCGGAAGGATGAATTGTTGCTTTAGCAGTGTTGTAATTTTGATGACCAATTGTTTGTAGGGATGATTTGAAAGAAAAAGGGGAAAGGCAAAAGAACCCTTTTGGTGGATATTTCAGAATTTCATTCTTTTTAAAAACCATCCATTTCATGTAAAGGATGATACCTTGACGAATGAAATGGTGCAGAGCGTACAATTAATCATCAAAGGATGTACCGATGATGAAGCGGTGATGACCATGATTGATAGTGATTAAGGGGTCTTCCGGTGGCGGCGTAAAAATGATTAATAAAAGTCACCGGGAGAATTTGATCAAAGCTGAGTGTTTGAGCGAGGACGGAAAGAAAATGATACATATCATTATCAAATTTATTTTGGCAATCTTCAAAAACTTTGGCTAAAGAGAGATGCTTTTATGTTATCATAAGAGTGTAGAATAGTCGCGGAACAATTCTATTGTATCACAAACCTTGAGGAGATATTTTAATTTGGAACAAAATGCCCCATATTTATGCGGGTTCTGGAATTTCGTAACGTCTAAAAAAGATTGTATGTTAGTGAGGTTTGCAGATTGAACACATTCATAAATCATAAAGAATGAGGGAAGAACATTCCGATGAAAAAATGAGAGAAGCATTAGAGGAAGTGGGTATGGAAAGAACCGTCGATAGTTTGGCTGATAAAAGCGATACTCATATCGGACAACTGGAAGAGGGAGGGATTGAATTATCGAAAGGACAGGAGCAGAAGATTGCGATCGCACGTTTGCTGGTAAATGACGCGCCCATCTGGATCCTTGATGAACCGACAGCATATCTGGATCCTTTATCTGAGATTGATATCTATCAGCTGATTCATCAGGTGGCAGGAGAGAGGACCGTGTTTTTCGTTTCCCACAGGCTAGGATTCGCGCCTATGGCAGACCGTATTCTGGTGTTTGAGGACGGAAAGATCGTGGAAGACGGATCTCATGAAGAACTTCTGGAGTATCAGGGCATCTATGCCGATATGTACCTGGCACAAAAATCATGGTATCAGGCGGAATGATTTGGAGAAAGTGGAAGACTAAGCCAGATTAATCTGAGATCAGCTATGAAAAGTCAAGCATGAATTAGAAAAATATTTCTTTTAGGTTATCGATGGCAAAAAAAATAACTTTATTATGGGAGTACAAGCATGAAAATGAAGTATATATACAAGATACTCCGGTATGCTGTAGAACAGATAAGAAAGAACAACAAAAAAGATCTCTTTCTGCTCATCTTTAGTATCATACCTAAAATAGGAATTGCGTTCGGCACTATTATAATTCCTCAAAAAATTGTCTATTTTTTATTGGAAGAACAGTATAGAGCCGCATTTGAATGGGCGTTCTTATTATGCTGCATGATATTAGGGGGGCGAATGTATTCCAACTATGCGGATGCAAATAAGAAACGCATGGAAGTGGAGCTGCAGGTTCAGATGAATTCTGAAATAAGCCGTGCGGTAATGGAAGCGGATTATGAACAGGTGGAGCGGAAATCTTATCTGGAGAAGGTGGATTTCGCTAGACGGTGTGTGGAGCGTAAAAGCGTTCTTGTCGTGTTTCAAGATATGGTTGGAATTGTATCGGGAGTACTCAGTTTGCTGGGCGTACTCTATATTATTTCAGAAATAAATGCGGGGCTGATTGCGGTAATTATTGCTTCAGTAATTATAAGCGCGGCAGGTGAAGTATTCCGGCTTCATTACGTTTATGAAAGGGACAAGAATTCCAATGAAATAGAAAGGAATCTGTATTATGCCAGGAATGATCTGTCATCCAACAAATACGCAAAAGATATCCGTATATGGAACTTATACAATTTTATTAGCAAGAAGGTACAGATGTATGCGGAGAGATTATGTGAATTATGGTCGCAGACATCAATAAAAACAGTAAAAGCAGTTGGCTGGACGTATTTGGCTGTAGGACTGCAGTATGTTGTGATCTATTCGTTTCTGGCATACATGGCATATAAAGGAACAATCTCACTGGATGCTTTTATCCTGTATTCATCCAGCGGAATAGCAATGGGCGAGAGCTTGCGGGAAATTTTAAATAGTCTGATTGGCATGAGCGGAGAATACCGCTACATATCCAGTGTCCAGGAGATCACGGAGCAGCGGGTACACAACACGGATGTTTCTCTGTCAGAGGAAGTGATTTTCCAATCCTCCATCGAATTTCAGAATGTCTGGTTCCGGTATCAAGAATCCGGGGAGTATATCCTGAAAAATTTTCAGTTGGTGTTGGAAAAAGGAAAAAAATATTCGGTTGTAGGTAAAAATGGAGCTGGAAAAACGACGTTTGTAAAGCTGCTGCTGGGATTATATAAACCGGAAAAGGGAAGAATCCTGATCGATGGTCAGAGGATTGAGGCACTGGATACAGAGGCGTATAGAAAATTGTTTTCGTGTACGTTTCAGGACTACAGTATTTACGGATTTTCGATTAGAGAAAATATCGCTTTTGGGGCAGGAGAGACCGGAAAGATAGAAAATGTAACAGCGCGTGCCGGGATAAAAGATAAAATCTTTTCGCTTCCCAAAGGAATTGAGACGAATCTCAATAAAAGGATCAACGAGGATGCGACGGAGTTCTCGGGAGGGCAGGAACAGCAGCTTGCCATAGCAAGAGCGTTATATAAAAGCGCACCAATTTTTATTCTGGATGAACCGACGGCTGCGTTATCCCCCAGCAGCGAAATAAGGCTGTATCAACAGTTTTATAATGTACTTCGGGATAAAACAGTGATTTTTATCTCTCACAGGATGGCATCCTGCGTTCTGAGCGATGAGATTATTCTTTTGAATAACGGTATTGTGGAAGAAAAGGGAACGCATGATGCGCTTATGAAAAAAAGAGGGCTGTATTATGAGATGTTCAGCGCTCAGGCAGACCCGTATCAAACGGGAACGCAGTATATGGAAGAGACCACATAAAGATTGGAAAGCGATTGCGGAGAACAGGTATGAAAGCAATTTGGAAAAATATAAAATTATTGTTCGAAATTTTTTCTCTCAGCCATAAGTTCGATCCCCAAATAACGATGTTTGAATTTCTGCACGGGTTGTGCCTGAATTTGGAACGGATAATTAACGTGGTAATGCCGGCATGGATTGTGAATCTGATCTTCCAGAAAAAACCATGGCGTATAATCATTTTTTCTGCAGTATTTTACGGGGTGTTCAGAGGACTATTAGGATGCGGCGAACGGTGTTTCAAACTCTTGCAGGAAGCACACGGGTTCCGAGCATGTAACCTACTTCGGATGTCTATGAACAGCAAATATATGCGGATGAACTATGCGGACACAGAAAACAGTGTTGTTACGGATTCCTTTGAAAAAGCGAAAGATTCCATGTGGGAATTTGCCGATGTGGGGTATGTGATTTTTGACGATATCATAGGAAATCTGATTACATTTGCCTGCATGAGCTATATCCTTTTTGAAGTAAACCTGTATGTTTATGCTGCAGTGCTTGTTCTGGTTGGAATTAATTTAAGAGTTCAATATTATATAAACAAGAAAAGTCACGAAAGCCAAATAGAGGAACAGGTACAAAAAAAGTGGTGCGATTATCTTTCCGGCCTGATGCAGAATCCACAAATAGGGAAGGAAATCCGTCTTTTTCATTCTCAGAAGTTTATGGAGCAAAAATATGAGAATTATGCAGATCAATATAAGGCGCAGGTAAGAAAAAGGGAACGCACTATCTCCCGCTATTCAATGGCGCAGAGTATCATTTATTTTGCTCAGCTGATAATCGTCTATTTTTCCGCGATACAGAATTTTATGAAAGGTATAATCCCGGTGGGTTCCTTTTTGATGTATATTTCTTCGATCAATCAGTTGACGGAGAGTATCCGGAATATACTTACGGCCGGTATCGAGCTTTTTAAGGTTTCTTATTATTACAAAGATTATACGGATTTTATGGGAATCGAGGAGACGATGGACAGACCCGGTGGCTTCCATATTTCTCCGGAAGAAGTGGATATACTGGAGTTTAGTGATGTTACTTTTTACTATCCGGAAAGCAGGACGCCTGCCGTCGATCATGTTTCCTTTTCTCTGAGGAAAAATGAAGTCCTCGGATTGGTAGGTGAGAATGGATCGGGAAAGTCTACGCTGATAAAACTGATCTTACGGCTGTACGATCCTTCCGAAGGGAAAATCCTGCTGAATGGCCGGGATATCCGTTCTTATAATTATCGGGAATATCTGGGGGTTATGAAAGCTGTATTTCAAGACTTTTCAATTTTCGCGTATTCCATTCTGGAAAATATTGTTTTTGACAGTGCTGTGGATAAAAAGAGATTACAACAGGCGCTGCATATGACAGAATTAGATAAGCGGATAAAAAAATATGAGAAAGGGATCGACTCCATGGTAACCAAGGTGCTGGATGATGAAGGAATCCAATTATCCGGGGGTGAGCGGCAGCTGGTTGCGATCACCAGGACTTTGTATCATCCTTCGAAAATAGTTATTTATGACGAGCCTACTGCTGCGCTGGATCCTTTGAAGGAAGCATATATCTTTGAAATGATCCATCGGGCACTGAGCGGGAAAACAGCCGTGTTCTGTGCTCATAGGATGAGCAGCACGAAATTTTGCGATATGATTCTAGTCATAGAAAACGGGAAGGTCATAGAGAGAGGAAGCCATAAGGAGTTGATGACCCGAAAGGGAAAATATTATCAGATGTTTATGTATCAGGCGCATATCTATGATGGAAGATATCGGGAAGAAAGTTTGCAAGAATGAGTTCTTTGCGAAATGTTTGAAAATATGGACAGATGAGTATTGTATATAACTTTGTGGTTCGAGTTTAGCTGAAACAGATGATTAATCCAAATAAATTATGGAGCACGGTGTTACTTTTCATAATATTATACATCATATAAATTTAGGAAACAAATATTTATTGAATAGGGGGGATTATTTATGATGGAAAAAGAAAGTTATAAACTGCGAGATATTTTTTTTATGATATGGAAAATGATTCCATTTTATGCGATCGGTATTGTGGGAATTACATTAGTGGAAGCCTTTTTACCTGCTGTCCAGACTGTTGCGGTGGCGTGGTTTGTTGATGCTGTGACGGAATATTTAAAGGATCATCAGAGTCTCCGGCAAGTATTATCAGCAGTTATTTCTATTATTATTTGCCAGTTTTGTACTGTTTGTCTTCCCACGTTAAGAGATACAGTATCGAAGATCGGACAACAAAAATTGGCCATCCTGTTGAAACCCATGATGATAAAGAAAAGAGCACGTCTGGAGTACCGGTATGTAGAAGATGACGAAACGTGGGATCTGATTATGCGGGTGTCGGAAACACCGGAAGATCAGGTGATGGATGTTTATAATAATATTTTGAACATCGTTTGTCTGGCGATCACAGTTATTTCACTCCTGATGATCATTTTACGATACTCTCCGGCGGCAGGATTGGGTATACTGATTATCAGTGTTCCTTTTTACAGAATCGCGATGCGTACAGGGAAGAAAAACTATGAAATGTACCGGAGGCAGAAGAAAATAGAACGAAGATATGACTATCTGGAAGAGATTTTAACTGATAGGGAGTATGTGGAGGAACGAACATTGTTCTCTTTTACCCCGGCAATCGTGAAAGAATACGAATCCCTTTTTAAAAGAATGTATAAAATTGAAAAACAAATTCAGAAGCGAAGTTTTGTGAATTTAAAAAGCGGATCTGTCACTTCATTATTTCTGGCGCTTATCCTTATCGGATTGCTGGGACTTTCTCTGTATCATGGATCCCTATCAGCAGGTCTCTTTATCTCATTGACGACGGCTACCATCAATTTGGTACAGATCATGTCCTGGCAGTTATCGGATGTGATGTTTTCTCTGGCTCAGGTAAAGGAATTTTGTGGAGACCTGACTGCTTTTATGGCATTGGAAGAAAAGGAGGGGGCCACTGATCAGCGAGAGAAAAAGGGAAAATTAAAAATAAGATCTATCGAGTTTAAAGACGTGACGTTCTGCTATCCGGGAACGGAAACGAGGATCTTAGATCATTGCTCTTTTAAAATGACAGAAGGGAAAAATTATGCGCTTGTGGGAGAAAATGGAGCGGGAAAAACTACAGTCACGAAACTGCTTTTGGGTCTGTATGATAATTATACCGGCCAGATTCTCATTAATGGGACAGAATTGAAGGAGTATCCCTATGCCGATATCAAAGGCGCGTTTTCCGCAGTTTGTCAGGATTCATCCCATTACGAAGTAAGTATCCGTGAGAACATTCTCCTGGGAGACATCGGAACAGAAGACGAAGAACGGATGAAAAACGCGATAAATAAAAGCCGGATGTCCTCAGTGATTGAAAACTGTCCAGATGGTCTGGATACGAATTTGGGGCGCCTGCATGCATCCGGCAGAGATTTATCCGGAGGAGAGTGGCAGCGGCTTGCGATTGCCAGGCTTCTTTATGCCGGAGCGCAGGTAAATATCCTGGACGAACCCACTTCCGCCTTGGATCCTTTGCAGGAAAGCGCTTTATATAAGCTTTTTCATGAAGTCAGCAAAAATGTTTTTACCATTTTTATTACACATCGTCTGGGAGCCGCCAGAGTAGCTGATTGTATTTTGGTGATGCAGAAGGGACATATTGTGGAATGTGGAAGCCATGAAGAATTGATGGGTATTCCAGAGGGGAATTATCGGAAAATGTATGAGGTGCAGAAAAGCTGGTATGAGTAAACGAAGTATCATAAATAATGGATATGACTGTGTAAAAATGATGATAAAAGCGGATCCTGCAGGTACCTGCCTGAATGTGGGTATTAATGTGATCTACGCTTTCAGCTGGATGGCCCAGACGGTTGTCTTACAGTATTTTTTTGATACCGCGCAGAAGATGGCGGATCAGGAATGTGGAATGGAAAGCTTCTTAAAAGCGCTTGCGGTTTTGGGATATAGTGGCTCAGTTGTCAAGACAAAAATCTAAGATTTTTATAATGAACTGATACGGTGGATAAGTTACAGGGATGAGGTATAGGACGGTGGAATACTCCCATTCCCATATATGCTAAGCTACATATGGCAACAACATTGCCGGATAGTAGCATTCAGCCGGTGTCTGGTAGTCGAGTGCGGAATGACGGCGCTCAAAGTTGTAAGTATGGATATACTTCCCAATGGCACTCCTTGCTTCACGGATGTTGTTATATTGCGTCAGATAAGCTTCTTCATACTTAAAGCTGCGGAACCAGCGCTCGATCATGATGTTATCTGCCCACCTGCTTTTCCCGTCCATGCTCTGACGGATGCCGTTTTCCTTTACGAAGTCAATGTACTGCTGACTTGTGAATTGACATCCCTGATCAGAATTCAGGATCTGCGGTTTTGCTACTTTGAAAGCCTTTTTCAGGGCGTTGATCACCATCCTTGTATCGAGAGTATCATCTACTTCCCAGCCGACAATACAGCGGCTGTACCAGTCGATTACGGCTGTCAGATACAGGAACCCTCGCCGGATGGGAACATAGGTAATATCAATAGACCATGCCTGGTTTGGCCTGTCTATCACCGCATTACGCAGGAGATAGGGACATACCTTGGCCTGCTGCATCCGTTTCGAAAGATTCATTTTGGGATAAATGGGATAAATGTCCATCTCATTCATATAACGCCTTGCTTTGCGTCGACCAACCCGATATCCACGGGCTTTCAGCTGCGCAGACATTTGTCTGGCACCCCAGGTAGGATTATCTGTATGCAGATGGTCAATGATCTCCTTGCAGGCCAATTCTTCTTCAGAAACAGGCGTGCCTCTATAATAAATGCTGGTACGATTAATACCAAGAAGCCGGGCACCAACAGAAGCGGGGAGTTCTTTAGTCGTCAAAAGGTTTTGGACTAAATTTACTCTCGTAGTCAGGTCCGCAAATTTCTTCAGATTTTTTTTTGAGCCAGTCCACCTGCATGGTTAACTGACCGACTTTCTTAGCATATGCCGCTTTCTCTTTCCGTTCTTCGGCAAGTTTTTCTTTGAGGTTTTCCTCACGCTTGTCATCGAACACAAGGGAAGCATTGTTAAGGAACTCTTTTTTCCAGTTCCGCAACAGGTTTGGCTGGATGTTATTTTCCGCGGCAAGGGTATTGAGATCTTTCTCACCCTTTAACAGTTCAATCACAAGGTCTGATTTAAATTTGGCGCTAAAACTTCTTCTTTGTCTGGACATAGTAATGAATCCTCTCTTTCGTATTGATTTTAGTATATCAGATTCATTAAAAATTGTCCGAAAAAGTGTCTTAATTTATGAGACCATTATAGGAGGCGTCTATTTATTGTACCATGTGCTGGACGGAATCAGTAACTGCTACAGTGAGATGATGTATTTGAGAATATTACATAAAATAAAGATGATGATCTTTGGCAGGATAGGTTCCCTAAACGCGATAAAATTTGAAGATACGGAGTGTCTCAATACGCTGGAAAAAGTGAAGAATGGAGCTGCGAGTTTTCCGGGATTGTTTTTTACTGTCGTTGACATTTTATTTTATTATATCCCTTATTTTATTTTTATGGGATGGTATTTGTCTCGGCAGTCTCCGGTCTTGGCAGTAAGCGTGATAATTGTATTCATCCCTGCTATGGCGTCAAAATTAGCCGCTTCCATCCGTTTTAAGGAACTGGAAGAGATAGAGGCGCCTTTACGCAGAGAAACGGAATATTATGCAAAGTATCTTTCCGGCAGAGAATATATGAAAGAAACACGGATTTATGGGGCTTCTGATTTTTTTGAGGATAAATTTGAGTCGTCCCTGTCCAAACAGAACTATTATTGGACCAAGGTGGTCATTAGACAGAATTTTCTGCAGCTTATAATGAAAATGATCACTGCCTGCGGATACGGAGTCATCATCGGGATGCTGTTTTTTTCGCTGGTAAATGCTGAGATCACCATGGGAGTTTTTACCGCCGTATTGGCAACGATGTCTAATTTGTTTCGGTTTATGGACAAAATGATCCTGGAAAGATTTGGCTGGGCGGCAGAGAATTTCGGAGCCGTGGAGAACTTTTTTGATTTTGTAAAAGATGCTCCCGGCTGGAAGCCGGATTCAGAACGTCCTTCCGGAGAAGACCTGGTATTGAAACATGTGAATTTTTCTTACCCGAATGTGGAAAAAAGAGCGCTGGAAGATATCAATGTACGGATCCGGGCGGGAGAAACCGTTGCGGTTGTGGGGGAAAACGGGAGCGGGAAATCTACTCTGGCAAAATTGCTCACAGGTTTATACAGGCCGACAGAAGGGCAAATCATCTGCGGAGACAAGAATCTGAAGGAGTATTCCTATGGCCGGGTTTCCGGTATCTTTCAGAAATTCGGAAGATATCAGATGAAATTAAAGGAGAATATTACTATAGCGGATCAATTGATTGAGGATGAGGAAAAACTGCAAAGAATATGTGGGGAAGCGGGAATAGCATTTGAAAATGTCAGCCTGGAAACTATGCTGGGAAGAGAATTTGACGGTACGGATATATCTGGCGGCCAGTGGCAAAGAATTGCCATTGCGAGAGGAATGTATAAGGATCACGATATGATCATATTGGATGAACCTACTGCAGCCATTGATCCGATAGAAGAGACAGAAATTTATAAAAAATTCGGGGAAATATGCAGGGGGAAAACGACAATTTTGATTACCCATAGATTGGGTGCCGCGAGACTGGCTGATAGAATTCTTGTTTTAAAAGAAGGGCATATTGTCCAGGATGGAACCTGGGAACAGTTGCTGCACGAACCTGGAACCTTTTGTGAACTGTATACAGAGCAAAAACATTGGTATCAAGAAAGAGGATAAATTATATTTCACCATAAAGTTATCCTAATATAAAAATAAATAGTAGTCTTGTTTCCATGAAGTGCTGTATACCGTTTACTTAAAGACTTTTAGGGATAAATATATCCAACAGCTTGCTTATGGTAATTTGATGGGGAGTGGCCTGATAAACTATCAGGTTCATTAACCATAAATACATCTTAGAAAGGGAGTGTATTATGAATAAAAGAGCTATAACTGATATTACTAACTTTATATTTGTGAGTGATATCCCAAAGAAAAGTGATATTATTTTTTTGCCAGGAAGTTCGAAATGGGAAATATCGGAAAGAGCAGCAGAGTTGTATAAGATGGGATTGGCGAGATATGTAATGCCCGCCGGGAAGTATAGTATAGCTCTTCATTGGGATATTTTCCGTATGAAACTATAACGAATGAAAAATATAAGGGGATATATAATACTGACCATGAATATTGCTCAAGTATACTTCGATATAATGGAGTTCCAGAAAAAGCTATTATATGCGAAAAGGAATCAATGGACACCTTGGAAAATGCCAGGAATTCTGCGGAATTATTAGGAAAAAAATCGATGAATATAACTTCTGCAATTTTATGCTGTCAAGCATTTCACTCACGTAGAGCATTAATGACATATATGCGCTTTTTTCCGAAGGTGGAATTTTATGTAGTGCCTGTTGATACTCAAGGAATAACAAAAGACAATTGGTATAAAAATGAGTCAAGTTATCGAAAAATACTTGGAGAAGTAGAGAAATGCGGACGGTATTTTGCAGATGCTTATACCGCGAATGCTTAGGGGACTGAGACAGTGAAAAATCGGGATTGTTTCAAGCTTTTACTAAACTAGAAAAACGAGACGGGGGTGTGGACAGGCGGTGTGAAGCTTTTCTCCATAAATATGTAATCAAAGGTTCTTCTATGATAAAATCTAATTCATAGGAGGACCTTGGATTATGGCCAAACAAAAGGAATCGGGTATACGGTAAATCAACTAGTGCTGTGCCGATTTTATCTATCTATGGTAAGCTCTGCATATCCCGGTAATATTGCTCCTGGAGACAGACGAGTATCCTGTGATCAGCATAAAAAGTATGCAGATGGTAAAGGAGTTGGAGATATGTACGCCCTGGGAGCTGGAAGTGATCTGGGATGTGATCTGTTGTCTGAAGAAATCCATCAGAGGCCATCATGAACAGACGGAATCCCTGTAGACCTGTTTTGTCTGGCATACCGGACAAGCCGGAAAGAATACACTGAATAGAAGAATAGGACAAGGAAGTACAGGATGAGCAGAACGCTAAAGGATCTGTCAAAGATTACCATATGCAAAACCTCAGATAAGAAAGAGAAAATTCAGGATTTTCTCTCCCAGATAGAGGATCCTTATCATTTCATGGTAGGAGAAGTGGAGGTTGAAGTATCCTTTTCGGAGGAAGGGGAGACACTGCAGGAAATTTTGGGGCGGAATCTGGAACAAATGGTGTGATCGTTCAGCCTTCCGGCTTCACTGTCACAAAAGTATGCACATAGGCTGCGTTTTCCGCAGCCTGGCGCCCGCAGGTCTCGGGATTCCGCTGCAAATGCAGCGGAACACCTCGCGGGACAGTTGAAGGCTGAAATTTAACCAAAGGTTTCTTTTGGGAAGACAAAATGCTTGAAATGGGAGTGTGGATCTGATAAGATAACGTCAGGACAAATCAAATTTTCTCTTGCATTTCAAGCTGTTCTCAGACAAGGAGGATGGCTTATGATGTCTACGCCAAAAGATCAATATCTGGCTGGAAGCTATTCCCGGCTGTCTCAGGAAGACGGGGACAAATCGGAAAGCGACAGCATCAGGAATCAAAAAGAACTTATCAAAAATTATCTGAAGAATCACCCGGAAATAAAACTGACAAAAGAATATGCGGATGACGGATACAGCGGCGTTTCCTTTGAACGGCCGGATTTTCAACGTATGATAGCCGATGCGAAGGAGGGAGTGATCAACTGTATCATCGTCAAAGATCTTTCCCGTTTCGGAAGAAATTATATTGAGATGGGACAGTATATGGAGCAGATCCTTCCTCAGATGGGGGTTAGGCTGATTGCTATCAATGACAACTATGACAGCATGGCCAGGCGAAGCCCCGGAGATCAGATTCTTTTACCCTTTAAGAACCTGGTAAACGATACGTATTGCCGGGATATATCTATGAAGATCCGTTCCAATCTGGAAGCAAAAAGAAGGCGGGGGGATTTTGTGGGGCCGTTCTGCCCTTATGGCTATCGGAAGGACCCGAAGAATAAGAATCGTTTGGAGATTGATCCGGAGGCTGCCCGGGTGGTGCAGCGGATCTTTCAGATGAAATTGGATGGAAAAAGCAATGGGGCTATTGCTGCCCGGCTGAACACGGAGGGTGTGCGGGCGCCTTATGAATATAAAAGGCATACAGAAGAAGGGAAGAATTTTATCCCCGGATTCCTGTCGGGGGAAACGGAAAATACCGGATGGAGCGTATCCGCCATCCTGCGTATTTTAACGAATGAGGTATACGTGGGTACGATGGTACAGGGCAAGACCCGAAAGACCAATTACAAGATAAAGAAGCAGACACCAGTCAAAAGCTCGGACTGGGTACGGGTGGAACACACGCATGAGCCGGTCATTTCTCAGAACGAATTCGATATCGTACAGCGTTTGCTTCTGACAGATACAAGGGTTAGTCCGGGAAAGGAAGAAATTCATTTATTTTCCGGCCTTCTGTACTGCGGAAACTGCGGGCGGACTCTGAACAGAAGACAGGTTAGAAGAGGAGAAAAACGGTATGTTTATTATGGGTGTTATTCAGAGAAGAAGAAAATACGCTGTCCAGGGGCAGTGATTCGGGAAGATCAGCTGACGCAGGTTGTTTTGGAAACTCTCCGCTGCCAGGTATGTCTGTTCCTGGATACGGAACAGCTGCTGCGCCATGCGGATCAGATCCCTTTGCGGCAGAAGGAAGTAGAGTATGTGGATCAGAAACTGCTGGACTGCGAAAAGGAAATCGCCCGTCAGGAAGCGCTCCAGGCAGCACTGTATGGAGACTATCGGGAAGGAATTCTGGAACAGGACGAATATCTGGCATTGAAAAGGCGGTATGGACGGGAGATCAAACGTCTGAAGCTGGAAGGAAGAGATCTTTCGCGGAAGAAAGAGCTGATCCTGCGGGGAAAAAATCAGCAGGCGCAGTACCTGGAATTATGCATGAAATACAGGAATATACAGACCTTGGACCGCAGGACGCTGGCGATGCTGGTGTCCAAGATCATTATCCATCCCCAAAAGAAGCTGGAGATCCTGTTTACATTTCAGGATGAATATAACTGGATGCGCAAGCTGGCCGTCCGGCTGAAGGAGGGATGATATGGCGCGGGTGAGCAGAAAACCGGCGGCTTTTGAACGGCCGGTTGTACAGGAACATTGCGGGCATAGAAATTTTTACCGAACAGCTGCCTATATCCGCCAGTCTCACGAGGAACAGCTGCAGGGAGGACAGAGCAGTAAACTGGAAAACCAGGAACAGGTGATCAGGAATTTCCTGAAAGAGAACAAGGAGCTGCGGCTTGCGAAGGTATATGCGGATAACGGGTATTCAGGAACCAACTTTAGCCGACCTTCATTTATGGAGATGCTAAAGGACGCTCAGGCAGGGAAGATCCAGTGTATTGTGGTGAAGGATCTGTCCAGGTTGGGAAGAAACTATATAGAGACGGAGCAGTATATCCGACTGATCTTTCCCAAACTGAAGGTTCGGTTTATTGCGGTGAATGATGGATTTGACAGCCTTCAGGAGGATCTGGATCTTACAGCATCGCTGAAGAATATTATCAACGATGCCTATGCCAGGGATATTTCCCAGAAAATCTTTACAACGAAGCAGGCCCAGCAGCAGAGAGGAGAGTTCGTGGGAAATCTTCCGCCGTATGGTTATCAAAAATCGGCCTGGGATCCTCACCAGCTGGTGATCGATCCGGAGGTCAGCCCTGCAGTGCGCAGGTTGTTTCAGATGAAGCTGGAGGGGAAGACATGTACGGAGATCGCGCGCCGGATGAATGCGGAAGGTTATCCGGCGCCTATGGCATATCGGTATCAAAAAGGTTTGGTGCATCAGGAGCGGTATGCGGCAAGTGTCTGGGAACGCAGTACAGTAAAAACGCTTCTGCGGAACCGGATGTATACGGGAGATATGGTACAGGGAAAGAAACGGAGATGTTTGGCAGAAGGCCAGAAGAAAACCAAGATTTGTGCTCCGGACGAGTATGTGGTAGTGCCTGACCGCCATGAACCGGTGATCAGCCGGAAAGAATTTCAGCAGGTACAGGAGATCCTGGAACAGGAGACTGCAAAAAACAGGAGGACTCGAAGAAAATATCAGGAAGTGATAAACCCGGAGGATCTTCTGCAGGGGAAAATAGAAAGCACAGAGGGGAAGAAGATGTACCGGGGGCGTCATGTCTATGAGAATGGAAGGGTAACCTATTATTATATAACTGCCGGAAACCGCGGGCAAAAGGAATCTGCAGATCCCTGCACTTATATCAGTGAAAAGAATGTCATGGATATCTTGAAGAAAATTATCAAAATTTATATGGAGATGTTAGTGCCCATAGATCACTTTTTTCAAAGCCCGATGATTCAGAGAGCACTGCGGTGCAGGAAAGAAATGAATGCTTTGAGGATAATAAGGCTGGAGAAAGAACAGAAGAGACAACAGGATAAATTGGTTGGGCTGTACCGGGATTTTCGTAAAGACTTGATAGATAAAGAAGACTATCTTGCTTTGAAAAAGAAGTGCCGCCAGGAGTATGATACATGTGGAAAGCAGCTGGAACTTTTGTATAAAGAAGTGGATGATGGGGAGGTTATGCTGAAGAAAAACTGTCTGGAAAGGTATCGAAAGTTTCTTCGGCAGCCATCTCTTACCCGGGGACTGGTAAATGATCTGGTTGAAAAAATACAGGTGGAGGGGAAAACAAAAGTCCATGTTTCTCTTGCTTTTGCCGATGAGATCAAGGGTATGGATCTGAAAATGAAAGGGGAAAGACTTTTGTGATAAAGGAGACGATTTTGTATATCCGGCTTTCTCTGGAGGACGAGGACTTGGATGAGGATAAGACAGAGAGCGGAAGCGTAGGGAACCAAAGAGAATTCCTGTATCATTTTCTGGAAGAACATCCGGATATCTCCGCTGGAGCGGTGAAAGAGCTGATCGATGACGGATACAGCGGAACCAATCTGGAACGTCCGGGTATGCAGGAGCTTTTGCGGAGGGTTCGGACAGGAAATGTACAGACAGTGATCGTGAAAGATCTGTCCCGGCTGGGAAGAAATTATATTGAAGTGGGCAGGTGCCTGGAAGAAATCTTCCCATTGGGAGGAGTCCGGTTTATTTCTGTAAATGATCATTATGACAGTGACAGAGTATCGATTCCGGGAATGGATATCGTGTTTAAGAATATCATTCACGATTATTACAGCAAGGAGCTTTCCGGCAAGGTCCTGCAGGCGAAGAAAAATCTTGCGGATAAGGGCAGATTCCTGGGAGGGATTCCGCCGTTCGGATATTTGAGAGATCCGGAAGATCCTCATCGGCTTGCAGTGGATCCGACAGCGGCTGCCACGGTGAAAAGGATCTTTGATCTGCGGATGAGCGGAGAAACTTACAGCGGGATTGCCAGAATCCTGAATGCTCAGGGAACAGAATGCCCGGAAGCAAGGCTTGGGCGGCTGGGAATCAGGAAAGGCAAAACGGGCGGTGCCCGCTCTATGGAGTGGACCTCATCTGCAGTCAGGACAGTTTTGAAAAATCCGGCAGTAACCGGGACGGTAGTGAACCACCGTGTGAAACGGAAGCAGATGGGAAGAAAAGAGCTTGTTTCTGTAAAGGAAGAAGAGCAGATAAGGATTCCGGGAATGCATGAAGCGATCATCCGGCCGGAGGAATTTGCCAAGGCACAGAGATTCTGTCAGGAACATCTGGCTGCAGGCAGGAAATGGGAAGAGACAGAACATCAGGAGGGAGGGCAGAAAAAGAGAAGAAGCTATCCTCTCACAGGCTTGCTGAAATGCGGCTGCTGCGGGAAGAACCTGGCAGCGGAGGGAAAAACAAAAAAATATTATGTCTGTCTTTCGTCCAGAACATCGGCTGATCCCAACCACAAAGGGATAGGAATTGAGGAAGAGACGGTGTTAGACGCGGTAACAGCGGTGATAGCTGCGGAGTTGAGACTGCAGGAAGCGGAAAGGACAGAAGCAGAGACAGTACGGATACAGGGGAAAAAGGAGAACCAGTCGGAGGAGGAGAACGGCAGACTGCAGGCGAAGCTGGGGAAGCTGTACGACCAGTATGCGGAAGGGGAGATCACGAAAGAAGAATTTTTGGAACGGAAAAAGAAATTGAAATCACTGCATACAGGGAAAGACCGGCAGCCGAGGAAGCAAGAGTCGGATAGAAAAGTCTCTGATGAAAGTGTTTCCGCTGCTGAAGTGGAGAAGGCCTGGGAGAACAGGGATTATCTGTGGCTAAAAGAAGTGATCCGAAAAAGGGTAGAAAGGATTACGGTATGGAAAGATAAGAGAGTGGAGGTTGTCTGGAGATGATACAGAATATCAAAAAGACTCCAGAAGAATCTTTTCAAATAGTATCGAGAATGCTTTTTTTCATTGTTCAACTGTTAAATTTCCGTAAGAAAAAATTGATTCCTGGTATTCTTCCGCTATCTGCTATATTAATATTATAGAAAATAATAATTGGAGGAATACCTATGGCAAGAACAAAAAATTATATGAAATATCTTGAGACACTGCAGAAGAAACTGGACGTTTTAAATGCTAAATTTTCAAAATATTTATAGATTCGTTCTATCCGAAACGAGTTGCCAAGGACTTTTTAATCAAATTCACGGAAAACTTGCAAATAAGCGCCTCTTTTTGCCTGGACGAGTTTACTTTCCCCTGAGCATGGGATATAATATAAACAGAGATAAAGAAAACTTGAGTTTTAAAGAATAGAAAGGGTGACTTGTATGAACTTGGCGAAAATCTCTGCAAACGGTCAAATCACTGTGCCGGTGGAAATCAGGCGTCAGCTTGGTCTAAAGTCCGGCGATAAAGTTTTGTTTCTTCAAAATCAAAATGGGGAGATTGTTGTCAGCAACGCCTCCGCTGCGGCCATCAGAAAAGCGCAGGCGGCCTTTGCCGGAGCCGCCGAAGCGATGAAGGTATCCAGTGAAGATGATATTCAGGCGCTTGTAAATGAGGTGCGTTACGGAAAGGAACGGTAAAATGCGGATATTGGTAGATACAAATTTAAAATTGCGCTTGTCCGTGCTAATTACAATAATCTTCAACAAGGTATTCACGAGAAATGTTTTTGAGAAATCTGCTTTTGAACGAAAAAAATGAACTTCACAGTAGAAACTTGCATATAAGTGGACTTTGGGAAATGGGAAAAGTGGACATTGGAAGTGCAAAAGTGGATATTGGAGCGGAAAAAGCATACGAACTTCTGCGGCAGGCACTTCTTATACAGAGGAAAGTAGTAAAATCCGTTCCCAAAATGAAGCTGGATGAGAATGAACTGAATATGGCGAAAATGCTGATTGAGAACATGGTAAAACCTTTTGAACCGGCGGCATTTCAGGATGAGTATCAGGCAAGGCTGCGAGGGCGATTCACAAGAAGATACAGGGATAGGAAATTGTCGCAGTGGATACCAGCGGCCCGTCCAATGTGATCGATCTGATGGAAATTATAAAAAAAGTAACCGCTCCTGATCAATGTGAATCAGGAATGCAGTTACTTTTCATAATGGTTAATTTGAAATGTTTCTCCAAGTTCCTTTTCTATGATGGAGAATGGGGAACAGGATGATTTAGGGCATTTTTGGCCACCGTCAGTTAGTTACCCAATACGGAAACTGTCTGCTCCCATCAGCCTCTCAGATATTCCATAACTCCGTCGCAGACCGCCTGAGCCACCTTCTGCTGGTAATCCTCCTGGATGAGAAGCTGGGCTTCCTGCGGGTTGCTGAGAAAGCCGCATTCTCTTAATGTCAATAGGAAGCAAATTGGTTTTTTAAAGTCTTTATATTTATTTTCTATTATCTGATATTTATTCTTTCCCATCCAGGTATTTGTCGAATTGTGTCTGCAAATCAAGTTACAATTTTGATAGAGTTTTCATTATTTTAAGAATGAGTTATATTATTATCTGAACGAGGCGAAATATTTATGCATATCGGTGAAACAGGTGGCGGAGAAATAAATAGGGCATTTCCGATGTTAAATTCGGCTATTGATGAAAAATATGAAATGGAACGAGTATGGAATACCGGTGGTAAGAATTGGAGATATGAGTATAAATATCGGAGAGCCTGCTTCTCAGAAACCATCGTATGTTTACACAGACAGCGCTGAGCTTTTTCATACGGTATATTCCTCCCTTGGCCATTCCCGGGCCTTTTCATAAATTGTTGTGGTCAAGCGTTTTTGTAACACTTGTGGCTAAAAAATATCGATTTATGAAATTCGAGCTTGATATGGTGTTTGATACCCATTGAAACTATGAGGGGCGCACATGATTATACGTGACATATGCAAATTCCTCCACCGTCTGATAGAGTGCCTCCTCAGTACGAAATTCATATAGATTTGTGCATTCATTCTTCAAGGTATTGAAATACCGTTCCATTGGTGCGTTGTCATACGGGCATCCAGCTTTACTCATACTTTGTGTTACATGAACGGATTCACAATACTCAACGAATGCTTTGGATGTATACTGTGTCCCCTGATCGCTATGAAGGAGTAATATTCCATCTGTTTTTCCGGGTCAGGAGATGCAGAACGATTCAGCCCACTCCCCAGACACAGCTGATGGGGAAAAACAGATTGCTTGTCCGGCTGGTAAATTCCTGAAAATCGATCCAACACCAGATGGTTTCGATGGCAAAGCCGGCAACTCCGCATACCACATAAATCCAGAATAGCCTGTAAACCGCTGCCATGATCCTTTCCCGGTCTGCTGAAAGATTTCTTTTTCCGGCAATTTCCACGTTTTCCATAGAATTCTTCCCATCTGTATTTTTCTGTGGGCAACGAGCCAGTCGGCTTTTATCCATTGACGGACGTTGTGCATCTGCCGCAGGAAGCGCAGCCTCCGTGGGATTCTTCCCAGAGACGGTCCGCCACCTCTGCCCATTTCTCGGCGGTCTCCACACATTTATCAGAAAATTCCTTTGCGCTTTCCAGATTCTGGTAATCGGTGCTTCTGGCATTGCTTTTTTCCACGATCTCTGTCAGTCTTCCCGGATTATCCAGAACCGGGCAGGGGCGCAGCATATTCTCATTCCAGGGCTGATTGTCGTGATAACCCATAAACAGCGGTGACCGTCCACTTGTTTTTGGTATCCCAGCAGGCAGCCGTTGATAATAAAATTTTCAAAAAAGCGATTCCTTACGCCGGGGTCAATGTCCTCCCAGAGGCTCATCACCAGCTTGTGCCAGTTGTTGTCGGGATCTGTAACCACGCTGCGGACCAGATCTCTCTGGGATTTCAGAGTATCCTTCCGGTCAAACCGGTCGAACCAGTCCAGAAGTCTGGGCAGATTCTTTTCCGGATCCTTATCCAGATAAGAAATTGCCTGTTTTACCGCGAATGCACTTACATTTTCTCTGATAGCCATCTTTTCATACCTCGTTTCTTTTGTTTTTACTTTCGCCAGGCTGTTTGTCAGGTTACTGTTTATGGAATCCTTTTCCCTTCTTCCGACCCGCTGCATGCCTGCGGAGGGCGAAAAGTTTCTGAACCCGCTGACCTGTCTGCGGCTACAGCATAATCTTCAATTATGTGCGTTTGATTCAAATTCTGTTTGAGAATGATTAATTTCCGCAAATACGGCTGAAATTTTCATGGCCGCAGGCAACGGGCCAGGCAGCAATGCCTGGGGAGGGGATTTGACTCATGGTGAAATGATTTTGATAAAAGCCCCTTCCTAAATCTGAGATAATCCATTATTATTTAAGAAAACCCGGTTTCAAAGCCGAAGCGGACGGTCTGTGACCAGATTCCGGAATATGGAGGGACCGGGGAAGCAGCTATGGGGACCAGACACGGCAGGCTGCCATGGAAACCGGCCATACCGTCATGGGGAATGGCAGAAGAGGCGATGCGGCGCAGGGCAGGAGAGGCCGGAAGGGAGTTGTGCCGGAAAGCCGGCAGAAGATAAGGAGAGATATGGAACAAGCATCTGAAAAATGGCCGGAGGCGTACTACCGGGAGACAGACAGGGAGAAAAGGCGGTCGCTGCTGGAAGCACGGCTGGAAAGCGGGATACCGGATAAGGGAGATGAGATCCGTCTGGAGCTTTGGAAGCGGAGGTATGGAACCGGAGACAGACTGGCGGACGGAGTGGATTATTTTATACGGTCATGGATGAGGCTGTATTTGCTGAGCGGAAATCCGGGAAGGCCGGGAGGAAAAAGAAAGAAGAAGGAACTGGAACAGATCCGGCAGGATATGGGATTTTTTCTGGAAGAAGAATACGGCAGGGAAGGAGAAGAGGCGCTGTATCAGGAATTCTGCAACGGCCTCCGGTATTACATACAGCTTTGCAGGAAAGATAACAAGTATAACAGTACGGTGATGGGACTGGTGAAGCTGAAGCCGGACCGGCTGGCTAAGAAGCTGGGGCAGGAGTTTCTGGAAGTGTCTGTCCGGCTTCCGGAGCATTTCGGTATGGGACAGGAATTTGGACTGCTTAAGAAAGCCTGTGAAAGGGTATACCGGGAGGAATTTCCCGGAGAAAAGGTATGATGGCGGATCAGAAGGAAATAGTTTCCCGGGCGGGATGGCGGGGAAATTTCCCCTTGCCGACAGGCCAAGGCTCCTGTATACTTGTACTAGCGGGCAGAAACGACAGTAACAGTCCGGTTTCCGGCTCCACTGGAACCGCGGGATGGCAGAACTGTTACAGATAAGACCGGGCTGATGCATAAGCAGAGAGAAGAAGGTGGAACAATGGACACAAGGATAGTCAGGATGGATTTGGAGCATATGGACCGGGAGGCGGTGCGGGAAGCGGGAGAGATCCTGAAGAACGGCGGGCTGGTGGCATTTCCCACGGAGACCGTGTATGGGCTTGGAGGAAACGCGCTGGATGAGAATGCCGCCGGAAGGATCTACGCGGCGAAAGGAAGGCCTTCGGATAATCCACTGATCGTGCATATCGCGGATTTCTCCAGCTTATCGCTGATCGCTGAGAGGGTGCCGGTGCAGGCAAAAGCCCTGGCGGAGAGATTCTGGCCGGGGCCTCTTACCATGATCTTTCCCAAGACGGAGAAGGTGCCGTATGCCACCACAGGCGGACTGGAGACAGTGGCGGTGCGGATGCCGGACCATCCGCTGGCTCTGGCGCTGATCCGGGCGGCGGGAGGCTATGTGGCGGCCCCCAGCGCCAATACCTCCGGAAGGCCAAGTCCCACGGAAAGCCGTCATGTGGAGGAGGATCTGGCGGGGAAGATCGACATGATCCTGGACGGAGGGCCGGTGGGGATCGGGCTGGAGTCCACCATCGTGGATTTTACCGAGGAGATTCCCACGATCCTGCGGCCCGGGTATATCAACCGGGAAATGCTGGAGCGGGTGATCGGAACGGTGCAGGTGGACCGGGGGCTGATCGCCGCGGACAGCACGGTGCGGCCCAAAGCGCCGGGAATGAAGTACAGGCATTATGCGCCCAGAGCGGAGCTGACAGTGGTGGAAGGGCCGCCGGAGGCGGTACAGCGGAAGATCCGCCAGCTGACAGAGGAAAAGCTGGCTCAGGGATTCCAGGTGGGGATCATTGCCTCCGATGAAAGCGCTTCCTGTTATCCCAGGGGAATCGTTAAGAGCATCGGAGCCAGAAGCTGCGAGGAAAGTATTGCCAGGCACCTGTACGGAGTGCTCAGGGAATTTGACCAGTGCCAGGCGGATTACATTTTTTCGGAGGCGTTTGATACTCCGCTGATGGGACAGGCGATCATGAACCGTCTGCTGAAGGCAGCGGGGCATCATAGAATCCAGGCATAAGGAGTATGGTACATTGTGATACGGTATAAGAAAGTGATATTTGTGGACACCAGCGACAGCTGCAGGGCGCCCATGGCAGAGATGATATTGAAGAGGAAGTTTTTGACGAATCCTCTGACCATCCAGTCCCGGGGACTGGTGGTCCTGTTCCAGGAGCCTCTGAATGCCAAGGCGGAGGCGGTACTGTCCTCCAACGGCTATCCGGATCCGGCGCATACAGCCAGACAACTGGAGCAGGAGGATATAGACGGGGATACGCTGCTGCTGACGATGGAGAGCAGACAAAAATCAGTGATCTGGGAAACGTATGAGAATGCGCCCCATGTGTATACGCTGCGGGAATATGCGGGAGAGAGCGGAGATATCACGCCTCTCTACGGGGAACCGCTGTCAGTATATGGCCAGTGCTACACGGAGATGGAACTGCTGATGCGGAAGGTAGTGGCCAGACTAAATGAAGAGGAGGAACTGTGATGATAGCAATCGGATGCGATCACGGAGGTTACGAACTGAAAAAGAAAATCGAGACTTATCTGGAGGGCAGAGGGCTGGAGTATCAGGATTTTGGCTGTGACAGCATGGAATCTGTGGATTACCCCATTTATGCCCGAAAGGTGGCCCATGCGGTGGCGGACGGACAGTGTGAGCGGGGAATCCTGATCTGCGGTACAGGAATCGGCGTTTCCATTGCAGCCAACAAGGTACCTGGAATCCGGGCTGCGCTCTGCACGGACTGCTTTTGCGCCCAGGCTACCAGAGAGCACAACGATGCCAATATTCTGGCGCTTGGAGGCCGTGTGGTAGGCGAGGGCCTTGCACTGAAGATCGTGGAGACATTTCTGGATACGCCGTTTTCCAATGATGAGCGTCATATCCGCCGTATACAGATGATCGAAGAGTAGGAGATGCCGGGAGGAGGATGCGTGCAGATAGCAGAAAATCCTCCGGAGAAAGGAGTACAAATGTCAAAGGTTGTGATTATGGATCATCCGCTGATCCAGCATAAGATCGGAATTATCAGAAAGCAGGAGACCAGTTCCAAGGAGTTTCGGGAGATGATCGGGGAGATCGCCATGCTGATGTGCTATGAGGCCACCAGAGATCTGAAGCTGCGGGACGTGGAGATCGAGACTCCCATTACAAAAACCACGGTAAAGGAGCTGGCAGGAAAGAAGCTGGCGGTGGTTCCCATCTTAAGGGCAGGCCTGGGAATGGTGGAAGGAATGCTGGCTATGATCCCGGCGGCCAAGGTGGGCCATATCGGGCTGTACAGGAATCCGGAAACGCTGGAGCCGGTGGAATATTACTGCAAGCTTCCTGCGGACAGCTGGGAGAGGGATATCTTTGTGGTGGATCCCATGCTGGCCACCGGAGGATCTGCGGAGGCAGCCATCCAGATGCTGAAGGATAAGGGCGTGAGAAATATCCGTTTTATGTGTATTATCGCTGCGCCGGAGGGGGTGAAGCGGATGCAGGAGGCTCATCCGGATGTGGACCTGTATATCGGAGCCCTGGATGACCATCTGAATGACCACGGTTATATCGTACCGGGACTGGGAGATGCGGGAGACCGTATTTTTGGAACGAAATAGGCGCGCCGTGGAATGGGCGGATGGAAAACAGGACTCACAGAACCCATGTGGGTCCTGTTTCAAAGAAGGAGGTTTGCAAGATGAGCGGAAAAAGGACGGATTATATCACCTGGGATGAATATTTCATGGGGGTGGCCAAATTGTCGGGGATGCGGTCCAAGGATCCCAATTCCCAGGTGGGGGCCTGTATTGTCAGTCAGGACAATAAGATTTTATCCATGGGATATAACGGTTTTCCCAAGGGCTGCTCTGATGATGAGTTTCCCTGGGCCAGAGAAGGGGATGCGGAGGATACCAAATATCTGTATGTGACTCACAGCGAACTGAATGCGATCCTGAATTACCAGGGAGGATCGCTGGCGGGGGCCAAGCTGTATGTTTCGCTGTTTCCCTGCAACGAATGCGCCAAGGCTATCATCCAGTCCGGGATCAAGACGGTGGTGTATGAGTGTGACAAATATGCCGACACCCCGGCAGTCAGGGCCTCCAAGAAAATGATGGATGCGGCGGGAGTCCGGTACTATAAGTATAACTCCACCAAGAGGGAAATCCTGATCCGGGTATGATCCCGGGCCGAATTTTCCCGGTTCGGGCGCATGGATATGTGACAGCGGAGCCGTAAGGCTGAACGGAAGCGCGTAAGCGCGACGAGTGCGCATGCGGGTGGGGAGGCTGTGAATAGTAACGAAGTGTTACGCATGCCGCCAAGTTTTTGCGGATTGCTCCTTGACAAACAGATGCAAGTCCGCTAGAATCACAAACGATGAGAAGAATATTTTCAGAAGGATCGAAGGCTCAAAGGCCGGATGATCAGGAAAAAGGCGTGGATGGAGAATAGTACATACGGGACAATCTACAGAGAGGAGATCAGTGGTGGAAGATCTTCGTGCGGACTGTGTGGAACCGGCCTTCGGAGCTGCCTGCGAGGAGCAGGACGCGGACTCGGGCGTTAAAAGAGGAAGAGAGCTTGTCCGGATTTTCCAGGCAGGGGGAGCGCGGCTCCCTGTGACTTGGGGAACAGATACGGACAGTGAATCAGGGTGGTACCGCCGGACAGCGTCTGGTCCCTACAGGATTTTGTGGGGACGGCGCTTTTTTTATTCCCGCGGGCAACGAGCCAAGCGGACATGCTTGCATGTCCATTTGGCGGCGCTGTGTGCCGGTGGCACACGTTTAGCGCCGACCGAAGCGGAACGGAGACCGCACTGGGGCGGAGCGGAAGCGGTCGCTTGTGCGGCCCGCCGCAGGCGGAAGAAAAGGGCCGGTAGGCCGAGAATAACAGAAAAAGGAGAAAAACAATGGCAAAAGAGAAGAAACTGGTGGAGGCAATTACCTCCATGGAAGAAGATTTCGCCCAGTGGTATACGGATGTGGTAAAGAAAGCCGATCTGGTGGATTATACCAGTGTGAAAGGCTGCATGGTGATCAAGCCGGCAGGCTATGCCATCTGGGAAAATATCCAGAAGGAGCTGGATGCCCGTTTCAAGGAGACGGGTGTGGAGAATGTATATCTGCCCATGTTCATTCCGGAGAGCCTGCTCCAGAAGGAGAAGGATCATGTGGAAGGTTTTGCCCCGGAGGTGGCCTGGGTTACCCACGGCGGCCTGGAGGAGCTGCAGGAGAGGCTGTGCGTGCGGCCCACTTCGGAGACCCTGTTCTGTGATCTGTATGCCAGGGAGATCCACTCCTACAGAGATCTGCCCAAGGTTTACAATCAGTGGTGCTCCGTGGTGCGCTGGGAAAAGACCACCCGCCCGTTCCTGAGATCCAGGGAGTTCTTATGGCAGGAGGGACACACAGCCCATGCCACAGCGGAGGAGGCAGAGGAAAGAACGATCCAGATGCTGAATGTGTACGCGGATTTCTGTGAGCAGGTGCTGGCCATCCCGGTGGTGAAGGGGCGCAAGACAGACAAGGAAAAATTCGCGGGAGCGGAAGCCACCTATACCATCGAATCCCTGATGCATGACGGAAAGGCGCTCCAGTCCGGAACCAGCCACAACTTCGGGGACGGATTTGCCAGAGCTTTTGAGATCCAGTATACGGATAAAGAGAATAAGCTGCAGTATGTGCATCAGACCTCCTGGGGAATGACCACCCGTATGATCGGAGCCATTATCATGGTGCACGGAGATGACAGCGGACTGAAGCTGCCGCCCAGGATCGCTCCGGTGCAGGCGGTGATCATTCCCATCCAGCAGAAGAAGGAGGGGGTTCTGGAAAACGCCGCCCGTCTGGAGGAAGCGCTGCGTGCCGCAGGCGTCCGGGTGAAGGTGGATGCCACGGACAAGAGCCCGGGATTCAAATTCGCAGAGCAGGAAATGCGGGGAATTCCGGTGCGTATCGAGTGCGGTCCCAAGGATATTGAGGCAGGTCAGGCGGTAGTGGTCCGCAGGGATACCAGAGAGAAGATCACGGTAGCCCTGGAGGAGCTGGCAGTGAAGGTTCCCCAGATCCTGGAGAGCATTCAGAAGGATATGCTGGAGACAGCCAGAGCCCACAGGGATTCCCATACCTATGTGGCCAGGGATTATCAGGAATTTGTAAAGACCATCAATGAGAAACCGGGATTTATCAAGGCAATGTGGTGCGGAGACCAGGCGTGTGAGGACAGGATCAAGGAAGATACGGCTGCCACCTCCCGCTGTATCCCCTTTGAGCAGGAGCAGATTTCCGACGTGTGCGTATGCTGCGGCAAACCGGCGAAAAAAATGGTATACTGGGGCCGCGCTTATTGATCGCGACAGCGGAAGGCCGGATAGCGGCGGATCCGCGGCGGCGAAGCCGAAAACCGGAATGGCGGCGAGATCGAGAGAAAGGACTGAGAGCGTGAGATTACAATTGCCGGCTGGTGTCAGCATGATCATCGATGTGCTGAGGACCAATGGATATGAAGCGTTTGCTGTGGGAGGATGCGTCCGGGATTCGGTTCTGGGAAGGAAGCCGGATGACTGGGATATCACCACATCGGCCACGCCCTGGCAGGTGAAGGCCCTGTTTCCCCGGACCGTGGACACGGGGCTTCAGCATGGAACTGTGACGGTTCTGGCAGGGGGCCAGGGATATGAGGTGACTACCTACCGCATCGACGGGGAATATAAGGACGGCCGCCATCCCAGCCAGGTGGAATTTACGGGAAGCCTGGCGGAGGACCTGAAGCGCCGGGATTTTACAGTGAATGCCATGGCGTACAGCCGGGAGACCGGACTGATCGATCTGTTCGGAGGAATGGAGGATCTGCAGAGAAAGGTGATCCGTTGTGTGGGGGATCCCCGGAAGCGGTTCGGAGAGGACGCGCTGCGGATCCTGCGGGCGGTACGGTTCGCGGCTCAGCTGGGATTTTCCATAGAAGGGCAGACCGTGCAGGCAATCTGTGAGCTGGCGCCCACCCTGAAAAAAATCAGCGCGGAGCGGATCCGGACGGAGCTGGTAAAGCTTCTGATCTCTGACCGTCCCGGTATGATGCGGGCAGTGTGGGAGACCGGGATCAGCGCCGTGATCCTTCCGGAATTTGACAGGATGATGGAAACACCCCAGAATACCCCTCACCACCGGGGCAGTGTGGGAGAACATACGCTCTGGGCGCTGGAAGGTGTGGAAAAGGACAAGGTATTGAGACTGACCATGCTGCTTCACGACATGGGTAAGCCGGATGCCCGCACCACGGATGAGAACGGCCGGGATCATTTTAAAGGGCATGGGGAGATCAGCCGGGAAATCGCCCGGGAGGTACTGAGGAGACTGAAATTTGACAATGATACCATCGGAAAGGTAACCCGCCTGGTGCACTGGCACGACTGGAGGGTACAGCCGGAAGAGCGGGCGGTCCGCAGAGCAGTGAGTCAGGTGGGAGAGGAGCTCTTTCCCCTTCTTCTGAAGGTGCAGCGGGCGGATACCATGGCCCAGAGCGATTACCGCAGAGAGGAAAAACTGCGGAGGATTTCCCAGGTAGAGGAACTTTACCGGGAGATCATGGAAAAGGGCCAGTGTGTTTCCCTGAAAACGCTGGCTGTCACCGGGAAAGATCTGATCGCCGTGGGTGTAAAGCCTGGCCCTCGGATGGGGGAAATCCTTCAGGGGCTTCTGGAGGCGGTGCTGGAGGATCCCGGGCTGAACACCAGAGACAGGCTGCTGGACCAACGATTGCTAAGAAATTTACCAAATTTCAAAAAAAATTGCTAACATTGCCGACCTGTATCTTTCTATAATAATGCCATCAAAACGATTGGCAGTGCCTGGCAGAGATCAGGCATGGACGGCGGCAGCGAACCTCAGAGGGGGCGGCTGTCTGCGGGCAGCAGAACAGAAAGCCGTAACAGGCAGGAAAAGAGCTGCCGTGAAAGATACAGGAGGAATGTCAGATGAAGAGAAACATGAAGCAGTGGCAGGCAGAGCAGATCGCATCAGCTGAAAAGAAGGCAATGCCCATATTTTCCTTTCCGGGAGGACGGCTGATCGGAGTGACAGTGGAGGAACTGGTGAAGGACGGACATCTCCAGGCGCTTTGTATGGAAAGCATTGCGAAAAAATATCCTCAGATGGGAATTGCCCTGAGCCTGATGGACCTTTCGGTGGAGGCAGAAGCCTTTGGCGCGAAGGTCATGTACAGTGAAGATGAGGTTCCCACCATGCACGGAGCTCTGATCGAGACAGAGGAGCAGGCGGAGGCGCTGCAGGTTCCTCCGGTGGGTGCGGGCCGTACGGGAGAGTGTGTGAAGGGAATCAAAGAAGCGTGCGAACTGATCACAGACCGGCCGGTTCTGGCGGGCCTCATCGGACCGTATTCTCTGGCAGGGCGTCTGCTGGATATGACAGAGATCATGATCCTCTGCTATGAGGAACCGGAGATGGTGGAAACGGTTTTGGGTAAAGTGACGGATTTTCTTGTGGAATATGCCAAAGCTTTTAAGGAAGCGGGAGCCAACGGCGTACTGATGGCGGAGCCGGCGGCAGGTCTTCTTTCTCCCAGCCTGATCGAAGAATTTTCCACCCCATATGTGCAGAAGATCCGGGATGCGGTGGAGGATGACAATTTCCTGGTGATGTATCACAACTGCGGAAACGTAGAACCGCTGCTGCCTCAGATTCGTCAGGTGGATGCCACGGCATACAGTTTCGGGAATGCCATTGATATTGAGAAAGCTCTGCAGACTGTTCCTTCAGACAGAATGGTGATCGGAAACATTGATCCCGCGGGAGTTCTGAGAAATGGTACGCCGGAGATGGTAAGAAAAGAGACCAGAGAACTTCTGGAGAGATGCTCCAAATATCCCAATTTTGTCATTGCTTCCGGCTGTGATGTGCCGCCCATGACGCCATTTGAAAATATGGACGCTTTTTTTGAGACAGTGGAAGAATTTTACAGAAAGAAGTAAAACGGATATTAGGATGGAAACAGCCGAAAGGCACAGGAAACTGTGATCTTCCGGCTGTTTTTACTATAAAAGCCCAGTCTCAAAGCAGAGACGGGCGGGCTGCCTGCAGACCAGTCCGGCTATGCTTTAGAGACGCTAACCTGTATGAGCACGTCGGGCGATAGCCCGGAGTGCGAATGCAGGTAAGATTGCGAGAGCGCTCAGCGCGGAGCAATCCGTGGGCTTTTATACTCGTGGTGTCCAATCAAAGGACATGATGGTTTGCGCAATACGCCCGGCAAGCAGCCGCCATGCCAGCATGAGCGGATATTTGCCGGGCAACGGACAGCGAACGGCATTGCCGTGAGCTGTCCGCAGTATCGCGGGGATCGGATGGGGAAGGGACTTCCCCTATCCGATCAATACGCCCGGCAAGTCCTCCCTGGCAGTGGGGTTACTGCCGGTACTGCCTGGGGGTCAGGCCGGTATATTTTTTGAATACCTTGGAAAAATAACTCTGATCTTCAAAACCCGCGGCAATGGCAATATCAATAATGGTATAATCCGTGTTTGCCAGCAGCCGTTTACTTTCCTCTATCCGGACCATATTCAGGTATTCCTTGAAGGAGGAGCCGGTGGACTGCTTGAACATGGAGGAAAAATAGGCGGCGTTCAGGTGAATATGTCCGGCCACCTGTTCCAGGGTCAGATCCTCGGAAAAATGCTGGGAAATATACTGGATCGCCTTTTTGATGATCTCATGGTTCTTTTCCGGAATGTAATCGAACATGTTGGCGGTAAAAGCGTCCAGGGTCTCCTGCAGTTTGTAGCACAGATCGTCCAGGTTCTGGATTTCCTGGAGGGTTTTCAGAAAATGGTTGTTCATTTTCAGAATGATATCATTGGTGGCGCCGCCCTCGATGGCAGCCCGGGAAAGAAGCGAACACAGTTCGATGGCCCGGGTTTTGATCACATCCAGATTGCTTCCCTCCGAAAAAAATACATATCCCAGGAGATCGTTGAGGAGCGCCTTGGCCTGGGCGGCGTCTCTGGTCTTTACCTTGGTGATCAGCGCCTGCTCCTTTTCATAGGGATACTGGGATGAGGGCTGGGCGCTGAAGTTTTTATAGCGCTGAATGGATTCGTTGATCAGGGACTGCTGCTGGAGCTTTTCCTGATTGATGATAAACTGCTGGTAGCTGTCGGAGACCAGGCTGGAAAACATATAGTACAGCAGATGGCTGATCTGGGTTACCTTGGCAGGAGGAACCACCGGAAGCGAATGAGACTCTTCGTACAGCTCCAGAAGATCGTCGGTGGGGATGGGATACCTGCGGCAGAGATCTGAGATCAGCAGGGAATCCGGTTCATCCATGAGAAAAGGCCCCACCAGGATCGAGCCAAACAGCGCGTTTTTATTGATCAGCGGAAATACAATATGATTCAGGTTGGCATGGCAGGAAAAAATATACGTTTCTCCCAGGTCCATGGCCCTTTTTCCGGCTTTCGCATGAAGCTGGCCGCAGTTTTCCTCAGGCGGAAGGTATTTTTTAAAAAGGCTGCAGAATGAAGAGACTTTTCCGCAGGAATCCAGAATCCTCCCGGTGTCGTCGATGGCCTGGATAGGAAGATCCACGCAGCTGTAAAAGGCCTTCAGCATATCGGAAAGCCGCTGTTTTTCCACAATGGTGTAAAGATATGGTGTCAAGCTCATAAGTTGCCTCCTTGAAAAGCGCCATTGCAGCAGTAAGCCGGGCGTCCGGAATGCTGCCGGCTGCCCATGTGTCTGGTACGCCTATTATAGCACTGAAAAGGGCACAAAAAAAGTACCAACATTCCAAAAAAAATACAATATTTCCGAAAGAATCGGGGATAAAATGAAGCTTATAAAAGAGGAAAACGAGCGCCTCGGAAAGAACAACAAAAATATTTACAATTTTTACAGGAGGAATGTGACATGGCGATTATTCAGGAAATTTCAGAGTATCTGCAGAAGGGCCGGGCAAAAAATGTGAAAGCGCTGGTACAGCAGGCGCTGGATGAGGGCATGGATCCCAAGGCGATCCTCAATGAGGGTCTGCTGGACGGCATGACCATCATCGGAGGAAAATTCAAGAGAAATGAGATCTTCGTTCCCGAGGTTCTGGTGGCAGCCAGAGCGCTGAACGCGGGACTGAACATTCTGGAGCCCAAGCTGGTGGAGATCGGCAATGAGCCCATTGGACGGGCGGTGGTAGGAACCGTGAAGGGTGACCTGCACGATATCGGAAAAAATCTGGTGGTAATGATGCTGAAGGGCGCGGGATTTGAGATCTGCGATATGGGCGTGGATGTGACGCCGGAGGTATTTATCGACAAGGCAGAGGAGATCGGCGCGGATGTGATCTGTATGTCTGCTCTGCTGACCACTACGATGACCAATATGCAGGAAGTGATCACGGAGCTGAAGAACAGAAATCTCCGTGAAAAATATATCGTAATGGTAGGCGGTGCTCCGGTAAACGAGAGCTTTGCCCAGCAGATCGGCGCGGACTACTACACACCGGATGCGGCTACCGCTGCTGAGGTGGCCAAGAAAGCCGTTCAGGAGAAAACCGCATAAGTAAGAACAGAAAAACATGACGCTGCCGCAGACCGGCCGCCGCAGGAAGCAGAGCGGCTGGTCTGCGGCAGCTTTTTTCCGCGGGCAGCGGAGGGAGAAAGGGTTACGACTTTTCTTATTGGATGGAGGAATACATGGATGAGTGACAGCAGAATATTGGAAAATCTGCATTTTCAGATAGATAAGGAGAAGGTATTTGCGCAGATCAACTGCTACCCCGATTCTCCGGTGTATGAAGAGATGGAGGAAATGTATGAGGAGATCCTCCCGGATATCTGCAGGATGTGCAGACCCCGGGGGATTCTGGGAAGGGGGATCATCCCCGCCAGATGCAGGACGGACGGCGTCGGGGAGGATGCGGACGCGGTGATCTCTATCCTGACGGTGGGCCAGGAGATCAGTGATTTCAGTACCAGATCCTTTGAGGAGGGAGAGTATGTAAAAGGGATGCTGGCGGACGCCATGGCGGACGCGGCGCTGTTTTCCCTGGAAAAGGACAGCCAGGAGGAGCTGCGGCGGGACTGCGCCCGGTGGGGTGTGGGGATACGGCGCCGGCTGGAGGCACCCCACGACCTTACCATGGAAATCCAGCGGGAGGCCATGATTCAGACCAGAGCGGATCAGCTTCTGGGACTGGAGATCACAGAGGGTTATATGTACCGGCCGCTGAAAACCAGCTGCAATGTCTATATGACCACTTCGGACACGGCAGTATTCCAGGCGCAGCATAACTGCCGGAAATGTCCCAACCTTACCTGCGGACTCCGCCATGTGGAGCCGGTACAGGTGACGGTGCTGGAGGGGGGAAGCGGATCGTGGCGGCCGGGAACGGATCCGGAGCAATCGGATGCTCTGCGCACGGTGCGCTTTGAGACCGAAGGCGGGATCATGGACGGGCTCCGGGAAGGCGGCGTGAAGATCACAGCGGCCTGCGGCGGAACCGGCCGGTGCGGGAAATGCCGCATCCGGGTGCTGGAGGGCAGCCTGGAGATCACCGCTGAGGACAGAAAATGCTTCCGGCCGGAGGAGCTGGATGCGGGATGGAGACTGGCCTGCCGCGCGGTTCCGGATGAGGATGTGATCCTGTGGACGCCGGGCCGGGGAGAGGACGATATACAGGCTGTGGCGGACTATATGGCACAGGATGCCCCCGGGAAAACAGAGTCCGGGGACCAGGAGGGGGATGATGCTTTAAAATATTCTCTGGCGGTGGATATCGGCACCACCACCATTGCCGTGCAGATGGTATGGGAGCGGAACCGGGATACCAGCACGGCCCTGAATCCTCAGCGGCAGTACGGTGCGGATGTGATCTCCAGGATCCAGGCCTCCAATGAGGGGAAGGGGCAGGTGCTGATGGAAGAGATCCGCAGCGCCCTGTACCGGGAGATCCGAAGGCTTCAGGAGAGAAACGGCGTGGACTGGAGGGGACTTTCCCGGATAGCTGTGGCAGGGAATACCACCATGATCCATCTTTTGATGGGCTATCCGTGTGAGGGGCTGGGCAGTGTGCCGTTTACACCCTATCAGATCGGCGACCTGGATTTCCCCTTGAAGCAGTGGTTTGAGGAGGCAGATCCAAAGACCAGGGTGCAGATTTTCCCCGGTATCTCCGTGTTTGTGGGAGCGGATATCGTGTCGGGGCTCTGCGCGCTGGATTTCCTTGAAAAGGAAGAAACTGCTCTGCTGATCGATCTGGGAACCAACGGAGAGATGGCTCTGGGAAATGGGAAAAAGCTTCTGGCGACATCCACGGCCGCCGGACCTGCCTTTGAGGGGGGAAATATCACCCGGGGCACGGGAAGTATTCCCGGAGCTGTCTGCAAGGCTTGCTGGAACGGACAGGAGCTGGAGGTGGAAACCATCCGGCAGCAGCCGGCCGTGGGGATCTGCGGTACCGGAGTGGTGGAGATCACTGCTGAGCTGGTAAAGGCGGAGGTGATCGATGAGACGGGACGGATGGAGGATCCCTGGTTTGAGGACGGATACCAGGTGGCCCGGGATGCCGCAGGCAAAGGCATCTGCCTGTACCAGAAGGATGTCCGGGAAATCCAGCTTGCCAAGGCCGCGGTGCGGGCGGGGATTGAAACTCTTCTGGAAAAATACGGAATCGCGGCTTCCCAGGTGGACAGGATCTATGTGGCTGGAGGCTTCGGATATCAGCTGGATTACCAGAAGGCAGCGGCCATAGGAATGCTCCCTGAGGAGTTTGCCGGCAAGGTGCAGGCGGTGGGAAACAGTTCTCTGGCGGGAGCGGTGCTGCTTCTGCAGGATCCGGAAACCATGGAGAAGGCCCGGCTGACGGCCGCCCTGGCCAGCGAAATTTCCCTGGCGGACGATCCGGTATTTCAGCAGGCGTATATGGATGGAATGTTTTTCGAGAGCGATTCGGATAAAGAATAGGAAGAAAGAAAATGATCAGGGATAAAAACGGATTTATGGAAGATTGTCTAAAAAAAGATGAAATGATGCATGGAAATTCTGAGAGCCTGCTGATATATTGGAGATAAATCATAGGAGCCCTTTTGCTGCAGATACCGGACTGTATACACGCAGCCTGTGGGGACAGCAGTCTGCGCCCAGGATGGTGTGACAGTGAGGCGACAGTGCCGCCGGCAGTCAAAATTGCTGCCGGCAGTGAAAACCAGAGCGCTGAGGGAAGGCAGGAAGCATTTGCCGGACGGAGCAGCAGGTTTTGGAATAACGGAGATAAGCGGAAAACCGTTGGGCGCGGAGGGCGGAAAGGAAAAATCCAGGAGGAGGATTTTTATGGATTACAGGATTTCCAAGGAGGACAGTCAGATCCTGCGGGAGCTGGCCAAAAAGCAGCTGGAGTTTCATCACAGAGAGGATAATCAGAGACGGATCAGAGAGTGGTATGATCACAATGCATTGCAGGGACAGCGGCCCATGATCCATCTGGAGGCAGCCACCTTTCAGCAGGAATTTCTGCCGGACAGACTCAGATGCCAGGGAGAATTTGCCCGGCAGGTGGAGCAGCAGCTTTATGAGAATTTTCAGAATCAGGAGCTGTTTGACGATGACCGGGTGACCCCGGACTGGTTTGGAGTCAACTATGACACGTATTTCCGGCTGTTTGATATACAGATCCATGTGGAGCATACAGAGATGGGAGGCCAGGAAAGCCTGGGCCATCATTTTGTGTCAGTGGTGGAGGATCTGGAGGAGGATTATGAGAAGCTGAAGCCCACAGTCTTCGGAGTGGATAAGGAAAGTACCAGAGAAAAATTCCAGTCGATTTCCCAGACCATCGGAGATATCCTGCCGGTGCGGATGAAAATGGACTGTCTGTACAGTGTTCCCACCCAGATGATCGTCCATTTTATGAGCATGGAAAATATGATGTTCAATATGTATGATTATCCTGAGCTTTTCAAAAACATGATGGACCGGGTGGCGGAGGATACACTGGCGTATTACCGGATGCTGGAGGAGGAGGGGCTGATCCTTCCCACAGTGACGTATGAGGGCGTGGGGCAGGGTACCTGGGCATTTACCAATGAGCTTCCCGGATATGATCAGGTGGGGAAACGGAAATTTACCCCCGGGGATGTGTGGGGATTTATGGACTCCCAGGAGACGGTGGGAATCTCCCCCCAGATGTATGAGGAATTTATCTTCCCATGTTATAAGAAGATTTCAGAGCAGTTCGGGCTGCTGTCCTACGGCTGCTGCGAACCGGTGCATCCCATCTGGGACAACTGTATCAGCAAGCTGAAAAACCTGAGAAAGGTGTCCATTTCTCCCTGGTGCGATCAACAGTTTATGGGAGAGCGGCTGAGGGGAAGCCGGGTGATCTATCATAGGAAGCCCAGTCCCAACCTGCTGGGTGTGGGCGGTCAGCTGGACGAGCAGGCTGTGCGGGAGCATATCCGGGAGACGCTTATGGCGGCCAGGGGATGCAAGCTGGAAATCACCCAGAGAGATGTGTATACCATTAACCATGATATATCCAAGGCCAAACGGTATGTGGAGATCATCCGGGAGGAGATTGCCGATCACTGGCAGGCGTAGCGGATATGCGGGAATGCCCTGGGGAATGGGTGCATCCAATCTGTAATATAAGAAGCGGCCGTATCGGGCCGGGGGGAAAAGCGTTCCGGAGACAAGACGGCTTCCGGGACGCTTTTTCCTGGGAAACAGGAATTTCTCCCGGACAGGAGGGGGACGGCCTTTTTTCCTTGCGGGAGTGAACAGGAATATGTGCCTGCAGAAGCGGAAAAACGGCGATATTGCCACTTGTCAAATAATCGTTCCTATCTTATAATAATTCGTATGTTAAAAGCTGGCTTCCGGCGGGATCCTGCGGTACTTCACGGCGGACCGCCCAGGCGGCTTCAGATTTCCGCAGTGAGGGGATCTGACAGTCAGGCAGGCGTTAAGCTGAACAGGAGAATGCAGGCGGACAGCGGATTTTCCCAAAGTCAGGTTATGGGGACCCGGCTTTTGGGCGGAAACATACCACAGACCGGAAGGGTCGGGAGAAAATTCAGGAGGATGCAGAATGAAAAGAGAAACCGTAATCGTGCTGGATTTTGGCGGACAGTATAATCAGTTGATCGCAAGACGCGTGCGTGAGTGCAACGTTTATTGTGAGATCTATTCTTATAAAACGGATCTGGAGAAGATCAAGGCAGCCAATCCCATGGGAATTATTTTTACCGGAGGGCCCAACAGTGTATATCTGGAGGATTCTCCTACGTATACAAAGGAGATTTTTGAACTGGGGATCCCGATCCTGGGTATTTGCTACGGTTCTCAGCTTATGATGCATCTGCTGGGCGGCCATGTGTGCAAGGCACCGGTCCGCGAGTATGGAAAGATCGAGGTAACGGTGGATCAGAGTTCTCCCCTGTTTGAAAATGTTTCCGAGAAAACCATTTGCTGGATGAGTCACAACGATTATATTGAAAAGGCAGCTCCCGGTTTCCGGATCATTGCCCATACCCCTGACTGTCCTGTTGCGGCGGCAGAGTGCGCAGAGAAGAAACTGTATGCCACGCAGTTCCACCCGGAGGTGCTGCATACCCGTGAAGGAAAGAAGATGCTTTCCAACTTTGTTTACAATGTGTGCGGATGCTCCGGTGACTGGAAGATGGATTCTTTCGTGGAGGAGTCCATCAAGGCGATCCGGGAAAAGGTGGGAGACGGAAAGGTGCTGTGCGGACTGTCCGGCGGTGTGGATTCCTCTGTGGCCGCAGTGCTCCTTTCCAAAGCTGTGGGAAACCAGCTGACCTGTGTATTCGTGGATCATGGTCTGCTGCGGAAAAATGAGGGGGACGAGGTGGAAGCCGTATTCGGACCGGACGGTCCCTACGACCTGAACTTTATCCGGGTAAACGCCCAGGAGCGCTTTTATGAGAAGCTGAAGGGCGTGGAGGAGCCGGAGCAGAAACGGAAGATCATCGGAGAGGAATTTATCCGGGTGTTCGAGGAAGAGGCCAAGAAGATCGGCGCAGTGGACTATCTGGTGCAGGGAACCATCTACCCGGATGTGGTGGAAAGCGGTGTGGGCGGAGAGTCCACGGTGATCAAGTCTCATCATAATGTGGGAGGACTGCCGGATTACGTGGATTTTAAGGAAATTATCGAGCCGCTGCGGAACCTGTTCAAGGACGAGGTGAGAAAAGCCGGCCTGGAGCTGGGAATCCCTGAGTACCTGGTATACCGCCAGCCCTTCCCGGGACCGGGACTGGGAATCCGGATCATCGGTGAGGTGACGGCCGAGAAGGTAAAGATGGTGCAGGAGGCAGATGCCATCTGGCGAGAGGAGATCGCGAAGGCAGGCCTGGACCGTGAGGTAAACCAGTATTTTGCCGCACTGACCAATATGCGGTCTGTGGGCGTGATGGGTGACGAGAGAACCTATGATTACGCCGTGGCGCTGCGGGCAGTGACAACAACGGACTTTATGACAGCGGAGAGCGCACAGATCCCGTGGGAAGTGATCGGAAGAACCACCAGCAGGATCGTCAATGAAGTGAAGCATGTGAACCGGGTGATGTATGACTGCACGGGGAAGCCGCCGGCTACGATTGAGTTCGAATAGTAAACAGAGAGCCGGGAGACCGCATAAACACTGGGTTTCCCGGCTTATCATATGCTCCGTGGTACTATTTTGGAACTAAAATTGCAATGAGTAAAAATGAATAAAGAGATAGAAATGTGCAGAAAGCCGTTTGTTCTTTTAATTGAGAGCAGGCGGCTTTTTGCGTTCTATAATATATGGCTGCCTGCCAGAGCAAAAAGAAAGAGAGGAATTATTTATGAAGAAAACGAGAAAAGCCGCAAGTAATGTAAACAATGCTGTTAATCTGATCTCCGGCGCCTATACGTTGCCCCTGATCGACAAACTGTTTTTCAACAGCCAGAGGATTGAGGATATGGATGATATTTATTTCTCCGTAGCTGCATTGGTGGATACAGACAGAATCAGCGAGGCGTTCCATATGATAAGAGGATTGTTTGGAATTGCCGGTATGGAATATCCGCAGGAAATCGCACAGTTGGAAAAATCAGAAGAACTGCAGGAATCTTTTGTGTCGGAATTTATTTTTGATTTTTATGATGTGATTGAGGATAAGAGGATAGAAACAGAAGAACAGGAAATTCCCGTTTAATAGGCGGGAATATTACATAGGCATATCACTTTTAAATGTTGAGATAACGTGTTTATCTAAAAGTTTTAATGAGAACTTGTTCCATAATTATTAAAGTATTGCTTGATGAAAAAAGATAACCTATAATTATTAGGGACAGAGATTAGAATATTTTGTCATTTAATATAGTGCTTACAGGAATCCTCATTGTTCATTAAGGAGGATTCTTTACAAGGAGAAAAATGTATTACATTATTGATAATTTTGAAAAGAAAACACCTTCAAATATTGCTGTAGAAACAGTTAAGTTGGCATGTGGAAATAACATAAATGTTTATTTAATTGAAACAGTGCATGACTTGACACAGTTTATCGGATTTGGAAAATATAAAAACAATAAAATAGGAAATGTATATTTTAGAGGTCAAACTTCTTTATATAATGGTTCAATGATTCCTTCCCTTTATCGTGGAAAGACTAGGCTTGATAGTATAACATGGAAATATAATGCACGAATTAATGCAGCAATTAAAGGAAAAAGGATTTTTAGACAATATAATAGAGCTGTTTTTGAACCTTTAATTCAACATTATGGTGTACGAACACCATATATTGACTTGGTGGATAATGTATGGGTGGCTTTGTGGTTTGCATTACATCAAGCTAAAGCTGTGTCAATTAATACGCATGAGTATGTATATTACTATGATTCAAAAGAGGAGTATTCTTATATTATTCTTATGGTTTCTGATGCAAGAGAGGAAACAACACAATTTGGAGTTTATAAAGGGACTGATACAACTTTGGTTGATCTTCGAAAGGCAATACCGTCTTATTTTTTGAGGCCACATGCGCAACATGCATATATGATAAGAAAAAATGTAGAATTCCCTGGTGACTATAGTGATTTAATTGTTGGAATAGCTAAAATACCAACGAGTATTGGGTTTAAATGGTTGGGATCAAATGAATTTTTATCTTTAAGCAGTTTGTTCCCTGCGGCGTATTTTGACTCTGGCTATAAAATACTATTAAAAAGCTATCCAGAGGAGACCGCAGATATAGTTAACCAATTTGGATCAATTCAAATTTTGACAGATTAGCAGTGATTATTTTGATAAATCATAATCGAATTAATTTTACTCATAACAATACTCCAATAAGTGAATACAGAAATTACATAGCCGGAAGGTTTTCAATGAACGAAAATCCTCCGGCTTTTTTCATGCCTATTTTTATACATAGCCATTTCCCTTACACGGGAAGATGGCTATTAAATTTTTAGGAAAGGAGGGAACCGTATGGCGAATTGCAAGGTAATTGCGATTGCCAACCAGAAAGGCGGAACGGGGAAAACCACCACAACCGTCAACTTAGGAATCGGGCTTGCCAGAGAAGGGAAAAAGGTTCTTTTGGTGGACGCTGATCCGCAGGGCGATCTGACAACCTCACTGGGATGGCCGGAGCAGGATAACCTTTCTGTGACACTTGCCACACAGTTAGAGGGGATTGTGGCTGACCGGGAAATGGATAGCCACGCCGGGATCTTACACCATGAGGAAGGCGTTGACTTAATCCCGTCCAATATCGAACTTGCAGGGCTGGAAGTAATGCTTGTCAATGCCATGAGCCGGGAACTTACGTTGAAAAATTATCTCAATGAAGTGAAAAGCGGATACGACTATGTGCTGATTGACTGTATGCCGAGTTTAGGTATGCTGACGATCAATGCGCTGGCGGCGTCTGACAGTGTGATTGTACCGGTGCAGGCACAGTATCTTCCGGCAAAGGGAATGACACAGCTTATGAAAACAATCGGGAAGGTGCAAAGACAGATCAATCCGGCGCTGAAGGTGGACGGTGTACTTTTGACACTTGCGGATATGCGGACAAATCTTGCCCGTGTGACCGCAGAAAGTATCCGTCAGAATTACGGGCGTATGATTAAGGTTTACCAGACTGTCATTCCGGTTGGCGTGAAAGCAGCGGAAACAAGTGCCGCAGGACAAAGCATTTACAGCTATGACAAAAACGGAACAGTGGCAAAAGCCTATGCGTCATTTACAAGGGAGGTGGTACGGGATGGCGAAAGGCAGAGAAATAAAGCTGAACCTTCCCGCAGCCGATGATCTGTTCAGCACACAGGAGGAGCGTGACGAGGCAAAACGGGAGTATGTAGCAGATATTCCTCTGACGGAGATCAGCGACTTTCCAAATCATCCGTATAAAGTAAAGCAGGATGAAAGTATGTTGGAACTGGCGGCGAGTATCCGTGTGAAAGGCGTGGTCAATCCTGCTCTGGTGCGACCGAAACCGGAGGGCGGTTATGAAATGGTAGCAGGACACCGGAGAAAATTCGCCAGTGAGCTTGCCGGGAAAACGGATATGCCCTGTATTGTGCGGAATCTGACGGATGATGAAGCTACGATTATTATGGTGGACTCTAACCTGCAAAGGGATAAAGTCTTACCGTCAGAAAAAGCCTTCGCCTATAAGATGAAACTGGACGCAATGAAAAGGCAGGGTAAGCGCACTGATTTAACTTCTGTGCCACTGGCACAGAAGTTACAAGGAAAGACATCAAGACAGCTTTTAGGAGAGGAAGTGGGAGAAAGTCAAGACCAAATTCGCCGCTATATCCGCCTTACTGAACTCATCACACCTATTCTGGATATGGTGGATGAGGGAAAGATTGCTATGCGTCCGGCAGTAGAGCTGTCTTACCTGCCGAAAGAGCAACAGCAGGCGCTTTTTGACACAATGGAACTGGAGGACTGTACTCCGAGCCACGCACAGGCGATTAAAATGCGGAAGTTTGCGGAGGAGGGAAAGCTGAATGAGGATGTGATCCTGTCAATCATGACCGAAGAAAAGCCGAACCAGGTGGAGCAGTTTAAAATTCCGAAAAAGAGGATTGACAAATATTTTTCTCCGGGAACCACGCCAAAGCAGATGGAGGACACGATCATTAAGGCGCTGGAACTGTACCGCAGACGGGAGAGAGGACGGGAAAGGTAAGAGGACGCCTGGGGGAAAGTGGGTTCCCTTGTGGTTTCCCTTTTTCCGGGCTTTCCGGTTTCCCCTCCCCACACCCTACCCCTTCCGGATTACCAGCAGTTTACCAGCCGAAAAGAAGAATAAGGAGCCGGTGGCTATCCACATTCCACCGGATCAGTACCCAGCCCTGCCAGCAAGCAGGGATTTTTTATGTGGGCCGAAAGGCTCAGAAATGGAGGAGAATGAAGTGAAGAAAATCAAGCAGTTATTCAAGAAAGGGATCGCACTGGCGCTGGCGGCGGTCACGACACTGTCCGTCCTGCCGGCGGCCACGGTATCGGCTGCGTCCGAGCGGGCAACGATCACATTCGATTACTGCTATGACGGAAACGGGAATACCATCCGTTATCAGCAGACAGTTTCCCACGATGGGATTACCTGCGGTCATGCGGGAGAGGCCAGAACCCGGATCTATGCAGACGGGGAGAACGCCTACTGTATCGAGCCGGGAATCTCCCTGCATACCGGGAACACATTGGAGAAGGACGCTTCTGTGGCGTGGCACAACTTAGGAAAAGAGAAACAGGACGCTGTGAACCTTGCCCTTTTGTATGGCGCACAGGGCAGCATGGGCAGTCTGTCCGGCACGGAAGATGAGAAAGTCCTTGCGACACAGATGGTCATCTGGGAGATCGTAACCGGGTGCAGGAATGCCACCGCTCCCTATGCCCGGACAGACGCCAAATTCTATAACAGTCTTTGCGTAGGCGGGGCAAACAGCGGTGTGGCAGCGGCTTATAACCAGATTATTTCCGGCATGGTCAGCCACGGAACCATTCCCAGTTTTGCGTCCGGCAGTACAGACAGCACTCCGCAGGAACTGAAGTGGGATGGAAATCAATATGTGCTGAAACTGACAGATACCAATGGTGTCCTGTCGAAATTCAATTTCACATCATCCAACAGTGATGTAAAAGTCAGCACATCCGGAAACACACTGACCATCACATCCAGTAAAGCGATTGCCGGGAACGTGCAGTTGTCCGCAACCAAGAAGATCCCCACAGTGAGCAGCAGCGCAAAGCTGATTGCCTATGGCGATCCGTCTTTACAGGAC
The DNA here is from genome assembly GCA_963929535.1 of uncultured Lachnospiraceae bacterium. Taxonomy (GTDB): domain Bacteria; phylum Bacillota; class Clostridia; order Lachnospirales; family Lachnospiraceae; genus Pullilachnospira. The sequence goes on along the minus strand of CAWVIZ010000013.1, from coordinate 181 downwards.
GTGGTTACAGGCGTGGAGAATACAGCAGCGGTGCAGGCATATCTGAATGTGAAGATTCCTTATGGCCACGTTCAGATTGTGAAAACATCGGAGGACGGTGTGGTGGCTGGATTAAAATTCCAGATCACGGGCAACGGGATTGATCAGACCGTGACAACCGGGAAGGACGGAACGATCAAAG
>CAWVIZ010000012.1:0-41157 GCA_963929535.1 uncultured Lachnospiraceae bacterium | reverse complement strand
CGCGCTATCTCAGAGTGAATACCATGGCATCGGCATCATTTCTGGTATCAATGGCCTCTTTTCTCTTCTTATCCTGGGCCTCGTACTCTGCAGCCTCTTTTACAGCCTTCTCAATATCGGAATCTGACATATTGGATCCGGCAGTGATGGTGATATGCTGCTCTTTTCCGGTTCCCAGATCCTTGGCGGATACATTCACAATACCGTTGGCATCAATATCAAAGGTAACCTCGATCTGCGGAACACCTCTTCTTGCAGGCGGAATTCCGTCCAGACGGAACTGGCCCAGAGATTTGTTGTCCTTGGCAAACTGTCTCTCACCCTGTACCACGTTGATATCCACGGCTGTCTGATTATCTGCCGCTGTGGAGAAGATCTGGCTCTTCTTTGTAGGAATCGTGGTATTTCTCTCGATCAGTCTGGTGGCAATGCCTCCCATGGTCTCAATGGACAGAGACAGCGGAGTTACATCCAGCAGCAGCACATCGCCTGCGCCGGCATCGCCTGCCAGCTTGCCTCCCTGTACGGAAGCTCCCAGAGCCACACACTCATCCGGGTTCAGAGTCTTGCTGGGCTCATGGCCGGTCAGCTGTCTTACCTTATCCTGTACTGCCGGGATACGTGTGGATCCTCCTACCAGCAGCACCTTGCTCAGCTCGGAAGCAGACAGTCCCGCGTCAGACAGAGCCCGGCGAACCGGTTCAGCGGTTTTCTCCACCAGATCGTGGGTCAGCTCATCAAATTTTGCTTTTGTCAGGTTCATATCAAAATGCTTCGGTCCTTCAGCAGTGGCTGTGATGAACGGCAGGTTGATATTGGTGGTTGTGGCAGAGGACAGTTCTTTCTTTGCCTTCTCAGCCGCTTCCTTGATCCTCTGCAGCGCCATCTTATCGTTGGACAGATCCACGCCTTCGTTCTTCTTAAACTCTGCCAGCATATAGTCAGCAATCTTCTGGTCGAAATCATCACCGCCCAGACGGTTGTTTCCTGCTGTGGACAGAACCTCGATCACACCGTCACCGATCTCAATAATGGAAACATCAAAGGTACCGCCGCCCAGGTCGTATACCATGATCTTCTGCTCATTCTCATTGTCCAGACCATAAGCCAGAGCTGCTGCTGTGGGCTCATTGATGATACGCTTTACGTCCAGTCCGGCGATCTTTCCGGCATCCTTGGTGGCCTGACGCTGTGCGTCATTGAAATAAGCCGGAACTGTGATAACGGCCTCTGTCACCTTCTCGCCCAGATAATTCTCCGCGTCACCTTTCAGTTTCTGAAGGATCATAGCGGAAATCTCCTGGGGAGAATATTTCTTGCCGTCGATATCTACCCGATAATCGGTTCCCATATGTCTCTTGATAGAAGAGATGGTCTTATCTGCATTGGTTACTGCCTGACGCTTGGCAGGCTCACCCACCAGACGCTCTCCGGTCTTTGTAAATGCCACAACAGACGGAGTTGTTCTGGAACCCTCGGCGTTGGTGATAACAGTGGGTTTTCCACCTTCCATAACGGCTACACAGCTGTTTGTAGTACCTAAATCAATACCAATAATTTTTCCCATGATAAATCTTCCTCCTGTTAAAAATTAATCTATATATATTCAAAATTCAGCTGATTTGTTTATCGGGCCGGCCGGTCCGCCCAATGGCATCTCCGGCTCTGCCCTGCTGAAATTTCATGTCATCCATTGGGAAGGCTCCGTTCTCTAGTTGGCTACCTTCACCATACTGTGGCGTACCACGAAGTCCTTGTAGGTATATCCCTTCTGGAATTCCTCTACCACTATATTCTCACCGGCATTCTCATCCTCCACATGCATCACTGCATTATGAAGATCCGGATTAAACTCCTGCCCCACCGCTTCGATGGCTTTTACTCCCATCTCGTCAAAGGCCGTCATCAGCTGCTTGTAAATCTTTTCCATTCCTTGTACGAACGGATCCTCGCTTTCCTGTACCGTAGCCAGTCCTCTCTCAAAATTGTCCACGATGGGAAGCATCTTCTCCACGATCTCTTTGGCGCCGATCACATACATGCTGGCTTTTTCTTTTTCCGTCCGTTTTCTGAAATTATCGAACTCAGCCATCTGGCGTTTTAACTGGTCGGTCAGCTCATCGATCCGCTCATCCTTTTTGTCTTTCTTCTCTTTCTTTTTTCCGAAGAACTTCCTTTCCTTTTCCTCCTTAACCGGAGTTTCCTGAGAAGCTTCCTCCTGGTCTGCTTTCTCTTCCTGGGCCGCGGATTCCATTCCCTTCTGCGCTTCTTCAGGCTTCTGGCCTTCCCCGGCGCTTCCGCTTTCCCGATTCTCAGTTTTCTGTGTATCCTCTGCCGCAGCCTCCTGCGTATTCTTCATATCATCGGAAGTCTGCTCCGCAGTGTTTTTATTCTCTTCTGCCATCTCTCACCTTCCACCTTTCCTTATTCTTAAGTCCCATGGCCAATATGAAATCCTCTGGCGGATCCCCTTATGATCCTGCCGAATAACTCCTATGTTTTTTTAAATATGGAGTCCAGCTGGACCTTCAGGGTTTTCAGATTATCCACCACATTCTCATAATCCATACGCTTAGGGCCTATGATGCCAATGGTTCCCTTCATTCCATCCCCCAGATCATAGGAGGCAGTCACAACACTGCAGTCCTTCATGGTCTGTATGGGAGACTCACTTCCTATATATACCTGAATTCCGGTGTTTTCCTCACCGGAAACAGTGTCTTTGATCATCTCCGCCAGTTCCTTCTTATCTTCCAGAGCGGAAATCAGTTCACTGGCTTTGTTGCTGTCTGCCAGCTCCGGATACTTGAAGATATTGGTGGCTCCGCTGGTGTACACCGGAACCTCCTCCTCATCGGCCGCAATGGCCAACGCCACCGCATCCAGCACCTCACTGACCACACTGCTGTGGACTCCTGCCTGTTCCTTCAGCTTTTTGATCATTCCCAGATTGATCTCATCAATGGTAAGACCATTCAGCTGGGTATTCAAAAGAAGGTTCAGCTTCAGGATCTGCTCGTCATCAATGGGTTCTCCCAAAGCGATGATCTGATTTTTCACCAGATTTCCTTCCACAACGATCACTGCCAGGATCTGCTCTTCATTCACCTTGGAAAGCTGAATGAACTTGACCTTGTTATGGTGATAGTTGGGTCCGGTGATCATCGTGGCATAATTGGTGTTCGAAGCCAGAATCCTGACCACCTGCTTCAGCACCTTCTCCATCCGGTCTGTCTTCTCGATCATCATCTCCTGAATCTGCGATACTTCCCGCTCCTTCTCCTGCATCAGCTCATCCACATACAGGCGATAGCCCATATCGGAAGGAATCCTTCCCGCTGACGTATGAGGCTGGAGAATATATCCCATCTCTTCCAGGTCGGACATCTCATTTCGGATCGTTGCAGAGCTGAGATTCAAGTCCGTGTCCTTGGAAATGGTTCTGGAACCCACCGGCTCCCCTGTCTCCAGATACGTCTTGATGATCGCTTTCAGGATCTTTCGTTTTCTCTCATCCAGCTCACTCACAAGCCACCGCTCCTTTCTGCCCTCCCATGGACGTCTGTCAGTTACTCTTTTGTTTGTTAGCACTCAACTTTATGGAGTGCTAACATCTATGTTTTTAAGATAGCACTACCTTTTTTGTTTGTCAATGGGTAAATTGAATATTTTTCAAAAAAGTTACAACAGTTCCGTTCATATCAAAAAAAGATAAGGCAGATCAGCGCAGTCTGCCCTATCTTTTTTTCTTACTCATCCAGCTCCGCCAGATTCCTTTTCAGCTCGATCATCTTATCCCTCAGCTCGGCAGCCATTTCAAAGTTCAGCTCGGCGGCGGCAGCCTTCATCTGCTTCTGTACATCTCCAATCAGCTTTTCCAGTTCCTTCCGGCTCATGGATTCCGGCGCTTTCTGCAGCGTTTCCTCCGTTCTGGCCACTTCCTTGGAAATACTGATCAGATCTCTCACAGCCTTTTTAATGGTCTGCGGTGTAATTCCATGCTCTTTGTTGTACTGCTCCTGGAGTGCCCTCCTGCGCTCTGTCTCGTCAATAGCCATGCGCATGGAATCGGTCATCACATCCGCGTACATGATCACCCGGCCCTCCGCATTTCTGGCCGCACGGCCGATGGTCTGGATCAGAGATGTCTCCGAACGCAGAAATCCCTCCTTGTCCGCGTCCAGAATTGCCACCAGCGTGATCTCCGGTATATCCAGTCCCTCTCTCAGGAGATTGATCCCCACCAGCACGTCAAACACATCCAGCCGCATATCCCGGATGATTTCCGTACGTTCCAGAGTGTCAATATCGGAATGCAGATATTTTACCCGGATCCCCAGATCCCGCATATAATCGGTCAGCTCCTCCGCCATCCGCTTGGTAAGTGTGGTGATCAGAATCTTATGGTGATTTTCCACCTCTTTATTGACTTCTCCCACCAGATCATCGATCTGACCTTCCACCGGGCGTACCTCCACCTTGGGATCCAGAAGACCTGTGGGACGGATGATCTGCTCGGCCCGGAGCATCTCATGTTCTTCCTCGTATTCGCCGGGAGTAGCGGACACAAACAGTACCTGATCGATCCGTTCCTCAAACTCCGTAAAATTCAGGGGTCTGTTGTCCTTTGCGGACGGCAGCCGGAATCCATAATCCACCAGCGTGCTCTTTCTGGACTGGTCTCCCGCATACATTCCCCGTATCTGCGGAACCGTTTTGTGTGACTCATCAATAATGATCAGATAGTCATCGCCAAAATAGTCCATCAGAGTATACGGGGGCTCCCCGGGCTCAAGTCCTGCCAGATGGCGGGAATAATTTTCGATCCCGGAGCAGAATCCCGTTTCCTTCATCATCTCCAGATCGAAATTTGTTCGTTCGTTGATCCTCTGGGCTTCCAGAAGCTTGTCCTCACTCTTGAAATATTCCACTCTTTCCTTAAGCTCTTCCTCAATGTTCCTGGCCGCCTCCAGGATCCGTTCCATCGGCACCACATAGTGAGACGCCGGATAAAGCGCAATGTGGTTCAGTTCCCGGCGGATCTCCCCGGTAAGTGTATCCACCTCTGTGATCCGGTCGATCTCATCCCCGAAAAATTCCACCCGGATAGCCACATCGGTCTCATAAGCCGGGATAATTTCCACCACATCCCCCCGTACCCGGAAAGTTCCCCGGTGAAAATCCATATCATTCCTGTCGTACTGAATATCGATCAACTCCCGAAGCACCTCATCCCGGTCCTTCTCCATTCCCGGCCGGAGAGAAATGATCATATTCTGATAATCCTTGGGACTTCCTATTCCATAGATGCAGGACACACTGGAAACAATGATCACGTCCCGGCGCTCAGAAAGCGCCGCTGTGGCAGACAGGCGGAGCTTATCGATCTCATCGTTGATAGCGGAGTCCTTGGCAATGTAGGTGTCGGTGGAAGGCACGTAGGCCTCGGGCTGGTAGTAGTCGTAGTAGGAGACGAAATACTCCACTGCGTTATTTGGAAAAAATTCCTTAAATTCACTGTAAAGCTGCGCCGCCAGTGTCTTGTTGTGGGCAATAATCAGCGTTGGCTTGTTTAAGGCCTGGATGACGTTTGCCATGGTGAATGTCTTGCCGGAGCCGGTAACCCCCAGAAGAGTCTCGCACTGGTTGCCTTCCTTGAAACCTCTGACCAGCTGCTCGATGGCCTGGGGCTGATCGCCGGTGGGCTTGTATTCTGATACTAATTCAAAATGATCCATAGTCAAATCCTTTCCTCAGCACTGACAGTATTATCAATATGCGATGATATACCCGGGAATTTTTAATTTCTGATGCGTCTCACATCATACCTCTCAAAAATTTATTGCCTCCGGTGCAGACCAGGGTCAGCCTGATCATGCTGCAGCCGGTATGCGGGTATGATCCATACCTGTCTGCTCTCGTCTTATGATAGGAAATATTTTTTCGTTCCCCGTCATACTCCTTCCCGGGAAGGGACATATCCCGAACGCTTGTCCGTGTCCCCTGGCTTTTCCAATTATATCAAATCTTTATGGAATAGTACAGGGAATACCGAATATCTGTTCTGCAGGCGATGCCGGTGAATCCGGAAGGCTGAACGGTTGCTGCTGGCAGCCGCCAGATAATCCTGCGGCATGGCCGCTTGCGGGAACAAAAATCCCCTCAGGCAGTTTTCCGTTTTCCTGCCTGAGGGGTTTCTCTCCCTGCAAATTATGAAATACCCTGTCTCCGGGAATGCTGATTCCTTCTTTTCCGAAACATCCCAGCAATCTGGCATTCCCATCCCTTCCGGCTTTTCCGGATTCTGTCCGGTCTCTGCCGGCGTATCAGATTCCCTCCGGGTATTCCACGCCCTCCGGAAGCGGATCCCATTCGTTCAGCCCCAGCCGCTGTTTGAATTTTGCCTGCTCCAGCGTCAGGTGAGGAGGATCCTCTCTCAGATATTCCATAAGCTCGTCAATTCCCTCCCTGGTTACATTATTCACCAGAAAAATCCGCTCGCATCCGGCATTCACCAGCCACTGGCGGACCATGGGAATATTGGCATACGGAGAATCAATTTTCGTGATAATTCCGATGAGCGGACGCTGGATAAATGCCCGGCTGCTGTCTCCGAACAGATTAAAGGGCTCATCCGCCGCCTGGACGATCGCCACCACATCCGCCTCAAAGGAAAAGCATGCCAGACCCACGCTGAAGCGTTTGGATTCGGCATACTCTCCGGGAGAATCGATGGTATCATCCTCCGTATTGGTATACTGGGTCTTCACATAATGAAGTTCCTCTCCCTTCAGCGCCTGGGTCAGGGAGGTTTTTCCGGCTTCACTTCTGCCCATCAAAAATATCTTTTTCATCTTGTCACCTTACTTTATATGTTCTTATAACCGTCCGGACTTCCGGCTTCACTTCTGCATGTTCTCAGCTTTTATGGATCTCGCAGGTCTGAAATCCCAGCGTCTCATGGAAAAAGCGGACCACCTCTTCCACTGCGGTCTGTACCTGGGACAGTCCCCCTGTAAGGATCAGAGAGCCGCAGAACCGGTCCATAAAACCAATCTGCACATGGGCACTTTTCATGGCCACATCCGCAGCCACCACAACAGCCTCCCAGGGAGTGAAACGGATCAGTCCGATGGCCTCTCCCGTGTGATCTTCTCCCTCATGCACACCGATGTGCAGTCCCAGATTCTGATAAATACACGCCTGGGAGGGACTGAGCACATGAGCCAGGCAGACCTCTTTCCCGGGAACCCTTACCCGGGTCATTCGCAGCTTTTTCCCCTTCAGCTGCTGATAATCTTCATGGAACAGCTTTTCCAGCAGTTCCTCCTTCGTCATACGAGCCATGGAACCACTTCCTATCTCTTGGTAATCCTGCAAACCACATATCCCAGGGAATCCCGGAAATAATTTACAATCTCTGTCAGCGCCGAAGTAACATCCGAAATTTCTCCTGTGATGATCAGCGTTCCCGTAAAACGATCCGCAAATCCCAGATAGACATTTCCGCTTTTCACCGCAATATCCGAAGCGATCACCGCTGACTCCGGAGGTGTCATATTCATGATCCCAATGGCGGATGAACCATAATCCACCTGGGGATTCAGCCCCAGCTTCTGATAGATGATGGGATCCGGGCCGCCCATCACATGGGCAAAGGTGATCTCTTTACCGGCCACAGTCTCCTGGACAATTCTTATCTGTTCTCCATGATCATTTGCCATTTTTCTTTCCCTCTCTCTCATTCTCCGTCAAACCAGTAACAATCCGGCATTCCGTCTCCGCTGTTTTGAATGTCTGCTTCCTGGTCTACAGTTCTTCCGTGATATCCCACAGCTCCCGCGCTTCCGGATCAAATTCCTCTTCCCGGAAGAAACGTTTTCTGTCCCTCTCATCAATAGGCCGCAGAACACGGCAGGGATTTCCCACTGCCACCACATTGGCAGGAATATCCCTGTTGACGATGCTGCCTGCTCCGATCACCGAATTTTCACCGATGGTCACTCCCGGCATGATCATCACTCCGGCTCCGATCCACACATTGTCTCCGATGTGTACATCTTTATTGAACTGGATCGCCTTTTTCCTGAGAGACGGCAGCACCGGATGGCCGGCAGTAGCGATGGTCACATTGGGTCCCATCATCACCGCATCTCCAATATAAACCTCTCCGTCATCCACCACAGTCAGATTAAAATTGGCATAGACGTTATCCCCCATATGGATATGGTGGCCGCTCCAGTTGGCATAAAACGGCGGCTGGATGTAACAGCCCTCCCCGCACTCGGCAAACATCTCTTTCATCCACGCCTCTCTCTCCTTCACCGCATGGGAAGGCAGGCTGTTGAATTCACTCAGCCGGTCCAGATAGGGAAACTGTTCATCCAGAATCTCCTGATCTCCCGGATCGTAAATCAACCCTTTCTCCATTCTTTCCTTTTGTGTCATATAACTCCTTTCCGTCTCAGCTTCTCAGATACATTGTTATATTTTCCATATATGAGGTGATCCCCTCTCCGGTATTGGGATGTGCCTGGGAATACACCAGATCCAGCACAAACAGCACCAACAGCACGGCGATCACCGCAAGCTTTATTTTCCTTGGTATTTTCAGAAACAACTCGTCCAGATACGGCCCTGCAAAATACAATACCACCATGCACCCGATGGCAAATACCAGAAGTCCTTCCAGGCAGATGCGGCCCTGCAGGTTCATAAAATTCCCTGTATAATCCCACCACTTCATCTTTCTGGTCTCCCACAAAAAGGTGGCCGTGACATACTCGATCACTCCTGACATAACAAAGGATGCGAAAAATACCGTGGTCGGCCGTTTCACCAGCCGGTGAAAAAGCAGCAGCGCCAGCGTTCCTCCGGTTCCGTAAATGGGGAGCCAGGGACCAAACAGCACACCCCGGTTCACAAACTCGCCGTCAGAAAACAGATGCAGGGATACCTCCCAGATCCATCCGATCATGGCAAAGGTAAAGAAGAACAGAATATAGGAGGTCAGAGAATACTTCCTGACCACGTCCACCTGCAGAAAACCACTGTAATGCACCGGCATGGGGAATCTATCGTCCCGGTAATCGGCACCCACTCCCACGGCCACCATCCCATGGGGCAGATGGTCATACAGCTTCCTGCTTCCGTCCTCCTCTGTATACAGCCGGTAATACACCCTCTCGGTAGCTTCGTTCTCAAATGGATTCACCACATAACTCTGAGCCACCAGGGTCCTGTCATCCTCCGCAGGGTCCAGATAGTAATCACACAGCAGCTCATATCCCTCCGGCTTTTCTTCCAAAGCCTTCTTTCTCAGGACAAAATAAAGCTCCGCAAAGGTGGCCGTATAATATGGATTCAGGTAAAAAATATTTACCAGGCCCAAAGTAAACAGATTGGCGATCATCAGCGGCAGAAAGCTCAGCTCCGTTACAAAAGCCCGCCATTTGTTTCCCTTCATCATTTTTCTGGAAAGCAGAAAAACCTTCTTCCTGTCAGCCGCAGGATTTTCCGCCATAATGTAGGGCACCATCAGATAAGAATAGGGCTTGACGAAAGCTCCCACGATGGTCAGGCTCCACAGTACCTGATATACGGTTTTCAGAAGCATCACCAGCGCCTGATTACCAATGTGTTTTACCCTCCAGGGGAAAAGCACCCGTTTCAGGTCTGTACTGTAATACCGGTGATTTTCCAGGAAAAAACGGTAACCTCCCAGCAATACCAGGTTCTGGAAAAATATCCAGATCAGAACGGTAAGCACTACCCCCAGAAAAATCACGATACCGGATCCGATGGCATCCCGGAAGACGATCTGATTGATGCCGTTGATGATCCCGTACACAATGGAGTCGGAAGAATTGATATTATTGACAAAGAATCCGATCACACCATTATACTGATGCTCCACCTGATCCGACTTCTTTACATACTGGCTTTCCAGGCCCCAGAACAGTTCTCCGATGATTTGGATATTGGACTTGGTCTGCTGGGGAGCCACAGTCTCCGGCATATCTTCCGGGACAAGCACGGCCTCGTCCTCCTGTCCTGTTTCTGCCTCCCCGGACTCCTGTATCTGCAGATCCCCCGTAAACTCCTCCGGCTGCCGGTCCCGGGACCGGTCCGGCTCTGCTGTAATTGCTATCTGGCGGTCAATACCATTGATCACGGAAAACGGACTGGGAAACAGTCCCGTAACAAAGGTCAGGATCAGGCACATGATCACACACCGCCAGTAATTATGCCGCAGGGATTTTCTGGCATTTATCTTCAGTTGTTTCCTTTTCCACTTCATGTTTTACCGATAATCCCCCAGGAAAAACAGGGCCACTGTTCCCGGACCGGAATGGGCTCCGATAGTTGCTCCGATCATATTAATGGTAAAATCATCATAGCCAAAGCGTTCCTTCACCAGGCTGGCCACATATTCCGCATCCTCCTGGCAGTCGCCATGGCTGATGAAAATTTTCTGTTTCTGGGACCGGTAGCTCCCGATCCTCTCTTCCATCATATCCACCAGCTTGATCAGCGATTTCTTCCGTCCTCTCACCTTGCCCACGGGAATCAGATGTCCCTCATTATCCACATGGAGCACCGGCTTGATGTTGATCATGGTTCCCAGTACTGCCGTAGCCCTGGAAACCCGGCCACCCCGGTACAGATGATTCAGATCGTCCACTGTGAAAACATGACAGAAATTCAGCTTGTGCTCCTCCAGCCACTGCGCCGTCTCTTCCATGCTTTTCCCGGCCTTTTTCATCTCCACAGCCCGGTCCACAAACAATCCCTCTCCCAAAGAAGCGCAGAGAGAATCGATCACAATGAGCTTCCTCTGGGGATACTCCTCCATCAGCTCCTCCGCCGCAATCCTGGCGCTGTTGCAGCTCCCGCTCAATCCTGAAGAAAACGCCAGATGCAGGATATCTTTTCCCGCCTCCAGAATCGGTCTCCACTCCGCCTTGGCTTCCTCAGAATTCACCTGGGAGGTGGTAGGCATGGAACCGGCACGCATTTTTTTATAAAATTCCTTCGGATCCATCTCCTCATGTTTCCCATAGTTCTTTCCCTCCATTGTATAGGAAAGATACAGATAATCCAGCTGATTCTTTTCGTAGTAATCCTGCGGGAAATCCGTTGTATTGTCGGTGGTGATCACATATTCTCTCATCCTTTTTCTTCTCCTTCCCTATCATTTCCATCAATGCCAAAGACCCGTCAGTATGACGCCATGACGGCTTCGCGCATATTATGTCACATTCCTGGCCTGCAAACGGCATCCGCCGCTCATTATGCCATCTCCTTCGGCCCTGGCCTCATTCGCCGCTCGTCTGGAGCAAGCTGCGCTTTCTCCCACTCGCTTTCGCTCATTATGCCATTTCCTTCGGCTCTGGCCTCATTCGCCGCTCGTCTGGAGCAAGCTGCGCTTTCTCCGACTCGCTTTCGCTCATTATGCCATTTCCTTCGGCTCTGGCCTCATTCGCCGCTCGTCTGGAGTAAGCTGCGCTTCCTCCCACTCGCTTTCGCTCATTATATCATATTGTCAGTAAACTGCTCAACTGCTTTTTCCATCTGGGGATCCTGGGACAGCCATTCCGATTCGGAAACCTGAGAAAAATCAAAATCTGATGCAAGCGCCTCCTGATCTTCAGGCCATTCCACTGTGATGTCCGGCTGGATTCCTGTTCCGTGAATGTTCACGCCATTGGGCGTATAATATTTTGCAATGGTGAGTTTCACTGCGCTCCCATCCCGAAGCTGGTATGTCTGCTGCACGATTCCTTTCCCGTAGGTGGTGGTACCCACCAGGGTTCCCACCTCATAATCCTTTACTGCCCCTGCAAAAATCTCCGCTGCGCTGGCACTGTTTTCATTGACCAGAAGCACCAGTGGAATCTGGATGGGAGTTTCCCCGTTCCCGCTGTGTTCCACCCGGTTCCCGTTTTTGTCCTCTGTATATACGATCAACCCCTCCGGCAAAATCTGTTCCAGCGTATCGCATACCGCGTCCAGAAGGCCTCCCGGATTATTCCGCAGATCGATGATCAGCCCCTCCATGCCCTCTTCCTGAAGAGCCTGGTAGTTTTCGGAAAACTGCTCCGGGGTCCCATCGGTAAATTCATCAATCTTCAGATATCCGATCTGGTTTTCCAGCATCCGTGCGCTGACCACCGGAACCTCCACTTCGCCGGCGGTAACTGTCACCTGTACCGGTTCCTCTTCTCCCTCCCGGAGCAGAGTCAGCGTGGCTTCTTCTCCATTCTGAAGTCTCTGGGAAATATCCTCCAGTTCCATATCCGCCACACTTTCTCCGTCCAGCTGATACAGCTGATCCCCTGCCTGGATCCCAGCCTCCTTGGCCGGACTGTTCTCATAGACTTCCTCCACAGTCACTTCTCCTGTATCCGTATTCTTTCTCATGGATAAGCCAATCCCCTGATAACGCCCTTCAATGGACTTCAGCACCTCCTGATACTGATCTGCCGTATAATAGCCGGAATATCGGTCCCCCAGGCTGGCCACCATGCCTGCGTACATTCCGTCCGCCATCTCCTCTTTATCTGCCTCTTCCAGATATTCTTCCTCTATCAGATTTTCGATATATACTGCCTTTGCCGCAGTTTCCCCGGTCATCACCGAGTCATTGAAAAACGGCATTTCCCCATATCTGACATAGTAACCTGTACAGCCCAGCACTGTTACAGCCAGCACACCTGTAACCGCCCCTCTGATAAATGTTCCCGTTTCTTCCTTCATCCTTCCACCCGCTTCCCGATTTGATGTCAAAACTGCTCCTTGCTCCGGATTCCTCCGCCGGCAACAGAAAGAAGCCCCAAAAGATTTCCCCCATCTTTTGAAGCTTCTCCCTGTTCCTTCTCTCTTGCCCGGACAATGGCCATTCTGCTACGCGTGCAAGCACGCTCCGCTTCCTGGCCGCTGTCCGGGACTTTCTCAGTATATTCTTTCGGGGTGGGGGTTATACCTTCAGGTGCTTCCGGATCGTGATGATACTTCCGAAAAGTCCGATACCCATCCCCAGAATCAGGCCCACAGGCGCCAAAACCTCAAAGACCTGGTTCACATTCAAAAACTGGATCACGCTGGTAAGCACACTGAATCTGGTCAGGATGTATTCCACCACCTTATTATAAAGTACATACAGCAGTACCAGCGGGATAATAGAGCCGATCAGACCGATAATGATTCCCTCGATCAAAAACGGGGCCCGCACAAAAAAGTTAGTGGCTCCGATCAGTTTCATGATCCCGATCTCCTCCTTCCGGATGGAGATTCCGATTGCTACCGTGTTGCTGATAAGAAATACCGCTACACAAAGCAGGATCAGAATGATCGCGATAGATATGTAACTGACCAGACGGTTAAAGGTGGACAGGGTGGTGGTGGCTCCCTGAAGCTGCTTTACCTGCCGGACACCGTCCAGCGCTTCGATCTGGGCTACAACCTGATCCTGATTCTCTATCTTATCCACGTAAACCGTATAACTGGAAGACTGAGCCAGCGGATTGTCATTGCTGAAACCTTCCTTGTACATCTCCTCATCGGAAAGACTTCCGAAATATTCCTTGCTGAACTCCTCCCATGCCTCGTCTGCGGAAGTGTACTTCACATCCGTAACTCCATTCATGGCCCGGATCTGAGTACCAATGGCCTCGATGGATGCCTGATCAAGCCCATCATCAAACATTACGGTCACTCCCACATTTTCTTCCACCGACTGCACAATATACCGGAAGTTAAGCACAATGGAGAAAAAAAGTCCGAATAAGAAGATACACGCCGTCATAGTGGCGATGGATGCCAGCGTAAACATCATGTTTCTCCAGATATTCTTAAATCCCTGTTTGGCACTGTAGCCAAGCGTACTAATCCTCAATGTATTCACCTTCCTGTTCGTCACTGATCACAACACCTTTGCGCATGGTGATCACCCGTTTTCTGAATGTGTTCACAATTTCCCGGTTATGAGTTACCACCAGCACCGTAGTGCCCCGCTCATTGATCTCTTCCAGCAGTCTCATGATCTCCAGTGATGTCTTCGGATCCAGATTACCGGTAGGCTCATCGGCCAGCAGAATATTGGGACGGTTCACTAAAGCTCTGGCCAGTGCCACCCTCTGCTGCTCTCCACCGGACAGCTCTCTGGGAAACGACTTGTATTTTTCAGCCAGTCCCACCAGCGTCAGGATCTCCGGCACCCTTTTTTTGATCACCCGGTTGGGGCGTTCGATCACTCTCTGGGCGAATGCCACATTTTCATATACATTCCGGTCCTTCAAAAGCCGGAAGTCCTGAAATACCACGCCCACACCCCGGCGGTACTTGGGAATCTTTCTTCTCTTCAGCTTGCTCAGATCCTGATCATTGACCACGATCTTCCCTGATGTGGGCTCCAGTTCCTTCAGCAAAAGCTTGATCATTGTGGATTTCCCGGATCCGCTGTTGCCAACGACGAATACGAACTCCCCCTTCTCAATGTTCAGAGAAACGTCGTTTAAGGCCGGCTGGCCCTTGGCGTAGGATTTGCTCACATTTTCCAATGTAATCATTATACTCCTCCTGTCTTGCTGCCGCAGATATCCTGCCCTTGCGGACAGAATATTAATAATCCAATGTTTCCATATACTTCATATATCGTACGACCATCAGTGCAATTTTGAACGTAATGGCATCCTCAAAAACCCGAAGGTCCAGGCCTGTACTTTTCTGGAGCTTATCCAGCCGGTACACCAGCGTGTTCCTGTGAATATAGAGCTGCCGTGAGGTCTCGGATACATTCAGACTGTTCTCGAAAAATTTGTTGATGGTGGTCAGGGTTTCCTCGTCGAAATCATCCGGCGATTTGTTTTCAAAGATCTCCTTGATAAACATCTTGCACAGCGGGATGGGAAGCTGATAGATCAGCCGTCCGATCCCCAGTGAGCTGTAAGCAATGATCTCTTTGTCATCAAAGAAAATCTTTCCCACATCCAGTGCCATCCTCGCCTCTTTGTAAGAACGGGAGACTTCTTTTAATTCCTTCACAATGGTCCCGTACGCAATATGTCCTCCATCGCCCGCCGTACTTCCCACGGCGTCCAGGATGCTCCTGGCGATCTTATCCATCTGGGCATACCCATCGCCCGGTCCCACTTCCTTAACGATGATAATACTCTTCTCGTCCACGGCGGTGATAAAATCTCCGCTCTTTCCCTGGAATACGCTTTTCACGCTCTCCAGGGCGTTGTAATCCCTCCCCTGGCTGATCTCCAGAATGAATACCACCCGGCGGACATCTACTTCTATATGTAGTTTCTTGGCCCGGTTATAGATATCCACCAGCAGCAGGTTGTCCAGCAGCAGGTTCTTGATAAAATTATCCTTGTCAAACCGCTCCTTATAGGCCACCAGAAGGCTGGAAAGCTGAAATGCCGCCATCTTCCCCACCATATAGATATCCTCATTGCCGCCTGCGGCGATCAGGACATACTCCAGCCGATGTTCGTCATAAACCTTAAAAAACTGATAACCCCGGATCACCTGGCTGTCTGCCTGGGACTGGGCGAAGTTGACGATCTCCTCACTTCCAATCTCCTGTTCCTGAAAAGTGGTAGCCAGGATCTTTCCCTCCATATCAGCCACGCTGAAATCTACTCTGGAAATCCCCCTCAGACCCTCAATGGTACTTTGAAGTATCTGGTTTGAAATCATAATCATACCCTCTTTCGGTTTTCTGTAGTTTTTGCCGGCTTTGCCGATTACCCCCAAAAGCAAAGTCTCTTATCGTATATTCTAATATAAAACATTAAAAAAGAAAAGAGAAAATGTAATAAATTTAACATTTTCTCAATATTTTGCCGTCGTCTGCAGTTTTTCCCGCAGACGACATTTTCTTTTTTTCTCTCAGGAAACTCTGAAATCCTCGATAAATCCTTCCCCCAGAACCTCTCTGGCATCGCTGACGATGACGAAAGCATTGGGATCGATGAGCGCCACAGTCTCCTTCAGTTCCACGATCTGCTTCTTGCCCACCACACAGAACAGCATTACCCGGTCCGTATTTCCATACATTCCTCTGGCGTGGATCCCCGTAACCCCCCGGTCTAGATCTTTCATCAGCCGCTGGGACACCTCCTGATATTTGTCTGTGATGATATAGGCAACCTTGGCATAATTCAGACCTTCCATCAGACCGTCTGTCACCTTGCCCACAATAAAGATCGCTACAACAGCATACATGGCGTTTACCGCGCCGAATACGAAAGCTCCGGCCACAACGATGCACGCATCGATCACCTGCATGATCCGGGCAATGGACAGATGCTTTACATAATGCTGAATCAGAGTAGCCACCATATCCGTTCCTCCGGTGGTACCCTTTCCCAGAAATACCAGGCCGATCCCCGTTCCCTGCAGCACGCCTCCGAAGATCACCGCCAGCACCATATCCCCTTCCACCAGCGGAATCACCGGAATCACATACAGCCAGAAGGAAAGCGCAAAAGTTC
Organism: uncultured Lachnospiraceae bacterium; assembly: GCA_963929535.1. Taxonomy (GTDB): domain Bacteria; phylum Bacillota; class Clostridia; order Lachnospirales; family Lachnospiraceae; genus Pullilachnospira. The sequence goes on along the minus strand of CAWVIZ010000012.1, from coordinate 24,649 downwards.
CCCAGATCGTTCTGGCCAGAAAACGGATTCCCATGATCTTGATCCCCAGAAAAAACATGGGAATATTCAGAACTATATTCGTCAGCCACAGAGGGATGCCTCCATCCACCAGCCCTTCGGTCAGCGATTTGACGATGATGGCAATTCCGCTGAAACCGCCGTCCACCAGCCCGTTGGTGTCAAAGGCTGAATTAAGCGCGATCGACATCAGCGCCGTACCGATAAAGATCAGGATAAAATCCGTCAGCATTGATTTTTTCTTAAATACAGCTACCATTGTTTCCCACCTCCACAACGTTTTATTCCTGCAGGCAACGAGCCTTTTTTTCAGTATAACAAAGCTTTCTACGTCCTTCAAGCCAGCACGGCACCGCAATAAAGCCATCTGTGACGGCTTATCCATCTTTATCAGCAGTTTTCCTCCAGCTGCTTCGTCAGATAACTTCCCACAAGTCCGGAAAAATTGGATATATCCCGGATGTATGCAAAGTCCTTTCCGAATATCTTCTTTTCCGCCTCCAGATCCTGCTCCTCTCCCACAAAAACTCCCAAAACAGAAACACCCAGATTTCTCAGGCGGCGCACCTCCGTTCCGGTATCCCGGAGGGCATATTCCCCATAATACGGCTGAGGATTTCTGGCATTCGGCCGGTTCATGATCACATCATAGGGACGTCCGTCGCTTAAGATGATCATGATCTTCCGTTCCTCCTCCCTGGCCAGCAGTCCCTGGGCGGCGGCTTTTATCGCCAGTCCGTCACGGTTGTTGGATGAAGTGGTAAATGAAAAGATCCGCTCATTGGCCGACCGGTCCTCATCATACTCCCGGAACCGCTGCAGGATCGTATGATCCCAGAAAGTACAGAAACTCATCACCCGGTGGGGAATTTCCACATTGCTGAGAGCTTCCATAATGATATAAGCCTGCAGAGCCACCTTCTCCTGCCGGCATCTCTGGGATCCGCTGGCGTCGATCAGCACATCCACCACAAATTCCCGGTTGTCCTGCCCCACTGTTCTGGAAAACAGCCGTGCTTCCCTGCTCCGTCCCACACGCCACAGCCTCTCCGGTCTCAGCCTTCCCCTGTCCGCGATCACCTCCTGGGTCTCGTCTCTTAAGACCAGAGATTTTTTCAGGATTTCGGTGAGGATACTGATATTGCGCTTGACGATCCTGTGGTTATCATAGTAGGCATATTTATTTTTGTCCCTCTGCTTTCTGGCATATTCCAGCTGATAATTCCGCCGCACGGGATTTGCCAGGATCCCATCAGTAAAATACAGGCCGCAGTCCCCGTGGATCCCTTTACAGAGCTGGTAATTCAGCCGCTTTTCCTCCAGAGGATTCAGATATGTTTTTCCAAAATTCAGTTCTATATAAGTATAGACCTTTTTCAGATCCTCCTCACTGACTTTCACCACCCGACGCACCGGATTTTCCCTGTCAGGATTTTCCCCGCCCGGCATGGCGGTCTCGGTCATCTGGCGGCTCACCTTCTCCAGATATGCCTCGAAGTTATCTTCGTACATCTCCTCCGTAAGAAAATCCTTCCAGTCATACTCTGTCAGTTCCTCCATTGTCACTGCCAGCACCCGTTCCAGTCCGCCTGCCCGCCTCTCAAAATAAGGGTCTGCCCATGCATTATAACAGGCATCGATCTTTCGTATCACATCCATGGTATCCCCGGCATGGCGCAGCTCCTTCAGGCTTTCCATCCTGGCCCGCAGTTTTTGGGGCGCCGCCGGATCCCCGGTAAGCGACTCCCGCATCATGGCTATCCGAAGCCTTCCCAGATCATTTTTCACAAGCCCTTCAAAGTCCTGATCCAGGAGCTGTTCATACGCCTTCCTGCGGATCCCGTCCACGCCCTTTCTCTCCTGGGAGATCCGGCTCCCTACAGCCTCTTCCATGGCAAGCTGGGCGATCTCCATCAAAGGTCCCTCCTGGGCCTGGAGGAAAACCTTTTTCACCAGATACATGCTCAGCTCTTCCTTATCAAAATATTTCGCAAAGGCTCCCTGCTTGATCCCATCGTACAGGGCGATATACTTGGATTTTAAAAATCCCTCCACATCCGGTTTGGCCTCCAGAGTGTAATCTCCGCAGACCGTCCAGATCAGATTTCTGATACGGTTGGCGATCTCCATCCGGCGTTCTTCCACATCTCTCACCTTCTTTCCCCGGCGTTCGTTCCTCACTCAAATACCTGCTCCCTGGTCCAGTCCTCCGGGATCCTGGTCATCACCACATCCTCCACGATCTCCTTTTCAAAGGCATCGAAACATTTGTTGATCACACCCATCCGGATGGCGCAGGCCGGGGAAAGCCCCTGCTCCACTGTTCCAAGAGCCGCCAGCAGTCCCCGCAGATCCAGTGCCTTGGTGGATATCTCTCCATTCTCCGCTTTCACCTGCAGATCCAGAAACAGACCGATAAACTGCTCCATAGCCTCCTTCTTCCCGTTGGGAAAGGTAGTACGGAAAATCTGGGTCAGCGTCTCCTCATTCTGATCCGGCATATCGATCACCAGAAATCTGGATACCAGCGCTTCGTTCAGTTCCTTGGTGCCTGCGTAGCCGTAATTCATAGTTCCGATAAAGCGGGCTGCCGGGTGCAGATCGATCTTGTCGTAACCGGGAACATCTATGCTCCTCCGGTAGTCCAGAGTGGCGTGCAGTACCGATACCGCGTCATTCTTGGCCATATTGATCTCGTCCAGGATCCCAAAACCGCCGTACTGAGCGCACTGGTAAATACTTCCTCTGCGAAGCTGCACCTGATTGTCCACAAAGGTATCCGTACCGATCAGCTCCGCGCTGCCGATATTCACATGAAAGGAAATATTATAGGAGGGTCTGCCGAAAATATAGGCCAGGTTCTCTGCCAGCACATTTTTCCCTGTGGCCTTGGAACCCGCAAGCAGCAGATTTTCTCCCCGCAGCATGGCTGCGATCCCCATCTCCAGAATCTCCTTTCCATAAAAAGGCATCAGCGGCTTCACCACCCTGTGAGCCGCTTCCGGCGCCACCGGATAACTGTCCCGAAATTTTTCCACGTCCCGCAGCAGTCCCGGATGGATTCCCTGTTCTTCCAAAAATCCCAGTTCTTTTACCATAAGTTTTCCTTTCTTTTCCTGTCTCTGAACCATCTTATTGTATTCACAATTTGTTCATTTATCCTTCAAAATACATTTACTTTGTCAACACGTTTTCTTCATTTCTCCCAGATATAATAATATCATCAAAAGAATAAAGCCGTTAGCTAATTACTTTTTGATAAACTTTTTCATAATAGTGGCAGGAGAGAAAACCTCCTGCCACCCTCCTTTTTAAGCACCTTTTACTGCAGCCTGCAAACGGGCAGCATTTTTTTTATTCCGCAGGCAGCAAGCCGGGCCGGGATCTGCCGCCAGGAACTGTGCCAGCGGCATGCGGTCGGCCAGGCCCAGATCCCCTGCAGCTCTCCAGCGCTGCAAGTTTGATGCCCCGGTGTCTGCCGCAGAGTCTTTGACTTCTGCGGCCAACGATGGAGTCTGATCAAGAAAGGTGCCGCTCCCCTCCGAGTCCGGCACCTTTCTTTTTCAGCCTCTTTTTCACAGGTTTGCAGAAGTCCCCTGCCCGCCAGTCTCTCAGATTTCAAACAGCAGATCTCCGTAGGAGGGCATAGGCCACATTTCCTTGTCCACGATCATCTCCAGTTTATCCACCGGTGCCCGGAGAGCTTCCATGGCAGGGCATACCTGGCGATAATAATACTGGGCCTTTTCTTCCCCTTCCTCCATATCACCTGCCACATCTGTCTTCACCTTCAGCGCCTCCAGCGCATTCTTGGTCTCCGTCAGAAGCTGGGAGGTCTCCTTCAGCAGGCCGGTCTGCACGCTCACATCCACATCACAGGCTGCCCGGATGGAATTGATGGCATCTGCCAGAGACTTGGCATACTTCACCACCGCAGGAATGATCTGTTTGCTGGCAATGTCGATCATCGCTCTGGCCTCAATATTGATGGCTTTGGAGTATGTCTCATACTTTACCTCAACCCGGGATTCCAGCTCCGCACGGGTAAACACCTTAAATTTTTCAAAAAGCTGAACAGACTGCTCTGTCACCAGCGCCGGAATAGCGTCTACCATGGACCGGATATTGGGAAGCCCTCTTCTTTCAGCCTCCTTCACCCATTCCTCAGAGTATCCGTTTCCGTTGAAGATGATCCTCTGATGCTCAGCGCAGTTCATCTTGATCAGATCGTGGACAGCCAGGTCGAAATTCTCCGCTTTTTCCAGCACATCGCTGGCTTCCTGGAAGGCTTCCGCCACAATAGTGTTCAGCACCACATTGGGAGATGCCACTGAATCCCTGGAGCCCACCATCCGGAACTCAAATTTGTTTCCGGTAAAGGCAAAGGGGGAGGTTCTGTTTCTGTCTGTGGCATCTTTGGCAAGATCCGGCAGGGTCTTGACTCCTGTCATCAGCTTTCCGCCCTTCAGACTATGGTCTGCCATTCCTGTATTCACCAGCTGGTTCACCACGTCCTCCAGCTGCTCACCCAGATAGATGGAAATAATCGCCGGCGGAGCCTCGTTGGCCCCCAGCCGCTGGTCATTGCCCACATCGGAAGCGGATTCCCTTAAAAGCGCCGCATGGCGGTCCACCGCCTTGATGATGCAGCTGAGCACCAGAAGAAACTGTACATTCTCATGAGGAGTCTTCCCCGGATCCAGAAGATTGATCCCATCATCCGTCACCAGAGACCAGTTATCATGCTTTCCGGAACCGTTCACACCGGCAAAAGGCTTCTCATGGAGCAGACAGCGCATACCGTGTTTTTTTGCAATACGTTTTAATGTCTGCATAACGATCTGATTATGATCCACCGCAATATTGGCCGGCGCATAGATCGGTGCCAGCTCATGCTGGGCCGGAGCCACCTCATTGTGCTGAGTCTTGGAGGACACTCCCATCCGCCACAGCTCCTCATTGACATCCTTCATATAAGCGGCCACTTTCTGACGGATCGCGCCAAAATAGTGATCGTCCAGCTCCTGTCCTTTGGGGGGCATGGCACCGAACAGGGTCCTTCCGGCATAGATCAGATCCTTCCGCTGAAGGAATTTCTCGCCATCTACCAGGAAGTACTCCTGCTCCGCTCCCACAGAAGGCGTGACTCTTTTGGAAGTGGTATTTCCGAACAGGCGGATCAGACGGAGCGCCTCTTTGTTGATGGCCTGCATGGAACGCAGCAGAGGGGTCTTCTGATCCAGTGCCTCACCGGTATAGGAACAAAAGGCCGTGGGAATACAAAGTGTGGCTCCTGCCGCATCCTTTCGCACGAACGCGGGAGAGGTGCAGTCCCAGGCCGTATACCCTCTGGCCTCAAAGGTGGCTCTCAGCCCTCCGGACGGAAAGGATGAGGCGTCCGGCTCGCCCTTGATCAGTTCTTTTCCGGAAAAGCTCATCAGCACCTTTCCATCCGGCTTGGGTGCTGTAATAAAGGAATCATGCTTCTCTGCCGTCACACCGGTAAGCGGCTGGAACCAATGGGTATAATGGGTAGCGCCTTTTTCAATGGCCCATTCCTTCATCTCATGAGCCACCACATCCGCAATCTCCAGAGTCAGTTCTTTTCCTTCCTCTATCGTCTGCTTCAATTCCTTGTATACCTTCTTGGGCAAACGTGCCTGCATCACGGCATCGTTAAATACATTCTCTCCAAATATCTCAGCTACATTGATATATTCGCTCATTCTTCCAATCCTTTCTCTGTTCGTAGCCCCGGGCGTATGTACATCTTGGGCGGCGTTGTACCGGTTTTGTTCTGGCAAAAGCGGAGGATCCGTCTGTACAGATCTGAATCCTTAGCAGAAAGAAAAGGCAGTCCACATCAACTACGAGGTGGACTGCCCTGACACGCGCTATCCTTAAGCCTGTCCAACAGAACCGAACAATTCCATTTTTTCTTTTACGGTTGCCTTGATGGCCTCAAATCCGGGAGCCAGCAGTTTTCTCGGGTCATAGCCTTTGCCCTGCTGATCCTTACCAGCCTCGATATATTCCCGGGTAGCCGCCGCAAATGCCAGCTGGCACTCAGTATTCACATTGATCTTGGATACACCCAGGTCGATGGCCTTTTTGATCATGTCTGCCGGGATTCCGGTACCGCCGTGCAGAACCAGAGGCATATCTCCGGTCAGCTGCTGGATGGCATCCAGAGTCTCGAAGCTCAGTCCCTGCCAGTTTTCCGGATATTTGCCATGGATATTGCCGATTCCGGCTGCCAGGAAGTCGATACCCAGATCAGCGATCATCTTGCACTCTTTGGGATCTGCGCACTCACCCATTCCCACAACGCCGTCTTCCTCGCCGCCGATGGATCCAACCTCTGCCTCCAGAGACATTCCATGCTCTGCGCAGATCTTCACCAGCTCTTTGGTCTTGGCCACGTTTTCCTCGATGGGATAATGGGAACCATCAAACATGATGGAGGAGAAGCCTGCCTCCACACACTTCAGACATCCTTCATAGCTGCCGTGATCCAGATGAAGCGCAACCGGAACCGTAATGTTCAGCTCTTCCAGCATACCGTTCACCATTCCCACAACAGTTTTATATCCTGTCATATACTTTCCTGCGCCCTCGGAAACTCCCAGGATCACCGGAGAGTTGCACTCCTGCGCGGTCAGCAGGATGGCCTTGGTCCACTCCAGGTTGTTGATGTTAAACTGGCCTACTGCATAATGGCCGGCTTTTGCTTTTTTTAACATTTCTGTCGCTGATACTAACATACTCGAACCTCCTACGTTCACGTTTTCAATTTCCTATTTATTATACCCCAAGACAATGGCAAATTCAATAGCCGCAAAAATTTTGTTTATTCCTTCACCGCCCCCTCCGGCTGAGGCTGCTGCGGATTGATCAGGATATCCAGAGCCTGCTTCTTATTGGTGATCTCCACATGGGTATGGTCTCCTCCGTACTCCCCATCCAGAGTCCACGCAATACTTTCCAGGGACTGTATCGTCAGCCGGTCCGCTTTGAAAGCATCGATCATCTCCGTGTTGTCGGACGCATTCAGAAGGGATGCGATGATCTCATTGAGCTCCAGAGGATTCCTGGGCTTCTTGATCAGCGTCACCTCAAACAACCCGTCATCCATCTCCACATCCGTGCCTGTAAGATGCTTAAATCCTCCCACAGAATGGGAATTGGTGATCATCCCGTAAATATACTCTCCCTCCAGAACGCGATCTTTCGTCTCCACACGCATCCAGTAAGACTTCACATCGAAAATCCGCTTTGCCCCCTCCATCACATAAGCCAGATGCCCCAGAAGATTTTTCAGATGCTGGCTGGTCTGGTAGGATACATCCGTAAACAGTCCAAAGGCCGCAATATATACAAACGTGTCTTCGTTAAATGCTCCCACATCGCAGGAATAAAGCTGTCCTTCCATAATGTCCCGGGCAGCGGCCACCATATCTCTGGAAATATCCAGGCTTGCGGCAAAATCATTGGTGCTTCCCGCCGGAATGTAGCCCAACGGCACCGTGGCTTTCACCTCCATCAGCCCGGTCACCACCTCATCCAGTGTTCCGTCGCCGCCGCTGCACACAATCAGGTCCATCCCCTGCACCATCTCTTTCACCATCTGATATCCGTCTCTTGGACCCTGGGTCGGATGAACCATCACCTCATAGCCGCCCTTTACAAAGGTGTCAATGATATCCAGCAGTTTGTTCCGAATCAGGCCTTTTCCAGACCTGGGATTAAATACAAAAAGCATTTTCTTTCTCATGGTCCTGATTCCTTTCTGTCTTGCTGCCCTATATTTTACATCATTTTTATTCTCCCGACAATGTTTCATGGAAATTTCCCGGAAAAAGAGTAACCGTTCAGCCTTCCGGCTTCACTGCCACAAAACATGCACACAGACACGATTCTGGAAGTCCGGCGCCCTCAGTTCTCGGGCTCTCCCGGCAAATGTGACCTGGTCACTGTATTCTTTTTGAAAAATGTGGTATTCTAACCCCAACAACAAACAAAGACAACTGCAATGAAAATAGAAGGGAGAATATACTATGGCAAAAGCATTTACAACCGCAACTTTTAAAGAAGAAGTTTTACAGTCTGACGTACCTGTTCTGGTGGATTTCTGGGCCGAATGGTGTATGCCCTGCAGAATGCTGGGACCTGTCATCGATGAGCTTTCACAGGAAGCCGACGGATATCAGGTGGGTAAAGTAAACGTAGATCAGGAACCGGAACTTGCCCGTCAGTATAATGTGATGAGCATTCCTACCGTACTCATCTTCAAAAACGGCCAGGTGGTAAAACAGTCCGTAGGCGTTCAGCCCAAGGAAACACTGGAGGATATGATCCGGCAGGCATAATAGACAGGGAAAGGATCCTGCCTGGCGGGATTCTCCGCCTGCGGCGGGTGGCAAAAGCCATATCTTCCACTCCGCTGCAGGGCAGGATGTTCGGTGGGCGCATAACAGATGTCCGCCGGACATCCTGTGCCCCGGAGGAGCGTTTTTAATAGCGATCATGAGAACGCTGTCTCCTATGGTCAGCAAAAGGGATACCGTATGAAAACAGGCTGCAGGCTGGCAGCGCTCATACGGCATCCCTTTTGTATTTCCGTAAACAGGCTCAAAAATCCGGTGTCTCTCCCTGTATATCTCCGACTACAGCATCTGGTACAGGCGCTTTTTTTCCAGGAGCCGCACACCGCCCCGGAACAGCTGGAGATCCCCCTCCCTGGCCATCTGTTTCAGCACGCGGCTCACAGCTTCTCTGGCGCTTCCAATGGAACGGGCAATCTGCTCCTGGGTCATATGGATCTCCAGGGAACCGCACCGGGAGGATTCATCCAGAAGGAAGCTGATCAGCCGCTGCTTCAGGCTTCCAAACAGCATCTGCTGCACTGCGGCAATAATATCAGAAAAGCTCTCCGTCATCATTTTATAAATAAAATTCTCCACATAGATATTTTCTTCCATGATCTGCCGGAAGCTTCCCGTAGGAAGCAGATAAATCTCGCTGTCCGTTTCTGAGTCAATCTGTACGTCAAAGGGCAGAGAAGACAGCAGGCAGCTTCCCGAAAGCACACAGATTTCCCCTTCATGGAGCCGGAACACCGTTGCTTCCTTTCCGTCCTCCGATACCAGATAAACCCGAAGCGTCCCCTTCCTGATCAGGAACAGCCCCAGACAGTCACTGCCGGTGGAGCTGACCATCTGCCCCTCCCGATAGACATTCCTGCGCACCTGGCCTTCCAGAAGCCCCTTCTCCTTTTCGCTCAATTTCTCCCAGAAGGGATACTGCTGCAGTACCCTGCAGATTTCCTCTCTTTCCAACTCTATCATCCTTTCGTTACTGTCCTTCACTCCAATATCACTTTCCCGTTCTCTTTCCGGGTGTGCGTCTCCCGTCCCAATAGACGGGCCTCCCAGGATTCCACTTCCCCCCGTACCTCCACCAGGATACGGCCATTCTCCCGGTAAGCCAGGGCAGTCCCTATATGACGGCCTCTGCTGTCCACCAGCAGCGTTTCCGCCCGGTCCCCTTCTTCCATCCAGGAGATCCACAGGGTCAGATCATCTGTATAATCATATTCCACCTGAGTATCGGATATACCCATAGGGATAATGGAGGCCGGACGCACCAGAAGCGGCAGGGAAAAGAAATCATGCATCTCCTTTTTCCATTCTCCCCCTTCCAGGATCCTTCCATCCAGAAGCGAAATCCATTTGCCCCGGGGGAGATAATATTCCACTTCTCCGCTTTTCTTAAACACCGGAGCCACCAGAAGAGAATCTCCCAGCATATACTGGCGGTCCAGAGTCTCGCAGCCCCGATCTCCTGGAAATTCCACAAACATAGGTCTCATCATGGGAATCCCCTCCTCATGAGCCCGGACCGCCTGCCGGTACAGATACGGCATCAGACGGCACTTCCAGTTCATAAATTTCCGGAGCACCTGGCAGGCCTCCTGATCAAACAGCCAGGGCACCCGATAGGAGGAAGAACCATGGAGACGGCTGTGAGAGCTGAATACTCCGAAAGCACACCACCGCTTGTATACATCCGCCGGAGCCGTCTGTTCAAACCCGCTGATATCATGACTCCAAAAGCCGAATCCTGCACAGGCCAGAGACAGCCCTCCCCGGAGAGTTTCCGCCATGGACGGATAATTGGCGGAACAGTCCCCTCCCCAGTGTACGGGAAACTGCTGGCTTCCTGCAGTAGCCGACCGGGCAAAAAGGACTGCCTCCCCCTCTCCCCTCTCTCTTTTCAGCAATTCAAATACCGTCTGATTGTACAGATACGTATAAAAATTGTGCATCTTTACCGGATCAGAGTGATCGTAATACACAATGTCCTTCACCGGAATCCTCTCTCCGAAGTCTGTCTTAAAACAATCCACTCCCATATCCAGCAATGCCTTCATCTTATCCTGATACCAGGCGGCCGCATCCGGATTGGTAAAATCCACGATACCCATTCCCGCCTGCCACAAATCTGTCTGCCAGACACTTCCATCGTTTTTCCTGAGCAGATAACCCGCCTTTCCGGCCTCCTCAAACAACGGTGACTTCTGGCCGATATAGGGGTTGATCCATACGCAGACCTTCAGTCCCCTGTCGTGGTATCGTTTCAGCATAGCCTCCGGTTCGGGGAAGGTTTTGGGATCCCACTGGAAATTGCACCATTCATAAGCGTCCATCCAATAACAGTCAAAGTGAAATACGTGAAGCGGAATCTGTCTTTCTTCCATTCCCTGTATAAAACTTCCGGTGGTCTTCTCGTCATAATCGGTGGTAAATGAGGTGGAAAGCCAGAGGCCAAAAGACCAGGCCGGAGGAAGCGCCGGCTTTCCGGTAAGCTCTGTATATTTCTGGATGGTCCCTTTTGGCGTATGACCGCAGATAAAATAATAATCCAGCCGCTCACCGGGAACGGAAAACTGAATCCGCTCCACCTTCTCACTGGCCACTTCAAAAGCGGCGTCTCCCTCATTGTCCACCAGAACTCCGTAACCCTTATTTGTAATGTAGAAGGGAACGTTCTTATAGGCGATCTCACTGGCGGTTCCGCCGTCCTCATTCCACATTTCCACTGTCTGGCCATTCCGTACAAACGGTGTGAACCGCTCGCCCAAACCATAAATCAGCTCATCCACATCTATGGCAAGCTGTTCTGTCATATAGGTCTTCCCAGTGGATCTGTCGGTCATATGGGCCATATTCCGGTAGCTGCTGTCTGTCAGCCTCCGTTTTCCATCGTAAAAAACCACACTCCACCCAGAGGGTTTTCTGGAAATCTCTGCTCTGAGCCGTCCGCTTTGATAGCTTAGATAATCCGCTTCCTCACAGATGGAAACCTGATGTTCCGCCTGATTCACCGGAACAAAAGGTCCTTCATATCTGGCGCCGTCAAAGTGCGAAACAGAGATTCTGATCACATCCTCCATAGGACTGGAAAACCGGACAGTGATCAATCCGCTGTTCAGACAGTCTCCCCGGTTTGTCACATGTCTGGTCGCGGCGTAGACCGTCAGCTCTTCGCCCCGGATTCTGTGATCCGCGTATTCCACCGCAAACAACGGCAATATCTCTTCCCTCATCATCCAATAACCATTGGTAAATTTCATACGATCCCTCCCGTCTGGCAGCTTTCTGCAGCATTTCCATAAGCCGTTTTCCCCATCTTAGCAGAATTGGGAAAAGATTGCAATTTAAAAGAAGCCATTCCCTTTCGGGAACAGCTCCTTCCATTTTCAATACAGATATTCAAACCAGAATCTGGATATTTTCCGCAGCTTATACCAGCTCCAGTACTACTTCCATAGCCGCATCACCTTTACGCGGTCCGATTTTGATGATTCTTGTGTAACCGCCATTGCGGTCTGCATACTTGGGTGCGATCTCTGTGAACATCTTGTCTGCCATGTCCACAACCTTGGTATTTTTCTTTCTTCCTGCTGCCTCTACGGGAACAGATTTCACCGGATAGAATACTTTCAGCATCTGATGTCTTGCATGCAGTCTGGAGGGAGAATCCTTCTTGATCTCCTTCTGTACCTCATCGTATACAGTAACTTTCTTTCCGTCCTTTACCTCTTTTACCCGCTTTCCGTCAGCGTCCTTGCGGGGAACCTTAGCGGTAACTGTAACGGTCTCGAAGTTATCCTTCTCCTTTACTGCCAGAGCGATCAGCCCTTCAGCAACCTTGCGGATCTCTTTAGCCTTCGCCTCTGTGGTAACGATCTTTCCATGGTACAGCAGAGCTGTCACCTGACTTCTGATTAACGCTTTTCTCTGAGCGGATGTTCTGCTCAGCTTTCTATATCCTGCCATTTTATTTTCCTCCATTTGCGGAACAGTATACCATGCTTCTTCGGTCTTACTGATATACCGCTTTTCTTCTACAAATTTTCCTTTACCCTACCGGCCCTTGGGCCGCCAGTTTTATGCATTGCCGCACGCTTCCAGCCACCATTTTTGTGACTGCTTGCCTTCGGCAATCAGTAGCGCAAAATGCTATCGCATTTTGCTTTATTCATCGCCGGGATTCAGCTGAAGTCCCAGCTCTTTCAGCTTGGACAGCACTTCTTCCAGAGACTTACGGCCCAGGTTGCGGACCTTCATCATATCCTCAGAAGTTCTGTTGCAAAGCTCTTCCACCGTGTTGATGCCGGCTCTCTTCAGACAATTATAGGAACGAACGGAAAGTTCCAGTTCATCGATGTTCATCTCCAGAACCTTTTCCTTCTCATTGTCCTCCTTTTCGATCATAACCTCAGCCGTCTTGGCATTCTCGGACAGATCGATAAACAGCTTCAGATGCTCGCTGAGTACCTTGGCCGCCAGGCTTACCGCCTCATCAGGATCCAGGGTACCTTTTGTATATACATCCAGAGTCAGCTTGTCAAAATCCGTGATCTGACCCACACGGGTGTTCTCCACCGTCAGGTTCACACGCTCCACGGGAGTATAGATCGCATCTACAGCGATCACACCGATGGGCATATCGTCGGTCTTTCCTTTATCTGCGCTTACATAGCCCCGTCCTTTGGTGATGGTCAGCTCCATGTACAGCTTACTGTCCGGTCCGCCGTTCAGCGTGGCGATCACCTGATCAGGATTCATGATCTCAATATCCTGGTCCACCTGAATATCGGAAGCTCTCACTACGCCCTCTCCCTCGAACTCAATGTAAGCAACTTTTGCCTCATTGGTTTCGCTGGTATTGCGGATCGCAAGGCTCTTCAGATTCATGATGATCTCGGTAACGTCCTCCTTTACTCCCGGAATGGAGCTGAACTCATGGAGAACGCCTTCGATTTTTACCTGGCTGACAGCAGCGCCCGGCAGCGAGGAGAGCATGATTCTTCTCAGGGAGTTTCCCAGAGTAGTTCCATAGCCTCTTTCCAGCGGTTCTACAACAAATCTGCCGTATTTTTTATCATCGGAAATCTCTGTAATTTCAATTTTCGGTTTGTTGAAATCAAACATACCAGGCCCTCCTTCATGGGATAATAGTATTCTTTGAGGGTAACAATATACAATAAGAAACCGCAGCCCACGGCAAACCCATGAGCCGCAGTCAAACTCTTATTATTTAGAATACAGCTCGACGATAAGCATTTCGTTAACCGGCACATCAATTGCTTCTCTGGCAGGAGCCTCTTTTACGGTTCCCTTCAGAGCTTCCTGATCAGCCTCCAGCCATTCCGGAACCAGTCTTCCGCCGGTCACTTCCAGAATGTCTTTATATCTCTGAGAAGACTTCTTGGACTCCTTGATCTCGATCACATCTCCCGCGGACACCTGATAAGACGGGATATTCACCTGCTTGCCGTTTACCAGCACATGCTTGTGATCCACGATCTGACGGGCCTCTCTTCTGGTTCTTGCAAAACCAAGACGGAAGATCACGTTGTCCAGTCTCATCTCCAGCATGGCCATCAGAGCCGGACCGGTCATACCGCTCATGCGGGCGGCCTTCTCATAGTAGTTGCGGAAAGGTTTCTCCAGCACGCCGTAGATGAACTTTGCTTTCTGCTTCTCTCTCATCTGCAGAGCATACTCGGACATCTTGCGGTTGGCTCTCTTCAGCTGTCTTGTGGACTTCTTATCAATTCCCAGATAAACAGGATCCATACCCAGGGATCTGCATCTTTTCAGAACAGGTACTCTATTAACTGCCATAATCTACTGACCTCCTAAATTAGACTCTTCTGCGTTTCGGTGGACGGCAACCATTGTGAGGTACCGGAGTTACGTCTTTGATGCTGGTCACATCAATGCCGCAGGCGGAAAGGGCGCGGATTGCTGCCTCTCTTCCTGATCCCGGTCCTTTTACGAATACGTCTACAGTCTTCAGACCGTGAATGATCGCTGCTTTAGCGGCAGTCTCTGCCGCCATCTGAGCTGCATAAGGAGTAGATTTTCTTGAACCTTTAAATCCCAGACCACCGGCACTTGCCCAGGAAAGAGCGTTACCCTCGGCATCAGTCAGTGTAACGATGGTGTTATTGAAAGAAGCCTGGATATGTGCCTGTCCGCGTTCAACGTTTTTCTTCACACGACGCTTTGTCGTTTTCTTTGTCACTTTAGCCATTTTAAAAACTAACCTACACTTTCTTATATTCTCTTACATGGTTACTTGCTTCACACTCAGGCCGCCTTGCGGCCGCCTTTCACGCTGCAATGATTATTTCTTCTTGTTTGCAACGGTTCTCTTCGGACCTTTTCTGGTTCTTGCATTGGTCTTTGTCTTCTGACCGCGAACCGGAAGTCCTTTTCTGTGGCGGATTCCTCTGTAGCATCCGATTTCCTGCAGACGCTTGATGTTCATGGCGATCTCTCTTCTAAGATCTCCCTCTACCACCTGTGTCTCATCGATTACAGCACTGATTCTCTTTACTTCTTCGTCTGTGATATCTCTCACACGAGTATCCGGATTTACGTTTGCCTCAGCCAGGATGCGGTTTGCGCTTGCTCTTCCGATTCCGTAGATGTAAGTCAAACCGATCTCAATACGTTTTTCTCTTGGTAAGTCTACACCAGCAATACGTGCCATGTATTTGTTCCTCCATTTTCTTTCCTGCGCCGGCACAGTTTCTGCTCTGCTCCCGGATCCTGTGATTCCGGGCGGCGCGTTTTAATATTTTCCTAATTGGGATGCCGGTATGCGGGCATCCAGCCATGTCTCCATGACCTTTCCGGCCAGGCCGGTATTAAGCAATATTATAAGGGATGCAACGCTCTCATCGGCGTTCATCCGCCGGAGGCTCTTCGGTACACCAATCCGAAGTACTCTCATTATAATATTTAAACAGCAAACAACACTTCCGTGTGTTCCCTGCTGCAGCCGCACTAAAATTTGTTGCTCATGCAATAGATGCCGCCTTTCGCGCTTCTTCTATTGCCATGGATCAGATCCAGTTCTAAATGACGGATTAGCCCTGTCTCTGTTTGTGTTTTGGATTCTCGCAGATTACTCTGATGCTTCCTTTTCTCTTGATGATCTTACACTTCTCGCAGATAGGCTTTACAGATGCTCTTACTTTCATTTGAATCCTCCTTTCCTCTCTTATGGCCGGATGGCCATAATGGTATCCCTTTGCGGTGATCCCCCAAAGAGTATTCCATGCGTTGCACTGCCGCACAGCAACTCGATTGTGCCGCAGTTTTCGGTGTATTTCGCCTTTTTTGCGCACAAAAAAAGAGTGCCACACAAAAGGTCGGTTTATAGTATAGCACTCCATTTTCGAAAAAGCAAGAAGTTTTTTAGGAAAATACAGGGTTTTTGCAGACTGATCAGAAGCGACGCGATGGCCTCTTTCACATTCGCAGCAGGATCCCGAGGTTTGCGGGATCCCGGCCGCAAAGAGCGCAGCTTGTGTGCAAGTATTTATATTGATGAAGCTGCGGGACCGAACCATTACATTTTTCTGATTTATGCAGATTCTCTCTGGTTTATTCTTTCTCACCATGATATGATAAAACTAAATACAGTTACTTCATATAGTAATGTGATTTCATTTCCGCAATTATGCCTCCCACTGTCCTGCAAGAGCGCTGTGTGCCAGTGGCACATGTCTGACGCCGACTGAAGCGCAGTGCAGACTGCTCTGTATTTACTGCAAAAACCTTGGGATGCGGACACCAGGCGGTGATTTTCCCAGCCTGTGCGCATACATTTGTGACAGCAAGGCCAAAAGGCTGAACTTCTGAATTGATTTTAGAAAGGACCTCTCCATGAAACTCCCCGGCTACTATTCCTCCGGTGAATTTGCCAAGATGGCGCATATCACCAAGAAAACCATCCGATATTATGACCAGCACAATATCCTGAAGCCCTCCTATGTCAATGAAAACGGAGCCAGATTCTATACAGACGGGGATTTTGCCCGGCTGCAGCAGATCCTTCTTCTGAAATATCTGGGATTTTCTCTGGATGATATCAAGGAGATGACCATCAGCGATGACGATCATTTTCTGTCCAATTCCCTGAAAATGCAGCTAAAGCTCATAGAGGACCGTATCGGCCAGCTGCAGCTGGTGAAGGAGGTTCTTGGGGAAACCGCCGCCCAGGCAGACAGCGGGGAAACCATTGACTGGAGTCTGCTGCTGCAGCGGATGAATCTCAGCGGTATGGAAAAAAGCCTCCGCAACCAGTATCAGAACGCTTCCAATATTTCCTCCCGCATCAGTCTTCACAGCCGCTATGCCGTCAATCCCCAGGGATGGTTCCCCTGGATTTTCGCCCAGTGTGGGCTGGAGGCAGGAATGCAGGTGCTGGAGGTGGGCTGCGGGGACGGTTCCCTCTGGATTCAGAATTCGGATAAGGTGCCGGATAACCTCTCTGTCACGCTCTCCGACATTTCTCCGGGAATGGTACGGGATGCCCGGAACGCAGTGGGCGGAGAAGATCCCCGCTTCTCTTTCCGGGTCATGGACTGTCAGAAGCTTCCGGAGCCGGATGCATGCTACGACCGGGTGATCGCCAACCATGTCCTGTTTTACTGTGAGGATATTTCCCGGGCTGCCCGGGAAATATCCCGGGTGCTGAAGCCGGGCGGTATTTTTATCTGCAGCGCCTATGGCCGGGAGCATATGCAGGAAATCGGCCGCCTGGCCGCGGAATTCGATGACCGGATCGTTCTGTCTGCAGATAAGCTGTATGACAGATTCGGCAAGGAAAACGGCGCCAGGATCCTCCGTCCTTTTTTCTCCTCCGTGGAATGGATCCCCTATAAGGATTCCCTGAATGTGACAGAGGCAGAACCGCTGATCTCCTATATCCTTTCCTGCCACGGGAACCAGAATCAGTATATTGTGGACCGCTACAATGATTTCCGGAATTTCGTCAGGAAACGAACGGCAAAAGGCTTTTTTATCACAAAAGATGCGGGGATCTTTCTTCTGAGGAAGTGATATCCCGCACGGAACAACCATCTTTTTCAAAAATTTTACAAAAAAGGCTTGAAGGTGCCCTTAGGGCACCTTTTATAATGGATGCACAGACAACATGGCAGGAATATCTGCGCATGAAAACGGTAAGGCTTTAGGTGATATCAGTATGGCAGGTGCCAGAAACCATCTGGCGCTTACTTTCACAGGTTACAGCTCAACTGCGAACTGTGATCTTCACGGATACCGGAAAGCCGGAAAGGAGTATATATAATGAAAGGTATTATTTTAGCGGGCGGGTCAGGCACCCGGCTGTATCCACTCACAATGGTAACTTCCAAGCAGCTTCTGCCCATTTACGACAAACCGATGATCTACTATCCCATGTCTGTGCTGATGAACGCGGGCATCCGGGATATCCTGATCATTTCCACCCCCCAGGATACCCCCCGGTTTGAGGAGCTTTTGAAAGACGGTTCCCAGTTTGGCGTGAACCTTTCCTATGCGGTGCAGCCAAGTCCTGATGGACTGGCTCAGGCATTTATCATTGGGGCTGATTTTATCGGAGACGATACGGTTGCCATGGTTCTGGGAGACAATATTTTTGCAGGCCACGGTCTGAAAAAAAGGCTGAAGGCGGCTGTGGAAAACGCAGAATCGGGAAAGGGAGCCACTGTATTCGGCTATTATGTGGATGACCCGGAGAGGTTCGGCATCGTGGAATTCGATCACAACGGCAAAGCGGTTTCCATTGAGGAGAAGCCCAGCCAGCCGAAAAGCAATTACTGTGTGACAGGACTTTATTTTTATGATAATCAGGTAGTGGATTTCGCAAAAAATCTGAAGCCCAGCGCCAGAGGCGAACTGGAGATCACCGATTTAAACCGGCTCTATCTGGAGGCAAACCGTCTGAACGTTGAGCTTCTGGGGCAGGGATTTACCTGGCTGGATACCGGAACCCACGAAAGTCTGGTGGATGCCACCAATTTCGTCAAGACCATGGAGACTCATCAGCACCGCAAGATCGCCTGTCTGGAAGAAATCGCGTATCTTAACGGCTGGATTTCCAGAGAAGACGTGATGAGAACCTATGAGGTGGTAAAAAAGAATCAGTACGGCCAGTATCTGAAGGATGTTCTGGATGGAAAATACAGAGAACAGCTCTATTGATCCCGCAGTCAGCAAGGCCGGAGTGCAACCGCCGGTCCCATGGCAGCAGCCAACTCCCGGGGGACGCCCGGCCGAGCGGTTACGTCCCATTGCAGCTGAAACACTATAGAAAAAGGAACAAAGGAGATATCAACATGACAATTATCGTTACCGGCGGAGCCGGATTTATCGGAAGCAACTTCATCTTTCACATGCTGGACAAATATCCGGATTACCGGATCGTCTGCCTGGACTGCCTGACATATGCCGGAAATCTTTCCACACTGGCGCCAGTGATGGACAATCCCAATTTTCGGTTTGTAAAGGAAAGCATCACAGACCGTGACGCGGTCTACCGTCTGTTTGAGGAAGAGCATCCGGATATTGTGGTAAACTTTGCGGCGGAAAGCCATGTGGACCGTTCCATTGAGAACCCGGAGGTATTTCTGGATACCAATATCAAGGGAACTGCGGTCCTGATGGATGCCTGCCGGAAATACGGCATTCAGAGATATCATCAGGTTTCCACTGATGAAGTGTACGGCGACCTTCCTCTGGACCGCCCGGATCTGTTTTTCACCGAGGAAACCCCCATTCATACCAGCAGCCCTTACAGTTCTTCCAAAGCAGGCGCCGACCTTCTGGTACTTGCTTACCACAGAACCTACGGCCTGCCCGTAACCATCAGCCGCTGCTCCAATAACTATGGACCGTATCATTTTCCTGAAAAGCTGATCCCGCTGATGATCGCCAACGCGCTGAATGACAAGCCGCTTCCGGTATACGGAAAGGGTGAAAATGTCCGTGACTGGCTGTATGTGGAGGATCACTGCAAAGCCATCGATCTGATCATCCACAAGGGCCGTGTCGGTGAAGTATATAATATCGGCGGCCACAATGAAATGAGAAATATCGACATTGTAAAACTGATCTGTAAGGAGCTGGGGAAACCGGAAAGCCTGATCACCTATGTGGCGGATCGGAAGGGACACGACATGCGCTATGCGATCGATCCCACCAAGATCCACAACGAGCTGGGCTGGCTGCCGGAGACCAAATTTGCCGATGGTATCAAGAAAACCATCAAATGGTATCTGGAAAACAGGGAATGGTGGGAGACTATCATCTCCGGTGAATATCAGAATTATTATGAAAAAATGTATGGAAACCGGCAGTAATGCCGAAAACCACAGGCAGCCGGCCAGGAAAGTCCGGCTGTCCCAAGAAGCAAGACAGGAGGAATCGCATGAAAGTATTTGTAACCGGCGTTGGAGGACAGTTGGGACATGATGTGATGAATGAACTGGCAGCCAGAGGTCACGAAGGCGTGGGATCAGACATCCGCGAGACATACAGCGGTATTCAGGACGGCACTCCGGTGTGCTCCATGCCCTATATTCCGGTGGATATCACTGACCGGGAGGCAGTGACAGCCGCCATTCTGGAGTGCCGGCCGGATGTGGTGATACATTGTGCCGCCTGGACGGCCGTAGATGCCGCCGAGGACGAAGATAAGCAGGAGCTGGTGCGGCGGATCAATGCGGACGGCACCAGGAATATTGCTCAGGCCTGCAGGGAACTGGACTGTAAAATGGTCTATATCAGCACAGATTATGTGTTTGACGGGCAGGGAACTGATCCCTGGGATCCCGACTGCAAGGATTACAAACCTCTGAACGTATACGGTGAGACCAAGCTGGCCGGAGAGCTGGCAGTATCCGGAACACTGGAAAAGTATTTCATCGTACGGATCGCCTGGGTCTTCGGAAAGAATGGAAATAACTTCATCAAAACCATGCTGAAGATCGGGAAAACACATGACAGGCTCACTGTGGTCAGCGACCAGATCGGAACCCCCACCTATACCTTCGATCTGGCCCGGCTTCTGGTGGATATGGCTGAAACCGAAAAATACGGCTACTATCACGCCACCAACGAGGGCGGATATATCAGCTGGCATGAATTTGCCACGGAAATCTTCCGTCAGGCAGCGGCCATGGGATATGAGGAATACGATGAGAAGCATCTGACTGTAGCGCCGGTCACCACGGAAGAATACGGTGTGTCCAAAGCGGCAAGACCCTTTAACAGCCGTCTGGATAAGAGCAAGCTGGTGAAAAACGGATTTGCTCCCCTTCCCACCTGGCAGGATGCTTTGGAACGTTATCTGAAGGAGATCCTGGTTGCGGATTAACGGCTGCTGCCGTAACCGTTTTTCCCGGAGCCTTTGTTCTTTACAGGAATACATCCTGGATACAGACAGAAAAAGCCGGAAAGGTTCTCCGCTGACAGCTTGACAGAGCTGGTCAGCGGAACTTTTCCGGCTTTTTCATTTGATCCCCTGTTCTTGCCGCGGATTCTATCCCCTGTCCTTCAGAGCGGGCCTTCCCGGATCACGGGTCCTCAATGATCCCACCGTTCCGCACTGTCTGGATCATCTCCCTGGCAGTTTCCACCGTGGACTCATCAGGAATCATCACATACACACTCTGACTCATGGAGTAAGGCACCTGGCGGTCTCCTGTTCCGGTGACACTGTAGCTGACGATATTCCAGGCGGAACCGTCACTGAGCTGGCTTCTTACCAGAGAGCTGATGGTATCATAGGGAATCGATGTCTCAAAACTGTCCTCCACCGCATCCAGAACCCTGGTATAATTCATCAGCATATCGGCACTCAGGCATTTGTTCAGTACTCCTTTGATCACCGCCAGCTGGTTCTTCCCTCTCTGGTTATCACCGCTGGCAAAGGCATAACGCTCCCGGCAAAATGCCAGCGCCGCATCCCCGTCCATGTAATTCTCTCCTTTTTCAAAATGATATCCCGACACATTTCCGGAATCAAAGGTATAGTCCGATACTACAGTGATCCCCCCCAGCGCGTCTATAATATCCTTAAACCCTGTAAAGTTCACCCGGAAATAGTAATCAATACTGGTATCGTAAAGCATGGCAAGTGTATCCATGCTCACCTGGACTCCATAAATCCCCGCATGCGTAAGCTTATCCGGCACTCCATTGGAGATGGACAGCGGTACATAATAGTCTCTGGGCGTGGAGATCAGGGCTATCTGGCGGGTATCCGCATTCACCACCGCCAGAATATTCACATCGCTCCGGCTCTTGGATACCAGTTCACTGGAACGGCTGTCCACTCCGCTGATGTAAACAGTAAATACCGACTGGCCTCCGGCAGAGGTTCCCGTGGTCTGCCCGTTTTCTTTTTCTGTCTCCTGGCCGTTCTGAGTGATCTCGGCTTCCACCCGGAGGACAGTGACTTCTTTTATCCGGCTTCTGATATCTTCATATCCTTCGATCTCTTCCAGTACATCCAGATAGGCAGAGTTCATGATCACCGCATCCATCTCCTGATTCAGCAGCGAATCCGCCAGAGAGGTCAGGGACTCGTATTCCCGGGGCGAAACATCAGTCCCCAGCTCTTCCTTCAGCTGCTCCACTGCTTTATCCGTATTCTCCCGGTCCAGCTGAGAAAGGATGCCGTAATCGTAACCTGCCGCCGCCTGGGTGAAATCATCGGTATTTTCCGTTCTCACATAGACTCCCACTTCTGTCACTTCCGTATTCACCGTAGTGATCTTGTCCGCTGCCGCCAGAGTTCTGTTTACATAAAGAAATCCCACCGCGCAAAGGCCGGCCAGAAGGATGCTCAAAAAAATTCCGGCAATATAGCGGACCATCCGCCTTCCGTTCCATGTCATCCATACCAGAAGAGCTGCCGCTCCGATCAGCACAGTCCCGAGAATCCCCAGATACAGCCCGGGCACCATCCTGGTCCGGATCAGAGCCCAAAACAACAGACCTGCTGCCGCAAGATACAGCAGCGCTGTAACTTTTCCAATAATCCAACTGATTTTGTATCTCATATTTTTCCTCCTGCAGATTCAACTCCCCATATAGGCTACCATCATACCGTTCAAAACTCAAGGGGTTCACAAAGATTTCAATTTCAGCAGCCGTTTTCACCTATCACGAAACCAGGAAATTTCCAATCCCCGGCCTGCATACCGGAGAGTTACGGCTCCCATCGTATCCGTCCTGAGCACAGCGCAGTCCCGTTCCCCCAGCCGCTCCATCGTCCCGCTTCCCGGATGCCCGTAGCGGTTGTTCAGTCCGCAGGATATCAGAGCCAGCGAAGGATCTGCCGCCTCCAGAAATTCCCGGGAGGAGGAGCCGTCTGATCCATGGTGCCCTACTTTCAGAAAATCGCAGACCTGCAGCTCCTGCAGAAGGCGCTTCTCTTCTTCCTCAGGCAAATCCCCTGTAAACAGCCCTCTGACATCCCTGTATTCCCAGAGAAATACCAGAGAGCCTCTGTTGGGATCCTCCCACGTTTCGCCTTTACCGGGGTGCAGAACTGTGATTTCCGCATTCTTCTGCCGGATCCTGTCTCCGGTTCCCAGATAGACGCAGACACATCCCGCAGCCTCTCCGGTCTTTTGCAGTTTCTCCCCCTCCGGATCATCCTTCATCCAGTCCGGCATAAAAAGATACCGTATCCTGAGGCTGCCCTTCCCTGCCAGCTCCAGCAGCTCATGGATTCCATTTACATGATCCGCGTCTGAATGTGTCACAAAAACTGCTTCCAGACCAGTGATGCCCTGGCTTTTTAAATACGGCCAGATCACGTAGGTCCCAATCCCGGAACGGCTGCTGCTTCCTCCGTCGATCAGGGTCCAGCAGCCGTCCGCCCCGGTCAGGATCGCATCCCCCTGCCCCACATCGATCATGGTCACCTGCATTCCTTTCCGGGAATGAACCCCCATCAGAAGCAGCATACAGAAGATCATGCCTGCACGGACGGCCGTCCGCATTCCCGGTCCCGGAAGTATCCAGCTTTCATAAATAGCTTTCCGGATCGAAAATTTCCCGCGGCCGCTCTGTACCGATGTCTTCCGGCAATCTGCCTTGTGCTCCGTTTTCGCATGCCCTCCTTCTCTCTGTCTCCGTTTCCGGTAAACTGCCTCCCACAGAATGGCCGCGCCCAGCAGATAATAGCATACACAGCGGAGTATCCCCGGCTGTCCCGGAGTCCACATGGCTAACGGAAGTCTTTCTGACAGGCTTCCCAGGAGCTCATACAGACGCAGGACGGCGTAAGCAGGAATCCCCGCCATGCTTCCCAGTCCCAGGTGAACAGCGCCCACGGCCATGGCCAGGATTCCGGAGATCAGTACCACCTGTACCAGAGGAATCACCAGAAGATTCACCGCGATCCCAATCAGGGATACCTGGGAAAATGTCTCCAGTACCACCGGAAGCGTGGTAAACCACAAGACCACTCCCGGTTCCGCCGCATCCCGGCTCCGAAGTATCCATTCAAGCACCCTCCTCCCCTTCCCGGACCGTTTCCCGTCCTGCTTTCCGGACTTTTTTTCAGACTTCTCCCCGGCGGTTCTGTCGCTCTTCAGTCCGGGGGCCGCAACGCCCACGCCCAGTACCGCTGTAAACGATAACTGAAAGCCGCTGTCAAACAACAGATCCGGATTATCCAGCAGAAGCAGGACCGCTGCCAGGGAAAGTCCCGATGGCAGATCATACGTCCTTCCTGTCAGGCGGGCTCCCAGCACCGCAGCAAACATTATGATCGCCCGCAGCGCAGAGGCTCCGCTTCCGATCCACAGACCATACAGCGCCAGCGTTCCTATGCTGATGGCCGCAGAAACAACAGCAGGAATTCCCAGCACCCCCAGCAGTTTCCAGATTCCCATGCCCAGCAGGGTAATATGCAGCCCCGTCAAGACTTTCTTTACTTATTATAATGTAGCAAAAGGGACTTAATATAAACAGGGGGGTAAAGCAAAGAGACTATTTTACCCCCTGTTACCCCCGTAAAGATCATAATATTATCCTTATAAATGTCTTTTTGTCACTCTATATTAATCGATTGTGGCTTTTATACGATTGGTCAACTTTTCGATAATATCATTTTCATCTTTCCACATAATAGTATTCTTCTGAGCAACATCAAAATGCAATCTTACATCGTTCCGGCAAATCTGAATAACATCTTTTCCAAGCCCCATAGCATAGCCTTCTTCAAACACGCGATCTAGTGT